>DAIDAP010000032.1 GCA_027310565.1 Chloroflexota bacterium | reverse complement strand
CGCCGCGGGAGCGCTGTGCGTCCAGGTCACGGAGCCGCACGCGTGCGCGCTCCTGGAGCCGCCCGGCGCGCTCGGCGTGGACGTCGCGGTCGGTGAGGGCCAGCCGCTCGGGATACCGATGTCGTACGGCGGACCGCATCTCGGGATCTTCGCCTGCCGCGAGCCGCTCGTCCGGCAGATGCCCGGTCGCATCGCGGGACAGACGATCGACGCGAACGGCGTCCGCGGCTTCGTGAACACGCTGCAGACACGCGAGCAGCACATCCGCCGCGAGAAGGCGACGAGCAACATCTGCACGAACGAGGCGCTCGCCGCGATCACGGCCGCGGTCTACCTCGCGCTCCTCGGCCCGGAGGGCCTGCGCGCCGCCGCCCGCGCCGGCGTCGCGAAGGCGCACGCGCTGGCCGCCCGTCTTGCCGCGATCCCCGGCTGCGAGGTGACGAATGGCGGCGCGTTCTTCGACCGCTTCACGCTCCATCCACCGATGGGCGGGTGGGAGCTGCGCAACGCGCTGCTCGAGCGCGGCATCCAGGTCGAGGCGACCGCCTCGCACTATCTGGACGGGAAGCGCCGCGGCCGCGACGACGTCATCGTCCAGTGCACCGAGATGACGACCGACGCCGACGCCGACGCGCTCGTGGACGCGGTGACCGCGCTGGCGCGGTCCGGCGAGGCGGTGCGGGCGTGACGCCGCGGACGCGGGCCATCCCGGACGTCGGCGCGGCGACGCCGGTCCCCGCGCTCGAGCCGCTGCTCTTCGAGCTCGCCCGTCCCGGCCGCGGCGGCGGCCACGTGCGCACGTCGGAGACCGCGGAGATCCCCGAGGCGTTCCGCCGCCGCGCGCCGCTGCGCCTGCCCGAGCTGGCCGAGCCGCAGGTCGTGCGCCACTACACGCACCTCGCGCAGCTCAACTACTCGGTGGACACCGGGATGTACCCGCTCGGGTCGTGCACGATGAAGTACAACCCGAAGGTCAACGACCGCACGGCGTCGCTCTTCGCGGACCTGCACCCGCGCCAGTCGTACCGCACGACGCAGGGCGTCCTCGCGCTCGCGTACGAGCTCGAGCGGATGCTCGCGAAGATCACCGGGATGGACTTCGTGACGCTCCAGCCGCAGGCCGGCGCGCAGTCGGAGTTCACCGCGCTGCTCGTGTTCAAGGCGTACCACGCCGGGCGCGGCGAGGGCGCGCGGCGGCGGCGGATCATCGTCCCCGACTCGGCGCACGGCACGAACCCCGCGTCCGCGGCGATGTGCGGGTACGACGTCACGACCGTGAAGAGCGACGCGCGCGGGAACGTCGACCTCGAGGCGCTCAGAGCCGCGCTCGGCCCCGACGTCGCGGGCTTCATGCTCACGAACCCGAACACGCTCGGCCTCTTCGAGGAGCGCGTCCGCGAGGTCTGCGACGCGGTCCACGCCGCGGGCGGCCTCGTGTACGGCGACGGCGCGAACATGAACGCGCTCCTCGGCGTGGCACGTCCGGGCGACCTCGGCTTCGACTGCGTCCACATCAACGTGCACAAGACCTTCTCCACGCCGCACGGGGCGGGCGGCCCCGGCGCCGGGCCGCTCTGCGTGAAGGCGCACCTGCGCCCGTTCCTGCCGAAGCCGTGGATCGTGAAGGAGGGCGACGGGTCGTACCACTACGACACCTCGCGCGAGGACCGCGAGCCGGAGCCGCTCGGCGACTCGATCGGGACCATCAAGCAGCGGCTCGGGAACTTCGGCGTGCTCGTGCGCGCCTACACCTACATGAGGACGCTCGGCGACGAGGGGCTCGTCGAGACCGGCCGCGACGCGATCCTCGCGGCGAACTACCTGCTCGCGCTCCTGCGCGAGCGGTACGACGTCGCGTACGACCGCACGCCGATGCACGAGTTCGTGCTCAGCGCGTCGCGGCAGAAGAAGCAGGGCGCGTCGGCGCTCGACCTGGCGAAGGCGCTCATCGACGAGGGATTCCACCCGCCGACGGTCTACTTCCCGCTCATCGTCCCCGAGGCGATGATGATCGAGCCCACCGAGACCGAGCCGAAGGAGACGCTCGACGCGTTCGCCGCCGCGCTCAACAGGCTCGCCGAGCGCGTCGCGACCGATCCGGCGGCGGTGCGAGAGACGCCGCGCGGCGCGCCGCTGCGCCGCCTCGACGAGGTCGGCGCCGCGCGCAGGCCGGTGCTGCGGTACCGCGCGTCGTGACGCTCTCACCGGCGCGTCTCGCCGTCGCGATGGTGCGCGCTCCACACGCGCTCGTGAACAGGGGGATGACCGACCTGCGCGCCGAGCCCGACGACGACGCCGAGCGCGTCGACCAGGCGCACTACGGCGAGCGGCTCACGCTCCTCGGCCGCGCGGAGGACTGGTATTACGCGCAGGGACCCGACCACTACTTCGGCTGGGTCGACGCCGAGCACGTGGACGAGGTCGCGCCGCCCGAGCGTCGCATCGTGGGCGTCGTCGCCGCGGACGTGCGCTCCGCGCCGACGGACGGTGCGCCGGTCGTCGACCGGCTGCCGGTCGGCGTACCGCTCGCGATCCAGGACCGCGACGGCGACTGGCTGCGCATCGCGGCCGACGCGTGGGTCGCGCGGCGCGACACGGTGGACGTCTCGCAGCTCCCGCTGCGGTTCCCGCGCCCCGGCGATCTCCTGCGCACGGCCGAGTGCTTCCTCGGCGTGCCCTACCTCTGGGGCGGGACCACCGTCGACGGCCTGGACTGCTCCGGGTTCACGCAGCTGGTGTACCGTCTCAACGGGGTGGCGCTCGATCGCGACGCCGATCAGCAGGCGATGGAGGGACGCTCGGTGGGGACGGCGCGGGCCGGCGATCTCCTCTTCTTCGGCGACGAGCGCGTGACCCACGTCGCCCTCGCCACGGCCGAGCGCGAGTTCCTGCACGCGCCGCAGAGCGGCAAGCTGGTCGAGCGCGCGCGGCTCGGGGCCGATCGCACGCTGCGCGGCATCCGCCGCTTCCTGCCCGAGGCCTGAGCCGGGTGGCCCGACGGAGCGCCGGGCGCAGGCCCGACGACGAGGACGCGCGCGGCGACCGCGAGCTCGTCTACGCGGCGCGCGGCGGCGACACGGGGGCCTTCGACACGCTCTTCTACCGCCACAAGGACGGCATCTTCCGCCTCGGCCTGGCCATCACGAAGGATCCGTCGGCGGCCGAGGAGGTCGTCGTGGACACGTTCGCCCGCGCGCACCGCGCCCTCGCGCGCCTGGAGCCTGAGGGCACGCTGCGCCCGTGGCTGTACCGCGTGGCCGTGAACCTCTCGTACAACCGCAAGCCGCGCAAGGGCCTCGTCATGAGCACCCTCGAGGGCGCGACCGAGGACGTGCTCCAGAGCGAGGAGCGCTCCTCGCCGTCGAGCCTCGCCGAGCTCGCCGAGCTCCGGCGGACGGTCCTGCTGGCGGTCGACACGCTCGGCCCGAAGCACCGCCTGGTGGTGGTGCTGCACTACCTGAACGGCCTCAACCTCGCCGAGATCGCCCAGATCGCCGGCTGCCCGGTCGGCACCGTGAAATCCCGCCTCCACTACGCGCTCCGGCGGCTGCGAGCGCATCTTGCGTCACATCCGGAGCTCGGCTTCGAACCGGACCCGGGCTCGCTCGCTACTCGTGGACGAATGCCCCTTCCCGCCGTCCAGCGGGTCTGGCGGGGGCGAACGGAGTGAGGAACAGGGTGAGCTGCGCGCGCGTCCAGCAGCGGATGAGCGTCGCCCTGATGAGCGACCTCCCCCGGGTCGAGCTCCTCGAGGTCGAGGCGCACGCCGCGCGCTGCCGCCACTGCGCCGACGCGCTCGCCGACCTGCGCGCGACCGCGGTCGCCCTGAGCCGCGCGTACGCGCCGCTCCGGTCCGCCACGATCGACCTCTCGCCGGACCGCGCACGGCTCGCGGCGCGCGCGCCGCTCCCGGCGCCGCTCGCCGTCCGTGTCGCCCGCCTCACCACCAGGGTGAGCGAGATCGCGCTCGCCGCCGCGGTCACCGCGTTCGCGTTCGTGGGCGCGGCGTCGGTGGCCCCGCGGCCCGCCGTCGTCGGCGACGAGCAGGCGCCCGAGACGCTCCAGCTCACCCGTGTCACGACGCGCCTCGACGACGCGACGTTCGCCCGCTGGCTGCGCCTCGACCGGTACGTGCCGCCCGACGACACGATCGATCCGACCGCGGCGCTCCCCGCCGTCGCGCGCGCCAGCGACCTGGGCGAGGGCAGCGGCCGCATCCACTAGAGCATCCGCCTCGGCAGATGCGGCGATCCGTCGCGCCCCTCCTCCTCGTCCTGGCCCTCGCCCCCGCGTGCCTCGGCCCCACCCCACCGCCGCGGCGCGACGTGGTCATCGGCCTCGCCTCCGAGCCGTCCGCCGTCATGGCGGACGACCCGGCGGCGCGCGTCATCCGCGCCGCCGTGACGGAGTCGCTCGTGCGCCGCGATCGCGAGGGCCGCTTCGTGGCGCGGCTCGCGGCCGAGGTGCCCACGCTCGCGAGCGGCGGGCTGCGGATCGAGTCGAGCGACGCCGAGCCGGAGGGCCGCCTCGTCGCGACGTTCGTCCTGCGTGACGGCGCCACGTGGCAGGACGGGCAGCCGATCACGAGCGAGGACGTGCGCTTCGCGTTCGAGGACGACCGCGCCGCCCCGGTCGGCACCGAGCGGCGCTGGCTGGCCGACCGCGTCGACCGCGTCGACGTCCTGGACGGGCGCACGGTGCGGTTCACGTACCGGCTCGGCGAGCGCTGGCCGCTGTACCCGCTGGCGGCGCGCGTGCTGCCGGCGCACCTGCTCGCCGGCGCGACCGCCGCCGAGCGCGCCGCGTTCGACCGCTCGCCGGTGCACGCCGGCCCCTTCTCGATCGCGGCGTGGATCCCCGGCTTCGGCATGACCCTGGCGCGGTTCCCCGGCTACGCGGCCGGGCCGGCGCAGCTCGGCCGCATCGAGGTGCGCTTCCTCCGCGACGAGGCCGCCGTCGTGGACGCGCTGCGCCGCGGCGAGATCGACGTCGCGCCGTCGCCCGCGGTCGAGGCCGACCTCACGCGGACGCTCGACACCTTCGCCGCCCCCGGCGCGACGGTGCTCGCGCAGTACACGCCGGCGATGTCCGTCGAGATGCTGCGCGTCGGCTCGCGCGGAGCGCTCGCGGATCCGCTGGTGCGCCGGGCGCTGCTGCTGGCCGTCGATCGGCAGGGCCTCGTCGACGCGGTCTTCGCCGGCCGCGCGCTGGTACCGCGCTCGTACCTGGTGCCGCCGCTCGACGTCGCGACGGCCGCGCTCGATGCCCCGCTCCACGACCACGAGGCAGCCGCGGCCCTGCTCGGCCGGGCCGGCTTCCTCCGCGGAGACCTGGGGGTCCTCGAGCGCGGCGACGAGCGCATGACGATCACGCTGCAGATCGCCGGCGGCTCGCCATCGCGGGTCGAGGCCGGCCGGCGGCTGGTGAGCGACCTGGGCGCCATCGGCATCGCGGTCGCCGCCGTCGAGCGGCCCGCGGACGACGTCATGGCGTCGGTTCGCGCGGGCGACTTCGACCTGGCGCTCGTGCCGCAGCCCGCGGACGACCCCGCGCGCGCGTCCGCCGCGTACCGCGGCACGGGCCCGTGGTTCGACGTCCTCGAGCGCGCCGCGGCGGCCGCCGAGGGCCCGGACCGCGCCGCGCTCTACGCGGAGCTCCAGCGCGTGTGGGCCGAGCGCCTGCCCGGCATCCCGCTCTTCCAGGACCTGCTCGTGGACGTCGGTCCGACCAGGCTGAAGGGGCTCCAGCCGACGCCGAACGGCGAGCCGCTCACCTGGAACGCCGCCGCGTGGCGATTCGCGGGCGACTGAACTGAGGGCGCCGCTCGCCGGTAATGGCCAAGAGGATGGAGGCTCGTGTCGGCCGCCGCGCCGATTGACGCGTCGTCGTACAGGGCCACAAAATGGGCCGGATTCGCCCGTCAGCTCGACCGCTTCCACGACGGCGGGCGCGCATGGCACAAGCAGGAGGAGGAGCGCATGACCAAACCCCGCAGCGGCCTGGGCGTGTTCGCGCTGTTCGTCATCGCGTCGTTGCTCGTCAGCGCCTGCACGTCCACGCCGGGCACCACGACCCCGAGCGCATCGGCGGTGTCGAACGTCGACCCCAACGCCAACATCACGATCAACATGGGGTCCGAGCCCGACACCATCGACCCGCAGAAGTCCTCGTTCGTCGGCGAGATCGGCCAGGCCGCGATGGTGTTCGAGGGCCTGATGACGTTCGACTCGAAGACGACCGCGCCGATCCCGGCGGCCGCGGCCGCCCAGCCGAAATGGGACGCCGCGGCGAAGACCTACACCTACACGCTGAGGGACGGCCTCAAGTACTCCGACGGCGCGCCGCTCACCGCGAAGAACTTCGAGTACTCGTTCCTGCGCGGCTGCGACCCGACGCAGGCCGGTGACTACGCCTTCGTCCTCTACGTCGTCGTGGGCTGCGAAGAGTGGAACACGATGGACACCAAGACCGCGACGCCGGCCGAGCTCGACGCCGCAAAGGCGAAGGTCGGCATCAAGGCGACCGACGACAAGACCATCGTCTTCACGCTGAAGGAGGCGGCCTCGTACTTCGTCCCGATCTCCGCGCTGTGGATCGGGTGGCCGGTGCGTGAGTCGGACGTCAAGAAGGGTGGCGACACCTGGACCGAGCCGGCGACGTACATCGGCAACGGACCGCTCAAGCTCACCGAGTGGAAGCACAACGAGAAGATGGTCTACGAGCGCAACGACAACTGGCGAAAGGGAAAGGTCCAGTTCAAGACGCTCACCAAGGTCATGATCAACGAGTCGGCGGTCGCGTTCGCCGCGTACCGCAACAACGAGCTCGACATGGCCGCGGTGGCGGCTCCGGACCTTCGCACGGTGGAGTCGGACCCGGAGCTCAAGTCCCAGGTCGTCGACACGCCGGGCTCGTGCACCTTCTACTACGGCTTCAACGTCCGCCGTCCGCCGTTCGACGACCCGAACATCCGCATGGCGTTCGCGAAGTCGTTCGACCGTCAGGCGTTCATCACGGACGTCCAGAAGATCGGTAAGGCCGCCGTGAGCGGCGGCTTCATCCCGCCGGGCTTCCCCGGATACGACGAGAGCGACACCGTCCAGAAGTTCGACGTCGCGGCGGCGAAGGACCTCCTCGCGAAGGGCTCCGACGCCTCCAAGGCCGGGCTGACGGACCTCAAGTACACCTACGCGCAGAGCGCCGTGAACCAGACCCGCGCCGAGTGGGTCCAGGCGCAGTGGAAGACCAACTTGGGCGTCAACGTCACCCTCGACCCGGTGCAGAGCACGGCGTACTCCGCGCTCTTCAAGAAGGGCAAGGACTCGCCGCAGCTGTTCCTCCTCGGGTGGTGCGCGGACTTCCCGGACCCGCAGAACTGGCACTCGACCGTGTGGGCCACCGGTGGCGTGAGCGCCGCCCGGACCGGCTACTCCAGCGCCCAGTTCGACAAGCTGACCGGCGACGCGGACAAGGAGCCCGACGCGACGAAGCGCGCCGACCTGTACAAGCAGGCCGGCCAGCTCCTGAGCAAGGACGCCGCGGCCGCGTGGATCTGGTACGACGCGGGCAAGCGTGTCCAGAAGCCGTGGATCAAGGGGATCATCGACAACCCGATCGACTACGGCATCCCCGGATACTTCTCGCTCGAGCAGGTCTACGTCGCGAAGCGCTAGACGCGCACTCGCACGCGCGAAGAGGGCCGGCGCACTGCCGGCCCTCTTCCGTTTCCCGCTCCGTCGGTCTCGCTCGTCGCGGATGGACCGCTCCTCGGCGGGCAATCCTGACAGAGTCGCGGTATACACTCACGACCAGTGCTGCAGTACACGATCAGGCGCATTTTGCTCATCATCCCGACGCTCTTCTTCGTCGCTCTCATCACCTTCACGCTCGCGAAGATGGCGCCGGGGTCGCCCTTCGACAAGAATCCGGACAAGCCGCCCAGCCAGGCGACCATCGACCGCTGGAACCGCTACTACGGCCTCGACAAGCCCGTCGCCGAGCAGTTCGCGATGTGGCTCGGGAACGTCGCTCGCTTCGACTTCGGCGTGAGCATCACGCGGCAGCGGCCGGTCGCCGACATCATCGGGCAGGGCTTCCCGACCACGGCCCAGCTCGGCCTCCAGGCCCTCTTCCTTTCGCTCGCCGTGGCGCTGCCGCTGGGGATCGTGAGCGCCCTGCGCCAGAACACGATCGTCGACTACGCGAGCCTGTTCTTCGCGACGATCGGGACGACCATACCCTCGTTCGTCATCGCGATCTTCTTCATCTACATCTTCGGCGTCGGTCTGCGGCTCCTGCCGTTCGTCGGCTGGGGCACGCCGCAGCACATGATCATGCCGACGGTCATCCTCTCGCTCGGGTCCGCGGCGTTCCTCACGCGCATCACGCGGGCGTCGATGCTCGAGGCGGTCCGCCAGGACTACGTCCGCACCGCGCGCAGCAAGGGCCTGCGCGAACAGGTCGTCATCGTCGGGCACGTCCTGAAGAACGCCCTCATCCCGGTCGCGACCGTCGTCGGCCCCGCGGCGGCGGCGCTCATCACCGGGTCGTTCATCATCGAGACGATCTTCAGCGTTCCGGGGATCGGACGCGAGTACATCCGCAGCATCGTCGCGCTCGACTACCCGGTGATCATGGCGACCACGCTGCTCTACGCGTTCTTCATCGTCGTCGCGAACCTCACGGTCGACCTCGTCTACGGCATGCTGGACCCGCGCATCAAGGTGGGGAAGTAGTGGCGACGGCGACGACGCACGCACAGGAGCGCGCCGCCGAGCTCAACGTCCTCGTCCGCAGGCAGCGCTCGCTCTGGCGCGACGCCGGCTACCGGCTCATGCGCAACCGTGCGGCCGTCCTCGGGCTCGCGGTCATCGTCGCCGCGGCCCTCATGGCCGTCTTCGCGCCGGTCATCGCCCCGTACGATCCGACCCTGCAGAACGGAAAGGTTGGGAACTTCGAGCCGGTGTGGACCGGGTCGAAGTACACCAGCCCGGACTACGTGCTCGGTACGGACGTCCTCGGCCGCGACATGCTCAGCCGCCTCATCTACGCCTCGCGGATCAGCATGGTCGTCGGGTTCACGCCCACGCTCGTCATCTTCACCCTCGGGATCGCCGTCGGCCTCAGCTCGGGCTACTTCGGCGGGCTGGTGGACCAGGTCCTCATGCGCATCACCGACGTCGTGTACGCGTTCCCGGACTTCCTGTTCCTGCTCATCATCGTCGCGTCGTTCCGCAACAGCGCGTTCGGGCTGCTCCTCGATGGCCTCGTGCTCATCTTCGTCGCGCTCGCCATCGTCGGCTGGGTGGGGGTCGCGCGGCTCACGCGCGGCCAGATCCTCCAGCTGAAGGAGCGGGAATTCACCGAGGCGGCCCGGGCCATCGGGGCGAAGCCGGCGCGGATCATGTGGCGGCACCTCCTCCCGAACGCGCTCGCTCCACTGATCGTGTCGGCGGCGTTCAGCGTCCCCGGCGCGATCATCGGCGAGGCGACCCTCTCGTTCCTGGGCGTGGGCATCCGGCCGCCCACCGCCTCCTGGGGCGCGATGATCCAGCAGGCCTTCCCGAGCTTCTCGACGAACCCCTGGGGCGTGCTGCTCCCCGCCGTCTCCATCTCGATCGTGATGCTGGCGTTCACGTTCGTGGGCGACGGCCTGCGGGACGCGCTGGACCCCCGGATGAAGACGTAGGGTATATTCCGCGCAACGTTGGCAGATCTGCTCGAGGTCAACGACCTCCACACCCAGTTCTTCACCCGTGACGGGGTCGTCCATGCCGTCGACGGCGTGTCGTTCAGCCTAGCGGCGGGCGAGACGCTCGGCCTCGTGGGAGAGTCCGGCTGCGGCAAGTCGGTGACCGCGCTGTCGCTCATGCGGCTCATCCCGCAGCCGCCCGGGAAGATCACCGAGGGATCGATCGTCTTCGACGGGCAGGACGTCCTGAAGATGGACGACGACGACATCCGCGGGATCCGTGGGAACAACGTCGCGATGATCTTCCAGGACCCGATGACGAGCCTGAACCCGGTGCTCACCATCAGCCGGCAGATCAGCGAGGCGCTCGAGCTGCACCTCAAGATGGACAAGGGCGAGGCGCGCAAGCGGACCATCGAGCTGCTCGAGCTGGTGGGCATCCCGAGCGCGAAGAAGCGCGTCGACGACTACCCGCACCAGTTCTCCGGCGGCATGCGCCAGCGCGTGATGATCGCGATGGCCCTGTCGTGCAACCCGAAGCTCATCCTCGCGGACGAGCCGACGACGGCGCTCGACGTGACGATCCAGGCGCAGATCCTCGATCTGCTGAAGAACCTCGCGCGCGAGTTCCGCACGGCGTTCATCCTCATCACCCACGACCTGGGCGTGGTCGCCGGCATGACCCAGCGCATCCACGTCATGTACGCCGGGCGCATCGTCGAGAAGGCCGACACGGGCGAGCTCTTCGCGAACCCGAAGATGCCGTACACCTGGGGGCTGCTGCGCTCCATCCCGCGGCTCGACGAGCGGCGCAAGGAGAAGCTCATCCCGATCGAGGGGCTGCCGCCGGACCTCATCGCCCCGCCGACGGGGTGCCGCTTCGAGCCGCGCTGCCAGTACCGTCGCGACATCTGCCGTGAGAAGGAGCCAGAGCTCGCCGCGGTCCCGAACGCCAAGCCCGATCACGAGGCGCGCTGCTGGGGCACGCAGAACGTCCCCGGCGGCGGATGGCTCGTCGCGACGGACTGGCGGCGCGAGGTCGGCGACACGAGCGTCATCGAAGAGATCCGGCGCGGCGACGACACCGCGGCGGCGGGAGAGTGACGAGATGGCGATGACGGAGGCGCCGAGCGGGCGCGCGAACCGCGCGCGGAGCACCGCGACGGTGGACAGCGGGCGCAACCTCCTCGAGGTCGCCGGTCTCAAGATGCATTTCCCGCTGACGCAGGGGATCATCTTCCAGCGTCAGGTCGGCGCGGTCCGCGCGGTCGACGGCATCGACTTCTTCGTCGAGAAGGGTGAGACGCTCGGCCTCGTCGGCGAGTCGGGCTGCGGCAAGTCGACGACCGGCCGCGCCATCCTCCAGCTCTACAAGCCGACGGCCGGGTCGGTGAAGTTCGACGGCACCGAGCTCACGACGCTCGGCGGCGAGCAGATGCGCAGGATGCGCCGCCGCATGCAGATGATCTTCCAGGACCCGTATGCGTCGCTGAACCCGCGCATGACGGTGGGCAACATCATCGGCGAGCCGCTCGAGGTCCACAGCCTCGCGAAGGGCCGCGCGAAGACCGAGCGGGTGCAGGAGCTGCTCAAGGTCGTCGGTCTCAACCCGTACTTCACGAACCGCTACCCGCACGAGTTCTCCGGCGGCCAGCGGCAGCGCATCGGCGTCGCGCGTGCGCTCGCGGTCGAGCCCGATTTCATCGTGGCCGACGAGCCGATCTCCGCCCTCGACGTGTCGATCCAGGCGCAGATCATCAACCTCCTCGAGGAGCTGCAGGACCGCTTCAACCTCACGTACCTCTTCATCGCCCACGACCTCTCCGTCGTGCGCCACATCTCCGACCGCGTCGCGGTCATGTACCTCGGGAAGGTCGTCGAGCTCGCCGACCGAGCCGAGCTGTACGAGCGGCCGCTCCACCCGTACACCCAGGCGCTGCTCTCGGCGGTGCCCATCCCGGACCCGCAGGTCGAGCAGAAGCGCAAGCGGATCATCCTCACGGGCGACGTGCCGAGCCCGGTCAACCCGCCATCCGGATGCCGCTTCCACACGCGGTGCTGGAAGGCGCAGCAGATCTGCTCCGAGGTGGACCCGGAGTTCATCGAGCACGCGCCGCGGCACTGGGCCGCCTGCCACTTCCCGGGCGCGTAGACCCCCCGCCTCGTACGGAGGCGCGCGCGGACACGACGGACTCGTCTTGGTTCCCGAGATCGGCTTCCGGCCGCGGGGAACGCTCGTCGCCGCGGCGCATGACCGAGCCGCGATGGCCCCGGAGCGGTACCAGACTCTGAGCGATGAGACGGCTCCTGGGCGTGGTCGCGGCGACGGCGGTGGCGTGCCAGGCGGCGCCGGCGCCGACGGCGGCACCGACCGGCGCGCCGGAGACGCCGGTGCGCGGCGGGAGGGTCATCGAAGGGACGTTCGCGGACGCCCGGACGCTCATGCCGATGCTCGCGAACGACGGCGCGTCGCAGGCGGTGAGCGGCCTCATCTACGACACGCTCTACCGCGTGGATCCGAAGACGGGCGAGCTCCTGCCGAACCTCGGCGCCTGGGTCGCGTCGGCGGACGGCCTGACCTACACGTGGCGGATCGCGCCGAACGCGGTCTGGTCCGACGGCGTTCCGATCACCGGCGCCGACTACGTCACCGGCGTCGCGGCGGTCGCGCGCAGCGCGAAGACGCTGCGCGCGTCGGGGTTCGAGGACATCGTCGGGTTCACGGACTACCGGACGGGCAAGGCGCAGACGATCACGGGCATCGTCGTCGATCCGAGCGATCCCAAGACGTTCACCGTGCGCTTCACGCGGGTCTTCTGTCCCGCGCTCACGTCGGCGTTCGGGCCGGCCGCCGGTCCGCTCCCGGCGCACGTCTTCGACAAGTACCTCGCGCCCGGTCGCGGCGCGGCCATCGACGACGCACCCGAGAACATGGCGCCGCCGGTGTCGAGCGGCCCGTTCCTGTTCCGCGCGTGGAAGCCGAACGACGAGATCGACCTCGACCGCAACGGGGCGTACTTCCGGGGCCCGCCGTATCTCGACGGCTACGTGCTGAAGGTCGTGCGCGACGCGACCGCCATGGCCACCCAGCTCAAGACCGGCGAGATCACCCTCGGCCCGATCGAGCCGACGGACGCCGACGACGTCCGTAGGCGTGAGGACCTGCGCATCTACACGTTCCAGGAGCCCTCGTACACCTACATCGGCTGGAACCTGAGGAGCGCGAGCGTCCCGGCGCTCGCCGACCCGCGCGTGCGGCAGGCCCTGGCGTACGGGCTCGACGTCGATGCCGTGATCCGGCAGGCGCTCCTCGGGTACGGCGTCCGCGTGTACCAGCATCACCTCACCGGCTCGTGGGCCGCGGCCGACGTCGCCCAGCTGCGGCGCTACCCGTACGACCCGGCGAGGGCCGAGGCGCTGCTGCGCGACGCGGGCTTCACGCTCGGCGGCGACGGCTACTACCAGCGCGACGGCAGGGCGCTCGAGATCCGCGTGATGACGAACACCGGGAACCGGGTGCGCGAGACGATGCTCCGGATGGCCGTCGAGCAGTATCGCCTCATCGGCGTGAAGATCACGCCCGACCTCGTGGCTCTGGATGCCATGGTCCAGACGCTGAGCAGCAGGAGCAGCGACGTGCCGGCGTGGATCATCGGGTGGAAGCTGGGCGTCGAGCCGGACCCCTACGGGATCTGGGATTCGGCGTCCATCCCGGATCCCGCCAAGAGGACGACGGGCTACAACTTCGGCGCGTTCAGCGACCCGGCCGCGGACAGGGTGATCGAGGCGGCGCGGACGCCGCCGTCGGGCGACTGCCGCCAGGGGACGCGGGCGGCCCTGTATCGGGAGCTGAACCGGATCCTGAACGAGACGCAGCCGTACGCCTTCGCCTTCTCTCCGATCACGCTGCTCGTCGCCCCGCGTGCCCTGCGCGGCGCCGACCCGGGCACGTTCGGGGCCTACTCGCGGATCGAGAAATGGTGGTTCGCGAAGTAGCTCCGGTGCAACCTGCCCCGGCGGGTGCGGGCCCCGGACGGTGAACCTGCGGGCGGACGGGCCGGTAGCAGGAGTGAGCGCGTCACCGAGAGGGGACCCGGCTAGACTCCCGGTGTCATCGCGCGGATAACCGGAAAAGGAGCGAGAGAGGGGACATGAGGAAGCCACGCACCGGACGCGGGCTGTTCGCGGTGCTCGCGGCGAGCGTGCTCGCCGTGACCGCCTGCGGCCAGCCGGCAGCGAGTCCCACGCCGACCAGCAGCGCGGCCGCGACGTCGAGCGCGACGCCGACGGTCGCCGTCCAGCAGGGCGGCCGCGTCATCAGCGGGAGCATCTCCGACATCGCGACGATGCAGCCCATCCTGGTGAACGACACGGCCTCGGGTGAGGTCACCGGCTTGCTCTACGCGACGCTCATCACCACCGACCCCAAGACCGGCGAGCCGAAGCCGAACCTCGCCACCTTCAGCGCCTCGGCCGACGGCCTGAGCTACACCTTCGAGATCAACGCGAAGGCCAACTGGACCGACGGCAAGCCGATCATCGGACAGGACTACCTCACCGGGATCATGGCCGTGGGCAAGTCCGCCAAGACGGTCCGCAAGTCGTCGTTCACGACGATCAAGGGCTTCAACGACTACGCGGCCGGCAAGGCCGACACCATCGCCGGGATCCAGATCGACGCGTCGAACCCCAAGAAGTTCACGGTCACGCTGGACAAGGTCACCTGCCCGGCGCTGCTGCAGATCGCGGGCAACTCCTACACCCTGCCGACGCAGGTCTTCGGGAAGTACGTGACCAAGGACAGCAAGCCCGAGGACATCGACAACGCGCCGGAGAACACCAACCCGCAGGTCACCAGCGGGCCGTTCACCTTCAGCGAGTGGCGCAAGGGTGACCAGGTCATCCTCAAGAAGAACGCGAGCTACTTCAAGGGCGCCCCGAACCTCGACGAGTACGTCTTCAAGGTCGTGGCGAGCACGGACGCGGTCACCAGCGGCCTGAAGACCGGCGAGATCACGTACGGCACGATCCTGCCGACCGACCTCGCCGACATGCAGACCGTCAACACGGTCCAGATCACCAAGTACCCGAGCCTCGGCTACACCTTCATCGGCTGGGACACGAAGTCGAAGAACGCGCCCGCCCTCGCGGACAAGCGCGTCCGCCAGGCGCTCGCGTACGGGCTCGACATGGACTCGGTCATCAAGGCCGTGCTCCTCGGCGAGGGCATCGCCCACGTCGCGCACAGCGTCCCGGTCCAGTGGGCGTACCCGGAGGACCAGTCCGCGCTCAACCCGTACAAGTTCGACCAGGCCAAGGCGAACCAGCTCCTCGACGACGCCGGGTGGAAGAAGGGTGCCGACGGCATCCGCGCCAAGGACGGCACGAAGTTCACGCTGACCATCTCCACCAACTCCGGTAACAAGCAGCGCGAGACCCTCGCCCAGGTCGCCGCCGACCAGTACAAGCAGCTCGGCATCGACGCGAAGGCGGCGCCCGAGGCGTTCCAGGGCCTCGTGACCAAGCTCACCGCCGGCGACACGTCGCTCGACGCGACGATCATCGGCTGGAGCCTCGGCGCCGAGCCGGACCCGTACACGATCTGGCACTCGAGCCAGATCCCCGACCCCGCGACGAAGAAGACCGGCTTCGGCTTCACCTACTTCTCGGACCCGGCCATGGACAAGGCCATCGAGGAGGCGCGCACGCCCTCGAACGGCGACTGCTCCATCGCCGCGCGCAAGAAGCAGTACGACACGTTCAACAAGATCCTCAACGAGAACCAGCCGTACAACTTCGGCTTCGTGCCGAACGTCCTGGCGGTCTCGCAGAAGTCCCTGCAGAACTTCGCTCCGGCGCCGTTCAGCACGCTCTGGAACGTCGAGCAGTGGTGGGTGAAGAAGTAGGCGCATGACGGAGGTGGAGGCGTCCGGAAGGGCGCCTCCACCGTACCGCCGGAGGGAAGAAAGCCTTGCGGACCTTCATCCTGCGCCGCCTGCTCTACGCGATACCGACGCTGATCGGCATCTCCATCATCACGTTCGCGATCGTCCGGCTGTCGCCGGGCGACCCGATCCGGTTCTTCACCTTCGGCGTGCAGGACATCACCGCGGCGGACATCGAGCGGCTTCGAGCGGCCTACGGGCTCGACAAGCCCATCCCGCTCCAGTACGTCGACTGGGTCGGCCGCATCCTCAGGCTCGACTTCGGGCGGTCGCTCATCTACAACAAGGACGCCGGCCAGCTCATCCTCGAGCTCCTCCCGAACACGCTCCAGCTCGCGATCACCTCTCTCGTGCTCCAGCTCGTCATCGGCGTGCCGCTCGGCGTCGTCGCGGCGCTCAAGCGCGGGACCTGGACCGACGGCGCGATCCGCGTGTTCGGCGTCGCGGGGCACGCCGTGCCGGCCTTCTGGCTCGGCCTCATGCTGATCCTCTTCTTCGCCGTCCAGCTGCGCTGGCTGCCCAGCCAGGGCATGCTCACCGTCGGCGCCGACGTCTGGGACCTCCCCGACCGCCTGAAGCACATCCTGCTCCCGGCGTTCGTGCTCTCGCTCACCGGGATCGCGACCTACTCGCGCATCCTGCGCACCGAGACGCTCGACGTGCTGGGCCAGGACTACGTCCGCACCGCCCACGCCAAGGGGCTGCGCGAGCGCACCGTCCTGTTCGTGCACGCCCTGCGCAACGCCCTCATCCCCATGGTGACGGCCCTCGGCGGCATCCTCGCCGTGCTCGTCGGCGGCGCGCTGGTCATCGAGCAGGTGTTCTCGTGGCCCGGGCTCGGGCGGTTCACCTTCCAGGCGGCGATCGCGAAGGACTACCCGGTCATCCAGGCGGGCACGATGATCGCGAGCGTGCTGCTCGTCGCGTCCTACATCCTGCGCGACATCGCCTACGCGGTCGTCGACCCGCGGATCACGGTGAAGTAGGTGGCGACGACGACCGCGGCCATCCGCGGGCAAGCGGCCGAGACGGTGGTCCGGCCGTCCCGCAGCCTGTGGTCGAACGCGTGGTACAAGCTCCGTCACGACCGCCTCACGATCGTCGCGTTCGTCGTCATCGTGCTGCTGGCCGGGCTCGCCGCCGGGGCCGACGTCCTCGCGTCGCAGGTGTTCAACTACACCTTCGAGAAGCAGGACCTCCTGCGCACCTACCAGAAGCCCACGCTCCAGCCGCTCGCGTTCCTCTTCGGGACGGACGAGATCGGCCGCAGCCAGGTCGTGCGGCTCCTCTACGGCGGGCGCATCTCGCTGACGGTCGGGTTCGTCGCCGCGTTCGTGAACCTCACCGTGGGCGTCGGCCTCGGGCTCGCCGCCGGCTACTTCCGCGGCGTCATCGACGACATCTACACCTGGTTCGTCACCACGCTCCAGTCGATCCCCACGCTGTTCCTGCTGCTCATCATCGCGGCGATCTGGACGCCGGGCCCGGCCACGCTCACCGTCGTCATCGGCCTGCTGTTCTGGACCGGTATCTCGCTGTTCGTGCGCGGCCAGACCTTCAGCCTGCGCGAGCGCGAGTTCGTCATCGCGGCGCGGACGATCGGCGCGCGCGACGCGCGCATCATGTTCCGGCACATCCTGCCGAACGTCCTGCCGCTCATCTTCATCCTGGCCGCGATCGACATCGGCGGCATCATCCTCGTGGAGTCGGCGCTCTCCTACCTCGGGCTCGGCATCACGCCGCCGACGCCGAGCTGGGGCAACATGCTCACGAACGCGACGGCCTACTTCGTTCGCGCGCCGTGGCTGGTCATCCCGCCTGGTGCGATGATCTTCGTCACGGTCCTGTGCCTGTACCTCATCGGCGACGGCCTGCGCGACGCGCTCGACCCGCGGATCCGCGAGACCAAGTAGCCTTCCGCGTCCTCCTCGTCGTCGGGCTGCTCTCGTCGTGCGCGCCCGTCGTCGCGACGCCGTCCGCGAGCGCCGCTGCGGTCACCCGCGGCGGCACGCTCCGCGTGGCGATGCCCTCGGGCCCGGCGACGCTCGATCCGTGGGCCGCGCGGGACGCCGCGAGCCTCCTGGCGCAGCGGCAGATCTACGAGACGCTCGTCACGGTCGACGGCGGCCGCGTCGCGCCGGCGCTCGCCACCGCCTGGACGGTCTCCGCCGACGGGCTCGAGTGGCGCTTCACGCTGCGCACGGACGTCGTGTTCCAGGACGGGACGCCGTTCGACGCGCGCGCGGTCGTGGAGAACGTGCGGCGCATGGAGCGCAGCCCCGGGCCATACGATCTCGCCGCGATCGTCGACGCGGTCGACGCGGTGGACGCGGGGACGGTCGTCCTGCGGCTGCGCGCGCGCTACGCCCCGCTCCTCGCGACCCTCGCCGCGCCGCCGCTCGCGATGGCGAGCCCGGGCTGCGTGGAGCGCGACGCGCGGTGGGCGACGCTCGAGAGCGCGTGCCCCGCGGGGACCGGGCCGTTCCAGATCCTCCTCGGCGGCGCTCGGGGCGCCGCGTCGCTCCCGCTCGTCGCGAACGGGCGGTACTGGCGTCGCGACGGGGGCGGAGCGCGCCTGCCGTACCTCGACGGCGTGACGCTCCTGCGGCTCTCCGACGCCTCGGAGCGGCTCGCCGCGGTGCGGGGCGGCGGCGCGGAGGTGACCGTCGGTCTCGGCGCCGCCGAGCTCGCGGCGGCGCGCGCGGATCCCAATCTCTCGCTCGCCGAGCGGCCGCCGTCGGGGGTCGTGTGGCTCGGGGTGAGCGCGGACGGCCCGCTCTCCTCCGCGGCCGCCCGGCGGGCGCTCGCGATGGCCGTCGACCGCGACGCGATCGTGCGTGCCGCCTTCGCCGGGCAGGCCGAGCCCGCGGCCCAGCTCCTGCCGCCCGACGTCCCGGGGTACGACGACACCGTCGCCGAGTTCGCGCCCTCCGACGCGACCGCCGCGAGGACCGTGCTGGCCTCGGCCGGCGGCGCCGGTCTCGCGCTCGACCTCGCCTACGACGACGCGCCCTCGCCGGCCGTACGCGATCCGGCCAGGCTCGCCGCGGCGGTGGCCGCCCAGCTCGGCAGGATCGACCTCGCCGTCACGCCGCGAGCGCTGTCGTCCGCGGACCTCGCCGCGGGCGCGGCGGCCGGGCGGCTGCCGCTGTGGGTCGACGCGCGAGCTCCGCTCCGCCGTGATGCCGTCGACCTCGTGGATTCCTGGGGCGACCCCGTCGCGGCCGAGCTCCTGCGCACCGCCGCGGCGACGGCCGAGGCCCAGCGCGCCGAGCTCTACAAGCAGGTCTCGAAGATGCTCCAGCAGCAGGTCACGCGGATCCCGCTCGTATACACGACCCAGGCGCTCGTCTGGTCCGGGCGCCTGCGCGGGCTCGTGCCGGGCGTGCTCGGTGAAGCGTACGGCACGGTCTGGATCGGGAGGTGAGGCGCATCATGATCCCGTGGTGATCATGGGCGGCGGCGGCGGACACGGCATGATGTTCTTCGGCGGCCGCGGCGACCAGCCCGGAAAGCGGCCCTCGCTCGCCGTCTACCGCCGCCTGCTGCGGTTCGTCGCGCCGTACCGGCGCCTCCTGCTCCTCGCCGCCGTCCTGCTCGTCGTCTCGACCGGCCTCGGCCTGGTGTGGCCGCAGGTCGTGCGCACGGTGCTGGACGTGGGGCTGCGCGACGCGTCGTTCCTCGACGTCCTCGTCGTCTTCCTCGTGGCGGTGCTGCTCGTCCGCGCGGTCGTCGACGGCGCGCGCCAGTACGTCATGGCGTACACCGGCGAGCGGGTGATCTTCGACCTGCGGATGGCGATCGTCCGGCACCTGCAGTCGCTCTCGCTCTCGTTCTTCAACGTCCGCAAGACCGGGGAGCTCATGTCCCACGTGACGAGCGACGTGACGCTCGTCCACGGGGTCATCACGCAGACGATCCTGCAGGTGCTGGGGCAGGTGCTGACGCTCGTCGGCGGCGTCGCGGTGATCTTCCTCATGAACTGGAAGCTCGCGCTGCTCACGCTGGTCGTCGCGCCGCCGATCGGGCTCCTCGGGCAGCGTCTGGGCCGGCGCATCCGCGACATCTCGCGCGCGGCCCAGGACGCGCAGGCCGAGGCGGTCGGCGTGCTGCAGGAGGCGATCGCGGAGGTGCGCGTCGTCCAGGCGTTCACGCGTGAGGAGTACGAGGCCGAGCGCTTCCGCGGCAAGCTGTTCTTCACCTTCCGGAAGTCGCTGGAGCGCGCCCGGCTCGGCGCCATCATGTTCCCGCTCATCGGATTCCTCGGCTTCGCGTCGTCCGTCGTCGTCCTGTGGTACGGCGGCCGCCAGGTCGCGAGCGGCGAGCTCACGACCGGCGAGCTCGTGGCCTTCCTCCTCTACCTCGGTCAGGTCTCCGGTCCGATCGGCGGTCTGGCGGGGCAGTGGGCGGGTATCCAGGGCGCGTTCGGCGCTGCCGACCGCATCTTCGCGCTGCTCGACACGCAGCCCGAGGTGCGCGACGCGCCCGACGCGGTCGCCCTGCCGCCGGTCCGGGGCGAGATCCGCTTCGATGGCGTCGCGTTCCGCTACGGCGGCGGCCCGCTCGTGCTCGACGGCGTGAGCACCGTGTTCCTGCCCGGGCAGACGACCGCGCTCGTCGGCCCCTCGGGCGCGGGGAAGACGACGCTCGTGAACCTGGTGGGGCGCTTCTACGATCCCGTCGCCGGCTCCGTGATCGTCGACGGCCACGACCTGCGGGCCGTGACGGTGCGCTCGCTCCGCGAGCAGATCGCGGTCGTGCCGCAGGAGCCGATCCTGTTCGCCGACACGATCCGCGAGAACATCCGCTACGGGCGCCTGGACGCGAGCGACGACGAGGTCGCGGCCGCCGCGGCCGCGGCGAACGCGGCCGAGTTCGTGTCGCGCCTTCCGGGCGGGATGGACACGATCGTGGGCGAACGCGGGGTGCGGCTCTCCGTCGGCCAGCGCCAGCGTGTCGCGATCGCGCGCGCGCTCCTCCGCGACGCGCCGATCCTCCTGCTCGACGAGGCGACCAGCTCGCTCGACAACGAGAGCGAGTTCCTCGTGCAGCAGGCCCTCGGCCGGCTCATGCGCGGCCGCACGACGATCGTCGTCGCCCACCGGCTCTCCACGGTCGAGCGCGCGGACCGCATCCTCGTCCTCGACCGGGGCCGGATCGTCGAGGAGGGGACGCACCAGGAGCTCCTCGTCCGCGGCGGGCTGTACCACCGCCTCTACACCCGGCGCTTCGTCGACGAGGCGACGGTCGCGGTCGAGCCGCCGCCGCCGGTGCTCGTCCCCCTGGGGACGCCGCTCGTCCGCGCTCGCGGCGGCGCGCCGCGACACTAGCGATCTCACGACGGCGGATGGGGACGCGTTCCATCGACATGCGGCCGCGGCTGGACACGGAGTCGCTCGCGCTCGCGAGCGCCGAGCTCACGCGCCGTGACGACCGCCTCGGCGCGATCGTCGAGCGCCACGGGATCCCCCCGCTGTGGGCCCGCCGCCCCGGCTTCCCCACGCTCGTGCGGGTCATCCTCGAGCAGCAGGTCTCGCTCGCGTCCGGGCGGGCCGCCTTCGCGCGCCTCGAGGCGGCCGTCGGCGCCGTGACGCCCGAGCGCGTCGCGGCCGCCGGCCCCGCTCGCCTGCGGTCCGCCGGCCTGACGCGGCAGAAGGCCGCCTACGTCCGCGGGCTCGCCCTCGCGGTCGCGCGCGGCGCCTTCGATCCGGCCGCGCTCGCCCGGATGACGGACGACGAGGCGCGCGGCGCGCTCATGGCGCTCCACGGCGTCGGCCGCTGGACCGCCGACGTGTACCTCCTCATGGCGCTGCGCCGCCCCGACGTGTGGCCGTCGGGCGACCTCGCCCTCGCGACCGCCGCGCGCGAAGCGCTGCGGCTGCGCGCCCTCCCCGGCGCCGCCGCGCTCGACCGGCTCGGCGAGCGCTGGCGCCCGTACCGCGCCGTCGCCGCGCGCATCCTCTGGCACCACTACCTCAGCACGCCGCGGCGTCGCCGGAACGGCGCGTAGCGCCGCGTCGTCCCGCTCGCGCCGGCTCGACACTAGCCTGGCGGGTAGAGATCGGGGCGCAGGAGCGGCGCGCAGGCCATCGCGACGAGGTCCGCGAAGGCGTCGGCGCGCGACACGAACCCCTCGGTGAGCAGCCCGATCGCGCCGGTCTGCCGCTTCGACGCGGTCGTGTCGAAGAGGGTGTCGATGATGTCGCCGAGCTCGACGCCCGAGCGCAGCCGCGTCGTTGCCGACGCCGGGAGCGGCATGCGCAGCCCGCTCGCCTCGCCCCGGCGGCCGTCCCGATCGACGACGGCGACCCAGGAGACCAGCCACGGCGCGTCGGCCTCGAAGATGACCCCACCCTCGAGCCCGAACGCGACCTCGGCCCCGCTCGCCGCGAGCGCGGCGCCGGCGCGCGCGATGGCTCCCTCGCGCGTCTGGCGGTCGCCGATGGGCTGCGCGGCGAGCGCGATGGGGACGAGCACGGCCTGGACGCTGCAGGCGGGCGCGAGCCGCGCGAGCGCGCGGCCGACGGCCTCGAGCTTTGCGGGGTTGGTCGAACCGACGGCGGCATGCCGGTAGGGGAGCGGCACTGGTCGGCCTATTGTCTGTCCGCTCGCCTGCCGGGTCCTCGCGCTCGCGTTGCTCTCGCGCGGGCGCTAGAATACCGAGTGAAATGCTCGGAATTGCCCCACAGGCCGCCTTCCACGTCTCGACACGCGGCGAGTACGGCATGCGTCTCATGGTCGACCTCGCCCGGCACTGGAGCGAAGGCACGGTGAGCCTGCACGCGGTCGCGACGCGCGAGGATCTTCCCGAGGCGTACCTCGAGCAGCTCGTAGCCTCGCTGCGCAAGGCCGGGCTGGTGCGGGGCAAGCGCGGTGCCGGCGGCGGCTACATGCTCGCGCGCGATCCGTCGCAGATCACCGCCGGGGACATCGTGCGGGCGCTCGAGGGGCCGATCGAGCCGCAGATCTGCACGGCGGAGGGCGACGCCATCGTGAACTGCGTGCTCCAGCCCGGCTGCGCGACGCACCACGTGTGGATGACGCTTCAATCGACGATCGCGAAAGCCCTCGACGGCATGACGCTCGCGCAGCTCGCGGCGTCCGACGCCCCGAGCACGACGAAGGAGACCGCCCGTGCCTGACCTCGAGATCGGCGACCTGCACGTCACCGTCGACGGCAAGGAGATCCTCAAGGGGATCGATCTCACCGTCCGCGGCGGCGAGGTGCACGCGATCATGGGACCGAACGGCTCCGGGAAGAGCACGCTCGCGCTCACGGTCATGGGTCATCCCCGCTACCGGGTGACGCAGGGCGCGATCCGTTTCGGCGGGCACGACCTCGTCGGCATGCCGGTGGACGAGCGTGCGCGTCTGGGCGTGTTCCTCGCGTTCCAGTACCCGTCGGCGATCCCGGGCGTGTCCGTCGCGAACTTCCTGCGCACGGCGATCAACGCGCGGCGCGCCGAGCGCGGCGCGACGGCATCGGCGAACGAGCCGAAGCGCAACGACATGCCGATCCCGCAGTTCCGCAGGCTCCTCCAGGAGAAGATGAAGCTCCTCGAGGTGGACGAATCCTTCATCACGCGCTCGGTGAACGACGGCTTCTCGGGCGGCGAGAAGAAGCGACTGGAGACGCTCCAGATGCACATGTTCGCGCCGACGCTCGCGCTCCTCGACGAGACCGACTCGGGGCTCGACATCGACGCGCTGAAGATCGTCGCACAGGGCATCGAGGCGCTGCGGTCGCCGCAGGTCGGCATCGTGCTCATCACGCACTACGAGCGCATCCTCCGCTACGTCCAGCCCGACCGCGTGCACGTCCTCGTGGACGGCCGCGTGGTGCGGACCGGGGGGCGCGAGCTCGCGGCGGAGCTCGAGGCGAAGGGCTACGACTTCGTGCGCGAAGAGCTCTACGCGGGGAGGGTGTAGCCATGGCCGTCGTCTCCGCTCGGTCCACCTTGCCGATCGACGTCACGCGCATCCGTGCGGACTTCCCGGTCCTCTCGCGGACGGTGCACGGTAAGCCGCTCGTGTACCTGGACAACGCGGCGACGAGCCAGAAGCCGCGGCAGGTCATCGACGCGACGCGCGAGGTCTTCGAGGAGTACAACGCGAACATCCACCGCGGCGTGTACGAGTTCAGCGAGCGCACCACCGCCGCCTTCGAGGGGGCGCGCGAGAAGGTCGCGCGCCTCCTGAACGCGGCGGCCACGCGCGAGGTGATCTTCGTGCGGAACGCGACGGAGGGCGTGAACCTCGTCGCGTACGCCTGGGGCCGCGAGCACATCCGGAGCGGCGACCTGATCGTGAGCACGGTCCTGGAGCACCACTCGAATTTCGTCCCCTGGCAGCAGCTCGCGAGGGACGTCGGCGCCCAGATCGCCGTGATCGACGTCGACGACGAGGGCCGGCTGCGGCGCGACCAGTACGCCGCCGCGATGAAGCGCGGGCCCAGGCTCGTCGCGATCACGTACACGTCGAACGGTCTCGGCACCGTGCTCCCGGCGAAGGAGCTCGTGGCCGAGGCGAAGGCCGCCGGCGCCACCGTGCTCGTGGACGGGGCGCAGGCCGTGCCCCACCAGAAGGTGGACGTCCGCGACCTCGGTGCGGACTTCCTGGTCTTCTCCGGGCACAAGATGCTCGCCCCTCCGGGCTCGGGCGCGGTGTGGGGGCGCGCCGAGCTGCTCGAGCGGATGCGTCCCTTCCTCTTCGGCGGCGACATGATCAGCCGCGTCACGGTCGAGCGGACCGAGTGGAACGAGCTGCCGTGGAAGTTCGAGGCCGGCACGTCCTCGTACGTCGACGCGATCGGCCTCGGCGCCGCCGTGGACTACCTCGAGACCGTCGGCCTCGACGCGATCCACGAGCACGAGCTGCGCCTCACCGGGTACCTGCTCGACCGGATGCGCGAGATCCCGGGGCTCACGATCTACGGCCCGAAGACCCTGGAGGACCGGGTCGGCGTCGTGTCGTTCAACATCGACGGCATCCACCCGCACGACGTCGCGACGATCTTCGACGCGCAGGGCGTGTGCGTGCGAGCGGGGCATCACTGCAATCAGCTCCTCATGGCGAAGCTCGGCGTCCCCGCGACCACGCGCGCCTCGTTCTACCTGTACAACACGACCGCCGAGTGCGACGCGCTCGTCGGCGCGATCCATGCGGCGAAGAAAGTGTTCCGGATCTAGCGCATGGACGACATGTACCGCGACTACATCCTCGACCACTACCGCAACCCGCGGAACACCGGCGATCTGCCGGGCGCGACGCACACCTATCACGACACGAACCCGCTGTGCGGCGACGAGATCACCATGGCACTGCGGATCGAGGACGGCAGGGTCGCGGACGTCCGCTTCGAGGGGAAGGGCTGCGCGATCTCGCAGGCGTCGGCCTCCATCCTCACCGAGGACGTGAAGGGCAAGACGCTCGAGGAGGTGCGCGTCATCGACAGGCAGCGGATCTTCGAGAACCTCGGAATCCCCATCAGCCCCGCGCGCGTGAAGTGCGCGCTCCTCGGCCTCAAGGCGCTGAAGGGCGCGGCGTGGGGGCTCAGCACCTGGCCCGGCGAGGAGGAGCCCGCCGGAGCCGCGAAGCGCACGGGAACGGAGTAGCCGGATGACCACCGAAGTCCGCAAGGACATCCCCGACAGCTACAAGTACGGCTGGTACGACGCCGACGCGAAGTACGTCAACGTCAAGAAGAAGGGCCTCACGGAGGACGTCGTCCGCGAGATCAGCCAGAGATACAAGCAGGAACCGCAGTGGATGCTCGAGCGGCGCCTGAAGGCGCTGCGGCACTTCACCAAGCGCGCCATGCCCGCGTGGGGCGCGGACCTCTCGGGCATGGACTTCGACGAGATCTACTACTACCTGCGCACGTCGGGGAAGACCGAGAAGAGCTGGAACGACGTCCCCGACTACGTCAAGCGCACGTTCGACAAGCTCGGCATCCCCGAGGCGGAGCAGAAATACCTCGCGGGCGTCGGCGCGCAGTACGACTGCCTGCATGAGGACGCGCTCGTCCACACCGGCGAGGGGCTGAAGCCGATCAAGACGGTCGAACCCGGCGACGTCGTCTACTCGTGGGATGACTCGATCGAGGAGATCCGGGCAGCCCGTGTCCTCGCGCGGGTCGCGAAGGGGCCGAAGCCCGTCTTCGAGGTGAAGGTCGGAACGCGGAGGGTTCGCGTCACCGAGAACCATCCCTTCCTCGCACTTGTCGATGCACGCAAGCCGGGCCGCATCCGCCGCCGCTACCGCAGGGAGTGGCGCTACCTGAGCGACCTGAAGGTCGGGGACCTTGTGGCCGTGGCGAAGAGGACACCCGATGGTGGCGTGAATCAGATGCGGACCGCACCAGCCACGTCTCGACGGAAGACGAGCGCGGTGATGTTCCCGAGCGAAACCTCAGCCGATTTCATGTGGTGGGCAGGTGTCTACACGGGCGACGGCTACATCCACAACGTTGGTCCGGGAAAGAAGAACGTCGAGTTCGCGATCCCCGCGACCCAGCCCGACCTCCGCGAAGAGGTCACGGCGGTGACGAAGCGCCTGTTCGGTGCAGATGCGATCGCTGTTGACGAGCGGCGGCTGCGCGTCTACTCGGAGCCGCTCGCCGCATTCGTCGAGGCGAACGGTTTCGGTGGGACCGCCCTGGAGAAGCGGATCCCGATCTGGGTGTCTGCGTCGCGCGAGGCTGAGCGGTTGGCGTTCCTCGGAGGCTATGTCGACGCCGATGGCATGGTACGCACCGGCCGCGGCAGCAAGGACATGAGCCTGACGAGTGGTAACGCGCTCCTCTTGGAGGACGCTCGCCGCCTTGCTGTCGCCTGCGGTGTGACGACCTCCAGCATCCACACGTTCACGTCGCGGCATCCATTCGATCGGGAGCGCACGGTCACCGGCTACCGCATGCAGCTCTCTGGGTCGTTCGACCGGATCTCTTGCCGCTCCCTTCGCCGTCGCGACCGAATGTTCAAGCGCAAATGTTCCCACAACGCGAGCAGGGCTGGTGGCACGACGATCAGCAGCCACACGAACGAGTTCTTGGGATATGCCCGCATCCAGTCCATCACGCCTGTCGGCATCGCCGAGACCTACGACATCACCGTCGACGGTCCGCACAACTTCGTCGCCGAGGGGCTCGTCGTCCATAACTCCGAGGCGGTGTACCACAACATCCGCAAGGACCTCGAGGCGAAGGGCGTCGTCTTCATGGACACCGACACCGCGCTGAAGCAGCACGAGGACGTCGTCAAGCAGTACTTCGGCACGGTGGTCCCGGCGAACGACAACAAGCTCGCCGCGCTCAACACCGCGGTGTGGTCGGGCGGCTCGTTCGTGTGGGTGCCGGCGGGCGTGAAGGTGGACATCCCGCTGCAGGCGTACTTCCGCATCAACAGCGAGAACGCGGGGCAGTTCGAGCGCACGCTGATCATCGCGGAAGAGGGCGCGCAGGTGCACTACGTCGAGGGTTGCACCGCGCCGGTCTTCTCCACGGCGACGCTCCACAGCGCCGTCGTCGAGATCATCGTGAAGAAGGGCGCGCGCGTCCGCTACACGACGATCCAGAACTGGAGCCACAACGTCTACAACCTCGTGACCAAGCGCGCCGTCGTCCAGGAGGACGGCGTCATGGAGTGGATCGACGCGAACCTCGGGAGCAAGGTGACGATGAAGTACCCGAGCGTGTACCTGGTCGGTGAGCGCGCCCACGGCGAGGTCCTCTCGGTCGCGTTCGCCGCGGACGACCAGCACCAGGACGCGGGCGCGAAGATGGTGCACGCCGCGCCGAACACCACCAGCATCATCACGAGCAAGTCCATCAGCAAGGGCACCGGGCGCACCTCCTACCGGGGCCTGGTGCGGATCTACCCGGGCATGAAGAAGGCCAAGAGCACGGTGCGCTGCGACGCGCTCATGCTCGACGCGACCGCACGGAGCGACACCTACCCGTACATGGAGATCGACGAGGAGGACGTCACCATCGGCCACGAGGCGACGGTCTCGAAGGTGGGTGAGGAGCAGCTCTTCTACCTCATGAGCCGCGGCCTCTCCGAGGCCGAAGCGACGGCGATGGTCGTGAACGGCTTCATCGAGCCGATCGTGAAGACGCTCCCCATGGATTACGCGATCGAGATGAACCGCCTCATCACGCTGCAGATGCAGGGCGCCATCGGGTGAGCCTCGCGTTCGCGACGAGGATCCCGCTGCCGCTCGACCGCGCGACGGTCGAGCGGCTCAGCGTCGGCCGCGGCGAGCCGGACTGGCTCCTCGCCGCGCGCCTGGGGGCGCTCGACCGCTACGAGCGCGCCACGTGGCCGACGGGGCAGGAGGAGGAATGGCGGCGGTTCCCGCTTCGCGACCTGCCCACCGCCGAGCTCGCCCGCGTCGTGGACACGGAGCACCCGCCGAGCGAGTACGGCGCCGTCCCGCTCGACGCGGCGCGCCGGGGGCTCATCTTCGACCGCATGATCAACGTGGCGCGGGAGCACCCGGACCTCGTGCGACGCTGGCTGCCCGACGGCGACGGGATACACAGCCACGAGGCGTTCCGTGCGCTCGCCGGAGCGCTCTTCGCGCACGGGTCGGCGTTCCTCTACGTGCCGGCCGGCCTCCAGGTCGAGCTCCCGCTCGAGGTCCACAAGCACTGGTCCGCGGGGAGCGAGCCGATGGTGTTCCGCACGATCGTCGTCGCGGAGGCCGGCTCGTCGGTGACGCTCGTCGAGGAGCTCTCGTCGGCCCGCGGCGGGCCGCGGCTCGCGGTGCCCTCGCTCGAGGTGCACGCCGGTCCCGGCGCGTCCGTCCGCTACGTCGGGATCCACCGTTTCGCCGACGACGTGTGGGAGATCGGGCAGCAGCGCTTCGTCTCGGCCCGCGACAGCGCCGTGCACGGCTTCAACGTGCTCATCGGCGGCGCGCGCACGAAGCTCGGCGTCGGCTCGGACATCCGCGGCGACGGCGCCGAGGTGAAGCTGTACGGCCTCGTCGCGGGCGCGGACTCGCAGCGGATCGACGTGAACTCCCACCAGCGCCTCGATGGAAAGGGCTCGACCTCCGACCTCCTCTACCTCTCGGCGCTGTACGACGCGGCGAAGGCGATCTACTACGGCGTGATCCGCGTCGAGCCCACCTCGAGCGGCACCGGGTCGTACCAGGAGTGCCGGAACATCCTGCTGTCCGACAAAGCCGGCGCCGACCCGATCCCGGCGCTGGAGATCCTCACGAACGACGTCGCGCGGTGCGGCCACGGCGCGACCGCCGGCGCGCTCGAGGAGGACGAGCTCTTCTACGTGATGTCGCGCGGCCTCGGGCGCATCGAGTCGGAGCAGCTGCTCGTGCGCGGCTTCTTCCAGCGCGTCGTCGCGGCGATCCCCGAGCCGCAGGTGCGCGCGCGCGTGCTCGCGGCGCTCGCGCCTCGGATCGGCCGGGTGGCCGAGCTCGAGGCGGCGTGAGGGTGCACCAATGAGCGGGTTCGTCCGCGTCGGGCGTGCGGAGGACGTCCCGGCCGGCGAGGTCCGCGTCGTGGAGGCCGGCGGCCGGAGCCTCTGCCTCGGCCACTGCGAGGACGGGTCGTGGGGCGCGATCGACAACGTCTGCACCCACGACGGCGGCATCCTCGGCGAGGGCGAGCTGGAGTCCTGTCAGGTGGAGTGCCCGCGCCACGGCGCCCGCTTCGACCTCCTGACCGGCCGGGTCACCGCGCTCCCCGCGGTGTTCCCGGTGAACGCCTACCCCGTCCGCGTCGTGGACGGCGACGTCGAGGTCGACGTCGGCGTGCCCACGAAGGAGCTGGAGATCGGGTGAGCGGGCTCAGACGCGCCGGGCCGCCTCGAGGTCGTCCACCGCGACGATGAGCTCGCGCTCGCCGGCGTCGGCCCCCGCCATGTAGCAGGTGCTGATGTTCACGCCCGCGTCGGCGAGGCGCCGCGCGTACCGCCCGAGCTCGCCGGGGCGGTCGTCGAGGGACACCACCAGCACCTCGCGCGTTCGCGTCACCGCCCAGCCGCCGGACTTGAGCGCGGCGAGGGCACGCTCGGGGTCGTCGACGACGAAGTGCAGGTAGCCGCGCCCCTCGTGGGCGAAGGCCGCCGCCGCGGCGATGTTCACGCCCACGCGGCCGAGGAGTTCCCCGATGGCGGCGATGATCCCCGGCCGGTCCTTCGTCTCGACGACGATCTCGACCGGCATCCCGGCAACTCTAGTCCCCGGCCGGCCCGGGATGGGACCCGGCTCCCCCGTCGCGCGCCGGCGGTATCCTCCGAACGAATCGCGCCCTCGGAGGCAGTGAGTGATCAGCAGCGCCGCGCGTGACCGGATCAAGCTCGCCATCGACCAGCTCGAGGAGGAGTTCCACCGCTACGACGAGCAGGCCAACTCCGACGTGAACAACTCGTACGGTGCCGCGCTCAACCGCGGGAAGGCGATGGGCTTCCAGGAGGCCGCTCACCTGGTGAAGGCCGCCCTCCACGACGTCGACGTGAAGAGCCTGTAGCGTGCCGCGCACGTCGCGGTATCTCCGGCGCGCGACACCGGCGTGATCACCGCCGTCGTGCTCATCACCGCCGAGCGCGGCTCGGTGCCGAGGCTCGGGGAGGCGCTCGCGGCGGTCCCCGGGGTGTCCGAGGTGTACTCGGTCACCGGCGAGTTCGACCTCATCGCGATGGTGCGCGCTCGCGAGCACGAGGAGCTCGCCGACATCGTGACGCGCCGCATCGCGGGGGTGACCGGCGTCCTGCGCACCCAGACGCACGTCGCGTTCAAGGCCTACTCGCGGCACGACCTCGAGTCTCTGTTCGCCCCGTAGACTGCGGAGCATGCAGGCGGTCGTGATGGCTGGCGGCGAGGGGAGCCGCCTCCGTCCGCTCACGATCAACCGTCCGAAGCCGATGGTGTCGATCGTGAACAAGCCCTGCCTCGGTCACATCTTCGATCTGCTCGGGCGCCACGGGCTGACCGATGCGTGGGTCACGCTCCAGTACCTCGCCTCGCAGATCCAGGACAGCTTCGGCGACGGCGGCGGCGTCGGCATGAAGCTGCGCTACAGCGTCGAGGAGACCCCGCTCGGGACCGGCGGCTCGGTGCGCCAGATCGGCTCGGCGCTCGACGACACGTTCGTCGTGATCTCCGGGGACGCGCTCACGGACATCGACCTCTCGGCCGTCGTGGCGTACCACCGCGAGCGCGGGGCGGCGGTCACGCTCACGCTGTACCACGTGCCGAATCCGCTGGAGTACGGCGTCGTCATCACCAACGGCGACGGACGCATCACGAAGTTCCTCGAGAAGCCGTCGTGGGGCGAGGTGTTCTCCGACACCATCAACACCGGGATCTACGTCATCGAGCCTCGGGTCCTGGAGCGCTACGCCGTCGGCGAGGCCTTCGACTTCAGCAAGGACCTCTTCCCGAAGCTGCTCGAGGCGGGCGAGCCGCTCTACGGGTACGTCGCGTCGGGGTACTGGACCGACGTCGGCTCCATCCCCGAGTACGCGCGCGCGAATGCCGACGTGCTCTACGGTCGTGTGAAGACGGGGCCGATCGGCGACGAGGTGCGCCCCGGCGTCTTCGCGAGCGGCGAGGTCGAGATCGACCCGCAGGCCCACCTCGTCGGTCCGATCTACCTGGGGAACGGCGTGAAGATCGGGGCGGCCGCCGAGATCGTCGGGCCGACCGTCATCCGCGACTACGTCGCGATCGAGGGCGGCGCCGTCCTCGACCGCGCGATCGTCTGGCGGAACTCGTACATCGGCGAGCGCGCGGAGATCCACGGCGCGCTCGTCGGCCGTCAGTGCGCGCTGAAGTCGCGCGTCGTCCTCGAGGAGGGGAGCGTCGTCGGCGACCACTGTGTCGTGAACGACGGCGCACGCGTGCGCAGCCAGGTGAAGATCTGGCCGGACAAGCAGATCGAGAGCGGCGCCGTCGTGAACGCGAGCCTCGTCTGGGGGTCGCAGGGGCGCCGCACGCTGTTCGGCCGCTTCGGCGTCACCGGCGTCGTGAACATCGACCTCACCCCGGAGTTCGCGGCGAGGCTCGGCGCGGCGTACGCGTCGACGCTCCCGAAGGGCGCGACGGTGACGATGAACCGCGACCAGCACCGCTCGAGCCGCATGCTGAAGCGGGCGCTCATGGGCGGCATCGTGTCGGCCGGGATCCACGTCGCCGATCTCCTCCAGACCCCGCTGCCCATCGGGCGGTTCCACACCCGCCGGCTCGGCGCGGCCGGCGGCGTCCACGTGCGCGTGTCGCCGTTCGACGTGCGCGTGTGCGATCTCAAGTTCTTCGACCGCCAGGCGCTGGACATGGACAAGACGCAGGAGCGCAAGGTCGAGACCGCCTTCTTCCGCGAGGACGTCCGGCGCGTGTCGTACGAGGACGTCGGCGCGATCTACCAGTCGGCGCGCGTCGGCGAGGCGTACAGCGAGGCGTTCCTCGCTGAGATCGTCCACCGGCACCAGGTCGCCGAACGGAAGTTCAAGGTCGTCGTGAACTTCTCGCACGGCACCGGGGCGCAGTTCCTCCCGCAGCTGCTGAACGAGCTCGGCGTCGACCTCGTTTCGATCAACGGCGTCGTGTCGGAGAACGTCGGCTCCCGCACCTTCGAGCAGTTCCAGGAGGAGCGCCGCGAGCTCGGCACGATCGTCGCCGCGCTGAACGCCTCCGCGGGGCTCATCCTCGATGCCGGCGGCGAGAAGATCTTCGTCGTCGACGACCGCGGCCGGCCGACGAACGACATGCATTTCCTCGTCGCCTTCGCGGCGCTGTCGGCGCGCGTCACGCCCGGGGTCGTCGCGGTGCCGGTGTTCGCCCCCTCGATGATCGAGCGGATCGTCGGCGAGGCCGGCGGCCGCGTGCAGCGCGTGCGCGCCAGCGGGAACGCGCAGATGGACCTCGCGGCGCGCGAGCACCCGCTGATCGTGGCCGACGGCGTCGGCGGCTTCATCTTCCCGCGCTTCCATCCGTCGTTCGACGGCCTCTTCGCCACGGTGCGGCTCCTCGAGCTGCTCGCCGTCACCGGGCACACGCTCGCCGACGTCATGGACGAGACGCCCGCGGCGAAGCTGGCGCGCCTGCAGGTCGCCTGCCCCTGGGAGCGGAAGGGGCGTGTCCTCCGCGTGCTCGCGCAGGATCCCCGGACCGAGCGGACGCGCCAGATCGACGGCGTGAAGCATCAGGAAGACGGCGAGTGGGTGCTCGTGCTCCCGGACGCCGACCGCCCGCTCTTCAACGTGTACGCCGAGGCGGGTGACGAGGGCCGCGCGTGGACGCTGGCCCAGGAGTACGCGGACCGCGTCGAGCACCTCCAGGCGGAGACGTGAGACCTCCGGCGAAGCCGACATGAGCATCCGCATCGCGATCGCCCAGTGCGCGCCGGCGCTCGGCGCCTTCGAGCGCAACCTCGCGATGCACGATTCGTGGATCGCGCGGGCGAAGGCGGCCGGCGCGCGGGTCGTCGTCTTCCCGGAGCTGTCGCTCACCGGGTACTACCTGAAGGACCTGGCCGCCGACGTGGCGACGCCCGCGACGGGCGAGCGTCTGGAGAGGATCGCCGCGGCGTCGAAGGGCATCGACGTGTGCGCCGGCTTCGTCGAGCGCGGTCCGGACGCGGTGCTGCGCATCGCTCAGGGGTACTGGTCCGGCGGCTCGCTCGTGCACGTCCACCGCAAGGTCTACCTGCCGACGTACGGGATCTTCGACGACGGACGCTACTTCGGACCGGGCGATCGCTTCGAGACGTTCTCGAGCGCGCTCGGGACGACCGGGATCGCCATCTGCGAGGACCTGTGGCACGTGTCGACGCCGTACCTCTACGCGGCGGCCGGAGCGACGGTGGTGCTCTCGCCGTCGGACAGCCCCGGCCGCGGCGTCGCCGAAGGCGGCGACCTGGGCACCGCGGAGTCGTGCCGGCTCATGGATCGCTTCTACGCGCAGTACCTCACGCTCTACGTCGTCTTCGCCAACCGCGTCGGCACCGAGGACGGCATCGCCTTCTGGGGCGGCTCCGAGGTCGTCGCGCCCGACGGCAGCGTCGTCGCCCGAGCGCCGGACTTCGACGAGCACCTGCTGGTGGCCGAGATCGACACCCATCTGGTCGCTCGCGAGCGCGACCGCAACCCGCTCGTTCGCGACGAGCGCCGCGACGTCGTCCACGCGCAGCTCGGCCGGGCGGCGGGCGGGCCGGACTGATGGTCACCGAGCGTCTCGGCGCGATCCGCCCCGACCCGCGCGACGCCTCGCCGCTGCGGATCGACGAGGTGCTCGTGCGCCGGATGCTCGTCGCCTTCCTGCGCGAGGAGGCCGCGAAGTCGGGGCACCGGCGCGTGGTCGTCGCGGTCTCCGGCGGGGTCGACAGCGCCGCCGTCGCGGCGCTCGCCGCGGAGACCTTCGGCCCGGAGCGCGTCACGGCGCTCTTCATGCCGTACCGCACCTCCGCCGCGGAGTCGGCCGAGCATGCGCGCCTCGTGGCGAGGACGTTCGGCCTGGCTCTGGAGGAGGTCGACATCTCGCCGCAGGTCGATGCGTACTTCGCGCGGCTGGGCGAGGTCGACCGCGTTCGCCGCGGGAACAAGATGGCCCGCGAGCGCAAGGCCATCGAGTACGACCGTGCCTGGCCCGACGGGCTCGTCGTCGGCACGAGCAACAAGACGGAGCTGCTGCTCGGATACGGGACGCGCTGGGGCGACATGGCGAGCGACCTCAACCCCGTCGGTGACCTCTACAAGACGCAGCTCCGCGAGCTCGCGGTCCTCCTCGGCGTTCCCGACGTCATCGTGCGCAAGGCGCCCTCGGCGGACCTCTGGGTCGGACAGACCGACGAGGGCGAGCTCGGCTTCACCTACGCCCAGGCCGACCTGCTCCTCTATCACCTCGTCGATCGGCGCATGCGGCCCGCGGAGCTCATCGCGGCGGGCTTCGACGCGGCGCTCGTCGCGGGTATCCGGGAGCGCGTGCGCCGTAATCACTTCAAGCGCCTCATGCCGCTCATCGCCAAGGTCTCGCTCCGCACGATCGGCCACGACTTCCTCTACCCGCGCGACTGGGAGGCGGACTGAGCGGCGACGGGAGCGCCGCCTCCGCCGCCGCCGCCGTGCCGATCGGCGAGACATCCCGCCGGTGGGGCCTGGGCTACGCCGCGGCGCTCGGCTCCGCCGCGTTCTTCGCCCTCGGCGGGGTGATCGCGAAGTCGGCGTTCGACCTCGGGGTGCCCCCGCGCGTGCTCGCCGAGTGGCGCGTGCTGTTCGCCTTCCTCGCCTTCGTCACCTTCGTCGCCGTGTGGCGGCCCCGCGAGCTCCGCGTCCGCCGCGAGGACCTGCCGCTCTTCGTCGCCTTCGGCCTCTTCGGGATGGGCGGCGTGCAGTGGCTGTACTACGAGGCGATCCAGCGCATCCCGATCGCGGTCGCGCTCGTCGTCGAGTACACGGCGGTCATCCTCGTGCTCCTCTACGCGCGCCTGCGCGGACGGCGCGTGGGACGCGCGCTCTGGTACGCCGGCCTCCTTGCCCTCGCGGGCTCCTTTTTCGCCGCCGGCGCGTACGACGCGGCGCTGCGCGAGGTGAACACCGCTGGCGTCCTCATCGCGGCGCTCGACGCGCTGCTCTTCACGTCGTACTTCGTGTTCGGCGAACGGCTCGCCGCCAGGTACTCCGCGTGGACGATGGCGGTCTACGGCTTCGGCTTCGCGCTGCTGGGGTGGCAGGCGCTCCAGCCCGTCTGGACCCTCCCGTGGACGACGACCGCCGGAGACGTCTGGCTCCGTGTCGCCGGCGTGGTGACGCTGGCGGCGGTGATCCCGTTCGCGCTCGGCTTCGTCGCGCTCCGTCTCCTACCCGCGGCGCGCGTCTCGATCGTCGCCACCTCCGAGCCCTTCATCGCGGCGGTCATCGCCTGGGCCGTGCTCGGCCAGTCGCTCGAGGCCCCGCAGATCGCGGGGGGCGCGCTCGTCCTCGCCGGTATCGTGCTCGCGCAGAGCGTCCGCCCGGCCGCGGGCGCCGTCTGAGCGTCGCGGGGGAGGTGGCTCGATGATCCGGCCGGCCGGCGCGTAGTGGGGAAGCTCTACCTCGTCGCGACGCCGATCGGCAACCTCGAGGACACGACGCAGCGCGCGCTGCGCATCCTGCAGGAGGCGCACATGGTCGCGTGCGAGGACACGCGCCATACCCAGATCCTGTTGCGGCACTTCGGCATCCGCACGAAGCATCTGACCTCCTACACCGAGTTCAACCATCGCCGGAAGGCCGCCGAGCTGGTGGGGCAGCTCGAACGCGGCTGGGACGTCGCGCTGGTCACCGACGCGGGCACCCCCGGCCTATCCGATCCGGGGGAGCAGCTGGTGCGCGCGGCGATCGACGCCGGCCACGAGGTCGTGCCCGTCCCCGGCCCGTCCGCCGCGCTCGCGGCGCTCGTCGCGTCGGGGCTTCCGACGCGCGAATTCACCTTCGTCGGCTTCGTCGATCGGCGCAGCGGTCCGCGCCGGCGCCTGCTCGAGCGGCTCCTCGCGGAGGGCCGGACGGCCGTCCTCTACGAGAGCCCCTACCGCCTGGCGGCGCTCCTCGCGGACCTGGCGGCCGTCGCGCCCGGCGCGCGGGTCGTCGTCGCCCGAGAGCTCACCAAGGCCCACGAGGAGCTGCGGCGCGGCAGCGCGGCTGAGCTGGCGGCGCACTACGCCGAGCACGCCGCGAGGGGGGAGGTGACGGTGGTACTTCGGTCCTCGGCGACCGGATAGAGACCGTTCTGCTCTTGTGCGGAGTCGATAAGCAATGCTTATCTCACTGCGGTGGGTGCGAGCAGCATCGCGATCCGCGAGGCGGCACGGGGAGCGCTGGTCGGCGGGGCGCTCCCGCGGCGGCTGCGCCTGCTCGTCCTGCTGTTCGTCGTCGAGGTCTACGCGGCCACGTTCGTGCCGCTGTACGACGTCGCGGGGAACGCCGCGCTCAACGTGTTCTCGCTCGTCACGGCGATCGCGGGCGGGCTCATGGGCGTGCGCGGCGGCCTGTTCGTGGCGCTCGTCGGCCTGCTCATCCAGGCGCTGCCGTTCGGCGTCCTGGTGGACGTCGACCCGACGCTCTTCACGCCGATCGCCGCGGTGACCTACGCGCTGGCGATCCTCGCGTCCGGCGTCGGCTTCGGTCTCATGAGCGACTGGCGGTCCCGTGCGCTCGCGCACGACCGTCTCGCGCTCGAGCCCGCGCAGCTGCGCACGGCGACGTCGCGGCTTCCCGTCGTCCTCTTCACGCTCGACCGGAGCGGCACCTTCACGCTCGCGGAGGGCCGCGGCCTCGAGCGGATCGGGCGGCGGCCCGGCGCGGCGGTCGGGGCCTCGATCTTCGAGCGCTACGCCGGGCGTCCGGACATCCACGAGCACGTGCGCCGCGCGCTCGCGGGCGAGGTCGTCACGGCCACTGTCGACGTGGCGGAGGCGTCGTTCGAGACGACGTTCGCGCCGCTCCGCAACCCCGCGGGGCTGGTGGACGGCGTCCTCGGGGTGGGCGTCGACGTCACCGAGCGGCGCCGGGCGCGGCGCGACATGGAGGATGCGACGCAGCGCGACACGCTCACCGGCCTGCCCAACCGGGTCGGGCTCCTCCACCGGCTGGACGCGGCGTTGGCGCGGGCGCGCGGCGAGACCGCGCTGCTGACGCTCGACCTCGACCGGTTCAAGGAGGTGAACGAGTCGATCGGCCACGCGGCCGGCGACGAGCTCCTGCGCGCGGTCGGGGAGCGGATCTTCGAGCACCTCGGCGTCACCGGCCAGGCGGCGCGCCTCGGCGGCGACGAGTTCGCCGTGGTGATGCCGGACACGGACGAGCGCGGCGCGACCGTCCTCGCGCGGCGCCTGTCAGACGCGATCCGCGCGCCGTTCACGATCAGGACGCACGAGCTGTTCGTCGGCGCGAGCATCGGCATCTCGCTCGCACCGCGCGACGGCCACGACTCCACGACGCTCATGCGCAAGGCCGAGATCGCGATGTACGCGGCGAAGCGCGGTCACGTCGGGTGGACCGCGTACGCCCCGGCGCCCGACGAGCCGAGCCCTGCGCTCCTCTCGCTCACCGCCGACCTGCGGCACGCGATCGAGCGCGACGAGCTCGCCCTCGCGTTCCAGCCGATCGTCGGCTGCGACAGCGGCCGGCTCGAGCGGTTCGAGGCGCTCGCGCGGTGGCCGCGGCGCGATCGCGACGTCGCCCCCGCCGAGTTCGTCCCGCTCGCCGATCGAGTGGGCCTCCTCACGTCGCTCACCGACTGGGTCGTCGCGGCCGCCGTCCGGCAGCTGCACCTGTGGCTCGCCGGGGGGCTCGACGCGCGTCTTGCGGTGAACCTCTCGCCGCGCAACCTGCTCGAGCCCGACCTGCCCAGGCGCATCGCGGCCGCGCTCCAGGCATCCGGCGTCCCGGGCGCCCGGTTCGGCATCGAGGTGACCGAGACGACGCTCATGGCCGATCCGGAGCGCGCCGCGCGCACGATCGCGGAGCTGCGCGAGCTCGGTCTGTCGATCGCGATCGACGACTTCGGCACCGGCTACTCCTCGCTCGCGTACCTCCACCGCCTGCCGATCTCGACCGTGAAGATCGATCGCGCCTTCATCCGGACGCTCCCGACGGACGAGAACGCGCGCGCGATCGTGCGCGCGACCGTCGAGCTGGCGCACGCGCTCGACTTCACCGTCGTCGCCGAGGGCATCGAGGACGCCGGCACGCTCGACGTCGTCCGGGACCTCGGCTGCGACCAGGCCCAGGGCTATCACATCGCCCGCCCGCTCGCGGCAGCCGACGCGCTCCGCTGGCTGCGCGCGTGATCCGCCGCGAGCCCGAGCGGCCGCGCCGTCAGGGCGCGTCGCTCGTATGCTCGCGGGAGTGGCAAAGGGGGAGCCCGCGGGGCGCGCGCGCCGGTCGGTCGACGTGTTCGTCGAGATCCCGAAGGGGTCACGGACGAAATACGAGCTCGACAAGGCGACCGGGCGGATCCGCGTCGACCGCGTGCTCTACTCGTCGGTGCACTACCCCGCGGACTACGGCTTCATCCCCGACACGCTCGCGGACGACGGCGATCCGCTCGACGCGCTCGTCGTGGTCGAGGAGCCGACGTTCCCCGGCTGCGTGCTCCCGGCGCGGCCGATCGGCACGCTGCTCATGCACGACGAGAAGGGGACGGACCAGAAGATCCTCGCCGTCCCGCTCGGCGACCCGCGTTTCGACGAGGTCCGCGAGCTGAGGGACCTCGCGCCGCACTGGCTGCGCGAGATCGAGATGTTCTTCGCGTCGTACAAGGAGCTCGAAGGGTCGCCGGTCCAGCTCTCCGGCTGGCGCGGCTCGCGCACGGCCTGGGCGCTCATCCAGCGCTTCCGGCGCAGGGGCGCAGCCGGGTGAACCGCGAGTACCGCACGTGGTGGAGCCCGGCGCTCGAGCGCGAGATGGAGCTGCTCGTGTTCGGCTCGAGCGGCGTGCCGGTGCTCGTCTTCCCGACCTCGATGGGCCGCTTCTACCAGTGGGAGGACTTCGGGATGGTCGCGCACCTGGAGCGCCGCATCGAGGAGGGCCTGCTGCACCTCTGGTGCGTGGACAGCGTCGACGCCGAGTCGTTCTACGACCGGGGGAAGGGCCCGCAGGAGCGCGCCCGCCGGCATCTCGCCTACGAGCGCTACATCGTGGACGAGGTGCTGCCGGCGCTCGGTGCCGCGAAGGGGGCCGACCACCTGACGGCGCTCGGCGCATCGCTGGGGGCGTTCCACGCGCTCGCGTTCGTGACACGCCGGCCCGGGATCGCACGGAAGGCGGTGGGGCTCTCCGGCGCCTACGACGCCGCGCGCTGGCTCGACGGTTGCGCTGAGGGCGACGCGTACTTCGTGAACCCGCTCGCGTTCCTGCCCGGGCTCACGGACGAGCGCTACCTCGCGCCGCTGCGCGCGACCGAGGTGGTGATCGCGACGGGGCGCGACGACCCGAACGTCGAGGAGTCGCGGCGGATCGCGGGCCTGTTGCGGGGCAAGTCCGTGCCCGCGACGCTGCACCTCTGGGACGGCTGGGCGCACGACTGGCCCTACTGGAAGGAGATGGTGGACGCGCTGCTGTGACGAAGCTCGTGGGGATCATCGTCGGCCGTGAGAACACGTTCCCGCCCGCGTTCATCGACGCGGTCAACCGCAAGGGGGCCGCTCACGACGTGCGTGCGGAGATGGCCATGCTCGGCGGCGCCCGCGAGCTCGAGGAGCCGCGCTACGCCGTGATCGTCGATCGCATCAGCCACGAGGTGCCGTACTACCGCGCGCACCTCAAGAGCGCGGTGCTCCAGGGCACGATCGTCGTGAACGACCCGTTCTGGTGGGAGGCGGACGAGAAGTTCCTCGAATGCACGCTCGCGCGGCGCCTCGGCGTCGCCGTGCCGAAGACCGTGGTGCTGCCGAACAAGTCGTACATCCCCGACATCAGCGAGGGCTCGCTGCGGAACCTGGAGTACCCGCTCGATTGGGACGGGATGCTCGACTACGTCGGGCTGCCGGCGATCCTCAAGCCGAACACCGGCGGCGGCTGGAAGGACGTGTACAAGGTCGACTCGAAGGACGAGCTGCTCTGGGCGTTCGACCAGTCCGGCACGCTCGTGCCCGGGCACCGGCCGAAGACGATGATCCTGCAGGAGTTCATCCGCTGGCAGGACTACGTGCGCTGCATCTGCATCGGCCGCAAGGACGTCCTCCCGATCCGGTACGACCCCACCGCGCCGTTCCACGAGCGCTACGTCGTCGATCGCCCGCTGGAGGACGACCTGCGCGAGCGCGCGATCCACGACGCGACGCTGCTCGTCGACGCGCTCGGCTACGACATGGACACGGTGGAGTTCGCGGTGCGCGACGGCGTGCTCTACGCGATCGACTTCCTGAACCCGGCGCCGGACCTCGACTCGTTCTCGGTGAAGGAGGCGGCGTTCGGGTGGGCGGTCGACCGGATGAGCGACCTCGTCCTCGGCTATGCGGCCGGCGCGGCTCGGCCGCCGTGGCGCGACGAGTGGCGCTGGGCGCGTCTCATCCCGCGGTGAGCCGGCTCGCACGGGTCATCGCCGCGTACCACGCCGCGTTCGACGACGCCGCCGTCGCCGCCGCGAGCGCGGAGGTGCTCACCGACGGCCAGCGTGCCGCGCGCGCCATGTTCGGCGAGCGGCCGCTGTGCGTCTCGCTGCGGCCGAACCTCGTCGACCGCCGGCAGCTCACGGCGAACGCCGGCGCGTCCGAGGCGCTGTACGCGGCCCTCCAGCGGCTCGAGCGCGCGCTGCTCCGGGACGAGGACCTGCGCCGCGAGCTCGACCTCTCGCCCGAGGAGGAGCGGCTGGCGCTCGCCGATCCCGGCTACCGCGCGGCCTCGCCGTCGGCCCGGCTCGACGGGTTCGTGTCGGGCGGCGTCATCCGCTACGTCGAGTACAACGCCGAGTCGCCGGCCGGCATGGCGTACAACGACGTGCTCGTGTCCGTCTTCGAGCGGATGCCCGCGCTGCGCGCCTTCCGGCGCCGCTACCGCGCCCGTCCGCTGCGCGTCGCGCGGCGGCAGCTCACCGTGCTGCGCCGCGCACGCGGCCGGCGCATCCGGTCGATCGCGATCGTCGACTGGCGCGACCTGCCGACGCTCACCGAGTTCGAGATGTTCCAGCGCCTGTTCACCGATGCCGGCGCGCGCACGGTGATCTGCGCGCCGGAGGACCTGCGCTACCGGGCCGGCCGGCTCCGCGCGGCCGGCGTCGACGTGGACGTCGTGTACCGCCGCGTGCTGCTGTCGGAGCTCCTCGCGCGGCCGGCGCTCGCGCGGCCCCTGCTGCGGGCGTACCTGGCCGGCGACGTCACGGTCGTGAACTCGTTCCGCGCGAAGCTGCTGCACAAGAAGATGAGCCTCGCGCTGCTGTCGGACGACCGCTACGCCGCGCTCTACACACCGGCGCAGCGGCGCATCATCGCGCGGCACGTCCCGTGGACGCGCAAGGTGCGCGAGGGCCACACGACGTACCGCGGCCGGGTCGTGGACCTCGCCGAGCACGTCCTGGGCGCGAAGGACGGGCTCGTGCTGAAGCCGAACGACGAGTACGGCGGCAAGGGCGTCGTCCTGGGCTGGACCGTCGACGGCCATGAGTGGGAGCAGGCGCTGCTCGCCGCGCTCACGTCGTCGTACGTGGTGCAGGAGCGCGTCGGGGTGCCGCGCGAGCCGTTCCCCGTGCTCCTCGACCGGACGCACTTCCTCGACCTCGCCGTCGACTGCGACCCGTACCTGTTCTGGGGGAAGGTCGGCGGCGTCCTCACGCGCCTCTCGTCGAGCGCCCTGCTCAACGTCACCGCCGGCGCCGGGAGCGTCGTGCCGACGTACGTGGTGGAGGGCGTCGCATGAGGACCGCCGACGTCCCGCGGCTCACGATCGGCGTCGAGGAGGAGTTCCAGATCGTCGACGCCGAGGGGCAGCTGCGGAGCCACATCGACACGCTGCTCACCGCGGCGCGGCCGCACCTGGGCGAGCAGGTGAAGCCCGAGATGCTCCAGTCGGTCGTCGAGGTCGGGACGAAGATCTGCGCCGACGTGAGCGAGATGCGCGAGGAGGTGCTGCGCCTGCGCGGCACGCTGGCGGCGCTGCTGCGCCCGGCCGGGCTGCGCATCGCGTCCGCCGGCACCCATCCCTTCTCGCACTGGCAGGACCAGCAGGTCACCGAGCACGAGCGCTACAAGGTCCTCGAGGAGGAGCTCCAGGACGTCATCCGCGAGCTGCTCATCTTCGGGCTGCACGTCCACGTCGGCATCCCCGACCGCGAGCGGCGCATCGAGGTGATGAACGAGGCGCGCTACTTCCTGCCGCACCTGCTGGCCATCTCCACGTCGAGCCCGTTCTGGCTCACGCGCACGACCGGCCTGAAGTCGTACCGGCAGATCGTCTGGCAGCGCTTCCCGCGCACGGGCATCCCGCCCGAGTTCGCCTCGTACGACGAGTTCGAGAACTACGTCGAGCTGCTCGTGCGCACGAACTGCATCGACGACGGGAAGAAGATCTGGTGGGACCTGCGCCCGCACGCCTTCTACCCGACGATCGAGTTCCGCATCTGCGACGCGGCGACGCGGGTCGAGGAGACGCTCTGCATCGCCGCCCTCACGCAGGCGATCTGCGCGAAGCTCCTCGTGCTGCGCGAGCGCAACCTCGGCTTTCGGCGCTACCTCCCGACTCTCATCCAGGAGAACAAGTGGCGCGCGGTGCGCGGCGGGATGGACGCGAAGCTCATCGACTTCGGGCAGGAGGTCGAGAAGCCGATGCGCGACCTCGCCGTCGAGCTGCTGGAGTTCGTGGACGACGTGGTCGACGCGCTGGGGTCGCGCCGCGAGGTCGAGTACCTGGAGACGATCGCGCGTGAGGGGACGAGCGCGGACCGCCAGCTCGCGGTCTTCGCGCGGACCGGCCATCTCCACGCGGTCGTGGACCACGTCGCCGGCGAGACCATCGCGGAGGTTCCGCAGGTCCCGCTGTGACCGTCAGGGTCACGGAGGCGGTCACGCCTCCGAGGCTCGACGCTCCATCCGCGCGAGCTCGTCCGCGACGACCGATTCGTCCAGCTTCTTGAAGAGCGCCTTCGGCTCCGGGATCGGCTGCCCGACGGGAAGCTCGGTGGGCCGCCAGCGTCCCGTCCACGTGCCGTAGGCGCCGGTCAGGATGTCGTGCCGCGAGCCGTCCGCCTCGGTGACCGTCCGGAAGACCGGACCGCCCGCGATCGTCCCGGCGTAGCCGAGGCTCTCGTGCAGCCGCTGGCTCGCGAAGGGCAGGTAGGGCGTCATGAGGACCTTGAGGTCGTCGATGCAGCGCAGCGCGGTGTAGAGGACGGTGCCGGCGCGCTCGCGGTCGGTGCTCATGAGCTTCCACGGCTCGGTCTGGGTGAGGTACTGGTTCACGAGTGTCGCGAGGCGCATCGCCTCGAGGAGCCCGGCGCGGAAGCGGGTGTGCTCGATCGCCTCGCCGACGGTCGCGTAGCCGAGCGCGACTTGGTCGATGAGGACGCGGTCCGGCTCCAGCAGCCGCGCCGGGGCAGGGACGGCGCCGAAGCGGCGGTGCGTCGTGGTCAGCGTGCGGTGCACGAGGTTGCCCCACGTCGCGACGAGCTCGTCGTTGTTGCGCCGCACGAAGTCGGCCCAGGTGAAGTCGGTGTCCTGGACCTCCGGGCCGCCGACGGTGAGGTAGTAGCGGAGGGCGTCGGCGTCGTAGCGCGTCAGGAAGTCGTTCACGTAGATCGCGACGCCGCGGCTGGACGAGAACTTCCTCCCCTCCATCGTGAGGAACTCGCTCGACACGACGTTGTACGGAAGGTCGAGCGGCCGGCCGCGACCGCCGGCCACCGCGCCCCCGTTGCCGTACCCGAGCAGGATCGCGGGCCAGATCGTCGTATGGAAGACGATGTTGTCCTTGCCCATGAAGTAGAAGTGCCGCGCCTCCTCGTTCTGCCACCAGTCGCGCCACGCCTCGGGGCGGCCGACGTCGATCGCCCATTCGACCGCCGCGGAGAGGTATCCGATGACGGCATCGAACCACACGTACATCCGCTTGTCGGGCCGGTCCTCCCACCCGGGGAGCGGGATCGGGACCCCCCAGTCGATGTCGCGCGTCACCGCGCGAGGCCTCAGGTCCCGCACGTAGTTGAGCGAGAAGTTGCGGACGTTGGGCCGCCAGTGCTCCTGCTTCCCGATCCAGGCGGCGAGCTGCTCCGCGAACGCGGGAAGGTCGAGGTAGAAGTGCTCGCTCTCCTTGAAGACCGGTGCCGTGCCGTCGATCCGCGAGCGCGGGTCGATGAGCTGGTCGGGGTCGAGCTGCCGCAGGCAGTTGTCGCACTGATCGCCGCGCGCGTCGGGGAACCCGCAGTACGGGCAGGTGCCCTCGATGTAGCGATCGGGGAGCGTCCGGCCGGTCGACGCCTGGAAGGCGCCCATGGCGCTGCGCTCGAACAGGTAGCCCTTCTCGTAGAGGGTCTTGAAGACGTCCTGGGCGACGCGGTAGTGATTGCTCGTCGTCGTGCGCGTGAAGCAGTCGTACGTCAGACCGAGATCGCGCAGGTCCGTCGCGATGATGCGGCTGTACTTGTCCACCGCCTGGCGCGGCGTGAGGCCCTCGCGGTCCGCGATGATGAGGTTCGGCGTGCCGTGCTCGTCGGTGCCGCTCACCATGAGGACGTCGTCGCCGGCGAGCCGGTGGTAGCGGGCGAAGATGTCCGACGGGATGCCGAACCCGGCGACGTGTCCGAGGTGACGCGGACCGTTCGTGTACGGCCACGCCACCGCCACCAGGACGCGCCGGCCCGACATGGGCAAACCCTACCCTGTGACCGTGATCGACGCACACGCGCACCTCGTCGACGGCCGCTTCGCCGACGACCTCGACGAGGTGCTCGCGCGGGCCGCGGCCGCCGGCGTCGAGCGCATCCTCTCCTGCGGCGAGGACGTGCCGTCGAGCGCCGCGACGATCGCGCTCGCGGCGCGGCACGCCGCGGTACGCGCGGCCGTCGGCGTCCATCCCCATCACGCGGCGTCGTGGAGCGACGCGGCCGCGCGGACGCTGCGCGCGCTCGCGCGCGACGCGCGCGTCGTCGCGATCGGCGAGATCGGCGTGGACCTGTCCGGGCGCAGCGGACCGCGCGCGGCGCAGGAGCGCGCGTTCGTCGCGCAGCTCGAGCTCGCGCGAGCGCTCGACCTTCCGGCGGTGATCCACGTGCGCGACGCGGGACCGCTCGCGCGAGCCCTCGTCGACCGCGTGCCGGGCGTCCGCGGGATGGTCCACTGCTTCAGCGAGGGGCCCGCCGATGCCGCGGAGTGGGTGCGCCGGGGGCTGTACGTCTCGTTCGCGGGGACGGTGACCTACGCGAAGAACGAGGCGCTCCGCGCCGCGGCGGGGGTCGTCCCGCTCGACCGCATCCTCGTCGAGACCGACGCGCCGTACCTCGCGCCGCTGACCCGCCGCGGGCGCCGCAACGAGCCGGCGTTCGCGGTCGAGAGCGCGGCGGCGCTCGCGACGGCGCGGGGCATGGCGCCGGACGCTCTCGGCGCCGCCGTGTCGGCGAATGCCCGACGGCTGTTCGGGCCGCGCTGGGACCAGGGGAACCGCGCGGCCGGCTCCGGCGTCGTACCTGCGGACAGCACTGAAAGCAGGTGAGCCACATGCGCCGCGCGCTCGTCGTGCTCGCGATCCTCGCCGCCGTCCTGGGGACGGCCTGCGCTACCGGGACGGCCGGGCCGTCCGCCACGGGCGCCGCCGGCCGAGGCGTGGTCGGCGCCCCTGCGCCCGCACCCAACGCGCCCGAGACCGGCGATTTCGGCGCGACCAAGCCGGATCAGGGCATCCCGACCGTGGTCGCCGTGGGCCGCGACCTCATCGTCACCGCGAACGTCTCGATGCGCTCGCGCGACCCGTGGGCGACCGCGGATCAGGCGCGGGCGATCGCGGCGGGCCTCGGCGGCGACCTGCTCGGCCTGTCGGAGACCGGCTCCGGGGACCAGCGCAACGCCGTGCTGACGGTGCGCGTCCCGTCCGATCGCTTCGACGACGCGATCGCGCAGCTGAGGAAGCTCGACGCCGAGGTGCTCGCCTCGAACGTCGACGCGAAGGACGTGACCGATCAGTTCGTCGACCTCCAGGCGCGCCTGGCGGCGAGGCAGGCCGAGGAGCAGAGCTACCTCGCGCTCCTCGCACGAGCGTCGACGGTCGACGAGGTCCTCAGGGTGCAGACCGCGCTGTTCAACGTGCGCACGCAGATCGAGCAGCTGCAGGGTCAGATCAACGCGATGAAGAGCCGCATCGAGTACTCGACGATCACGCTCTCGGTGAGCCCGCTCGTCCCGGTGACCGGCCCCTCGGGCACCTGGGACCCGTCCGTGACGTTCGCGCGGGCGATCGCCGCGCTCGGCGCGCTCTTCCGCGTCGTCGCCGACGCCGCGATCTGGGCGCTCGTCTTGGGCTGGATCCCGCTGATCGCGCTGCTCCTCCTCCTGGCCGCCACGCGCGCCCGCAGACCGGCGCCTGCCTGAGTCGCCGCTCGTCGTCATGCCTGGCGCGCCGCTTGCTGTCGTGCCGGGCATGACGACCGACAGGGAGCACATCGAGGCCACCCAGGGCGAGCGCGTCAGGCGCGACTACCGCGATCGCCGGCAGGCGGAGGGCGCCGTCGAGCGGCTCAAGGCTCGCGGGTTCGGCGACGACCAGATCACCATGAGCACGCACGGCGGTCACACCGACGACAGCGGCGTGTTCGTCCCCGGCGGCATCGAGGTCATCGTGACGGCCGACGAGCGCGCGAGCGAAGCGGAGCGCATCCTCGCGGCCGACTGACCCGGTCCGCCGGATCGCCTCGATACTACCCGCGATGCCCGACGCGAAGGCCCGCCCGGCGACCGCGCGCGATCTCGCGTGAGGATCCGTGCGGCGCGCGACGACGACGAGCGCCGCGTGCGCGCCCTCTGCGCGCGCATCTGGAAGGACGACTACCTCCCGGAGTGCTTCGGCGCGTGGGTGCGGGACCGTCGCGGGCGTCTGTGGGTCGCGGTCGAGGACGGCCGTGTCGTCGGCGTCGCGAAGCTCACGCTCCTGGGCGACCGCGAGTGCTGGCTGCACGCGCTCCGCGTCGATCCGGCGTACCGCCGCCGCGGCGTCGCGACCGCTCTGCTCGAGCATCGCCTCGCCCGGGCACGGCGGCTCGGCGCGCGTGTGGCGCGGCTCGACACCTCCGAGGACAACGTCGCGGTCCTGCGGCTCATGCGCCGCTACGGCTTCCGCCGTGTCGAGCGCGCCACCTCCTACGGCGCGACGGCCGCCGCCGTCGATCCGCCGCGCCGCGCGCGGATGGCCGAGCTCGACGCCCTCTGGAGCCTCGGGCGCGGCCGCCTCCTCCAGGAGGACTACGCGTGGCGCGGCCTCGCGCGCTCCGACGTGGCGCGCGCGATCCGCCTGGGACGCTGCTTCGTCTTCGACGGGCGCGCCGGCCCGGCCGCGCTCGCCATCGCCGAGGTCCAGGGCGCGGCCCGCGGCGCGCACGGCCACAGGTCGCGCCTGCGCGTCCGGCTGCTCGCCGGCTCGGCCGGCGCGATGCGGGCGCTGCTGTCCTCGCTGCGCGGCGAGGCCAGGCGGTCGCGTGTCGAGCGCGCCACGGTCCTTCCGCCGGCCCCGCTGTGGCGCACCGTCCGCGCCGCCGGGTACCGCCGCCGCTGGCGCGAGGCGATCCTCGTGTTCGAGCGGCGTCTGGAGGACCCGGGCATACTCGCGGCGTGTCCATGACGAGGATCCGCCCCGTGACCGAGCTCGACATCGAGGCGATCTGCCGCATCGACGAGCAGATCACGGGAAGGTACCGCCCGGAGGTCTGGGAGGACCGCGTCGCGTACTACATCCGCCGCGATCCCGACTCCTCGCAGGTCGCGGAGCGCGACGGGCGGGTGGTCGGGTTCATGCTCGGGGAGGTCCGCGGCGGCGAGTTCGGCATGGAGGAGCCGACCGGCTGGGTCGAGTTCCTCGGCGTCGACCCCGGTGCGCGCGGCGGCGGCGTGGGCCGCGCGCTCATAGACGCGCTGGCCTCGCGCTTCAAGGCGAAGGGCGCGCACGTCGCGCGCACGATGGTCCGCGGCGAGGACGCCGACATCGACGCGTTCATGCGCCGCATGGGGTTCGGGCCCGCGCCCGTCACCGCGCTCGAGCGCAGGCTCTAAGGCCCGCCGTCCGCTGTAGCGCGCGATCGCCTCGGCCGTTCGCCATGGCGAACGGGGCGTGCGGGTCGAACGCGTGCGGGTACTCTAAGGCGCATGTCCGACGAGATCCGCATGCTCCCCAGGGCCTACCACGACGCCGTGGAGCACTGGCAGCGGCACAACTTCCCCGAGTACCCGGAGCTCGCGAAGCGCTGGGAGCGGTACTTCCCCAAGGACCGCGAGTTCTGCCTCTGCGCGCGCATCGAGAAGGACATGCCGACGGAGATCCAGGTCGGAGAGCACAGGGGCCAGCCGAAGGCGCTCGTCCCGGCGGAGCTGGATCCCGCCGCGGCGGAGCAGCTCCTGGCGATCATCCGCGCGCAGGCCTCCACCGAGTTCGGGTCGATCCAGCAGCACCACGGCACCTTCGAGCGCGCGAACGACCCGCAGGACCAGACCTGGGTGCTGCGGGTCATGGCCGAGGAGCTGCGCCACGGCTACCAGATGATCCACCTCCTCACGTCGGCCGACTGGTCGAGCGTCACCGACGTGAAGCCGGCGGACATGGTCGAAGACATCCTCTCGATGCAGACCGGCTCGCACGTGCTCGCGGCGTTCAACCTCGAGTACGACTCCTTCGGCGACAGCATCGTGTTCGCCGCGTTCATCGACCGAGTGGGGAAGTACCAGCTCACCATGCAGAAGGTGAACGCGTACGCGCCGATGGCCGCCTCGATGCCGCCGATGCTGCGCGAGGAGGCCTTCCACCTCGCCGCCGGCGTCATCCCGATGCGGCGCTGGATGGAGGCCGCGGCCAGGGACCGCAACGCCGCCATGGACGTCGCGACCATCCAGAAGATGGTGAACAAGTGGTTCGCCAGGGGCCTCGAGATGTTCGGCGACGAGCGCGGCGGCCAGACGAACGTGAAGCTCGGCCTCAAGGACATGGCGAACCGCGAGGCCCAGGACCTGTACGTCGCTGAGTGCGTGAAGATGCTCGACGACATCAACACGCGCTACGTGCGCGCGAAGCTCCCGCACCGCTCGCGCGACGAGGCCGACGCGGCGTACGAGCGCATCACGAAGGGCGACACGGTCGAGGGCATCACGCGCGACGACCTGCTCCGCCTCCCGGACCGCCGCTTCTTCCGCCGGCGCGGCGAGCCGGCGTTCCAGATGATCGGCTTCGACGGTGAGGAGCTCACCGACGTCGAGGAGTACATCGCGCATTGCCTGGAGCACCTTCCGCAGGCCTACCGCGCGTCGATCGACACCAAGCATTGGATGGAGATGCAGCGCGGCGTGGCGGGCGGGACGATCGAGCTGAAGAAGGCGGTCGCGTCGATGCCGCGCCTCGCGCGCGTCGGCGGCACCTGCCCGTGCAGCAAGTCGGTCCGCTGGGTGATCGACGTGCCCGAGGGTCCGAGCGGCGGCGGGGAGCGGGTCAACCCCTAGCGTCGCGTCCGGGGATCCACGCGCATCCACCTTCGAGGGCGGATCGACGCTTGACGGATCCGCGCGCATCGATTCGTCCTTCGCGGTCCTCATGAAGAAGCACGTCGCCCTGCTCGAGCGCTCCGGGCTCGTCGCGACGCGCAAGGTCGGGCGGGTCCGCCGCTGCAGCCTCGGACGGAGGCGCCTCGACGAGGAGGCGGCGTGGCTGGCCCGCTACTCGCAGATGGTGGAGGACCGTCTGGACCGGCTCGCCGCGCTCGTAGAACGTGACGGAAAGAAGGGAGACCGCTGATGGCAGCCAGGACGGCGGGATCGACGACACGCGCGACGGTGACGACCCCGACGGCGCGGGAGGTGCGCGTCGAGCGGACGTTCGCGGCACCGCGGAGCACGGTGTGGCGGGCGATCACCGAGCCCGACCTCGTCGCGAGGTGGTGGGGCCGCGGACATCAGCTCGACGTCGAGATGGACCTTCGACCGGGAGGCCACTGGCGGTACGTCGAGCATCACGACGGTGGAGTCGACGGATTCGAGGGGCGCTACGGCGAGATCACGCCGCGGGAGCGCATCGTCCACACCTTCGAGTGGGACGGCATGCCGGCGTCCCCGTGCCGGACGACCGTGACCCTCGACGATCTGGACGACGGGCGCACGCGTCTGGTCGAGACGTCCCTCTTCTACACGAAGGAGGAGCGTGACGGGATGCTCCGGTCGGGCATGGAGACCGGGATGAACGAGAGCTTCGCCGCTCTCGATCGGGTGCTCGCGGGCCTGGTCTAGCGCCGCGCAGCGAAGCGAGGGCTCCACGCGCCCGTCACCGGCGACCGCTACTGTGACGACGGGGAGGGCCGCTTCACCCACCTGGGACGCTCCGACGACATGCTCCGCGTCAGCGGGCTCTGGGTCTCGCCCCTCGAGGTCGAGGCTGCGCTGTCGCGCTACCGGCTGCGCGCGTGACCGAGCGGCTGCTGCGCTTCACCGTGAACGGCGAGCCGCGCGAGGTGCGCGTCGCCGACGACCGCCGGCTCGTGGACGTGCTGCGCGACGACCTCCGTCTCACCGGTACGAAGGAGGGCTGCTCGGTCGGCGTGTGCGGCGTGTGCGGCGTGCTGGTCGACGGCGCGCTCGTCTCGGCCTGCCTGTACCCGGCGGTCTTCGCGGACGGCGCCTCCATCACGACCATCGAGGGCATCGCGCGCGGCGGTACGCTCGCGCCGCTCCAGGAGGCCTTCATCAGCGAGGGCGGCTTCCAGTGCGGTATCTGCACGCCCGGGCAGATCGTCGCGGCCGCCGCCCTCCTCGCCGAGCGCCCGCGCCCGACCGACGCCGAGATCGACGAGTGGATGACGGGCAGCCTCTGCCGCTGCACGGGCTACGCCGGCATCCGGCGCGCCATCCGCAAGGCGGCGGGCGGGTGAGCTACGCGTACCACGAGCCGAGCGAGCTCGACGAGGCGCTCGCCCTGCTCGCGCGCCACGGCGACGACGCGCACGCCGTCGCCGGCGCGACGGCCTTCATGCTGCTCTACCGGCAGGGCCTGCTGCGGCCGTCGCACGTCGTGGGGCTGCGGCGCGTCCGGTCGCTCGGCGGCATCCGCGACGACGGCGGAGCGCTCGTCATCGGCGCGACGGCGACGCACCGGGAGGCCGAGCGCTCGCCGCTCGTCGCGCGGCACTGCGCCGCGCTCGCGCGCGCGTTCGCGTCGGTCGCGACGGTCCGCGTGCGCAACCAGGCGACCGTCGGGGGCAACCTCGCGCACGCCGATCCCGCGCAGGATCCGCCCGCGATGCTCCTGGCGCTCGACGCCGCCGTGACCGCCGTGTCGCCGGGCGGCACGCGGGAGATCCCGCTCGCGGAGCTCTTCGTCGACGTGCTCACGACCTCGCTCGCCCCCGGCGAGCTGATCACCGCGGTGCGGGTGCCGGCGCTCGCGCCCGGGACGCGCGCCGCCTACGTCAAGTTCCTGCCGCGGACCGCCGACGACTACGCGACCGTGTCGGTCGCGGCGACGCTCCGCCGGTCCGAGGACGGCCGCGTGGCCGACGTCCGCGTCGTGCTCGGCGCCGTCGGGCCGACGCCCATCCGCGCCACGTCGGCCGAGGACGCGCTGCGCGGCGCCGCCCCCGACGCCGCGCGCATCGCGGAGGCGGCGGCGCTGGCGCGCGACGCGGCCGATCCGATCGACGACGTCCGCGGGAGCGCCGCGTACAAGCGCGAGATGGCGCGTGTGTGGACCGAGCGCGCGCTGCGGTCGCTCGTCGCATGAAGCTCGCGCACTCGTCGACGGTGCCCGTACCGGTCGAGCGGGTCTGGACGGTGGTGATGGACGTGCCGCGCGCCGCCGCGTGCGTGCCCGGCGTGAGCGGCGTGAGCGGCGCCGGCGAGGACCGCTTCCGTGGCGACCTCGCGGTGCAGGTCGGACCCGTCCGCCTGTCGTTCTCCGGCGAGGTCGCGATCGTCGCGCGCGACGACGCCGCGCACCGGGCGACGCTGCGCGCCGACGCGAAGGAGGCGCGCCTCGGGGGATCCGTGCATGCCAGCGTCGAGATCGCGCTCGCGCGCGCCGGCGAGGGCTGTGCGCTGCGGATCGAGAGCGACCTGCAGGTCGCCGGGCGGATCGGCGAGCTCGGGCAGCCGCTGATCCAGCGCAAGGCCGACCAGCTCCTGCGCGAGTTCGGCGCGTGTCTGGCCAGGACGGCGGCATGACCGACGTGCTTCGGACGCCCGAGCGCCGCGTCGAGGGCCGCGAGAAGGTCACCGGGACGGCGCGCTACGCGGCCGACGCCGCCCGCGAGGGGATGCTCCACGCCGCGTTCGCCGGCAGCCCGTACCCGCACGCGCGGGTCCTGGCGGTGGACACGGCGGCGGCGCGCGCGGTGCCCGGCGTGCGCGCGGTGCTGACCGGCGCGGACGTCCGCCCGGCGCGCTTCGGCCGCCGCCTCCTGGACTGGCCCGTGCTCGCCTGGGACCGCGTGCGCTTCATCGGCGACCGCGTCGCGGCGGTCGCGGCCGACACGCCGGAGGCCGCCGAGCGGGCCGCGGCGCTCGTCGACGTGACGTACGAGGAGCTGCCGGCGGTGTTCGACATGGACGCCGCGCTCGCGCCCGGCGCGCCGCTCATCCATCCCGACGCGGCGGACTACCGCATGCTCGGCGTGACCAGGCCGCCGGTGCCGCACCCGAACGCGCAGGGCCACCAGGTCCACGAGCACGGCGACCCCGCCGCCGGCTTCGCCGCCGCGGCGCGCGTCTTCGAGCACGAGCTCGCGCTGCCTCCGGTGCACCACGCCTATCTGGAGCCGCGCGCGGCGCTCGTGTGGATCGACGGCGCCACGGTGCACGTCGTCACCACGAACAAGGCGCCGTTCTCGCTGCGGGCGCAGCTCGCGGCGGTCGCCGGCGTCGCGGAGGACGCCATCGTCGTCCACACGCCCCACGTCGGCGGCGATTTCGGCGGGAAGGGACTCTCGCTCGACGAGTGGCCGCTGTACTTCCTCGCGCGCGTGACCGGCCGCCCGGTGCGCTCGGTGCTGCGCTACGCCGACGAGCTCCAGATCTCCAACACGCGACACGGCGCGCGCATCCGCCTGCGCACCGGCGTCGACCGCGACGGGCGCATCACCGCGCACGAGGCGCGTGTGCGCTTCGACGGCGGCGCGTACGCGGCCGGCAAGCCGATCCCGTTCCTCATGCCCGGCGAGGCGATGGCCACGCTCGCCGGCTACCGCGTCCCGGCGGCGCGCGTGGAGGCGACCTGCGCCTACACGAACCACCTGCCCGCGGGGCACGACCGCGCGCCCGGCCAGCCGCAGAACTCGTTCGCGGCCGAGTCTCACCTGGACCTCATCGCGCGCGAGCTGGGCGTCGACCCGCTCGAGCTGCGCGAGCGCAACGCGATCCGCGCCGGCGACGTCGACGTGCACGGCGACGAGTGGCACGCGTCCGAGATGCCGCGCGTCCTGGCGGAGCTGCGGCGCGCGTCGGGCTGGGGACGACCGCTCCCGCCCGGCCATGGGCGCGGCGTCGCGCTCGGCGCGCGCCACGTCGGGCGGGGGAAGACCTCGCTGGAGCTGACGCTCGACGAGCGCGGCGACGTCGTCGTGCGCAGCGGCGTGACCGACCAGGGCGGCGGCGCGCTCACCATGATCGGGCGCGTCGTCGCGCGGGAGCTCGCGATCGCGCCGGAGCGGGTCCGCGTCGAGCAGGTGGACACGGCGCGCTCGCCGGTCGATCCGGGCGTCGGCGGCAGCCGCGTCACGATGGTGCACGGGAACGCCGCGCTCGACGGGGCGCGGAAGCTCGCGGCCGCGCGGGACGCCGGTGCCGCGCCGCCGATCCGCGTCGTCGGCAGCGCGGACCAGACCGCGCACATGTTCGGGAGCTACGCGTACGCCGTCGAGGTCGAGCTCGACCGCGAGACCGGAGCCTTCCGCGTCGTCGACGCGACGCTCGTCGCGGACGTGGGGACGGTCATCAACCCGGTGGCGGTGCGCGGCCAGCTCGAGGGCGGGTTCGCCTTCGGCCTCGGACAGGCGCTCATGGAGGAGCTGGCCATCGTGGGCGGGCGCGTCGTGACCGCGAGCTTCGGGGAGTACAAGATCCCGTCGATCGCCGACGTGCCGCCGCTGCGTCTGGTCCTGCTCACCGACGCGCCGGGCCCCGGTCCGTTCGGGGCGAAGTCCGTCGGCGAGCTGGCGAACCCCGCGGTCGTCGGCGCCGTCGCGAACGCCGTGGCCGACGCCGGAGCGCGCGTGCTCACGCTGCCGATCAGCGCGGAGAAGGTCCTCGCGGCGTTGCGTGGAGGCGCCGCCTGACGGCGTCGGTCGTCGTCGTCGGCGCGGGCATCGCCGGCGTCGCGGCCGCGCACGAGCTCGTCGTGCGGCGCGGCCTGCGCGACGTGGTCCTCGTGGACGAGCGCGCGCCGCTCACGCTGACGAGCGACAAGTCGACGGAGTGCTACCGCAACTGGTGGCCGGGGCCGGACGGCGCGATGGTCGCGCTCATGAACGCGAGCATCGACCGGCTCGAGGCGCTCGCCGAGGAGTCGGGGAACGCCTTCCACCTCACGCGCCGCGGCTACGTCTTCGCCACCGCGGACCCCGCGAGGATCGACGGGCTGCGGCGCGAGTCGGAGGGGATCTCGGGCTTCGGCGCGGGTCCGCTGCGGGTCCACCAGGGCGACGACGCGGCGTACGTGCCGAGCGCGCCCGACGGCGTGGACGCCTCGCTCACCGGCGCCGACCTGCTGCTCGGCGGTCCGCTCGTCCGGCGCCGGTTCCCGTACCTCGCCGCGGACACGCTGGCCGTCCTCCACGCGCGGCGCTGCGGGTGGATGAGCGCGCAGCAGCTCGGGATGTACCTGCTCGAGCGCGCTCGCGCGGCGGGCCTGCGCTTCCTCCGCGCGCGCGCCGAGGAGATCGAGGTCGCCGCCGGCGCCGTCCGCTCCGTGCGCACGTCGGCCGGCACGGTCGCGGCGGAGCGCGTGGTGGACGCCGCCGGGCCGTACGCGGGCGAGCTTGCGCGCACCGCGGGCTGCGACCTGCCGCTGCACAGCGAGCTGCACGCCAAGGTCGCGTTCCGCGACACCGAGCAGGCGGTGCCACGCGGTGCCCCGTTCCTCATCTGGATCGACCCGCAGCGGCTCTACCTGTCGGACGACGAGCGCCGCCGCCTGGGTGGCGAGCGCGCCGAGTGGCTCGAGCGCGTCTTCCCGCCCGGCGCGCACCTGCGGCCGGAGGGCGGGCCCGCGAGCGACGCGCTCCTGCTCATCTGGGGGTACGAGGACCGCACCGCCGAGCCGGTGTGGCCGCCCGCCTTCGACCCGTCGTACGCGGAGATCTGCCTGCGCGGCCTCGTGCGCATGGTGCCGGCGCTGTCGCGCTACGTCGGCCGCACGCCGAAGCCGGTCATCGACGGCGGCTACTACACCAAGACGCGCGAGAACCGGCCGCTCGTCGGACCGCTGCCGGTGCGCGGGCTGTACGCCGACTGCGCCTTCGGCGGCTTCGGGATCATGGCCGCGGCGGGGGCCGCGTCGCTGCTCGCGGATCACCTCACCGGGGTGCCGCTCCCGGATCACGCGCCGGCGTTCCTCCTCAGCCGCTACGCCGATCCCGCGTACCTCGCGCGCATCGAGCGCTGGGGCACCTCCACCGGGCAGCTCTGAGCTGGAGCCGCGGCGGCCGGAGCGGCGCCACCGCCGGCGGGCCGTCGACGACGAATCACGCGCCGTCGACGGCGAGGTCCGATGCCGGTGCGGGGCTGGGCGGGGGAGGGGCCGTTCGGACCCGGAAGCGGTACCAGGCCGAAGGCCGGCCCGCTCCCGGCTCGAACGACTCGAGACGCAGCGCCGGCGCGAAGAGCCGCTCCACGTCCTCCCGGGGGACGCCGAAGGCGTCGGGCGGGCAGAACGCGTAGAGCAGGTACGTCGCTCCGGGGCGCAGGCGCTCGACGAGCCCGCGCGCGTACGCGGGACGCCGCTCGCGCGGCAGGGAGTGCAGGCAGCCCATGTCGAGCGCGAGGTCGAACGGCGCGCCGAGATCGGGCAGCCGCGTCACGTCGGCGACGAGGAAGCGCGCGCGACCGGCGACCGCCGCGTCCCGCGCGCGCCGCTTCGCGCGTGCGATGGCGCGCGGGACGAAGTCCACGCCGACCGCGTCCCAGCCGTGCTCGGCGAGATGGACCACGTTCGTGCCGGTGCCGCAGCCGAGGTCGAGCGCGCGGCCGGGCGGGGTCGCCGCGACGTACGCGACGAGCTCGGGCGGGCTCACCCCGGTGTCCCAGCGCGGCCGTCCGAAGAGGTACAGCAGCGCGAACCGCAGCCGTCGCAGCATCGGCGTCAGTCTGGCAGGCGCCTCGCGAAGCTACCGGAAGCGGCTCGGGGTCCTGCGCCGCACGATCGTGTCGACCAGCGCCGGCATCCGCTTCTCGCGCACGTGCTCCGCGGCGCGCGCGATCGCCGGCCCGGCCTGGTCGGGGTCGGTGATCGGTCCCTCGGCGTACCAGCCCATGCTCCTGGCCATCGCGGCGAAGTCGGGCGCGGGGTCGTCGATCTCCTGGCCGACCCGCGCGTTCTCCACCGGCGTGCCGCGGTGCCGCGCGACGCGGATCTGGTGCTCGAAGTCGTTGTAGTACGCGCGGTTGTTGTACATCACGGCGAGGAGCGGGATGCGGCTCGACGCGGCGGTCCACAGGGCGCCAGGGTCGTACATGAGGTCGCCGTCGGGCTGCACGTCCACCACGAGCGTGTCGGTGCCGCGGTACGCGAGCCCGACGCCCAGCGAGACCGCGATCTGCGTCGCGGTGCCGAACGAGCGCCCGGGGTGCCGCTTCGGCCCGTCCACGTCCCAGAGCCGCAGCGTCCAGTCCTCCAGCGTGTTCGCGGTGAGCACCCAGTCGTCCTTCCTGATCACCGACCAGATCTCCGACGCGAGCCGCGGCGCGGTCATCGGCGACGCGCCCCAGTCGGCGCGCGCCTCGCGCTCGGCGGCGGCGACCATCTCGGCGTGACGCGCGGCCACCTCCCGGCGCCGCGCCGAGCGGTCGCGGCCGCCGGCGCGCTCGCGCACGAGCTTGCGCAGCTCGGGCAGCGCGAGCCGCGTGTCGGCGACGATCGAGAGCGTGACCGGCTGGAGGTCGCCGAGGTCCTCGGCCCACCTGCTCATGCGCAGCTCCGAGAGCCCGACGTCCACGATCGGCGTCCCGGCCGCGATGCGCGGCCGCTTCGCGCGGTCGGCGCTGTCGCGGTCCAGCTCGTTCAGCGCGCGGTGGAGGTCGCCCACGTCGACCGCGAGGACGAGGTCGGCCTCCCGGAGCGTCTCGCTCTGAGCGAACGAGACGTTCAGCTCGTGCCGGCTGGGGAAGTTCACCCGCCCGTGCAGGTCGACGACCGCGGCGGCGAGCTCCTCGGCGAGACCGACGAGCTCGGCGAAGGCCTCCGGGTGGCGGCCGGTGAACTCGGTCACGATGACCGGCCGCTCCGCCCGCGCGACGAGGTCGGCCGCGCGCGCGAGGGCGCGGGGATCGGCCTGGACCGGTGCCGGGCGGGCGCCGCCCACGACGTCGTCGATGGGGACCGGCGCCGCCAGCTCTTCTTCCTGGAGGCCGGCGTCGTAGCAGAGGTAGACCGGGCCGGCGGGCTCGGTCGTCGCGATGCGGTACGCGCGCGCGAACGAGGCGGGGAAGTCCGCGGCCGTGGCGGGCTGGTCGTCCCACTTCGTGTAGTCGCGCACGGCCTCGCCCTGCACCTGCGCCGTGTGGATCCAGTCGATCGCCGGACGGCGGCGGCGGCGGTCCAGCGGACCGGTGCCGCCCATGACGATCACCGGGACGCGGTCGAGATGCGCGTAGTAGATGCCCATGCTCGAGTGGAGCAGCCCGACGACGTCGTGCACGATCGTGCCCATCGGCCGGCCGGTCGTCTTCGCGTAGCCGTGCGCGAGCGAGACGGCGACCTTCTCGTGCGTGCAGAGGATGATCTCGGGTCTGCCCCCTCCGTGGTTCACCAGCGAATCGTGCAGCCCGCGGTATGTCGCGCCGGGGTTGAGCGAGACGTACTCGATGCCGAACGCCTGGAGCAGGTCGACGATGACGTCGGACCCGTACCGCTGCGTCCTCGTCACCGCTCAGGCGTCCCCGTCGTCGTCGTGCTCGGCCGCGCGCGGGCGCCAGCCGTCGTCCGGCATCACGACACAGCGGTCCGCGGGCAGCTCCGCCCACACGCGCTGCTCCCGGGCGAGCCGCGTGGCCGGGTGCGCGCGGGCGCGGATGCGGGTGCCGGCGACGTCCACGACGCAGTCCAGGTGGTCGCCCAGGAACGCGGCCACCCGGACGGTGCCGGCGAACTCGTTGGCGGCGCGCGCCGGCTCGGCGCGCACGATGACGTCCTCGGGGCGCAGCACGAGGATCGCCCGGTCGCCCTGGCGGACGTCCTCCGGAAGCCCGCAGCGCACGACGCCGCCGAGCGTGTGCAGGCCGTCGGCCTCCACCTCGCACTCGATGAAGGTCGCGGTCCCGACGAAGTCGGCGACGAAGCCGGAGCGAGGCGCGCCGTAGATGTCGCGCGGCGGGCCCTCCTGGGCGATCAGTCCGTCGTGCATCACCGCGATGCGGTGGGAGAGGAAGAGCGCCTCGCCCTGGTCGTGGGTGACGTAGACGGTGGTGATGCCGACGCGGCGCTGCAGCTCGCGCAGCTCGATGCGCATCCGCTCGCGCAGCTTCGCGTCGAGGTTGGAGAGCGGCTCGTCGAGCAGGAGCAGGCGGGGGCGCCGCACCAGGGCGCGCGCGAGCGCCAGGCGCTGCTGCTGGCCGCCCGAGAGCTGCGGCGCGGGCCGATCCTCGAGCCCCTCGAGGCCGACGAGCGCGAGCGTCTCCTCCACCGCCTTGCGGATCTGCTCGCGCGGCGGCTTCGGCCTGGCCACCTCGAGCGGGAACGCGACGTTCTGGAACACCGACATGTGCGGCCAGATCGCGTACGACTGGAAGACCATGCCGATGTCACGCCGGTGCGGCGGCATGAAGCGACCGCTCGACGAGAACACCGTGTCGTCGAGCCTCACCGTCCCGCCCTCGGGGCGCTCGAGGCCGGCGATGCAGCGCAGCGTCGTCGTCTTGCCGCACCCGGACGGTCCGAGGAGGGTGTAGAAGCGGCCGTCCTCCACGGTGAACGACAGCTCCTGCACCGCCTTCACGCTGCCGCGGCCGCTCTCGTAGCTCTTGCGCAGGCCCTCGACGACGAGCATGGTTCCCTCCTACTCCCGGACGCCGAACCGTGAGGAGACGCGCTGCACGATGGTGACGACGACGACGAGCGTGACGACGAGCATGACCGAGATCGACGCCACCCGGTTGAACTGCCCGATCTCGTACTGCTCGAAGATGGTGACCGCGAGCACGTTCGTGTCCTGATTCACCAGCAGCACGGAGGCGCCCAGCTCGCGGACCGACACGATGAAGACGTAGAGCCACGCCGCGACGAGGGCCGGCCGGAGGAGCGGGATGGTCACCCGCCGGAACGTCGTCCACCACGACGCGCCCGCGGCCTGTCCGGCCTCCTCGAGCTCCCGGTGGACCTGGAGGATCGACGCGCTGTTCGCGCGCATCCCGTAGGGCAGGTACCGGATGAGGTAGGCGATGACGAGGATCCAGAGCGTGCCGTAGATCGGGATCACCTGGAACGCCGGCGACAGGTACTGGAGGATCATCGCGACGCCGAGCACGACGCCGGGGATGGTGATCGGGATGAACGCCAGGGTGTCGAGGAAGCGCCGTCCCGGGATGCGCGTGCGCGTGATGACCCAGGCGATGACGGCGGTGATGGCGGTCACCAGCGTCGCCGAGATCGTGGCGAGGATGAGGCTGTTCGTCGCGCTCCGCTGCACCCCCGTCCAGCCGAACGCCTGACGGTAGTTGTCGAGCGTCGCCTGGCTCAGCAGCGTGAGGTCCGGCGCGTAGTAGGGGACCACCGAGACGAAGAGCAGCCCCAGGAACGGCAGGACGACGATGAGCAGGACGTAGACCACCAGCAGTCCGGCGGTGAAGAACCGCCAGCGGCCGAGGTCGATGAGCCGCGGCCGGAACGCCTTCCCGGTCACCGTCGCGAAGCGCTCAGCTTGCCGCGTGAGCCGCTGGTAGAAGAGGATGCCCGCGACGCTGATCAGGAAGAGCGTCACCGAGAGCGCGCCGGAGAGCCCGTAGTCCGGCGGGTAGATCTGCAGCGCCCGGTAGATCTCGCCGGTGAACACGGGGATGCCGGCGGGGGTGCCGAGGATCCGCGGGACCTCGAACGACTCGAGGCCGCGCACGGCGATGATGAGGGTCACCGAGGCCAGCGCCGGGAGCATCAGCGGCAGGGTCACTCGCCGCAGCGTGGAGAGCGTCCCGCTGCCGCTGGTCATCGCCGACTCCTCGAGCGACGGATCCATGCTCTTGAAGCCCGCGGTCATGAGCAGGAAGACGAGCGGCGAGAGGTAGAGCCCCTCGACCCAGATCATCCCCCACAGCGAGAACACGGTGAAGGGCGCCTCGCTCTGCCCGAAGAGCGTCGCGATCCCGCGCGCCAGTAGGCCGATGCGCCCGCTGAGCAGGAACACCCAGGCGATCGTGTTCACGATGCCGGGCAGGATGATGGGCACCAGCGCGAGCGCGAAGAAGACCCTGCGGAACGGCGTGTTGGTGCGCTCGACGATCCAGGCGGCGCCCGTGCCCAGCGTCAGCGCGAGGAGGGCGACGCCGAGCGCGTAGACCAGGGAGTTGAAGAACAGCCGGACGATGCGCGCGTTGCCGTAGGCGTCGGCGTAGTTCTGGAGCGTGAAGCCCTTCAGGATCTCGCCGCCGACGCCGAAGCTGCCGAGCAGGAGCATCGCCAACGGGTAGGCGATGAGGTAGAGGAGGACGAGCGCGAGCCCGACGACGACGAGCACGCCGCGGTCGGGCCGCGGCAGGCCGCGCGCCCGCGCGCCCGCCGCGGCGACACCGACCGCCTTCGTCGTCACCTCGTCCCTGCCGGGGCGATCAGGCTCGCGATCACTTCTTCGCGATGAGCTCGTTCCAGAGCGCCTGGTACTTGGGCAGCTCCGGGGCGTCTTCCGGTCCCGAGGTGAACGTGTTGGTGAACTTGAACACCGGGTCCGCGAGCGCCGTGTACGCGGGGATGCGCTTGATGGCGGCGAGCGACTTCTGGGCCCCGTCCTTCGACAGGTACCACTGGAGGAAGACGAGCGCCGCGTTCGGGTTCGGCGCGCCCTTGGCCATCACCGGGCCCTGCAGCCGCAGCATGATGGTGTCCTTGTTCCAGGCGAGCGGCACCTTCTTCGCGTCGAGGTCGCCCTGCACCTGGTCGCCGCGGATGCCGAACGCGACCTTGGCTTGCCCGGCCTCGAGCGCGGCGAGCATGTTGCTGTGTCCGTCGATGAGCGACGGCTTGTTGGCCGCCAGCTTGGTGAAGTAGTCGCGCAGCTTTGCCTCGTCGCCCTTGAAGAGGCCCTTGGCGAGGCCCTGCATGAAGTCCCAGTCGCTCGCCTCGACGAGGATCTGGCCTTTCCACTTCGGGTCGAGCAGGTCCTGCCAGCTCTTCGGTTCTTCGCCGGCCTTCACCAGGGTCGTGTTCCAGGCGAAAGTCTCCACCGCCGAGCGGGCGTTCACGAACTGCCCGTTCAGCTGGACGAAGCCCGCGGGGAGCGCCTTCGCGGCGGGGACCTTGTCGGCGAACGGCTGCGTGTAGCCGTCCTTGATCGGTCCCGCGACATCGATCCCGCCGGTCTCGAGGATGTCGGCGAGGTACGTGCCGGCCTTCGCCTCGGTGGCGAACTGCGTGAGGATCGCCGAGCTCGACTTGCGGTTGAGGTTGACCTTGATCTCCGGGTACGCCTTCGCGAAGTCTTTGAGGACGGTCTCGGCGTCGGTCGTCTCCAGCGAGGTGTAGAGGACGACCTTGCCCTCGGCCTTGGCCTTGCTGATGACGTCCGCGCTGAGCTCGTTCGGATTCGCGGTCGGCGCGACGGTCGTGGCAGCCGCGCTCGTCGCCGGCGCGGCCGACGGCGCCGCCGACGGCGCCGCCGCGCCCCCGCCGCAGGCGCTCGCGAGGATGCCCATGGCGACGAGCACGACGGCGAGTTTGCGTGGGTCCCTGCTCATCTGTAGCCTCCATCCCCGTCCGTCGCCCCTGGACGGACGAATGCGCGAATTGTTATACCATTCGCCCGGGCTGTCACCGGCCCTGATCCGGGCCCGCGGGGCCCTGGGAGGTTCGCGCAGTGGCGGACGACGGCCGCGTCTTCCTGCGCCGCAGCGCTCGGGCGATCCGGCGCGGGTGATCCATGCCTGAGCGCGTGTTCCTGCGCGGCCTCACGTCCGAGCGCTACGGCCTCGCGGAGCAGCGCAGGCTCCAGCACGGCGCGCCGCGCGTGAGGCGCGAGGGGTTCGTCGTCGGACACGGCGTGACGACCGCGGGCTACGAGGGCATCGGCGCCGAGTCGTGGGCGGAGTGGCTCGTCGGTCCGGGGGACGACCCCTTCTACACGCAGAGCCTGCAGGTCCACACCGTCGACCTCGCGCCCGGCGGCAAGAACGAGGGGCACGGTCACCAGAACGAGGCGCTCTTCTACGTGTTCGACGGGACGGGCTACGACATCCACGACGGCGAGCGCTACGACTGGGAGGCGGGCGACGCGATGGTCGTGCACGCCGACAGCGTGCACCAGCACTTCAACACCGACGCGGCCCGCGAGGTCCACGGGATCATCTTCAAGGCCAAGGCGCTATGGCTCTTCCTCGGGCTCTGGCAGCAGGCGAGGAGCGGACCGCTCGAGGACGCCGACCGCTACGGGCCGCGCACCGACTGGTCGCGGCTCTGGACACCCGGCGCCGCGGCGAAGCGCAAGGTCGTGAAGCGATCGGCGACCAGGTGGGAGGACACGCGCGACGGGCGCGTCCGCGTCATCGTCTCGGGTGCGCAGCCGGACATCCGCATCGCGAGCGTCGACCTCGTCGAGCAGGAGATCGCGCCCGGCGCGCGCTCGGCCAAGCACTGGCACATGGCCGACGAGGTCCTGTACGTCGAGTCCGGCCGCGGCGAGAGCCGGCAGTGGGACGTCGCCGCGGAGATCGCCGACCGCTACTACGCGCACGTCGCGAAGGAGCCGGGGACCTGGGAGTTCGAGCAGGGGAACGTCGTCTACATCCCGCAGAACACCGTGCACCAGCACGTCAACACCGGCCGCGAGCCGCTGCGGCTGCTCTCCGGGCAGAACCGTCTGTTCAAGCTCCTCGGCTACGACACCGTCGTCTACCCGGAGTGAGCGCGGCGTGGTGAGGATGGCGCCGCGGCTCACCTTCGGGACCGCGACGGCCGACTGGCAGCGGCGCATCGACGTGGATCGCCTGCGCCGCGAGCGCGCCGAGAGGGCCCGTGCGGTCATGAGGGCGCGCGGCATCCCGGCGCTCCCGGCGGCGCGCGCGGACAACACCCGCTACCTCACCGGGCTGCGTGGACCCGAGTTCGCGCCGCAGCTCTGGTACGTGCTCTTCCTCGCCGAGGGCGAGCCGGTCGTGTTCCACCACGCGGGGTGGCTCGCCGACTACCCCGCGGAGGCCCCCTGGATCCGTGAGTGGCGCCTCGCGCGCGCGTGGCTCCCCGGCGCGGGACCCGACGCCTGCGACGCGGAGGCCGCGCTCTTCGCGACGGGGATCGCCGACCAGCTCGCCGCGCGCGGACTGCGCGGGGAGCCGCTCGCCGTCGCCGGGTTCGACGCGCGCGCGCAGCGGGCGCTCGCCGGCGCCGGCCTGAAGACCGTCGATGGCGCGTCGCTCATGCTCGAGGCGACCAGGACGAAGACCGTGGACGAGATCGCCTGTCCTCAAGCAGGCCTTCGCGATCACCGACGCGGCGTGGGCGGCCGCACGCCCCGCCCCGCGTCCGGGCGCGCGCGACGTCGATACGTCGCGGGCGGCTGGTCGGCTTCCAGGCCGCGATTCCGCTCGCGGCGGTGGCCTACCTGCGTGTCGCGGCTCTCTGCTTCGCAGTGGTGTGGGGCGTGTTTGACCGGCTGCCGCACGTCCCGCCGCCGCCCGGGAGCTGGTTCGGCCTAGCGGCCCTTCGGACGCTCTCCCTTGCCGACGAGCCAGCCCCACTTCGCGAGCGCCTTCGCCTTCGTCTCCGGCGTCGGCAGCTGCGAGCGCGGGAAGCGGTCGCGCCACTCCCAGGGCCGTGTCGCGTCGATCACCGCGCGCGACGAGAGGCCCTTGCGGTCGGGGTGGATGCGCGGGTCGAGGGGGCCCGACCACATGCGCGGGATGATGTCGATCGACTCGGCCGGGTCCGAGCGCGTGCACACCGCCCACATGACCTCCTCGAGGTCCATCACGTCGATGTCGTCGTCGACGACGACCGTGTAGCGGCCGAGGTACGCCCCGGTGTGCACGGTCGCCGCGGCGTGTCCGACCTGGCGCGCGTGCCCCGCGTAGCGCTGGCTGATGGAGATCGCGTTGAAGAGGCGGGAACCGCCGACCTCGTGGCACCACACGCCGACGATGCCGGGGATGCTCGCCGCCTCGAGGTCGCCGCGCAGCCGCGCCGAGCGCATGAACGCGCGGTAGAAGGACTGCTCGTCGGGCGGCACGTTCGGCGGCGACGCGAGGACGATCGGGTCGTTGCGGTGGTAGACCGCCTCGACGCGCATGACCGGCTCCTCGCGCTCGCCCGAGGCGTAGTAGCCGGTCCACTCGCCGAAGGGACCCTCGCTCATCTTGTCCGCCGCGTCGGCGAACCCCTCGACGACGATCTCCGCGTCGGCGGGGATGGGCAGGCCGGTCACCGGACCCTTCACCACGCGGTACGGCACGCCGCGCACGCCGCCCGCCCAGTCGTACTCGCTGACCCCGTACGGGATCTCGGTGCACGCGGCGAGGAACAGGAGCGGGTCGCCGCCCGGGACGAACGCGACCGGCATCTTCTCGCCCTTGGCGAACCACTTGTCGCGGTGCTGGCGCCCGTGCTTGCCGGGCGAGATGTAGAAGCCGAGCGTGTTCCTGTTCTGGACCATCACCCGGTAGGTGCCGAGGTTCACCCAGCCCTCGTCGGGGTCCATGGTCACGTCGAAGCTGCCGGTGCCGAGATACCGGCCGCCGTCGAACTCGTGCCACTTCGGCGCGGGGAACTTCAGGAGGTCGACCTCGGCGCCGCGCATGACGTTCTCGAAGACCGGGCCGTCCTTCACGACCTCGGCCGCGATCGTCGGGATGCCCTTCCGGACGCGCTCCTGCCAGAGGCGGACGAGCTCGTGCGGCGACGCGTCCGTCGGCAGCCCCAGCGTCACCGCGACGCGCCCGAACGAGCCGAGCGCGTTCGACAGCACGCGCCAGCCCTTCCGGTGGCCGGGGATCTCGTCGAAGATCGTCGCCTTGGAGGGGCGGGTGCGCCCGAGGAGCTCGGTCGCCATGCCGATGTCCTCTTCGGCGGTCGCGCCGGTCACCGTCTGCAGCTCGCCGAGCCGGTCGACCCGCTGGAGCCATTCGCGCAGGTCCGTCGGGACCGCGGTCTCCGTGCGCACTGTGGTCGCCATCGCCGCACCTCCTGAGGTCGTCCGCGCACCGAATGTTATTACCATTGGACCACGCATGAGGGATCCCGGCGGCGAGACGGAGGGCCATCGCTACGACGTCGCGCGGCGCGTCCTCTCGCGCATCGCGCACGCCGTCGCGATCGTCGGCGCGGCGCACGGTGGCGAGCGCTCCTGCGCGACGGGGACGACGATGTACGTCTCGCTCGCGCCCGCGATGATCGCGATCGCCGAGCACACCGGATCGCGCACGACGCGGCTCATCCAGGGGAGCGGCGAGTTCAGCGTCTCGCTGCTCCACGACTCCCAGCAGGACCTCGCGGTCGCCGCCGGGAAGCACGCCGAGGGGCCGGACAAGCTCGCGACGCTGCGGATCCCGGCCGTCGAGGCGCCGCAGGGCCTCGTCGCGCCGGGCGTCGCCGGGAGCGTCGCGATCCTGTGGTGCCGCGTGCGCGAGACGATCGCGACCGGCGACCACCTGCTCTTCGTCGGCGAGGTGGTCGCCGACCGCGTCGACGAGCATCGCCGGGACCCGCTCCTGCGGTACGGGCGCCGCTACATGCGCATCGGGCACTGGACGAGCGAGGAAGCGCCGGAGGGGTACCCGACATGAAGGTGGCCACCGATCTCCGCGTCGAGACGGCGATCGCGACGAGGGTGCTCGCGGTCGCGGGGCTGTTCGACATGCACGGCCACATCTCCATCCGCGACGGCGACGTCGTCCACATCTGCGACCGGGGCGCGAGCCGGCTCACGGTGACGCCCGAGCTCATCGCCGCGGTGCGCGTCTCCGACGGGCAGCGCCTCTCCGAGGCGCTGCCGCCGTCCGAGACGGCGCTCCACCTCGCGGCGTACCGCGCGAAGCCGGAGGTGCGCAGCGTCGCGCACTTCCATCCGCTGTACGCGACGGCCTTCGCGGTCGCCGGGAGGCCGCTCGAGCCCGCGTCGAACGCCGGCGCGTTCTTCGGCGGGCCCATCCCCGTGCACGACAACCCCGAGCTCATCCGCACCGACGAGCTCGGCCTGCCCGTCGCGCGCGACATGGCCGCCGCGAGCGCGGTGCTGCTGCGCGGGCACGGCGCGCTCGTCGTCGGGGGCGACGTGCGGGAGTGCGTCACCGCCGCGCTCTACCTCGAGGAGAGCGCTCAGCGGAACCACCTCGCGGCTCAGCTCGGGGCGGTCAGGCCGTACACACCCGACGAGATCCGCCGCGTGCGCGAGATGCTCGCGAGCCGCTTCGTCGTCGAGAAGACCTGGACGTACCTGCTCGAGAAGGCGCGGGTCGCGGGCGCCCTCGCGGACCTGCGGTAGCGGCGGATTAGGATTCGGCCGTGTTCACACCGGTGCGGCAATCGCGCGCGTCGGGTGAGATCGTCACCCAGATCGAGCGCGCGATCTTCGGCGGCGAGCTGGCGGCGGGTGATCGCCTCCAGTCCGAGCGCGAGCTCGCCGAGCAGTTCGGCGTCTCGCGCATCACGGTGCGCGACGCGCTGCGCGTGCTCGAGGCGCGCGGTCTCATCCGGGTGAAGGTGGGCGCGATGGGCGGCGCGTTCGTCGCCGACGCGAACACCGACCGCGTCGCCGAATCGATCTCCACGATGATCCGGCTGAAGCGCATGACGCTCTCCGAGCTGGCCGAGGCCCGCACCATCGTCGAGGCCGCCACCGCGCAGCTCGCCGCACAGCGCGCCGACGCCGGCGCGCTCAGCCGCCTGGTGCAGAGCGTCGAGGCCTCGCGTCCGCTGCTGCGCGAGCCGATCACGCACGCCGACGCGAGCATGGACTTCCACGTCGTGCTCGCGCGCGCGGCGAGGAACGAGGTCCTCGAGGCCACGGTGGACGCGTACCGCCAGCTGCTCGTCCCGGCGATCCGCGACCTGCGCGACGAGAAGACCGGCCGCGCCACCCAGAAGGCGCACGAGGAGCTGGTGGAGGCGGTGCGCCGGCGGGACGGCGAGGGCGCGCGCGAGATCATGGTCACGCACCTCGAGGACTTCGAGAAGCGGCTGCGGCGCAGCCTGGCGGAGCGCGCGGAGTCCGCCGAGCGCCCGACGCCGGCGCTGCCGCGGCTCGTCCGGTCGCGCCGCCGCTCGTCGTGACCGCGGCCTCGCGGATCGTCGTCGCGATCTCCGGCGCGTCCGGCGCGATCTACGGGATCCGCGCCCTCGAGACGATCCGCCTGCGACGCGAGCTCGAGCTGCACCTCGTCGTGTCGAGCGGCGCGAGGGCGACGATCGCGTACGAGACCGATCGCTCGTACGAGGACGTCGTCGCGCTCGCCGACGTGGTGCACGACGAGAAGGACCTCGCGGCGCCGCTCGCGAGCGGGACGTTCCTCACCGGCGGGATGCTCGTCGCGCCGTGCAGCATCCGCACGATGGCGGCGATCGCGAACGCGCTGGACGACAACCTCATCGTCCGTGCCGCGGACGTGCACCTCAAGGAGCGGCGCAAGCTCGTGCTCATGGTCCGGGAGACGCCGCTGAACGCGACGCACCTGCGGCTCATGCGCGAGCTCACCCTCGCGGGGGCGGTGATCCTCCCGCCCGTGCCGGGCTTCTACCAGAAGCCGAAGACGCTCATGGACGTCGTCGACCACAGCGTGGGGAAGGCGCTCGACCAGCTCGGCGTCGAGCACGCGCTCTTCCGCCGTTGGACGGGTCCCGACCGGCCCCGCGTGTCCTGAGCGGCGGCGTTACCGGGTGGAGGCGGCCGCGGCGCCGCGCTCCCGGTGCTCGGGCGCGTCCTCGAGGTGCACGACCCGGTCGTAGCCCAGGTGCCTGAACAGGCGGTTCTGCGCCGACAGGAGGAGGAGCGGCCCCGTCCCGGTGCTGAAGTGCTGGTGCACCGTGTTCTGTGGGACGTAGAGCAGGTCGCCGGCGGAGAACTCCCAGCGTGTCGGCTCCTTCGCGATCCGCGCGTAGTACCGGTCGGCGATCTCCGCCTCGACCTCCCAGTGCAGGCTGTGGCCGCTGCCGGCGAGGACGTACACCGCCTCGTCCGCCATGTGCCAGTGCCTCCCCGAGCGGCCGCCCGGCGCGATCTCCTGCTGGTACACATCGAGGCTGTGTGTCCGGGCGTCGGTGCGGTCCGGTGAGAGGATCACCCGGACCCGGCCGTCGCGCGTCGTCTCCCACGTCGTGTCGGCGCGCCGGATGACCTTCTTCTTGTCCTCCCAGCCGGGGCTCCACAGCTCCGACCAGTCCCGCCGCGCCTCGTAGCGGTCGCCGTCGGGGAACGGCGCGGGCCGTCCCTGCTGCCACAGGCCGAGCATCATCCACGTCGCCTTCGCCTTGAGCACGATCGCGAGCGCCCGCTCCGTCGCCGACAGGTTGTGGTGCTTGTGCACGCTGTCGGTGTGCACGATGACGAGGTCGTCCTTCTCCCACTCGTAGCGCTTTCCGTCGTGGATCTCGTACCCCTTGCCTTCGAGGATGTAGAAGTGCGCCTCGTTCTGGTGGCCGTGCCCGTGGTTGGTCCCGCCGGGCATGAGCTCGACGAAGTGGACCTGGAGGGTCTGGGTGAGGAAGTCGTCGTCGCCCGGTCCGAGCATCCAGTACGTCTTCGAGCGTCCCGAATCGTCGTCGCCGGAGTGGCCGACGCGCGCGTCGTCCACGACGGTGCCCGCGCGGCGGACGCGCGGGGCGGCGCGCTGTCTCGCGCGCTGCTCCTTCAGTCCGTACGACGCCGAGTCGAGACCGCGGAGGAACACGCGCTGATCCTCGCTCATCGATCCATCGCTCCTCTCTCTTTCGTCCGCCCGTCCTCTCCGGGGAAAAGGTATGACATTTCGGGCCGGCCCCGCAGGCCCCGCCGGAAGAGCTCGCGTCTTTAGGTCCGGATGAGCTCCCGCATCTTCGACGGCACGCCGCTGCGCCGCAGCTCCTCCTCGTACATGCGGATGATCCGAGGGTCCTCGTCCTCGTACTCGATCTGTCGGCCGCCCTCCTTCACGCTCACGTCCATGCCCATGAACGTCTTGCGCTTGTCGGCGAGCGTCGGGTAGCGCAGGCCGCCGAACGCGGTCGCGAGGTAGCGCGCGGGCTCGGCGCCGGTGTTGAAGTGCTGGTGGTAGAGCATGTCGGTCGGCGCGAATACCGCGCCGTGCTTCCAGTCGAAGCGGCGCAGCTCGTTCTCGCCTTCGTACCAGTACAGGCTGTACCCGGTCCCGGTGACCGTCATGACGTGGAAGTCCGCGCCGTGGCGATGGCCCTTCTTGTACGTGCCGACCGGCATCTCGCTCATGTGCGCGTGCATCGTGCCCTCGGCGAGGACGAACATGATGTTGCTGCCGCCCGCGCCGCGCTCCTTCCACGTCCGCAGCTCGAACGTGCGCAGGTCGGGAACGAAGTTCGTCTCCCACATGTGGCGCCCCGGGCGCGTCGGGACGAACGTCCCCTCGCCGCGGTAGTGCCGCTCGTCGCCGAAGCGCTCGGCGAAGACCGCGTCGTTGCGCCAGATGAAGTCGTCGTCGCGGAAGACGTCGAGCATCATCGGTAGGTCCGTCGTCGACACGATGCGCGCCGCCTCGCGCCCGCTCCCGTTGAAGTGCCGGTACCGCGCGTTGAGCGGCAGCGCGAACAGGCTCCCGGTGTGCCACTCGAACGTGCGCTCACCACCCGGCGTCTCGACGCTGGTGCTGCCCCGTCCGGAGAGGACGTACACGACCTCTTCGAAGAGGTGCCGCTGGGGCGACGTCTGCCCGCCGGGCGGGATCTCGCAGACGTACATGTTCACCCAGTCCCCGCGTCCCAGGCAGTGGACGTACGCGCCGAGCGCGTCCATGCGCGACCACGGCCGTACCTCGAGCGCCGGCAGGTCGAAGCCGAAGTCCTCGTACACGGGGATCCCCTCGCCCTTCACCCAGTCGAGGTACGGGTCGAGGAGGAGCTTGTCGGCCAATGGTCTGACCATTCTAGGCAGCCTCCGCGCTGCCGTGCGCGGTTGACCTGGACGAATGGTCATACCATTATCGCGGTCGAGGGACTTCCTCGCGGGAGGCATGAGATGGCGACGGCGCAGGCCGAGCTCAAGCGCGCAGGGACGCGGCTGAAGGATCCGCAGGGTCCGCCGGCGCCCAAGGAGGCGCTGCGCTCGCTTCCGGCGACGGTCGAGTGGCTCCGCGCCGAGGGTCTGCTCCTCGAGACGGACACGATGGTGTCGGGCGACCTGCAGCTCACCGGGATCCAGAAGCACTTCGACGGCAGCTACCCGATCCTCTTCAACAACGTCAAGGGCTACCCGCACGTCCGCGCGATCACGAACTTCTTCGCGAACATGGACATCGTCGACCGGATGTTCGGCTGGGCGGACCGGACCGAGCGGACGCGCAGGCTCGCGCACGCGCTCACGCACCCGATCCCGAACGAGGAGGTCGCGCGGTCCGACGCCCCGGTCATGCAGGAGGTCGTCACCGACGACCTCGACGTGAACAAGTACATCCTCCCGATCCGCCACACCCATCTCGAGTCCGAGATCACGATCGGCTCGGGCAACAGCGTCGTCGTCGGCGATCGGTTCTGGGGCGGGAGCCACATCGGCTACAACCGCATGAACTTCCGCTGGGGCAACGTCGGCACGTTCCAGATCTCGCCCGGCTCGCACATGTGGCAGGTGATGACGAAGTACTACCGCGACGAGCCGGTGCCGCTCACCGTGAACTTCGGGCTGCCGGCGGCGGCGACGCTGCTCGCCGGCGGCGGGTTCGACTACGTCGTCCTGCCGCGCGGCGGCGACGAGCTCGGCGCGGCCGGCGCGGTGCAGGGCTACCCGGTGCGGATCACCAAGGCCGCGACGGTCGACGCGTGGTCGGTCGCGGACGCGGAATATTCGCTCGAGGGCTACCTGCACCCGCGCGACAAGCGCTACGAGACCGCGGAGGCGGAGAAGGCCGACGTCCAGGGACGCTTTCACTTCCATCCCGAGTGGGCCGGGTACATGGGCAAGGCGTACAAGGCGCCGACCTTCCACGTCACCGCGATCACCATGCGCAGGCGCGCCGAGCGGCCGTTCATCTACCCGATGGGCGTGCACATGTACGACTGCAACAACATCGACACGACGGTGCGCGAGGCCGCGTTCTTCGAGCTGTGCGAGCGCATCCAGCCGGGGCTCATCCAGGACGTGAACATCCCGTTCCCGATGACCGACTGGGCCGGCGCGATCCTCCAGGTGCGCAAGCGCCTCAAGACCGACGACGGGTTCGTGCGCAACTTCCTCGCGGCGGCGATGAGCTGCTCGTCGGGCCTGCGTCTGTGCATCGCGGTCGACAGCGACGTCGACATCTACTCGATGGACGACATCATCTGGTCGCTCACGACGCGCGTGAACCCGCGCGACGACGTGTGGAGCCCGACCCCCGGCGGCGCGGGCCAGACCTTCATCCCGGAGCAGCGGCTCAGCGCCGGGAACGCGCAGTGGACCGCGATGAACACGCGCTTCGAGGGCGGCATGGCCATCGACGCCACGGTCCCCTACGGCTTCGAGAACGACTTCATGCGGCCGGTGTACCCGATCGACCGGGTCGACCCCGCGGCGTGGTTCGACCCGGACCAGATCGCCGGCGGCAAGGCCCTGATGAAGACGCAGTCGTGGGCTGAGGTGCTGGCCAAGAGCGGACGCTAGGGCAGGTGCTCGATCTGCGCGTCGTCGAGCTCGCCTCGGACGACCCGTGGGGCGCCGCCGCGGCCGCGCACTGCGGGCGGACGCTGGCGGACCTCGGCGCCGACGTCGTCAAGTGTGAGCCGCCGGCGGGCGATCCCGTGCGGCGCACGCCGCCGTTCGCCGGCGGCGCGGCGCATCCGGACCGCGGCCTGCTGTGGATGGCGCTGAACGCGAACAAGCGCGGCGTCGTGCTCGACCCCGCCGACGCGGCCCGCCGCGACGCCCTCGTCCGTCGCGCCGACCTCGTCGTGCAGTCCGAGCCGATCGTCGATCCGCTCGGGTGCGGCGCGCGTCAGGTCGTCGTCACCGTCACGCCGTACGGCACGACCGGTCCGCTCGCGGGGGTGCCCGCGTCCGACCTCGAGGTCACCGCCGCCGGCGGGAGCCTGTGGCTCGCGGGCGAGCCAGGCCGCGCGCCGGTCCGGACGACGCTGCCGCAGTCGCCGTTCTGGACCGGCATGTACGCGGCGGCCGGCGCGCTCGTCGCGATCCTCGGCCGCGACCGCGTCGGGCGCGCCCAGCACGTCGACGTCTCGGGGCAGCAGAGCATGATCACCGTCCACCCGCCCGCCGCGGTGTTCGCCGACGTCGCGCGCGAGGAGCACGTCCGGCTCGGCCCGTACCTTCTCGGACGCAGCATCGTCGGCGCGCGCTTCCGCAACGTCTGGCCCTGCGCGGACGGGCACGTGTCGTTCGCGATCCAGGGCGGACCGATCGGACGCCACACCGGCCGGATGCTCTGCGCGTGGATGGCGGAGCGGGACCACGCGGCGCCGCTCTTCCGGGCGATCGACTGGGACGCCTTCGACAACCGCACGCTGACGCAGGCCGAGGTGGACGCGCTCGAGGGGGAGGTCGGCGCGTTCCTGAGCACGCTCACCAAGCGCGAGTTCTTCGCCGGCGTGATCGCGCGGAACATGCTCGGGTACCCGGTCGCCGACGCCGGCGACATCTTCGACGACGAGCAGCTGCGCGCGCGCTCGTTCTGGCAGGACGTCGCGATCGACGGGCGGACGCTCACGTTCGCCGGCGGCTTCGCGCTCTTCGACGGCGAGCGCCCGGCGGTCCGCCGGCCGCCGCCGCGTCTCGGCGAGCACGACCGCGAGGTGTGGGCCGAGACGCTTCGCAGCGCGGTGACGGCGTGACCGCGCCGCTCGCCGGGGTCCGCGTCGTGGAGCTCGGCTGGGCCGCCGCCGGGCCTCTCGTCGGGACGTACCTCGCGGCGCACGGCGCCGACGTCATCCACGTGGAGTCGGCGACGGTGCTCGACCCGTTCCGCTCCACCTACCCGCCGTTCAAGGACAACCGGCCGTCGCCGGACGGCGCGGCGATGTTCTCCTTCTACAACGCGGGAAAGCGCTCGGTCACGCTCGACCTCAAGAACCCGCGCGCCGTCGCGCTCGTGCTGCGGCTGGTCGCGGCATCCGACGTGCTCATCGAGTCGTTCCCCGCCGGCACGCTGGCGCGGCGCGGGTTGTCGCGCGAGGCGCTGCGCGCGGCGCGCGACGATCTCGTGATCCTCTCGAGCTGCAACCAGGGCCAGACCGGGCCGCACGCGCAGCATCCCGGGTACGGCAGCCAGCTCACCGCGCTCGCCGGGTTCACCGCGCTGCTCGGCGAGCCCGGCGCGACGCCGGCGATCCTCTACGGCCCGTACATCGACTACATCGCCGTGGGGTACGGCGTCGTCGCGATCCTCGCCGCGCTCGAGCGGCGCGCGCGCACCGGACGGGGGTGCGACATCGATCTCTCGCAGTACGAGGCGGGCCTGCAGTTCGTCGCGCCCGCGCTCCTCGAGCGCGCCGCGAACGGCGCGACGCCGGCGCGCGCTGGGAACCGCGACCGGGTCGCCGTGCCGCACGGCGTCTATCCCTCGCGCGCCACGGCGGCGCAGCCCGACGCGTGGGTCGCGCTCTCGGTGTGGTCCGACGAGGAGTGGCCGCGCCTCGGCGAGGCGATGGGGGATCCCCCGTGGGCGCGCGAGCCGGCGCTCGCCGCGGCCGCCGGCCGCCGGGAGCGGGAGGCGTGGCTCGACGAGCGCATCTCCGAGTGGACCCGCACGCTGACCCGCGAGGACGCCGTCGCGCGGCTGCGCGCCCGCGGCCTGCGCGCGGCGCCGGTCGCGAGCATCGGCGAGCTGTTCGCCGACCCGCAGCTCCTGCACCGCCGCGCGTGGCGCACCGCGGCGCATCCGGTCATCGGCGACGTCCGGCTCATGGCCGCGCCGTTCGTGTTGTCGGAGGACGAGCAGGGCCCGCAGCGGGCCGGCCCGCTCCTCGGCCAGCACACCGCGGAGGTCATGCGTGACGTGCTGCGGCTGGACGGTGCAGAGTACGCGGCGTTGGAGGCGCAGGGCGTCTTTCGGTGAGGGCACGAGCGAGGAGCGGCTCCGGAGATTGAGCAAGGACGCGGAGCAGATCGCCCGGCGCAAGGGGGAGCATCTGCAGCTCGCTGCCGAGGGCGATGTCGAGACGCGCGTGACGGCCGGGTGGGAGGACGTCCACCTGCTGCACGACGCGCTGCCGACCGTGGATGCCGCGGCGATCGACCTCTCGGCGCGCTTCCTCGGGCGCACGCTGCGGCTGCCGCTGGTGATCTCCGGGATGACCGGCGGGCACGGCCGGGCCATCGCGATCAACGAGCTGCTCGGCCGCGTCGCCGAGCGGGCGGGCATCGCGATCGGCGTCGGGAGCCAGCGCGCCGCCCTGCGCGACCCGGTGCTCGCGCCCACGTACGCGGTCGTCCGTGAGGCGGCGCCGCACGCGTTCGTCATCGCGAACGTCGGCATCTCGCAGCTCGTGCGGCAGGACCGCGAGCCCGCGCTCGTCGCGAAGGACATCCACCGCATCGTGCGGATGGTCCGCGCCGACGCGCTCGCGCTGCACCTCAACTACCTCGAGGAGTCGGTGCAGCCGGAGGGGCAGACGCGGGCGCGCGGCTCAGAGGCCGCGGTCCGAGCGCTCGTGCGGTCCTGCCCGGTGCCGGTGATCGCGAAGGAGACCGGCGCGGGCATCTCGCTCCCGGTCGCCCGCCGGCTGCGCCGCCTCGGCGTGCGGGCGGTGGACGTCGGCGGCGTGGGCGGGACGTCGTTCGCGGCGATCGAGGCGCAGCGCGCGCGCGCCGCCGGCGACACGCTGCGCATGAGCCTCGGCGAGCGGTTCCGCGACTGGGGCGTGCCCACCGCGGTCGCGGTGCGCGCCGCCGCGGGCGCCGGCCTCCCGCTCATCGCGACCGGCGGCGTGCGCAGCGGCCTCGACGCGGCGAAGGCGCTCGCCCTCGGGGCGACGCTCGTCGGCGTCGGGCGCCCGCTGCTGCAGGCCGCGCTCGCGGGAGAGGATGCCTGCATGGAGTGGCTGGCATCGTTCGAGCTCGAGCTGCGCACCGCGGTCTTCCTCACGGGGATCGAGCGGGCGTCGGAGCTCCGTCGCGTCCCGGTCGTCGTCACCGGGCGGTCGCGCGCCTGGATCGATCAGCTCGGCCTCCGCCGCGCACCCCCGGCATCGTCGCGCGCTCGCTCGTCCTGAGGGCGGACCGGGGGTCGGCTCCGCGCTCGCGCATCAGCCGGCAAGCGACGGCTGACCTTCCGCCCTCTGCGACGCTGGCCGCCACTTTCGCCGTGGGAGGGGTCGGGCCCGATCGCGACACACACGCGCACGCTCCTCGTCGTGATCATGTCCGTCGTCGGGCTCCTCGCCCTCGCGGCGCCCGCGCGTGCGGACGGCGGCCGCGTGGTCCCCCAGCCGCGCTCGACGAGGAACTGGCGCGCACGTACGCCGATGCGTGGGCCGCGGTCGGCGCTCTCACGCCGCTCGTGCCGTTCCGCGGCGGCATCCTGCGCGCCGAGGCGCAGGTGAAGGCGGACCGCGCCGCCGACGACGCCCTGCGCGCGCGCCTGGACGACCTCGCGGCGCACGAGCGCGCCCTCGTGACCGCGGGCGCCCGGCTCGATCGCCCCGATGGCCCCTGGCGCATGCCGGCGGCCGGCGCGCTGACCCAACCCTTCGGCCCGACCGATCTCGCGCTCGAGCCCGCCGCAGTGTGGCGCGGCGTCGCCTACGCGCACTTCCACAGTGGCGTGGACATCGCGGCGCCGTGGGGGACCCCGGTCGTCGCCCCCGCCGACGGCCGCGTCGTCTTCGTGGGTCGCATGAGCGACGGCGCGGAGGTCGTCGTGCTCGCGCACCCCGGCGGCCGCGTGTCCGTGTTCGCCCACCTCGCGGACGCCGCGGGCTACGCGCCCCTCGTCGCGGCCGGCGACCGCGTGACGCGCGGACAGCGGATCGGGAGCGTCGGCGCGACCGGGCTGGTCACCGGTGCGCACGTGCAGTGGAGCGCGTACGTCGGCGGCGTGCTCGTCGACCCGCTCTCGCTCATCCGGTAAGGCGTGGCCGTCGGCTCACCGCGCCCTTCCCTTCAGTTCCGCTTACCCTCGCGTGACGGGGGCGACAGACGCGTCCCCGTGCCGCACCATACCCCCGAAGTTGAGGGAGCGGAGCGCAGCCGAGGGCGGATACGAGCGCCGTATCCGCATCGCCTCGGAGATCGCGACGTGGGGGATCGCCGCGACCCTCGTCGCGTCCGCGGCGCTGCCGACGACCGGCGCCGTGTCGCGCGTCGGCCTGCTCTTCAGTGCGGTGCTCCTCGCGGTCTTCGCGACGCTCTGGTTCCACGTCATCCCGGACCGCTTCCTCGGGCGCCTGCGCTTCACGGTCGGCACCGCCATCACGCAGGTCGTCGCGGCCGTCCTGCTGGTGCTGACGGGCGGCGGCGCGTCGCAGTACTTCGTCTTCTTCCTCATCCCCACCATCGCGACGACGTTCGCGATGCGCCTCTCGGGCACGATCGCCGTCGGCGTCGTCGCCCTCATCACGTACGCCACGATCCTGGTCACCGACAGCGTCGTCGGGATGGCGCCCGCCGCGGTCCTGGAGAACGGTGCGGTGCGGTTCTCCGCGCTCTTCGCGATCATCGCGATGACCGGTCTCATATCGCGCACGATGCAGGAGACGCGCGCGGCGCTGCGTCAGCGGTCGAGCGAGCTCGTGCTGCAGAACCAGGAGCTCGAGATCTCGCGCTCCACCGCGCTCGCGATCGCCCGCTCGCACGATCTCGGCGAGCTGCTGCGCGCCGTCCTCGAGGCGGCGGGCTCATCCCTCGCCGTCGAGCGCGTCTTCTTCTTCGCCGGGCCGCGGGCGGACGAGCCCGGCTACACCCTCACCGCACGTGGAACCGTCGAGTCGTTCACGCCCGACCCGGGGCTGCGCGACTCCCCGCGGCAGCGCGCCATGCGGCTGCGCGAGACCGTCGTCGTGGACGACCTCGACACGGAGCCGATGGTGGGGGAGCGCGTCCGGTCGCTCTACCGCGTCGCCGCGGGCCTCTTCATCCCGCTCGTGCACCGCGGCGAGACGATCGGGATGCTCGCGCTCGTCGCGACCGCTCCGCGAGCGTGGACGGCGCGCGAGAAGCGCCTCGGTGAGGTGATCGCCGAGTCGATGGCGCCCGCGGTCGCCTCGTACCTCGCGCTCGAGGAGGTTCGCGGGGAGCGGGAGGAACTCGCCGGCCGGATGAAGGTGCTCGAGGGACTGAACCAGCTCGTGGAGGCGCTCTCGCTCGCGACCGACGAGCGCTCGACCGCGCAGGTCGCCGCGCGCGGCGTCGCGCAGGGCTTCCGGCTCATGGCCGCGACGACGCTCTTCGTGGATCCCTCGGTCGCGCTCCTCGAGCCCGCGGGCTCCGCCGGCGGCGCGACCGAGCATCCCGTGGTGAACGGGCCGACGAGCTGCCCGGCGATCCGCAGCGGGCGCCCGTTCCGCGTCGCCTCGGCGACCGATCCGCTCGTGTGCCCGTACGTGTCGTTCAGGGAGGGCAGCTCGGGGTACCTCTGCGCGCCGCTCATGGCCGGCGGCGATCCCGTCGGCGCGCTCTTCATGGAGCCCGTCCAGGGGAGCGTGCTCGAGGACACCTTCGTGCGGGCCGCCGCGGACCGCGTCGCGCTCGCGCTCGCGAACCGCCGGGTCCTCGAGACGGCGCAGCGCCAGGCGACGACGGACGGCCTCACCGGGCTCCACAACCGCCACTTCCTGAGCGAGCAGCTGCGCCTGCTCCAGTCGCTCGCCGAGCGGCACCGGCAGCCATTCGCCGTCGTCGCGATGGACGTCGACGGCCTCAAGCAGGTGAACGACACCTTCGGCCACGAGATGGGCGATCTCGCGCTGCGCGGCTTCGCCAACACGCTGAAGAAGACGATCCGCGGCTCCGACATCCCCTTCCGCACCGGCGGCGACGAGTTCCTGGTGGTCGTGCCGCGGGGCGGCCTCGACGAGGCGAAGGTCCTCGCCGAGCGCGTGCGCGAAGCGGTGGAGCTCCAGGGCCGCTCGGAGCCGCACACCGCGATCACCGTGAGCGTCGGGGTCGCCGCGTGGCGCGACACCCGGACCGCCGAGCAGGTCCTCGAGGCCGCGGACGCGATGCTCTACGCCGCCAAGCGCGCGGGCAAGGACCGCGTCATGGTCGAAGCCCCCGCGCCGCTGGAGACGGGCGCGGTCCCCGGGAAGACCCCGAGCTGACCGCGTGGCTCAGTGACGACGCGGCGCGGGGGCTCGCGCTCGGTGCAGCTTCAGACAGACAAGCGTAAGCGACACTGAATTGTCATTGACGGCCGCTGATCGCGCCGCGAGCGTCCCGCAGGACGGTCGATCGAGGGCAAAGTTCAAGGTGCGATAGGTATGAAGGTTCGAGGACGAGGCATCCCGCTGACAGACGAGCAGCGAGAAGCAATCGGTGGGCTCGCTCGAAAGAGGCGTCCGGGCCCGGAGCGCCGTGAAGAGCATGTTGTTTTAGGACTTGTTTTCGCTCGTGAACACGCGCGCCTCGGAACTGGAACGCCGTCTCTACTCAGGCCATCGATCCACGGGACCCTATATTGCGCATGAGCTAGGGCATACCGTGCAAGCGTCAGCAATGGGCAATCTTTGCCTCATCGGCTACCTCTCGTTGATGCCGGGGACGACGCACGCGACGCACCCGATGGAACGCGACGCCAATCGTCGAGCTGCCCTACCACTCGACTGGTCCGGCCCCGTACCAGCGGGGTGGATTAGTCCATACCGATACGGCGTGAGCGATACGAGATGAGAAGCCGCCTCCTCCTTCTGTCGTTCGTCGTCATATCAATGTCGTCGTGTTTCGTCTTCGGCGGTGCGCGTGGCCATGTGAAAGTCCCCATGCGTGGCCAAGAGAAGTCCCCACCCTTCCGCACCTGATCACCTGAACGCAGGGCGTCCCCCGGTGGGCGATGGTGTCGCTGTCAAGGCACACCACGACCGCACCGGAGGACGCAAGAGTGAAGTCTCCCAGAGAGCGCATGGACATCGTCGCCGCGTACGCTGACCTCGGCAGCCTGCGCGCTGTCGCCGAGCTGTGCGGCACCACGCACAAGACGGTGAAGCGCGTGATCGAGCGGGTGCGCCAAGACTCCCCGCCGCCCCGGCCGCCGCGGGCGCACAACACCGCGGTCGCCAGGGCCCTCGTGCGTGAGAAGCTCGCCGCGACCGACGGGCGCATCTTGGCCAAGCGCCTGCTGCCACTGGCGCGCGCCGCGGGGTACGCCGGATCGGCGCGCAACTTCCGGCGCCTCGTGCACGACGAGCGGGCGGAGTGGCAGCGGCGCCGGCGGGTGTACCGACCCTGGCTGCCGACGCCCGGCGAGCACCTCGCGATCGACTGGGGCCAGCTCGGGCCGCTGCACATCTTCAGCGCGGTGCTCGTCTGGAGCCGCGTCCGCTTCGTGCGCTTCGCCCTCGACGAGCGCCGCGCCACGACGCTGCGTCTGCTCGGCGAGTGCTTCGAGACCCTCGGCGGCGTGCCGGCGGTGGTGCTCGCCGACCGCATGGGGTGTCTTCGCGCGGGCATCGTCGCCAACGTCGTCGTGCCGCACCCCGAGTACGTGCGCTTCGCCAGCCACTACGGCTTCCGCCCGGACTTCTGCGAGGGCCACGACCCCGAATCGAAGGGTGTCGTCGAGAACCTCGTCGGGTACGCGAAGGACGATCTGGTCATCCCCGGCGACCCCGCCGCGTCGCTCGCCGAGCACAACGCCGACGCGCTCCGGTGGTGCGCGGAGGTGAACGCCGCGCTGCACAGCGAGATCTCTGCCGTGCCGGCCGAGCGGCTCCTCGTCGAGCGCGCGGCGCTGCGGCCGCTCCCCGCGCTGCGCGTGACGATCCGCTCTGGCGAGCTGCGCACCGTCGACCGCCTGGCGACGATCCGCTTCGGCTCGGCGCGCTATTCGGTGCCGCACGCCCTCGTCGGCAAGAAGGTCGCGGTCGCCTCGCGCGACGGCGAGATCTGCATCAGCTACCGCGACGAGGAGGTGGCGCGGCACCTCGCGGTCGCCCCCGGGGAGGCCTCGATCGCCGACGCGCACTATGGCGGGGCGCGCAGAGCCCCGACCCGTGCGGTGCGCCCCAAGAGCGCCGCGGAGCGCGCGTTCTGTGCGCTCGGCCCGGCGGCTGAAGCGTTCCTGCGCGCCGCCGCGGCCGCCGGCACCGCACGTCTTTCCGCCGAGCTCGCCGAGATCGCCTCGCTCGAGGCGGCCTTTGGACGCGACCCGCTCGTGGCCGCGATCGAGCGCGCAAGCGCCTTCCGACGCTATCGCGCGGCCGATGTGCGCTCGATCCTCGACGCGGGGGGCGGCGTGATGCAGCCGGCGGCACCGGGCGCGCCGCTTCTGCACACGCTGCCGGCTGTCCCGGTGCGCTCGCTTGCCGAGTACGCCATCGCATGAGCACGCCCGCGACGTCCCTCGCGCCGGATCTCGAGCAGGCGCTCAAACGGCTCAAGCTGCGGGCCGTACGCAAGATGGCGCCGGAGGTCCTGCAGATCGCGAAGGTCCAGCGCTGGGCGCCGGAGGAGCTCCTGCGCACGCTCGTCGAGGCGGAGGTGCGCTCGCGGGATGAGGCCAACGAGCGCGCGCGCCTGGCGCGCGCCGCCTTCCCCGTGCGCAAGACCCTCGCCGAGTTCAAGGTCGCCGAGTCCGCGGTGCCCCGGGCGACCTTCGAGTACCTGGCGTCGCTGGAGTGGATCCGGGCCAAGGAGAACCTCGTGCTCGTCGGCCCGGCCGGCACCGGCAAGAGCCATCTGCTCGTCGCGCTCGGCCACGCCGCGGTCGAGGCGGGGCTGCGGGTGCGCTACTTCGGCGCGATCGAGCTCGTCGAGACGGTGTACCGGGGACTCGCCGACAACAGCGTCGGGAGGATCATTGAGTCGAGCGATCCGCCGGCGGCTGCAGCTGATGCCGTGGGCGAGCTCGAGCTCGGCCTGGATGCGCGGCGCGCCGTACGTGCCGCGGCTTCCGGCGTAGATGGTCTTGATCATGTCGGCCAGGACCTCGTCCTCCAACGCGCGCAGGGACTTCGGCCGGGTCCGACGGGCGTAGAGGCCGCTCCGGCTGACGCCGAGGACGCGGGCCATCGTGGCGATGTGGAAGCGGGCCTTCTGTCGTTCCGCGAACCCGTACATCGTCACCGGGTCCGTGCGGTCTCCCCGACGAACAAGGCCGACGCTTTTACCAAGATCTCGCGCTCTTCGGTGAGCACACGGACCTGGCGACGCAGACGCGCGAGCTCTTCACGCTCGCTCGTGGTGAGACCATCCGTGCGACGACCGGCGTCGAGGTCCGCGCGCTTTACCCACTCGCGCAAGGCGTTCGCCGAGACGCCGAGGTCGTGAGCGACCTCCTTCTGGCTCTTGCCCGAGCTGCGCACGAGGTCGACCGCGCGGGCGCGGAACTCCTCCGGATAGGCGGGTCTCGTCTTCGGCATGCGAACACTCCTTCCGGGCCACTTCGGGCCCAAGCATCAGGGTGTCCACGAGATCGAGGCAAGTCCATCGCCGGTCTGCTGCGCTGTCTTGTGCGCATCGGCGGTCTGCCAAAGAAGCTCGTCTGGGACCGCGAGGGCGCGCTCCACGCCGGCGGCGGTCGTCCCACCGAAGCGTTCACCGCTTTCCTGGGGCAGCTCGCCCTCGGCTTCATCTTCCTGGCGCCTCGGGATCCGCAAGCGAAGGGGATCGAGGAACGGGGTCATCGTTACCTGCGCACGAGCTTCGAACCGGCGCGGCTCTTCGCCGGTCCGGCCAACTTCCAGGAGCAGCTCGACGGCTGGTACGACGACACGGCCAACGTCCGCTTCCACCGGACCCTGCGGGCGCGCCCGGTCGACCGCGTCGCACAGGAGGGCCTGCGAGCGCTCCCCGCGGTGCTCCCAAACCTCGATCGGCGCATGGTCCTGCGCGTGCCGCCGCAGCCGTACGCGCGCGTCGACACCGTCGACTACTCGCTCGACCCCGCCTTCGTCGGTCGGCGCGTCGAGCTGCGCGTCTCGCCGGCCGAAGTACGCGCGGTCGCGCTCGACACGGGCGAGGTCGTGGCCGCTCACGAGCGCACGTTCGCCCGTCACGTCACCGTGACGGCGCTCACGCACAAGCGCGCGCTCGAGCAGCAGCGTGCGGCCCGCCGGCGCGAGATCGCCGTCGAGCGCCGGCCCCTCGAGCGGTATGACCGGGTGATCCCGGCGTGAGCGCCACGGCCGAGCTTGGTCACCTCTTCCGCGCGCTCAAGGCCCCGGCCGCGGCGCGGGCCCTGCCGAAGCTCGCCGAGCGCGCGCGGGCCGAGGAGTGGAGCTACGAGCGGTTCGCCGAGGCGCTCCTTGCCACCGAGCGCTCATCGCGCGAGAGCCACGGCGGCGAGTCGCGCATCCGCGCCGCGCGCTTCCCGAGCCGCAAGACGCTCGAGGAGTTCGATTGGTCCTTCCAGCGCTCGGTGAAGAAGGACCTGGTGCTGCACCTGGCGCAGCTCGACTTCCTCCTCGGCAAGGAGAACGTCATCCTCCTCGGCCCGCCGGGGACCGGCAAGACGCACCTCGCGATCGCGCTCGGGATGCGCGCCTGCCTCGCCGGTCAGCGCACGGCCTTCGCCACGGCGACGGAGTGGGTGGCGCGTCTGCTCGACGCGCAGCGCCAGGGGCGTCTGGAGGCCGAGCTGCGCCGGCTCGGCCGGGTCCCGCTCGTCATCGTCGACGAGGTGGGCTACGTACCCTTCGACCCACAGGCCGCCAACCTCATGTTCCACCTCGTCTCGGCCCGCTACGAGCGCGCCTCGCTGATCATGACCAGCAACAAGCCCTTCAGCGCCTGGGGCGAGATCTTCGGCGACGACGTCGTCGCCACCGCGATGGTCGACCGGCTCATCCATCACGCAGAGATCCTCTCGCTCAAGGGCGACAGTTACCGGCTCCGCGGCAAGGACCTCGACGGCGACCGGCGGCCGAAGCCTGCGGAGTGAGCGGGTGGGTGACTTTTCGAGCGCCGAAGGTGGGTGACTTTTCGAGCGCCGTTGACATCCCGCTCATTGTCGAACGCTACTCACGAACGTATCCACATCCACCCTCCCCCGCGCCCCCTCCCTCTACTGCTACGAGTGGATAAGTGGGATACGCCGCGAAGGCCGGGTGGTGCGATGACCCCCTGAGGCCGCCGGGGCAAGTCCAAGGCGCGCTACGAGGGAGGAGTGAACTTTCGAGCGTTGGCCCGGCGTCACCCTTTCGACCATCGGGCCGCGGGGTGTCGCATCTCTTCGGCCGCCGTTGACAGGCCTCGGCGAGAGCTCAGCCTCAATCGTGGGGCAGTCGGATGTTTCGGAGCCTGAGGGCGGCTGCTACGAGCGCAGCTCGATTGGCTACACCGTAGCGACGAAACAAGGCTTCGAGGTGCTTCTTCACACCGGCGGGAGTGATCGCGAGGCGGTGCGCGATTTCCTTGTTTGTGCTTCCGGCCGCCACCAACTGCACGACAGCACGCTGGCGCGACGTTAGGGCTCCATGCGTGCGTGGCCGACGGCGTGGGACCTGCGTACTGATACCTCCGGCTACTAGGCATTTGGCTATATGGACTTAACGCTAAACCCAGCTATACAGCACTGAGTTTCGCCGTGCCTGCGCGGTCACATGGCAGGGTGGGTCTCCGCCTCGCGGAGAAGAGGGCGAAGGAGGCAGGTCTTCGCCATCTCGCTGCGCAGCGAAAGACGCGAACGGTCATCCCAATCCCAGCACGAAGGCAGCGTGCGTCCCCTCTCGGGGGCCAGCGGCGGCCTGAGGGAGTCTCAAGAACCATGTGGAATACACCTAGGAGATGGGTCATCCGCATAGAGCTCTGCTCGCGCGAGTGGTAGCGCGAGCCCATCCACGAAGTGGCCACCGTGTTCTTGGCAACTAGATAGAGAAATAGAAGGAGTTGGTGCGATGCGCGCCAAGGTGACGCTCTTAATCTGCCTGCTCTCACTCGTGTTGTCAGCCTCAGTCGCGGCTGCCGGGGGTCCCGGATCTTCGAATACCAAACCCTCCGCCTCGCCAGGTAGGCCGCACGCGGCCGGCTGGGCGAGCTACCCCGGAGGCGAAATCACGCCGTTGGCGTCGTCAGGACCCATCGACGCCTTTGGCTGCGTGTACACACAGGAGGTCGACAACGCGCACATTTCTAGCGACCCGCCCACTGCTGCCTCCTCGCATGGATGGTGGACCTACGTCTCTGGGAGCTGCCCGAGCACGGCGAACGTGGACACGTACCTTCAGGCGTTGTGGTGGACCGGCTATACCTATGAGTGGCGCACTGTCGCCTTCAACTCAGGCGACGTTTACGCTGGGGGCGGCTCTGGCAACCGCATTACCGCAAGATACAACTGTGCCAACCTCAACTTGGTTAGTTGGCGCAGCCTTGTCGATGTCGACTTGAATGGCCAGTGGGATCCGCCCGGACTTACCGAGTCGCCGTACCAGAACCTGAACTGTTCCCCGAGCTAGCCATCATTCAACGTGGATGTGTAGGCCACCTCGGAACAGGGCGCCTCAGTGTGCGAGTTGGCAAGAGCTTGCCCGGGCCAGTGCCGGAAGGGAACGCGGTTGGCCTACCCCCGCGCGGAACACGTGACCATGGGCGTAGGAGCTGTGAAGTGAGCGGAGGAAAGCGTGGCTGGGGTCTGCATCCGGACTTGAACGATGTCCGTGCGAATGGCCTCCCGCCTCTCACGCCAGGTCGTGTCGTAGGCGTTGGCGCCATTTGCGATTTCGGGCCAGACCGGTCCGCCGACTCGCCGTCCCAGAACTTCTCAGTGAGCGAGTTCGTGACGTTGGAGGACGGCCGACGTGTGATCTTGCACGCAGAGCGCGGCTTCACTGTTGGTTTGAGATCAACCGGCAAGCCAGATCCTGGAGACCTCCGGGAGCATGAAACGCTGGAGAGCCTGACCCGAGACGTGCTCAACACCGTCCTTCCCGATGATGAGCCCGCGGCGGACCACCCTTGGACGTGGCTGGCCGAGCTAGCCCGGGCTCGCGGTCTGGATGTCAGTGCGGAGGACCTGCGGAGTCTTTCGTACGAGGTGACCTTCACTGACAACGTGAAGCGATGGCTTGCACCTAAGTGACAGTCGCGGAGGGATAGAACCGCTGCAAGCGAAAGTACGAGCGAAGGGGTCGATCTGTCGACCCCTTCCCGCTAAGTCTCGAGCCTCTCCTGGCAGCGTGTGATCGACGTATGTTGTTGGCGGCCGAATTGTCTGCACACCGTTCGGCAGGATCGAGTGCGGCCGGAACGGCAGCAGTCGGTGAGGATGACGCGGTGCCGATCACTCGCGGGTGAGCTCGGCGACGGCCTTGCGCGCGCAGGCGTCGTCGACCAGGGCCTTGCCCTCGGCCGCGGCGGCGATGAGCGCGTCACGGGCGAGGTTGCCCAGCGCCCGGGGCAGCCCGAGGCTGGCCCCGTGCACGCGCGCCACGGCGTCGTCGGCGAAGAGCGGATCGCGCCGGCCGACCAGGGCGAGGTGGTGGCGGATGTACTGGGCGGATTCGCCAAGGTCCATCGGCTGTCGGCGTTCACCGATATGACCCGGGCCCCGTTCACCGATATGACCCACCCGGTGTCGTCGCGTCCACTCTAATTCGTCGTCGTCTTCCGCTCCTTCGTGTCGGGTGCTGTGGTACCCGCTCGTCCCGTCGCGAGCGTCCTGGGGCGTCCGGCGCGGTCGGTTTCGGCGACCTGCCCCTGGGTCGCGCCCGCTGAGCGCTGTCGTGTGTCCGGACGCTGCCGGGGACGAAAGCTGCGGCCCTCGAGCGTGAGGTGGTGCGACGCATTGATGAGACGATCGAGCGCGCCTTCGGCGAGCACGGGATTGGGGAAGAGCGCGTACCACTCCGTTGGCGGCCGGTTCGAGGTCACGTGGTGCTGGCGCGCGGCCGAACGCCCTTCCGGACGGCGGACCTGGTCTCGCTCGTCGCCCTCGTGCGCGAGCTCTCCGCCCGAAAGCGTCAGGCGGATTCCGCCGGAAACGACAAGGAGATTATGCCGTGATCGCGCGGCTGTCCTGGCGCGCCCTGACGGGGATCGTGTCTTTAGCAGCAAATATGGGACCCCTTCAGGTCGGACTTGACACGGGCATTCGTCTCGGCATAATGCTCCTAACATTCAGCGCGGAGGTCGGCCGTGAACGCCGCAGAACGGCGCCGGGACCGAAAGATCGGCGCGCTGCGCCAGGCGCATGCGCTCAATCCGCGGCCCGAGGCGGTCGCCGACCCCGCATTCACCTCGGGCAACGCCTTCTTCGACAGAGCGGACCTGGTCCAGGTGAAGTACGAGATGGTCCGTCGGGTGCGCGCCGAGGGCCAGGGCGTCAGCCGCTCGGCGGCGGCCTTCGGCCTTTCACGTCCCTCCTATTACCAGGCGGCGGCCCGCTTCGCACGGGATGGCCTGCCGGGACTGCTGCCACAGCGTCCGGGCCCCCGGCGGGCGCACAAGCTCTCGGACGAGGTCGTCGACTTCCTCGAGCGCGCGCTCGAGGACGAGCCGACGCTCCGTTCCTCCGACCTGGCAGCGCGTGTCGCCGAGCATTTCAACGTGCGCGTCCATCCGCGCAGCATCGAGCGCGCGCTGGCGCGCCGCCGGAAAAAAGGGGGCGCTGCGAGGGCGTGAGCGCCCGCCCGGTCGCCGAGCTCGCGCGCGCGTACGAAGCGGTGCGCGCGCAGGCGATCGGACGACCGACGGAAGAGAGCCCGCGCGGGCTCGCGCTGATCCTCGATGCGGGGCTGGCGGCCTGGATCAGGGCGTGGTCATCGCTCGCGCACTCCGATGTCGCGATCATCGCCCCCGGCCGCGCGACGAGCGCGTTCGACCCGCAGAACGCGGAACTGGCGAGCGTCCTGGCCGAGATGGCCCTCGCGAGCCGGAGGTGCACGGCATGAACGCCGAGCTGCATCAGAAGATCACGGCCGATCACCTGCGCCGCCGGGCATACCTGTACGTGCGCCAGAGCACGCTGCGCCAGGTGTTCGAGAACACCGAGTCGACCAAGCGCCAGTACGCGCTGCGCGAGCGCGCGGTGGCGCTGGGCTGGCCGCTCGACCATGTGGTCGTCATCGACAGCGACCAGGGACAGTCGGGCGCGGACAGCGACCGCGCCGGCTTCCAGCGCCTGGTCGCCGCCGTCGGGATCGGCGAGGTCGGGGTCGTCCTCGGCCTCGAGGTCTCGCGTCTGGCGCGCAGCTCGACCGACTGGCATCGGCTCCTGGAGATCTGCGCCCTCACCGACACGCTCATCTGCGATGAGGACGGCCTCTATGATCCCGCGCACTTCAACGACCGCCTCCTTCTGGGGCTCAAGGGCACGATGTCGGAGGCCGAGCTGCACGTGCTGCACGCCCGGCTCATCGGCGGCCAGCGCGCCAAAGCCGCGCGCGGCGAGCTTGAGATGCGTCTGCCGGTGGGCCTCGTCGCGGACGCATCGGGCAAGGTGGTGCTCGACCCCGACCAGCAGGTCCAGGCCGCGGTGCGCGCCTTCTTCGCCACGTTCGCGCGCACCGGATCGGCCACCGCGACGGTGAAGAGCTTCCGCGCCCAGGGCCTGCTCTTCCCGCGGCGCCTCCCCGATGGCGCCCGTCAGGGCGAGCTTCTGTGGCGAGCGCTGCGGCACAGCGCCGCCCTCCGCGCGCTCAAGAACCCGCGCTACGCGGGGGCCTTCGTGTTCGGGCGGACGCGCACGCGACGCGGCGCCGGCGGTCACCAGACCGCGGTCCGCCTGCCGCGCGACCAGTGGCACACGCTCATCCGCGACGCGCACGCCGCGTACATCAGCTGGGACCAGTACGAGGCGAACCTCGCGCGGCTGCACCAGAACGCGCAAGCCAACGGCGCGGACCGCCGCGGCGGCCCGCCCCGCGAAGGCCCCGCGCTCCTCCAGGGGCTGGTCATCTGCGGTCGCTGCGGCGAGCGCATGACCGTGCGCTATCAGAGCCGTCACGGCGAGCTCGTGCCCGTGTACGTTTTTCAGAAGGCGGGCATCGAACGCGCCGAGCCGATCTGCCAGCACATCGTCGGTGCTGACCTCGACCGGGCCATCGGCGATCTCTTGGTCGAGACCGTCAGCCCGATGGCGCTGGGGGTCGCCCTCGGGATCGAGGCGGAGCTCTCCTCGCGCGCCGAGGAGGCCGACCGCATCCGCCGCCAACAGGTCGAGCGCGCGCGGTACGAGGCTGACCTCGCGCAGCGGCGCTATCTGCGCGTCGACCCCGACAACCGTCTGGTGGCCGGTTCCCTCGAGGCCGAGTGGAATAGCAGGCTGCGCGCGCTCGCCGCCGCCCAGGAGGAGTACGAACGGCGACGTGACGCCGACCCGCTGGCCCTCGACGAGAGCAGACGGGCCGAGATCCTCGCCCTGGCCACGGACTTCCCGCGCCTGTGGCGCGACGTGCGAACGCCGCAGCGCGAGCGCAAGCGCATGGCGCGACTGCTCGTCGAGGACGTCACGCTCCTCAAGGCCGACGACCTCCTCGCCCACGTGCGCTTCCGCGGCGGGGCGACCCACACCGTGCGCCTGCCGCTCCCGCTGTGCTCCTGGCAGCTGCGTCAGACCGATCCCGCGGTCATCGCCGAGATCGACCGTCTCCTCGACGATCACACCGAGGCCGAGATCGCGGCCGTCCTCAACGCGCGCGGCCTGCGGCCGGGGATCGCAGAGCGATTCACGCCGCGCATCGTCTGGATGCTGCGGCATGATCACGGCTTCGAGGACCGCTTCAGCCGGCTGCGCCGGCGCGGTCTCCTCACGCTAGGCGAGATGGCGACACGGCTCGGAGTGACGCCGCACACGGTCAAGGTGTGGCGGCGCGCCGGGCTGCTGCGCTCGGAGGCGTACAACGACAAGGACGAGCGCCTGTACGAACCGCCGGGCGCGGACGCGCCCATCAAGAACAAGCACAAGTTCTCCCGTCGAGCGCTCGACAGGGTTCTCCCCGATGGTGCGAATGAGGTGCAGTCAGTTGCGTGAGCCTTGCCCTTTGGATGGAGGGCCCGTGCCGGATCGACGATCGCGTCGTGAGGCTCGGCACACTCGCGGTACGCGCGGTTCAGCCTCGGGTCGTACAGGTCGGCCTTGAGCACCCCGGCCTTGAGGTTGTCGGGGATCCATAAGCGCGCCGAGCCGAGGATATGTACGTACCCAGGCATCCACCCCGCAGCAGCAGAGGGAGGGGGCGCGGGGGAGGGTGGACTGTGGATAAGCGCGCCTTTGGAGGAGGGGAGTCGATGAGCAGCTGGCGTCCGCGGCTGGAACGGGTCATGGACGGCGAGGATCTCGTCGCCATAGAAGGAGAGCGCCTCGATATGGCAATTCATCCAGGTCCGCCGATCCATGACGAGCACGGGCCGCACGAAGTGCATGCCGCTCGCGCGCAGGGTCGCCACGAATGCCCAGACCGTCCGGCGCTTCCCGCCGAGCGGATCGGTCCACATGCCGAGGCGGCCATAGTCGATCTCCATGGCCTCGCCGAAGGCGGGCTCGGGCAGGAGCACGGTGAGCCGACCGGGGTCGACCGAGCGGATCTGTTCGATGACGTACCGGCGGAAGGTCGGAAAGCTCACGGCGGTGCGGCCGGCATCGAAAAGGCGCTGCCAGACCGTGGTCATGCTGCTGGCCTTGAGCGCTTCGGCGATCTCTTCGTGCAGCCGCGCGAGCGCGGCGCGCGCCGGGAAGCGTCGCGCCGTGTCGTCCGTCTCCGAGGCCGCGGCGGCGAGCGCCGCTCTCCACTCGGCCGAGGTCCAGGCCGGCCCCTCCCGACCGAAGCCAGCGGCCTCGGCCTGCGCGATGCGCTCGCGCACGGTGTTGCGCGCGTATCCCAGGCTGCGTGCGATGAGGCGGATGCCTCGGCCGGCTCGCCAGTGCACCAAGATCTCGGCGTCGTCCTCCACGGTGATCCTCCTGCGGGCCATGCCTTCCACCTCCTCAGTGCGGAGGCTGGCAGGGCCGATTTCAGGACGACGCCGGGTGGGTCGATTCCGTGAACGGGTGGGTCTATTCCGTGAACGAGATCGGCTGGGGTGGGCCGATTCCGTGAACGCCGACAAACGGTTCGTGCGTTGTCGGCGAGCGGCAGCGTCGTGTATTGCCGTCGTCTCACATGGTCCGATCTTCAGAAGACCGACTTCCGTCTGTCCATACGGGAGAGCGTTCATGAGTGTTGAGACCTCGCCGCGAGACAGTCACCCGGTTAGGCGGTTTCAAGCGAGCTTCGCACTACTCCTCCCGCCAACAGACCTCTGGGGCCGATCGCAGGGAGGCGCGAGCGTGCGGTAGGAAGGGGACCCACGGTCGGCGGGGCTAAAGTTCGCGAGTTACGGCGAGTGGAACGCATATTCCTGCCGGGAGCAGTGTGCCCCGCTTCGACGCAGGTCTGAACAGCGCGGGCGACTACGTCAACCCATTCACGGGCGAAGTTGGCGGGCGAGATGTTGGCACCCACGTCCCGCTCGATCCTTGAGGGCGGAGGAGACATGGAGATCGAGACGAAGACGAAACAACTTGTCGGGCTACTGCTGGATAGAGAAGCGCGCATCGACGAGCGCGATGATGCTGCGATTGACCTGGCCAAGAGCGACGATCCTCAAGTCATCACAGCACTCCCTGCCGTCGCCTCCGACGCCCTCGAGAACGAGACGATTAGCTCATCCTGCGGGGAGTCCCTGGCGGAGATCGCGATTCGACAAGGACTTCCCGTGGATCGCTGGCTGTCGAAGGTCGCACGGGCTGCACGTCGAGAGTTGCGGGCATGGGTTTCGGAGCGCCCAGATCTTCTACGCGGACAGTGACGGTGGTCATCGGGCTTCCGACCGCGACTCCAACCGCACCAACCACCCCGGCTCGCTCACCGTCGACTACGCCTACACCAGCGCCGGGCGCCTGGACTCGCCCCACCGACTGGGCCGGCCGCACCAGCGCCTACACCCCCTCCGGTCTCGCCCAGACCGTGACGCTGCCCGGCGGCATGGTCACCACCTACGCCTACGACCGCGCCCAGCGCCTGGTGAGCCTGGCCAACGTCCTCTCGGGTGTGACGATCACCAGCCACGCCTACACCCTGGACCCCGCCGGCAACCGCACCGCGCTTTCCGAGTACGTCTCCGGCATCACCACGGGGGCCTCGGACAGCTTCGGCATGAGCTACGACGGACTGGGCCGCCTGGTCGCGGTCACCACCACCAACCCCGAGAGATTCACCCTCGACGGCGCCGGCAACATCACAGCGCGCACCGGACCGGGCGCGACGCACCACCTACGCCTCTTCACGTTGCGCTGCATCGAGTGGATGCCGTCGCAGAGCGAGTCGATGGGGCGGTCGACTTGAAGGTCCTCATGAGCGCCGGCGAGAGGCCCAGGCGCGAGATGGTGAGCGTCTCTTCCAGGCCCTCGCGCTGGCTGGCCGCCGCTCCGGGATGCGCCTCGTCGAGCGAGTCGGCGAGACGCCGGAGAGCTCGTTCGGACTCGTCGGGATCCTCCTTAGCCCAGGCCTGGTCGAGCTTCTGAGCGATGGCCGGGGCCCAGGCCCTCGGGCAGCCGGTCGAGGCATGGTCACCACCTCACCTGTCCGACGCCGGCCGGCTCACCGGGGGGCCGGCTTGACGGCCCTTTCGGGCCGCCGTAGAGTCCTAGCAGTCGCACCAGGCGAGTGCTAAATCCAAAACGACGGACCCGGCCGGGCATCGGCACGGGCCGGGAAGAAGGGGGAGTCCAGAGTGCCTGCCGCTGTCGCAGAGAAGCTCAAGCTCAAGCCGCTCGGCTCCCGCGTCGTGGTGAAGGCCCTCGAGCGCGAGGACATCACCAAGAGCGGGATCGTGCTGCCGGACACCGCGAAGGAGAAGCCGCAGGAGGGCCGCGTCCTGGCGGTCGGCCCCGGCGACCGTGACGAGGACGGGAAGCGCATCCCGGTGGAGCTCAAGGAGGGCGACCGCGTCCTCTTTCAGAAGTACGCAGGGACCGAATTCAAGCTCGAGGGCGAGGAGCTCCTGATCCTGTCGGAGAAGGACGTCCTCGCGGTGCTGGAGGGGTAGTCGATGGCAAAGCAGCTCGTCTTCACCGAGGACGCCCGCAAGAAGCTCAAGGAGGGCGTCGACGTCATGGCCAACGCGGTCAAGACCACGCTCGGACCCAAGGGCCGCAACGTCGCGCTCGACAAGAAGTTCGGCTCGCCGACCGTGACCCACGACGGCGTCACCGTCGCACGCGAGGTCGAGCTCGAGGACGCGTTCGCCAACATGGGCGCGCAGCTCCTCAAGGAGGCCGCGACCAAGACGAACGACATCGCCGGTGACGGCACGACCACGTCGGTCGTCCTCGCCCAGGCGATCGTCCACGAGGGCCTCAAGAACATCGCCGCCGGCGCGAACCCGATGCTCCTGAAGCGCGGCCTCGAGAAGGGCGCGACCGCCGTGGTCGACGCGATCAAGGCCGACGCCAAGGAGGTGAAGGGCAAGGAGGAGATCGCGCAGATCGCGACCATCTCCGCGGCCGACAGCCAGATCGGCCAGCTCATCGCGGACGTCATGGACAAGGTCGGCCGCGAGGGCGTCATCACCGTTGAGGAGTCGAAGGGTCTGCAGTTCGAGACCGAGTTCGTCGAGGGCATGCAGATCGACCGCGGCTACATCTCCGCGTACTTCGTCACCAACGCGGACCGCATGGAGTCGGTCATCGAGGACCCTTACATCCTCATCACCGACAAGAAGATCTCGGCCATCACCGACATCCTGCCGGTGCTCGAGAAGCTCGTGCAGGTGAGCAAGAACCTCGTCATCGTCGCCGAGGACATCGACGGCGAGGCGCTCGCCACGCTCGTCGTGAACAAGCTCCGCGGGACGCTGAACATCCTCGGCGTGAAGGCTCCCGGCTTCGGCGACCGCCGCAAGGCCATGCTCGAGGACATCGCCATCCTCACCGGCGGCAAGGTCATCACCGAGGAGGCCGGCCGCAAGATCGACTCGGCCACGGTGCAGGACCTCGGCCGCTGCCGCCGCGTCACGGCGAACAAGGACGAGACCACGTTCGTCGAGGGCCACGGCTCGCAGGACCAGATCATGGCCCGGGTGAAGCAGATCAAGGCGCAGATCGAGGAGACCACCAGCGACTTCGACAAGGAGAAGCTCCAGGAGCGTCTCGCCAAGCTCGCCGGCGGCGTCGCCGTCATCAAGGTCGGCGCCGCGACCGAGGTCGAGCTCAAGGAGAAGAAGCACCGCGTCGAGGACGCGCTCTCCGCCGCCCGCGCGGGCGTCGAGGAGGGCATGGTCCCGGGCGGCGAGGTCACCCTGCTCAACGCGATCAAGGCGCTGGACAAGGTCCACGCCGAGGGCGACGAGAAGACCGGCGTGAACATCCTCCGTCGCGCGCTCGAGGAGCCGTTCCGCCAGCTCGCCGCGAACGCGGGGAAGGACGGAGCGGTCCTGCTCGACGCGGTCCGCCGCAAGCAGGCCGAGACGAAGTCGAACCTCTGGGGCTACGAGATCATCCAGGACCAGGTCGTCGACCTCACCAAGGCGGGCATCATCGACCCGGCCAAGGTCGTGCGCTCGGCCGTGGAGAACGCGATCTCGATCGGCTCGATGATCCTCACCACCGAGGCGCTCGTCACGGACCTCCCCGAGAAGGAGAAGGCCCCGGCCATGCCCCCGGGCGGGATGGACTACTAGAGCGGCCTTCCACGCCACGCGCTCGAGAGCCCCGCCGCGAGGCGGGGCTCTTTCGTGATCGCGGGGCTATCGGCTCCCGATGCGCGACTGCATGACGAGCGGTCCGCGCCGCCCGCCCTCGCGCGACGTCTCGATCGTGAGCGCGCACTGCGCGAAGCCGTCGATCGCCGCGTCCAGCTCCACCGACTGCAACGCCTCGCCGTTCGGGACGAAGCTCGCGGCGCGCACCCAGCGCCCGCCCGCGTCGACGAGCCACACCGCGTACACGCTGCCGGCGTCGATGGGGCGCAGGTCGTGGAACAGCATGAAGGGCTTGAGGTCTGGCCTGGCCGGCGCGACGAGCGTCCCGCCCGAGCCCGCCCACTGATCGACACCGGCCATGTACCACGTCCGCCCGCCGTACGCGACCTTCTCGAGGACCGCGGCGTACTCCGCGCGCTCGGCGCTCACCGTCGCGAGGTCCTGACCGACGCGCACGTCGACGACGACGAGCAGCAGGACCGCGAGCGCGAGCCCGACCGCGACCAGCCGCCTGCCCGCGAGCGGACGCAGCCGCGCGGTCCACGCGGTGCCGCGCGCCGGCGCCAGGTCGGCGCCGGCCGTTCGGAGGATGCGCGGGCGCAGACCCGGCGGCACGTCGCGTTCCGGCAGGGTGTCGGGCAGCGCGAGCGCGACCTCTTCGAGGGCGCGCGCCTGGCCGCGGCAGGAGGCGCACGCGTCGAGGTGCGTGGCGACGCGCGCGGCGTCGGCGGGCGCGAGCGCACCGAGGACGAAGAGCTCGAGGTCGTCGGTGACGTGGTCGTTCATCGTGCCCCCTCGGCGCGCTGGAGCTCCAGCGCGCGCCGCAGCTTCTGGAGGCCGATCCGCATGCGGCCCTTCACCGTCCCGAGCGGGACGCCCAGGAGCGTGGAGAGCTCGACGTGCGTGTAGCCGCCGAAGTACGCGAGCTCGATCGCGCGCCGCTGCGCGGGCGGCAGCGCCTCGAGCGCCGCGCGCACGCTCGCATGCTCGAGGTTCCGCGTCGCCTCCTCGGCCGTGTCCGCGTCGGCGGAACGCTCCTCGGCGGCGTCCAGGGGGGCGGAGCGGAAGGCGGTCTTGCGGCGCAGCACGTCGACGGCGCGGTGGTGGACGATCGAGAGGATCCAGCCCCGGGCGTTGCCGCGCTCCGGCCGGTAGCTCGCGGCCCCGCGCCACGCGGAGATGAAGCCGTCGTGGACGACGTCCTCGGCGCCCTCGGACTCGCCGAGGATCCGGTAGGCGAGACCGTAGGCGACGCGGCCGTAGCGGTCGTAGAGGGTGCCGAGCGCGGACAGGTCGCGGGCCGCCAGCGCGGCCATCAGGGCGTCGTCGCTCGGGACGGCGGGTTCGCTCATCCGGAGAATGTACGTTCGACGCGCGGCCGCGGATGAGGGCAGATCGCTCACAACGGACCCCGGGCGCCGCCCGTTCCGCCGGCGGACAAAGAAGCGTCCCGAGCGACCTGCCTCCGTGCCCTACCGCTGCATCGATGCTCAGCGGCCTGGCCGTGGAGCCGATCCTCGATTTCCTCTCGGACCGCCTTTGATGCTATCTCCGGTTGCGCTCCCGGGGACCGCCACCCTTGATGGAATCTCAGGTCCGGTCCCTTTAGCAGACCCCTCGGGACGAGGGGAAACATACGGCCCGCCGGGAGGGCCGGCAATCGGCTTATCCACGACAGGGCTGTCGGGCTGTCCACGAATCGCCGTGAGTTTTCCACCGCCTTTGCAGCGCCGCGCCGCAGACAAGGCGAATCCCGAAGCTCCTGCGCGGGCCGAGGAGTCGCCCCGCGCAAGCCCTTCGGGATTGGCCCCGACTGTGCGCCCCCCGGCGGCGGCCGTGAAGCCGGTTATCCACACCGCGCGGCCGATCTCGTCCACGCGCCGCGGCGCTTCTCCACAGACGGCGCGCACGGCGCCCGGCCCATAGCATCGGGGCAGTGTCCGCGGACCCGGTCCTCGACCGGCTGAATCCCGAGCAGCGCGCCGCCGTGACGTGCGGCGCCGGTCCGCTGCTCATCCTGGCCGGCGCCGGATCCGGCAAGACACGCGTGCTCACGCACCGGGTGGCCTACCTCATCCGCGACCTCGGGGTGCCGCCGCGGGCCATCCTGGCGGTGACCTTCACCAACAAGGCCGCGCGCGAGATGAAGGACCGCCTGGGGCGCCTGCTCGGCTCGTCGCAGCTCGGCGAGCTCACCGTGGGCACCTTCCACGCCTTCTGCGCGCGGCTGCTGCGCCACGACGGCCCGCTCGTGGGCGTCGACCGCGGCTTCGCCATCTACGACGAGGGCGACCAGCGCGCGGTGCTGCGGCAGGCCATGGCCGAGGCCGGCGTCGGCGAGAAGACGTTCGCCCCGGGTGCGATCGCCGCGACCATCTCGGGCGCGAAGAACCAGCTGCTGGGTCCGGCGGATCTCGCGCAGGCGCCGCGGAGCCCGCTCGAGCGCGTCGCGGCGAACGTGTGGCCGCGGTACGACGCGCTCCTGCGCGAGAACAACGCCGTCGACTTCGACGACCTGCTGCTCCTCGCGTGCCGCCTGTTCGAGACGAGCGACGGCGCGCTCGAGCGGTGGCAGGACCGCTACCGGCACATCCTCGTCGACGAGTACCAGGACACGAACCGCGCCCAGTACGTGCTGCTGCGTTACCTCGCCGGCTTCACGCAGAACCTCACGGTCGTCGGCGACGACGACCAGAGCATCTACTCGTGGCGCGGCGCGGACGTGCGCAACATCCTCGACTTCGAGCGCGACTACCCCGGCGCCCGGGTCGTGAAGCTCGAGCGCAACTACCGCAGCACGCAGCGCATCCTGGATGCGGCGTGGTCGATCGTGCGCAACAACGCCGCGCGAATGGAGAAGCGGCTGTGGACGGAGCGTCGGGGCGGTCCGTCCGTCGTCGTCATCGAGGCGTACGACGAGCGCGCCGAGGCCGAGATGATCGCGCGCGAGATAGAGCGGCTGCAGCGGCACGGCGAGGTGAAGAGCACGAAGGACGTCGCGGTGCTCTACCGGACGAACGCGCAGTCGCGGCCCATCGAGGAGGTCTTCCGCGCGTTCGGCCTCGCATACCAGCTCGTCGGCGGCGTGTCCTTCTACCAGCGGCGCGAGGTGAAGGACGTGCTCGCGTACCTGCGCCTGCTGCGCAACCCGCGGGACTCGGTGGCGCTGGCGCGCGTCCTCAACGTCCCGCCGCGGGGCATCGGGGACAAGACGCGGACGAGCCTGCTCGCGTTCGCGGCGGCGGCCGCGATCCCGGCCGCCCAGGCGCTGCCGCGGGCGGAGGAGATCGCCGACATCCCGGCGCGCCAGCGGACCGCGCTCGCGTCGTTCGGGCGGCTGCTGGAGCGCCTCCGTGCCGACGTGCCGGCGCGCGAGCTGCCGGACCTCATCGACGAGGTCATCGGCGCGACCGGATACGCGACCTACCTCAAGGACGGGACCCCGGAGGGGGAGGAGCGCCACGAGAACGTGCTCGAGCTGCGCACCGTCGCCGACGAGTTCCTCACGCTCCCGCAGGACGAGCAGCTGCCCGCGTTCCTCGAGCGCGTCGCGCTCGTCTCCGACCAGGACGAGTGGAAGGAGGCGACCCCCGCGGCGACGCTCATCACCCTGCACGCGGTGAAGGGCCTGGAGTTCCCGATCGTGTTCCTCACCGGGATGGAGGAGGCGGTGTTCCCGCACGCGCGCTCGCTCGACAGCGACCGCCAGCTCGAGGAGGAGCGCCGCCTCTGCTACGTCGGCATCACGCGCGCGATGGACCGCTGCTACCTGACGTACGCGCGGCACCGCACGCTGTTCGGGCGCACCAACGACAACCCGCCGTCGCGCTTCCTCACGGAGCTCCCCGCCGAGGGGGTCGAGATGCGCGGCAGGGTGGAGACCGAGGAGCGCGACGCGTGGGCCGAGCTCGACTGGGAGCGCGGCCGCGCGCGCTACGAGGAGCGCCGGGAGGCCCGCCGCGAGGCCGCGCTCGCGGGGCTCTCCGGCGCCTGGACCGGGCGGAGCGAGCCGGCGCCGAGGAAGGCGCCGCCGAGCGGGACGAAGTTCCGCGCCGGCGACAGGGTGCGCCACCCGGCCCTGGGGACGGGCGTCGTCGTGTCCAGCACGCTGCGCAGTGACGACGAGGAGGTCACCGTCGCGTTCCCGGACAAGGGCGTGAAGAAGCTCATGGCCTCGTTCGCGAAGCTGGCGAAGGCCTAGTGTCGTGACCCGGAATCCATGCGCAGCTGCATCGGTACCGGATCCGCCGATGCCGGTGTCGCCTTCGTCCGGGCGCTGCTCACGCAGCCGCGGCTGCGCTCCGGTGCGTCCTCCTCGGCTCCTTGGCCTCGGCGTCCCGGTACCGCGCATCTGCACATGACTTCCGGGTCACGACACTAGCCGGCGCCTCCGCGAGCGGTCACCCGCGCGCAGCGCGCATCTCCCGCCGGAACCTCTTCCAGTCCGAGGAGCGCACGGAGAAGAGCACGTCGGTGACGACCTGCAGCACGCCGACCGCGAGCAGGATCGCCACGGCCCACGCCTGCGCCCCGACCGCGAGCGCGTACGCCGCGACGGCGAACGGGGTGAGCTTCGTCGCGATCGCGCCCGACGCGTGCATCCACGCCCGCGCGCGCGCCGGCGTCCGCAGGTACGACGCGTAGTCGGTCTTGAAGCCGGGCTGCGGCTTCGACGGGAGGATGACGAACCAGTCGCTGAAGCGGATCCCCGCGAGGGCGCCGACGACGGCGTGTGCGAGGCCGTGCGTCGTCGTGTCCAGCGCGCCGAATCCGGCGAGGAGGACGAGCTCGAGCCAGGGAGTCGCGAGCGCGGGCGCGAGCGCGAGGAGCGCCAGGCCGGCGGCGGCGCCGGCGGCGAGGAGCGCCAGGCCGGCGGCCGCGCTCACGCGGAGCGGGACGCCGCGGCGGAACGCGTCGCGGTCGATGCGGGCGATGCGGTCCGCGTAGCGCTCGACGAGCGCCGGATCGCGCTTGGCCGCCGCGACGGCCCGCCAGAAGCCGAGCGCGGTCAGGTCGGGCGCGCCCCCGGCCGCGAGGGCGCGCTCGCAGGCCTCGAGCGTCGCCGCGACGCGCGCGTCATCCATCCCCCTGACGGTACGCGGGTGCGAGCGGGGCCGCCAGCAGGGCCAGCGCGAGGAACGGCGCGAGCGCGACGGCCTCCTGCGTCGACACCGCGCCGACGAGGTACGCGGCCCATCCGTATGCCGCCGCGACGAGCACCGCGCCGATCGCGAGCGCGCCCCGCCCGCTCGCCGCGCCCGCCCGCAGCACGAGCAGCCAGGCGGGCAGGAGGGCGAGGCCGTCGTAGGTGCGCGTGTACGGCGCGACCGCGACGGCGAGCGCGAGCACGGCCGCGACGAGCGTCTCGCCCCGCGCCTCGATCGGCGCCGCCCGCACGGCGACCACGACGAGGCCGAGGGCCGCCAGCACCATGGCGATCGCGAGCGGAGCGTCCGCCGCCGGCGCGACCTGGGCCGCGAAGCGCCAGGTGGAGGCGTTGTCCTGCTGCGCGCGGACGGCGCCCGCCGCGAGCAGCGCGTCGAGCCGCGGCGGCGTCAGGGCGAACGCGGCCATGTTCACCGCGAGCCAGGCCGCCCCCGCGAGCGCGAGCGCCCGCCAGGCGCGCCGCGCGGCGAACACCGCCGCCGCCGCCAGCGCGGTCAGCGGGAAGAGGGACCAGCGGACGAACAGGGCGAGAGCGCCGCCCGCGAGCGCGGTCGCCGACCCCGAGCGCAGCGCGACGAAGAGCAGCGCGACCGCGGGCAGGATCGCCGCGCTCGGGTTCGCCGCCCGCATGACCTCGACGGCCGGCGCCGAGGCAACGACGATCGCCAGCCCGACCGGCCGCATCGCCGGCGGCAGCATCGTCCGCACGAGGACGAGCGCGGACGCGACGGAGACCGCGATCGTCGCGAGGTGGAGCAGGGGGATCCCGGCCTCGAGTGGCAGCGCGCCGAACGGCGCGAGGAGGGCCGCGGTGATCGGCGGCCACAGCCAGCGGTCGCTCGTCGGGAGCGAGAGGTCCTGGCCGGCGATCGAGTTGTGCGCGATCCCGCCGGCGAGCGCGCCGTAGTCGGTCGTCGCCGCCGTCCAGCTCGTGACGTCGTACGGCGACCCGCCGCCCGCGACGACGTGCCCGGCGAACCACAGGTAGAACCAGTCGCCGACGTGCGGGGTCGGCCAGAGGAGCGGCGCTTCGACGAGGAGGACGAGGACCGGCGCGATCCAGGGGAGCCGGCGGCGCGCGCGCCCGAGCACGCCGGCAGGTTACTGCGCGGGGCCGCCCCAGACCGGCGCGTAGTGGCTGTACCAGCGGTCGCGATAGATCTCGACGCCGTCCTGCCGGACGATGCGCGTGACGAGCGCGTCGCGGCCCGGCACGACGTAGCCGGGCGCGTGCTGCGGGTCGGCGGGCTGGGTCGGGGAGGGCCACACGATGTTCCACTGCACCGGGTCCGAGATCTCGACGCTGCGCCCGGTCGGCGCGCTGTAGAGCCAGAACGTGACGCTCGTGGCCGTCCCCCGCGCCCGGATGAGCACCGGCTCCGCGGTGTCGTTCGTCCAGCGCATGTCCGCCGCGCCGGCGAACACGGCCGCGTCGAGGCCGAGCGGATAGCGCTCGATGTAGTAGGAGTGTGGGTGTCGCTCGTCGATGCGGTAACCGCCGCGGATCACCGCGTTGAAGAACGTCGTCGAGACCTGGCAGAGCCCGCCGCCGATGGCGTACGACGAGACGCCGCTGATGATCGTCCCGGCCATGACGTACCCGGTCCGCGTCGAGACCTCCCCGATGCGGCCCCAGAACGAGAAGGATTCGCCGGGCGCGACGCTCGTGCCGTCGAACGTGGCGGCCGCGCGGCCGATGTTCGTGGCGCGCGCCTGGTTCACGGGGAAGTACGTCGTGTACGAGCCGACGAGCACGAGGCGATCGGCGGTGGCGCGCGCCGCGTCCGTCGTGAGCCGCGGGTGCTCGACCGCGGCGGGGAGCGTCGCGACACGGTCGGCCGTGAAGACGGCGCGGTCGATCGCCGCGGCAGCGCCGGCGAGGTCGACGCGCACGCCGTCGCGGCCCGGCTCGACGACGAGGCGCTCGCCGCCCGGCACGAGCACCGCTTCGCGCGCGTCGCCGTCGAGGCGGGTGGCCGCGTCGGCCGCGAGCGCCGTGACCGCGGCGGCGTCGGTGGACGCGACGAGCCGCGCACCGTCGCCGGAGTCCTGCTCCGTGATGCGGACGAGCGCGGCGACACGCGGCGCGTCCACGGTCGTCCGCTCGCTGCCCGCCACGAGCGTGAGCGGCGCGTACGCGGCGAGCGCCGCGGCGCGCGCGTCCGCGATCGCGTCGGCGTCGAGACGCGGGGCGATGGTGACGATCGGCAGCGCGACGCTCGCGGAGGGGACCGGCGCGGCGAGCAGCGCGTCGACGAGCCGCTCGCGGTCGAGCGCGAGACCGGTCTGCGGCTCGCGCACGCGCACGCCCTCGCCGCCGATGGACACCTCGCCCTCGACGATCGGCCGCTCGACGGTCCCCGCGAGCGCGGTCAGGACGAGGTCGAGGCGCGGCGCGTCGGCCACGATGCGCGGGAGACCGACGTCCCGACCGGCGAAGGGCGTGCGCAGCCAGTCGCCGAGCCGCGTGAGCACGCCGTCCTCTCGGCCGACCGCGAACGCGGCGCGCACGCCGACGTCGACGTCGAACGCGAGTCCGAGGTCCGTGTCGGCGTAGGTCTCGCTCAGCGCGCCGCCGGTGAGCGTGATCGTCGGCGTCGGGATCCGCCCCAGGCGGCCGCGCGCCTCGTCCTCGGTGAGCCCGCCGATCTCGATGCCCGCGACGCGCACGCCGGGCAGCACGCGGTCGCGGTAGGCGAGCGCGACGAGGGCCGTCCCGAGGAGCAGCGTGACGGCCATCGCTCCGACCAGGCGCGCGCGCCGGCCCATGAAGCCATCGTCGCCTCGTCCGCCGGTCGCCGCCGACGGTCCATCGGCGCCTTCGGACGCGCGGGCGGTCATCGCGGGGGTGGGTCGTGGGAGTACCGCGGCGTCAGGCGCCGCCGGACACGCCGAGCGCGGCCTCGAGGGCCCGGCGCCGCCACAGCCAGCGCACGACGGCGATCCAGGCGACCGCGACGGCGGCGAGGAGGGCGACCTCGCCCGCCGGAAGGGGGGCGAGGTCGAACGCCGCGGCCGCCGGGCTCGCGAGGATCGCGAGGTACGCGGCGACCATGGCCGTGCCGACCGCGGCGTGCCGCGCGTCCGGCCGCCCCCTCCCGTCGCGCAGCGACGCGTCGGCGTAGAGCAGGACGCCGCAGAAGACGGCGAGCGTGGTGAGGGCGGTCTGCGCCGCGGCGGGCGTGGCGTCGCCGGCGTGCACGAGGTAGGCGCCGAACGCGAGGAGCGCGACCGTCCACCCGGCGGGCACGACGACGCGGGCGAGGCCGGCGCCGAGGTCGTCGGGCCGGATCGGGCGCGCCCCCGCCCACGCCGCGAGGCCGAGGCTCGGGATGCCGACACTGAGGAGCGTGAGGAGGGCGTTCTGCTTCGGCGTGAACGGGAACGCGCCCTCGATCGTGGAGACGGCGACGATGAGGAGCGTCGCGTACAGGACGCGCGTGAGGAAGATGCGGAAGATGTCGCGCATGCCGCGCAGGATGCGGCGCCCCTCCTCGGAGGCGGGGAGGAGCGCGCCGATCTCGTCGGTGAGCAGCACCATGTCCGCGACCGCGCGCGTGCTCGACGCGCCGCTCCGCATCGCGATCCCGAGGTCGGCCGCCTTGAGCGCGAGGACGTCGTTCACGCCGTCGCCGACCATCGCGACGTAGCGCCCGCTCGCGCGCAGCGCGCGCACGATGCGCGCCTTCTGCTCGGGGCCCGCGCGCGCGAAGGCGGTCGTCGCCGCGGCGAGCGTCGCGAGCGCGTCGTCGTCGCACGCGTCGACCTGGGCGCCGGTCGCGACCGTCACGCCGGCCAGACCCGCGGCCGCCGCGATCGCGCGAACCGTGCTCGGGTGGTCTCCCGAGACGATCTTCAGCGCGATGCCCGCCTCCGCGAAGCGCGCGAGGGTCGCGGCGGCGTCGGCGCGCAGCTCCTCGCTGAGGCAGACGAGGCCGAGCGGCTCGAGCCCCTCCGGGGCGGCCTCCGTCGCGCTCCGCGCGCGTCCGAAGAGCAGCACGCGGAGACCCTCTCCCGCGAGGCGCTCGAGCGCGGCCTCGTCGAGCGGCGCGGCGAGGTGGGCGCGGAGCCGCTCGGGCGCGCCGAGCACGAGCGTCCCGAGCGCCGGGTCGGCGAACGTGAGGGCGCTCCAGCCGCGCGCCGCCGAGAAGGGCACGGCGGCGGTCGTCGGCGACGGCGACGCGGGCCCCGCCTCCCGGAGCGCCGCGACGGCGCGGTCGAGCACCCGCACGCTCGCGGCGAACGTCGCCAGACGCGTCGAGAGGAGCTCGGCGTCGCCACCGAGCGGCACGAGGCGCTCGAGCCGCGTGCGCGAGGTCGTGAGCGTGCCGGTCTTGTCGGCGCAGAGCACGTCGACGTAGGAGAGCGAGTCGATGGCGTTCGCCTGCTGCACGAGGACGCCGCGGCGGGCGACGCGGACCGCGCTCATCGCGTACGCGGCCGCGGCGGCGAGGAGCAGCCCGTTCGGGACGAGACCGGCGATGACCATCGCCATGCCGACGCTCGTCACGAGCGGCGTGCGCTCGACGAGCGCCGACCCGACCACCACGACCGTGAGCGACAGCGCGACGATGAGGACGCCGCGGATGATCGTGTCCACGCGCCGCTGGAGCGGGGTCGTCGTCCGGCGGAACGCGCGCGCCCCCGCCGTCATCCGGCTCACCAGGGTCGCCTCGCCGGCGCGCACGACCTCCGAGAGGGTCGCGCCGGAGAGGCAGAACGAGCCGGCGAGGAGCTCGTCGCCCGCGGCCTTCGCCACGGGGGCGGACTCGCCGCTGAGGAGCGACTCGTCGACCTCGATCGGCTCCGGGCCGCGGACGACCGCGTCGGCGAGGATCTGGTCGCCTGCGACGACGCGCACGACGTCGCCGGCGCGGAGGTCCGCGGCGCCGACGGCGGTCTCGCGCCCGTCGCGGACGACCCGCGCGGCCGGGCGCACGAGCAGCGCGATGCGCTCGAGGACGACCTTGGCGCGGGCCTCCTGCGCGACCCCGACGACGACGTTCACCGCGACCACCCCGACGGAGACGAGCGCCGCGCCGGGGTCGCCGAGGAGCGCGAGCGCGAGCCCGAGCGCGAAGATCGCGACGTTGACGAACGTGAGGACGTTCTCGCGCAGGATGTCGCGGTAGGTCCGCATGCCCCCATCGTCTCCCCTTTTCGTGTGGCGGGTCTGTCGGGGGTCGCCCAGACGCCGCGTCGGCGAGAATCCCTCCGTGGCACCCAGAGCCGTCGAGAGGCGCGTCGCCGAGCTGCGCCGGCGCCTCGAGAAGGCCGGCTACGAGTACTACGTCCTCGACCGGCCCACGATCTCGGACGAGGCGTACGACGCGCTCCTGCGCGAGCTCACACAGCTGGAGGCGAAGCACCCCGAGCTCGTCACGCCGGAGTCGCCGACGCAGCGCGTCGGCGCCGCGCCCTCGGCCCGCTTCGCGCCGGTCGCTCACACGCATCCGATGCTCAGCCTGTCGAACGTCTTCGACGAGGCCGAGCTGCGGGCGTTCGACCAGCGCGTGCGGAAGGCCCTTGGGCGCGACGACGTCGGCTACGTCTGCGAGCTGAAGATCGACGGCCTGGCGGTGAACCTCGCGTACGAGCACGGCGTGTTCACGCAGGGCGCGACGCGCGGCGACGGCTTCACCGGCGAGGACGTGACCGCCAACCTGCGCACGATCCGGTCGATCCCGCTGGCGCTGCGGGAGCGGGTGCCCGGGCGGATCGACGTGCGCGGGGAGGTGTACCTGCCGACCGCGTCGTTCGAGGCGACGAACCGCGAGCGCGCCGAGCGCGGCGAGCCGCTCTTCGCGAACCCGCGCAACGCCGCGGCCGGCGCGGTGCGCCAGCTCGATCCGAAGCAGACCGCGAAGCGGAACCTCGCGATGTTCGCCTACTCCGCCGCCGGCCTCGACCTGGCGTCGCAGGCCGAGCTGCTGACGCGGCTGCGCGAGCTCGGCGTCCGCACGAACCGGCACTGGCGTCAGGCGAGGGACATCGACGACGTGCTCGCGTTCGTCGAGGAGTGGAAGGAGAGGCGCCAGGGGCTCGACTACGGCACGGACGGCGTGGTCGTGAAGGTGGATCGCGTCGTGGACCAGGATCGACTCGGCTTCGTCGCGCGCAGCCCGCGCTGGGCGACCGCGTACAAGTTCCCGGCGGAGCAGGCCACGACGACGGTCGAGGACATCCTCGTGTACGTCGGGCGGACCGGCGTCCTCACCCCGGTGGCCGCGCTCGCGCCGGTGCTGGTGGGCGGGACGACGGTGCGCCGCGCGACGCTCCACAACCTCGACGAGGTCCGCCGCCTCGACGTTCGCCGGGGCGACCGCGTCGTCATCCAGCGCGCCGGCGACGTCATCCCCGAGGTCGTCCGCGTCGAGGCGGAGGCAGGCGAGAAGGGGAAGCGGCATCCGACGTTCGAGATGCCCGAGCGCTGCCCGGTGTGCGGCGGCCGCGTCGAGCACGCCGAGGGAGAGGTGGCGTACCGGTGCGCGAATCCCGCCTGCCCGGCGAAGACCGGCCAGCGCATCGCGCACTTCGTCGGTCGCGGCGGCTTCGACATCGAGGGCGTCGGATGGGCGCTCATCACGCAGCTCCAGGAGCGCGGGCTCGTGACGAACCCGGCCGACGTGTTCCTCCTGAAGAAGGAGCAGCTCCTCGAGCTGGACCGCTTCGCCGAGAAGAGCGCGTCGAACATCCACGAGCGCATCCAGGACGCGCGCCGCCGTCCGCTCGCGCGGATGATCAACGCGCTCGGCATCCCGAACGTCGGCGAGTCGACGTCGGAGGACCTCGCGGAGTGGCTCGCGGCACGCCTCCCGCAGGACGCGACGTTCGGCGCGGCGCTCGCAGCGCTGCGGACCGCGTCGGACGAGGAGCTCCAGCGCATCGCGGGGATCGGCGAAGTCGTGGCGCGCGGCATCGGCGAGTTCTTCGAGCGGCCCGAGGAGCAGGGGTTCCTCGCGCGTCTGGCCGAGCTCGACCTGCGGCCCGTGCTGCCCGAGCCGCGTCCGGCGACCGTCGAGAGCGCCCTCGCGGGGAAGACGGTCGTCTTCACCGGAACGCTCCGGCGGCGCACGCGCGAGGAGGCCGAGGCGCTCGCGCGGTCGCTCGGCGCGAAGGTGACGGGGTCGGTCAGCGCGAAGACCGACCTCGTCGTCGCCGGTCCCAGCGCGGGAAGCAAGCTCGAGCGGGCGCGTCAGCTCGGTGTCAAAGTGGTGGATGAGGACGCCTTCGACGCTATGCTCCGTTAGCCGGAAGGAGGCGTGGAAGGGAACGTGTACCAGCCGCAGACCGCGCCGCGCCCCGCCGCGCCCGCCGCGGCGTCGGCCATGCCCGACCTGCCGGCGATCCCGCTGCCGCCCGAGCCGCAGACCATCGAGCAGACCGGCCTGACGGTCGGGTTCCTCGCGGACCTCGCGCTGAAGACGCTCTACCTGCGCGGCCAGATGACCATGGCCGAGCTCGCGTCGGCGCTCGGCCTCGCCATCACCGGCGTCACCGACAAGGTGATGGAGTTCCTCAAGACCGAGCGCCTGGTGGAGATCCGCGGCGGCAGCGGCCTCTCGTCGGCGTCGTACCAGTTCGTCATCGTCGACCGCGGGTCGGAGAAGGCGCAGGAGGCGCTCGCGCGCAGCCAGTACGTCGGCAGGGCGCCCGTGCCGCTCGCCACCTACATCGCGGCGGTGCAGCGCCAGTCCATCGCGAACATCCACGTCACGCCCGACGATCTCGTGAAGGCCTTCTCGCACATGGTCATCCCGCGCGAGACGCTCGCGCAGCTCGGGCCGGCGGTGAACTCGGGCAAGTCGATCTTCCTGTTCGGCCCGCCCGGCAACGGCAAGACGACCATCGCCGAGGTGCTCGTGTCGCTGCTGACGGGCGAGGTCGTCCTCCCGTACGCCGTCGAGGTCGATCAGCAGGTGATCAAGGTCTTCGATCAGGTCTACCACCGGCCGATCCTCGACCCGGTGCAGGCCGATCGCGTCCGCTTCGACCACCGCTGGGTCATCAGCAAGCGTCCCATCGTCATGACCGGCGGCGAGCTGACGCTGGAGACGCTCGACCTCATCTACGACGAGACGTCGAAGTTCTACGAGGCGCCGTTCCAGATGAAGGCGAACGGCGGCATCTTCATGGTCGACGACTTCGGCCGGCAGCGCGTGTCGCCGAAGGACCTCCTGAACCGCTGGATCGTCCCGCTCGAGAAGCGCGTCGACTACCTCACGCTCCACACCGGCAAGAAGCTCGAGATCCCGTTCGACATGCTGATCATCTTCTCGACCAACCTCGACCCCGCTGACCTCGTCGACGAGGCCTTCCTGCGGCGCATCCGCTACAAGATCGGCATCGAGGCGCCGACGGTCGAGCAGTACGAGGAGATCTTCAAGCGCATGTGCGCGCGCAAGAACGTCGAGTACCGCGCCGAGGCGATGAGCCAGATCCTCGCGATCTACCGCAAGAAGAACGTCGGCCTGCGCTCGTGCCACCCGCGCGACATCCTCGAGCAGCTCATTGACACGTCGCGCTTCCTGGGGCAGCCGGCCGCGCTCACCCCGCAGCTCATCGAGATGGCCTGCAACTCGTACTTCGTCACGCTCGACCCGTCGGGCGCGCCGAAGGAGGCGTAGCAGCACGGGTCTCGGCGCGCTCTCGGACGGTCTCGCGCCGACGCCGCCGATGGGCTGGAACTCGTGGAACCGCTTCGGCCCGTTCGTCTCGGAGCGGCTCGTGCTCGAGACCGCCGACGCGCTCATCGAGACCGGCATGCGCGACGCCGGCTACCGCTACGTCGTCGTCGACGACGCGTGGCACGAGAGCGTGCGTGACGACGCGGGCGAGCTCGTCGAGAACCGTTGGGCCTTCCCGCACGGCATGGCCTGGCTCGCGGGCGAGGTGCACCGCCGCGGCCTGCGCTTCGGGCTCTACACCTGCGCGGGGACGCGCACCTGCCAGGGGTACCCGGCGAGCCGCGGCTGCGAGGCGCGCGACGCACGCCGCTTCGCGTCGTGGGGCGTGGACTTCGTCAAGGTGGACTGGTGTCACACCGCGGGGCTCGACGGAGAGCCGACGTATCGCGTCTGGAGCGAGGCGCTGCGCGCCGCGGGTCGTGCGACGGTGCTCTCGATCTGCGAGTGGGGGCGTCATCGTCCGTGGGAGTGGGCGCCCGCGCTCGGCCACCTGTGGCGTACGGGGCCCGACATCCAGGACACCTGGGCGAGCGTGCTGGACGCGCTCGATCGTCAGGTCGAGCTGCACCCCTTCGCCGGTCCGGACCACTGGAACGACCCCGACATGCTCGAGGTGGGGAACGGCGGCATGACCGACGACGAGTACCGCAGCCACTTCGCGCTCTGGGCGATGCTCGCCGCGCCGCTCATGGCGGGGAACGACCTGCGGGCCATGAGCGAGCCGACGCGCGCGACCCTCACCGCGCCGGAGGTCATCGCGATCGACCAGGACCCGCTCGGCCGGCAGGCGCGGCGCCTGCGCTCGGAGCGGGGCGCCGAGGTGTGGGTGCGCGATCTCGCCGACGGCTCCACCGCCGTGCTCCTCCTGAACCGCGGCGAGTCGAGCGGGCGGGTCGGCTTCGCCCGATCCGACCTCGGGCCCGCGCGGGGCGCGCTCGTCGTGCGCGACGCCTGGGCACGCCGCGACGTGGGCGAGCTCGGCGAGCGCCACGAGGTCGCGCTCGCGGCGCACGCGTGCGCGCTGCTGAGGGTGCGCAGGGCCTGAGACTCGCCGACCGTCAGCGCGCCGTCGTGCCGATGCCGCGCGCCTGCGGCACCAGGCGCAGCCGCGCGGGCAGCAGCGGGACGCCCAGGCGCAGCGCGACCACGACGAAGCGCGACCAGAGGCGCTCGCGCGTGCCCCAGCGCAGCCCGAACGCCCGCCGGATCGCCGACGGCAGCAGGGCGGCGGTGAACGCGTCGAGCGGCCAGTACGCCGCGTCGGGCAGCCGGCGCAGCGGGCGCAGCACGTCCCGGGCGACGGCGCGCGCGGTCGCGTCGGGCACGACCGCCGTGGCGAGCTGCTCGCGCTCGTACCGCTCGAGGTCGGCGAGCGTCGGCGGGAACGCATCGTCGGCGACGCCCAGCTCGCGCGCGATGACCTTCGCCTCGCTCCAGTAGCGCTCGCGGTCGGCACTCGGCAGACGCCCGCGGACGGCCTCGTACAGGCGGAGCGACGTGAGCACGAGGGTGCACTGGACCCAGAGCATGAGCTCCGGGTCCCGCGCCGAGTACGGGCGGCCGTCCGCGCTGGTCCCGCTCACCCGCGCGTGCCGGCGGTCGATCCGCCGGAGCGCGCGCCGCGCGCGCGGCCCGTCGCCGAACACCGCGGCGAGAGTGGTATCGAGCGTCCGCAGCAGGCGCCCGAGCGGATCGCGGCGGAAGTCGGAGTGCTGGTCGACGCCGGCCGCGACCAGCGGATGCGCGACCTGGAGCAGGAGCGCGGCGTGTCCGCCGAGCAGGACGAACGTCTCGGCGTCGACGCGGCGGGCGACCGAGTCGGCGGCAAGGAGCCCCCGCCGTTGGCGTTCCGGCCGAAAGGTCATACCATTCGCTCCCTCGAAGATTCGCTCGGGTTCTGGGAGGGGACGCTGGACGTCTTCATCGGCAGCCTCGGGACCGTCCTGCAATGGCCCGCGGCGGGCCTGCTCGTCCTTGGCGTCGGCCTCGGCTTCGTCGTCGGCATCCTGCCCGGCCTGGGCGGCGCGGTCACGCTCGCGCTCCTGCTGCCCTTCATCTACGGGATGGACCCCATCCCGGCGTTCGCCTTCCTGCTCGGCATGCACGCCGTCGTCTCGACGACCGGCGACATCACGTCGGTGCTCTTCGGCATCCCCGGAGAGGCCACGACGGTGGCGACCATCCTCGACGGCCATCCCATGGCCCAGCACGGCGAGGCCGGGCGGGCCCTGGGCGCCGTCCTCGCCAGCAGCATGCTCGGGGCCGTCGTCGGCGCCGCGTTCCTCGCGATCTCCGTGCCCATCGTGCGGCCGCTCGTGCTCGCGTTCGGGCCGCCCGAGTTCCTCATGCTGACCGTCGTCGGCCTGTCCTTCATCGTAGCGCTCTCGGGACGGTACCTCGTGAAGGGCGGCGTCATGGCGCTCCTCGGGTACGCGCTCTCGCTCGTCGGCGTCGATCCGTTCTCCGGCACCCCGCGCATGTCGTTCGGGCTGCTGTATCTCTGGGACGGCCTCAGCATCATCCCGGTCGTGCTCGGGCTGTTCGCCATCCCCGAAGTGCTCCACCTCATGAGCACCAAGGGGAGCATCGCGGAGCGGTCGGCTCCGGCGAAGCTCGGCGGCGTGATGCAGGGCGTCACCGACACGTTCCGCTACTGGTGGCTGACCGTCCGCTGCAGTCTCATCGGCGTCGCCATCGGGATCATCCCCGGGATGGGCGGCGCGACCGCCCAGTTCCTCGCGTACGCGCACGCGCAGCAGACCTCCAAGCACCCGGAGGAGTTCGGGAAGGGGTCGATCGAGGGCGTGCTCGCCGCGGGCTCGGTGAACAACTCGAAGGAGGGCGGCACCCTCATCCCGACGGTCGCGTTCGGCGTGCCCGGGAGCACCTCGACGGCCATCCTCCTCGGGGCGTTCCTCATCCTCGGCCTGGTGCCGGGCCCCGAGATGCTCACGCGCAGACTCGACGTCACCTTCTCGTTGGTCTGGATCATCGTCATCGCGAACATGATCGCCGTGGCGGTCAGCTTCCTCCTCCTGCGCCAGCTGGTCGCGATCACGTTCGTGAGGGGCGGGCTCATCGTGCCGGCCCTGCTCCTGCTCATCACCATCGGCGCGTTCACGACGACCAACGACCCGCTCGACATCGGCGTGATGCTCGTCTTCGGCGTCGTCGGATGGTCCGCGCTCCGCTGGGGCTGGCCTCGCGCGCCGCTCCTCCTCGCCTTCGTCCTCGGAGCGATCAGCGAGCGCTACCTGTTCATCTCGACGCAGCTGTACGGCTTGCTGTGGCTCCTGCGACCGGGGGTGATCGTCCTCGGGCTCGTCGCGATCCTCGGCGTCGTCTTCGCCATCCGCAGACGCTCGGCGACGGGGGCGGGCGCATGGTGATCTGGCGGCGCTACGGCGGCGTCGTCGTCGCGGTCGGCGCGCTCGCGATCTTCCTGTACCTCTTCGCCGACACGCAGAGCTGGTCGACCCGGGCGCGGCTGTTCGCGCAGGTCATCGTCGGCCCGGCGGTGCTGCTCGCCGCGGTGCAGGTGGTTCGCGAAGGCGGGCGCGCCCGGGCCGCGGTGCTCATGCCGGGCCCGCCCGACGCGGCGGTGACCGGGGCCGCCGCCGCGTGGATGGCGGCCTTCTTCGGCGCCGTCCTCGTCGTCGGGATGATCGTCACGATCCCCGTCTTCACGGTCACGTACCTCCGTGTGGAGGCGAAGCTCTCGTGGCTCGCGGCCGTCGTCTACGCGGCGGTCGCGGTCGCGTTCGTGTGGTTCGTGTTCGGCTCGCTCCTCCACATCCCGTTCCCGAAGGGGGTGATCGGCTTCTCTCCACCGGGCCTCTCCTGACGACCATCCGGGCGTGCGCACAAGACAGCAGAAGGAGGTCAGGCATGCGGATCCTCACGATCCTGGGCGTGGCGGCGCTGGTGGCGACGGCGTGCGGCGGCACGCCGGCGGCGACGACCGCGCCGGCTACGTCCGCCGTCGCGGCCACGGCGACACCCGACCCGGTCGCCGAGTTCTACAGGGGCAAGACGGTGAAGATCATCGTCGGCTACTCCCCGGGCGGCGGCTACGACGTGTACGCGCGCGCCCTCGCCGCGCGCATCGGCGACTACATCCCCGGCAAGCCCACGGTCATCGTAGAGAACATGGCCGGCGCCGGCAGCATGAAGTCCGCGAACTACCTCTTCACCGCGGCCCCGAAGGACGGCACCGAGTTCGGCATCTTCGGACGCGGCCTCCCGGCCAACGAGCTGACCGGGCAGGCGGAGGCCCAGTTCAAGTCGACCCAGTTCAACTGGGTCGGCTCGATGAACGACGAGGTCAGCGTGTGCATCGCGCGCTCCGACTCGCCCATCAAGAAGTTCGAGGACCTCTACACGACGCCGATGAAGGTGGGCGCGACGGGCCCTGACGACGACACGGGCTCGTTCCCGCGCATCCTCAACGCCCTGCTGGGCACCAAGTTCGAGCTCGTCACGGGGTACCCGGGCGGCAACGACGTGAACCTCGCGATCGAGCGGGGCGAGGTGCAGGGCCGCTGCGGGTTCTCGTACTCGTCGCTGAAGAGCACGAAGGGCCAGTGGCTCACCGACAAGTTCGTCACGATCCTCACCCAGATGTCCGCGGCGAAGCACGCGGAGCTCCCGAACGTCCCGCTGGTGATGGACTTCGCGAAGGACAGCGACACGAAGCAGCTCCTGCTCGTGGTGTTCTCGCGCCAGGCCATGGGGCGGCCGTTCACGCTCCCGCCGGGGGTCCCGCAGGCACGCGTCGACGCGATCCGCAAGGCCTTCATGGACACGCTGAACGACCCGGCGTTCAAGGCCGACGCCGACAAGCAGAAGCTCGAGGTCAACCCACGGAGCGGCAAGGAGGTCGAGGACATCGTCAAGAAGATCTTCGAGACGCCCGAGAACCTCCGCGTGAAGCTCAAGGCCATCCTCGGAGCCTGACATCGCGGGGGCCGGCGCGGCGGTGGCCGCGCCGGCCCCCTCTCCTCTCGCCGGGAACGGTCAATAGACTGGGCATATGCCCATCGACCGCCGGACCGTCGTCCACGCCGCCGACCTCGCGCGGATCGCCCTGACCGACGCCGAGGTCGAGCGCTTCACCGGCCAGCTCTCGGTGGTGCTCGACGCGGTCGCGCGCCTCGCCGAGGTGGACACGAGCGCGATCCCGCCGTCGGCCTCGACGCTGCCGCTGCGGAACGTCGAGCGCGACGACGAGCCGCGGCCGGGCCTCGGCGCCGAGGAGGCGCTCGCGAACGCGCCGCGCGGTGGCCGCGACGGCGAGTTCTTCCGGGTGCAGGAGGTCCTGCAGGAGCGGTGAACGCGCTTCCGGCCTCGATCACCGAGGCCGCCGCCAGCCTGCGCCGGCGCGAGACGAGCGCCGCCGAGCTCACCGAGGTCGCGCTGGAGCGCGCGCACCGCGATCGCCTCAACGCCTGGCTCCTCGTCGCCGACGAGCGCGCGCGCGCGCAGGCGAAGGCGGCCGACGAGCGGCTCCGGCGCGGCGACGCGCCGCCGCTCTGCGGCATCCCGTGGGCCTGCAAGGACATCATCGGGACCAAGGGCGTCGAGACGACCGCCGGGTCGCGGATCCTCGACGGCTACGTCCCGCCGTACTCCGCGACCGTCGTCGAGCGCCTCGACGCCGCGGGCGCGGTGATGGTGGGGAAGACGAACCTCGACGAGTTCGCGATGGGCTCCTCGAACGAGAACTCCGCGTTCGGGCCGGTGCGCAACCCGTGGCGCGCCGATCGCGTGCCCGGGGGCTCGTCCGGCGGAAGCGCCGTCGCCGTCGCGGCCGGCCACGCGCTCTTCGCGCTCGGCACCGACACCGGCGGCTCCATCCGGCAGCCGGGGGCGCTCACCGGCGTCGTCGGCATGAAGCCGACCTACGGCCGGGTGTCGCGCTACGGCGTCGTCGCGTTCGCGTCGTCGCTCGACCAGGTCGGGCCGTTCACGCGGACGGTCGAGGACTGCGCGATCGTGTGCCAGGCGCTCTTCGGGAAGGACCCGCACGACGCGACGACGATGCCGCTCCCGGCCGAGGATCTGCGCCGCGACCTCGACCGCGGGGTGGAGGGGCTGCGCATCGGCGTGCCGAAGGAGTTCTTCATCGAGGGGATGGAGCCCGACGTGGAGCGCGCGGTGCGCGACGCGCTCGCGGAGCTCGAGCGTCAGGGCGCCGCGCTCGTCGACATCTCGCTCCCGTCGACGGACCACGGCCTCGCCGTCTACTACATCATCCAGCCGGCCGAGGCGTCGTCGAACCTGGCGCGGTACGACGGCGTCCGCTACGGGCTGCGTGTCGAGGGACGCGACCTCCTGGAGACGTACCGCCGCACGCGCGGCGAAGGCTTTGGCCCCGAGGTGAAGCGCCGCATGATCCTCGGCACGTACGCGCTCTCGGCCGGCTACTACGACGCCTACTACGTGAAGGCGCAGAAGGTGCGCACGCTCATCAAGGCCGAGTTCGACCGCGCCTTCGAGCGCTGCGACGCGATCGTGACGCCGACGTCGCCGACGGTGGCGTTCCGGATCGGTCAGAAGGTGGACGACCCGCTCGCGATGTACCTGAACGACGTGTTCACGCTGCCGGGCAACATCGCCGGTCTGCCCGGGATCAGCGTCCCCTGCGGGTTCTCGGACGGGCTCCCCATCGGGCTGCAGGTGATGGCGAGCTCGTTCCAGGAGGCGACGCTGTTCCGCGTGGCCGCGGCGTACGAGCGCGCGACCGGATTCCACGAGAAGCGGCCGGAGGTGGCGGCATGAAGACGATGCGTCCACGCGTCAGCGCGCGCGTGTCGGGCATCCCGGCGAGCGGCATCCGGCGCTTCTTCGACCTCACCGCCGGCGTCGAAGGCGTGATCTCGCTCGGCGTCGGCGAGCCGGACTTCGTCACACCCGAGCGGTTCCGCGAGGCGGCGATCCGCTCCATCAGGGAGGGGAAGACGAAGTACACGTCGAACTACGGGATCAGGCCGCTGCGGGCCGCGATCGGCGAGCACACCGAGCGGCTGCGCGGCGTGCGCTACGACCCCGACCGCGAGATCCTCGTCACCGTCGGCGTCTCCGAGGCGGTCGACCTCGCGCTCCGGGCGACGCTGAACGACGGCGACGAGGTCATCCTGGCCGACCCCTCGTACGTCGCGTACGTGCCGGGCATCGTGCTCGCCGGCGGCGTCCCGGTCGGGGTGCCGACGCGTGAGGAGGAGGACTTCCGGCTCACGCCGGCGGCCGTCGCGGCTGCCATCACGCCGCGCACGCGCGCGATCATGCTGGGATTCCCGAACAATCCCACCGGCGCGGTGCTGACGAAGGACGACGTCGAGGGGATCGCCGCGCTCGCGCGCGACCACGACCTGCTCGTGTACGCCGACGAGATCTACGACCGCCTGGTGTACGGCGTCACGCACTACTCGATCGCCGCGGTCGAGGGGATGAAGGAGCGCACCATCCACCTCGCCGGCTTCTCGAAGTCCTACGCGATGACCGGGTGGCGCGTGGGCTACGCCTGCGCCCCCGCCGACGTCATCGAGCCGATGATGAAGATCCACCAGTACACGGTGATGTGCGTCCCGACGGCCGCGCAGTACGCGGCGCTCGAGGCCCTGCGCAGCGGCGAGCCGGAGGTCGTGCGCATGCACGACGCGTACGACGAGCGCCGGAGGCTCATGTGGCGGCGCCTGAGCGACATGGGCCTGCACTGCTTCGAGCCGCGCGGCGCCTTCTACTGCTTCCCGAACGTCGCGTCGACCGGACTGTCGGACGACGAGTTCTGCGAGCGCCTCCTCGAGGAGGAGAAGGTCGTCGTCGTGCCGGGGAACGCCTTCGGCGAGCGCGGCCGCGGGCACGTGCGCGCCTGCTACGCCGCGTCCATCGAGCAGATCGGCGAGGCCTGCGACCGCATCGAGCGCTTCGTCGGGCGGCTGTGATCCCGGACGAGTGGCTCGCGCGCTTCGAGGAGCAGCTGCGGCGCGGGGACCCGCTCGCCGCGTCGGACATCCTGCGCAAGACCGGCGCGAACGGCTGGGTGAAGAAGGAGCGGTTCGGCGCCGCGATCCGCGTCGTCGATGCGCTCAGGCCGCCGCCGATCGTCCGTCTCGACTGGGCGCAGCGGCTGCTCGCGCACCCGCGCCGCGTCGACAAGGACTTCGCCGCGCTCATCCTGCTGCCCCTCGCCGCCTCGCACCCGAAGGAGGTGGCCCGCGCGGCGCACCGGCTCGCGCGGGAGGAGGACTGGGAGGTCCGCGAGTCCGCCGCGACGCTCGTGGGCCGGCTCCTCACCGCGGCGTTCGACGCGTTCGCGCCGACGGCGCGCGAGTGGGTGAGGGGCGGCGACGCGCGGCTGCGGCGGGCCGTCGTCGTCGGCGCGAAGCACGCCGCCCGCGAGCGGCGGCCGGACCGCGCCGAGGCGCTCCTCGACCTCATCGAGCCCGCGCTGCGCGACCACGACGAGTACGTGCGCAGGAACCTGGGCCCCTTCGCCATCGGCGACCAGTTCCTGCGCTCGTATCCCGACGCGACGCTGGCGCGCATCGCGCGCTGGGCGCACGACCAGGACGAGAACGTGCGCTGGAACGCGGCCATGGCCTTCTCCGCGGCGAGCGCGGCGCGTCACGCCGGAGTTGGGCTGGCGCTCCTCGACACGCTCGCGCGGGATCGCAGCACCTTCGTGCGTCGTGGCGCCCTCGCCGCGCGCAGACGCCTCGCCGCGCGCGCGCCCGCGCCCGCGCAGACGGTCGCGACCTGATGGGCACCCGGTACGAGGACCAGCCCGTCGAGCAGTGGGCCGGGCCGGAGTCGCTCGACCCCACGCCGGTGTGGAAGCAGTACGTCCTGGTCGCCGCGCTGCTGTTCGCCGGGCTGGTCGTCGTCGTCGCGGTGTCCCTCCTCGCGCTCGCGCCGCAGCTCGCGACGCCGCCTGCGCTCGTGGCGGGGGACCGGCTCGTGCTCGCCGCCGCGGACCTGCCCGCCGACGGCGCGTCGGGCCGTCTCGTCGACTACCCGTGGCTCGGCGACGGCCGCGCCTTCTACCTCGTGCGCGCCGGTGGAGACGTGCTCGCGCTGCGGGCGACCTGGGCGCCGCGCCCGGGTGACCCCGAGTGCCGCGTCGCGCCGCTCACCGTGCGCGAGCGTGCGGAGTTCGGGACCCGGGACTGCGAGGCGTTCCGTCCGGCGGAGCAGGCGACCTTCGACCTTCTCGGGAATCCCGCGAACGCTCCCGCGACGCGCGGCCTCGACCGGTATCTTGTGAGCATGAGCGGCGACCGCATCATCGTGAACCTCAGCCGCGTCATCATGGCCGCCGAGCGCACGAGCGGACCGGTCCCGACCGGCATCCCGACGCCGCGGGCGCCATGAGCCTTCCGTACGAGACCGTCATCGGCGTCGAGACGCACGTCGAGCTGGCGACGCGGTCGAAGATGTTCTGCCCGTGCTCGGCCACGTGGTTCGGCGCGCCGGCGAACTCGCTCGTCTGCCCGGTCTGCCTCGGCCTCCCCGGCGCGCTGCCGGTCCCGAACCGCCGGGCGATCGAGCTCGCCATGACCGCCGGCCTCGCGCTCCACTGCGAGGTCCCCGCGCACACGAAGTTCGACCGCAAGAACTACCTGTACCCGGACCTGCCGAAGGGCTACCAGATCTCGCAGTACGACCTGCCGCTCAACGTGAGCGGCTGGCTCGCGCTCGACACGCCCGACGGGCCGAAGCGGGTACGCATCCGGCGCGCGCACCTGGAGGAGGACACGGCGACGAGCAAGCACGGCGAGGGCTACGCGCTCATCGATTTCAACCGCTCGGGCGTGCCGCTCCTCGAGATCGTGAGCGAGCCGGACCTGCGCTCGGCGGACGAGGCCGTCGCCTACGTGCAGGCGCTGCGCGAGATCCTCGTCTTCGCCGGCGTGAGCGAGATGCGTCTCGAGGAGGGGGCCGGCCGGTTCGACGTGAACGTCTCCATCCGCTTCACCGAGGACGGCGAGGTGCGCTGGCCGCCGCAGAGCGAGATCAAGAACCTCAACTCGTACGCGGCGATCCGCGAGGCCGTGCCGCACGAGGCCGAGCGTCTCTGGCGCTCGTGGCGCGACGGCGGCGAGCTGCGCATGCGGACCGGCAAGATCACCGTCGGCTGGAGCCCCGAACGCCGCGAGACGTTCCTCCAGCGCAGCAAGGAGGAGGTCGAGGACTACCGCTACTTCCCGGACCCCGACCTGGTGTCGTTCACGCCGTCGCGCGAGACCGTGGAGCGCCTGCGCGCGTCGCTCCCGGAGCTCCCGGGGGACCGCCGTGCGCGCTTCGCGCGCGTGTACGCGCTCTCGGACTACGACGCGCGCGTCCTCGTCGCCGACCGCGCGCTCGCCGACTACTTCGAGGCGGCGGTCAAGGCCTCCACGCGCGACCCGAAGCAGATCGCGAACTGGGTCACCGGCGAGGTGCGGCGGCGGATGAAGGACGCCGGCGACGGCGCGGGCGTCCCGTTCCCTCCGGAGCAGCTCGCCGCGCTGGTGGAGCTCGTCGCGTCGGGCGAGGTGAGCGGCAGCGCGGCGAAGGAGGTGTTCGGGGACATGTGGACGACGCGCAGGCCGCCGTCGGAGATCGTGCGCGCGAAGGGGCTCACGCAGGTATCCGACGAGGGCGCGATCGCGGCCGCGGTGGACGCGGTGCTCGCGGAGAACGCGAAGGCCGTCGCCGACTACCGGGCCGGGAACGCGCGGGCGCTCGGCGCACTCGTGGGGCAGGTGAGGAAGCGCACGGGCGGGAAGGCGAACCTCTCGGTGGTGAACCGGGTGCTGGCGGAGCGCATCGCTCGGGGTGAGGCCACCCGGTAACCGGCGCGGCCGCGCGCATACGCCTCCGAGATCACTCGCGGTCTCGCGCGGACGACACCGGCGTCGGGGCAGGCGGCGTACGAGGCGCCCGTGGCTCGCCGGGACGCTCGTCCGCGCGACCTGGAGTCGCCGAACGCGCGCTCCGACGAGCGCGCGAACCGCTCCCCATCGACGCGCTGATCGCGTCCGCCGCCCGACCGGCGCCGCCGGCCTCACGAAGCGTCGCCCCGATGCGCCCCGCGGCGGCGCGCATCGCCGGATCGTCGAGTACCCGCCGCGCCGCACGGCGCAGCACCTCCGCGGTCGCGTCGTGGACCGACACGCCCGCACCCACGTCGGCGACGCGGCGCGCGACCCAGGACTGATCCGCGGCCTGCGGAACGACGACGAGCGGTACGCCGTGGAGGAGCGCCTCGTTCACCGTGTTCATCCCGCCGTGCGTCACGACGAGCGAGGCGCGCCGCAGCAGCGCGAGCTGGGGGACCCAGCGCCGCGCCACGATTCCCTGGGGGAGCCGGCCCAGGTGCGCCGGGTCGAGCCGGCCGCCGGTGGACACGACGAGCGGGCGGCCGAGGTCGGCGAGGCCGTCGATCGCGGCGCGGAACAGCTCCGGCCGGTCGTTGAAGAGCGTACCCAGCGTGACGTAGATCACGCGATCGAGCCGGGCGACCTCGGCGTCGAGCGCCGGCTCGTCACGCGGGATCGCTCCGACGAAGACGAACCGATGGTCGAAGCGGTCCCCGAAGGGCTGGAACGCGCGCGAGGTGTACACGAGGTTCGTCGGCTCGCGGTTGCTGATCGCGTCCAGCGCGCCCGTGAGGTAGCGGACGTTCGACGCGCGCCGCAGGTGGCCCCGCACGAAGCGCGCGAGGAGCTCCGGCCGGCTCAGCGCGACGCGATGGTCGAAGACGAAGGTCGTGATCGAGCAGACCGCGGGGATGCCGAGGGCGCGCGCGACCTCCTTGCCCCACGGCGCCAGCGAGTCGTGGACGACGACGTCCGGACGGTCGACCCGCAGGAGCGGGAGCAGGCGCGGCGCGATCCGCGACGACGCCTCGCGCACGACGCGCACGAGCCCGAGGACGTCGCCGTCGTGCGGCATGTCGTTGTCGATCGCGCCCGGCTCGTACGGATGGAACTCCGCACCGGCGGCCGCGACGGCCTGGCGGTGCGGCTCGCCGCAGTGATACGTGACGCGGATGCCGCGACGCACGAGCTCCGCGACCACGCCGATCGTCGGGTTCACATGGCCGTGCGCCGGCACGTTGACGAACGCGACGTGCACGGGACTACCGTACCGCAGGCCGCGCCAGTGTCGTGACCCGGAAGTCACATGTATTCCGTATCGCGACACTAGTCCAGCCGGGCGTACCCCGGGAGCGTGAGGAACTCGACGAAGTCCTCGGCGAGGGCGACGTCGTCGAAGAGCGCGGCGGCCTCGTCATACCTGCCCTGCGCGTAGGCCTGATCGCCGACGGCCGTCCTGATCCGGGCGAGCTCCTCGTCGCGCACCTTCGCGACGAGCTCGCGCGTCACCGTGGGTCCCTCGGCGAGCCTGGCCCGCTGGTGGACCCACTGCCAGATCTGCGAGCGCGAGATCTCCGCGGTGGCCGCGTCCTCCATGAGGTTGTTGATCGCCGCGGCGCCCGTCCCGCGCAGCCACGATGCGATGTACTGGATGCCGACGTTCACGTTGGTCCGCAGGCCCGCGTCGGTGATGGTTGCGCCGGGGATCTTCACGTCGAGGAGCCGCCGCGCGCTCACGTCCACCTCCGGACGCTGGCGGTCGAGCTGGTTGGGCCTGGTGCCGAGCGCGCGGTCGAATTCGGTCATCGCGGTCTCGACGAGGTCGGGGTGCGCCACCCAGGTGCCATCGAACCCGTCGGTCGCCTCGCGGACCTTGTCGTCGCGGACCTTCGCGAGCGCGGCCTCGGTCACCGCGGGGTCGCGCCGGTTCGGGATGAACGCGGCCATGCCGCCGAGCGCGAACGCGCCGCGACGGTGGCAGGTCTTCACGAGGAGCTCGGTGTAGGCGCGCATGAACGGGACGGCCATCGTCACCTGCGCGCGGTCCGGCAGGGTGAACTCCGGCCGCCCGGCGAACTTCTTGATGATGCTGAACATGTAGTCCCAGCGGCCGGCGTTGAGGCCACCGGAGTAGTCGCGCAGCTCGTGGAGCACCTCGTCCATCTCGAACGCGAGGGTGATGACCTCTACGAGCACCGTCGCGCGGATGCTGCCGCGCGGGATGCCCAGGGCGTCCTCGGACCAGCGGAAGATCTCGCTCCACAGACGCGCCTCGCGGTACGACTCGAGCTTCGGCAGGTAGAAGTACGGGCCGCTGCCCTTCTCGAGCAGCCGTCGGGCGTTGTGGAAGAAGTAGAGACCGAAGTCGAAGAGCGCGCCGGCGATCGGGTCGCCGTCGACGAGGAAGTGCTTCTCGCCCAGGTGCCAGCCGCGCGGGCGGACCACCAGCGTCGCGGTCCGGTCGCTCAGCGTGTAGACGCGCCCGTCGGGGCTGCGGAACTCGATCGCTCGCTGGATCGCGTCGACGAGGTTGCGCTGCCCCTCGATCATGTTGCGCCAGGTGGGCGCGTTGGCGTCCTCGAAGTCGGCCATGTACACCGACGCGCCCGAGTTCAGGGCGTTGATGAGCATCTTGCGATCGGTCGGTCCGGTGATCTCGACCTTGCGGACCCGCAGGTCGCGCGGCGCCTCGGCGACGCGCCACTCGGACCGCCGCTGCGCCGCCGTCTCCTCCGGGAAGGCGGGCGTCGCGCCGTCGCGCAGCTCCCGCCAGCGACGCTGCCGCGTCTCGAGGAGACCGATCCGCGTGGGCTCCACCTCGCGATGAAGCTTGGTGAGGAACTCGCGCGCCGCCGGGGTGAGGACCCCCTCGGCGACGCCGCGCGTGTCGGATGCCGACGGCGGGATGCGGACCTCCGCCTCGCTGAGGGCCATCGCCCGTATCCTCGCATAGCCCGGCCGCCGCATCGCTCCGCCTGGTGAGAAAGCCGGCGCCGGTCGCCGGCGCACGCTGTCACCCGTCGGGGGCTGGCGGGGGAAGAGGCTCGCGCCTAGTTTGTACCGAGCCACACGGGTGGGAGGACACCTGAGAGTTGGCGGCCACCGCTCCGATCACGCCTCCGGTCGAGGCGACACTGCGCATCCTTCTGAACAGCGTGCCCACCCTCATGGGCGCGGCCGTCGTCCGGCAGCCGCCCGGCGAGGACGGCGTCGTCGCGTCCGTCGGCCGCATGCCGTGGCTCCACGACCGGCGCCTGGTGACGCTCCAGCTGCCCGACGACATCCTCCCGGCGAACCGCGCGGTCGCCCTCGACTGGCCGGTGCCGTTCCAGGCCGAGTGGACCGGCGCGCCGCCGCGCCTCGTCATCTCACGCCTGGTGTTCCAGGGACGCACCGTCGGCGTGCTCCTGGGCACCCTCGTCACGCGCGATCCGATCACGCAGCAGACACGCGAGGCGCTCGACCTCTCCTGCGAGGTGATCGCCTCTGCCGTCGCGAGCGAGTCCGTGACGGTGATGGCGGCCCCGCCCGGATCGCCGCCGCCCCAGCCGGAGCCCGTCGCGCCCCCGCCGCCGCCTCCGTCGCCCGAGGCGGCCGTGCTCGACCAGGTCCGCCGCGGCGTCGAGACGGCCGACGACGCGCGCGCGCTCGGCCGCGTGGTGCGCGATGCCCTCAACCTGGTCACCGACGCGTCCGCGTTCTCGGTCGCCCTGTTCCACCTGACGCGCCCGGAGGTCGCGTACCGCTACAAGGTCGTCGGCCCGGACCGCGACTCGGCCGAGCTCGGCCGGCAGCACGTCGAAGACGGGCCGCGGTGCGCCGCCGCGACCGGCGACCGCCGCTGGCACCTCTTCACCCGGGATATCGCGATCCGCGACGGGGCGGATGCGCGCACGCGCGGCGTCACGGTCCTGCAGGTGCCCATGGCCAACGGCGGGGAGGTCGTGGGCGTCGTGAGCGTGCAGACGTTCCGCCCCGAGGGCTTCGACGACCGGGAGCTGCGGCTCATCTCGACCATCGTGGACACGTGCGCGCCGCGCTTCGCGCAGGTGCGCGGCGCCGGCCGGTTCCAGCCCGCGTCGGCGCCGCCGCCCGCACCGCTCGAGCCCGCGACGGCCGGCGTCCTCCCGCCGGCCGCCGCGGTGCCGACACCCGCGCCGCCGCGGCGGACGCCCGAGGCCGTGCTCCTCGACCTCCTCCGCCGCTGCGCGGGCGCGGGATTCGCGGTCGCCTTCCTCGTCGGCGTGGATCCCGAGGGCGGGGTGCTCCGCGGCGAGCTCGTGTCGGACGCGGCGGCCGCGCAGGGCCTCGACACCGCGCTCGGCGTCACGAGCGGCGCGCTGCGGATCCCGCTCGACGACCGCGACAACGCGATCGCGCGGGCGGTCCGCGAGCGCCGCATCGTGCCCGCGTCCACGCTCTTCGAGATCCTGCGCCCCGCCTATGCGATCGATCACGCACGGGAGATCGAGCGCGCGGCCCCGGGGCCGCGCACGGTGACTCTGCCGCTCGCGGTGAACGACCAGGCCGCGGGCGCGCTCGTGCTCGGGCCGATGGCGGAGGACGCGACGTTCAGCGCGATCGAGGCCGTTCGCGGATACGTGGACGACACCGCGCGGGAGCTTGCCGGACTGCTCGCCTAGACTGCCGGCGTGATCGGCGAGGTGACCTTCGGGGTCATCGGGCTGCTCTTCCTCTTCGCCGACGTGCGCACCTTCACGTCGACGTTCCAGCAGACGTTCTTCGGCGCGCCGAACACGAACCTCGCGATCATGGCGACGAGCGTGTTCGCCGCCTCGTTCCTCGCGCTCGTCGTCGCCTGGCGCATGAGCCCGCGGCGCGCCGTCGCGACGAGTGCGGTGCTGCTGGCGCTCGGCACGTTCCTCGCGACCGCGTCACGGAACAACTGGGTGGATCTCGCGCTCACCGTCGTCGCGCTCGCGGGCGGGTTCTGGTGGCTCGCGCTCTTCCACAGCGCGCGCCCGGGCGACGGCGCGTCGCCGCTCGCGCGTGCGCTCCCCATCGCGCTCGTCTCCGATCTCGCGCTGCGCGCCGCCTTCCGCACCGTGGCGGTGCCCGACCTCGCGTGGCCGGTCGCGACCGGCCTCGTGCTCGTCGCGGTGCTCGTGTTCGGCGCGGCGGGCCTGGGCTCGCTCGGTGGCGAGCGCCGCTGGACCGGCGTCGGCGCGCGCGGCTTCGTCGCGCTCCTCGCGGTGCCGCCGCTCGTCCTCGTCGCGGAGACGGGCGCGGCGAACGGCGCGCAGGCCGCTCTCGCCGGGGGGATCGGCCTCGGGCCCGAGCCGGCGCGCGCGACGCAGATCGGCGAGCTCGTCCTCGGGCTCGGCTTCGCCGCCGGCGCGATCGCGCTCTCGCGCGCCGCGCCGCGCGGTCTCGTGGCGGCGGGCGCGGTCGCGGTCGGCGCCGCGCTCCTCTGGGCGCACGTCCCGATCCTCTCGACCGCGGGCGCCGGCGTCCTCGCGGTGGGCACGCTTCTGGCGGCCGCGGCGCTGTTCGGCGTCCCGCTGCGTCTCGCGTCGTCGCCGGCGTCGGTCGTCGTCGCGCTCTCGCTCGGCTGGCTGCTGTTCGTGGGCACCGCGTTCGGCTTCTACGCCTTCTGGGCGTACGAGCCGGCGGTGTGGGCGGCGACCGCGATCGTCGTGCTCGCGGCGTTCGCGGTGCCGCTCGGCGCGGTCGCGCTCGGGCGCGCGCTGTCGATGGGCGTCGCGACCCTCGGGCTCGCCGTGCCGCTCGCCGCGGTGCTCACGGTGGCGTCACCCGTCGTGGAGACGCCGCGGCCCACGGTGAGGGTCATGACCTACAACATCCATCAGGGCTTCAACGCCGGACAGATCCCGTCGCTCGAGGAGCTCGCGCGGGTGATCGCGCTGGAGCGGCCGGACGTCGTGTGTCTCCAGGAGGTCGTGCGCGGATGGATGATCGACGAGCGCCAGGACGCGCTCTCGGTGCTCGCCGAGCGTCTCGGCATGAGCTACACGTGGGGCCCGAACATCGGCGACCTCTACGGGAACGCGATCCTCTCGCGCTTCGCGATGACCGACGTGCGCCGCGTGACGTTCGCGGCCGTCCCGGGCCCGCGGCACCAGCCGCGCGGGATCGTGTTCGCGCGCACCGCCGGGCTGCTGGTCGGCTGCACGCACCTCGACGACGTGACCGACGCGAGCGAGGTGCGGCAGGGCCAGGTCGACACGATCCTGGGCGCCTGGGACAAGGCGTCGCCGGCGGTCATCGCCGGCGATCTGAACGCGGAGCCGGGCGCCCCGGAGGTCCGCAGGCTCGGCGCGGCGGGGTTCACCGACCTCGGCGCGCCTGCCGGCGAGACGACGACCGGCGAGAACCCCCAGAGGCGCATCGACTACATCTGGGGCTACGGCGTGACCGGCGACCAGGCGCGCATCCCCGCGCTGAACGACATCGACCGTCTGAAACAGGCGTCGGACCACCGCCCGCTCGTCGTGAACGTGACCGTCGCGGCGGGTGGCCGCTGAGCTCGCGGGTAGACTGGACCCCGCCGCCGCGCTTCCACGAGCGGCCGAGTGAGGTCCCGCCGTCCAGCAGTTCGTCCATCTCCACACGCACAGCGAGTACAGCCTCCTCGACGGGCTGTCCCGCATCGGCGATCTCGTCGCGCGCGCCAAGGACCTCGGGATGCCCGCGCTCGCGCTCACCGACCACGGCGCGCTGTACGGCGCGATCGACTTCTACGTGCAAGCGACGCAGGCCGGCATCAAGCCGATCATCGGGGTCGAGGCGTACGTCGCGCGGACGAACCGCCTCGAGCGCGACCCGCGCATCGAGGGGCACGGCAAGCCGTTCCACCTCGTGCTCCTGGCGAAGGACTTCACCGGGTACCAGAGCCTCGTCGCGCTCGTCACCGCGGCGCACCTCGAGGGCTACTACTACCGCCCGCGCATCGACAGGGACCTCCTCCGCGAGCACGCGCAGGGCCTCATCGGCCTCTCCGCGTGCCTGCAGGGCGAGGTCGCGCGCGCCCTGCTCGAAGAGGGCGTCGACGCCGCGTGCCGCGTCGCGCTCGAGCACCAGGAGATCTTCGGGAAGGGCGGCTACTTCCTCGAGCTCATGGACCACGGCATCCCCGAGCAGGAGCGGCAGCGTGAGGGCCTGCGCGAGGTCGCCCGGCGCACCGGGGTCCCGCTCGTCGTGACGAACGACTCGCACTACGTGCACGCCGAGGACGCCGAGGCCCAGGACGTCATGGTCTGCATCCAGCAGGGCAAGACCATCGACGCGCAGGACCGGCTCAAGATGATCGACCACCCCGAGCTCTACCTGAAGAGCGCGGAGCAGATGGCCGCGCTCTTCCCTGACGACGCCGAGGCGCGCGAGAACACGCTGCGCATCGCGGAGCTGGTGGACATCCGGCTGCCGCTCGGCGAGCTGAAGATGCCGCACTTCGAGGTCCCCGGGGGCGTCACCCCCGAGCGGCACCTGCGCCGTCTCGCGGAGGCCGGCGTGAAGGCGAAGTACGGCGCGCTCACTCCGGCGCTCCAGGAACGGGTCGACCGCGAGCTCGACGTCATCGCGAAGGCCGGCTACTCGGGCTACATCCTCATCGTCCAGGACTTCATCCGCCACGCGCACGAGCAGGGGATCCTCACCGCCGTCCGCGGCTCCGCCGGCGGGTCGCTCGTGAACTACGCCATCGGCCTCACCGACATCGATCCGATCCGGTACGGGCTCATCTTCGACCGGTTCCTCAACCTCGAGCGGTACACCCCGCCGGACATCGACGTCGACTTCATGGACGACCGGCGCGACGAGGTCATCGCCTACGTGACGAAGAAGTACGGGGCGGACCGCGTCGCGCAGATCGGGACGTTCAACACGATGCTCGCCCGGGCCGCCGTGCGCGACGTCGCTCGGGTGCTCGGCATGCCGTACGGCGAGGCCGACCGCGTCGCGAAGGTCATCCCGTTCGGCGTCGAGCTGGCGGAGGCGCGCCGCATGGTGCCCGAGCTGCGCGACATGGAGCAGGAGCCGCACGTGCAGCGCCTCCTCGACCTCGCGGAGAAGGTCGAGGGCCTCGTGCGCTCGACCGGGACGCACGCCGCCGGCGTGCTCATCACGCGGGACCCGCTCACGCAGCTCGTCCCCCTCGAGCGCAGCAAGGGAAAGGCCGAGGCGATCCAGACGCAGTACGAGGACAAGGCGCTCGACAAGATGGGCGTCCTGAAGTTCGACTTCCTCGGCCTGGCGAACCTCACGATCCTCGACGAGTCCCTGCGCCTCATCCGCGAGACGCGCGGCATCGCGATCGAGCGCGAGCGGATCCCGCTGGACGACCGGAGGACCTTCGAGCTCCTCGGGTCCGGGGAGACGACGGGCATGTTCCAGCTGGAGTCCGCGGGCATGCGCCGCCACATCCGCGAGCTCAAGCCCGACCGGGTCGAGGACGTCATGGCGATGGTCGCCCTCTTCCGCCCCGGCCCGATGGACTACATCCCGACCTACATCCGGCGCAAGCACGGGCAGGAGGCGGTCACGTACGCCCATCCCAGCCTCGAGCCGGTGCTCTCCTCCACCTACGGCGTCATGGTCTACCAGGAGGACGTCATGGCGGTGACGCAGGCGCTGGCCGGCTTCACCATGGCCCAGGCCGACGTCCTCTGCTACACGATCCGCAAGAAGATCAAGGACAGGCTCGACGCGCAGAAGGTGAAGTTCGTCGAGGGCGCGATCCGAAACGGCGTGCACGCCGACGTGGTCGAGCAGGTGTGGAAGGACTTCGAGCCGTTCGCGCGCTACGGGTTCAACCGCGCGCACGCCGCGATCTACGGGATGATCGCGTACCACACCGCGTACCTCAAGGCGAACTACACCGCCGAGTACATGACCGCGGTGCTCTCCGCGTCGATGGGCGACGCGGAGAAGGTCGCGATCGCGGTCGCCGAGTGCCGGCGGATGGGCATCGTGGTGCAGCCCCCGGACGTGAACGAGTGCGCCTTCGGATTCCGCATCACGCCGGCGGGCATCCGCTTCGGGCTCGGCGCGGTCAAGAACGTCGGCGAGGGCGCGGTCGAGAGCATCGTCGAGGCCCGCGGAGCCGGCGGCCCCTTCCGCTCGCTCGACGACCTCTGCGGCCGCATCGACCTCCAGCGCTGCAACAAGCGCGTCATCGAGTCGCTCATCCGATGCGGCGCGTGCGACTCGTTCGGCACCCGCCTCGGACAGCTGCAGCGGCTCGACGCGGTGCTGTCGACCGCGCAGCGCGAGCAACGCGACCGCGCGAGCGGCCAGGTCGGGCTCTTCGCGAGCCTCGGCCTCGACACCGAGATCGTCGCCGCGCCGGTGGGCGGGCCGGAGGCGAACGACCGTGAGCTGCTGGGTTGGGAGAAGGAGCTTCTCGGGATCTACCTCTCCGCGCATCCGCTCCAGCAGCTCACCGAGAAGATGGGGGACGTCGTCACGGCCTACCTCGCGGAGCTGCGCGAGGCGGGGGACGATCTGGTCACCGTCGCGTGCGTCGTGACGAGCGCCCGCAAGCACATCACCAAGGACAAGAAGCTGATGATGTTCGCGCAGGTCGAGGACCTCACCGGCTCGGTCGAGGTTACGGTCTTCCCGCGGACGTACGAGGCGACCGCGCAGCTCTGGAGCGCCGACGAGGTCCTGCTGCTCCTCGCCCGCGTGGAGCAGCGCGACGAGGCGCCGAAGCTCCTCTGCGAGCACGCCGTCCGCTTCGACGACGCCGGCATCGCCGAGATCCGCCGTGTGAGCGACGAGATCCGCCAGCGCGTCGCGAAGCGGGCGAAGTTCGCGCGCGGCGGCAACGGCTCCGGCCGGACCGAGACGACCGCGCCCGCCGCGCCGGCGCCGCGTCCATCGGCGGCGTCCGCGTCGCCCGACGCGGGGCCGACCGAGCTCGTCATCCGCTTCCGCGAGGCGCTCGACTACGAGCGCTCGATCGCGATCTTCCAGCGCATCCAGCAGGTGCTCGCCGACTTCAGCGGGCAAGCGAGCGTCGTGCTCGAGCTGCCGCGCGCGAGCGGCGGCGCGCGCCGGGTCGCGACGTCGTTCCGGGCGACGGTGTCGGCGGACGTCGCCGCGGCGGTCGAGCGCGAGGTCGGCAGCGACGTGGTCGAGGTCGTGCTCCCGCGGTAGGCTCGTCGCGTGTCCGAGCGTGCCCGGCGCCTGTTCCGCGCAAGCACGCATCTGCTCCGGGATCTCGACGTCGAGCGGATCCTCGGTGAGATCGTCGAGGCGATGCGCGACATCACCGCGGCCGACGCGGCGTCCATCACCCTGCTGAACGACGAGGGGACGCACTTCGAGATCGTCGCGTCCGCCGGCCTCTCCGAGCGGTACGTCCGCGCGGCGCGCACCCCGGCGGCCGCCGGGCGCGCGCTCTACCGCGGGCCCGAGGAGCACCTCGTCGTGGACCTCTCGCGCTCGCCGATCGGCGATCCGGCGCTGTTCGAGGAGGAGCGGCTCGGCAAGGTGCTCGCCATCCCGCTCGTCCGCGACGGTGAGCTCGCCGGCGCGCTCAACGCCTACCTGCGCGACGCGACCGCGTCCTTCTCCGAGGAGGACATCGACCTCGCCCACGTCCTCGCCGCGGAGGCGAGCGTCGCCGTCGCGAACGCGCGGCTCTTCGCGCAGCTCGCGCGCGAGCAGGAGGAGAAGGAGCGGTTCCTGTCGATCGTGTCGCACGAGCTGCGGACGCCGCTCACCCCGCTCAAGGCGCTCGCGCAGCTCCTCATCTCGCGCATCGCGCGTTCGCGCGAGCGCGGGCAGCCGGTGGACCTCGAGTCGCTCGAGCGGAACCTCCGCACCATCGAGCGGCAGGTGGACCGCATGAACGGCCTGGTCACGGACCTGCTCTCCGTCTCGCGCGCCGGCCGCGGCGCGCTCGAGATGGACCGCCGGCCCTTCGACCTCGCCGAGAGCGTCCGCGACGCGGTCGCACGGTACGTCGATGCGACACGTGAAGAGGGGCGGCACCGCTTCGCGCTCGACGCGCCGGCCAGCCTGCGGGTGAACGCCGACGAGGCGCGCGTCGAGCAGGTCCTCATGAACCTCATCGGGAACGCGGTGAAGTACTCGCCACACGGTGGGACGGTGCGCGTGTCGGTGGCGCCCGCCGACGACGCCGCGGTCGTGACCATCGCCGACGACGGCATCGGCATCCCTTCGGCGGACCTTGCCCGCCTGGGCGGCGCGTTCACCCGCGGGTCGGGGAAGGCGGCGACCTTCGCCGGGATGGGCATCGGGCTCCACGTGGCCAAGCTCGTCGCCGAGGCCCACGGCGGGTCGCTGCGGATCGAGAGCGCCGGCGAGGATCAGGGCACGACGGTGCGGGTGACGCTGCCGCTATGACGGCCCCCCTGGGTGTGTCAGGCGAGGAGATCGCTCAGATGCATGAGGGAGGCACGACATGACTGCGAACGACGACGCGCGAGTGCGCGCGGTTCTGGGTCGACCGGTCGACAACCTGAAGATTCCGAGCCTGATCTTCGTAGACGGCGTCGGCTTCAGGGCGGCTCGAGTCCAGCTGGCTCGTTCTCTGACCGTCGAACGGTCCGGTGTGACGCTCTGTCTGCACCACCTCATCGCCGGATTCGAGCGAACGGAGCTCAGCTATGACATTCGCGGGTTGCCCGCGCCGGCGAAGCCGATGGCCGAAGACACCGAGACGATCTCATTGCACACGACTCTTATCGCGGATGGCTACAAGGAGAGCGCCCATGCGCAGGGATGGCCCCGCAGATTCGGAAGCAACTTCGCGCAGACGGTCTCGCTACCGGCCCTACCGCCGGCTACGCGACGGGTCGAGCTCGTGATCGAAGTCGAGCATCTAGGCGCGTGGAGGCTCGCGACGGAGCTCGTCCAGGCCGAGGGTCCTGGACGCGTCGACATCACCGGAACAGCTGAGCGCGACGGCGTAACGATCCAGGTGACCGCAATCGCCACCGATGCTCGAACCACGGCCATCGAGCTTGAAGTCGTACGACCAAAAGGGGTGGCCCATGTCCGCGGAATCGGCGGCCTGTTCGGCTTTCGGCGGGACGCCAGCGCGCTCATCTTGCGCGACGAGCATGGTCGAATCTATCCGGAGCGCTTCAGACCGGTCAGGGCACTGCGCGAGGATGAACGCGATTACGCGGTATTCCCGCCGCTCGCGAGCGATGCACACGACCTGGAGCTCGAGGTGCCAACGATCTTCCTCGAAGAAGGCGGCAGGCGGGCAGAACTAGATCTGGAGCGGCTTCCGATCACATGCCGACTTGGGCCGTACTCACTCACCGTCGTCGGAAGGCAGCTGACGAGCATCCAAGAGGGCGAGGCGCCGGCGCGACCGATGACTGAGCTCAGCGTTGAGACGGGTGGCTGGGTCGGGTCGCGCCGTCTCATCGCTCCTTGGGAGGGGTTCGCCGACGGCAACCCGACCGCGCTCAGCTTCATCGGGGGCATGCGCGCATCTGCGCCAGAACCCGTGAGGCGACTCCTCCTCGACCACGCCTTGGCTGGGCCAAACCCTCGACGACTGGTGCTGCAGCATCTGCTCGTCGAGGTCCGGGGGCTATGGCGGATTCCCGTGAAGCGACCGCCATCAGCCGCGCTGCCGGACTAGAAGGACCCTCGGTCGCCGACGGTGTGCGGCAGACCATGTTGGTCAGGTCACTCGGAGCGAGGCGCTCCGCGTAGATGGTGACCTTCTGTCTCTTCGTTTGCGATGCATCGCGAAGTTCGTTTCGATTCGGTGTCGCGCAACCAGCTTGTGTTGCCATGCGGGCGGCTCCGGCGGTGCGCACCTTCGGACTCAACCTGGTAGCACATGGGTGTATGGCACTCAACATTCTGTCCATCGACGAGTGCTTTCTAATGTGCTGCCCGTCATACGCGGAGTCTGCCCCGACACGTCACGAGGAGCTCCCTCACGCCGGATCGCGTTTGCGGTGGGTCCCGACCGTAGCCCGCGATTCATGAAGGTCGGAGGTTGCAGATGGCTCAAGGGCAGGACGCTTCCCACTCGTCTGTGTCGGTCCTGCGATCTCGCCGCGGCCAACGGCGAGTGCGATTGCGTGCGAGCGATTCGCTGCCCCCAGTCGCCTGATCGCCTGGGAGATGTGAAACCGCACGGTCCGTTCGGCCACCCCCAGGTGCACCGCGATGAGCTTGTCGTTCAAGCCGAGGGCCACTAAGCGGAGGGCGCGGCGCTGCTGCAACGTCAGCGAATCGGTGGACGACATGACATCATCATGAACATTAAGCATATCTACTGGCAAGCGGCGCATGCTTGCTCCCCCGGCCAACGTGCGCACAGTCTGCACCGATTGACAGGTAGCGCCCGTCACGTCGGTGCGTAGCCTGGCGTCGGCACGCTCCACCGTGCTGCAGACGGGTCGGCCGCGTGCACGAACTAGTACGCGGAAGGAGAGGTATGGAGACCTACGCCGTCGCCTTCGGAGTTGTCTTGTTCGCGGTCGCGACCCTAGTCCGTGCGCGCATCTCGCGCTCGGTGCGGTCGGTCCTCGCCGGAGTCCCGGCGGCCGGACTGATCGCGATCCTGCTGTCGACGACGGCATACGCGGATCACACGATCATCACCTCGGCGACATTCGGTTGGTTCCCGACGCCATGGAACGGATACAAGGTGTACCTGTCGGCGCCCACCCATGCGGATAGCGGTCACCGGGGCGAGTGCGGATGGGAGGAGAACATCAACGGTCGTTACTTCAACGTGTACGCCGCGAGCGTGTTCACCCAGGGCGCGGGTTCCTTCTTCGACCGCGGATATTACGTAATCACCAGCGGCAACCCACGTGACGACTCGTACGTGAGTCACGTGACCTACGCGAACAACTGGGGAGCGCAGATCTACATCGTCACGCAGACCAACGCACAGTCAGGTGGATGCGGCGGAAGTGCGAGCTACCTCCTCGTGATGTACGATGGGGGCTCGGCGACCAGCGAAACGCTGAAGACCCAGCTCATCTCAGCCTTGGACGGTGCCACGCCGGGTGCAAACAACTCTTGGCCATGCACGGACTACGAGTGCACGAATCCGTGGGCCTGGTACCGCTCGTACGTGGAGCTGTTCTTCCACACCAACACTGCCGCGAAGAACTGGTTCCAAGGGAGCGGCGCCGAGGGCGCCGGCGGTGTCACGGAGAGCTGGCGGTACGGCTACGCGGTCGACGTGATCCTTGGGTACCCACGGTAGCGGTAGAGAGGAGTCGACGGATGAAGCTCGGAAAGATCCCCGCGTCACTTCCCAGCGTGCGACCGCGCTCGTGGCTGGCCGCGATACAGGTCTTCGGGTTGGCTCTCGCCGTCGTTGGCGTCGTCAGCTTCGCGAACCGAGCCGAGGCGCAGGAGGCGTTCCCACTGGACGGCACTCCTGGGCTGGGGCGCTCACCAGCGGCCGCCCAACGTGACGAAACGATCGCCGCCTGGGAGGCCTTCCAGCGTGAGCAGACGATCAGGGCGTGCATGGTGCGCGCCGGCTTCAGCTACGTCGTGACGGCGGCCTTCCCCGAGGAAGCGCTCGCAGGTGTCGCGCGCGGCCTCGGTGTGACCGTACGAAGCTCACGTGACGGCCTGTCGCCCGAGCAGCAGAACCGTGCGTACGAAGCGTCACTCTCATCTGGGGATCAAGACCGCTACACCCGTGCGCTCTACGGCGAGAGCGCAGCAGACATCACCGCGATGCGGCGTACCGGTGCAGTGCCGGACGGACGAGGGAGCGACTTCGCCCAGGGCGGCTGCACCGGCGAGGCCAACACACTCCCGAGTATCTGGACGCTCCAGCGGAAGCTAGGGAGCGAGCTCGAGGCCATGCGCAAGGACATCGCAGCTGCCGCTGCGAACGGGGCGGCGGACAAGTACGCAGCGTGCGCCGAGCGGGCTGGCGGGATCACGGCACGCGGCCCCGGGGACCTTGAGCGTGTCGCAGCGACGGACGCATCTCGTGCTCCCGCGGCTGGCGTCGCACTCAAGCAGTGCGCAGCAGTGTGGGCAGCCGCGTACCGGACCGCTGAGGTCGCCGTGCAACGAGACTTTGTGCAGCGAAATGGAGCTGTGCTGCGCGCGGCGCAGGATCGGTATCGAGACGCGATGAAGACGATCAGGGAAGACCAGGCGTTTCGCGCATACCTAGAGACGAACGCCGCTCCGTCCGCGCCATGAGCAGCGCGAACGCGGGTCGAGAAGAGCTGTGAGAAGAAGGCGCGGCGTGCTCACCCGATCAAGACGCGCGCACGCCGCGCTCTTCGCCCTCACCTGTGTCGCGGCCCTCGTGCTCGCGGCGTGCGCGTCCACGCCGCAGCCCAGCTTCACACCGACGGCACCCGCTGCGCAGGTCTCTCCAAACCCGACGTCAGGCCCGTACACTCCGCCACCGCTGAACGCGCGGGAAACGAAGGTCGTGGGTGCGCTCGCGTCGATCGGACTGCAGGGCAAGCGCGCCGAGCTCCCGTTCGAGAACGCCGCGATCTGGGTGAACGGCGGCAA
>DAIDAP010000020.1 GCA_027310565.1 Chloroflexota bacterium | reverse complement strand
GCACCGCTCTCGCCACCCGGCACGCCCTGGAGGCGCCTCGAGTCCGCGCTCGACGCGCTCCTCAAGGACGCCAACATCGCGGCCTGAGTGCCAAACTTCGTGCAGGTGGTCACATCGAAGCCAAGGGAGCATGGCTAGGCGCCACGGCTCCGGCCGCGGCGCCTTTCTCAGTTCCGCCACAGCGTCGCGTCAGAGCCGTCTCAGCCCCGCGTCGCACCGTGGGGAGCGGAAAGGGGGTGGCACGGTGCGGCCGACGGCGTCTTCCCGGGACCGGCGATGTACCGCGCGTGGGCACCCTGGCTCCCCGGCGTGTCCGATCTCTCGCTAGGAGCCCGGCTCGTCGGCTCGATCGAGCTCGCGCTCTACGCGCTCTACGCGGGCGCGCTGCTCGTCTGGCTGACCCGCCTCGTCGCGCCGAGGGAAGTCGCTGCCGGCCGCATGGCCGAGAGCCGCCGCTAAAAGGCGATCCCGGCGGGATGCACCCGGCGGGGACCGGCGAGAGGGGCGCGGAGAGCCTCGGCCGACAGTCGGAGACCGACCCCAATCCGCTTCCGCGCCCCTCCTGACAGAGCGAAGGGAGGTGGTGAAGGACCTCGACGCGGCGTCCGGCTCCTCCGTGGGCGCACCGGGAGCCGGTTGACTCACGAGGGGTGGGCGCGCCCGGAAAGGTGGAACATATGTACTGGGTCATCGGTCTCGTCGGAGTGGTCTTCGGGGTGTCGCCGTGGGTCTTCGCCTACACGGACAACAACCCGGCCCTTTGGACGAGCATCGTCCTCGGAGTCCTCACGGTCCTGGCCGCCGGCTACAAGGCGATCGTCAGGGACACGGCGAACTGGGAGTACTGGGCCGCCGGGATCATCGGCGTCGCGGCGATCGTCGCGCCGTTCGTCCTCGGCTTCAGCACCCTGACCGCTCCGCTGTGGACCTCGCTCGTCATCGGCGCCGCGCTGGTCATCCTCGACGGGTATCAGGTGTTCTTCGTCCGCCCCGAGAAGGCCTAGGCACACCGCGACGACGCGGACGGGACGGCGCAAGCCGCCGTCCCGTCCGGCGGGCGGCGAAGGAAGGTGATCGGACGATGGAGGCGCTCACGGCCCGGGCCGGAGGCCTGGCGGTCGTCCTCGGGGGCGGCGCGGATCTCGGGGCGTTCGAGGTCGGCGTCGTCGACGCGCTCGCGCGCGGGGGCGTCGCGCCCGACCTCCTCGTCGGGACGAGCGTCGGCGCGCTGAACGCCGCGTTCTGGGCCTTCCATCCGGGGCCCGACGCGGGAGAGCGCCTCCTGCGGGTGTGGCTGGACCTCGACGGGGGCCTGCTCTCGGACCATCCCTGGAGGCTCGTCGCGCGGCTCGTCACCCGCCACGACCACCTGCTCGGCCACTCGCGGCTGCTCGCGCTCATCTCCGCCTGGTCGAAGGGCCGAAAGATGATCGAGGACGCCGCCGTCCCGCTCGCGATCACCGCCACCGACCTCGCGTCCGGCGGGCGCGTCGTCCTCCGCCACGGCGATCTGCGGACCGCCCTCCTCGCATCGAGCGCGATACCGGTCGTCTTCTCGCCGGTCCGCATGGACGGCCGCCTCCTCGCCGACGGAGGCATCGTCGCGAGCTGCGACCTCCAGACGCCGGCGGAGGCGGGCATGAGCGAGACGATCGCGGTCGACCTCGCGCCGGCCGATACGTTCGTCGGGCAGCGCGATCTCGGGACCGTCCTCACGCACGTGCTCTCGGTCTCCGCCCGCCGCCAGACCGACCTCGCGAGCGCCGCGTTCGGCGGAAACATGCGCATCACGCTCGTCCGCCCGGAGCTGCGCTGGCCGCGCCGCTACTTCGACCTCGCCCACACGCGCGAGCTGTTCGCGATGGGACGCGAGGCCGGCCTGCGGCTGCTCGAAGCGCGCGCGCTCAGTGCGTCGGGCCGGTCGGCAGCCGATCCTCCGGCGGGAACGCGCCCAGGATCGCGTCCACGTCCGCGATCGCGCGCTCGAGCTCGTCGCCACGCGGCCACCGCGAGAGACCGAGGCGGTTCGTGTCCTCCTCGATGCGATCGCGGGCGGCACGCCCCTGCGGGGTGAGCGCGACCGTCTCGCCGTCCGCGGCGAGGTCGCCGCGCGCGACGAGCTGCGCGATGTGCCGCTCGACGTCCTCGGGCTCCTGGCCGGCGCGCAGCGCCTGCCGGAGCGCCTCGCGCGTCCCGCTCCCGTACCAGACCTTCGTCAGCACGTCGAGCTCGGGCCCGCGGTAGCCGGCGGACCGCCACGCGGCGATGTGGCCGTCGTCCAGGAGGACGCATGTCTCGAACATCGCCTGCTCGAGGCGCACGGCCTCGTGCGCCCTGGCGCGATCGGACGGCGCGCAGCGGCGGATCATCGTGAGGCGGTCGTACTCGCCGGCGCGAGCGTCGCCCACCGTCCGCTCGAGGAGCGCGAGCGTGCGTCGCAGCGGCTCCGCCGGGATCGCGAGCGACCGCAGCTGCTCGTGGATCGCGGACCACACCCGCTCGACGACCGCGAGGCCACGCGCCGTGAGGCGCCAGCCGCCCTCGGCCGGCGCCGCGAGGCCGGCGGCGGCGAGGACGTCGAACCGGCCGCGCCACGGCTCGCGCGACGAGTAGCAGAGGCGGTGGCGCAGCCGCTCGCGGGGGACGAAGTCGCCCTCGGAGATCTGCCGGAGGTGGGCGAGGAACGCGAGAGCCGCTTCGTCGATCCCCGCCTCCGCGGCGATCTCCCGCGCGCGCGGGATGAAGGCGCGGCGGCGCAGCGTGATGAACTTCTCCATGAGGTCGTGGAGCTCGCGCTGCCGCGCGACCGTGCTCGCGTCGATGTCCGCCGTCGTCACAGCGGTCCCCCTTCCGCGCGGCCGGATCGGCCCCGCTCCGCGCCATGATGCCGTCGAAGACGGACGTCAGTCCATCGGCGTCGCGGCGGCGCCCGAGAGGTACGCCTCGGGATCGGCGAGGAAGAGCTTCTTGCACGACGGCGCGCAGAACGCGTACGTCCGGCCGCCGTGCTCGACGCGATGGCGAGACGTCGCGGGATCGACCGCCATGAGGCAGACCGGGTCGAGGCCCTCCAGGCCGTCGCCGTCGAGCGCCGGCTCGCCGAACGCCAGCGTGATGCGCCCGTCGGGCGCGGGCACGTAGCGCTGGTACACGTGGCCGGCGAGCGCTTCCGGCACCGCGAGGACCGTCCCCGCCTCGAGCATCGCCTCGATGTAGTCGAAGACCGCGGGCGCGAGCTCGGGCGAGTTCAGGTCCTTGAACCAGATCGACTGCCCGAAGATCTGCAGCAGCGCGTTGTTGCCGACCGCGCAGGGGCCGAGGCAGCCGCTGAACGTGAGGTGCACGCGGTGGCGGATGCGCCGGCGCTCCCACTCGTCGGACCACAGCGAGTTGTCGAAGGGCATCCGACCCTTCTCGACCCAGCCGCAGCAGCAGTTGCCGTTCGCCCTCGAGCACACGAAGAGGTTGCCCACGACCTGGACGATCTTGAACTCCTCCCCGCGCGCCTGGACGCGGACGACGGACGGCCGGTGCCGGCCCGGCGCTTCCACGCCGCCCCGCACGTCGCAGGTCGGGCAGCCGCGGTGCCCCGGGCCGTGCTCGCCGCCGACGGTGTCGCCGGTCTCTTCCGCCATCAGGCCTTCTTCTGGTGACCGTAGCGATGCGGATCGGCGTCGAAGGTCTTCTTGCAGCCGGGGCTGCAGAAGTAGAAGGTCTTCCCCTCGTGCACCGAGGTGTGCTTCGCCGTCTTGGGATCCACGTCCATGCCGCAGACCGGATCGCGCTCCATGGTCGTCACTCCTTTTCCGTTTAGCCGTTCTCTCCGTTCATCTGCTCACGTCTCACGCCGGGGTCGCGGACTCGACGGGGTAGTCCTCCTCCTGGAGGATGCCCTTCATCTTCTCCACGTCCACCGCGGCGGCGTCGTAGTCGACCTCGACGCGCTTGGCCGGGATGTCGACCTTCACCGAGCGGACGCCGGCGACCGGCGACAGCGCGCTGGTGATGGTGCGCTCGCAGTGCTCGCAGGAGATGTCCGGGACGCTGAGCGTGATCTTCGCCATGAGGTTCCTCCCGATCAGGTTTTTGGCATCGCGCCGCCGGCGCTCGCGAGCCAGAGCGCGCCCAAGCCGATCGCGAGCGCGACGAGCGCGATCCCGACCAGGTAGGCGTACTCGCCGACGACGCTGCGGAGCGAGGGATGCACGATCTCGCGCGCCGACGCCGGCCGGCGGAAGCCCCGCAGCCGGAGCGCGTTCGTGACGACGCTGACGCTCGACATCGCCATGGCCGCGGCCGCGAGCACGGGGCTCAGGAGCACGCGGAGGAACGGGTACAGGGCACCCATGGCGACGGGGATGAGCAGCACGTTGTAGGCGAAGGCCCAGAAGAGGCCCTGCCGGATCACGCCGACGGTCTTGCGCGACAGCGCGATCGCCGTGACGATCGTGCGCAGGTCACCGCCGATGAGCGTGATGTCGGACGCCGCCATCGCGACGTCCGTGCCGGTCCCGATGGCGATGCCGAGGTCGGCCTGCGCGAGCGCGGGTGCGTCATTGATGCCGTCGCCGACCATCGCCACGGTGCGGCCCCGGCCCTGCAGCTCCTTGATCTTGTCGCTCTTCTGCCCCGGCAGCACCTCCGCCAGCACGTTTCCGATGCCGGCCTGCCGCGCGATCGCCTCGGCGGTGGCGCGGTTGTCGCCGGTGAGCATCCACACCTCGAGGCCGAGCGCCGCGAGCTGCTCGACCGCCTCGGCCGACTCCGGCCGGATCGTGTCGGCGACGGCGATGAGTCCCGCCGCCCGCGTGCCGACCGCGACGTACATGGGCGTCGCCCCGGTCGCCGCGAGCTCCTGCGCGCGCTCGAGCAGGCCGTCGAGCGCGATGCTCCGCTCGCGCATGAGCGCGAGATTGCCGAGGAGCAGCTCCTGATCGTCGATCCGCGCCCGCACGCCGCGGCCCGAGAGCGCCTCGAACCGCTCGGCCTTCGGCAGCTCGATGCTCCGGTCGCGCGCGTGCGCGACGATCGCCTCCCCCAGCGGGTGCTCGGAGCCGACCTCGGCCGCCGCGGCGAGCCGCAGCAGGTCGCGCTCGGCCAGTCCGTTCGCCGTGACGACCTCGGTCACCGCCGGCTTGCCGCGCGTGATCGTCCCGGTCTTGTCGAGGACGATCGTGTCGATCTTGCGCGTCATCTCGAGCGCCTCACCGCCCCGGACGAGCACGCCGTGCTCGGCGGCCTTCCCGGTGCCGACCATGATCGCGGTCGGCGTCGCGAGCCCCAGCGCGCACGGGCACGCGATGATGAGGACGGCGATGGCGGTCTGGAGCGCGAGCGTGAACCGCGGCTCCGGCCCGAAGGCCAGCCAGCCGACGAACGTGAGCGCCGCGACGGCGAGCACCGCCGGGACGAAGTAGCTGGAGATGGTGTCGGCGAGACGCTGCATCGGGGCCTTCGAGCCCTGCGCGTCCTCGACCATGCGGACGATCTGCGCGAGCGTGGTGTCGCGGCCGACCTTGGTCGCGCGGAACACGAACGAGCCGCTCGCGTTCAGCGTCGCCCCGATGACCTGGTCGCCCTCGGCCTTGTCGACCGGCAGGCTCTCGCCGGTGAGCATGCTCTCGTCGAGCGCCGAGCGGCCCTCGGTGATCACGCCGTCGACCGGCACTTTCTCCCCGGGCCGCACGCGCACGAGGTCGCCCACCCGCACCTGCTCGATGGGAAGGTCGCGCTCGACCCCGTCGCGGATGACGCGCGCGGTCCGCGCCTGGAGGCCCATGAGCGCGCGGATCGCCGCGGAGGTCTGCTTCCTGGCGCGCGCCTCCATCCACCGACCCAGCAGGATGAGCGCGACGATGATCGCCGCGACCTCGTAGTAGAGGTGGTAGGGGAAGCCCCAGGACGCCGAGAGCGTCGGCCAGAGCGTCACGAAGGCGCTGTAGCCGTACGCCATGCTCGTGCCCATCGCGACGAGCGTGTTCATGTTCGTCGCGCCGTGACGCGCGGCCGCCCAGGCCGCCTGGTAGAAGACTCGGCCCGCCCAGAACTGGACGACGGTCGCGCCGATGAGCAGCGCCGGCGCGAGGATCATGAGATCCAGACCGAGCGGAAGGTTGAGCAGGGCCATCATCGCGAGGCCGATGACCAGCGAGACGCGCCACTTGCGACCGAGCTCGTCCAGCTCGCGCTGGCGCTCGCGGTCGAGCGGATCCTCCTCGGCGGGCGCCGCGGTCTCCTCCGCCGTCGCGGCGGTCGCGGGCTCCGGACGCGATCCGACCTTGTACCCGGCCCTCTCCACGGCGGCGCGGAACTGCTCGAGGCCGGCCTTCGCCGGGTCGAACACGACGCGCGCCTTCTCGGTCGCGAGGTTGACGCTGGCCTCCTGAACGCCCTCGACCTTCGAGAGCGCCTTCTCGATGCGGCGGACGCACGACGCGCACGTCATGCCCTCGACCGGGAGCGTCATCTCGCCGCTCGACGGCGCGACAGCAGCCGCGGCGGGAGCCTCCGCGCGCGCCTCGGGGCGCGGCATCTCGCGGACGCCGTACCCGGCCTTCTCCACCGCCTTGCGCAGCTCGTCCGGTCCGGCCTTCGCCGGGTCGAACACGACGCGCGCCTTCTCGGTCGCGAGGTTGACGCTGGCCTCCTGCACGCCCTCGACCTTCGAGAGCGCCTTCTCGATGCGGCGGACGCACGACGCGCAGGTCATGCCGCTCACGCCGAACGTGAGGTCGGATGCGGTGGTGTCGGTCTGTGAGGTCATCGCATGACTCCTAGTGTTTCGACACATAAGTCATGATAATATAGCCTCCACCACAGGGTCGGAGGTCGAGGGATGGCCGCAGCGGCGCTCGTGATCACGCTCAGCGAGGCGGACAGGAGGGAGCTCGAGCGTCTCCAGCGCGCAAGCGCAGGGCCGGCGGGCCTGGCGCGCCGCGCGCGGGTGGTGCTGTTGATCGCCGGCGGTCTCGGGGGCGTCCAGGTCGCCGAGCGCACCGGGTACACGCCAGTGCAGGTGAGTCGCATCCGGCACCGCTTCGCCGCGGCCGGCGTTGGCGCGCTGCGGGACCGCCCGCGCTCCGGACGCCCGCGGGTGTATGGCGAGCGGATGCGGGCGAAGATCGTCGCGCGCACGCTCAAGCCGGCCCCAGCGGGCCAGACGCACTGGTCGACGCGGGACCTCGCCAAGGAGGTGGGCGTCTCGCACGAGACGGTGCGCCGCATCTGGCGCGACCACGCCCTTGCGCCGCACCGCAGCGAGACCTTCAAGTTCACCAGCGATCCCCGCGCCGCCGAGAAGATCGAGGACATCGTGGGGCTGTACCTCGCCCCACCGACGAGCGCGGTCGTGCTCTGCATGGATGAGAAGACCCAGATCCAGGCGCTCGAGCGCACCCAGCCGATCCTGCCGCTGCGAACGGGTATCCCGGCGCGGCAGACCCACGACTATCGGCGCAACGGCCTCACCGACCTGTACGCTGCGCTCGAGGTCCGAAGCGGCAAGGTCACCGGCGAGCTCGCGACCTCCCACACCGGGGCGGACTTCCTGCACTTCCTTGAGACCCTCAGCCGCCGCTACCGCCGGCGCGAGCTGCACATCGTGCTCGACAACAGCTCGACCCACTCGGTGCCGGCGGTGCAGCGGTTCCTCGCCGCCCATCCCGACATCCACTTCCACTTCACGCCGACCGGCGCCTCCTGGATGAACATGGTGGAGGCCTGGTTCGGCATCCTCACCCGCAAGTCCATCCGCCGCGGCTCCTTCCCGAGCGTCGGGGCGCTCATGAGGCACATCAAGGCGTACATCGCGCGCTGGAACGAGCACCCCACTCCGTTCGTCTGGACCAAGGATCCCTCCCAGATCATCCGCAAGGCGGTCCGGCGCGGTGTTAACAAGACTTCGCAGACGGCGCACTAGCGGGCGCGGCGCAAGGCGCCGAGCAAGTTCGCTGGGCCGTCAACCCAGCGTGCGGCGTCGCGCTGATGGGAGGCAGACGAATCGACGCACGAGCGTTTCGGTATCGTGGCGGAGGTGACGGTGTCGCACTCCTCAACACCGGGTTCAGAAGGGACCTCTTTTTTGCGGAGGTCGGGCCCACGGTACCGCACGTGCTGGGTTCCGAATTCGCCATTCTGTTCTTCGATGGCGTGGACACGCAGTGTCTCCAGGTGCACTGCGGTCTGCCGCGAGACCCTCAACTAACCACCTGGCACATTGGAGACATTCGAGGCCGCGTCGTCGCATCGAGCCTCGTCCAGCATGCGGACAGGCCTGCACTGTTCGTGCTTCGCCGAGACCGTGCGGCGCTCGATTTGATGCGGTTCACACTCATGTAGGGACTTCCGCCCGCGGCCGTTCGGTTCGGGTCGGGTCCCAACGACACCGGTCCTTGGGCGGCACCCTCTCGCCTAGGTCCGCTCGCTGTCCGCCAGGTACTCGAACGTCGTCTCGCTAGCCACGTAGGGCCTCCCAGGGGCCGCTGGGGGCGCCGCGGGGTCAAGTCCACACCAGTACGGCTCGATTGGGCTATTCGGCGGTCCGAGGGCCTCCTGCCGCGTCCTGGCGCACTTGGACCCGACAGGCTTCGTGGGCCCTGTGGACGTCAGTCCGCGAGGTAGCGCGTCGACCATGGCGCACGGACGGCATGCGGCGGCCGCGCACGTCCGGGAACGACGGGCCATGACACCACGCGACGTATCCTTGTCGGGTGGAAACGCTCGGCGCACCCTATCTGTACACCAGGGCAGAAATCGCTACGCCGGCGTCGGCGAGCGGCGTGTACGACGAGGAGCTGGAGGTGACGACGGAAGCCGGCGTCCCCGTCGTGCACACCGGCACGGGCACCGCCAGAACCTCGACGCTCACCAACGTCGTGCGCGAGGCGCCCGACGACGATCCGGGACGCGCTCCATCGCACCTGGCTGGGAGCAGTCGTACGCAGACGTTCACGAAAGCCGGGGGCGAGCCACCAGACGCGGACCGGCCACCCTACCCAGGCGGCGATCCGGCGAACCCAACGAGCCCAGGGCGCGGTCGGTACGACGAGGAGCGCGACCTCTCCGTCGATCGAGACGGCGCGCCGCTCGTCCTCGGCAAGAGGCGACTCCTTCGCACACAGACGAGCACGCGTGTCCGGGGTGAGCAAGCCGATCCCGACTGATGGCTACGCGTTGCTCCTCACGAATCGGGAGGACGTCAGCGCAGACCTAGTCGTGCTCGAGTTCCAGCGCCGTGGCCTGCCCTACGCCCGCTTCAACACCGAGGACGTGCCGCGGACTGCGCGGGTCCAGCTCACGCCATCCGGCAATGCCGATGGGTTGCTCCTGGCCAAAGGCGGGATCGGGCTTCGCGACGTTCGCTCGGTCTGGTATCGCCGACCGGTCGCCCCTCGCCCTGCGCCGTCGGTCGCCTCGGGTGCGGACGACTTCGGGCTGCGCGAGAGCACTGCGCTGCTCGAGAACTTGTGGGACGCCCTGCCGGGCCTCTGGGTGAGCCCGCGCGACGCAATCCGGCGGGCGACGCCGCGAATGACGCAACTGCGGGCCGCACGACAGTTGGGTCTTCGGGTACCCCCGACGATCATGGGCAACGACGTGGTCGCGCTTCGCGCGTTCGCCGAGGCGCACGGGGCAATAATCGCGAAGCCCATCGACACTGGCGCAGTCACGGCCGACAAGCTCGGCCCCGAGCGTCTGATTTTCACGACACCACTCGAACCGCGTGACCTCGAGGCGTGCCTCGCATCGGTGACCCACGCGCCTGTCCTACTGCAACGCCTCGAGCCGAAACGCGCCGATATCCGGGTCACCGTCATCGGCACGCGCATCTTCGCGGCGGAGATCCGAACGCCGGGCGACGCACGTATCGACTGGCGTGCCCTCGATCCTGCCGATTTAGTGCAGCTGCCTCACGAATTGCCAAGTGATCTCTCGGGGCGAATCAGCGAGCTCGTCCATCAATTCGGGTTGCACTTCGGTGCGCTCGATCTGTTGTGGACGCCAAATGGTGAATACGTGTTCCTCGAGATCAACCCCAACGGCCAATGGGCATGGCTCGAGCTCGAGTTGGGCTTTCCGATGGCTAGCGCGCTCGTGGACCTTCTGACGATGGGTCCTAGTTGATTACGGAGTTTGCTGCGAGCGTGAGCGCGAACACGAGGATGCTGACTCCGGCGACGACGATCAGCCGCTGAGCCATGTTCAGGTCTGCGGCGAGTTCGTTGTTCCGCTGCTGGTTGTAGCGACGCGTTTTGTACGTAGCCAGCAGTTCGGTCCGCTTCGCTGCGCTGAGGTCCATGCTGTCCATGTCAAGCAGGTTCTCCGACTGCGGCGCCATCCAGTACACGACCCGAGCGGCGCGGATCGCGAACAGCAGCCCTATCGCGAGGGTCACGGCGGTGACGACGAATGAGACGAGCACGACCACACGCGCGGCTCCGCCGAGTTGGAGGCCGTCCGACCCGAAGATCAGGCCGCTGACATTCACAGTGAACGCCGCGGCAATGCCCAGAGCCGATACGAGCGTAGTGGCCTTTCGCTCAATGGTCGTCGTCCGCTCGGTCTGCTGATCGTCGAGACGCCTCATTAGGTCCAGCATCACGTCCAGCACGGAGACATCGGCCTGCATGAACACTGGATCTGCCTCCGCGGGAGCAGGCACGACGGACTTGACGGGAGCGGGGCGAATGGCGTGCCACCATGCACGCAAAGGCCGTCCCAGGGGAGGCGCCACCGTCGCGAGAATGGTGCCCAGTCCGACCAGGGTGAGCACCGAAACGGTCATGAGCACCAGTGCCAGCGCGCCGCCGGTGAGAGTCTCGCCGACCGTCGACGGCGCCGACACCGCCACGAAGACCGCAATGAGTCCGAGCCCGAGTACCGAGAGCCGGAGCACGAGCCGCGTCAGCTGTCCGACCGCGCCGGCCACGAGCAGGACGACAAGCGTGCCGGCGACGAGGGCCGCGAGTCCCGCAGCCACAACGAGGGCATCGAGCTCGGCGGGCTGCGCGACGCCCGGTACGGTCGCGGTCAGTTGCGCGCGCGCCACCAGACCCTGCACGAAGGCCTGGGAGGCGGCGACGACCAGCGTCGCCAATACGGCGATGACCGCGAGGCGCTCGCGCGAGAAACCGCGTCCGTTCGTGCGCTTGACTCTGCCCTATTTCCGCGCGGCAGACCAGGCGTATGTGGCGGCTCCCAGTTGCCACCGTCGCTGTGCTCGGCTCCGCTTTCACGGTCTTCACGTACTTCCGGACCATGCCGAGCTACCTCATGTATCCCGCCAGTCGGACTCCGTCGGCCGTCGCGGAACTGCAGACGGCGGCCGTCGTCGCGGTCGTTGACGTGATTCTCTTGGTCGTCGTGGCGCTGGGTGCCGACGATTTCCCGAGGGACTAACCGGCCTCCTCCTGCCTAACCGGGGCAGTTGCCCATCTCGTCTTCTCTTCTTCCTAGACCACAATTAGTCCTACTATCCCCACCTAAAGCGGCCGGGCTGTGGGCTCGCCCAACCACAGGACGGCACTCGGATCGCCGGCCAGACCGGTGCCAATGGCCGTCAGGGGGGGGGGGGGGGGGGGGGGG
>DAIDAP010000016.1 GCA_027310565.1 Chloroflexota bacterium | reverse complement strand
GCTCTACATGGCCAAGTCCACCGAGGTCCGCGAGCGCAACGCGCAGCTGCGGTCGGTGAACGAGACGCTGCGGCGCACCAACGACCGGCTCGAGGAGAGCCACCTCTCGGTCATCGGCGCGCTCATCGGAGCGCTCGAGGCGAAGGCCTCGACGAGCGCGTCGGACGCGGCGCAGACCGTGACCTACGCCGTGCGCGTCGCCGAGCGCCTCGGCCTCGGAAGTGACGAGCAGAACGCCATCAAGCTCGGCGCGCTGTTCCACGACGTCGGCACCATCGGCGTCCCGGACGCGCTCCTCAAGAAGGACTCGTCGCTCGACGACGGCGAGCGGACACAGGTGCGCGCGCACGCGTCGATCGGCGCGAACCTCATCGCGAACGTCCCGATGCTCGAGAAGATCAAGCCGATCGTGCTCAGCCACCACGAGCGCTACGACGGCGCGGGCTACCCGGCCGGGCTCAAGGGGGACGAGATCCCGCTCGCGGCCCAGATCGTCGCCGTCGCCGACGCCTACCAGGCCATGACGCAGACCCGCCCGTACCGGGCCGCGTTGAGCAGCAAGGCCGCGCTCAAGGAGCTGCGCGCCAATTCGGGCACGCAGTTCAACCCGGTCGTGGTGGAGGCGTTCGTCGCGACGGTCGTCGAGGAGCGCCGCAGGAGCGCGCACGGCCATGGCGAGACCCGGCAGCACGTCTACGAGCAGGCCCTCGAGGCCGTTCGCGTGTCGATCTAGGGAAGGGGGAAACGAGGACGATGAGGAAGATGAGGGTGATCAAGGGGCTGGCGTTCGCCGCCATCCTCGCGATCTCGCTGATGGCGACGAGCGGCTCGGCCGCGGCCAGGAGCAACAAGCCCGTCGACCCGGCCATCGTGGTCGGCTCGACCGGCGTCACGTGGGAAGGCATCGGATTCACCGCGCTCGGCGTCACCTGGGAGTAAGCCCGGTCCGACCCCCTTTCTGAACCCGGCCTGACGGGGCGGCGCGGAAGCGCCGCCCCTTCCTTTTGCCCGACAGCTCCGTCTCCGGGGATACGTCCGGACCTCCCCCCGGCGGGGGATGCGGGACCGCGGCCGCGGGCGGACCATCGACCCGTGCAGAAGCGCATCCGGGTCCTGGTCCTGGCCGCGACCATCGCCGTGTCGCTCCTCGCGGGCGCCGGACAGGCCGCCGCCGACACCGGCACGTTCGCCGCCCCGGCGGCCAGGGAGCCGGCGCCCCTGCTCATCACGACGCTGGGGGTGACGTGGGAATGACGCGCACCCTGAGCCTGCGCTCGCTCTACGGCCTCGTCTTCGCCGCGATCCTGGCGCTCAGCCTGGTCTCGGCGACGACTGACGCGCTCGCCGCCTCACGCGGCGGCGGCTCCGGCGCCGTGCTCTTCGACCCCGGCTTCACGCTCGGCGACAGGCCGCTCATCGGGGTCGCGGACGGGGTCCAGATCCGCCTCCTCGGGGTCACCTGGGAATAGCCCCCTAGCGTCGCGACGCTAGGTCCCGGCGAGCTCCGGCAGGCTGAAGAGATCCTCGAGCGAGCCGATGACCCGATCAGGCACGGCCTCCCCGCTCGCGTGCGCGAGCGCGTCCTCGCTGGTGAGACCGGTGAGGATGAGCACGCCCGTCGCGCCGACGCGGTGCGCCGCGACCATGTCGTAGTCGGTCGAGTCGCCGATCACCACCGCGCGTCCCCGGGTCCCCGGTCCGGCGAGCGACGCGTGCGCGTCCGCGCGGCGCAGCACCTCCTCGAACAGGAACGGCTCGGGCTTTCCGACGCAGAGCGCGGTGCGGCCGGTCGCGATCTCGATCGCCGCGACGGCGCTGCCCGCACCGGGCAGCAGGCGGCCCTCGACCGGGTACGCGCGGTCGCGGTTCGAGCAGATGAGGCGCGCGCCGGCGAGCACGGCACGCTGCGCCTCGGCCAGCTTCGCGTAGGTGAGGTGCAGATCGAGCCCGATGACGACGGTGTCGGCGGGCGGCGGGAGGTCGAGACCGACCAGGTAGCGGCGCATCGCGCCGGGATCGACACCGTCGGCCGACGCGGTCGGCGGCGGGTCGTTGCCCGGGAGCGAGGCGGCCTCGCGCACCTTGAGACCGACGGCCCGGATCTCGTCACGCAGCCCGTTCGACCCGACGACGAACACGTCCGCCGGCTTCGGGTCGAGACGCTCGAGGTAGTGCGCGGTGGCGTACGCGCTGGTCACGACGTGCTCGAGGTCGCCGCCGAGCCCGAGCGTGGCGAGCCGGTCCACGTACTCCTGCCGCGTCGCGGTCGAGTTGTTCGTGCCGAAGAAGACCTGCCACCCGGCGCGGCGCAGCCGCTCGAGCGTCTCCTTCGCGCCGGGCAGGAGGACGCCTCCGCGGTAGAGCACGCCGTCCATGTCGAAGACCGCGACGGGCATCGCCGGTGACGCTACGGCTTCCCGCGGTGCCGCGCAGGACACTCCTCGCGCGGCCGGCGCCTGGACGAGGCGCCGCCGCTAGCGTCAGGAGCCGCCGCTCTTCCGCCTCCCGCGATACGCCCGCCAGGCCCTCCCGGCGGTGCTCTCGGGGTAGCGGCGCTCGACGTAGCCGTCGATGCGCGCGAGCAGGAGCGCGAGGAGGGCCGCGGCGAGAAGCCGCCAGACCTGGAAGAAGAGGAGACGCACGCAGCCGACGAGGCAGCAGCCCACGCCCGCGACTGTAGCGACATCGGCGCCGGGCCGGCTCGGCGCTTCTCGATCGCGGGCATCCGGTACGCTTCGCGCAGCTTGACCGACGAGATCCGGCTCCTGCGGTCGTTGCGCGTGGTGCGCCGCTACGCCGACCGGCCCGTCCCGGAGACCGTGCTCGCCGACATCCTCGAGGTCGGCCGGTGGACCGGATCGTCGAAGAACACCCAGCCCTGGGAGATCGTCGTCGTGCGCGACCGCGCGATGCTCGAGCGGCTCTCGACGCTCGGCCGGTTCGCGACGCATCTCGCGGGCGCGCAGGCCGACCTCGTGCTCGTCATGAAGGGCGCGGGCGACGCCCTCGACTGCGGCCGCCTCGCGGAGCGGCTCATGCTCGCGGCCTGGGCGCACGGCGTCGGCTCGTGCATCGGCTCGCTCTGGCCCGACGACAACGCGCGGGTGGCCAAGGAGCTGCTCGCATCCCGCAGGACCGCTGGCTGCGGCCGACGGTCGCGCTCGGCTACCCCGCCGATGCCGAGGCCACCCGCGTGCGCAGCACGCCGCGCATGGCGAGCGTCATCCCGCTGGGACGGCGTTCGCGGACCGACATCGTCCACTGGGAGCGCTGGGGCGCGAAGCGTTAGCTGGCCGAGGCGGGCGCACCGACCACGGGCAGCGTGTGCAGCGCGCGCGGCACGAGAAGGACCGATGCGCGCGGCGGCCGCCCGATGTGCTCGTACGCGATGTCCAGCGCCTCCTCGACGTCCACCGCGGCGCGCAGCTTGGCGAGCCGCACGACCTCGGGCGATTCGGACGCCGCGACGATGACCATGCAGTGCTGCAGCGTGAGCGCGACCATCACCGCGCGCTGCTCTCCGCCCGCGAGGCGCCGGCGCGCGGCCTCGACGACGGCCGATGGCGACTCCGCACGCTCGAGGGCCGCGAGGAAGCGCTGCTCGCCCACCCCCTCGCCCGCGCCCTCGTCGAGCTGCGCCGGGATGACGATCGCTCCGCCCTCGCGCACGACCGGCGTGGGCGCGAAGCGCAGGTAGGTCGCGGCGCGCGAGGCCTGGTACAGATTCACGTCCTTCGGCTTCCCCACGCCGGCGATGACGATGTCGTACTGCTTGCCGATCGGCCGCGTGTAGAGGCGCGTGCCCACCTCGACGAGCGCCCGCAGCACGTCGTCGGGCGCGCCGGCGGCGACCGCGACGACCCGCTCCCGGTCGTCGGTGACGACGTTCAGGCAGAACCGCAGGCCCGCGCGACGCGCGATCTCGGTCACCGTCTCGTGGAACGGGTTGCCCTCGATGCGCGCGAGACGCACGCCGGGGTCCTCCAGGAAGCGCATGCCATGCGTCGCGGTGATGACCGGCTCGCCGCAGCAGCCGATGGCCACCGTCTTGCGCCCGCCGGACCAGCCCGCGTACTGATGCGGCTCGACGATGCCGGTCGCGACGACCAGATCGGCGTCCTTCACCAGCTTCTGGGTGAAGCCCGGGACGCCGTACGGCGGGATCGGCCCGAGGGCGGCCCACTTCGCCGGGTCGTTGCCATCCGAGTCGATCACGCGGACGCGGTCGACGACCCCGCCGAGCTTCTCGCGCTTCTCGGCGTCGGTCGTCGCGCGGTGCAGACCCACCGCGACGATGACCGTGGTCCGCTCGCCGGGGATGCCGCCCGCGTGCAGCTCGTCGAGGAGCGGCGGCACGAGCACGGCGTCGGGTGAGCCGCGCGTGAGGTCGGTGACCGCGATGACCGCGCGCGCCGCGGCGTTCGCGCGGACGGCGTCGCGCGCCAGCTCGCGCAGCCGGGCGGAGCCGTGCGGCCGCGCGAGCGCGTCCGCCGCGGCGGCGGCGGGGTCCGGGACCGGCGGCATGTGCCGCGACTCGACGACGTCCACGTCGAACCAGGGCTGGACCATGAACGCGAGCTCGCCGTGACCGTAGGGCACGCGGTGGAGACGGTCCTCGCCGGGCGCGCGCTGCACTGTGCGAATGTACGGGAATGGCCTCCCGTCCCTTCGCCGAGTGGGCGCGCACGGCCGATGCCGTGCGCGCCACGACGAAGAAGCTCTCGAAGCACGCCGCGCTGGCCGGCTACCTCGGCGCCCTCGACGAGGCCGACCTGCCGATCGCCGCCCGGCTGTTCGCCGGCGCCCCCTTCCCGCGCCGCGACGAGCGCGTGCTCAACGTCGGATGGAGCGCGCTCGCCGACGTCCTGCTCGAGCGCTCCGGGAGGAGCGCTGACGACATGCGGGCCTCGTACCAGCGCCACGCCGACCTGGGGGACGTCGCCCACGAGCTCGTCGGCGCGTCGCCGGCCCAGGGCGATCCGCTCACGCTCGCGGACGTCGACGCGGCCTTCGCCACGATCGCCGCGGCCCGCGGGACCAGCGCGAAACGGGAGCTCCTCCGCGGCCTGCTGCGCCGCGCGAGCGCGGACGAGGCGCGCTACCTGGTGAAGGTGATCGCCGGCGAGACGCGCATCGGACTCCGCGAGGGCCTGCTCGAGGACGCCATCGCGCGGGCGTTCGGCCGCGACCACGACGCCGTGTCGCGGGCGAACATGCTCTGCGGCGACATCGGCACGGCGGCCCTGCACGCGCGACGCGGGACGCTGGAGACGCCGACGCTGCGGCACTTCGCGCCGATCGGCATGATGCTCGCGACGCCCGTGCTCGACCTCGCGGAGGTCGGCCGGCGCTTCCCCCCTCCGTACATCGTCGAGGACAAGTACGACGGCGTGCGCGCGCAGGTCCACAAGGCCGGCGACCGCGTCGAGCTGTACTCGCGCACGCTGGACCGCGTGACGCGCCGCTACCCGGAGCTCATCGAGCCGCTCCGCGCCATCCCCGGCAGCTTCGTCCTCGACGCGGAGGTCCTCGCGTTCGAGGGCGACCGCGCCGTGCCCTTCACGCGCTTCCAGACGCGTCTCGGCCGCAAGGACGTCACCGGCGAGCTGCAGGCACGTCTGCCGGCATCGCTCGTCGTGTTCGACGTCATCGAACGCGACGGCGGCGTCCTTCTCGACGCGCCACTGGAGGAGCGCATGGCGGTGCTGCGCCGGCTCCCGCTCGGCGGACCCCTCCGCTTCACCCACGGCCGCGTCCTCGAGGAGACCGGCGAGGCGCTCGTCGCCGCGCTCGACGCTGAGTTCACCGCGTCGCGCGCCCGCGGAGACGAGGGGCTGATGGTGAAGGATCCGCGCTCGCCGTACCGGCCCGGGCGGCGCGGGATGGAGTGGCTCAAGGTGAAGCGCGCGCTCCGCACCCTCGACGTCGTCGTCACCGCGGTCGAGTGGGGACACGGCAAGCGCCGCGACGTGCTCTCCGACTACACGTTCGCCGTGCGTGACGGCGACCGGCTGCGCAACGTGGGCAAGGCCTACTCGGGGCTCACCGACCGGGAGATCGCCGATATGACCGAGCATTTCAAGGACACGACCATCGAGGACTTCGGCCGCATGCGCCTCGTCCGGCCGGACACGGTCATCGAGGTCGCGTTCGACCAGGTCCAGCGCAGCGACCGCCACGACTCCGGCTACGCGATGCGCTTCCCGCGGATCGTGCGTCTGCGCCCGGACAAGCCGGTCGACCAGATCGACACGCTCGATACGGTCCGCGAGATCGCGGAGGGGCGCTAGTGTCGTGACCCGGAATCCATGCGCAGCTGCATCGGTACCGGATCCGCCGATGCCGGCGTCGCCTTCGTCCGGGCGCTGCTCACGCAGCCGCGGCTGCGCTCCGGTGCGTCCTCCTCGGCTCCTTGGCCTCGGCGTCCCGGTAGCGCGCATCTGCACATGACCTCCGGGTCACGACACTAGGACCCGCAGGAGACGGCCCAGGCCCCCAGCGGTGGGTGATTATCCGCGCGCGCCGCCCTAGCATCGCGCCAGATGGCCGCCGTGGACGTCGCGACGCAGCTCGAGACGCTGCTGCGCCTGCAGCACGACCTCGCTCTCGAGCACGACATCGACCGCGTCCTCAATCGCATCGTCGAGACGGCGACGGCGATACTCGACGCGGAGCGCGCGAGCCTGTTCATCGTCGACACCCAGCGCAACGAGCTGTGGTCGCGCGTGCTCACCGAGGGCACGGGACCGGGCGTGAGCGAGGTGCGCGAGATCCGGCTGCCGCTCGACGGCCGCAGCCTCGCGGCGGAGGTCGCGCGCGGCGGCGAGGTCCTGCGGATCGACGCCGCGTACGACGACCCGCGCTTCGACCCGAGCACCGACCAGCGCACGGGCTTCCGCACGCGCACGATCCTCGTCGCGCCGATCGATTCGCGCGATCGGCGCAGGCTCGGCGTGCTGCAGGTCATGAACAAGCGGGACGGCCTCTTCGGCGCCGACGACGAGCGCTTCGTCCGCGCGCTCGCCGGGTCGGCGGGCGTGGCGCTGGAGTACGTGCAGCTCTCGACCGAGCTCGCCGCCGAGCGCCTGCGGGTGGTGAAGGTCGCGGAGGAGGAGCGGCACCGCCTCGCCCGTGACCTGCACGACGGCGTCGCGCAGACGCTCGCGAACACCGCGATCGGCATCGAGATCGCCAGCAAGCGCGCGCTCGGGGACGTGAACGCCGCGCTGGCGGAGCTCGCCCAGCTGCGCGAGCGGCTGCTCGAGTCGCAGAAGGGCCTCCGCGACATCCTCTTCGCGCTTCGACCGGTGCAGCTCGAGGACGCGGGGCTGCCCGCGGCGGTGCGCGCGCTCGCCGAGCGCATCGACGGGACGAACGGATCCGTCGTCGCCGCGCGCCGGGTGGACTCCGCGTGCCGCCTGGTCCCCGAGGTCGAAGCGGGCGCGTTCCGCGTCATCCGCGAGGCCGCGAACAACGCGCTGAAGACCGGCCGCGCGGCGCACGTCAACCTCGACGTGTACGACGAGGAGGGCGAGGTGGTCGCCGTGGTCGAGGACGACGGGAGGGGGTTCGACGTCGCCGCCGTGCTCGGCAGCTACGCCTCGCGCGGCAGCCTCGGGCTGCTGCAGATGCGCGAGTCCGCGCGGCTCATCGGCGCGCGCCTCTCGATCGACTCGAGCCCGGGCCAGGGGACGCGCATCCGCCTGCGGATCCCCGCGAGGACGTGATGCGTTCATGAGCGAGCCGCGGGAGCGGCGCCGTTCGCCTGGCCGGCGCGCCACCGACCGCGCCATCGCGCCGATCGACGTGCAGGACGCGTTCGTCGCGCTCACCGACGGGATCCTGCTCTCCGACGGGAGCGGCGTCGTGGTGAGCGCGAACCCCGCGGCGTTCCGCATCCTCGGCGAGAGCGTGCTCGTCGGGAGACGGTTCGAGGGGCTGGTGCTCGTCGCCGGCGCCACGACCGTGCAGCAGACCGAGGGGCACGTGATGCGGCGCGCCTCGTTCCCGCGCGAGGAGCGCATGGGTGTCCTCGAGATCGTGAGCACGACGGTCGGCGACCGCGGTCTGCTGCACACGGTGCGCGACGTGACCGCGCAGGCCGAGCTGCTGCGGCTCAAGGAGGACTTCCTCCTCCAGGTCGCCCACGAGCTGCGCACGCCGATCGCGGCGCTCTCGGCGACGCTCGACCTGCTCGCCGAGGACGCCCTCTCGATGCCGCGTGACGAGCTCGGCTCGATGGTCGGGACGCTCCGGCGGAGCGCGTTCCGCCTCGAGCACCTCGTGGAGAACCTGCTCGACGCGGGGAGCATCGAGGCCGGGACGTTCCAGGTGCGGGCGATGCCGACGAGCGTCCGCAACAGCCTGCAGGAGGCCCTCGGCTTCGTGCAGCCGCTCCTCGACAGCAAGCACCAGCACCTGCGGACGGACCTCCATCCCGACTCCGACCGGGTCCTCGCCGACGCGCGCCGCACCGCCCAGGTGCTCGCGAACCTCCTCGCGAACGCCAGCAGGTACGCGCCCGAGGCGAGCGTCGTGACCGTCTCGGCGGAGAGCCGCGACGGCTTCGTCCGCGTCACCGTGCGCGACGAGGGACCGGGGATCCCGGCGGACGAGCAGGGCCGCCTCTTCCAGCGCTTCTTCCGCTCGCGCCAGGTGCGCGACCAGGCGGGCGGCCTCGGCCTGGGACTCTCCATCTGCCGCGCCATCATCCAGGCGCAGGGCGGAGAGATCGGCATCGAGAGCGAGGTCGGCCACGGCACATCCGTACACTTCACGCTGCCGAAGGCACGGCACCTGACGGAGGAGGCGGAAGCGAATTGAAGCTGCTCGTCGTCGACGACGACCGCGATCTCGTGGAGCTGCTGGACTACGCGCTCCGGCGTGAGGGCTACGACGTCGTCCGCGCGTACGACGGCGAGGCGGCGGTCGAGGCGGTGACGCGCGAGAAGCCCGACCTCGTGGTCCTCGACATCAACCTGCCCAAGCTCACCGGCTTCGTCGTGCTCGAGCGCATCCGCCATGCCGACGACCACGTCGCGGTGCTGCTCCTCTCTGCGCGCCAGGACGAGAGCGACGTGCTGCGCGGCCTCCAGCTCGGCGCCGACGACTACATCACGAAGCCGTTCCGTCCGAAGGAGCTCGTCGCGCGGGTGAAGGCGATCCTGCGCCGGTCGGTGCGCACGCGCGGACGCCCGGCGCCCGCGGTCTACCGCACCGGAGACCTCGTCCTCGACGAGGCGACGCACCTCGTCACCACCGCGGACGTGCCCGTCCACCTCTCCCCCACCGAGTTCAAGCTGCTGCGCCACTTCATGGCCAACCCCGGACGCGTGCTCACGCAGGAGGAGATCCTGGAGGGCGTCTGGGGGTACGACGCGGACGTCGGCGGCGACCTGGTCAAACTCAATGTGAGCCGGCTGCGGCGCAAGATCACGCAGGACGGCAGGCCGCGCGACGTGATCCAGACCGTCCCCGGCGTCGGCTACCTCTTCCGCGGCGCCGAGGGCGGCCTGCAGCGCGACGAGGCGCGTCCGAAGACCGGTGTCTAGCCGTCTAGCGTCGCGTCGAGGAGCTCATGCGCGGATGCGCGGCGCTAGGCGAGGTCGAGCCGGCGGCGCGTCGCCGCGAGGTCGGCCGCGTTGCTGAACACCGGATAGATCGCGAACCCGGTCGCCTTCGAGATCGCGTCGACCGCGGCGGGGTTCGGGCCGGGGAGCGCCACCGTGAGGACCTGGCCGTCGCGGCCGACCACGACGGCGTTCCACTCCGCGGCGAGCGTGGGCGGCAGGTGCGCCTGCAGCACGGGCGTCGCGAGCCGGGCCGGGTCGGCGAGATAGGGCGCGAGGGGGATCGCCGAGCGCATGACGCGCAGCGAGCCGCGCGGCCCCTCGGCGAACGAGTGCTCCCACACGCGCACGCCCCCACCCGCCTGCTTCGCGCGGTACATCGCGGCGTCGGCCGACTCGATGAGCCCGGCGGCGTCGGCCGCGGGCCGCGGGAAGGTCGCGATCCCGATGGAGAGGCCGACGCGCATGCCCGCGTCGGTGAGCTCGCCGGGGAGCGCCGCGGCGTCGAGCTTCTCGACGATGCGCGACGCGACGCGCCCGGCGACGTCGGTGTCCGCCTCCGGCAGGATCACCGCGAACTCGTCCCCGCCGTACCGCGTCGGCACGTCGTACAGGCGCACGGCCTGCTTGATCGCGGACGCGACGGCCTTCAGCACCTGATCGCCGACGTGATGACCGAAGCGGTCGTTGATCGTCTTGAACCTGTCGATGTCGATGACCAGCAGCGCGAGGAGGTGCTCGCCGCGGGTCGCGCGGTTGGTCTCGGCCTCGAGGCGCCGATCGAAGTGACGGCGGTTGAACAGCCACGTGAGCGGGTCGGTCTCGGCGAGCCGCTGCAGCGCCTCGCCCTGCTCCTGCTGCACGAGGCACGCGCCGATGTGACCGGCGAGGATCTCGAGCGTCTGCAGGTCCTCCTCGCCGAACGGGCTGCCGTCGTCACGGTCGGTGACGTTCAGGACGCCTCGCGGCTCGTCGTCGACGATGACCGGCACCGAGACGAACGAGCGCGAGCGGTAGTCGCCGCCGCGCGCCGCGACCGGCGTGTCCTCGAGCCCGCGCACGAGGAGCGGACGCTTCGACGCGATGACCTGCCCGACGACGCCCTCGCCGGACTTCACGCGCACCTGCCTGCGGATCTCGTCCGCCAGCCCGACGGCGCGCGCGATCACGAACTCGCTCGTCTCCTCGTCGCGCAGGAGCAGCGAGGCGCGCTCCCCACGGACCAGCTCCGTGGCGACGCGGAAGATCGAGTCGAGCAGATCCTGCGCTCGACGCTCCGACGCGCTGTCCAACGTTCCCCCCCTGCGCCCGCGAGCCGCAGGGCCCCAGGCAGGCGCCTGCTTCCCTGCTGCGACTCTCAGTCTGGGATGGCGCGCGGCGCCGTGCCAAGACCCTGCTACCGCATTGACCTGGGCCCGATACCCCAGGGGTTCAGCGCCACTCACGCGCCGGGATCCGGACGAACAGCTCCAAACCCTCCAGACGGGCCGCCAGCACGGAGATCACTCCGTCCGCGGTCTGCAGCGCTCCCTGGACGACCACGGCGGCCGTGGTGTCGAGGACCGGCTTGAACCGGCGGTAGACGGCCGGCCGGATGATCACGCTCGCCATCCCGGTCTCGTCCTCGAGCGAGAGGAACACGTGCCCCCTGGCCGTCTCGGGGTGCTGCTTCACCACGATCGCGCCCGCGACCCGCACCGGCTCCCCATGGCGCCGCCCGCCCAGCGCGAGCGCGGTGAGCACGCCGCGGCGGTCCAGCTCCTCGCGGTAGAAGCGCATGATCTGCGGCCCGGTCGGGATGCCGGTGATGCGGTAGTCGAGCGCGACGCGCTCGCGCTCGGAGAGGGCCGGCAGCGCCGGCGCGGGCGCGGCCGGGAGCGCGAGCGCGGGCCGCGTGAACCCCGGCGAGGTGCGGTGCGCGTCGCGCGCGCGCCAGAGGAGCGCGCGGCGCGGCTCGCCGAAGCGGTCGAACGCTCCGACGAGCGCGAGGTTGCGCAGCGCCTCCTCCTTGAGCGGCACGCGACGCGCGAAGTCGTCGAACGACGCGAACGGGCCGCCGCGCTCGCGCTCGGCGACGATGGCCGCCGCCTCGGCGTCGCCGAGCGACTTCACCGACGTGAGCCCGAGACGCACGTCGTGAGAGCGGCACTTGCGATGAGACGCGATCGAGATGGAGAGGTCGCGGAGCGGCTCACCGAGGGCCCCCGCGCCGACGACGTGCTCTTCGCACACCGCCTTCTCGTGCGACCGGTCCACGTCGACGGGGAGCATCGCGACGCCGTGGCGCTTGGCGTCGCCGGCGATCACGGCGGGCGAGTAGAACCCCATCGGCTGGTTGTTCAGCAGCGCGACGTAGAACTCCGCCGGGTAGTAGAGCTTGAGGTGCGCGGTGTGATACGCGGTGAGCGCGAACGCGGCCGCGTGGCTCTTGCAGAAGCCGAACTCGGCGAACGCGGCGATCTGCCGGAACACCTCGTGCGCCACCTCGTCGGGGACGCCGCTCCGCCGCGCGCCCGCGACGAACGGGCCGCGCAGCTTCTCCATGTCCGCCGTCGAGCGCGCGCGGCTCATCGCGCGGCGCAGCCGGTCGGCCTCGCTCGGCGTGAAGCCGGCGACGGCCATCGCGACCTTGAGGATCTGCTCCTGGAAGAGGATGACGCCGAGCGTCTCCTTCAGGATCGGCTCGAGCAGGGGGTGCGCGTAGGTCACCGGCTCGCGGCCCTGCCGCCGGCGGATGTACGGGTTCACCATGTTCCCCTGCAGCGGGCCGGGGCGGATGATCGCGACCTCCACCACGATGTCCGCGAAGCAGCGCGGCCGCACCCGCGGCAGCGCCTGCGCCTGCGCGCGCGACTCGACCTGGAAGAGGCCGATGGTGTCGACCTCGCAGATGAGGTCGTACACCGCCTCGTCGTCGAGCGGCAGCGTCCCCAGCTCGAGCCGCTCGCCGTGCCGCGCGACGATGTCGGCGACGGCGTCCTTCACCAGCGACAGCGTGCGCAGCCCGAGGAGGTCCATCTTCACCAGGCCGAGGTCCTCGACGTCGCGCTTGTCGAGCTGGACGACGTTGCGGCCGGGCAGCGAGGCGCGCTCGATGGGCACGGTGTCCACGAGCGGCCGCGCGGTGATGAGCATGCCCCCGTTGTGGATGGAGAGATGGCGTGGGAAGTCGGCGATGGCGAGGACCAGGTCGCGGAAGAGCGGGAACCGCGCGCGCTCCGTCTCGTCCAGCGAGGCGACGAGGTGCTCGAGCGTGTCGGGGAGCGCCCGCGGGGGCTCCCAGCCGTGCTCGGCCTCGCGGCCGGGGTGCCGGTACGCGGGGTGCATCGCCGCGGAGGGCCGCACCGTCGGGTCGACGTGGTACTGGTCGATGGAGCGCGCCATGCGGTCGACCGTCTCGTCGCGGAAGCCGAGCGCCTTCGCGACCTCGCGTGAGGCCGAACGCGCGCGGTAAGTGACGACGTTGCACACCATCGCCGCGTGGCGCTCGCCGTACTTGGTGTAGACGTACTGGATGACCTCCTCGCGGTCGTTCGTCGCGATGTCGAGGTCGATGTCCGGCATGGTGCGGCTGTCCTCGGTGAGGAACCGCTCGAAGAGGAGGTCGTGCGCGATCGGGTCGACCTTCGTGACGTCGAGCACGTACGCGACGATCGAGTCCGCCGCCGAGCCGCGGCCCTGCGCGGGAATGTGACGCTCCTTGCAGAAGCGGACGATGTCCCAGTTGATGAGGAAGAACTCGGCGAGGCCGCAGCGCTCGATGACGTCGAGCTCGTGCGCGAGCTGGCGCGAGATGCGCGGCGTCATGCGGCCGTACTTCGCGCGCGCGCCCTCCTGGCAGAGCGCGTAGAGGAACGAGAACGCGGTGTGGCCCTCGGGGGCAGCGAAGCCGGGGAGGCGCTCGCGGCCGGTCATCGCGCGCTCGGCGAGCTGCCGGCCGCCGAGGGCGTGCGCGGCGGGGGCCGCACCGGGGCCGATGCGCTCGAGGTCGAGCGTGCACGCGTCGGCGATCCGGCGCGCGTTGCGGAACGCCTCGTCGTGCCGGCCGAGCCGCTCGCGAAGCACGGCCTCGTCCTTCAGCCAGTACTCGCCGTTCGGCCGCAGCCGGTCCCCCGCCTCGTCGAGCGTGACGCCGAGGTCGATGCAGCGCAGCACGTCGTGCAGGCGCCGGCCCTCGGGCCGGGCATAGTGCACGTTGTTCGTCACCACCGTGCCGAGGCCCCGCTCCGCGGCGAGCGAGGAGAGCGCGTCGCAGGTCGCGGGGTCGTCGGGATCGAGGTGGTCGCCGAGCTCGACGAAGCAGCGCTCGCCGAAGATGCCGGCGAGCGCGGCGAGCGCCTCGCGCGCGCCGTCGAGGTCTCCCGCGCGGACGAGCCGCGGCACCTGTCCGTGCGCGCAGCCGGTGAGCGCGAAGAGGCCGTCGGGGTCGGCGCGCACGAGGTCGAGCGTCGCGCGCGGCCTGCGCTTCTCGCCCGCGAGCTGCGCCGCGGACACGATGCGGCAGAGGCTCCGCCAGCCGGTCTCGTCGGCGGCGATGAGCACGAGATGGCCGAGGTCGAGCGTCTGGAGCTCCACGCCGTGGATCGGCCTGACGCCCGCCTCGCGCGCGGCGTTCCAGAAGCGGACCGCGCCGTAGAGGCCGTTCGTGTCGGTGAGCGCGAGCGCGTCCATGCCGCGCTCCCTCGCCGCCGCGACGAGGTCGTCCACGGACGACGCGCCGTCGAGGAACGAATACGCGCTATGGCAGTGCAGCTCGACGTAGCCGGCCATTCTAGAACGTCTGTTCTATCACGTCCGGGGACTTGACGGGCCAGACGCGGAACGGGGGCGCCGCAGCGCCCCCGTTCATCGATCCGGCGTGGATACGCCTTTACGCGGTGTCGTACACGAGCGCCAGGGTGAACGCGGCCGAGGCGTTGCGACCGGCGCGCTCCTGGCGCGCGGAGCGCTCCTCGGCGTCCGCGTCCTCGGCCTCCACCTCGACACCGGGACGCGATGGACGGCCGGCGGCGGCGATCGGGGCGCCCCGCAGCTGCAGGCGGATGCCGAACGTGCCGTCGCCGACGGACGTGAGGTCCACGTCGAGCGAGGCGGGGTCGCGACGCGGGTCGAGGCTCAGCGAGCCGATGCGGCGGCCGCGTCGTGCGAGGTCGTCGGCTGTGAGCGCGAGGTCCGCGGGCTGGTACATGACGACGTCGAAGTGCATGTGCGGCTGCGGCGCCTCGCCGCTCCCGCCCGGTCCGCTCGCCGGTGATGGCGCCTCGCGCACCTCGGTCACGCCGATGTGCAGCTTGCCCGTCGGGAACGGGCCGCTGAGCAGGCCGAGCAGATCACGGACGTCGAACTCCTGCACGGCACGGCTCACCGAGCCGTCGGCCGCGCCGACGGTGAACGTGCTTCCCTCCTGGCCGACGATCTCGACCGACCCGGTCTTCGCGTCGTAGCGGAGGATGCCCGTCGCGGCGGGCGTCAGGTCGATGCGCTGCTGCGGACCCTCGGTGAGCTTCGCTGAGCGGTAGCGGAGGGCGACGCTGTCGGATGGCGCGCCCCCGCCGATGAGGAGCGCGTTGGCGTTGTCGCGGAACACCGCATCCGTCGGGGGGCGCGGCTGAGCTTCGGCGCTCGTTTGGTATGAGCTGACGAGCACGTCGGAGAGCGTGATCTTGAGGAACTCCTCCTGCAGCTCACCTCCCGACTTGCGCGCGGTGAGGACGGCGAACTTGATGAACTGGCCGGTGGCGCTCTTGAGGAAGAGGCTCGGCGACGCCTTGCTCACGAGGGATGTGAATTTGAGGTCCTGGAAGGCGGCTCTGCCCGCGCCCGCGCCGCCCGCGGCGGCCGTGCGGGTCTGGGACACCCCCCAGCTGAACGACTCGACGTCGATCTCGCTCTTGTGCTTGTCGTCCGTCGACTCGCCCTCGATGCCGTCGATCTTCAGGAAGTAGTCGACCGCGGCCACGGGGCTAGAGCCTCCTGTTCTGCTTCAGGTCGTATGCCGCGGTCACGGGACTGTCGAGCGACCCGTCCGCCTTCTGCGGCGTGTACGAGAACTCGATCTTCGCGAAGTTGAAGCTCACCTGGTCGGTCGGGACCACGTCGCCGGCGGAGCCGCCCGTCTGGTACGAGCTGATGAGCACGTCGGTGAAGGTGATCTTGTAGAACTCCTGCTGCCTCTCGCCCGACTTGCGGCCGTAGAGGGCCCCCATCTTGATGCGCTGGCCGGTCGCGGTGGCGAGCATGAGCTTCGGCGACGCCTTGTTCACGCCCATCGTGAAGCGGAAGTCCTGGAACTGGGCCCTGCCGGCGCCGCCGCCGCCGCCGGTGGCGAACGTGCCGGTGTTCGTCAGGCCCCAGCTGAACGACTCGACGTTGATATGGTCCTTGTACTGGCTGTCCTGCGACTCGCCCTCGATGTCATCGAGCTTCAGGAAGTAGTCAACTGCCGCCATCTTCCTCTCCTACTCCAGGAACGTGAGCAGGAGCTCGGCCTTGCCGTCCCCGCCCAGCCCGTATGTGTCCTGACGCGCGAGATAGCTTCCGCGGGCGCCCGCGTACTTGCCGGTCCCGCCGACGATCGCGAAGCTGCGCTCCGGACCGCCGCCGATGCCGACGCCGACGATGCTGCCGCCCGGCAGCGTGAGCGTGTGCAGCTCGAAGCTGCCGATGCCCTCGCCGGTGACCTGGAACGGCGAGTTCACGCCGATGTTCGTCGAGAAGAACTCGCCGATCTTGTCGCCCGCGGGATCGTGCAGCGCCCCGTAGACCGTGTACTGATCGCCCTTGCCCGGAAGCTTCGCCGTGTCGGTGTGCCAGTCGCGCCCGACGAGGCGCATCGTTCGCGTCGTCCCGGACGCGGCCGGTGCGACCCGCCGCTGCGACGCCGCTCCGGCGGCCACCGCGACCGCGGCCACCGACGCCGCTCCGAGCGCGCCGCGCCTCAGGATCTGCCGTCTGCCCGCGCTGGGAACGCCTGTCTCCATGGGTGACCTCCCTCGGACGGCAGGCTGGGGGGCGGAGTCTCGGCTGTCAAGCGGGAGAACGGGCGTTTACTTTCGATTCACTCCGCGTTGTCGCTGGCGCGCTCGAGCAGGCCCAGCGAATAGAGGCGCCGCGCGAGCGCGGCGCCGGAGGTGACGAAACGGTCTCGATCCTGGGCCGTGATACCGAGGTCGTTGGCGACGTCGTCGAGCACGGCGCGCAGCGGCCGGCCGTCGAGCCGCCGGACGAGCGCGACGGTGTTGTCGTCGATCGTGGCCTGGAACCCGAGACCCTCCTCGAGCGAAAGGGTCGGCGCCGCGGTCCAGCCGCGGGGCGACACGACCTGCGTGAGCCGCAGCGCCTCCGGCGGCCGCAGGCGGCGCCCGAGGACGCCCTCGCCCGCGAGGCCAGCGAGGTCGTCCTGCGCCGCGAACACACGGACGATGTGGTCCGAGGCCGCGGTGAGCCGGCCCGGCGGGAGCGGGTCCACCTTCACCCAGCTCGTCCCGGCGCGCCGGTGGAGCACGACGGCGCCGTAGGCGATCGCCTCGATCCCGAGGCGCTCGTAGTACGCGAGCCACTCGTCGAGGATCCGGCCATACGCCTCGGCGTCCGTCGCGTCGTGCTCGTTCCAGGCCTTCGCGGTGGTGAGCGGGTCCTCGGTGCGGTAGTGGAGGACCCACGCGTCGCAGCCGGTGCCGGCGACCCAGCGGCGGACGGCGCTCGCCTCGGTGTCGTCCTTCGTCGTGGCCCAGCTCACCGTGATCGTGCCGAACCCGTCGTCGGCGAGGTGCGCGGCGACCTCGCGGACGACCTGCTCGGAGATGCTGTCGCCCTCCATCCCGCTGTCGCGGTAGACGTACTGCGTCGCGGGCGAGATCACGTACGGCGGGTTGCAGGTGATGAGGTCGAAGCGCTCGTCGCGCATGGGCTCGAACCACGACCCGACGCGCCAGTCGATGTCCGGACGGCGATTGAGGAGCCCGTTGAAGCGCGCGAATCCGATCGCGCGCGCGTTCACGTCGCTTCCCACGACGTGGCGGGCGTGCTTCGCCATCAGGATCGCCTCGATGCCGTTCCCGGTGCCGAGGTCGAGCGCGCGCTCCACCGGCCGGCGTACGGTGAGGTGCGCGAGCGTCACCGAGGGGCGGTGGACCCCCGGGACGTGGTCGTGCGGCGCGGATTCCCCGGGCCGCAGCCGCGGGTCCGACGCGATGACGAGCTCGTCGTGCGGCACGAGCCGGATGTGCGGCTGGGCGATGCCGTCGACGACGGAGAGCAGGCCCATACGCCGCGCCGCCTCGAGCGTGAGCGGCGCGAGCGCGGGGGCGATCTCGTCGGCGCTCGTCGGCACGTTGAGCAGGAAGAGCCGGAGCAGCGCGCCGAACGCGCCCCGGTCCCGGAGGCGGCGCAGGTGGACCGGGATGTCGCGGACGCGCGACATGATGTCCTCTTCGGTGCCGAGGGCGGCGCGGATGGCCTCGGCCGTGTACGGCGCGCGGTCGAGGACGTCGCGCAGCGCCGCGACGGCCCCTGCATCGTCGAGACGCGGCGTGCTCCCCACGGAGTGGAATCTACGGCGTCAGTCCATGACGCGCTGCAGCCAGGACGCCCCCGTGCCGCGGTCGGTGTACACGTCGCAGATCATCCCGTCCGCGGTGCGCAGCGTGAGGTAGTCGCGCGCGGGGCCGCCCTTCCACCACTCCGCCTCGACGCGCCAGCGGCGCAGCACCTCGACGATCGGGAAGCGGCGGTCGGCGACCTGGAGGAGCGTGAGCTCGCCCTCGTCCCACACCAGGCGCGCGGGGATCGGCTCGGCGAACAGGCGGGTCACGAGATGACCTCTTTCCACTCCGCGGCCCGCTCCGGCAGCCGCGCGCCGGCGTCCGTGACGCGCGCGCGCAGCACGCGCCCCGGCCCGAGGCGCTCGCGCAGGTAGCGCGCGCTCGCGACGGCCTCCTCCCAGCGCGCGCCGTCGGCGGCGAAGAGCCCGAGCTGCCTGCCGCGCGCGGGCTCGGCCTCGAGCGCCTCGACCGCGCAGCCGACGACGCGCCCGAGGTGCGCGCGCTCCTCGAGCGCCCAGCGCAGCGAGCGCAGCAGCGCCGCGGGCTCGCGCGCGGGCGGGAGGATCGCGCGCTCGAGCCGCAGCGGCTCCGCTCCCTCGCGCTCGAGCCGCACCCCGAGCCGCAGCGCGGCGAGACCGTCGGCCGCGAGCGCGGCCGCGACCTCGTCGATCGCCGTGCGCAGCGCGAACACGAGCTGCTCGCGCGACGCGAGCGGGTCCTCCCAGACGCGCCGCGCGCGGATGCGCCGCGGCGGCGCGTCGGCGCGGACGCGCTCCTCGTCCTCGGCGCGCGCGAGCGCGTGCGCCCGGGCCGCGCCGCGGCCGAAGCGCTCGAACACGCTCCCGCGCGGGAGCGCGGCGAAGTCGCCGACGCTGCGCAGCCCGAGCAGCCCGAGCTCGTCGACGAGCGCGGGATCGAGCGGGAGCACCTCGAGCGGCAGCGGCGCGAGGTGCTCGCGCGCGTCGGCGACGAGGCGCACCTCGCCGTCGCCGGTGCGCTCCGCGGCGACGCGCGCGGCGAAGGGCGTTGCCGCGACCGCCACCGACGCGGGCGCGCGCACGCGTGCGAGCCGCTCGATGATGCGCCGCGCGACGCGCGAGGGGGCGCCGAGCACGCGCTCGGTGCCGGCGAGATCGCAGAGGTACACGCCCGGCGCGTGCACGCCGACGTGCGGCAGGAGCGCGCGCAGCGTGGCGAGCGCGCGTGCGTGCGCCGCGTCGCTCGCGTCGCGCGCGACGACCGCGGCGATCATGCGCCACTCGCCTTCATGACGCCCGCTCCAGCGCGGCATCGAGCTCGCTGCGTCCCGGGGGGAGGGGCCCCGGTTCAGCGAGCGAAGCGAGCGTGTCCGTGGGCGGCGCGTCGAGCGCGTCGACGGAGAAGAGCGCGCGCTCGGCGGGAAGCGCCGACCCCGCCGCGAACGACCAGCCGACGGTGCGGCCGAAGCGTGTGCGCCAGCCGACCGGCTCGACCCGCACGAGCGGCAGCGCGAGGCGCGCACCGCGCCGCTCGGCGACGACGAGCAGCGCCGCGGGCGAGCCGCGCACGGCCGGCAGCAGCGGCGCGAGGTCGTCGAGGCCGACGGGCGAACAGAACGCGGGTCCGAGATCCACGACCGCGAGCCGGAACCCCTCGCAGCGCAGCACGGCGGACCCGGCGAGGAGCAGCTCGCCGGCGCCGCGCGCGCGCACGACGACGAGGCGATCGAGGTCGACGCCCGCGCGAAGGGCGGCGCGCGGGTCGAACGACGCGGAGGGATCGATCCACGCCGCCATGCCGCCTTCGCGCTGGGCCGCGGCCGCCACGCGCAGCGCGAGCGCGGCCTTCCCCGCCGTCGCCGGGCCGACGAACGCGAGCGGCTCCCCCGCGCGGAGACCCCCGCCGGTGACGGCGTCGAGCGCGGTGCGCGTCTCGATGCGCCGCTCGCCGTCCTGGCGGCGGGCGACGTCGCCGCGGACCACCGCGCGCGTCCCGTAGCGGGTCTCGATCCGCGCGACGGCCTCGGCGAGTGCTGGTGCTCCCACGGTGCTCCCCTGCCTGCCCCAGCCCGGCCTCCGGGGCCTCCTAGAACATCCGTTCTAGAACATAAGGAGGCCCCGCGAGGGCGTCAACCGGGACCAGGAATGGGCGCGCCAGGAGCGCGCGGCTCCTCGGAGGTCGCCTCACGCAGGGCCGGCACGCGCAGCGCGACGAGCGCCGCGACCGACACGACGAGCAGGCCGCCGGCGAGGAGCGCGCTGCTGATCCCGGCGAGCGTGCCGATCGAGCCGAGCAGCATCTGCCCGAGCGGCATGAAGCCGATGAAGATCATCGTATACACGCTCATCGCGCGGCCGCGCATGTGATCGGGCGTGCGGGTCTGCATGAGCGTGTTCGCCATGCCGAGGAAGACCATCACCGCGAGCCCGGTGAGTCCGACGGACAGCATCGCGCCGACGACCGTCCGCTGCACGGCGAAGAGCGAGAGGAACGCGCCGTGCGCGACGACCGCGCCGAGGAGCAGCAGACCGCGGCGGCGCCACGCGCCGAGCGAGGCGGTGACGAGCGCGCCGGTGAGCGCGCCGGCACCCGACGCGGCGAGGAGGTACGAGAGCTCGACCGCGCCGACGCCGAGGGACTGCGCCTCGGCGGGCAGCAGCTGGATGTACGGACGCGTGAACAACGCGGTCGCGATCGCCAGCACGACGACCCAGCGCAGCACAGGCTCGCGGCGGATGTAGCCGATGCCCTCGCGGATCGCATCGAGCACCGGGACCTCGCGGCCCCGCTCGCGGACCGGCTGCGGCGAGATCACGAGGAGCGCGAGCACGACGGCCAGGTAGCTGATCGAGTTCACCAGCATGAGCCCGCCGACGCCGAACGGGACGATGAGCACGCCGCCGACGAGCGGACCGACGAGCGTCGCGCCGTTGAACGCGGCGGAGTTGAGGCCGATCGCGCTCATGAGCTCGCGCTCGGAGACGAGACGCGGGACCATCGCCTGCCGCGTCGGCGCGTCGAACGAGAAGACGATGGAGTTGAGCGCGCTGAGCAGCACGACCTCGGCGATCGTGATGCGCCCGCTGATCGTGAGCGCCGCGAGGATGCCGGCGACGACCGCCGCGCTCGACTGCGTGACGAGGAGGAGTCGCCGGCGGTCGGTGCGGTCGGCGATGGCGCCGCCGAGGAGGCCGAAGACGATCCCCGGGACGGCGCGCGCGAGGCCGACGAGTCCGAGGTAGAGGGGACCGAGGCTCGGCGTGCCGTCGGCGATGGCGAGCTGCACGACCAGCCAGCCCAGGCCGTAGATCTGCATCCACGAGCCGATGTTCGAGACGAGGAGGCCGAACCAGAAGAGACGGAAGTCGCGGTACGCCAGCGCCGCGAGCGCGGAGGTGCGGCCGGGCTCGACGGCGGCGGCTTCGTCGAGCGCCTCGGTCTGGAGCTGTGGGGCGAGCTGCCGCTTCTCGGCGGTCACGTGCCATCGAGTGTGCGCCCGCGAGGCCGGCGCCGCCGTGACGGCGGTCACACCGCTGCGAGAGTGCATGGGAGTCGAACCCACCACGGAACGCACGCGCCCCGTCAGCGGTTTTGAAGACCGAGGACATCACCGGATGCCTCGCACTCTCCAGCGGATTCCCAAGGGAATCCACGTCGAGTCTATCGGCACGTGCCGCCACATGCCGCGGCTCTTCCAGCCGGCCCTCCCCTCGGACTCACTGGCTTGTGCAAATTCCTATGGCGAACGATAGTATGTATCCTCATAGGATATTGCACGGATGACGTTCATCGACCGGCGCCAGGAGCTCGCGGAGCTGAAGGACTTCCTGCAGCATCCGCCGAGCGCCGCCCGTCACCGGGCCATCATCTCATCGCGCCGGATGGGCAAGTCGTGGCTCATCACGGAGTTCCGCCGGCGGCAGAAGCGGGAGCTGCTCCCGTACGTGGATGTCGAAGCGACGGACGGCAAGTCCGAGAAGCTCGCGCTGCGACTGATGGCCGCCGTCGTCGGTGAGGCCTCAGGCCAGCGAGCGCATGCGGCAGCGGCGGCGACGCTCGACGACGTCCTCATCATCGGCGCGGGACGACTCGACGCAGCGACGCTCGAGCGCGTGCGAGCGCACGTTGCCGGCGCGGTGCGACGAGACGCAGTCGATGTGCTGAGGGAAGGCCTACTGCTGATGGACCAGATCTTCGACGCCTATGGGAAGAACCCCATTGTCTTCTTCGACGAGTGCCAGTCGTGGTTCGCGGGGCCTGACGAGAAGCCGACGCCGTTCGAGGCGCTCTTTCGCGAGGTCGGCGATAGGTCCCGCTCACGATTCGTCTTCGCGGGCTCCGCTCGTCGAGTCATGGACGCGACGTTCCGCGAAGCGCCTGAGCGCGACGGACGTCCGCGCCGACCGATGCATGGACGCGTGCGGGTGATGCATCTCCGGTCCTTCGACCGAGACGACACGCGCACGCTCGTCGAACAGCTGTGGCGCAACCGGCGTCCGCCTGTGGAAGCGGTGGAGCGCGTGTACGCCCTCACGCGCGGCCATCCGGCTGCGGCGACGCACCTTGCCGAACGCACCGCGAGCATCGCGGCGACGAGCAAGCGGCGCGTCAGCATCGAGCTTGTCTCCGAGGCGTTCGCGATCGAGGCATTCGAGCGCGACGGATACCTGAACGCGATCGCCGAGGCCGACTACGGCGCCGCTACGGCTGGAGCCGACACCGTCAAGCGAATCGTGGACGCGGTCGCGCGCCTCGGGCCACGGCAGGCGACGCAAGCACGCATTGCGGAGCTCGCTGGCGTCGCGTCGTCGAACGTCGTCGCCCCGCTCGCACGGCTGGAAGACCTCGACTTCCTGGTCCGCGACGAGCAGACCCGCACCTACGCCTTCGCCAACCCCGTGGTCGGCGTCTGGCTCCAGGGACGCGAGCTGTGGACGCCCGGCGCGGCGACACCCGTTCCGCCGCGGATCCTGAGCCTCCTCTCCGAGCAGATCCTCCGGATGGCGGAGGAGCGCGGCTCGGGCTTCGAGTCCCGCGTCCGGGATGTCGCGAACCGCTTCGACGGCCTCACCGTCCCCGGCCGACTCTTCGGGCAGGACTCGGATGTCCGCCTGCCGAAGGTCAGTGCGCCCTCATCGGCGATCGAGGACGTGGACCGCACTGGCATCGCGCTTCAGAAAGGCAAGAGCGTCCAGCTGGATCTCTACATCGCGGGGCCCGATGTGTGGCTCGGAGAGGCGAAGCACCGCCGTCATGCCGTCACCGGCCGCGCGATGCACGACTTCTGGGAGAAGACGGAGTTCTTCCGGCGGACGCGTGGGTTCAGGATCGCTCAGCGCTGGTTCGTCTCTGACGCTGGCTTCGAGGACAAGGCGATCGCGCTCGCGCGGACGCACGGCATCCTGCTCACGACGTCTCGCCAGCTCGAGCAGCTCGCGCGGCTGCTGCGGACACCCGTTGGGCCGCAGCCCGGCTCGCGCGCTCGACGGCGGAACTCGTAAGGCGCGCTCGACTCGCAGCGAGTCATCGCGCCTGAACGGGCGACTCCGCCCCTCTCCACTGACCACAGTTCTCACCACAGTCCTCGGACACGGCAGGCGACCGCCTGAGACCTCAGGAGAGGAATCTCGACGTAAGGACACCGTCTGAAACACCGGCGCCTCCTCACGGCCAGAGCGCCCGGTCGGCCACGGCGCGCGCGAAGCGCTCGAACGGCCAGACCTCGATCCCGTCTTCAGTCTTGAGCGACGCCTGCCCGAGGTAGACGAGGACGCGCCGTGCGAGCCGTGGCAGGTCCGCGATCGCGCGGAGCCCGACGAGCCGCTCACTCGCGAAACGCCGCGACGCCTTCACCTCGATCGCGATGTGCTCCCGGCCGCGACGCAGGAGGAAGTCGACCTCGATCGTCCGAGCCTCGGCGGGGGACCAGTACATGACCTCGTCGTAGAGCTCCGCGTCGACCTCGCGGCGGGCGCGCAGGAGGGTAAGCACGAGGCCCTCGAGGAGCGGTCCACGCTCCTCGGCACCGACCGTGCCGAGGTCGCGCTTCGCGGCGCGGACGATGCCGGGGTCGACCCAGTAGAGCTTCGGATGCTTTCGCTCGCGGACGCGGAGGCGGGCCTCGAACGCGGGTACGGTCGTTGCGAGGAGCGTGTCCTCGAGGATGCCGAGGTATCCCTCCACGGTCGTGCGCGAGGCCTCCGCGTCGCGCGCGAGCCCCGCGACGTTGATCACCTGTCCATGGAAGAGCGCGGCGACCGGGAGGAAGCGGAGGAAGGCGGGAAGGTTGCGAACGAGAGCCTCGGCTCGCACCTCCTCACGGATGTAGACGTTCACGTACGCCTCCAGCGTCGCCCGCGGATCGTCCGCGCTCCACACCACCGGGACGCTGCCATAGCGCAGGACGCGCTCGAGGTCGAAGTCACGTCCGAGCTCGGCGGGCACGAGCGGATACATGGTGCGCACGATGGCGCGTCCGCCGAGGAGGTTCGTGCCGGGCGTCTTCAGCTTCCGCGCGCTCGACCCGAGGAGCGCGAACCGGCGCCGCTCGCCCTCGATCGCACGCTGGACCTCGTTCAGCATCTCCGGGACGCGCTGCACCTCGTCCAAGACGACCCAGCGCTCCCGCGCCACGTCCCTGAGCTCCAGAGGCAGCTCGCCGGGAGCGGCCAGCAACCGCTGGTAGGTCGCGTCGTCGAGGAGGTCGACGATGTGCGCATCGGCGAAGGTCCGCCGGACCCAGGTCGTCTTCCCGACGCCGCGCACGCCGAAGAGGAAGAAGCTCGAGCGGGGCGGTGCGAGGACGCGACGATACGTGGGCACTGTCACGTCGCCGTCATTATGCGCCGTAAAATGACCTCGTGGTATGCACCGTCAGGGGTCGTGGCCGGAGACCGGGCCACCGAACGTCAGGGCTCGAGGGTGCTCGCCGCGGCCACCGGCGCCAGCTCGCCCGCCACCATCTCCGCCCAGCCGGTGATGTCGTCCCAGTCGCGGAAGTCGCCGTCGTACTTCGCGAACGCCGGCATACCCATGATGAGGGAGTCCGGGAGGCGCAGCTTCTTCCGGTCGAGCGCGCCGAAGAAGACCGCGTGCCCGCGCGGCGCGAGGAGCTTCTGGAGCTCGGCGATCGTCTTCGGGACCGCGCTCTCCTTCACGTCGCGACCCCGCGGATCGACCTTCTCGTCGCCGATCGGGCCGCTGCTGAAGAGCCACGCCGGGCGGGCCGCGAGCGCGGGCGCGTTGCGCTTCACGAAGTCCACGGCTTCGCGCATCCACGAGCCGATGAACACGGCGCTCCCGATGACGAACGCGTCGTAGCCCTCGACGCTACGAGCGTCGCGGGCCCGCACGACGTCGGCGCTGAGCCCCTGCTGGATGAGGACCTCGCCGATGCGCCGAGCGATCCCCTCGGTCGCTCCGTACCGGGACTCGTACGCGACGAGGATCCTCATGCCCCGGCTCCGGCACGCGTCGCGCGCGGGGACGGGTGCGGCGCGCGGATCGCGAGGTACAGGAGTCCGGCGATGAGCGGGATCTGGATGAGCCGGAGCGTGATCCCCCAGACCTCGAAGTGGGGGTCGCGCTGCGGCGCGACCGCGATGTACATGAGCACGACGAGCACCTGGAACAGCGCTCCGGCGATCCACAGGATCCGGGCGTCGAATATGAGCAGGAGCGCGGCGCCGGCCGCGAAGGCCGTGCCGGCCAGGATGCCGAAGACGAGCAGGCCGTCCTCCTCGCCCGTCGGCGTGACGACGGTGAGGACGCCCGCGCCGATGAGGTAGTAGATGACCGCCATCGCCGCCGCCATGGCGGCGCCGGCGTAGCGGACGAGCTTGCGATCGAGATCCATTGCGCACCTCCCCATCCGAGCGTGGACCGCGAGGCGCGCTCGCCACAGTGCCGGACCACCCACGTCGGAGGGGCCCGACGCTCCGATCGGGTCAGGCGTTCCCGCTCAGCCCGCGCGTGGCCGCGCCCCGCCGCCCGCGGGGGAAGGCCCGTGCGGGGCTACGCCGCGGCGGTGATGTGCGGGTTGATCTGCTGGAGCAGGCGCTCCTTCGGCATGTAGCCCACGAGGCGCTGGGCCTCGCGTCCGTTCTTGAAGAGGATCAGCGTCGGGATGGCGCGGACGCCGAAGCGGCCGGCGGTGACGGGGTTCGCGTCCACGTCGAGCTTCGCGATCCGGACCTTCCCGGTCTGCTCGTTCGCGATCTCCTCGAGCACCGGCGCGACCATGCGGCAGGGGCCGCACCAGGTCGCCCAGAAGTCGACGAGCACGGGGGTGTCCGACTTCAGGACCTCCTGCTCGAAGGTCGCGTCGCTCACCACGGTCGGCTTTGTCATCTCACCCTCCAGGCTCTCACCACTTGAACGCGAGCTGCTGCCCCGATTGTTCCACGGCAGGTTCGAGGCCGAGGACGGGCTCCAGGCCCTCCAGCCCCGCCTCGGTGTCGGCGAGGTAGCGCCGGAGTGGCTCCCACTTTACGAATCGCCAGCCCCGGCGTCGAACGACCTCGGCCAGCCCGGGGGCGCGGGCGAGCTTCTCCCTCGCCAGGGCCGTCCGCTCGTCCGCCAGCGCGAGGAACCGGAACACCCGGTCGTCGTCGGGGATGCTCTCTCCGAGCGAGACGACGCTCCGGTGCAGGCGCGCCGTCCACTCGACCTGCCAGAGGAAGACCATCCGCCCCCGGTCGTACCAGACGCAGTCGACGAACTCGAGCGCCTCCGCGGGACCGCGGACGCCGCGCGCCGGGCCCGCGAGGCGCTCGGCGTCGGTCATGAGATCGACGAGCGTGCGCCCGCGGTCGGCGTGGGCCGGCGGCACGGCACGCCGCTGGAGGTCGCGGCCGACGTGCACCTTGAACCCGAGCCGATGCCCCGCGTCGACCAGCTCGGCGACGAGCCGCGCCTGCGCCTGCTGTCGCGCGCGCAGGTCGTCGGCGTCGCGCAGGCGCCAGCGGCCGTCGTCGGTCTGCTCGCCGTACGACGCGACGCAGCGCTCCACGAGCTCGCGCTCGGGGGTCTCGATGCCGCGGAAGAGCGCGTAGGTCCGCCGCAGGAGCGCGGGCGTCTCCACGCCGCGCGCGGCCGAGAGCACACCCCACACCGCCCACTCGACCCGGTCGTCGAGCGGCGCGACCTCGTGCGGCTCCTCGACCGCGTAGGCGACGTCCGCGGCCTCGTCGGAGAGCGCGACCTTCACCAGGTGGTCGCGCCGTCCGTCGGCGAGCGCGGAGCGGAGGTGATCGAGGAACAGCTCGAGCTCGGAGACGCCGCCGGCGCGCGCCAGCGCGAGCGGCGCGAGCAGGCCCTCCGCCGCGAGCGACTGGAGCGCCGCGACGGCGGCGAGGTCCTCGCCGACCGGCTCGCCGCGCGCGAGGAACGCGTCGCGGACGCCGCCGCGCATCGCGTGCTCGATGGCGGCGCCGTCGGCGGCGGTCTGGTCGCGCAGCAGCCGCACGTCGCGGTCGAAGTCGCAGGTGGCGGCCGCGGCGCCGGCGCCGAGCGCGCCCGGGAGCGCGTCGCGCTGGTAGAGGATCGTGCGCAGGCGGTAGCCGGCCCCCACGGCCGCGAGCACCGCCGCGGCGACGGTCGGCGCGTCGGCGTGCGGGACGTACACGACCGCCGCGGCATCGTCGCGCGACGCGCGGTGCGCGTCCATGAGCGCGGCGCGCAGCTGCCGCAGGATGCGCTCGCGCGACGCCAGGCGTCCCTCGCCGCTCTCGACGGGCCGGAGCGTCTTCGGACCGAGCAGCAGCGCGGACGCGACCGTGTACCAGCCGCCGAGGAGGTCCTCGACCGGGGCCTGGCACAGGACGAGGTCGGCCGGCGCTTCGGCGGCGTCGAGCGGCGCGCGCGTTCGCGGGCCGGCGCGGTCGAGCCAGGCGACGAGCTCGCGGACGGTGCGCTCGTACTCGAGCCAGACGTTCAGCTCGCGCGTCTGCGACGCGTGGCCTCCGCGCGCGCGTCCCTTCTCGATGCGCAGCCCCGCGCCGTGTCCCGCGACGGCGTTCAGGCGGCTGCCCGAGACGATCGTCTCGAGGAGGCAGAGCCGCAGCATCGCGCGCGCCCCGTCGTGATCGACCGCGGTCTCGACGCCGCGGAGGGTCGCCATGAGCGCGGTGATGTTGCGCGGCGTGTAGAGCGCCCCGACGGACTCGCCGAGCGCGGCGAGCGCGGGGTCGGCGCCGAAGCGCTCCACGAGCTGCCAGTACGCCATTCCCCGCGGCTCGAGGCGGCGCGTGCGCTCCTCGTCCTCCGCATCGGTCGGCTCGATGAGCAGCGCCCGCCCGTCGCGCGCGCACACCCCGCAGCGGAAGGCCTTCTTGCTCGGGACGGGCGCGTCGCGGTCCCAGAGGAACGCCTCGACGACGACGGGCGCGCGGCAGGTCGCGCAGCGCGAGCCGTACAGCTCGCGCATCGCCACGCGGTGCGGCGTGCCGACGAGCGCGCTCTCGGCGACGCGCTCGAGCGCGGCGAGGATCTCCTCGCCGCTCGGCGCGGCCGCGACCGCCGCTCGCGCCCACTCCCCCAGCGGCTCGCGCGACCGCGCGACGCCGCGGCGGCCGCAGCGCTCGGCCGCGTCGGCGGCGGACCAGGGGTACGCGAGCGGGTCGAGCACGACGCCGCGCTCGCCCGCGTAGGCGTTCACGAACGTGTCGGCGAGCGCGAGCGGAAAGGCCGGGCCGAAGCGGTGGAGGGGCCGCGGGAGCGGCGTCGTCTCGATCGGTGTGAACGACAGGACGCGCTCGCGCGGTGTGCTCACGGCCGAGCGAGACCGTGCAGGCTCATTGCAGCCTGAAGAGTACGGCCCTCCAGGCGTCCGCGATCACCCCGACCCAGCTCCCGTCACGCGAGACGGTGAGGTCCTGGATCGTCCCGACCGGCGCGAGCGGGTCGGGCCGGCCGTCGGCGGGGACGAACGACACCAGCTTCTCGGTGCCGTCGAGCACCACCGCGCGGCGGCCCACGACCATGCGGCGGCCGTCCAGGAGCGGGCTGGTCCACGAGACGGCGCCCTCGGGCGACACCTGCGTGATCGTCTTCTTGTCGAGCAGGTAGAGCGTCCCGTCCGCGGCGAACTGCGCGTCCATCACCGGGTCGCCCAGGCGGGTGAGCGTCTTCGTCGGGTCGGCCGACCGCGGCAGGAAGCGGAACGTGCCCTGGTCGGTGATGGCGACGGCGTAGCGGCCCAGGCGGTCGATGGTGAAGCCGCGCGCGCGCCCCGGCACGCGGATGACGCCCCGCGGCTGCCGGTCGTAGCGGACGCGGAAGGTGCGGACCTCGAGGGCACCGTCGATGGTCGAGGCGTAGTACAGCCAGCCGTCGTCCGTCGCGCCGGCCCAGGCCCCTGAGCCCGCGACCGAGATCGGGAACGGCGCGCCGAGCAGCGCGCCGTCGGGCGCCCGCCCGGCGATGACGCCCGGGCCGCCGGCGTCGTCGCCGGTCGGTCCCTGGGAGATCGCGATGAACGCGCGCGAGCCGCGGTCGACGACGCCGGGCACGAAGATGAGCTGGCTGATGACGTTGTTGAGCCGCACGCTCTGCCCGAGGAACGGGCCCGCGGGAAGGAAGAAGAACGCGAGCTTCTGCCCGCCGGCGACGAAGAACTTCCCGTCGTCGTCGATGCCGAGCGCCGACATGCCCGCGGGCATGAGCGGCATGGCCGTCTGCCGGTTCTGCGGGTCGAAGACCACGGCCCAGCCGTCGTCGGAGCCGGTGACGACCCAGCCGCCGTCGTCGGACAGCGCGATCTTGCGCGACTTGGCGGTGGTGTCGATGATCCGCGCCGGCTCGCGCCACAGCTCCGCGTCGGGCGTCGCGCCGCCGCGCTGGAAGCCGTACGCCAGCTCCTGGGTCACGATGCCGGTGAGCCGCTGCGCGCCGAGGGCGGCGGCGGCGGCGTCGGCCTTCGCCCTGTCCTCGAACGTGGCGCGGACGACGAACGGCGCGACCGTCGCGGCGACGGCGCCCACGCCGACCTTCGGAGCCGCCGCGGCGGCCTCGGCTTCCGAGCCGAACGGGCCGACGGTGAGCACGAAGCGCGGCGAGGCCTGGACGACCGCCTTGAACGAGGTGCCGCGTGCGATGGCCGCGTCGAGTGCCGCGTCGTCCTTGAGCAGCGCGTCGAGCTCGCGCAGCAGGGTCCATCCGCGCTCGATGTCGGCGAACACGCGCGCGAGGAGCTCCGGATCCCGCCCATCGGCGTACAGGAGCGCGTCGGTGCGCAGATCACCGATGGCGTCGGCGAGCGTGACGAGCCGGTCGCGCACCGGTCCGGCCGCGCTCGCGGTGCTGGCGACGATCTTGGTGGTCTCGTCCGCGATGGCCTGGGCCTGCACGCGCACGACCTGCGCGTAACGGTCCGGGCTCACCACGCGGACACCGGCGTCGGTGAGGCCGCCGACGACCGCGTAGTCGTAGGCGGAGAACGTCATGAGGACGTCGGCGATGGAGCGCGCGAAGGGGCGCGCGTCGGCGATGTCCGTCGCCGGGATCCGTCGGGACGGCGCGGGCGAGCACGAGACCGCCACGAGAAGAGCGACGACGAGCGCGAGGAGTGGGACCGCCGGTGCCGCTCCCCAACCTCGCCGCCTCACTCAGCTCACCCCTTACTCGTCCTCGCCGTCCTCCGCGTCGTCCTCGTCGCTCTCGACGGCCAGCGGCTCCTCCGCCGACTCGGCCTCCTCGAGCAGCTCCTCGCCGGGCGACGCGGCCTCTTCCCCTTCCTCGCCGGCCTCGCCGAGCTCGGACTCGTCGTCCACCTCGGCACCGAACCGGAAGAAGTTCCCCTTGATGTAGGCGCGCTCCTTGGTCTCCGCCGGCCGGTGGTGCCCGGGGAACGAGATCCGGCTGGCGTTGTCGGCGCTCTGGAAGACCTCACGGATGGCAACGCGGGCGTTCTGCGTGTCGTTACTCACCAGCGCGACGACGTACCGGTTGCCCGTCCGGATGAGGTCGATGAGCCGGCGCCCGACCTTCGGCTCGAGAAAGCCGACGAGCGCACCGTCGCTCGCGTGGACGGCGAGCAGGCCCTCCTGCTCGCGCAGCTCGCACTCGGCGCCGGGGCTGTACCGCGAGAGGATGTGCGGCGGCGCCGGGTTGATGAGCCGCAGGATGCCGGTCTTGCCCATGTCCTCGATGAAGAGGCGGGGCTGGGTCTTGGTGGCGGTCGCGACGGCCTTGGCCTTGTGCTCGAGCAGCGTCGTGACGCGCTGCAGGCCGCGGAGGGCGATCGCGTTGTAGGGCTCCGCCTTCAGCACCTCGGCGAACGCGGCCCTGGCCTCGTCCAGCCTGGCCTGCTCGAGGAGCGCGCGGCCCAGCCGGTTTCGCGCCTCGACGTCGTCGGGCGCGGTCTCCAGGATCTTGCCGTTGAGCTCGGCGGCGCGGGGCCAGTCGGCGTCGAGCGCCGCGGCCACGGCCTGGTCGGCGAAGGCGCGGACACGCAGTCCGGCGTCGGCGGATGGCGACATGGGTCTTGATTGTCCCACATCACGGCCGAGGAGACGAGCGCGAAGAGCGGTACCCTTGCGCCCGAACGACCGATGCCGTACCTCTCCGAGATTCAGCACCGCCGCGTCATCGAGCCCAACGGGAACGAGGTCGGGACCCTGAAGGACCTGGCCGTGGTCCCGCAGGGGCAGTTCCCCGCCATCCAGTGGGCGATCCTCGCCACCGGCGCCGGCGAGCGGGTGCTCCGCTGGAGCGACCTCGCGCAGGAGATCGGGCACCTGCGCCTGCGCGCCCGGCTCGACTCGCTCCAGGACGCGGCGCTCCCGCCCGAGGCCCTGCGCCTGGCGCGCGACCTGCTCGACAAACAGGTCGTCGACACGCACGGCGCGAAGATCGTGCGCGTGAACGACCTCCAGCTCTCCGACGTGGACGGACAGCTGCGGCTGGTCGGCGCGGACGTCGGGCTGCGCGGGCTGCTGCGGCGCGTGGGCGCCGAACCCCTCGCCGAGCGCGTCGTGCGCATCGCGGGGCGCAAGCTCCCGCGCGGGATCATCCCGTGGCACCTGGTGGAGCCGCTCGACGCGCCCGAGGCGAACGTCCGCGTCACCGTCCCGCGCACGAAGCTCGCGCTTCTCCACCCCGCGGACATCGCGGACATCGTCGAGGAGATGGCCGCCGACGAGCGCCGGGCGGTGTTCGAGCAGCTCGACGTCGAGACCGCCGCCGAGGCGCTCCAGGAGGTCGAGCCCGAGATGCAGGCCGCGATCATCAGCGACCTCACCGAGGAGCGCGCCGCCGACATCCTCGAGGAGATGGCGCCGGACGAGGCCGCCGATCTGCTCCAGGACCTTTCCGAAGAGCGCCGCGAGGAGCTCGTCGACCTCATGGAGAAGGAGGAGGCCGAGGACGTCGAGGAGCTCCTCACCTACCCCGAGGACTCCGCCGGCGGGATCATGACCACGGACGTCGTCTCGCTCGCCGCCGAGCAGACGGCCGCGCAGGCCATCGAGCGCCTGCGCGCGCTGAAGCCCGATCCCGAGCTCGCGTACTACCTCTACGTCGTCGACGCCGAGGGGCGCCTCGAGGGCGTCGTGTCGCTGCGTGACCTCGTCGTGGCGAAGCCGGACGAGCGGCTCGCGCAGGTCATGAACCCGCACGTGCTCAAGGTGGAGGCCACCACGCCCAAGGAGGAGGTCGCCTCGCTCATCGCGAAGTACGACCTGCTCGCCCTGCCCGTCGTCGACGCGCGGCGCAGGCTCATCGGCACCGTCACGATCGACGACGTCGTCGAGCTCATGCTCCCGCGCGGCTGGAAGAAGAGGTCGCTCCGGTCGATCGCGCGGTGATCGGCGGCGTGGGGACGACGGTCCGCCAGACCGCCCGTGGCCGCCGCGCCACGCTGCTCGCGTTCCTCGCCGTCATGGGGCCGGGCATCATCACCGGATTCGCCGGCAACGACGCCGGCGGCGTCACGACCTACTCGGCCGTCGGCGCGCGCTACGGCTACGCGCTGCTGTGGCTGCTGCTCGTCTCCACGGTCGGTCTCGTCGTCATCCAGGAGATGTGCGCGCGCATGGGCGCGGTCACCGGCAAGGGGCTCTCCGACCTCATCCGCGAGCGCTTCGGCGTGCGCTGGACGATCCTGGCGATGGCCGCGCTGCTCGTCGCGAACGGAGTGAACGTCGCCGCGGAGTACGCGGGCGTCGCCGCGAGCCTCGGGCTGCTCGGCGTCCCCTCCATCGTCTCGGTCCCGATCGCCGGGCTCGTCATCTGGGTGCTGGTCGTGTTCTTCACCTACCGCGTCGTCGAGCGCGCGCTGTTCGTGCTCGTGCTGGCCTTCCTCGCCTACCCGGTCGCCGCGTTCGTCGTGCGGCCGGACTGGTCGGCCGCGCTGCAGGGGCTCGTCGTGCCGACGCTGCCGTCGGCGCAGGGCGCGCTCGTCGCGGCGGTCGCGCTCGTCGGGACGACGATCACACCGTACATGCAGTTCTACATACAGGCGTCGATCGTCGACAAGGGCATCGACCGCGACGCGTACCGGTTCACCCGGGTCGACGTGCTCATGGGCGCGGTCCTCACCGGCCTGAACGGGCTCTTCATGGTCGTCGTGACCGCCGCGGTCCTCTTCCCGAACGGGATCCTCGTCGAGAGGGCCGCGGACGCCGCGCGGGCGCTCGAGCCGCTCGCCGGCGGCGGCGCGGAGCTCCTCTTCGGCGTCGGCCTCTTCGGCGCGTCGATGCTCGCCGCGCTCGTGATGCCGCTGTCGACGAGCTACGCGATCTGCGAGGCCTTCGGCTGGGAGTCCGGCATCAGCCACGACTTCGGCGACGCGCCGGTGTTCATGGGGCTCTTCACGCTGCTGCTCGTCGCGGGCGGCGTCGCGGTCGTGCTCTTTCCGGAGGGCCTGCTCATCCAGTTCATCCTCGTGTCGCAGGCGGTGCAGGGGCTGCTGCTGCCGATCGTGCTCGCGTTCATCCTGCGGCTCGCCGGCGACCGGAGCGTCATGGGCGACCAGCGCAACGGGCGCCTCTCGTCCGTCGCGGGCGCGGCCATCGCCGTCGTCGCGTCGGCGCTCTCGCTCGCCCTGGTGGCGGTGACGCTGCTCGGGCTCTGACCAGGCTCGTCTTCAGCGACCGCCGCTACGTGCAGCTCGGCGGCTCGCCCCCGCGCAGGCAGTAGGGCATCCCGCCCTGCCCGATGAGGTCGCGCACGGCGCCGGTCGAGTCGTCTCCGCCGACGGTCGTGTACAGGTGCGCGCCGTCGGCAGACCACCACAGGTCCGCGCCGATGAAGCCGTTCTCGGCCAGGAGTCGCGGTCCCGCGGCGCCGCCGCGCAGCGAGATCGCGATCGGCGAGCCGGGACCGGCGGCGAGCTCGCGCTCGACCACGGCGTACTCCGACGACCCCGGCCGCGCCGCGGCGCCCACGATGCGCCGGCCCGCCGGAGGCTCGTAGAGCACGCGCGTCGCGCCCGACGCGACGTCGTACGCGGCCACGCGGACCGTCGTCCAGGTCAGGAGAGGTCCGTCGCGCCACCGCGCTCCGGAGCCCGGACCCACGACCACCGCCCGGCCGCCGGCGAAGCCGGGCCCGCCCGCGTCGAACCGCGTCTCCCCGGCCGCGGCGTCCACGATCGCCACCAGCGGGCCGTCCGCGGGCCCCACCCGCACGACGAGCGAGCGGCCATCCGGCGACCACGACAGCGGGCTGGCCGGTGGTCCGCCGCGTCCGGGCTCGCCGGCGACGAGCCGGCCGGCTGCCGCGCCCGCCGCCGTCACGTCGAGGACCCAGATCCCGCTCCTCGCCGCGTCGTCCGACCGCCGCGCGAACGCGAGGCGCGCTCCGTCATCCGAGAGCAGCGGCCCCTCGAGATCGGGTCCCTCGACGAGCGTCCGCGTCTCGCCGGTGACCGGCCGGACGAGGACGATCGCGCGGCGCTCCGGCGTGACGCTGAAGAGCAGCACCAGCGTCTTCCCGTCGCGCGAAGCGCTCATCGCGTCCACGACCTGATCCGGCGACTGCGCCAGGTCGTCCAGCCGCACGACCTCGCGCGCACGGCGCGCCTCGAGGTCGAGGAGCAGGACGCGGCCCCAGCCGAAGGTGTAGCGATGGTCGCTCGGGACGGCGGACACGGGGATCACCGTGATCGCGCGGCGCGCGGCCGGCGTCGGCGACGCGCTCGGGCTCGCGCCGACGGATGGCGTCGCGGCGGCGGCCTCCGTTGCGGACGGCGACGGCTCGGCGACGGGCGGCGCCGGCGCGAGCGTGAGCACGACGAGCGCCACGACGAGCGCCGCGGCCGTCAGGGCGACGACGGTGCGCATGGGCACAGGATGTCGCCGTCGCTCGTGCTGCGCCAGAGACGGTCGAGTGAGCGAGCGGACGACACTAACGCGGCTGGTCGAGCACGCCGCCGTGGGCGTCGAGCCAGCGGTCGGGGTTCTCCTGGAAGATGCGCTTGCAGCGCTCGCCGTCGAACGCGTAGAGCGCCCCCTCGTAGCGCAGGCGCACCCCGCCCGCACCGAGCGGCTGCTTGCAGACGACGCACGTCGGCTCGGTCACAGCGGCTCCAGCTCGATGAGCGGCTGGTGGGCGCGCACGAGCTGGCCGTTCTCGGCCATGATCCGGCGCACCTTGCCCGCGGCCTGCGAGCGGATCTCGTTGAAGAGCTTCATCGCCTCGATGAGCCCGATGACGTCTCCGGGCGACACGATCGATCCCACCTGCGTGAACGACGCGGCCTGCGGCGTGGCCGACCGGTAGAAGATGCCGGTGAGCGGCGCGTTCACCGTGGGGTACTCGATCCTCGCCGGCTCGGCCGGCGCGGCCGGGATCGCCACGGGACGCGGCTGCGGCGCGGGCACCAACGGCTGCGGCACCGGCGCGAGCTCGCGGCTCACCTTCACCCGGAGGCCGCCGCGGCGGACCTCGAGGTCGCGGACGTCGCCCGCGTCGAGACGGGCGAGCAGCTCGGTGACGAGCGCGTTCGCGTCGGCGCGCAGCTTCTTCGGATCGGCTACGTGAGTGCTCCCGCGCGCATGATGAGCGACGCGTTGTGCCCGCCGAAGCCCATCGAGTTTGACATCGCCACGTCCACGCGCGCGGCGCGCGCGGCGTTCGGCACGTAGTCGAGGTCGCACTCCGGGTCGGGGGTGTGCTGGTTGATCGTGGGCGGAAGCATCCCGTCGCGCATCGCGAGCACGCAGAAGATCACCTCGATCGCGCCGGCCGCGCCGAGGGTGTGGCCGGTCATGGACTTCGTCGAGGACACCGCGAGCTCGTACGCGTGCTTCCCGAAGACGGTCTTGATCGCCGCCGTCTCGGAGCCGTCGTTCGCCTGGGTCGACGTGCCGTGCGCGTTGATGTAGTCCACGTCGCTCGCGGCGACGCCCGCGTCCGCGATCGCCATGCGCATCGCGCGCACCGCGCCCTCGGCGCCCTCCGCCGGCGCGGTGATGTGGTACGCGTCCGCCGACATGCCGTGGCCGATCACTTCGGCGATGATGCGCGCGCCGCGGGAGCGCGCGTGCTCGAGCTCCTCCAGCACCAGGCAGCCGGCCGCCTCGCTGAAGACGAAGCCATCGCGGTCGCGGTCGAACGGGCGCGAGGCTCCGGCCGGATCGTCGTTGCGGGTCGAGAGCGCCCGCGCCTGGTTGAAGGCGGCGATGGAGATCTTGATGAGCCCGGCCTCCGACCCGCCCGCGAGCATGACGTCGGCCTGGCCGCGGCCGATCGTCGCGGCGGCCTCGCCGATCGCGTGCGCGCTCGAGGCGCATGCGGACACGTGCGCCATGTTCGAGCCTTTCGCGCCGTACTTCATCGCGATCTCGCCCGCGGCCATGTCGATGATCATCATCGGGATCATGAACGGCGAGACCTTCCGAGGATCCTTCGCGTGCGCGAGGATGTTGTCGACGAGCGTGCTCACGCCGCCGATGCCCGAGCCGAACGCAACCCCGACGCGCGGCGCGTTCTCGGGCGTGATCGCGAGCGACGCGTCGGCGAGGGCCTGGCCGGCGGTCGCGACGGCGAGCTGCGCGAAGCGGTCCGCACGGCGAATCTCCTTGCGATCCATGTAGAGCGTCGGGTCGAAGTCGCGGACCTCGCCCGCGATGGTCGTCTCGAGCCCGCTCGTGTCGAAGCGCGTGATCGGGCCGATCCCGCTCCGCCCGGCGAGGATGCCCTGCCAGGTCGTCTCGACGGTCGAACCGAGCGGCGTGATCATCCCGATGCCGGTCACGACGACGCGGCGCCGGCGGTCGCTGCGCACGACGTCCAGTCTAGGGAAGGGCGACGCGCGCGAGGCCGTCGAGCCGAGCGCCGCTGGGGTGCGCGACGCCGGCGCCACCGCGGTCGACGATCGTCACGCGGCCCCGTCCGCGGACGCTCCAGCCGGCCCGCTGCTCGACGAGCGCGGTTTCCTCGTCGATGCCGAGGACGCGGTCCCCGTCGCGCCGCAGCGCCGCCCAGTGCCGCCAGCGCGCCTCCGGGATGGCGTCGAAGTGCGGGGCGACGATCACCTCCGGCAGGACCCCCAGCCCCTCGCGGATGCCCATGCTCGTGGGCAGGCCGTCGGCGTCGCGTCCGCGGGGGTCGAAGGTCCGTCCGCCGAGCATCATCGCGCCCGCGCTCGCGCCGGCGAGGACGGCGCCGTCGCGGAGCCGCGCGCGGACCGCGTCCCAGAAACGCGAGCCCGCGAGCGTGTCCACGAGGTGGCCGGGCTGGCCGCCGGAGAAGTAGATCCAGTCGGCGCCGGCGATCGCGTCGCAGCACGCCGCGTCCTCGGCGTCCGCGCGCCGGAGCACCATCACGCCGACCGGCTCAGCGCCGAGAGCGCGGAAGTGCTCCGACCCCATCGCGACCCACGCGCGCGGCGTGTCCTCGAGCCCCGCGGCCGTCGGCACGATGGCGACCCGCGGCGCGCGCCTGCCGATCCCGTCCAGAATCTCGCGGTCGACGGCGGCCATCGCCGGCGTGAACTCGCCGGACCCGCAGAGCACGAGCCGCCCGCGGCTCACGACCGCGCCGCCGCGCCGCCGAAGCGGCGCACCATGCGGTCGTGGTTGCGGCGGCTGCGCTTGGCCCGCTCGTCCTCCGCGAGCCGCTCCCAGCCACGGTGCGCGTGCCGCGCCGCCGCGCCGGCGCCCGCGGCGACCGCGCGCAGGCCGACCTCGCGCAGCGCGAGCGAGGTCGCGATGTCGAGGTTGCGGTAGAAGCGGTAGCGCTCGTCGAAGCCGCCGATCGCGAGCAGCGGGTCGCGGCGGGTGGCGAAGCAGTGGCCCTGGACCGCGTCGACCTCGCCCGCGGCGACCTCGTCGAACCGCTTCAGCCCGTCGACGGCGCGCAGGCCCCACGGACCGGCCACGCCGACGTCCTCCGCGGCGAGCGCGGCGTCGAGCGCGGCGAACAGGTCGCCGCTGATCTCGACGGACGGATCGAGCTGGAGGAGCGAGCGGCCGCGCGCGATGCGCAGCAGCGCGTTGCGCCCCGCGCCCTCGCCGAGGTCGCGGTCGGCGAGCACGACGCGCACGCGCGGGTCGGCGGCGAGCGTGAGCGCGCGCTCCGCGGCCGCGTCGCCCGAGCCCTGGTCGAGCACCAGCACCTCCGTCGACGCCGGGGCGTGGGCGAGCACCGCGCGCACGCAGCGCTCGAGATCCTCGGGGAACTCGCGCGTCACGACGCAGACCGACCAGTCGCGGTCCGGCGCGTCCCCGCGCCGGTCGGGCAGCTCCTTCCCCGACGCGACGCGCCGTCGGCCGCGCCGCGCGAGACGGCGATCGGCGCGCGAGAGGAGCACGCGCGGCCCGCGGAGGTCGTCGACGCGCCATCCGTCGAGCTTCCCCCGGAGCGCGTCGGCGGCCCGCAGCGCGCGTGCGGCGCGGGCGTCGCGGCGCTGGAGCGCGACCTCGCGGACCTCGCCGGGTGCCTCGTCGCGCTCGCGCGAGACCGACGCGAGGCCGAGGCCGAGGACGCCGTCCATGTCGAGGAGCGCGACGAGCCGATCGCGGCCGCTCATCGCGCGATCGCCGAGACACGCGTGCGCGGCCGAGAGCGCGCCGGGCAGGTCGAGGTCGTCGGCGAGCCGCTCGCGGAACCGCCGCAGCCACCGCTCGCGCGCCTCCGGCGACGCCGGCGCCTCGGGCGAAAGCTGCGCGAGCATGCGCACGCGCTGCCGGAGCCGGTCGAGCGCCTCGGCGGCCTGCCGCAGCGCCGCCGGCGTGAACTCCATGCGCGCCCGGTAACGCGTGAGCAGGCACTGGTAGCGGAAGGCGAGCGGGTCGAGCCCGAGGTCGCGGATCTCGCGGATCTCCATGGTGTTGCGCGCGGACTTCGCCATCTTCACGCCGTCGGCGAGCAGGTGCTGCCCGTGGACCCAGTGCGACACGACGCGGTGACCGAGCGCGCCCTCCGACTGCGCGATCTCGTCCTCGTGGTGCGGGAAGACGTTGTCCACGCCGCCGGTGTGCACGTCGAAGCGCTCGCCGAGGTAGCGCGTGCTCATCGCCGAACACTCGATGTGCCAGCCGGGGTACCCCTCGCCCCACGGCGAGGGCCAGGTGAGCGCGATCCGCCCGGGCTCCGCGCGCTTCCAGAGCGTGAAGTCGGAGGGGTGGCGCTTGGCGGGATCGACCTCGGCGCGCACGCCCTGCCGGAGCGCCTCCTGCACGTTGCCCGAGAGCGCGCCGTACCCGGGGAAGCTGCGCACCGCGTAGTACACGGTGCCGTCGCGCTCGTAGGCGTGCCCGCGCTCGAGGAGCCGCTCGATCATCCGGATCATGTCCGGGACGTGTTCGGTCGCGCGCGGGTTCACCGACGCCGGGAGGATGCCGAGCGCCGCCTCGTCCTCGTGGAAGGCGGCCTCGTAGGCGGCGGCGATCTGCATGGGCGTCTTGCCCTCCGCGAGCGCCGCGGCGATGACCTTGTCCTCGCCCCGGTCGACGGCGTCCTGGCGCATGTGCCCGACGTCGGTGACGTTCTTCACCGCCGTCACGCGCAGGCCGGCGAGCTCGCAGGCCCGGCGGAGCCAGTCGGCGAGGAGGTACGAGCGCAGGTTGCCCAGGTGGACCGGCCGGTACACGGTCGGGCCGCACGTGTACATGCGGACCTCGCCCCGGACGAGGGGCTCGAGGGGCTCCACGCGGCGCGTCAAGGTGTTGAAGAGGCGGAGCTGCACGACCTCCCCCGGCGCCAGAGTACGACCGGGACGACGCCCGGAGGGCCCGTCGTCCATCCCGCGGCCCCGTTTGCGTGACACTTGCCGGCATGGCGGCGGACACAGGCGCGTTCCTCGAGGCCGTCAAGCGCGGCGACCGTGAGGGAGTCGAGCGTCGGCTGCGGGCGGACCCGGCGCTGCTCGGAGCCCGCGACGAGAACGGGACCTCCGCTCTCCTGCTCGCCTACTACCACGGGAAGGCCGAGGTCGCGAACGCTCTCCTCACGCACCGGCCCGACCTCGACGTCTACGAGGCCGCGACCGTCGGCGACGCGGCGCGGGTGCGCGAGCTCGCCGAGCGCGATCCGTCCGTCGTGAACGCGATGGCGGGCGACGGGTTCTTCCCGCTCGGCCTCGCCGCGTTCTTCAAGCGATCCGAGGCCGTGCGCGCGCTGCTCGCGCTCGGCGCCGACGTGCACCCGGCATCACGCGACGGCGCGTTCACGGCGCTGCACTCGGCGGTCGCCGGCGACGAGAGCTCCGCGGCGAAGGACATCGTCCGGCTCCTGCTCGACGGGGGCGCCGACCCGAACGCGCGCAGCGCGAGCGGCGGCACGCCGCTGCACACCGCCGCGTTCACGGGGAGCGTCGCCGTGCTGCAGCTGCTCCTCGCGGCGGGTGCCGATCCATCGGCGACCGACGCGAAGGGCCAGACGCCGCTCGACGTGGCCCGCGATCGCGGACGGAGCGAAGCGGCGGCGCTGCTCCATCACGCCGTGACGAACAGAAAGCGGATCTAGAGGATCGTCTCCCCCAGCGCGCTCGCGACGAGCTCCACGGCGAGGCCGGCCGTGCGGTTCTCCGCGTCGAGGATCGGGTTCACCTCGGCGACCTCGATCGACCCGAGCTTCCCCGACGCCGCGAGCATCTCCATCGCGAGCTGCGCCTCGCGGTAGGTGAGGCCGCCGCGCACCGGGGTTCCGACGCCCGGCGCCTCGTTCGGATCGAGCGCGTCCATGTCGAGCGAGAGGTGGACGGGGCCGTCGCGGCCGGCGACCGCGATCGCCTTCTCCACCGCCGCGGCCATCCCGATCCGGTCGATGTCCGCCATCGTGATCGCGGTCACGCGGGCGCTCGTGATGTTCGTCTTCTCGCCCTCGTCGACGTCGCGGACGCCGAGCAGCACGCCGCGCGTCCCGTCGGTCGTCCCGCGCAGCGACGCCGGGAAGGGATCGCCGGCGAGGCCGAGCGCGACGGCGAACGGCATGCCGTGCACGTTCCCCGACGGGGAGGTCTCCGGGGTGTTGATGTCCCCGTGCGCGTCGATCCAGACGACGCCGGCGCGCCTGCCCGCACGATCGAGACCGGCGATGGTGCCGATCGCGACGGAGTGGTCGCCGCCGAGCACGATGGGGATGTTTCCGGCGCGCACGATGTCCGCGACCATCCGCGCGAGCTCCTCGCACGCGCGCACGATCTCGTCGACGTTGTGCGCGCGCGGGCGGCGGGCGTCGCCGGCGGCCGTCGCCTCGTGCGTCGCGCGGCCCTCGTCCGGGTCGGCGACGCGGATGTTCCCGCGGTCACGCACGCGGTAGCCGATGCCGGAGAGCGTGTCCGCGAGACCGGCGTAGCGCACCGCCGACGGACCCATGTCCACCCCGCGGCGGTTCCCGCCGAGATCCATGGGTACGCCGACGATCTCGACGGTCTTCACGGCTTCGCGTGCGGCTGGAACACGGCCACGATGACGCCCTCCGCCGCGAGCTCGTCGCCGACGAACGCCCTCACGGCGACGCGCGCGACGCCGCGCCGCGAGCGCTCCATCACCGCCTCGAACCGGCCGGTGTCACCCGGCCGCACGATGCGCTTGAAGCGCATCTCCTCGATGCCCGCGAAGAGCCCGAGGCCGTCGCGGTACTCGGGGAGGCTCATCGCCATGACCGTCGCGGCCTGGGCGCACGATTCGACGAGGATGACGCCGGGCACGATCGGATTCCCGGGGAAGTGGCCTTGGAGGTACCACTCCTCGCCGCTGAAGGTGTGCTCGGCGACCGCGCGCACGCCGGGCTCGAGCGCCGTCACGCGGTCGATGAGGAGGAACGGCTCGCGGTGCGGGATGAGCGCTTCGATGCCCGCGCGGTCGAGGATGTCCACGCACCGCAGTCTACCGACGCACGATCACGCGCTACCCCGCGATCGCGTCCACCCCGACCGTGTCGATGAGGTGCGTCGTCACCTGTCCGGTCCGGAACAGGTCGCTCCCGAGGATCTTCTTGTGCGCCGGGATGTTCGTCGTGACGCCGACGATCGTGAACTCGTCGAGCGCGCGCTGCATGCGCGCCACCGCCTCGGCACGGTCGCGGCCCCAGGCGATGACCTTCGCGAGCAGCGAGTCGTAGTACGGCGGCACCTCGTAGCCCTGGAAGCAGTGCGAGTCGACACGGATCCCCGGACCCGCGGGCGGCAGCCAGGTCGTGAGCACGCCGGTGGAGGGTGCGAAGTTCTGCTCGCTGTCCTCGGCGTTGATGCGGCACTCGATCGCGTGGCCCTGGACCCAGATCTGCTCCTCGCTGAACGAGAGCGGCTGCCCGGCCGCGAGGGCGATCTGCTCCTTCACGAGATCGATCCCGGTGGTCACCTCGGTGATGGTGTGCTCCACCTGGATGCGCGAGTTCACCTCGATGAAGTAGAAGCGCCCGTCCCGGTCGACGAGGAACTCGAAAGTACCGACGTTGCGGTATCCCGAGCGCACCGCCGCGTCGACCGCCTGACGCGCGATCTCCTGGCGCAGCGGCTCGCCGATGGACGCGGACGGCGCCTCCTCGATGAGCTTCTGGTTGCGGCGCTGGATGGAGCACTCGCGCTCGCCGAGGCAGATGCCGCTCCCGTACTCGTCCACCGCGATCTGCGCCTCGACGTGGCGCACGCCCTCGAGGCAGCGCTCGAGATAGATGCCTTCGTCGCCGAACGACGCCTTCGCCTCGCCGCGCGCCTGATCCCACAGGCGCCGCAGATCGTGCGGCGAGGTCACCTTGCGCATCCCGCGTCCGCCGCCGCCTGCCCTGGCCTTCAGCATCACCGGGTAGCCGATGGCCTCCGCGATGCGCAGCGCCTCCGCGACCGTGCGCACGGGGCCGTCCGAGCCGGGGATCACCGGCAGGCCGAGGCGGCTCATCGCGGTGCGCGTCGCGGCCTTGTCGTGGAACCTGGCCAGCACCTCGGGCGGCGGGCCGATGAAGGTGAGCCCGTGATCGCGGCAGACCTCCGCGAAGTCGGCGCTCTCCGAGAGGAAGCCGTAGCCGGGATGGATGGCCTGCGCGCCGCTGATGAGCGCGGCGGACATGATCGCGGGGATGTTCAGGTAGGAGTCGCGCGCCGCGGCCGGGCCGACGCAGATGGCCTCGTCGGCGACGTGGACCGGGAGGCTGTGCGCGTCCGCCTCGCTGTACACGAGCACCGACTGGATCCCGAGCTCGCGGCATGCGCGGATGACCCGCAGCGCGATCTCGCCGCGGTTCGCGATGAGCACCTTATCGAAGGACAGGAAGCGCCTCCTTCAACGTCGCTACGTCGGACACGTTCGCCACCCTCGGCTCCGCGAGGATGCGCCGCGCGAGCCCGGTCAGGACGCCGCCGGGGCCGAACTCGACGAAGCCGGTCGCGCCCTCCCCTTCCGCGCGCCGCATCGAGGCAACCCATCGTACCGGAGACCACACCTGCCTCTCCAGCGATTCCGGGAAATCGGCCGCATCTTCATGCACCTCGGCGTCGACGTTCGCGATGACCCGGTACCGGAGCGCCCGCCAGCCCGCGGCGTCGAGCGCGCGGCGCAGGTCCGGGGCGACGGCGCGCATCGCCGGCGAGTGGAACGCCGCGGACGTGCGCAGCGGGATCACGCGCTTCGCGCCGGCGGCCCTGAGCGCGTCCGCGGCGCGCTCGAAGTCGTCGCGCGGTCCGCTGATCACGACCTGCCCCGGCGCGTTGTCGTTCGCGACGACCATGCGCGTGGGCTCGATCGCGCGCGCGATCGCGTCGGCGTCGAGGCCGATGACCGCGAGCATCCCGCCGGCCGGGTCGGCCTCCTGCATGAGCGCGCCGCGACGGCGCACCAGCCGCACCGCGTCGGCCAGCGCGAGCGCGCCCGCGGCGACGAGCGCGCTGAACTCGCCGAGCGAATGCCCGAGGACGACGACGGGCTCGGCGAGCGGGCCGCCCTCCTCCTCCGCCGCGCGCAGCGACGCGATCGACGCGGCGAGGAGCGCCGGCTGCGTGTTCGCGGTCCGATCGAGATCGGCTTGCGGCCCCTCCCAGCAGAGACGCTTCAGGTCGAGGCCGAGCGCCGACGACGCCTCGTCGAAGACGCGCATCGCCGACGCGTATCGCTCCGCGAGCTCACGCCCCATGCCGACGGCCTGCGAGCCCTGGCCGGGGAAGAGCCAGGCGACGCTCCCCATGGACGGCGCAGTCTACGAGAGCGCGGAGGAAACCGTCCCCGTCGCGAGAGCGAGCGCGTCATCACGCTCGCCGACGGTCCATGGCCCGAATGCGTCGCCGGGGCCATGGTGAGCGGCATGCTCGCCGCGGACCTCGCGGTGATCCCGCAGATCGGCGTCCACATGACCACACCCGCCGCCGCGTTCGCGGTGGTCGGCGCGGGCGCGCTCGCCGGCGCGGCCGTGTCGTCGTGGATGAACCGCGGACCGCGGCGGGTGAAGACGCGGCGCGAGGCGATCCTGCGCGAAGACCGCGCCGCCGCCCGAGCCCGCGCGCCCCGGGACCGCGTCCTCGCAGGAGCGCGAGAGGGCCCCCTCGCGGGAGCCCTCTCGTGAACGGTCCGCCGCCGCGCGGTCAGCTCGCGCCCGGCGCCCAGTAGACGTGCGTGAGCAGGAAGCTCCCGCCGCCGAGGTCCTGCAGGTACCAGCTGCCGCGCGCCGCCGAGGCGCCGATCGGCGTGCCGTTCGCGTCCGCGCCGGGGGTCCGGATCGGCGCCGCGCCACTCGGCGCGGCGCGGATCGTGGTCGAGCCGTCGAGGTGCGCGTAGATCGCGGCGAGCTCGTCGTAGTCGTGCTGGTTCGGCGACGTGCTCTGCGTGTCGGACGCGCTGGTGTTCTTGTAATAGTCCATGCAGGTGCCGAGCGACGCGCCGCTCGTGCTCTGATGGTCCAGTCCGAAGGTGTGTCCGACCTCCTGGCAGATGACGTGCTGCATCTCGGCCGTGTTGTTGTACTGGTACGTCGAGCCGCCGAAGTAGTAGTCGTTGTTCTTCACCACGCCCTGGGTGATGTGGACGCCGCCGGTGATCCAGATCTGCGCCAGCCCGAGCCACCCGGTGTTGCCGTAGCGGGCGCTGCAGACCTCGACGCGGCCGCTCGTCGGACGGCACGAGCGCGGGCTCGTGCCGCCGGCCACGACCGTCGTGTCCAGCACCGTCGACCGCGACCAATCGCTCGACGCGGTGACGAGCATCGAGTCCCAGAGACCGGAGACGTTGTCGCCGAGCTTGAGCGTGAACGGATTCGCCGTGCGTGCCCAGTGATAGCCGCCCCAGGAGTGGGCCGCGAAGGCCGGCGTCGCGCCGGCGACGAGCAGCAGGACCGTCGCGAGGCCGACCGTGAGAACGCGCCGCATACCGAGCTCCTCCCTGCGCGCCGCGTCCCGCGGCGCGGATATGGCGCCGAATGATGCGCCGGGAGCGCTCCCGTAGTAAAGCGTCAGGACGGTGACGGTCGCCGGTCCTCGCTCACCGCGATCACGAAGAGCGGCTGACCGTACTCCACGGGAGCGCCGGCGGTGACGAGCACCTCCTGGATGCTGCCGTCCGCCGGCGCCTTCACGTCCGAGACGTGGCCGAGGCTCTGCACGCCGCCGAGGACGTCGCCGCGCTTCACCGCGTCGCCGACGTTCCACGTCGTCGGCGCGCTGAAGATGCCGACCGTCGTCGCGTGCACGCGCTGCGTCCTGGGCGTCGTCGACGCGGCGTCCGTGCCCGCCGCGGCCTGCTCGTGCGAGATCTCGGCCGTGGCGAGGCCGGAGGCGAGCGGCGTGACCGCGGCCGCGAAGCCATCGCCCTCCACCTCGATGCGCGCGCGGTGCCGCGTCGCGAGACGCACGAGGTCGTCGAGCAGCCCCAGGACGTGATCCGGCTCGCTCACCCTCTCACCCTGGGCACGAGTCTGCGCCACCACGGTGCGGGCGGCGGCGGCGCGCCCTCCTCACCGAGGGCGCCGAACGCGCGGAAGCGCTCGTAGCGCGCCGCGAGGAGCTCCGCGAGCGGAACGCTCCCGACGCGCTCGAGCTCGGCGAGCAGCGCGGTCTTGACAGCCGCGGCGGTCGCCGCGTGATCGGTGTGCGCGCCCCCCGCGGGCTCGGGGATGAGCGCGTCGACGACCCCGAGCTCGAGGAGGTCGGGAGCGGCGAGGCGCATCGCCGTCGCCGCGCGCTCCGCCTCGGCCGGGCTGCGCCACAGGATCGCCGCGCAGCCCTCGGGCGAGATCACCGAGTAGATCGCGTTCTGCAGCGCGAGCACGACGTCGCCGACGCCGAGCGCCAGCGCGCCGCCCGAGCCGCCCTCGCCGAGGATGACCACGATGATCGGCGTGCGCAGGCCGGTGAGCGTGAAGATCGCGCGCGCGATCGCCTCGGCCTGACCGCGCTCCTCGCCCTCGGGCCCCGGGTACGCGCCGGGCGTGTCGACGAGCGTGACGAGCGGCAGGTGGAACTTCTCCGCCAAGCGGTAGAGGCGGATCGCCTTGCGATAGCCCTCCGGGTGCGGCATGCCGAAGTTGCGCTGGATGTTCTCCTCGGTCGAGGCCCCCTTCTGCTCCCCCACGACGACGACCGGGCGACCTCCGAGCTCGGCGATCCCGCCGACGATCGCGGGATCGTCGCGGAAGCCGCGGTCGCCGTGCAGCTCCTGGAAGCGGCCGAAGACCGCGCCGATGACGTCGAGCGCGTGCGGCCGCTGGATGTTGCGCGCCGCCTGCACCGCCTGCCACGCGGCGGCGCGCGTCTCGAGCTGCGCGGCGTCGGTGATGAGGTGCGTCTCCGCCGGCAGGTGCCCGTTCGCGTCCTGGGCGCGCTTCGGGCCGACGATGCGCTCCAGCATGCCCACGGCTACAGGCTCCACCGCACGTCGCGCGCGTCCGCGCGGAACGCGCCGAGCAGGAACGCGAGACGATCGCGCAGCTGCGCGCGCGGGACGATGAGGTCGAGGAAGCCCTTCTCGAGCAGGAACTCGGCCTTGCCGAAGCCGACCGGCAGCTTCTCGCCGACGGTGCCGCTCGTGACGCGCTCGCCGGAGAAGCGGATGAGCGCGCCGGGCTCGGCGAGGATGAGATCGCCCAGCGAGGCATAGGAGGCGAGCACGCCACCGGTCGTGGGATCGGTGAGGATGCTCACGAACGGCAGACCGGCCTCGTCGAGGCGCGCGAGGGCCGCGACGATCTTCGCCATCTGCATGAGCGCGATCGTGCCCTCCTGCATCCGCGCGCCGCCCGAGGCCGAGACGATCACGAGCGCGCGCCGCTCCGCGAGCGCGCGCTCCGCGGCGCGCGTGATCTTCTCGCCGACGACACTGCCCATCGAGCCGCCCATGAAGTCGAAGTCCATGACGACGAGCTCTACCGGGCTGTCGGCGATCGTGGCCGCGCCGGCGATGACCGCGTCGCGCTCGCCGCTCTTCGCCTGCGCCGCGGCGATCCGCTCGGGATAGGGCTTGCTGTCGACGAACCCCAGCGGATCCCCCGAGGTGAGGGCCGCGTCATGCTCGGCGAAGCTGCCCCGGTCGACGAGCAGCTCGATGCGCTCGCGCGCGCCCATGCGGAAGTGATGACCGCACTTCGTGCAGACGTACAGGTTGCGCGCGAGCTGCTTGTTGAAGAGCATCTCGCCGCAGGACGGGCACTGCGTCCACAGGTGGTCTGGGAACTCCTTCGGCCTGCGCCCGAAGGGCATCCGCAGCCTCATGCCGGCTTCGCCGCCAATCTCGCCTCCTCGTCACCGTCACGGTACCAGCACAGGCCGACGACACCCGGACCGGCGCGAGCGCCGATGACCGGGCCGGCCTCGGCGACCCAGTGCTCGACGCAGTGGTAACGCTCCTGCGCCCACTCCCCCAGCGCGCGGGCGCGCGCCGGCTCGTTCGTGTGGAGCGTGCACGCGTAGATGCGCGCACCGGCGGGGATGCGCTGGGCGATGATCTCCTTCATCCGCGCGACGGCCTTCTCGCGCGTGCGCACCCTGTCGATCGGGTACACGAGGCCGTTCGCCACCTCGAGGATCGGCTTCACCCGCAGCATCGACCCGAACAGCGCCGCGGCGCCCGAGACGCGTCCAGAGCGCCTCAGGTACTCGAGGGTGTCGGCGACGGCGAGGATGGAGATGCCGCCGGCCATCCGCCGCGCGAGCGCGACGGCGTCGTCGAACGAACCGCCGTCGCGCCGCAGCCGGCCGGCGGCGGTCGCGATGAGCGAGATCCCGCCGGCGAGCGAGCGGCTGTCGACGACCTCGATGCGCGTCCCGGGCATCGCCTGCGCCGTCGTGCTCGCCACGGAGTACGTGCCCGACAGCTCCGTTGCGATCGTGAGGACGAGGATCTTCGTCGTCCCCTCGCCGGCGATGACGTCGTACACGTCGCGGCACTCGCCCATGGAGGGCTGCGAGGTGCCGGTGAGCACGCCCGGCGCGGCGATCTTGGCGTAGAACTCGTCGGGCGTGAGATCGACGCCCGCGGTGTACGTGTCGCCGCCGATGTCGACGTGCAGCGGCAGCCACCGAACGTCGAGCTCGCGCTCCAGCTCCGGGGTGAGGCAGGCCGTCCCGTCGACGACGATCGCGAAGCGCTCGCTCACGGGCCGACGGGCCGCGGGCCGTCGCATCCGGTCATGCCGGCTCGACCCGGCCGGTCACGATGCGCTCGATGCCGGACGGCGTGTGGACGAGGAGCGCGCCGTCGTCGTCGATCGCCGTCGCGGTCCCCTCGACGACCCCGCCGCCCGGCAGCGTCACGCGCACGCCGCGGCCGAGGAGGGTCGAGCGCTCGCGCCATTCGGCGAGCGCGGCCGACCATGCGTGGGCGTCGCCCAGCCCGCGCAGCTCGCCGCACAGGCGCGCGAGGAGCGCGAGCCGATCGACGTCGCGGCCGGCGACGGCCAGCGAGGCCGCGCTGTCGCGCAGCTCGACCGGGAAGTCACCGGGCCGCTGGTGGACGTTGATGCCGATGCCCAGGACGAGCACGCCGCCGCTGCCGTCCGACGTGCCGTGAGCGAGCGCGCCCGCCACCTTCCTCCCCTCGAGCTGCACGTCGTTGGGCCATTTTAGAGACGCCCCCTCGACACCGAGGCTCGCGAGCGCGCGCGCGATCGCCACGCCCGACAGTGCCGCGACGAGCGCCGGAGCGGCGGGTGCGGGACGCAGCACCCACGACGCGAGCAGGCTCGTCCCCTTCGCCGCCTGCCACGCGCGTCCGTGCGTCCCCCGGCCGGAGCGCTGCTCGTCCGCGACGACGATCCCGTCGAAACCGCGGCCGGCGAGCTCGCGCGCGCGGTCCTGCGTCGAGTCGATCAGCTCGTGGTACTCGATCTGGTGCCCGATCTCGAGGGACACGGCGCTGCGGACCGCCGGGTGCGCGAGGAGGCGGAGCCGTGGCACCTACTTCGCGGGCAGGATGACCGGGACGCGCACGATCTCGTCCACCTTCCCGTCGCGCGGGCTGCGGTCGTAGACCTCCACCGTCGCGTAGGTGTCGGCGGACGGCTGGGTGAACGTCGCGGTGACGCTGTAGTCGCCGCGCGCGGGCGCGCCCGCGCTCGCGGTCGTGTACCCCTCGGCGATCACGCGGCCGGCGCTGTCGACGATGCGCCACTCGAGCGTCCCCTCGACGACCATCGCCGTGCCGGCGATCTGGACCGGCGAGACCAGGCGCGTGTTCGGCAGCGGCTTCGCCACGGTGATGAAGCCCTTCGCCGAGGAGAGGCCGGTGGGCGACGGCGACGGCGAGGGCGACGGCGAGGGCGAGGGCGTCGCCGATCGGGTCGGCGTGGCGGGCGCCGTCGTGGTGGCGGCGGTCGCGGTCGGCGTGGGCCGCGGTGCGGCGACCTCGCCGCACGCGGCGAGCAGGACCGCGAGCACGAGGGCCGTGCGCCGCATCACGCTCAACGGTACTAAGCCTTGACGGCCTGCGCGCCGGCGGCGCGCACGCGGAGCGCGCGGCCGCGCCCGCCGACGCCGTGCGCGGCCGCGGTCTCCTCCATCGCCGAGACGACGCGCGCGGCGAGACGCGCGGGCGCGACCGCGAGCACGCTGGGCCCCGCACCGGACAGCGCCGCGCCGAACGCGCCGGCGTCGCGGGCCGCGCCGATGATCTCCCCGAGCGCCGGCACCAGCCGCGTCCGCGCGGGCTGATGCAGCCGGTCGGCCATCGCGAGGGACAGCAGCGCGCCATCCGCGCGCATGATCGCGGCGACGAGCGCCGCGGCGTGCGCGAGATTGAAGACGGCGTCGTCCCGCGACACCTCCGCCGCGAGGACGCCGCGGGCCTTCGCCGTCTCGAGCGGCTCGCCGGGGATGAACAGGCAGGCACGCCAGTCGGCGGGGAACGCGATGCGCGCGGCGACCGGTCCCGCCTCGTCCGGCAGCGCGATGGTGAATCCGCCGTACAGCGCGGCGGCGACGTTGTCGGAGTGACCCTCGACCTCGGAGGCGACACGCAGCAGCGACCGCCGATCGAGCGGCTCGCCGAGGAGCGCGTTCGCCGCGACGGCGCCGCCGACGATCGCCGCCGCGCTCGAGCCGAGCCCGCGCGCGAGCGGGATCGCGGAGCGCTGCTCGACGTGCTGGGCCGCCAGCTCCGCCCCCGCCGCGCGCGCGACCGCGCGCGCCGCGACGACGAGGAGGTTGTCCTCGCCGTCCGGGACGCCGTCGGCGGCGTCGACCTTCCAGGCGCGCGCGGGCCGGAGCTCGAACTCCGCGAGCAGCGGGAGCGCGACCGCGAACGCGTCGAAGCCCGGACCGAGGTTCGCGCTCGTCGCCGGGACGCGGACGCGCAGCGTCATCGGGTCGCGGCGAGCACTGCCTCCGCCGTCGCCTCCACCTCCACCAGCCCGCCCGCGGCCGCACGCGCGCTGTCCGGATCCTTCAGACCGTTGCCGGTGAGCACGCAGACGACCCGGCGCGGACCGCGCGCGCCGCCCGCGGCCGCGCGCTTGCGCAGGCCCGCGACGGACGCCGCGCTCGCGGGCTCGCAGAAGACGCCCTCGCGTCGCGCCAGGTCGCGGTACGCCGCGAGGATCTCGTCGTCGCCGACCGCCTCGATCGCGCCGCCGGACTCGTCGCGCGCGCGCACCGCGCTCCGCCAGGACGCGGGATTGCCGATGCGGATCGCCGTCGCGACCGTCCGCGGCTCCTCCACGGGCGCGCCGCGCACGATCGGCGCGGCGCCCTCCGCCTGGAAGCCGTACAGCTTCGGCCGGCTCCGCGACAGGCCGGCGGCGGCGGCCTCGACGAAGCCCTTCCAGTACGCGGTGATGTTCCCGGCGTTGCCGACGGGGATGAAGAGCGCGTCGGGGGCGTCGCCGAGCGCCTCGCAGACCTCGAACGCCGCCGTCTTCTGCCCCTCGATGCGGTGCGGGTTCACGCTGTTCACGAGCGTCGCCTCGCCCGACGCGGCGAGGTCGCGCACGACCGCGAGCGCCGCGTCGAACGAGCCCCGCACGGCGACGACCTTCGCGCCGAAGACGATCGCCTGGGCGAGCTTGCCGAGCGCGACCTGGCCGGCGGGCAGCACGACCGTGCACGCCAGCCCGGCCCGGGCCGCGTACGCGGCCGCGGACGCCGCCGTGTTCCCGGTGGACGCGCACAGGACGGCGCGCGCACCCTCCTCCACCGCCTTCGCGACGGCGACGACCATGCCGCGGTCCTTGAACGATCCGGTGGGGTTCTGCCCCTCCACCTTGAGCCACACCTCGTCGATCGCGGTCTCGCGCTCGAGCCAGCGCGCGCGCAGCAGCGGCGTTCCGCCCTCGCCCAGCGTGATGCGCGGGGTCCTCGCGGTGATCGGCAGGTGCGCGGCGTAGCGCTCGATCAGGGACGGCGCGAGGGGCACAGCGGGATGGTAGTCCCCCGAGCGACACTAGGATTGCGAGCGATGAAGCTCGACCGAAGCGATCTGCGGCTGCTGCGGATCGTGGCCGTGCTGCTGGCCGTGTACCTCGCGACGCTCGTCTTCGCGCAGGCATGGCAGGCGATCGGCGCGGTCGCGGACGTGCTGCTCATCTTCATCGCCGCCTGGGCGCTCTCCTACCTGCTCGCGCCGCTCGTGCAGTGGCTCGACGCGTCGACGGTGCTGAACCGAACGTTCTCGGTCATCGTCGTCTACATCGGGATCGCCATCGTGCTCGCGGCCGGCGGCGCGCTGCTCGTGCCCGCGCTGTCGCAGCAGCTCACGGACCTCGCGACCCGCGCGCCCGAGTACGGCGACCGCGCCGCGCAGGCGGTCATCGCCCTCCAGCAGCGGCTCGCATCCGTGGGCATCCGCGCCGACATCACGGACCTCTACGGACAGCTTCCGGTCCGCATCGGCGAGATCGCGGGGTCCTACGCCGCGAACATCGTCGGCGTCATCTCGGCGACGGCGGGCGCGCTCTTCAACGTCACGCTCGTCCTCATCATCGCCTTCCTCATGCTCATCGACGGCGACGCGCTGTGGCGGCGCTTCACGAGCGCGCTCCCGCGCGCCCGGCGCCGCGAGGCCGAGCTCCTGCGCGAGAGCGCCGACCGCTCGTTCGGCGGCTTCATCCGCGGCTCGCTGCTGCTGGGCACGATCTACGGCGCCGCGACCTTCGTGATCCTCGCGGCGCTCGGCGTGCCGTTCGCCGCGGTGCTCGCCACGCTCTCGGGCTTCACGATGATCATCCCGTTCTTCGGTCCGATCATCGCGATGGTGCCGGTCCTGGCGGTGGCCGCGGTCGGCGCGGGCGACCGGCTGCTGTGGGTGTTCGTCGCGATCCTCGTGCTGCAGCAGATCGTCCTCAACGTCCTCGGCCCACGCATCCTGTCGCGCAGCATCGGCATCCACCCCATCTTCGTGTTCCTCGCGCTGCTCCTCGGCGCGCGGCTCGCCGGGTTCTGGGGCGTGGTGCTGGCGATGCCCCTCGCCGGAGTCATCAACGCGTTCGTCCACTACGCGTACGCGCTGGTCGAGGGGGACCGCGAGCGCGACGAGGACGCGCTCACCGAGGCGAGCTGATGACGCGGCACATCCTCATCACCAACGACGACGGCATCGAGTCCGATGCGCTCGCCCCGCTGGCCGACGCGCTCTCGGCGGTGGGCGACGTCGACGTCATCGCGCCGGAGCGGAACTGGAGCGGTGCGAGCCACAGCATCACGCTGTTCCGGCCGCTGCGTGTGCGCTCCACGAAGCTGCGCGGCACCGGCCACCCCGCGTACATGACCGACGGCTCGCCCACCGACTGCGTCCGTCTCGCCGTGCTCGGGTTCCTGCGGCACAGGCCCGATCTCATCGTGAGCGGCATCAACCGCGGCGCGAACATGGGCGACGACATCACCTACTCGGGCACCGTCGCGGCGGCGATGGAGGGCCTGCTCTCGAACATCCCGTCGGTCGCGATCTCGATCGGGGCGTTCGGCGCCGACCTCGACTTCGGGCCGGCCGCGTCGTTCGCGGCGCTGCTCGCGCGGAACATCCTCGAGCGCGGCTTCGTCCCCGACTCGCTGCTCAACGTGAACGTCCCCGCGCTGCCGCGCGATCAGATCGCCGGCGTGGAGGTCACGCGTCTGGGCAAGCGCAGCTACCGCGACCAGCTCATCGAGCGGCTCGACCCGTACGGCAATCCGTACTACTGGGTGGGCGGCCCGGCGGTGAGCGAGGACGCCGAGGAGGGCACCGACGTCGCGGCGCTGCGCGCCGGGAAGATCAGCGTGACGCCGATCTCGCTCGACCTCACGAACCACGCGCTCGTCGACGAGCTCGCGCAGTGGGACTGGGGCTGGAGCGCGCCGGTGGAGATCAGCGCGGGCTGACCGCCGCCCACGCTCACGCCGGCGCGACGACGGGCCGCTCGCCGTCGCCCGTCACGCGCCAGCCCGCGCCGAACACCTCGCGCACGAGGCACGGCTCGATGACCTCCCGCGGCGGCCCCGCGCGCACGATGCGCCCCTCCGCCAGCACCGCGACCCGGTCGGCGAGCGCGGCGAGGTTGAGGTCGTGCAGCACCGCGAGCACCGCGAGCCCGCGCTCGGACGCGAGCCGCCGCAGGAGCGCGACGGTGGCGAGCTGGTGCGCCGGGTCGAGATGCACCGTCGGCTCGTCCAGCAGCAGCACGCCCGTCTCCTGCGCGAGCGCCATCGCGAGCACGGCGCGCTGGCGCTCGCCGCCCGAGACGCGGTCGATGCGCCGCCCGGCGAGCGGGCGCAGCTCGAGCGCGTCGAGCGCGCGATCGACCGCCTGGGCATCGGCCGCGCCGAGCCGGCCGAACGCGCCGAGACGCGCGGTCCGCCCGAGGGCGACGACCTCGCGCACGCTGAACGGGAAGAGCGTGTCGAACAGCTGCGGCACCACCGCGATCCGGCGCGCGACCTCTCGGCGGGAGAGCGATCCGAGGTCGCGCCCCTCGACCGTCAGGGTCCCCGCGGTCGGACGGAGGAGGCCCGCGAGCACGCGCAGCAGCGTGGACTTCCCCGCCCCGTTCGGCCCGGCCAGCGCGAGGAGCGCGCCCGACTCGAGCGTCACATCGCAGCCGTCGACGACGACGCGGCCGCCGTAGCCCGCGCGGACCCCGGACGCCACGAGCGCGGTCAGGCCAGGCTCCAGCGCGCGCGCACCAGGAGCACGAGGAAGAACGGCCCGCCGACGGCTCCGGTGATCACGCCCACCGGCAGCTCCGCCGGCGCGAGCAGCGTGCGCGCTCCGAGGTCGGCCAGCACGAGCGCCGCGGCGCCGGCGAGGAACGACGCGGCGAGCAGCGGCCGGTGCCGCGCGCCGACCAGACCGCGCATCGCGTGCGGGACGACGAGCCCCACGAACGACACCAGGCCCGCGAGCGCGACGGCGGCGCCGGCGAGGAGCGCGGTCGCGACGAGCACCGCGGTGGTGGTCCGCTCGGTGTCGATACCGAGCGTCGCCGCGGTCTCCTCCCCGAAGGCGTAGGCGTCCACGCGCGGCGCGAGCGCGAGCGCGGCGACCACGCCGGCGGCGACGACGATCGCCGCTGCGGCGAGCGTCGCGGTGTCGCGCGGCGACACGCCGCCGACGAGCACGTCGACGAGGGCGCGCAGACGCAGCGACAGGCGGTCGCTCGCGACGAGCAGCAGCGTGACGATCGCACCCGCGAACGACGTGAGCACGACGCCGGCGAGCAGCACCGTGAGGACCGTGGTGCGCCCGCCCAGGCGCGCGAGCCGCCACACCAGCGCGACGGCGACGAGCGCACCGGAGAACGCGGCGAGCGGGACGACGGCGCCCGGCGCCGACGCGGCGAGCGCGAGCGCCGCGACCGCGCCGAGGGCGCCGCCCGCGGACGCGCCGGTGACGTACGGATCGGCGAGCGGGTTGCGCAGCAGACCCTGGAGCAGCGCGCCGGCGACGCCGAGCGCACCGCCCACGAGGGCGGCCGCGACCACGCGCGGCAGGCGCAGGTCGCGGACGATCGTCGCCGCGGCCGGGTCGCCGCGGCCGAGGAGCGCGTCGCCGAACCCGGCGAGCGGGATCGCGACCGCGCCGAGGAGGACCCCCGCCGCGGCGCTCACGGCGAGCGCCGCGGCGAGGAGCGCGAGCACGAGCGTGGTGCGGCTCAGCGGAACAGCTCCGGGTGGAGGATGCGCGCGTAGGCCTCCGCCGCGTCGGCGACCCGCGGGCCGGGCCGCGAGACGAGGCTGTCGGGGATCGGGAAGATCTTCCTGTCCTTCACCGCGCTGATCGCCGACCAGCCGGCGCGAGCCGCGACCTGCTCCGCGGTCGTGCCGTAGTCGGCGTCGCCGAGGACGATCACCTCCGGGTCGGCGCGCACGACCTCCTCGAACGAGATCTGCGGATACGCGGAGCCGGCGTTCGCCGCGATGTTCCTCCCGCCCGCGAGGCCGATGAGGTCGTCGATGTACGACCCGGGTCCGACGGTGAACGGCTTCGAGGGGTCGCTCGCGTCCACCTCGTGGAAGACGCGCGGCCTGGTCGTCGCCGCCGCGACCTTCTGTTTCAGCGCGGCGAGCCTGGCGTCGATCGACGACGCGAGCGCGCCGCCGTCGGCGCCGATCGCCTGCCCGAGGAGGATCGCCGTGCGCGCGACGTCGCCGAGGCCCTGCGGATCGACGACGAGCACGGGGATGCCCGCGCCCGCGATCTTCTCGATCGTGCCGTCCGAGAGCTTCACCGAGACCACGAGGTCCGGCCGGAGCGAGACGATCTTCTCGATGCTCACCTTCACGCCGCCGACCTTCTCGACCTGCTGCGCGGCGGCCGGCGTGTCCGAGAAGTCGTCACGCCCGACGACGCGGTCGCCTGCTCCGAGCGCGAACAGGAATTCGGTGTTCGACGGACCGATGGAGATGATCCGCTTCGGCCCAGCGGCGATCGCGACGGCCCTGCCCTGGAAGTCGGTCACCGTCGTCGGGAACGGCGCGGCGGCGGTCGCGATGGGGCTCGCGGTGGCCGTCGGGGTCGGCATGACGGTCGGGGCGAGGGCGGCGGGTCCGCAGGAGGGGAGGAGGAAGAGGAGGGCCGCGAGGAACGCGAGTGGTCGCCGGCGCATCTGGCGCACCCCTTTCACGCGAAGGTGTGTCGGCCGCGAGCGGCGGTCCAGGCGACCCGAGTGCGGGCACGAGGCCCTTCACGGTGGCGCGACCCTGCCGGAATCTCACCGGCTTCGCTGGGCTACCGCGTATTCAGTTGTCCGTCCGCCGCCGCTAGTGTCGCGCGCCGGAACTACCTTGCCGCTGCATCGGTCAAGGTATTTCCGGCGCGCGACACTAGGCGGGCACGTGCTCCGTCGTGGTGCGCGCCGCCTCGGTGAGGTGCGTCTCGAAGAGACGCTGCAGCGTCATCACGTGGGCGCAGAGCCCGGAATGCCGGAAGTGGTCGCACTCGCAGGACCAATCATCGCCATGGAGCGAGACGCTGTACGTGCCGTTGTCGCCGCGGAATCGCAGGCTCACGTCCTGGAAGCTGATCCGCTCGGGCTCTTCGGCGTACCGCTTCGCTTTCTCGATCTTGGAGATGAGGCTCGAGTACATCCACCGACCTCCGCCACTCCATAAGTGTCCCGGCTGGCACCGGACGTCTCGGATTCTACGACCCGGGCGGGCTTCGGCCTGTGGGCGAAGGCCCCGCCCAGCCGGGTCGACCGGCGGCCGGATGGCCGTATGCTCTCCAGACCGTGGAAAGGGCCCCGATCTCCCACCTCGCCGACCAGATCGTGCGCGAGCACCTGCCGTTCCTGGAGTTCTTCGAATCGTACGAGCGCCGCGCCGCGTCGGCGCTCGCCGACCTGGTCGCCGGGAACCCGCAGGAGATGCCGCTGCCGGGATTCGTCGACGCGATCGCGAAGTGGACCGCGCCCAAGAACAAGGACTGGTTCGCCTACAAGCAGAACGTGCCCGACGCCGTGCGCGCCGTCGTGGACTCGCTCGCCCGGCGCCGCGGCGTCCGCTACGACGCCGACGACGTCTTCATGACGACCGGCGCCTTCGCGGCCCTCGCGGTCGCGCTGCGCGCGATCTGCGACGGGGGCGACGAGGTCGTCTACCTGAGCCCGCCGTGGTTCTTCTACCGCGGCATGATCCGGCAGCTCGGCGCCGTGCCCGTGCGCGTGCCGGTCGCGCGCCCGTCGTGGGACGTCGACGTCGACGCCGTCGACCGCGCGCTCACCGCGAAGACGCGCGCGATCATCGTGAACTCGCCGAACAACCCGACGGGTCGGCTCTACCCGCGCGAGACGCTCGACCGGCTCGCCGCGGTGCTCGAGGCGGCGTCGCGGCGCGGCGGGCGGCCGATCTACCTCATCTCGGACGAGTCGTACAGCCGCATCCTCTTCGACGGGCGCCGCTACGAGAGCCCGACCGAGTCGTACCCGCACTCGCTGCTCGTCTACACGTACGGCAAGCAGCTCCTCACGCCCGGCGAGCGCATCGGCTACCTCGCGCTCCCGCCGACGATGCCGCGCGAGGACCGCGCGGCGCTGCGGAGCGCGATCGTCATGACCGAGATCCTCCTCGGCTGGACGTGGCCGAACGCGGTCCTCCAGTACGCGGCGGCCGAGCTGGAGGAGCTCTCGATCGACATCCCGCGGCTCGAGCGCCGCCGTGACCGCGTCGTGAAGGCCCTTCGGGACGCGGGCTACGACCTGCACACGCCGGAGGGCACGTTCTACCTCCTCGTGCCGTCGCCGTGGCGCGACGCGAAGGCCTTCGTCGAGCACCTCGCCGCGAAGGGCGTCCTGGTGCTCCCCGGCCACACGTACGAGATGCCGGACACCTTCCGCATCTCGCTCACCGGGAGCGACGAGATGTTCGACCGCGCGCTCCCGGTGTTCGCCGCCGCGCGGCGGGAGCCCGTGAAGGCCTAGCCTGCGGCGCGGGGAGGGCGAGCGATGCATCTTGACTCCGTCCGCGGCCTCAAGGCGGAGCTGCTCGGACCCGCGGCGCGCGGCGTTCCGCTCCCCGCGTTCGCGCACCTGATCATGTCGACGGGTGCGGCACGCCGCGCCCAGCAGGCGAAGACCGCGGACCCGCTGCCGCGCACCATCGCCCTCGGCGTGGCTCGCCGCGGGAGGCGCGACTATCGGCTCGCCGTGCGCATCCAGCGGCGCAGCGTGCTGGCGACGGGGTACATCGAGACCGTGCGGCGCCGAGCGAGGTCCGAGGTCGACGTCCGCTACGTCGGGTACGTCGGCAAGCTGAAGCTCGCGCGGCCGCCGGCGCAGACGCGGCAGCGGCCGCTGCGCATCGGGCTCTCGATCGGCCACTACGCGATCACCGCGGGGACGCTCGGGGCGTTCGTGCGCCGGCGCGACACCGAGGAGCCGCGGATCCTCTCGAACAACCACGTGCTGGCGAACGAGAACCGCGGGCGCCGCGACGATCCGGTGCTCCAGCCCGGTGCGTACGACGGCGGTCGGGCACCGCAGGATCGCGTCGGCGGCCTCGCCGAGCTGGTGCGCCTCTCGAAGTCGAGGGTGAACTACGTGGACGCCGCCCTCGCCACGATCGACGACGGCGTGCGCTTCACCCCGGGCACGCTCCGCGGGCAGGGCAAGCTCAAGGGCGTCCTCGCGGATCCGGTCGACGTCGACGAGATCGTGGCCAAGCTCGGCCGGACGACCGGGTACACCCGCGGGCGCGTCACGGCGTTCGAGCTCGACAACGTCGTGGTCGGCTACGACGCCGGCAACCTGCGGTTCGACGACCAGATCGAGATCGAAGGGGCCGGCAGCGGCCCCTTCAGCGACGGCGGCGACAGCGGCTCGGTCATCTTCACCGCGAGCGGCCACGAGGCCGTCGCGCTGCTTTTCGCCGGCGGCGACACCGGCGGCAGCAACGGCGCCGGGCTCACCTACGCGAACCCGATCGCGACCGTCCTCCGGCGCCTGCGGGCGGAGCTCCTCGTGTAGCGCGGCCTACTCTTGGGCCGGGGAGACGCTGGTGCGGACGGACGGGCGCTCACTCGAGGACGTGCGCGCGGCGAAGAAGACGCTCGCGGCGCGGCTGCGGCGCGTGCCCGAGGTGAACGGCGTCGGGATCACGCGTGTCGCGGGCGCGTACTGCCTGAAGGTCAACCTGGAGCGGGAGACGCGGGCAGCGATCCCGCGCGCGGTGAACGGCGTCCCCGTGCGCACGGAGATCGTCGGGAAGATCCGCCCGCGCGGCGCCGGGTGAGCGTCTCCTCTTCACGGCCCTCGCGCTCGCATGGGAGTTACGCGCCGGCCGTCGCCGCGCGTGGCCGGCAGCAGGCGGTAGCGGCGCGGCGTTCCTTCGTCTCGGCGAACGGGCCGTCGGTGACGGTGCGGGTGGCGCCGTCGAAGCGGACCTTCGCGCCCGCCGACGTGGGCCTCAGGCCCTCGCCCGCGAGCATGACGCCGGCCTTCACCAGCTGCTCGTTGTACTTCTGCATGTCGGCGAGGATCTCGGCGCTCGGCAGCTCGCCGGCCTCGCTCTGCTCGTTGCCGGGGACGATGACCAGATACGGTCAGGGCCGCGGCGGCTCGTACACGCGCCAGGCGTCGAGGCCGTGCGCGGTCGACGGCCACGCGAGGTCCTCGAGCGGCGGGAGCGCGGCGCGCGGGAAGAAGCGCGCCTCGGAGGCCTCGTCCGGCGCGACACGCAGCGTGCCGCTCTCGACGTGCGCACGGTAGATGACGACGATGAGCGGCATGCCCGGCCGCATCCACGTCGCGAGGAGGCCGTCGAGCCCGACGCGAAAGCCCGTCTCCTCCTCGGTCTCGCGCACCGCGGCCTGCTCCGGCGTCTCGTCCGCCTCGACGAGGCCGCCCGGCAGGGCCCAGCGCCCGTCGCGCGGGCCGTAGTTGAGCCGGACGAGCAGCACGCCGTCCTCGCGCTCGACGATCGCGTTCGCGCCGATCTGCACGTGCAGGAAATCGGCGAGGCCGCAGACCGGACAGGTCGGGCGGTCGCGCCCGTCGATGCGCGTCGGCACCAGCCGGGCCCCGTCACGCGGGCAGAACGCGAACGCGGGCGCGCGGTGCTCCACGCTCAGGCCTTGGCGAGTCGGTCCTTGAGGTAGTCGATGGAGCGCACCTCCGACGGATCGGCGCCGTTGAGGAGCGCGAGGTAGAAGGACACGTAGTCCGTGAACAGGACGAGCTGGAGCACCTCGGACAGCATGTTCTGGCCGGGGAAGCCGAGCGTCCGGTGCGGCACGCCCGCGCGGTCGAGCAGCTCCGCGGTGACGTCGAATCGGATCTTGTGACGCGGGTTGTCGCGGTCGCTGCGCAGCAGGAGCACCGTGAGCGCGTCGCGCGCGACGGACGGGTGCGGGAAACCGACCACGGCGTTGTGGTTGAGCTCGCTCATGACGTCGAACGCGGACCAGCTCTTCGCGTTCTCGTTCCACTGCCCCTTCACGCGACGCGCCATCACGCCGAAGACACCGGCTCCGTACGCGACGATGACCCGCCCGTACAGCTCGAGCGCGAGCTTCTTCGCGTCGTTCGTCCGCGCGCCCTCGTGCACGCGCTCCTCGAGCCGCGCCACGTCCGCGAGCGCCGCGTCGACGTCGCGCGAGAGGTCGCGGACGAAGCCGAGCCGCACCAGGCACCCGAGCACGAGCCCGAGCGAGTACCCGAGCGCGGCGCGCGGCTGCGCCCGGTACGAGAACGTGACCACCGGGTAGCTCGACGCGCGCCCCTCGCCGGCCAGCGTGCCGCCGGTGGTGAGGACGAGCACCTTCGCGCCGCGCTTGCGCGCCTGCTCGAACGCCGAGAGCGTCTCCTCGGTGTTGCCCGAGTACGACGACGCGATGACGAGCGTGTCGCGGCCGACGTAGGCGGGCAGCCCGTAGTCGCGGTGGACGCTCATCGGGATCTTGAGCTCGTCGGCGAGGAGCGCGGCCGCGAGGTCGCCGCCGATGGCCGAGCCGCCCATGCCGGCGACGACGATGCTGCGGACGTCGCCGTACGCCGGCGGCAGCCGCGCCTGCGTGGCGATGCCCCAGGCGTCGCGGACCTGCTTCGCGAGATCCTTGATCCGGCCGAGCATGTCGCCCGGATCGGCGGCGCGGATCTTCTCGACGGTCTCGATGACGGACGTGTCCACGGTCGTGCTAGCCACCATGCACCATCCTCTCGCCCAGGTCGAGCATGGGCTTCACCTCGTTCGCGCTGCGCGTCTCGGTGTAGACGCGCACCAGCGGCTCGGTCCCCGAGAGCCGCACGAGGAGCCAGGATCCATCGTCGACGAAGTACTTCACGCCGTCCTTCGTCTCGAGCGGAACGATACGCGTCACACGGTGCCCGGCGAGCTCGCCGGGCCGCGCCCCGTCGAGCCGCTCCATGATCTTCGGCTTCTCGGCCTGGTAGGTCGCCGCGTCGAGATGGAGGTCGCGCCGCAGGTAGAAGGACGGGCCGGCGAGATCCATGAGCTCGGCGATGAGCTGCGACGGCTTCTTCTTCGTCTTCATGAAGAAGTCGAGCAGGAACAGGTCGGCGACGATGCCATCACGCTCGGGCAGGTGCATCGCGAAGCCGAAGCCGCCGGACTCCTCGCCGCCCATCATCGCGCCGGTCTCCCGCATCTTCGGGCCGATGTACTTGAAGCCGACCGGGACCTCGTGCACCGGGACGCCGTACTTCTCCCCCAGCCGGTCGACCATCGACGTCATGTTCACCGTCTTCACCACCGGCTGGCGCAGCTTGCGCACCTCGATGAGGTACCACATGAGGAGCGCGTAGACGGTGAGCGTCGTGACGAACCGCCCCTGCTCGTCGCCGAGCCCGGCGCGGTCGGCGTCACCGTCGACGGCGAGGCCGACGTCGGCTCGCTCCTTCGGGATGCGCGCGAGGAACTCGTCGATGTTCGGCGGGATCGGCTCCGGGTTCACGCCGCCGAAGTACGGGTTGCGCTCGCCGTGCAGCTCCACGATCTTCGTCCTCCCGCCGCCCAGCAGGCGCGGGAAGTAGCCGCTCGCGCTGCCGTAGAGCGGCTCGCAGACGATGGTGTAGCCGGCCGCGCGGAACGCCTCGAGGTCGAACAGCTCGGCGACGCGCGCGAGATAGTCGGGCGCGGGATCGAAGATCTCGACGAGCCCCTTCGCGACCGCGTCGTCGTAGGACATGCGGCGCACGTCCCGCGGACGGCTCTCGAGCGGACGGATGATCGCCTCGAGCTCCGCGATGACGGCCGGCGAGGCGGCGCTGCCCGTCTCCTCCTTCACCTTGAAGCCGTTGTCGGTCCAGGGGTTGTGGCTCGCGGTGATGACGATCCCGGCCTTCGCGTTCCGGCGCAGGGTCGCGTAGGAGAACGCCTGGGTCGGCGCGGCGGCGCTCGCGAGGAGCACGTGGATGCCGTGGGCCGCGAGGACCTCGGCCGCCGCCTGCGCGAAGTGCTCGCTGCGGAAGCGCCGGTCGTAGCCGACGACGACGCCGCGGTCGGCCTCGCCGGTCCGCCGCACCCACTCGGCGACGGCCTGCGCGCAGACGCGCACCGCGTCGAAGGTGTAGGCGTCCGCGATGCCGGCGCGCCAGCCGTCGGTGCCGAAGGCGATGTTCACGCGCGCACCTCCCGGCCCACCCGCGACCGCCAGTAGTCGAGCGTGTCCGCGAGCGAGGTCCGCAGATCGACGCGCGGCTCCCATCCGGTGCGCGCGCGGAAGCGGCTCGCGTCCAGCGCGAGGACCGACTCCGTGCCGCGCACCAGCTCCGGGTCCAGCTCCTCGCGCACCCCGACGCGCGCGAGCTCCATGAGCATGCCGAGCACGTCCGCGATGGCCACCGCTCGTCCGGTGCCGACGTTGAAGAGGTGGGTGCCCGGCGCGTCGATGTCCGCCGCGCGCGCGTACGCGTCGGCCATGTCGCGCACGTCGAGGAAGTCGCGCGCCGAGCGGAGGTCGCCGTGCCGGACGACCGGAGGCCTCGTCCCGGCCTCGGCCTCCGCGATCTGCTTGGCGAACGCCGACGCGGCGAGCCCGGGGTGCTGCCGCGGGCCGATCTGGTTCGTCGGCCGGAGGATGACGACCGCGCGCTCGCGGCGGTCGCCGACCTCGCGCGCGAGCGCCTCGGAGGCGAGCTTCGTCGCGGCGTAGACGTTCGCCGGACGGACGGGCGCGCGCTCGTCGACCGGCGACGCGTCGGGCGCGCCGTACACGTCGGCGCTGGAGGCGAGCACGAGGCGGGCGCTCGCCACGGCCTCGAGCGCACCGAGCACCGCGGCCGTGCCCAGCACGTTCACGCGCACCGCCGCGAGCGGGTCGCGCGCGGCCAGCGCGGGCACGGCCTGGCCCGCGAGGTGGACGATGACGTCCGGCCGGGCCGCCCGGAGAGCCGTCTCGAGGTCCGCGAGCGAGGTCACGTCGCCGCGGTGGATGCGGACCTCGTCCGCGACCGCGGCGAGGTTCGGATACGGCGGCTCCTCGAAGGCCAGCCCGTGGGTCTCCACGCCGGAGACGACGAGGCGCTCGGCGAGGTGGCTGCCCGCGAACCCGGTGATGCCCGTGATGAGGACGCGTCGGGGCACGGGCGAAGCGTACCCCGGGGGCGCGGAGGTCCGTCGAAGGCGCCCGGCCGGCCGCTCGGTATCCTCGCCGCATGCCGGCCGGGCGCGCACCGCGCATCCTCGTCGTCGACGACGAGCCGCAGATCCGCGCCACGCTCAGCGAGGCGCTCGTCATGGAGGGCTACGAGGTCGCGCAGGCGAAGGACGGCGCCGAGGCGCTGCGGATCGTCGAGGACGACGAGCCCGACGTGGTGGTGCTGGATCTGCGGATGCCGGTCTTCGACGGATGGGCGTTCCGCCGCGAGCAGCTGCGCACGCACCCGCGCATCCCGATCGTCGTCCTCTCGGCCGCGACGCTGAGCGCGGAGCAGGTCGCCGAGCTGGGCGGGCCGCGGGTCGTCGCGAAGCCGTTCGACCTCGACGTGCTCTACGCGACGATCCGGGCCGCGCTCGACTCGCGCTAGCGGAGCGGCCGCGCGACGAGCAGATCGCCCTCGCGCGCGACCGCGAGCGCGAAGTCGAAGCGGTCCACCTCGCACGCCAGCTCCGCGTCGCGGCGCGGGAACCACTCCGGCCACTCGCGGTCCTCCCGCGCCCACAGACGCGCGACGACCGCGGCGGCGTCGGGAGCCTCCCCGCGCAGGCGGGCGGCGAGGTAGTCGGCGCACGCCGCGTCCTCCTCGCTCTCGGCCGTCGCGTCGTGCCCCATCGCGACGACGGTGACCTCGGTCGCGCCGCGCAGCGCGCGGACGGTCGCTTGGGCGATGACGAACGAGCCCAGCAGGATGCGGCGCGCGCCCGTGGCGGCGACGACGCCCTGCGTGCCGGAGCTGGTGCGCTGCACGACGCGCCGGCCGCGCAGGTCGAGCCGCTCGATCGCCGAGGGTGAGTTGCCGGCGTCGAACCCGGGGATGGGGCGCCCGCCGATCTCGCCGGTGAGGAAGAGCGACGGGTCGTCGCGCTTCAGCGCGAGCGCCCGCTCGTGGTCGGCGACGAGCACGATCTCGCGCGCGCCGGCCGCGACACAGAACGCGGCGGTGGTGAAGGCGCGGAACACGTCGACGATCACGGCGTCGCCGGTCGCCGAGCGCGCGCCGTCCAGGTACCGGGCGACGCGGATGCTCACTCCGTGCGGGTGACCTCGCCGGTCGCGACGTCGTGGCGGAGCGTCGCGGCCGTCGGGGTTCCCCCAGGCAGCGCCCGCGTCACTCCGCGATCTCGTCGAACCGGTACTTCCCCTCCTGCTCGCTGATGCGGCCGAAGCGCGGCAGGTCGTGCGTGAACGCCACCACCCAGCGCTCCTCGATGGCGCGCGGGAGGATCACCTTCTTCGCGGCGAGCGTGTCGAGCGGGTAGAGGTCCTGCGACGGGATCCACGGGAGCGGGAGGTGGTGCCGGTCGGGCATGAAGTCGCTCGAGAAGAAGAGCGTCTCCCTCCCGTCGGACACGCGCACTGTCTGCGTGCCGCGGGTGTGGCCCTGGATGCGGTCGAGCCGGATGCCCGGGAGGATCTCCACCGCGTCGTCCACGAGCTCGACCTTCCCGCTCGCCTCGAGCGGGGCGAAGTCGTCGGCGAGGTACGACGCGCGGGTGCGCTCGTTGGGCGCCGTCGCGTCGAGCCACTCGAGCCGCTGGAACGCGTAGGACGCGCGCGGGAACGTCGCGACGACGCGATCGCCGTCGCGGTAGGTGTTCCCGCCGCAGTGGTCGAAGTGCAGGTGCGTGTTGACGACGAGCGTCACCTCGTCGGGGCGCACGCCGCGCCGCGCGAGCTCGCCGAGCAGCCGCGGCGGCTCGTCGATCCCGAAGTTGCGCTTCTGCCTGTCGCTCAGCTTCGGCCCCGCGCCGGTCTCGACCAGCACGACGTGACCCGCGTCGCGGACGAGCAGGCAGCACATGTCCATCGGGACGCGGTTCAGCTCGTCCGCCGGCTTCTGCTTCTCCCACAGCACCTTCGGCACGACGCCGAACATCGCGCCGCCGTCGAGCCGAAAGATGCCGTCGCTGAAGATCTCGACCTGGAAGCGCCCGATGCGCACGCGGTCCAGTATGGGGAAGGTGGACGACCGGCTGCGGGAGACGCGACGGCACTGGCAGACCGCCGCGGAGGCCTATCTTTCGAGCCCGACGCACGCGGCCGGCGAGGACCTCGATCAGGTCATCGCCTACCTGGACCCGCGGCCCGACGAGGCGGTGCTGGACCTCGGCTGCGGCGTCGGGCACACCCTGCGGCGGATCGCGCAGCGCGCACGGCTCGCCGTCGGCGCCGACGCGACACCGGGGATGCTCGAGGGCGCGCGCACGCTGCTCGCGCGCGACGGCCTGGCGAACGCGCTGCTCGTCGTGACGCCGGCGGAGGCGCTCCCCTTCCTCGACGGCGCGTTCGACGCCGTCGCGTGCCGCGTCGCCGCGCACCACTTCGCCGACGCCGGCGCCGCGTTCCGCGAGGTGCGCCGCGTGCTGCGGCCCGGCGGCCGCTTCGTGCTCTCCGACAGCTACGCGCCGGACGACGAGTCCCTGGACCGCTTCATCAACACGCTCGAGACGGTGCGCGATCCGACGCACGTCCGCGAGCACACCGTGCAGGGCTGGCGCGATCTCATCGAGTCGTCGGGCATGCGCGTCACCGACGAGACCCGGGGGACGTGGCGAGTCGAGGTCGAGCCGTGGCTCGCGCGCTCGCGCACACCCGAGGCCGAGGCGCGCCGCGCGCGGGAGATGCTGCGCGCGGCGCCGCCGCCGACGCGCACGGCGTTCGCCATCGACGACGCGAGCTTCCAGCTGCTCAAGGTCGTGCTCCGGGCGGTGCGGTGACGCTCGACGCGCTCCCGGTCGTCCGCCACGTCCCGACAGCGACCGCGGCGCAGATGGCCGAGGCCGACCGCGTCGCGTCGGAGGAGCTCCGCATCCCGCTCGAGGCGCTCATGGAGAACGCGGCGCACCAGGTCGCCGTCGCGACACGGCTCTTCCTCGGCGGGGCCGTCGCGGGCAGGGACGTCGTCGCCGTCTGCGGCACGGGGAACAACGGGGGCGACGCGCTCGCCGCGCTGCGGCACCTGCGCGGCTGGGGCGCCCGCGTGGAAGCGTACGTCGCCGGGCCGCGCGAGAGGCTGCGGCCGCTCGCGGCGCTCCAGCACGACGTCCTCGCCGGGCTGGGCGTGCCGCTCCACGACACGCGCGACCTGGATGACCGCACCGTCGTCGGGCGGCTGAGGCGTGCCGACGCGCTGCTCGACGGGCTCCTCGGCTACAGCGCCCGCGGCGCGCCGCGCGGCGAGATCGCGCGGACGATCCGGCTCTGCGAGGCCGGCGCGCGGCCCGTCGTCGCCGTCGACCTGCCGTCGGGCCTCGATCCGGACACCGGCGCCGCGCCCGGAGACGCCGTCACGGCGGCGCTCACGGTCACGCTCGGGCTCCCCAAGGCCGGGCTCCTCGCGGCGGCCGCGCGTGACCGGGTCGGCGAGCTCGTCCTCGCCGACATCGGCATCCCGCCCGAGGCGTACCGGTCGCTCGGCATCGACGCGCGCGCCGTGTTCGCCGAGGGCGACCTCCTGCGCGTCGCGCCGCGATAATCGGCGGATGCCGCTCGACGGGAAGCGCGTCGCGTTCATCGGCGGAGGGGTGATGGCCGAGGCGATGATCCGCGGCCTGCTCGAGCGCCACCTCGTGCCGCCCTCGCACGTCATCGTCACCGGCCCGCGGCGCGAGCGGCGCGCCGAGCTCGCCAAGACGTTCGGCGTGAAGGCGCTCGCGTCGAACACCGAGGCGGCGCGCGAGGCGCACGTCGTCATCCTGAGCGTGAAGCCGCAGGTGCTCCCCGGAGTGCTCGATGAGCTCCGCGGTCACCTGCGCGACGACGCGCTCGTCATCTCCATCGTCGCCGGCGCGCCGCTCGCCGTGCTGCGCGAGGGGCTCGACCACGCCGCGCTCGTGCGCGCGATGCCGAACACGCCCGCGCAGATCGGCATGGGTGTCACCGCCTGGGTCGCGACCGACGCGGTGGACCGCGAGCAGCGCGACCGCGCGAAGGCGATCCTCGCCGCGCTCGGCGAGGAGCTCGCGGTGGAGGACGAGATCTACGTCGACATGGCGACCGCGCTGTCGGGGACCGGCCCCACCTACGTCTTCCTGCTCATGGAGGCGCTCGTCGACGCCGGCGTGCACCTCGGCTTCTCGCGCCGCGTCGCGGAAGAGCTCGTGCTGCGCACCGTGGAGGGCTCCGCGGCGTTCGCGCGGCGGAGCGGCCGCCACCTCGCCGAGCTGCGCAACATGGTGACGTCTCCCGGCGGCACGAGCGCGGCGGCGATCTACGAGCTCGAGAAGGGCACCATGCGCACGGTCCTCAGCCGCGCGGTCCACGCGGCGTACCTGCGCACGCGCGAGCTGGGCGCGGACGCGCGGGAGCGCTCGCGGAAGACGGGAGGCTGACGCGCGGGGTCAGGCCGGGCTGACCTGCTCGATCTCGAAGACCTCGCCGTTGCGTGAGATGCGCGCATGGGCGTCGACGACGCGCAGCCACGCGGCGCCGCCGGCCATCAGGGTCTCGAACGTCTTCGCCTCGGAGATGCGCGGCCACAGGAGCACGGTGCGCTCGTGCGGGGCGCCCGCGGCGAGGAAGCGTTCGAGGTCCGACTGCGTGCGCAGGACGACCGCGGCGCCGGAGGGCGCACCCGCCGGTGCCCAGCTCACCTGACGCGGCGACCACGACGCGATCCAGGACGGAGCGGCCCCGTCGAACCCGACGACCGCCATGAGCGGCGTCGGTCCGAACTCCCAGAGCCACGAGGCCGTCTCGCTGATGGTCTCCGGGTCCGCGAGCGGGCGCCACTCGGCGTCGGCGGGCGGGAGCTCCACCAGGAAGCGGTCGTATGCGACCTGGCTCACGTGCATGTTCGGCTACCGGAGTAGCACCGCTCGCGGACGGCGCCAGTCCCCGATCGGGGGCACGGACGCCTAGTACTTGGGTACTCGTCGGCTCAGCGCCTCTGAACCGCTACCCGCTCCGCCGCAGACGCGGGTCGATCGCGTCACGCAGTGCGTCGCCCAGGAAGTTGAACGCGAATACCGCGGTGAAGATCGCCATGCCGGGGCCCACGCTCATCCACCACTTGAGGTTCGGGAGGTAGCGTGTCGAGTAGCTGATGTCCTGGCCCCACGAGGGGTACGGCGGCTGCGGGCCGAGACCGAGGAACGAGAGCGCGGCCTCGGCGAGGATCGCGAACGCGGTCGAGAGCGTCGCCTGCACGATGAGCGCGTTCATGACGTTCGGGAGGACGTGCCGCAACACGATGCGGAGCGGCTTCGCTCCGATCGTCCGCGCGGCGACGATGTACTCGCGCGCGCGGACCGCGAGGACCTGCCCGCGCGTGAGCCGCGCGTAGGCGGGGATGGCGACGATGCCGATGGCGATCATCGCGTTCTGGATCTGCGGACCAAGCGACGAGGTGATGGCGATCGCGAGGACGAGCGCGGGGAACGCGAGGAGTGCGTCGATGCCGCGCATGATGAGGAGGTCGTACTTCCCGCCCAGGTAACCGGCGACCAGTCCGAGCGTCGTGCCGACGAACAGCCCGATCGACACCGAGATCACGCCGACGGAGAGGCTGACGCGCCCGCCCCACATCACGCGCGAGAGCACGTCGCGGCCGAGGTCGTCGGTGCCGAGCCAGTGGCGCAAGCTCGGCGGAAGCAGCGCCTCGGACACGTTCTGCTTGATCGGGTCGTACGGCGCGATCCACGGCGCGAACGCAGCGGCGGCCAGCCACGCGAGGACGATGGCGCCACCGATGATCATCCGCGGGTTGCGCCGCAGGAAGAACAGGACGGCCCCGACGCGATCCTCGGTGGGACGCCGGATGACGATCGGGACGGCGGTGTCGGCCATCAGTCGCGGACCCGGCCGTACGAGATGCGCGGATCGATCCAGGCGTACAGCACGTCGACGAGCAGCGTGCTGACCATGAACGAGAACGCGGAGATGAGAACGACGCCCTGCACCACCGGGTAATCCTGAGACGGAATGGCCTGGACGGCCAGACGGCCGATCCCCGGCCAGAAGAAGATCGTCTCGGTGATGAAGGCGCCCTCGATGATGGCGCCGATCTGGATGCCGATGAGCGTCACGACCGGGATGAGCGCGTTCTTCAGCGCGTGCCGCACGACCACGGCGCGCTCGCCGAGCCCCTTCGCCCGCGCGGTGCGGACGTACTCCTGGCCGAACACGTCGAGCAGGCTGGAGCGCACCTGACGCAGGTTCACCGCGAGCGTCCCGGTCGCGAGCGTGATCGCGGGGAGGACGAGGCGCCGCAGGTTCTCGCCGGGGTCGTCGGTGATCGGCACGAAGCCACCCGGCGGGAAGATCCGGCCGGGCACGACGTACGCGAACAGCATGATCAGGAGGATGCCGAGGAAGAACGACGGGAACGACACGCCCATGAGCGTGACGCTCGTCGAGAGGAGATCGACGACCGAGTTGCGCTTGACCGCTGAGAGCGTTCCGATGACCAGGGCGAGCGTGATCGAGATCGTGAGCGCGGCGATGCCGAGCTCGAACGTGGCCGGCAGCCGCTGCGCGATGGCCTCGAGCACCGGCTGCTGGGTCTGGAACGAGCGCCCCAGGTCGCCCTGGAGGGCGCGGCCGAGCCAGGCGATGTACTGGATCGGCAGCGGTTGATCGAGACCGAGCTCGCGACGGATGCTCGCGAGGACCGCGGGGTCGCGCTCCTCGCCGGCGAAGACGAGCGCGGGATCGGCGGGCGAGAGGCGCGCGATCGCGAAGACGCCCATGGTCACCAGGAGCGCGACCGGGATCATGAGCACGAGGCGACGGAGGATGTATGAGATCACTCCGTCGCCCTCGCTCTCACCACGACGTGGTGTCTACTTCGCCAGCTGTGCGCTCTCGAACCGCGGGATACGGTCGGGGTACGACTGCATGCCGGTGAGCTTCTTCACCGTGAGCAGAGGCGACACGCCGAACTGGAACCAGACGCGTGCGGGGTCGTCCACGACGTAGATCTGCTGCGCCTGCTGCAGCAGCTTGGCGCGCTTCGCCGGATCCGACTCGACGCGCTGCTGCTGCATGAGGTCGTCGACCTGCTTGTTCGAGTACGCCGAATCGTTGTTGGGCGATCCCGTCACCACGAAGTCGTAGGAGTTGCCGTCGGGATCGAGCCGTCCGCTCCATCCGATGAGGGTCATTCCGGTGTGCTTCTTCTGCTGCTGGAGCGTGACGATGTCGTTGAAGAGCATCGTCTTGATGTCCATCTGGATATCGGCCTTCTTCAACTGGTCCTGGATGAGCTGCGCGAGCTGAAGCGTGTTCGGGTCGCCCGATGACACGAGCAGCTCGAACTTCAGCGGGCCCTTGCCGACCTCGGCGACGAGCTTCTTCGCGCCCTCCGGATCCGCCTTCGGCCACGGTTTGAAGCTGTCGTCATAGCCGAACTGCGCGGGGGAGATGGGGCCGTAGCCCACCAGGCCGACGCCCTGCGCCGGGCCCTTGTCGAGGATCTCCTGCCGATCGATCGCCATCGCGACGGCCTTCACGTAGCGCTTCTCGTTGAACACGAAGCCCGCGGACTCGTTCGGGATCATGCTGTTCCACGAGAACGAGCCGACCTGCTGGTAGGTCAGCGTCGGGTCGGCCTTCACCGACGCGACGTCCTTGCCCGGGACGTTGTTCAGGATCTGCGCGTCGCCGGTGCGAAGGTTGGTGAGCCGGACGTTCGCGTCCTCGATCGGCTTCACGATGATCTTGTCGAGGAACGGCAGCTGGTTGCCGGCGGCGTCCTTGTCCCAGTAGTTGGGGTTGCGCTCGAGCGTGTAGCGGTCGCCCTTCACGGCCTCGGTGAGGATGAACGGGCCGGTCCCGGCCTTGAACGGCTTGAGGGTGAAGTCCTTGCCCAGCGCATCCACGACGGCCTTGCTGACCATCATGCCCGCGCGGTCGACCAGCGCCCCGAGCAGGGGAGCGAACGCGGCCTTCAGATTGAACTTGACCTGCGTCGGGGTGACGACCTCGACGCTGTCGACGGGTGCGAGCTCGGCCGTGCGGCGCGAGTCCTTGGACTTGTACCGTTCGATGTTCCACTTCACGGATTCCGCGTCGAACGGGGTGCCGTCCTGGTACTTCACGCCCTGACGAAGATCGAACGTGATCGTCTTCCCGTCGGCGGACGTGGTCCACTTCGTCGCGAGACCCGGTTTGAGGTTGCCCTTCGTGTCGACCTTCACCAGCGAGTCGTAGAGCGCGTACTGGATGTTCCGGTCGACGAAGAGGCCCGACAGCATGGGATCGAGGTTGCTGACGTCGTTCTCGAGCGCGAACGTGACGGTGCCGCCGTAGTTGCCCTTCGCAGCGCTCGCTGCCGGGCTCCCCGCCGCGCCGGTGCCGGACGGCGATGGTGTCGTCGGGGAGGCACACGCCCCGAACACGATCGCCAGTGCCCCGAGGACCGCGACGACGGATGGACGCGGTGGACGCATGGTTCCCTCCCGACGCGATGGTCGATGCGACGATACGACGGCGCTCTCGCGCAGGCTCAGCGTTTCCACATAACGAAAGGGCGGCCCGTGCGGACCGCCCTGCCTCGCCGTGTCGGCGCCGTGTCCAGTCGGCTACATGTCGCGCTCGTCCTCCACGTCGCGGCCGGCGCGCGTCGCTCGAGCCTCGTCCGCGGCCACGGGCTTGGCGGGCTCGCCGCCCTTCCGCGCGTAGGCGGGCTGCGCCGGTCGCGGCCGCTCGACGACCACCGGAGGCTCGCGCCTGGGAGCGGTGATCACCGCCGCGGCGTGCGACGGGGCGAGCACGCCACCGAGCCATCCGCCGAAGATCGCCGCGAGGAAGCCGAGGATCGCGCCGAACGTCAGCGCGTCGCCATACGCGTAGAGATCGAGGTCACGCAGGCCCGGCGCGAGGTCCGTGCCGTCGCCCACGCCGATCGGCGCGAGCGTGCCGCTGCGCGCGGCCGCTCCGAGCAGCGCGAGGACGAGGAGCACGAAGAGGCTCCAGAACGCGGTCATGAGCCCGTGCCAGCTCGTGCGGTATCCCGCCATGCGCCCGGCGACGTACCCACCGACGATGTACGAGAGCAAGAGACCGAGGACCACGGGCACGCCGAGCGCCAGGTCGTTCGCGGTCGGCGGCGCGCCGAGCGCCGCCGCGATCAGCCCCGCGACGAGCGGGGCGAAGATCACCGATGCGCCAATCGTCGCGACCCAGCCGCCCAGCACCGCGCCCCACGACGTGGCCGGCCGGTCGATGACGACGTTGGTTCGCTCCATGAGGGCCGCTCCTTTCCCCTTCGGGTGAGGTCGAGGCCCTCTGTCGCAAGACGCGTACCGCGCCGCCGGAGAGCCGAGCGCGGGGAGCTAGGCGAGCGCCGCCTTCGCTCCGGCTGCGCGCGCGAGGGCCGGGGCGAGGTCCGTGCGCTCCCACGGCAGGTCGAGCTCCGGGCGGCCGAAGTGGCCGTACGCGGCGATCTGCCGGTAGAGCGGGCGGCGGAGCGCGAAGCGCTCGATGATCGCGCCGGGGCGGAAGTCGAAGTGCTCGTCGACGAGCGCCCGGATCCGCTCGTCGGCGATCGCGCCGGTCCCGAACGTCTCCACGTTGAGCGAGATGGGCCGCGCCCCGCCGATCACGTACGCGATCTGGACCTCGATGCGCTCGGCGAGCCCCGCCGCGACGACGTTCTTCGCCACGTACCGCGCGGCGTACGCCCCGGAGCGATCGACCTTCGTCGGATCCTTGCCGCTGAACGCGCCGCCGCCGTGGCGGGCATACCCGCCGTAGGTGTCGACGATGATCTTGCGGCCGGTGAGGCCGGCGTCGCCCATCGGACCGCCGACGGTGAACGACCCGGTGCCGTTCACGAGGTACTTCGTGCGCTCGTCGAGCCACTCCGCCGGGATCGCCCGCTTCACGACGATCTCGCGGACGTCGTGCGCGATGCGCTCCCGCGCGACGTCCGGATCGTGCTGCGCGGCGACGACGACGGTGTGCACGCGCCGGGGCGTGCCACGGACGTACTCGACGGTGACCTGGGACTTGCCGTCGGGGCGCAGGTAGGGCACGCGCTCGGTCTTCCGCGCCGCGGCCAGCTCCTTCGCCACGGCGTGCGCGAGGGTGATCGGCAGGGGCATGAGCTCGGGGGTCTCGCGCACCGCGAACCCGAACATCATCCCCTGGTCGCCCGCGCCGAGCTCGTGCGGATCGATCCCGGCTCGCGCCTCGAGCGACTCGTCGACGCCCTGCGCGATCTCCGTCGACTGCTCCTTGATGGCGGTGAGCACGCCGCAGGAGTGGTAGTCGAAGCCGTACTCGGCGTTCGTGTACCCGACCTGCTTCACGACGTCGCGGACGAGCGTCGGCACGTCGACCCACGCGCTCGTGGTGATCTCGCCGCACACGAGGATCGTTCCGGTCGTCGTCGCGGTCTCGCACGCGACGCGCGCGTTCGGATCCTGGCGCAGGCATTCGTCGAGCATGGCGTCGGACACCTGGTCACAGAGCTTGTCCGGGTGCCCCTCGGTCACGGACTCGCTGGTGAAGAGGACGCGCTCGGCCGCCGCGAACGACTGCGCCATCGCTAGGTGCCTGCCTTCCACGAGCTCGCGTACGTCCGCTGCTCGTCGGTCATCGCGTCGATCTTCATACCCATCGCCTCGAGCTTCTCACGGGCGATGTCCTCGTCGAGCTCGCGCGGCACAGCGTACACGCGCGGCTCGAGCTCCTGTGCCCTCTTCACCAGGTGCTCGACCGCGAGCGCCTGGTTCGCGAACGACATGTCCATGACCGCGGGCGGGTGACCCTCGGCGGCGGCGAGGTTCACCAGGCGCCCCTCGGCGAGCACGATGACCGCACGGCCGTCCCGCAGGCGGTACTCGTGCACGAGCGGCCGGAGCTCCCGCTGTTCGGCGGCGAGGCGCCCGATCGTGCCGAGGTCGATCTCGTCGTTGAAGTGCCCGGCGTTCGCGAGGATCGCGCCGCCCTTCAGGGCGCCGATCGCGGCGGGGCCGACGACGTTCACGTTGCCCGTCGCGGTGACGATGAGGTCCGCCCGCGACGCGGCGTCGACGACGGTCGTGACCTCGAACCCGTCCATCGCCGCCTCGAGCGCGCGGAGCGGGTCGACCTCGCAGACGAGCGTGATCGCGCCCATGCCGCGCAGGCGCGACGCGATGCCGCGGCCGACCCAGCCGTATCCCGCGACCGCCGCGGTCTTCCCCGCGATGAGCAGGTTCGTCGCGCGGACGATCCCGTCCACCGCCGACTGCCCCGTCCCGTAGCGGTTGTCGAAGAGGTGCTTCGTCTGCGCGTCGTTCACCGCGACGATCGGGTACGCCAGCACGCCTTCCGCGGCCATCGCCCGCAGGCGGTTCACGCCGGTGGTCGTCTCCTCGGTCCCGCCGCGGACCGCCGCGAGGAGCTCGCGGCGCTTGGTGTGCAGCTCGGTGACGAGGTCGGCGCCGTCGTCCATGGTGATCTGGGGCGAGGTCGCGAGCACCGCGTTGATGTGCGCGTAGTAGGTATCGCGATCCTCGCCTTTGCGAGCGAAGACGGCGACGCCCTCGTTCGCGACGAGCGACGCCGCGACGTCGTCCTGCGTCGAGAGCGGATTCGAGGCGCAGAGCGCGACCTCGGCGCCGCCGTCGCGCAGCACGAGCATGAGGTTCGCGGTCTCGGCGGTGACGTGGAGGCACGCGCCGATGCGCAGGCCCCGGAACGGCCGCTCCTTCGCGAGGCGCTCGCGGATGCGGCCCAGCACCGGCATCTCTCGCCGCGCCCAGGCGATGCGCTTCGCGCCGGCCTCCGCCAGCGACAGGTCGGCGACGTCGGACGCGCTCGTCGGTGAAATGGTCATCGCACCCTCCCAAGCAGTCGATCCCAGGCCGAGCGGCGTACCGCCGGCCCTTCGATGAACGGCGCGTGGACGTGGTAGCCGAGACGGTCGTAGACCGCGATCGCCGGCGCGTTGTCCTGCCGCACGTTCAGGACCACGTCGCGGTGCAGCTCGAGCGCGGCGGCCGTGACGGCCGAGGTGCAGCTCGTCGCCATGCCGCGGTCGCGGTACCCGAGGCGCGTGAGCACGTTGCCCACGGCGGCGAGCCCCGACACCTCGGACCGGACGTGCGTGCCCGCGGCCGAGACGAGGTCGCCGCCGACGTAGATGCCGTAGTAGATCTCCCGCTCGAGCCGCGCCGGCGTGAAGTACGAGCGCGACGCGTGGCCGTAGAGGTCGATGACGTCCTCGAGGTGCTCGGCGGCGAGATGCGTCACGGCGTGCGCGACGCGCGGGCGGAACGACGCCACGTCGACGGCCATGCGGTGCATCAGGTCCACACGCTCGAACCGGAACGCGGTCTCGACCGCCGGCCGGCACCGGGGCGGCACCGCCACGACGAGGCGCGGCTCGCGGATGCCGTCGTGGAAGATGAGCCCGAGCGCGGCGGACTCGCCCATCGCGAAGCACGGACGGAAGGGCAGCGCCTCGACCACCAGCGCGGCGGCCACGACGTCGTCGCCGTGCCGCGCGACCCACCACCGCGCCTGCTCGGTGTCGGCCGCGTCGAGGTCCGCGAGCGCGTAGGCGGCGAGCAGGCGGTCACGCGAGAAGAACGCGCGGATGCGCTCGGCCGGAACCTGTTCGTCGACACGGATCTCCGGGAGCAACGGGGCCGCGGTCATCGGTCCTCCTTATCGTAAAAGGACCAAGCGGGCCTCCGCCGGTCGCGATCGCTCAGTACGTGATGAGTGTAACGACCTCGTGCGCACCGAGCTTCTCCCGGCCCTTGAGCGCGGTGAGCTCGATGAGGAACGCGCACGCGACGATCTCGCCGCCGAGCTGCCTCACCAGCTCGATCGTGCCCGCCACGGTCCCGCCCGTCGCGAGCAGGTCGTCCACGATGAGCACCTTCGCGCCCTTCCCGATCGCGTCCCGGTGCATCTCGAGCGTCGCCGAGCCGTACTCGAGGTCGTACTCGACGCTCACCACGTCCGCCGGAAGCTTGCCGAGCTTGCGGACCGGGACGAAGCCGACGCCGAGCCGGTAGGCGATGGGCGCGCCGAAGATGAAGCCCCGCGACTCCATGCCGACGACGCTGTCGATGTCGCGCTTGCCGACCTTGGCGAGCAGCCCGTCGACGGCCGCGCGGAACGCCGGCCCGTCCTTCAGCAGCGTCGTGATGTCCTTGAACAGGATCCCGGGCTTGGGGAAGTCCGGGACGTCGCGGATGCGCGCGGCGAGGTCGCCCGTCTCGGTCGCCACGGCGGAAGACTAATGCGTCCCGCTGCCTTCCCGCCACGCGGCGGGTGCGGGCACGAAGAGCCGCTCCACCCGGCCGGTCTCGCCGTCGGTCACGATGACCGTGAGGTTCGTGTTCGTCGCCGGCGTGCGGTCCAGGCGCGGGAGGATCCCGAGGTAGTGCGAGACGAGGATGCGCGTGACGCCGCCGTGCCCTATCACCAGGATCGCGCCGCCGGGCGTCTCCCGCGCGAGGCGGCGCACCGCGCGCAGCGCGCGCTCGAGGACCTGCTCGAGCGTCTCGCCGTTCGGCCAGGCGACGAACGCGTCGTCGCGCCAGGCGGGCAGGCCGCGCACCTCGTCGAACGGCGCGCCGGTGCGGTCGCCGACGTCGATCTCGATGAGATCGCGCACGACGTCGACCGGCATCCTCCGGCGCCGCGCGACGGCGAGCGCGGTGTCGAGCGAGCGCGAGAGCGGCGTCGCGACGACGCGGTCGAAGCGCACGTCCGCGAGCGTCGCGGCGAGGGCCTCGGCCTGCTCGCGGCCGCGCGCCGTGAGCGGGCTGTCGCGCCGGCCGGAGAAGACGCCGGCGGCGTTCGCCTCGCTCTCGCCGTGGCGGACGACGTACAGGGTCGTCGTCACGGGCCGCCGAGCAGGAGGTCCCCCACCGCGGACCATCCGGCGACGCGCGTGATGCGCGGGTGCGCGACCTGGCGATTCCAGGGCTGGTCGAAGAGGAGCACCCGGACGCCGTTCTCGGCGAGCGTACGCGCGATGACGACGTCGTCCTCGCAGAACGCCTCGAGCCGCAGCTCCTGCGCGAGGCCCAGCTTGTAGACCGCGGAGCTCTCCGGGTCGTACCGGCCGCGCGGGTAGTCGGGCCGGAACTCGCCGTGCGGCTTCAGGTGGACGGCCCTGGCGTGCTGGAGGATGCCCTTCTCGCGCAGCCACGTCTCGGTCACCATCCGGCGCCGCTCGTTGCGCGCGGTGATGAAGTAGATCTCGTGGCCGCGCTGCACGAGGCGCTCCAGCACGGTCGGGCAGTCCTCGTAGATGTCGAGCTCGCTGAAGAACGTGCCGCCGTAGAGCTTCATCCGGAACCGGTCGCGCTCGTCCGGCGGCACGCGCGCGTCCATCTCGCGCAGCAGGTGCCAGCCGATCTCCCGCTCGTCGGGAAGCTCGACGCCGTACTCCTGCGCGAAGCGACGCAGGTACGGCACCGCGCAGATCGCGATCACGTCGTCCAGGTCGACCCCGAGGCGCATCAGCCGGCGCCTCCCGGACGCGGGAGGAGCATCCACAGCCCGAGGAGGAGGGTCGCGTTGAAGGCCCAGTGCGCCGCGATCGCCGAGCCGAGCGTCGCGGTCGCGAGGCGCAGCCAGGCGAGGACGAGCCCGCCGACGAACACGACGGCGAGCGCGCCGGCGACCGCCGGCGCGACCCAGGCGGTCGACGCGAGCGTCGTCCGGTCGACCGTCGCCAGCGCGACCGCGCCATGCCAGAGCGCGAACGCCGCCGCGGAGCCGAGGAGCGCGGCACCCGGGCCGGTCCGACCGAGCATGCCGACGAGGACGCCGCGGAAGGCGAGCTCCTCGGGCAGGACGGTCGCCAGAGGCAGGAACAGGAGGATGTGCGCCGCAAGCTCGGGCCCGCTCACCGAGCGCAGCGGCTCGTAGACGACCGGCGCACCGGTGACCAGCGGCGCGACCTGGAGCGCGAGGATGCCCGCCGCGGCGATCGCCGCGCCGGAGACGAGGCCGACCGCGGCGCCGCGCCACATCCCGGCGCGCGCGAGCCCGAGCGCGCTCCGGTCGAGGCCGGCGGCCCTCGCGACGACGAGCGCGAGCGCCGAGAGGCCGGCTCCGGCGGCGACGAACGCCGGGCTTCCGCCCGGCAGGAGCGCGGTCGGTGCGAGCAGGGACGATCCGACGTTGCCCCAGCTCACCAGGAGGACGACGAACACCCAGATCACGCCGCGACGACCGTGAGCAGGCGGGTGAGCGCGTCGCGCCAATCCCCGCGCGTGTCGAGCACCGAGAGGCGCACCTGGCGCTGGCCGGCCCGCGCCTTCGGGAAGGCCTTGCCGAGCGCGCCGCGCTGCGCCGGGGTGAGGTCGCGGCCGAGCACGAGGCGCAGCTCCGGCCCGCGCGCGCGGACCTCGGTCGCGCCGGCGGCGAGGGCGCGGAGCTTCACCTCGACGCCGTACAGGAGGTTGCGCAGCGCGTCCGGCGGCGGCCCGTAGCGGTCGCGCAGCTCGTCGCGCAGCGCGGAGAGCTCCTCGAGCGTGCGCAGCTCGGCGATGCGCCGGTACAGCTCGAGCTTGCGCTGACGGCTCGGCACGTACTCGTCGGGGATCGCCGTCGAAAGCGCGAGGTCGACGACGACCTCGGGCAGCGCCTCGCGCCGCGGCGCACCCCGCTCCTCGTTCACCGCCTCCTCGAGCATCTGCGCGTACAGCTCGAAGCCGACCGCCGCGACGTGCCCGTGCTGCTCGGCGCCGAGGATGTTGCCCGCGCCGCGGATCTCCAGGTCGTGCATCGCGATCTTGAACCCCGCGCCGAGCTCGCTCGCCTCGAACACCGCCTGGAGGCGCTTGCGCGCGTCCTCGGTGAGACGCTCCTGCTTCGCGTACAGCAGGTACGCGTAGGCCTTCGCGGCGCTGCGCCCGACCCGGCCGCGCAGCTGGTAGAGCTGCGCGAGGCCGAGCTGCCCCGCGCGGTTGACGACGATCGTGTTCACGTTGGGGATGTCCAGCCCCGACTCGATGATCGTCGTGCAGACGAGGACGTCGTGCTCGGCGTCGGCGAACTCGACCATGACACGCTCGAGGCTGCGCTCGTCCATCTGACCGTGCGCCACGACGAGCCGCGCGTTCGGCACGATCTGCCGCAGCCGCGCCGCCTCGTGCTCGATCCCCTGCACGCGGTTGTGCACGTAGTAGACCTGCCCCCCGCGGTCCAGCTCGCGGAGGATCGCCTCGCGCAGGACGTCGTCGGTCCGCTCGACGACGTGGGTTTCGATCGGCTGCCGGTCCTCCGGCGGCGTCTCGATCACGCTGATGTCGCGCACACCCGAGAGCGCCATGTGCAGCGTCCGCGGGATCGGCGTCGCGGTCATGGACAGGACGTGCACCTCGGTGCGCATCTGCTTCAGGCGCTCCTTGTGCTTCACGCCGAAGCGGTGCTCCTCGTCGATGACCAGCAGCCCCAGGTCGCGGAAGCGCACGTCCTTCTGCAGCAGCCGGTGCGTGCCGATGACGACGTCGACCTCGCCGGTCAGGAGCTGCGCGACGACCTCGCGCTGCTCGGCCGGCGCGCGGAACCGCGAGAGCATCGCCACGCGCACCGGGAAGGTCGCGAGGCGCTCGCTGAAGGTCTCGAGGTGCTGCTGCGCGAGCACCGTCGTCGGTACGAGCACGGCGACCTGCTTGCCGTCCTGCACCGCCTTGAACGCGGCCCGCAGCGCGACCTCGGTCTTGCCGTAGCCGACGTCGCCGACGATGAGCCGGTCCATCGGTCGCGCGCGCTCCATGTCGCGCTTGGTGTCGTCGATCGCCTGGAGCTGGTCGGGCGTCTCCGTGTACGGGAACGCGTTCTCCATCTCGATCTGCCAGGGCGTGTCGCGTCCGAACGCGTACGCGTGGACCGTCTCGCGCGCCGCGTACAGACGGAGCAGCTCCTGGGCGATCTCCTGCGCGGCCTTCCTCGCCTTCCGCTTCGTCGCCGCCCACTCGCGTCCACCGAGCGCCGAGAGCGCGGGCGGCGTCCCGCCGACGTAGCGGGTCACGCGGTCGACCCGTTCGGTCGGGAGCGCCACGACGTCGGTGCCGGCGAAGCGGAGCTCGAGGTACTCGCGGACGACGCCCGCCACCTCCTTGGTCAGGAAGCGCTCGAAGACCGCGATGCCGTGGTCCTCGTGGACGACGTGGTCGCCGGGCTTCAGGTCGGCGAGGAGCGAGCCGATCGCGACGCGGCGGCGCCGGCGCTCGGGGTGGCGCGGCTTGCGGAAGCCGAACACCTCGGCGTCGGTGAACACGCGCAGGTCCAGCTCGGGGACCGCGAAGCCCTCCGCGAGCGGCACGTGCGCGAGCGCCAGCGCTCCCGCCGCGGGCGGCTCGTCGATCGCGTCGCGCGGCGCCACGGACACGCCGCGATCCGCCAGGAGCTCGGCGAGGCGAGCGGCCTGCGGCGTCGCGACGACGCGTGTCCCGGCCCCGGCCGCGGCGACCTCGCCGAGGAACGCGTCGAGCCGGCCCGCGTACGACGTGACGCCGCCCCATCCCAGCCGCAGCGCGCCGGCGCCGGGTCCGACGCGCACCGTGCCGTGCTCCGCGGCAGAGCGCTCGACGCGGTCGCGCGGGACGTACGGCGGCGGGAACGCCCCGACCGGGAGCCCCGCCGACCGGAGCTCTTCGCGGCGCTCCTCGGCCTGCGACTCGTGCGCGTCGTACGCGAGCTCGAGCTCGACGGAGTCCTCGAAGATCACCGACGCGCGCTCGCCGACGTGGTCGAGCAGCGACGCCGATGCGCCGAGCGCGGAGGCGAAGGCGTCGAGCCCGGGCGCGTCGCGGCCCTCGCGCAGCGCCTCGACGAGCGTGGCGTACGGACGCAGGTCCTGCTCGTCGGCCGCCGAGCCGAGGCGCTCCCACCCTGCGGCGGCGAGCCGCTCGGCGAGCTCGGGGCCGCGCTCGAGCGAGTACTCGCGCGCCGGCAGCACGTCGACCGACTCGACCGTCTCCTGGGAGCGCTGGGTCACCGGATCGAAGGAGCGCATCGTCTCGATCTCGTCGCCGAACAGCTCGATCCGGATCGGGAGCGCGGCCGACGTGGGGTAGACGTCGAGGATGCCGCCGCGGCGCGAGAACGTCCCGGGTTGGTCCACCTCGGCCACCGGCTCGTAGCCGAGGTCGAAGAGCCACGCGGCCGTCTCGTTCCAGGACACGCGCGCGCCCGCGCGCAGCGTGCGCCCGCGGCGGCGGAGGTCGTCGGGCGCGACGGTGTGCTGGAGGAGCGCGCGCAGCGACGCGACGATCGCCACCGGCTCGCGCGCCGTGTGCACGCGCCAGAGCGTGAGCAGCCGCTGGTGGACCGCGCCCGCGGAGGACGCGCCCACCTCGAACGGCATCGTCTCGCGCTCGGGGAACGCGAGCACGCGCTCCTCGCCGAGCCAGCCCGCCAGCTCCGCGCGCCAGCGCCGCGCGCGGTCCTCCCCCGGCGCGACGACGACGACGGTCCGTCCGGTGACGTCGGCGAGCGCGGCCCACGCGAACGCGCGCGCGCCGGCGGACGCCTCGACGAGGTTGAGCGTCGCGCGCTCCTCGAGCCGCGAGACGAGGTCCGCGAAGCGCTCGCTCCGCTCGGCGAGCGCGAGGATCCCGCCGAGCCGCGCGGTCGTCGCGGCCCGCGTGGCGTCAGCCATTGAAACGGTCCATCGCGCGCCGCACGCCGTCGCGGACCGCGACCTCGAGCGCCTCCGCGGCGCGGTCGGCCGCTCGCTCCGCCTCGGCCCGCTCGTCCGCGGCGAACGGCTCGAGGACGTAGTCGGCCAGGTCGCCGCGAATCTCGGCCCGCGGGTCCGCGGGCGCGACGCCGATGCGCACCCGCGGGAAACCCTCGCCCACCGCCGCAACGATGGACCGCATGCCGTTGTGCGTCCCCGGCCCGCCCCGCTCGCGCACCCGCAGCTTCCCGAGCGGCAGGTCGACGTCGTCGTACACGACGAGCATCGCGGCCGGGTCGAGGCGGTAGCGGTCGAGGAGCTTGCGCACCGCACGGCCGCTCTCGTTCATGAAGGTCTGCGGGCGCGCGATCGCGATCCGCTGCGTGCCGAGGGACCCCTCGGCGATGCGCGACTCGGCGGCCCTGTGCGCGAACTCGAGGCGCGCGCGCTTCGCGAGCCTCGCCGCCGCCTGGAAACCGGCGTTGTGGCGCGTGGCCGCGTAGCCGTCACCGGGGTTGCCCAGCCCGACGACGAGCACGTCGACGCGCCGCGGCGCGCCGCGCTCGAAGAGCCTGGCGAGACGGACCATGCGACTCCCTCCGGACGCCGAAAAGGGGCGCCCCGGAATGACCGGGGTGCCCCGCGAGACGCCTATCTTGCATCGAGTCTAGCGTTCACCGCGTGCGGATCGCGCTCCTCGGCTTCGGCAGCGTCGGGAGGGCGCTGGCGCGGATGCTCGTGCGCACGCGGGCGGCGTTCACCGTCACCGCGATCGGGACGAAGCGCCACGGCGCCGTCGTGGACGCGCGCGGCATCGATCTCGCGACGGTGCTCGCCCGGACCGACCTGCCCCTGCGCGCGCTGCCGCCGATCCGCGACCTCCCCGCCGACGTCCTCGTGGAGGTCACGACGCTCGATCCGGCGGCGGGCGAGCCGGCGCTCACGCACGTCCGCGAAGCGCTGGACGCCGGTATGCACGTGGTGACCGCGAACAAGGGACCGATCGCGCGCGCCTACCGCGAGCTCGAGGCGCTCGCGCGCGAGCGGGGCGTGCTCCTCCGGTTCGAGGCGACGCTCGCGGATTGCCTTCCGGTGTTCACGCTGCGGCGCGCCGCGCTGCCGCTCGCCGAGATCCGCGCCATCCGTGGGATCGTGTCGAGCACCTGCAACCACGTCCTGAGCCGGTGCGCGGAGGGCGCCCGGTTCGACGACGCGCTCGCCGAGGCGCAGCGGCTGGGCATCGCCGAGGCCGATCCGCGCAACGACCTCGAGGGCCACGACGCGGCGGCGAAGGCGGCGATCCTGGCGAACGTCCTGATGGACGCCGACATCCGGCCGGAGGACGTGACGCGCCGGACGATCGACGCGGCCGCCGGTGAGGCCGCCGCGGCGGCGGCCCGGTCGGGCGCGCGCGTGCGCCCGCTCATCGCGATCGCCCGCGATGGGGCCGGCGTCACCGCCTCGTTCGGACCCGAGCGCGTCGAGCCGCTCGACCCCCTCCACGCCGTGGACGGATTCTCGATGGGCCTCGTGCTCGACACCGATCTCGCCGGGCGTGTCGTCGTGCAGCTCCACGACCCGCACGTCGACCAGGTCGCCTACGCCATCCTCACCGACCTGCTGGAGATCGGCGCCGCCGCGCCGGCCTAGATCCCGGGAGGCGCAGGCGAGGCCGGCGAATCCGCCGCCGAGACCGCGCGGCGCGTCGCCGCGAGGAGGTGGGCATCGAGGTGCGCGATCAGCCCTTCGGGACGCGCTCCGGGAAGTCGGACATGATCCCGTCGACGCCCCACGCGACGAAGCGCCGGATCTCCTCGGGATCGTCCACCGTCCACACCTGGACCGCGAGCCCCGCGCCGTGCGCGTCGCGGACGAGGTCCGGTGTGACGTACGCGCGGTTCGGGTGGAGCGCCCAGAGCCCGTGCTCGCGCGCGTCGAGAAGGAGCGTCTCGCGCCGCGGCGACGACGCGAAGAGGTACGCGCGCCGCACCTCCGGCGCCGTCCCGCGCGCGCCCTCCAGGGCTGGCCACCAGAAGCTCGAGACGTAGACCTCGCCGTCGCCCCGTTCGGCGATGCGTCGTGCCACGCGGCGCCCGGTCTCGAGCGCGGCGTCCTCGCTCGCCTCGCACTTCAGCTCGACGTCGACCCCCATCCGCCCGCGGCACAGGTCGAGGACCTCGTCGAGCGTGAGCGAGACGCCCGGCCCGGGACGGTCGTGCGTGACGAGGAGCCGGCCGTCCGCCGCCAGCCACACGTCCGTCTCAACCTCGTCGCAGCCCAGCTCGATCGCCTTCTGGAACGAGGCGATGGTGTTCTCCGGCGCGTGGCCCATGGCACCGCGGTGTCCGATGCGCCGCACGGGCCAGAGCGTATCTTGCGTCCGTGAAGCTGCCGACCTTCGAGATGGAGCGGATGCAGTCGGTGTGGGAGCACCGCGTCCGCTACGACCTCTCCGAGTCGGGCGTCGAAGCGCTCACGCTCGAGGAGGCGGCGCGCGACGTGCGCGAGCTCCTCGGGACGAGGCTCGGCTACGCCGAGGGCGTCGGTCGCGAGGCGACCCGCGCGCTCGTCGGCGCCTTCCACGACGGGGCCGGCCCGGAGAACGTCGTCATCACGACCGGGACGAGCGAGGCGAACTTCCTCGCGCTCGGCTCGCTCGTCTCCGCCGGCGACGAGGTGGTCGTCGTCATGCCGAGCTACATGCAGGTGCACGGCATCGCGACCGGTCTCGGAGCGCGCGTGCGCGAGGTCTGGCTGCGTGAGGAGCGCGGCTGGACGCTCGACCTCGATGCGCTCGCCGCGGCGGTGAACGCGAGGACGCGGCTCGTCTGCGTGTGCACGCCGAACAACCCGACCGCGCAGGCGCTCACGCGAACGGACATCGCGGGCGTCGTCGAGGTCGCGTCGCGGCACGGCGCGTGGATCCTCGCCGACGAGGTCTACCGCGGCGCGGAGCTGTCGGGCGAGGAGAGCGCGTCGTTCAGCGGGCGCGGCGAGCGCATCGTGGTGACCGGCGGGCTCTCCAAGGTCTACGGGCTGCCGGGGCTGCGCATCGGCTGGATCGTCGCGCCGCCCGAGCGGGTGCAGGCCGCGCTGCGGCTCAAGGACTACACGACGATCGCGCCGGCGACCGTGTCCGAGCGCCTCGCGGAGATCGCGCTCGAGCGGCGGACGAGGCTCCTCGAGCGCGCGCGGTTCCTCCTGAACGAGCGCTGGCCGGCGCTGGAGGCCTGGGCCGCCGGCCGCTCGCGCGAGCTGCACTGGACGCCGCCCCGCGCCGGCGGGGTCTGCTTCTTCAGCTACCGCTTCCCCATCGATTCGACGGCCCTCGTCGACCGGCTCATCCGCGAGTACTCGACGATGGTCGTCCCAGGGATCCACTTCCGCGCCGAGCGGCACCTGCGCATCGGCTTCGGCATGGAGCCGCGCGTCCTCCACGCCGGCCTGGCCGCGATCGACCGGCTCCTCGCGTCGCTCGGCGACCGAGCGCCCGCTAGTAGTACCGGATGAACGAGCCCGCGACGATCGCGATGAGCGCGTAGATGACGATGAGCGCGACGACGACCGCGGCGGTGTACGTGAGCGCGCGCTCCGCCGGGGCCTTCATCAGCACGGGCAGGCCCAGGTAGAAGAGGTAGAGGCTGTAGAGGCCGAGGATCTGGAGCACGCCGAGGGCCGGCAGGATGGCGAAGATCCCGACGACCCACGAGGCGGTGTTCCCGTAGACCGCGACCTTGAGCGCCTGGGTGCTGTTGCGCGTCGCGCCGAAGGTCGGCGCGAGCGCGTCGATGACCAGCGCCGCGACGTAGGTCCCGACGAGGGTGAGCGCGTAGCTCACGATCGCGCCGGTGATCGCGGTGCCGATCGGCGAGCGGACGGTGCCCACGAGCGGCAGGCTGACGCCGAAGACGACGCTGCCGATGAGCGTCGCCACCGGGCCGATCGCCGCGAGCGGCAGCACGTAGCCCCGGTACAGCCCGGCGGCCGTGGCCGGCTCCGCCTCGATCGTCCGCCACTCGTCCTTGGGCCGCAGCAGGATCCCCCTGACCCTCCCGACCAGACCGGCCGTGGACGCGGCGTTCGCGGTGCCCATCTCCCGTTCTCCTCCCTCGCGCTCCGCGGCGCGGCCGCGACGCATCCTACAGGCACCGCTCCGCGGACCGCCACATCCGGCCCACCGCGGGGGCGATCCGCTCGACTCGCCCGGGCGCCGGCCCGCTCGGGCGGGGCTGGCCGGCGAGCATGCGGGCGGGCTACCATGCGCCCACAAATGGCGGCTCGTCCGCTCCATCTGTTCGAGGCCGGTGTGGTCACCGAACAGCGTTTCGCCGGTCTGGCGCCCGCGCCGGCCGTCCTCGCCGAACGCCTCGTCCCCGCGCTCGGTCCCGAGAAGCACGCGCGCATCCCGTTCAACCCCCGCGACCGCTGGCTCACCGCCGCGCGCGAGTCCTGCCGCACGCTCGCCGACGGCGTCGCGCTCTCGCTCCGCTCCGGCGCGAGCGTGCTCGTCCTCGGCGGCGAGTGCACGATCGTCGCGGGATCGCTCTCGGGGGCGCTCGCGGTCGAGCCCGACCTCGCGCTCGTCTACGTCGACGCGCACGGCGACTTCAACACGCTCGCGACCACCCCGACGCATTACGTGAGCGGCATGTGCCTCGCGCACGTGTGCGGCCGATCGGTCGCCCCGCTCCTGTGGCCCGGCGCGCGGCGCATCGCCGACGAGCGCGTCGCCCTCGTGGGCGGGCGCGCGCTCGACCCCGGCGAGCGGCAGAACCTCGAGCGCTCGCGTCTCGTGCGCGTCGCCTTCGACGCCGAGCACGGCGACGTCACGCCGATCGTCGCCTTCGCGCGCCGGCGCGCGGTGTGGCTGCACGTCGACGTGGACGTCGTGGATCCGTCGGCGATGCCGGCCGTCGCCTTCCCGTCGCCGGGCGGGGTGACGCTCGCCGCGCTGCGTGAGCTGGTCACGCAGGTCGTGACGACCGCGGACGTGCGCGGCATCGACCTGTGCGGCTACGACACCCGCCAGGACCAGCGCTCGGCGCTGCCCTCCGCGATCGCCGGCCTCGTCGGCGCGCTCGAGCGCACCGCCGCAGCGAGCTGACGGCCACCGAGGCCTTCCTCCCCTCACACGACCCGTAAGGGCGTCCCCCACACGAACGAAGCGTTCGTCGGCGACGGCTGTGACGATGCGCCCTCGCGGCCCGGACGCCCCCGACACATCCTCGCATGGGAGGCCGCCCGTGTACGTCGCCTCGCTCCTGGTCGCGGCGCTCGTGGCCATCGCGTCGACCGCGGGTCTCCTGTTCGGGGCCTCCGGCCTCTACAGGGTGGATCGCGCGCTCCTCCCGGCGTTCCTCGGCCAGGACGTCCTCAATCTCGTGGTCGGGCTGCCGCTGCTCCTCGGCGCGATGGGCCTGACGCGACGGGGCGCGCTCCTCGGCCCGCCGCTCTGGTTCGGTGCGCTCTTCTACGTCGTGTACGACTACGCGTTCTACGCCCTCGGCGCGAGGGTGAACGCGCTCTTCATCCCCTACCTCCTCATCGTGACCGTGAGCGCCTACACCGCGGTCGCGGTCGCCGCGAGCGTCGACGCGACCGTGATCCGCGCTCGTCTGCGCAGGCTCGTCCCGGAGCGGGCCACCGGCGGCTTCCTCGTCGCCGTCGCGTCGCTCTTCATCGCGCTGTGGTCGGCCGGCATCGTCACGGCGGCCACGAGGGGCGAGGCGCCCGGCATGGTCGTCCACTCGGTGTGGACGCTCGACCTCACCATCCAGCTCCCCGCGCTGCTCCTGGGCGGCGTGCTGCTCTGGCGCGGGCGGGCCCTCGGCTTTGTCGTCGCGCCCGGTCTGCTGCTGCAGGCCGCGGCGTACCTGCTGGGCCTCTCGGCGATCAGCATCCTCGGCACGGACCCGACCGGCGGCGCCGTCACCGCCGGAGACTGGGCGCCGGGCGTCGTCCTGGGCGCCATCGCGCTCGCGCTCATCGGATCCTTCGTGCGCGCCGCGTCCGCCTCGCGCCGCGCGCCGCGCGTCAACGCACGGATCGCGACCGAGGCGACGCCGTGACCGAGCGGACCGTCCGCTGGACTCTCGCGCTGCTCCTGACATTCATCGCCGTCACCGCGGTGGCAGGCGCCCTCTGGGTCGTGCCCACGCTGCCGCTCGACTGGCTCCGCTCGGGTCCGTTCACGGACTTCACCATCCCCGCCGTCGCGCTCGGCCTCGTCGGCCTCCTCTCGGCGCTCGCCGCGCTCGGTGTCGCGGCGACGCCGACGTTCGGCGCGATCGCGGCGATCGCCGCGGGCGTCGCGATGGCCCTCTTCGAGATCGTCGAGGTGTGGGTCGTGGGGTTCGCCGCGCTCGGATCGCCGGACACGCCGCAGGGCTGGCTGCAGCCCCTCTACTTCGTCCTCGGCCTCGTCGTCGCCGTGCTCGGCGTCGCGCTCTACATGCGGCGCGCACCCCGCCCGCTCAGCGCAGGCTCCGCCGCGTAGCGTTCCGTCCGCGCGGCGCTCCTGGCGGTGCGAGGCTAGTCGGCGTCGATCGTCCGCGCGACGGCGAGCTCGCGCAGCCACTCCTCGAGCGCGCGCGCGAGGCGGTCCTTCGGCGAGCGCGCGATCCGGGACACTCGGCGCGAGCGGGGCGGCTCGGGCAGCGGCAGGTGGATCCGCCTCGGCCGGCTCCCCGCCGGGCGCCAGCGCGTGATCTCGGTCATGTGCGCCTCCGTGCCATCGCGTCGAGCATCTGCCGGCCGCGTGCCGGAGGGGAGCCCGGAGCGGTGGCGGTTCGGTGCTCGAACGGTGACGGGCCCAGGGCTTTTCGTCCTCCGGGATCCGGAGCCGGACCGCGCTCGCCGATTTCGCAATGGTGACGGTCACCGAGTCGCAACCCTCGCGGTGCCACATCGGCGCTGACCGGCGGCGGCGGCGACCGCAGGCTGCCCGGCATGGAAAACATCTCGAGCGGCGATACCGCGTGGATCCTCATGTCGGCGGCCCTGGTGATGCTCATGACGCCGGCGCTCGGCTTCTTCTACGGCGGGCTGGTGCGCCGCAAGAACGTCCTCGCGACGATCATGCACAGCTTCTTCATCCTCGCCCTCATCAGCGTGCAGTGGGTCCTGTGGGGCTACTCGCTCGCGTTCGGCCCGGACAAGGGCGGGATCATCGGCGGGCTCGAATGGTTCGCGCTCCGTGGCGTCGGACAGGCGCCGAACCCCGACTACGCCCCCACCGTCCCGGCGCAGGCGTTCATGGTCTTCCAGATGATGTTCGCGGTGATCACGCCGGCGCTCATCACCGGCGCGTTCGCCGAGCGCAAGCGCTTCAAGGCCTTCGTCGTGTTCACGCTCCTCTGGGCGACGCTGGTGTACGACCCGGTCGCGCACTGGGTCTGGGGCACCGGCGGGTGGCTCCGCGGCCTGGGCGCGCTCGACTTCGCCGGCGGCACCGTCGTGCACATCACCAGCGGCGTGTCCGCGCTCGTCGCGGCGCTCGTCCTGGGACGGCGTAAGGGCTACGGCTCGGAGCCGATCGAGCCACACGACGCGACCATGACCGTGCTCGGCGCGTCGCTCCTGTGGTTCGGCTGGTTCGGGTTCAACGCCGGCAGCGCGCTCACCGCGGGCGGGCTCGCGACGTCGGCGTTCGTCGTGACCAACACCGCGGCGGCGATGGCGGCGCTCACCTGGATGACGGTCTCGTGGCTGCACAAAGGCGCCCCGAGCGTGCTCGGGGCGGCTGCCGGCGCGGTCGCCGGCCTCGTCGCGATCACGCCTGCGTCCGGCTTCGTCGACGTGTCGGCGGCGATCGTCATCGGCCTGGGCGCCGGCACGTTCTGCTACGCGGCGATCCAGGTCCTCAAGCGTCTGCGGGTCGACGACGCGCTCGACGTGTTCGGCGTCCACGGCATCGGCGGCACCTGGGGCGCCCTCGCCACGGGCCTCTTCGCGACGACCGCCGTGAACTCGGCCGCGGCGAACGGCCTCGTCTACGGCAACCCCGCGCAGCTCGGCATCCAGGCGCTCGCCGTGCTGGCGACGGCCGGCTACGCCGCCGTCATGACCTTCGCGATCCTCAAGGTGATCGACCTCTTCGTGGGGCTGCGCGTGCCGGAGGAGGAAGAAGTCCTCGGCCTGGACGCGTCGCAGCACCGCGAGGCCGCGTACCAGATCTAGGAGGAGAAGAGATGGACCTCGTCGCGCTCGCGTCCTTCGCGGCCCTGATCATCGCGTGGCTCGTCGCGCCCACCACGCCGGTCGAGGCGGTGGGAGAGGTGGAGGAGCGCGCCGCCGCTTAGGTGTACGCTTCTCCTGACAACCGCATACGACGGGGGAGCGCCGGGTGGTGCGGCGCTGAGAGTGCGACGAACGCAGACCCCAGAACCTGATCTGAGTAATGTCAGCGTAGGGAGTCGAGACGCGTGCGACCTCGCTGCGGCGCTCAGGTGCGCCGCTTTTTCGTTTCATGAGGGCGGTCATCGTCGCGCACGGTGATCCCGCCGAGGCGGACCGTGCGCGGTGCGCCGGTGCCGACCTCCTCATCGCCGCCGACGGGGGCTCGCTCACCCTCGCGCGGTGGGGTACGGTCCCGCACGTCCTCGTCGGGGATCTCGATTCGCTCGGACGCGAGGGCGCGCGGCGCCTCGCCAGACGCGGCGTCGAGGTCATGCCGTACGAGACGGAGAAGGACGAGTCGGACACCGAGCTCGCCGTCCGCGTGGCGCTCGACCGCGGCGCCACCGACATCACGCTCCTCGGCGCGTTCGGCACGCGGATCGACCACGTGCTCGCGAACGTCATGCTGCTCGCCGACGCCGCGTACCGCGACGTCGCGCTGCGGGCGGCGCGCGGGCCGACGGTGATCCGCGCGCTCCACGGCGGCTCCGGCCTCGCGATCGACCGCGCCGCGGGCACGATCGTCACGCTCCTTCCCGTCGCGGGCGACGCGCACGGCGTCCGCACGAGCGGTCTGCGCTACGCGCTCGACGACGAGACGCTCGCCTTCGGCCGCTCGCGCGGCCTTTCCAACGTCGTCGTCTCCCCACCCGCATCCGTCTCGCTCGCATCCGGCGTCCTGCTCGTCATCGAAACGGAGGAATGACATGAACGGCACCTGGCGCACGGTCGACATCGTGGTCACGGCGGCTATCGCGGTCGCGTTCGGCGTGGTCTTCTGGGCGTGGAACCTCGTGTGGGAGGCGTCGAAGCCGGCGTTCGTCTTCCTGCCGCCCGCCGAGTACCTCATCTCCGGCGTGTGGCTCATCCCCGCGGTCCTCGCCGCGCTCGTCGTGCGTAGGCCCGGCGCCGCGCTCTTCGCCGAGCTCGTCGCGGCGAGCGTCTCGACGATCCTCGGGTCGCAGTGGGGGCTGGACACGCTCCTCTCGGGAGCGATCCAGGGCGGTCTCGCGGAGATCGTCTTCGGCGCGACGCTCTACCGGAGCTGGAACGCGATCACCGCGATGGCCGCGGGCGCGGCCGCGGCGGTCGGCGAGTGGCTCCACGACATGCCCGTCTACTACGCCGAGCTCGCGCTCGGCGACCAGCTCGTCATCGGCGTGTTCATGCTGATCTCGGCCGTCGTCATCGCCGGGCTCGGATCGTGGTGGCTCATGAACGCGCTCGCGCAGGCTGGCGTGCTCTCGCAGCTCCCGTCCGGCTCGATGCAGCGGCGCGTTTAGTGCCGGCCGTCGAGGCGCGCGGATTCGGCTGGCGCCACGCCGGTCGGTCGGCCTGGGCCATCCGCGGCCTCGACCTCGTCGTCGAGCAGGGCGAGCGCGTCCTCCTCCTCGGCCCGTCGGGCGCGGGCAAGAGCACGCTCCTGCTCGCGCTCGCCGGCCTGCTCGACACCTCGGGCGGCGGCGAGCGCGAGGGCGAGCTCGTCGTCCGCGCGGAGACGGGGATCGTCTTCCAGGACCCCGAGACGCAGCTCGTGATGGGGCGCGCCGGCGACGACGTCGCGTTCGGGCTCGAGAACCGCTGCGTGCCGACGGCGGAGATCTGGCCGCGGGTGCACGCCGCGCTCGCCGCGGTCGGCTTCCCCTACCCGGGCGAGCGCCGCACCGACGCGCTCTCGGGCGGCGAGAAGCAGCGGCTCGCGATCGCGGGCGTCATCGCGCTCGCGCCGTCGCTCCTCCTGCTCGACGAGCCGACCGCGAGCCTCGACCCGGACGGCGCCGCCGACGTCCGCGCGCTCATCGCGGACCTCGCGGCCTCGCGCGAGCGGACGCTCGTCCTCGTCGAGCATCGCCTCGCCGAGGTCCTGCCGCTCGTCGACCGCGTCGTCGTCATCGAGCCCGGTGGCGGGGTCGTCGCGGACGGCGCGCCCGCCGACGTGTTCGCGCGCGAGGGCGCGCGCCTCGCGGAGCGCGGCGTGTGGGTCCCGGGCCCGCCGCCCGCGGCCCCGGAGCGCGGCGGCGCGACGGGCAGGACGCTCGCGCGCGCCGAGGCCCTCGCGTTCCGCTACCCCGGCTCGCCGGTGTGGGCGCTCGACGCCGTCGACGCCGAGCTGCGCGAGGGCGAGGCGGTCGCGATCACCGGCGCGAACGGGTCGGGCAAGTCCACGCTCGCGCTCCTCATCGCCGGCCTGCTCCGGCCGGGACGCGGGAAGGCATCGCTCGACGGCGACGACGCGTGGGCGCTCCCCGCGCGCCGCCTCGTGACGCGCGTCGGCAGCGTGTTCCAGGACCCCGAGCACCAGTTCGTCGCCGGGCGCGTGCTCGACGAGCTGACGGTGGGGCCGCGACGCGCGGGGCGATCGAGCGGCGAGGCGCGCGCCCTCGCGGCCTCCCTCCTCGAGCGCCTGCGTCTGGCGCATCTGGCGGAGGCGAACCCGTTCACCCTGTCCGGCGGCGAGCAGCGGCGGCTGTCGGTCGCGACGGCGCTGGCCACGGCGCCGCCGCTCCTCGTGCTCGACGAGCCCACCTTCGGCCAGGACCGCCGCACCTACGGCGAGCTGCTGCGGCTCCTCGCCGCGCACCGCGACGGCGGCGGCGCCGTCACGTTCGCGACGCACGACCGCGACCTCGTGGCCGGTTTCGCGGACCGGACGATCACGCTCGCGGGCGGACGCGCGGCGTGAGGCTCCTCGTCCCGCTCGTCCCGGACCCGGCCGCGCCGCTCGGGAGCGTCCATCCGCTCGCGAAGATCGGCGCGGCGCTCGTCGTCATGCTGGCACTGTTCCTCACCGTCGACCTCGTCACCTCGAGCATCGTGCTCGCGGGCATCGCCGCGGCCGTACCGCTGAGCGGCCTCGATCCGCGCGCCCTCGGACGGCGGCTCGTCCCGCTCGCGGTCGGCGCGGCCGGCATCGGCGTGTTCAACACGCTCTTCGGGACGTCGCCGAGCGTGCAGAACGGCGCCGCCATCGCGCTGCGGCTCGTCGGCATCGCGCTCTCCGGCGTCGTGATGGTCGCGACGATCGATCCCACCGACCTCGCCGACGCCCTGGTGCAGCACCTGCGCGCGCCGCCGCGCTTCGTCGTGGGCGCGCTCGCGGCGTTCCGCCTCTTTCCGCTCTTCTCGCGGGAGTGGGACATGCTCGGGCTGGCGCGGCGCGCGCGCGGGATCGAGGCCGACCGCACGTTCGTCGATCGGCTCGCCGCGTTCCCCGGCCGTGCGCTCGGCCTGCTCGTCGCCGCGATCCGCCGCGCGACCCGGCTCGCGCTGGCGATGGACGCGCGCGGCTTCGGCTCGCGCGACCGCCGTACGCTCGCGCGCCCGCGGGCGATCACGCGCGCGGACTGGTCGTTCCTCGCGGCGGCGATCCTGCTCGCCGCCCTCGCGACGGCGACGAGCCTCGCGCTCGGGACCTACCGCCCGCTCATCGCGTTCTGATCACGACGTCCGTCGCGCCTCCGACAAGGTGACGGACGCGCGGCTCTGGCTCAGCTCAGGGCCGCGAAGCTCACCGTGGCGCTCGAGCGCCTTCGCGAACGACGCGACCGGACGAGATCGCCTCGCCGGCGGCGGGCGCCGCCTTGGTGAACACTCGCTGAACCGCGGCACCAGGTCGGTCTCATGGAGGCGCGCCGATCGCACCGCGCCACTCCCGAGCACTAGCCCGCTCCGCGCCCGCCCCGCATACTCCCCCTCGCGTGCCGCTCGCCGAGCGGCTGGAGAAGGGGGAGGAAGTCGATGTATCGCCATCGCCTGCTCGCGTTCGTCGTGTCCGCGAGTCTCGTCGTCGCGCTGGTGCCGGGGCGATCCTCGGTCGCGCTGGCCGGCTCGCCCTCGCGCTTCGAGCGCGTGCCGCTGTCTGCGGGCGCGCTCACCCGGACCGCGCCGATCGTGCTCGATCCGACCCAGCGGGTGCGCGTGGTCCTCCAGTTCGCCGGGGATCCGGTGGCGGTCGTCAAGGGCGCCCGGCCGGACAAGCGGATGAGCGACGGCGAGAAGGAGGCGATCAAGCGCGATCTCAAGAGCCGTCAGGACGCCGAGGTGCCCCAGATGCGCGCGTTCGGCGCCACCGTGCTCGGCGAGTATCAGGTGGCCATCAACGGCGTCAAGGTCGAGGTGCCGCGCGGCAAGCTCGCGGATCTTGCCGCGCTCCCCAACGTCGTCGCGATCCGCCCGGTGACGACCTTCACGCTCGAGAACGCCACGAGCGTGCCGTTCATCGGCGCGCCCTCGGTGTGGCAGGACCTCGGCCTCCATGGCGAAGGCATGAAGATCGGGATCATCGACACCGGCATCGACTACACGCACGCGAACTTCGGCGGACCCGGCACGGTCACCGCGTGGAACGCCGCGTTCGCGGCGAGCACGCTGCCGGCGGACCCGGCGCTTTTCGGCGCCGGCGCGCCGAAGGTGAAAGGCGGGACCGACCTCGTCGGCGATGCCTACGACGCGAGCGCACCGCCCGGCTCGCCGGCGCTCACCCCGCAACCCGACCCGAACCCCCTCGACTGCAACGGCCACGGCTCGCACGTCGCCGGCACGGCGGCGGGCTTCGGCGTCACCTCCGCCGGCGCGACCTACACCGGACCGTACGACGCGACCACCGCGAGCCAGTCGTTCACCATCGGCCCGGGCGTCGCTCCGAAGGCCGACCTGTACGCGATCCGCGTCTTCGGCTGCTCGGGCTCGACCGACGTCGTCGTCGACGCGATCGACTGGGCGGTCGACCAGGGCATGGACGTGATCAACATGTCGCTCGGCTCCGATTTCGGAAGCCCCGACAGCGCGGAAGCGCTCGCCGCCACGAACGCGGTGCGCTCCGGTGTCGTCGTCGTCGCGTCCGCGGGGAACAGCGGTCAGGTCCCGTACATCACCGGATCGCCCGCGAGCGGAGACGGCGCGATCAGCGTCGCCGCCGTCGACTCCACGGCGTCGTTCCCCGGGGCCACGCTGTCGCTCTCGACCGGCAAGACCGTCACCGCGCTCAACGCGAACGCCGCGACGTTCGCGGACGGGACGAGCTGGCCGGTCGTCGTGCTGCGCAACGCCAATGGAACGACGGCGCTCGGCTGCACGGCGGCCGACTACGACCCCGCCGTCGTCGCGGGCAAGATCGTCGTCACCAAGCGCGGCGTCTGCGCGCGCGTCGCGCGCGCGGTCTACGGACAGAAGGCCGGTGCGGCGGCCGTGGTCATGATCAACTCGGCGGACACGTTGCCGCCGTTCGAGGGACCGATCACCGCGAATCCCGACACCGGCGAGCAGTACGTCGTGACCATCCCGTTCTTCGGCGCGAAGCTCTCGGATGAGACCGCGCTGCGCGCCGTGGACGGCGGCTCGATCACCGCGACGAATGCGAACCTCGCGAACCCCGGGTTCCGCGCCGTCGCCGGATTCTCGTCGTCGGGCCCGCGGAACGGCGACAGCGCCTTCAAGCCGGAGGTCGCCGCGCCGGGCGTGAGCATCCAGTCCACCGCGGTCGGCACCGGCAACCAGGGCACGCGCTTCTCCGGCACGTCCATGGCCGCGCCGCACGTCGCGGGTGTCGCCGCCCTCGTGCGGCAAGCGCACCCGCGGTGGGATCCCGAGGACATCAAGGCGGCCATCGTGAACACCGCCGATCCTTCGCAGGTCGCGGGATACGCCCCGCTGCGCGCGGGCGCGGGTCTCGTCCAGCCGTTCGGCGCGACCCGCACCCAGGTCACGGCGACCGCGGGCGGGGAGCCGCTCACCAGCCTCTCGTTCGGCTTCGCCGAGCTCGACCGCGACTATCGTCAGACCCAAGATCTCGAGATCCGCAATCGCGGCGGCTCACCGGCGACCTTCACCCTCGCGGCGACGAGCCCGAGCGGGAGGCCGCACGCGGTCAGCTTCAGCCGTACGACCGTCACGGTGCCCGCGAACGGGAAGACCAAAGTGGCCGTGACGCTCTCGGTCCCGGTGGCGACCGCGGGCAGTCTCTTCGGCGAGGCCTCCACGTTCTACCAGGTCTCGGGTCTCGTAACGCTCACACCGGCGACGAGCTCGACGAACGAGGGCGTCGCCCTTCGCGTCCCGTACTCGCTCGTCCCGCGCGCGCGTTCCTCGGTGAAGACGACGGCGAAGGCGGTGACGTCGGGGGCGCCGTCGCAGACGGCGACGGTGCGCAACCGCGGTCCGATCGCGGGCGACGCCGACTTCTACACCTGGCTCCTCCAGAGCCGGCGCGACGGCCGTCTCGGATCGAGCGACCTGCGCGCGGTCGGCGCGAAGTCCTTCCCCGATCCCTCGGGCAGGGTCATGGTCTTCGCGATCAACACCTGGACCCGCTGGTCCAGCGCCTCGACCAAGGTGTTCGACGTCCTCGTCGACACCTCCGGCGACGGGCAACCCGACTTCGACGTCGAGGTGGCGGACCTCGGGCTCTTCACGACCGGCTCGTTCGCCGGCTGGATGGCCACCGCGGTCTTCGACCTCAACCGCGGCGGTGGCGTCCTCGAGTTCGTCGCACCCGCGCCCACCGACGCGACGACGATCCTGCTGCCGGTCCTCGCCGAGGACCTCGGCCTGAGCCCGGCGAATCCGCGCCTCACCATCACCGGGACGATCGGCTTCGACCTCTTCAGCGGGGCGACCGACGATCTCCGCTCGACCGCGAAGTTCAACGCGTACGCATCCTCCGTCAGCCAGGGCGCCTTCCTCACCGTCCCGGCGGGCGGCACGGCGACGACGACGCTCTCGCTCGACCCGGTGGAGTTCGCGCGGACCCCCGCGCTCGGCTGGATGGTCGTGTCGTTCGACAATCCGAACGGCGCGAAGCAGGCGCAGCTCATCGGCATCCGCGACAGCGACGACGATGGCGGCGACCGGGGGGGCGGCGCGGACGCCGGAAGCGGCTAGGACGCTCGGACCGCGGTCCTCACCGCGCTCGAAGAGGCGCCCCTCGACGGGGCGCCTCTTCTTCTCCGGTCACTCCACGCGTCTGTCGCGGGGGCGCCATCAGTCTTGCGGTGGGATCGACGGAGGCGGAAGCGTACGTCCACCCGGCCGGGCCGTCGGCGCGAGCGTCGCACCGGGCGGCAGGGTGAGCAGTCTCCAGGTCGGCGCGACGCTCGCCGAGACACGGACCGTCGGCGACGCCGTGGGCGCTCGCGTGGGCGAAGTGGTCCCGTACGGTGGCGCGCTCGCGTTACGGCCGGGAGCGCTCTCGCTCGCGGGCGCGGCGGATCCGGTGGCACGGCCGTTCGAGGGGAGCACAGGCGCGCCCACGCCGCAGGCCACCGCCGCGGCCACGACTCCGGCGGCGAGGCAGGCGCGACGGTACGCCGGGAAGATCCGCGGCGCGATCGCGGCCGAGCGGTGGTGAGACACCGCCACGTCTAACGCGCCCGGCCCTGTCGCGGTTCGCCGATACGTCTGAGGGACCGCCCCGCAGGTCGCCGAGATCGCTATCGAGCGCCGCCCGGACGTCGTGCGCGTGGGACCAGCGTGTCGTCCGGTCCGGAGCCCCGGCGGCGACGAGCTTCGCGGTCGGGACCTGCCGCCCGCTCATCGCGTTCTGATCACGACGTCAGGGGTGCCCGGCGCGCCGGATGCTGATCCCCAGATCGCGGAGCCGTTCGAACAGGAGATCGGGCAGGACGTGCGCGTCGGGCAGGACGACGCCCGGACGAGGCCGCTCGGGATCGCGTGCGAGGGACTGGGCGGCGAGGACCGCCGGCTCGGTCGCGATGCGATAGCTGCCGCGCGCCGCGCTCAGCGTGAACGTCACGCGCCCGCGCTCCCCGGCGACGCTCACCGCGAACGTCCCGTCCCGCCGCCCGAGGAAGCGGACGTCGACGCGCGGTGCGACGCCGCGCGCGAGCGCCGCGAGCGGCGGCACGCGCGCGGCGAGCGAGAGCGCGACGCGAGCGAAAGGCACGTTCGGATCCACCCACAGCTCGGCACGCGTGATCGACGGCCATGCGAGCGGGAGCAGCGCCGCCGCGGACTCGACGAGCGCCCCGCGTCGACCGGACGAGGGGAACGGCCGCGCCTCGACGTACCCGCGGACGCCGACGAGGCGACCCTCGCGAAGCGTCCGGATCGGCGCGCCGAGCGAGGCGACGAAGCTGCGCACCGTGCCGGGGCTCGCGGTATCCGCGGAAGCGGGCGCGAGGAAGAGGTCCACCTCGCGCGGCTCCAGAGTCCCGCTCGCCCGGACGCACGCCGCGGCGACGGCGGCGACCGCGCTGCACGCGGGTAGCAGCCGGACACCGGCCGCCGCCGCGCGCGATCCGAGCGCGAGGACCCGCTCAGACCACGCGAGCGACTCGGAGAGATCGACGACGTCGAAGTGGCGCTCGATGGCCTGCTCCGGCAGGACGATCGTGCGCGTCTGCCACGGTCCCGCGGTGTCGACGACGACGTCGCCCTCCCGCAGCACCGCACGAACGGAGCGCGCGTCTTCGACGTCGACGCGCAGGTCGGCGCCGCCGCGCGTCGCGACGAGCGGCGCGACACCGCGCTCCGCCAGTCCGCGGGCGACGAGACCGCCGAAGAACCCGGCGCCGATCACGATGACGCGCCTCATGCGGCCAGCCTGCGCCGGAGGTACAGGCACCAGGGCACGAAGAGCCCGAAGAGCACGCCGGTGGCGATCGCGGTCACGATCGGCAGACCGAGGGCCGTCCCGACGCTGAGCACGAGCCCGCCGGACCACATGAGCGCCGCCCAGGCACGCTCGAAGGCGGAGAGCCGCGTCGCGAGGGTGAGCGCGATCCCGGCGACCGTGTACAGACCGTTCGCGACCACACCGGTCAGGACGTACGCGAGCGGCGCGACGGCGAGGAAGGCGTCCGGCGCGGCGACGACGAGGAGCGTCTCGGCCGAGAGATCGACGAGGAGGCCGGCCGCGGCGACCGCGAGCGCGGCGTGCGGCGCGCCGGTCTTCGCCCGCCACCACACGTAAAACCAGAGGAGGGTGAGCGCCGCGAGCATCCAGGTGCCCCAGCCGAGCCGCCACAGCAGGAGGTGATCCGCGACGTAGCGCGCTCGCTCCGCCGGGTCGGCGGTGAGCGGCGTCGCGGGCGCGAGGACCACGAGGAGCACGAGCGCCGCGAGACCGTTCGCGATCGCGCACGCGAGCGGCGCCACGGCGGAGAGTCTCAGCCGAGCGCGTCGGCCGCCGCGAGTCCGCGCGCGTCGCCGATGCGCGTGAGCTCGTCGCGCGCCGCCGCGAGGGCCGACCGGTCGCCGAGCACGGCGAGCTCGACCGCGGCGAGCGCCGCGTCCGCGCGCATGCCGCACTCGGCGAGGATCGCGCCGGCCCTGCGCGCGTCCTCGGCCGACCGCGCCGCGCGCGCGCGCAGGCGCAGCAGCTGGGCGAGCAGCGGCCGCAGGCCATGCGACTCGGCGTAGCGCACGAGCTCGTCGACGCTCCGGGCGGGGGCGCGCCCGTACGCGTTCAGGACCGACAGGGACCGCTCCACCATCCACGTGTCGATGCTCGCGGTGGTGACGCGGTCGAGCGCGCCGTCGAGCCGGCCCGGGTCGTCCTCGAGGAGCGCGAGCACGCGCTCGTCGGCGCACCAGCCGCGCACGAGCGGGACGACGAGGTCGAGCAGCTCGCGATCCCCGCGGCGGCGCGCGACGTACAGCCCCGCGGCGGCGGCGTGCGCGAAGACGGATCGCATCGAGGCATCGCGCAGCTCCGCGAGCGGCGCGAGCGCCTCGCGCACGTCGGCGACGGCGTCGTCCCAGCGCCCGAGCGCCCAGTGCACGCCACCGCGCCACCCGAGCAGGAAGACCCGACCGACGTTCGAGCCGTACGCCCAGCGCGCGTTCACGAGCGCCGGCTCGGCGTACCCCTGCTGCACGTGGGCGAGCGCGGACGCGACGTCGCCGAGGGCCATCTCGTAGATCGGTATCGTCCAGTAGGCGTGCGCGCGCTCGGTGGGGGCGACGCGGTCCGCGTGGTCCAGACGCGCCTTCGCGAGCTCGTACCCGCGACGCAGGTCGCCGAGATCGCTCTCGAGCGCCGCCCAGACGTCGTGCGCGTGGGACCAGCGTGTCAGCTCGCCGTGGCGCTCGAGGAGCGCCGCCGCGTCGCGCGCCTCGTCGCGGGCTCTCGCGAGCGACGCGGTCGTCCGGTCTGGACGCTGCCGCTCGAGGTACGCGTGCGTGTACAGGGCCGTAGCGAAGAGGTGCTCCTCCCCGCTGCGTCGGGCGAGCTCGAGCGCCTCCTCCGCGAGCCGCTCCCGCGTGCCCGCGTCCGGGAGCTTCTCGCTCGAGACCGACACGCCCGAGCGGAAGAGCGTGAGGAGCAGGGCGAGGATGATCCGCGCGCCCGTGACCGGCGGGGCGTCGGGGAGCGTGCGCCACAGCCGGAGCGCCTCCTCCAGCGCATCCCACCCGGTATCACCGCCGATGGAGATCTCGCCGATCTGCAGCAGCAGGTCGACGCGCTCCTCGCTGCTCGCCGCGACCGGCAGCGCCTGCTCGAGCTGCCGGAGCGCCTCCGCCCAGGCTCCGGCCGCCGCGGTCACGCGCGCGCCGCGCGCGATCCAGCTCACCGCGGCCGCGCGCGTGCGCTCGTCGTCCGCGTCGCTTCCCGTCGCGACGGCGCTGGAGCGGCGGAGCTTCGTCGCCTCGAGGTAGTGCAGTCCGATGAGCATGGCGAGCTCGTCGGCGCGCTCGCCGGCGGACCCCTCGAGGCCCCGCGCCACGAGCGTGTGGTCGCGGGCGCGGCGGGCGCGCGGGAGCATGCCGTAGGCGACGTCGCGCACGAGGCCGTGCCGGAACGCGAACGGTCCGTCGCCGGTGCGGGAGATGAGCTCACGCTCGGCGAGGGCGGAGAGCGCCCGCTCGATCGCGGCCTCGTCGCCCTCGCACAGGGCGCGCAGCGCCGCGGCGTCGAAGGTGCGGCCGACGACGGACGCGGACTGCAGCACGGCCCGCGCCTCGGGCGGCAGCATGTCGATCCGCGCGAGGACGGTCGCCTGCACCGTCTCCGGGAGCGCCGCGAGCGCGCCCCCGACCGCGGCGTCGTCCCCGAGGTCGATCGGACCGCGCTCGAGCAGCGCGCGAACGAGCTCCTCCGCGAAGAACGGATTCCCCGCGGCGCGCTCGACGAGCCGGTCGCGCAGGACGGGGCGCGGCTCGGCCTCGAGGAGCCCCGTGACGAGCGCCGCGATGTCCTCGTCGCGCAGCGGCTCGAGCGTGAGGTTGAGCGAGTTGCGGCGGCCGCCGCCCCACGATGCGCGTCGCTCGAGCAGGTCCGGCCGCGCGAGGCACACCATGAGCAGCGGCGCCTCGACGCCGGGCTGCGCGATCTGCTCGACGAGGTCGAGCACGCTGTCGGACGCGTTGTGGATGTCCTCGAGCACGACGGCGAGCGGGCGCTCCGCGGCGAACCGCACGAGGAGCCGCCGCCACGCCGCGAAGACGGCGTCGCGCTCCTGCTCGCCCGGCCCGCCCTCGGGCGCGACCGTCAGCGCGACGAGCTGCGCGTCGCGCGCCGCATCCGAGCCGGCGAGCACCCCGCCGATCCGGAGCCGCACGTCCTCGGGTGGCGCGTCGTCCGAGAGGCCGAGGAGGTCGAGGAGCAGCTCGCGGAGCGGACCGAACGCGAGCATCTGCCCGTACGGCGGGCAGTGCGCGTGCGCGCTCCGGATCTCGGCGTCCAGCCGCGAGCGGAACTCCTGCGCCAGGCGGCTCTTCCCGGTACCCGGCGGCGCGGTGATCGTCACGAGGTACGGACGGCGCTCGCGGAACGCCCGTCGCGCGACGAGCTCGAGCTGCGCGAGGTCGTCCTCCCGTCCGACGAACGGCACGGTCGATCCGCCGTGCGCACCGGCGCTGCCGCGGACGGGCCACACCCGCACCGGCCGCGACTTGCCCTTGGCGGTGATCTCGCGCATCTCGCCGTACGCGAGCTGCGGCGCGGCACGGTGCGCGGACTCCGCCGTGAGGATCTCGTCCTCTCCCGCGGCCGCGGCGACGCGCGCCGCGACGTTCACCGCGTCGCCGACGATCTCCCCCGAGCCGTCCTCGGCCGCGAGCACCTCCCCGGTGTTCACGCCGATGCGGAGGCGCAGCCGCGCGAGCGCGCGGTCGGCCGCGACGCGATCCCGCAGCGCGAGCGCGGCGTCGAGCGCCCGCCGCGCGTCGTCGCCGTGCGCCGCCGGGATGCCGAAGCAGGCGAGGACGCCGTCGCCGAGCAGCTTCGCGACGACGCCGCCGTGCGCGCCGACCACCTCGTTCGCGACCGCGTAGTAGCGCGTGAGCAGCGCGCGCACGTCCTCGGCGTCGAGCTCCTCGGCGAGCGCCGTCGACCCGACGACGTCGGCGAAGACGACCGTGACGAGACGGCGCAGCTCGGTCATTCCATCATCCGAGCCGGTAGCCCACGCCGCGTACGTTCGCCAGGTCCGGAGCCCCGGCGGCGACGAGCTTCGAGCGAAGCCGCGCGACGTGCGCCTTCAGCCACTCGGGATCGGGGTCGCGCTCGTCCGGCCAGCCCGCGCGCAGGAGCGCCTTGCGATCGACGACCTCGCCGGGACGCGCGAGCAGCGCCGCGAGCAGGCGGAACTCGGTCGGCGTGAGGTCGAGCGCCTCGCCGCGCACCGTCGCCCGATGCGTCCGGGCATCCACGGAGAGGTCGCCGAGCGACGCCGAGACGTCCGCCCGGACCGGGGCCGTCGCGCGGCGCAGCAGCGCGCGCACCCGCGCGGAGAGCTCCCTCCGGTCGAACGGCTTCTCGAGGTAGTCGTCCGCGCCGAGATCGAGGAGCCGCGCGCGCTCCTCGCCGCCCCGCTCGCCGGTGAGCATGAGGATCGGCGTGTTCGCGACGGCGCGGACCGCCCGGCAGACCTCGTCGCCCGAGAGCCGCGGCAGGCGTCGGTCCAGGATGATCAGGTCGGGCCGCTCGTCGGCGTGCCGCCGCAGCGCGACCTCGCCGTCGTACGCGGTCACGACCTCGTACCCGTCCTCTCCCAGGAGGGCCGCGATCATGCCGACCATCGCCGGCTCGTCGTCGACGACGAGGACGGTGGTCACGTCTTCGCGTCCAGCGGCAGGCTGAACGCGAAGACGGCCCCGCCGCGGTCGCCCTCCTCGTACCAGATGTCCCCGCCCTGCGCCTCCAGCACGCGGCGCGACGCGAAGAGGCCGATGCCGCTCCCCGGCACCTCCGTGTGCGCCGCGCCGCGCACGTACGGCTCGAAGACGCGCTGGCGATCCGGCGGAGCGACGCCCGGGCCCTCGTCGACGACCCGCACGACCGCGCGCGTGCCCTCGCGCTGGATGCGCACCCTGATGCGCGTGCCCTGCGGCGCGTACTTCGTCGCGTTGTGCACGAGCCCGGCGAGCACCTCGCCGACGCGGCGGCGGTCGCCCCGCACCCACAGCGGTCCGCCCGCACGCGGCCGCACGAGCCGGTGACGGCGCGCGAGCGGCGCGACCTCGTCGAGCGTCGCGAGGACCGCGAGGCGCAGGTCGAAGCGCGCACGGCGCGGCGAGAGCGCGGGCTGATCGGCGCGCACGCCCGCGAGGATGCGATCGACCATCTCGTCGAGACGCTCGACCTGCGCGACGGCCTCGTCCACCGGGATGCGGCGCGTCCCGTCGTGCTCCGCCAGCAGGTCCAGGTAGCCGCGGATCACCGAGAGCGGCGTGCGCAGGTCGTGCGTCACGACCGCGACGAGCTCGCTGCGAGCGCGCTCGAGCTTGCGCAGGTTGTCGGTGGTCTCGCGCTCGATCGCGTACAGCGACGCCTTGTCGATCGCGAGCGCGGCCTGGTTCGCGAGCGCGCGCACGAACGTGATCTCCTCGTCGGCGATCCCGCCCGGGACGCGCAGCGCGACCGCGCCCAGGAGCCGCTCGCCGGCGAGCAGCGGCAGCGCGACGTGGTCGCCGGAGGCGATCGAGCGCGCCTCGGTGAACGCCTGCCGCGCGGACTGCGCCGCGGGCTTGCCGAGATCGCCGGAGCGCGCCCGCTCGCGCAGGTCGTCGCCCTCGCGGAGGTAGATCGCGCCCGCGGCGCCGGGGTAGGCGCGCACGAGCCGGTCGACGATGAGCGACAGCACCTCGTCGAGCTCGAGCGTGGAGGTGAGGACGTTCGAGACCTCGAAGAGCGCCGAGACCTCGCGCAGCTTGCGCTCGGCGTCGCGCTGCAGGCGCCCCTTCTCGATGATGCCGGCCACCTGGTTCGCGATCGTCTGGAGGAACTCGATCTCCTCGCGGTCGAAGGCGCGCTCCCGCACGGTCTGGACGTTCATCACGCCGACGACCTCGTCGCGGATGAGGAGCGGCACCGAGAGCATGGAGGTGAAGCGCTCCTCGTCCACGCCCTGGACCCACTTGAAGCGGGGATCGGCGCGCACGTCGCGCGCCGCGGCCGGCACGCGCGCGCTCGCGGTCCAGCCGGTGATGCCCTCGCCGACCCGGAGCGTCGCCTTGCCGATGAAGCGGCGGTTCAGGCCGTTCGTGGCGACGAGCCGCAGGATGCCCTCCCGGCGCTCGAGCAGATACAGCGATGACACCTCGACGCGCATCGCGTCGGTCGTCCGGTCGATGACGATGCGCAGCATCTCGTCCCAGTCCCGCGCCGACGATGCGAGCTGCGTCACCTCGTGGAGGAACGACAGCTCACGGATCTTCCGCTCCTGCTTCTCGCGCTCGCCGGAGTCCGCCTCGTCGGGGGGCGTCATCCGCGAATCATAGAAATACACTCGCGCCGTGCAGATCGTCCTACGCACCGAGGGCCTGACGAAGCGCTTCGGACGGCTCACCGCCGTGGACCGCCTCGACCTGGAGGTCCGCGAGGGCGAGGTCTTCGGCTTCCTCGGCCCGAACGGCGCGGGAAAGACGACGACGCTGCGCCTGCTGTGCGCGCTCATCGCGCCGACGTCCGGCGGGGCGGAGGTCGCGGGCTGGCGCCTCGGCCGCGACGACGCCAGGATCCGCGCCTCGGTCGGGATCCTCACCGAGCAGCCCGGGCTCTACGAGCGCCTGTCGGCGTGGGAGAACCTCCTCTTCTGCGCGGCGCTGTACGGCCTCGATCCGGCGACCGCGCGGTCGCAGGCGGAGCGCTTCCTCCGCCTCATGGGCCTGTGGGATCGGCGGCGGGAGGCGGTCGCCACGTTCTCGCGCGGCATGAAGCAGAAGATGGCGATCGCGCGCGCGGCGCTGCACGAGCCGCGCATCCTCTTCCTCGACGAGCCGACCACCGGCCTGGACCCCGACGCGGCGAAGACGGTGCGCGAGCTCATCGTCGCGCTGCGCGGCGAGGGGCGCACGGTGTTCCTCTGCACCCACAACCTCGACGAGGCGGATCGCCTGTGCGATCGGATCGCCTTCTTCCGCCGCCACGTCATCCGCATCGACAGCCCGGACGAGCTGCGCGCCGAGCTGTACGGCCGCGCGACCGAGTTCCGCCTGCTGCCCGCGCCGCGCGCGGAGGACCTCGCGCGCGTCCGCGCGGTCGACGGCGTGCGCGAGGCGCGCCTGGAGAACGGCTCGATCATCGTCGAGGCGCAGGATCCGCTGCGCACGAATCCGCTGCTGGTCCGCACGCTCATCGACGGGGGCGCCGAGATCGCGTACGTCACGGAGCGCAAGCCGCACCTCGAGGACGTGTACCTCCGCATCGTCGAGGCGGCGGAGTGAGCGCGGTCGCCGTCGTGGCGCGCCAGCCGTCCCGCGGCGCGCTCGCGCGGGCGGTGTGCGTGCGCGAGTGGCGCGAGGCGCTCGGGAACCGGATCCTCGTCGGGATGACGCTGCTGCCGCCGATCGTCATCCTGGCCGCGGGGATCGCGGCGGTCGCCGCGGCCGCCGCGAACCCGCCGAACGAGCGCGACGTGCAGGCGCTCTACGCGGCGGCGCCGGCGGTCGAGGGCCTCGATCCGAAGGAGGCGGTGCAGGGCTTCATCGCGACGTACTTCCTCATCCTCTTCATGCTCATCCCGACCGTCGTGCCGCTCACGATGGCCATCTATTCGGTCATCGGCGAGAAGTCCGCGCGCACGCTCGAGCCGCTCCTCGCCGCACCCGTGGGAGTCGGCGAGCTCCTGTTCGCGAAGAGCCTGGCGTCCACGATCCCGTCGGTGATCGTGACGTGGATCGCGTACGCCGTCTATCTCGCGTCGGTGACGAGCCTGGGGAGCCGCGCCGCCGTGCTGGCGGTGACCGCGCCGCGCTGGGTCCTGGCGATCGTCGTGATGGTGCCGCTGCTCACGCTGCTCTCGGTGAACCTCGGGATCCTCATCTCGACGCGCGTGAACGACGTGCGCGTCGCGCAGCAGATCGGCGGTCTGGTGGTCGTCCCGGTCGTGGGTCTCGGCATCGCCCAGGTCACCGGTCGCGTCGTGATCAACAACGAGGCGTTCATCCAGTTCACGGCGCTGCTCGTCGCGGCCGACGCCGCGGTGTTCCTCCTCGCGAAGCTCGCGTTCCAGCGCGAGAACATCCTCGTCCGCTGGCGGTGACCGCCGGTCCCATGGCCTCGGTCCCGAGCGTCCTCATCTCGACGTACCCCGCGCGTGTCGCGTCGTCGAAGCCCAGGAGATGGAGCACGCCGTGCGCGGCGAGGAACGCGACCTCGGAGGCGAGCGGCCATCTCCGCCGGCGCGCCTGGCGGGCCGCCTGCGGGCCGCTGATGACGACGTCGCCGAGATCGAGCGTGCCGTCCGCCTCGCGCGCCAGCGCGCGAACGGCCGCGGCGCCCTTCGCCCCCCGCGGCAGACGCTGGCCGAACGAGAGCACGTCGGTCGTCCGGTCGGACCCGCGATAACGGCGGTTGAGCTCGCGCATCGCCGCATCGTCGACGAACGCGAGCGTGACCGACGCGTCGGGCGGCGGGCGGTAGGGCCCGGCCGCGGCGCGCATCGCGCGGCGCGCGAGCGCGAGCTCGCAGGGCGCCGTGCCGCGGACGAAGACCTTCAGCGGTCGCCGGCCGCGCGCTGCGGCAGGCGCGCGATGCGATCCTCCGGGTAGGGGATGCGCTCGTGGTACACGCCGAGGAGCAGCTCGCAGAACGCGTCCTTGATCCGCTGCACGTCGCGCAGCGTGAGGTCGCATTCGTCGAGCTGGCCGTCGGCGATGCGCTCGTCGACGATCTTGTCGACCATGGCGCGGATCGTCTCCGGGTTCTTCTCCGCGAGCGAGCGCACCGAGGCCTCGACGCCGTCGGCGAGGCTCACGATGCCGGCCTCCCTCGTCTTCGGCCGCGGCCCCGGGTAGCGGAACGCGGACTCGTCCGGCTTCTGCCCGCGCTGCTGGGCGATCTGGAAGAAGTACTTGACGACGCTCGTGCCGTGGTGGCCCGGGATGATGTCCCGGATGACCGCCGGCAGGTGGTAGCGGTCGGCGAGCGCGATCCCGTCGCGGATGTGCGCCGCGACGATGCCCGCCGAGACCAGCGGATCGAGCTCGTCGTGGGGGTTCGTCCCGGTCTGGTTCTCGATGAAGGCCGAGGGGTTCCGCATCTTCCCGATGTCGTGGTAGTAGGCGCCGACGCGCGCGACGAGGGGATCGGCGCCGATGAGCTCCGCGGCGCGCTCGGAGAGGTTCGCGACGAGCAGCGAGTGGTGATACGTGCCCGGCGTGCGCAGCAGCAGCTGGCGGAGCAGCGGGTGGTTCGGGTCGGCGAGCTCGCGCAGCTCGAACACCGTGGTGATGCCGATGACGTGGCCGAGCATCGCCATGCCGGCGAAGGCGAGCAGGCCTGAAGCGGCGCCGCTGGCGAGCCCGGCCACCGTGAGCTGGGCCGCGCCGAGTGGATCGGTCCCCCGGCCGAGGAGCGTGAACGCGGCGATCACGCCGAGGTTGCCGATGGCGACGAAGACCGCGCCGAGGGCGAACTCGCGGGCCGTCCGGGCGCGCCGCACCGCGACGAGGCCGAGGAGCGCGGGGACGAGCACGTACGCGACGGTCTCGACCTGGCCGGACATGATCCCGGCGTGGAGCGACGCCGCGACCTGCGTCGCGATGGCGGCGTGTGCCGACACGAGCACCGCGAGCGTCATCGCCGCGGCGGCGAAGGGCAGGAAGTAGATGAGGAGCGTGTGGCCGGGGACCAGCGCGCGCGTCGCGACGGTCGCGGCGAGCATGGTGAGGACCACGAGCGCGAGCTTGCGGTCGTCGGCCCAGGCGTCGGGCGCGTAGCGCTCGACGAACAGACCGAGGACGGCCGCGACGAGCAGCGCCCACAGCACGAGCCCGAGCGTCCCCTGCCAGTCGACCCCCTGATCCGCGAGCCCGAGCGCCTGCAGCTTCTCCACGTCGAGCGCGGAGACGACGCTGCCGGAGCGCACGACGACCTCGCCCGCGACGACCTGCACCTGCACCGGCGCGACGGCGCTGCGCGCGGCCTGCCTGGCGCTCGCGGTCGCGGCGGCGTCGATGGTGACGTTGGGCTCGAGGAACTGCCGGACGAGTGCCGTGGCGAGGCGCTTCTGGCGCTCGCTCCACGCGGGCGGCAGGCCCTTCGACGCCTCCGCCTTCACGGCCTCGAGCTGCTCGGGTCGGATGCCCTGCGCGTACAGCCCGCGGAGCGCGTTGTCGACCTCGCGCGCGACGGCGTCCCACTCGGACGCGGGCGTGTCGATCGCGTCGCCCGCGAGCGGAGCCGTGAGCGACACCTCGGGCGCGCGCTGGAGGGCCGTGACCTTCTGCTCCCGCGAGAGCGTCGGGTCGCCCCGGATCCGCCCGATCGCGGCGACGGCCTGGGCGAGGCGGTCGCGCGACGTCGCGACGACCGCCGGGTTGGCCGCGTACTGGTCCGGGACGGCGGATTCGGCGCGGTCGCGCTCGGCGGCGGTGAGCGACGCGGAGACGAACGAGACCGAGCGGGGCGCGCGGATGTCGTTGTCGGCGACCGCACCGGCGTCGAAGGTCACCGTGGGCGGCGGAGCGGACACGAGCGCGAGCGCCGTGAGCAGCCCCGTGACGAGCACGAACAGCGCGAGCCGGGCGCGCGGCGTGCGGAGCGCGGCGCGGACGTCGGTGACCGTTCGCGGCGGCGTGAAGCGGATCACGCGCCTATTCTCCCTGTCGCTCGAAGCGGTCGTACGCGCGGACGATCCGCGCGACGAGCTCGTGCCGGACGACGTCCTTCTCGTCGAAATCGACGAACCCGATGCCCTCGACGCCGCGCAGGATCTCGCGCGCGACGACGAGCCCGGAGCGCTGCCCGCGCTCGAGGTCGACCTGGGTCATGTCGCCGTTCACCACGGCCTGCGACCCGAAGCCGAGACGCGTCAGGAACATCTTCATCTGCTGCGCCGTGGTGTTCTGCGCCTCGTCGAGGATGATGAACGCTTCGTTCAGCGAGCGGCCGCGCATGTACGCGAGCGGCGCGACCTCGATCTCGTTGCGCTCCTGCGCCCGCGCGAAGCGCTCCGGCGGCATCAGCTCGTAGAGCGCGTCGTAGAGGGGACGCAGGAACGGGTCGATCTTCTCCTGGAGCCCGCCGGGCAGGAACCCGAGGCGCTCCCCCGCCTCGACCGCCGGCCGCGTGAGTATGAGCCGCGCGACCTTGCGATCGCGTAGCGCGTTCACGCCCATCGCGACGCTCAGGAACGACTTCCCGGTCCCCGCCGGCCCCGTGGCGAAGACGAGGTCGTGCCTGCGCATCGCGTCGACGAACTCGCGCTGATGCGGAGACTGGGGCGTGATCCGGCGGCCGCGCACCGTCGTCGCGACGACGTCGCGCATCTGCTCGGGCGCCGGCACCGACGACTCCTTCGCGTCGCCGATGAGCCGCTCGAATGCCGGCTTGCGCAGCGTCTCGTCCCGGTCGGCGAGCGCGCGCATCGCGCCGACGAGCTCGCCGACGCGCGCCACGCTCGCGGGGTCGCCGCTGATGCGAAGCTCCGCGCCGCGCGACACGATCTTCACCGCGAACTCGCGCTCGATGCGATCGATGTTCTGGTCGTTCATCCCGGTGACGAACATCATCTCGTCGGCGTCCGGGATGAGGATGGTCATCTGCGACGACGCGCTCGTTCCGCGCTCGTCTCCGCCGTTCACCCGGGGCCTCGCAGACGGGCCTGCACGAGGGCCGCGACGCGCTTGCCGTCGGCGCGGTCCTTCGCTTCGGCGAGGACCTTCGGCATGACCCTGCCCATGTCGCGCGGCCCCGTCGCGCCCGTCTCCGCGACGACGCGGTCGATGATCGCGCGCAGCTCGTCGTCCCCGAGCTGCCGCGGCAGGTACGACTCGATGAGCGCGAGCTCCGACGACTCCTTCGCGGCGAGCTCGGGACGCCCGCCCTTCTGGAACGCCTCGATCGAGTCGCGGCGCATCTTCGCCTGCTTGCGCAGGACCTCCAGGACCGCGGCATCGTCGAGCTCGGACCCCGGCCCGCGCGCGACCCGCTCGTTGTGGACGGCGGCCAGCACGAAGCGCAGGGTGTCACGGCGCAGCGTGTCGCCGCTCCGCATCGCGGCCTTCAGGTCTTCCTCGAGACGCGTCTTCAGCTGGGAAGCGATGCCTTCGCTCTCCGGCCTAGCGCTTGCGGCGCTTCGCTTCCTTGCGCTTGCGACGCGCGGCGGGGCGCTCGTAGAACTCCCGGCGGCGGGCCTCGGCGAGGATCCCCGCCTGCTGGATCTTCTTGTTGAACCGGCGCAGGGCGGCCTCGAAGGACTCCCCCTCGCCGACGATCACCTCAGACAACGGACTGCTGTCACCCGCCCTTCGGTCCTACAAGACATGGAGTCGGCCACCGCAGGCGGCCGACACAGGCAATCATACCCGTGCAGCGTCCGCTTCCGACTATGTAAAGATACGCATCTTTCACTACCCGGGGGGCCACGCGAACGAGCGTCCGGCGAGCACGTGGAGGTGGAGGTGGCCGACGGATTGGCCCGCTCCGGCCCCGTTGTTCACCACGAGCCGGTAGCGGTCGGCGTGGCCGCCCTGGGCGGCGACCCGCCGGGCGACCTGGAGCAGCCGGCCGCCGAGGGCCTCGTCCTCGAGGTCGGCCAGCCGCGCGACGTGCGTGCGCGGGATGACGAGCACGTGGAACGGCGCCTGAGGGAAGACGTCGTGGATCGCCACGGCAGCGTCGTCCTCGTACGCGACCTTCGCCGGCACGTGCCCCGCCACGATCCGGCAGAACAGGCACTCGTCCACCGCCCGGAGAATACGCGCGTGGACGTCGCCGCGGTCGTGATCTCGTACCTCGTCTCGTCGGTCTCGTTCCCCTGGCTCGTCGCGCGCGCGTACGGCGTCGACCTGCGGACGGTGGGATCGCGCAAGCTCGGCGGCTCGAACCTCGCGAAGACCGTCGGGCTCGTCCCCGGCGTCGCCGGCGGCGTGCTGGACGCGGCGAAGGGTCTCACCGCGGTCCTGGTCACGCGCGCGCTCGGGCTGCCGCTCGAGACGCAGCTCGCATGCGGCATCGCCGCGGTGGTCGGGCAGATGTGGCCGCTCTTCCACGGCTTCGACGGAGGGCGCGCGAACGCCACCGGCTGGGGCTTCGCGCTCGCCGCCGACCCGGCCGCGGCGCTCGTCATGGGCGTGCCGCTGTCCCTGAGCCTCGCGGCGCGCACGCTCGTCCGGCCCGTGCCGACACGGCTGCTCCCGATCGCCAGCCTGGTCGCCTTCGCGCTGTTCCCGGCGGTCATCTGGGAGGCGGACGGCGTCACGCCCACCGCCGTCGCGGGCGTCGTCGTGCTGGTGCTCGTCATGGTGCGCCGGCTCACCGCGGGCATCCGCGCGGACGTCGCGACCGGTGCACCGCTCGGCCGCATCCTGGCCAACCGCGCGCTCCTCGACCGCAGCGAGCTCCAGGTGCGCGGCCTCGTCGACATCTGACCCGCACGCGCCGGGACACGGGCGAGCCACCGGCACTGGCGACGCGTCACCAGGTCTCCAGCTGATCCATCACGATCGCGACCGCGGCGATCGCGGCCGTCTCCGCGCGCAGGTTCCGCGGCCCGAGGCTCACGATGAGCGCTTCGTTCGCGCGCGCGAGGGCGATCTCCTCGTCGGCGAGCCCGCCCTCCGGTCCGACCACGAGCGACAGCGCCAACGCGTCGCGCGGGAGCGTGTCGCGGAGCATGCGGTCGCGCTCCCCCTCCCATGCGACGACGATGGGCCGCGGAAGCGCGTCGAAGAGCTCGGCCCAGGAGCGCGGCGCTCCCACCGCCGGGGCCGCGCCACGGCGCGCGGTCTCAGCGGACTCGCGCGCGATGCGCTCCCAGCGCTCGCGCTTCGCCTCGCCGAGGGCGCGCACCACCGATCGCGTCGCGACGTACGGCACGATCATCGCGACCCCGAGCTGGGTGACCGCCTCGACGACCTCCTCGCTCCGGTCGCCGCGCAGCAGCGGGAGGGCGAGCGTGAGCGCCACGCGCGGCTCGCCGGCGGACGCGGCGCGGCCGCGGATCGTCGCGACGACGCGCTCGGGGGAGACGCTCTGGATGATCGCCCTCGCCTCCTGGCCGCCTCCGACGAGCGTGATCTCGTCGCCCGGCTGCATGCGCAGCACCACGGCGATCTGCCGCGCGTGCGCGCCCTCGAGCGTCGCGCTGTCCTCCGCGAGGAGCGCCGCCCGGACGACGAAGCGGTGCACGGCTCAGCGCCGCAGCGCGAGCGCGACCCAGTCGTCACGCACGGTGCGGTCGATGGTCGTCCCTAGACCGGCGCGCGCGAGCGCCTCGCGCGTGTCGCGCTCGCTCGGGAGCGAGATCCCCGCGACGACGAGCATGCCGCCCGGGGCGAGCCGGGCTCCGAGGTCGGCCGCGACGCGCTGGAGCACCGGCGACACGATGTTCGCGACGACGACGTCGAACCGGCCGGGCACGTCGGCCGCGCTGCCCTCCCCGACGGGGATCGCGACGGCGTTGCGCACGGCGTTCTCGCGCGCCGCCTCGCACGCGACGCGGTCGGTGTCGACCGCGACGACCGGGGAGGCGCCGCGCTTCGCCGCGGCGATGGCGAGGATGCCCGAGCCGGTGCCGACGTCGAGCACGCTCCTGCCGTCGAGCGCGATCGTCGAGAGCGCCTCGAGGCACTGCTGCGTCGTCGGGTGCAGACCGGTTCCGAACGCCATGCCCGGGTCGAGCACGATCTCGATCCCGCCCTCCCGCGGTTCGGACCAGGACGGCCGCACGACGAACGCGCCGACGCGCAGCGGGACGAACTGCGCCTTCCACGCCTCGAGCCAGTCCTCGTCCTCGATCCGTCTGACCGCGACCTCGCCTACGGGACCCAGCCCGAAGGCCTGGAGGTGGCCGAGCGCGTCGCGGACGTCGGAGACCCTCGCGAACGCGTCGGCGTCGTCCGGGAGATAGGCCTTCACCGTGTGATCCGTTCCGCCGCGCGGCTCGAGCGGGAGCTCGACGGCGACGCCCCGGTACCCGACACGGCTCAGGATCTCGCTCACCGCCTCGACCGCCTCGGCGTGGGCGGGGACACCGAGCTCCAGCCAGCGCGTCTTACTCGCCGCCGATCGCGTCCCTGAGCCGATCGAACACGCCCCGCGCATCCGCGGCATCGACCTGCTCGGGCGCCCCCTCGAGCTCGCGCAGGCGGCGGTAGAGAGCGCGCTGCTCCTTCGAGAGCGCGCGCGGCACGGCGACGTCGAGGTAGACGAGCTGGTCGCCGCGGCCGTTCGATCCCAGGTGCGGCACGCCCTTGCCGCGCAGCCGGACCATCTGCCCGTGCTGCGCGCCCGACGGCACCCGCACCGGTGCCTCCTCGCCGTCGATCGTCGGCACCGCGAGCTCGTCGCCGAGCGCGGCCTGGGCGGGCGAGATGCGCAGCAGGTGGATGAGGTCGTCGCCCTCGCGGCGGAAGAGCGCGTGCTCGCGAACGCGGATGAGCACGTAGAGGTCGCCCGATGGGCCGCCGCGCAGTCCGGCCTCGCCCTCGCCCGCGACGCGCAGCTGCTGGCCGTCGTCGATGCCCGGCGGTACGGTGAGCGCGAGGTCCTGCTCCCTGCGCTCGCGCCCCTCGCCGCGGCAGCGCGCGCAGACCCGGTCCACGGTCCTGCCGGCGCCGCCGCAGCGCGGGCAGGTGGAGACGTTCACGAAGCGGCCGAAGACCGACTGCTGCACCTGCCGCACCTCGCCGCGGCCGCCGCAGGTGCCGCAGGTCGAGACCTGGGAGCCCGGCTCGGCGCCGCTGCCGTCGCACTTCGAGCAGGTCTGGAGGCGCGGGACGCGCACGGTGCGGTCGCCGCCCCGCACCGCGTCGAGCAGGTCGATCTCGATCTCCATCCGCAGATCCGCGCCGCGCATCGGCCCGCGCGGCTCGCGCCGGCGCAGCTCCGCCCCGAAGAACTGCTCGAAGAGGTCGCCGATGCCGAAGTCGCCGGGGCCCTGGCCGTTCCCGAACATGTCGTACCGCTGCCGCTTCTCGGGATCGGACAGCACTTCGTACGCCTCGGTGACCTGCTTGAAGCGCTCCGGGGCGTCGGCAGCCTGGCTCACGTCGGGGTGGTACTGGCGCGCGAGCTTGCGGTAGGCGCTGCGGATCTGCTCCTCGGAGGCATTCCGGGGCACGCCGAGCAGCTGGTAGTAGTCCGGTGCGCTGGGCATCTTTCTGTCATTATCCGGTCTCGTGGACGATCCATTCCGCCTCACGACGCAATTCCTGCACGTCTTCGCGGCCATACTCTGGATCGGCGGCGGCTTCTACACCCTGTTGGTGCAGGTCCCGGGGGTCCTGGCCACGCCGCCGCAGGCACGCGGCCCGATCGTCGCCCAGATCGCGCCGCGGCAGATCTTCTACATCCTGCGTGTCGCGGAGCTCACGCTCGTCACGGGCGTCCTGAACCTCATCGCGACCGGCCGTGCCCGGGAGTTCGAGGATCCGTTCGGGCAGCGTTGGACGATCCTGCTCGGGCTGGGGATCCTGCTCGCCGTCGCGCTCTATGGGCTGGTCCGCGCGACGGTGGTCCCGTGGACCTACCGGATGCTCGCGCTCGGGCCGAAGGCGGCGTCCGGCGACGCCGCGGCGGCCGCGGAGATCCCGCGGATCATCGCGCGGCTGGTGCGGGTGGGACGCATCCAGCTCACGTTGGGCGCGCTGATCATCCTGGCGATGGTGGCCGCCGGCCTGTCCTGACGCGCGCGGAGCGCGGCGGAACCGCGCTACCGACGATGCTGCCGCGCGAGCGCGCGGCGCTCGTCCTCCTCCGCGAGCGCGATGCCCGCCTTGCGCAGCAGGTCGCCGAACGCGGCGCCGCCGGTCTCACGCCACTGGTGCCCGCCGGCGTGCGCGTCGAACGCGCAGAAGGCCCAGGAGCCGCCGTGGATGGTGAGCTTGTCCGGGAACAGCAGGCTCGGCTGATGACGGGCCGCCACGCACTCGTACGCCACCAGGCCTCGTCGCACCACGAGCTCCCCTGCGAAGAGCGCGAGCCCTTCGTCCTCATACATGCGAGCCGCCGCGATCAGCGCACCGATCGCCTCGGCTCCCCACAGCGTAGACCCCGGGTGAAGCATCGCCAACGCCCCCGCATGGCCGTCAGCCCTGCTCTTTGAACTCGCCCTCGATGGTGTCGTCACCCTTGCGCTCGCCGGCGGCCGCACCGGCCGGCTCGCCCTCGGGCGCCTGCTGCTCGCCACCCGTCTGGGCTTGCTTGGCCTGCTCCTGCTGGTACATGAGCTCGCCGATCTTCTGCGACGCGGTGCGCAGCTCGTCCATCGCGGTCCGGATGCGCGCCGTGTCGTCGCCCTTGAGCGTCTCGCGGAGCGCGGCGAGCTTCGCCTCGACGTCGGTCTTCGTGTCGGCCGGGACCTTGTCGCCGAGATCGCGGAGCGTCTTCTCGATCTGGTAGGCGAGCGTGTCGGCCTCGTTGCGGGTCTGGATCCGCTCGACGCTGCGGCGGTCGTCCGCCGCGTGGGCCTGCGCGTCCTTCACGAGGCGCCCGACCTCGTCCTTGCTGAGACCGCTCGACGCGGTGATGGTGACGTGCTGGGACCGGCCGGTGGCCTTGTCGTGCGCCTTCACGTTCACGATCCCGTTCGCGTCGATGTCGAAGGAGACCTCGACCTGCGGGATGCCGCGCGGGGCCGGCGGGATCCCGTCGAGGATGAACCGCGCGAGGCTCTTGTTGTCCCCGGCGAGCTCGCGCTCGCCCTGGACGACGTGGATCTCGACCTGCGTCTGTCCGTCGCTCGCGGTCGTGAAGACCTGCGACTTCGACGTCGGGATGGTCGTGTTGCGCTCGATGAGCTTCGTCGCGACGCCACCGAGCGTCTCGATGCCGAGCGACAGCGGCGTGACGTCGAGCAGGAGCACGTCCTTCACCTCGCCCTTGAGCACGCCGGCCTGGATCGCCGCGCCGACCGCGACGACCTCGTCCGGGTTCACGCCCTTGTGCGGCTCCTTGCCGAAGAGCTTCTTGACGGTCTCGACGACGAGCGGCATGCGCGTCATGCCGCCGACGAGGACGACCTGGTCGACCTTCTCCGGTGTGGCCTCCGCGTCCGCCAGGCAGCGCTTCACCGGCTCGACCGTCTTCTGCACGAGGTCCCCGACGAGCTGCTCGAGCTTGCTGCGCGTGAGCGTGACGACGAGGTGCTTCGGGCCGGACTGGTCCGCCGTGATGAACGGGAGGTTGATCTCGGTCTGCTGCGTCGAGGAGAGCTCGATCTTCGCCTTCTCGGCGGCCTCCTTGAGGCGCTGGAGCGCCATGCGGTCGCCGCGCAGGTCGATGCCCTGATCCTTCTTGAACTCGTCGATGAGCCAATCCATGACCCGCTGGTCGAAGTCGTCGCCGCCGAGGTGGGTGTCGCCGTTCGTGGCCTTCACCTCGAAGACGCCCTCGCCGAGCTGCAGGATCGAGATGTCGAACGTGCCGCCGCCGAGGTCATACACGGCAATGGTGCCCTGAGTCCTCCGTTGCAGCCCGTATGCGAGAGACGCCGCGGTCGGTTCATTGATGATCCTCAAAACCTCGAGGCCGGCGATCATGCCCGCGTCCTTGGTCGCTTGGCGCTGGCTGTCATTGAAATAGGCGGGCACCGTAATGACCGCTTTGGTGATGCTTTCGCCGAGATGAGTCTCTGCCCGCTGTTTGAGTTCCTTCAAGATCATCGCTGAAATTTGCGGCGGCGAATAGGTTTTCTCGCCGAGCTTGATACGAATCACCCCGCCTTGTTCCGTGAGCTGATACGGGAAGTAGGCCAATTCGCTTTGAACGTCCGCCAGTCCCTTGCCCATAAAG
>DAIDAP010000038.1 GCA_027310565.1 Chloroflexota bacterium | reverse complement strand
GAAGTCCGCCTTGTAACGGCAGCTCACCGTCGGGCTGGTGAAGTGACCGCGACCGTCCACCGGCGCGTTGGCCTGCGCGACGACAAATTTTTCCTCCTGGTCCGCCGTGAGATAATCAATTTTGTCGGTGACGCGGCCTTTCTCGACTTTGCGATACGGCGTCTCGATGAAACCGAATTCGTTCGACTGCGCGAAAATCGAGAGCGAACTGATGAGGCCGATGTTCGGACCTTCAGGCGTCTCGATCGGGCAGATGCGGCCGTAGTGGCTGTAGTGCACGTCGCGCACGTCGAACCCGGCGCGCTCGCGCGAGAGGCCGCCCGGGCCGAGCGCGCTGAGGCGGCGCTTGTGGGTGAGCTCGTCGAGCGGGTTGGTCTGCTGCATGAACTGCGAGAGCTGTGACCCGCCGAAGAACTCCTTGATCGCCGCGACCACCGGGCGGATGTTGATGAGCTCCTTCGGCGTCGCCTTCTCCGGCTCGACGATGGACATGCGCTCGCGGACGACCCGCTCCATGCGCAGCAGCCCGACACGGAACTGCTGCTGGATGAGCTCGCCGACGGCGCGCACCCGGCGGTTGCCGAGGTGGTCGATGTCGTCCGCGCGGCCCTTGCCCTGGTTCAGCTCGATGACGCGGGCGACGATCCGGACGATGTCGTCGTTCGTGAGCGTGCGCTGCTCCATCGGGAGGTCGAGGCCGAGCTTGCGGTTCAGCTTGTAGCGCCCGACCTTCGCGAGGTCGTAGCGGCGGAAGTTGAAGAAGAGCGACTGCACGAGGTTGCGCGCGTTGTCGATCGTCGGCGGGTCGCCGGGACGCAGGCGCTTGTAGACCTCGACGAGGCCCTCGTTCGTGTTCGTGGTCGGGTCGCGGTCCAGCGTCGACTGGATGTACTGATGCTCCGGGTCGTTGTCCGTCGCGACGAAGAGCGCCTTGATCTCCTCGTTGCCCGAGTAGCCGACCGCGCGCAGGAGCGTGGTGACCGGCAGCTTGCGCTTGCGGTCGACCTTCACGCTCAGCACGTCCTTGTTGCTCGTCTCGAACTCGAGCCACGCGCCGCGGTTGGGGATGAGCTTCGCGTAGTAGAGGCGGCGGCCGGTGGTCGGGTCGTCGACCGCGGTGAAGTAGACGCCCGGCGAGCGCACCAGCTGGCTCACGACGACGCGCTCGGCGCCGTTGATCACGAAGGTGCCCTTATCCGTCATCCACGGGAAGTCGCCGAGGAAGACGTCCTGCTCGGTGACCTCGCCGGTCTCCTTGTTCACCAGCTCGACCCGCGCCCAGAGCGGCTTGCTGTAGGTGAGGTCCTTGGTGCGGCAGTCCTCTTCGGAGTACTTCGGCTCGCGGAACTCGCTCGAGATGAACTTCAGGTCGAGGTTCTTCCCGGTGAAGTCCTGGATCGGCGAGATCTCGGCGAAGAGCTCGTTGAGACCCTCATCGCAGAACCAGTGGAAGCTGTCGAGCTGGGTCTGGATGAGGTCGGGGAGCGGCAGCACCTCGGGCAGCGACGCGAAGTCGCGGCGCTGGCGGACCGATGCGGACGCGCGGTCGAGGACGACGGACATGGGCAGACCCTCCTCAGGCGATGGGCGGGCAGATAGAGAGACGGGGACGGACGGACGGCAAGGCCTTGAGGATAGCGGCGGTCCTAGCGCAGGGTCAAGGTGATGGCCGGACCGCTCACTTTCCGCCCGCGGCGCCTGTCTGTCAATAGGGCCCCTCGGCCGCGGCGCTGTAAGGGCTGGACCTGAAAGAAGGCGGTAAACACTCGCTTCCTGGGCCCCTCCGGGCGACACGCGGGCCTTCACGCTGCGTATCTTCGGCAAGCCGATGAAGGCGCCGGAGCAGCCGACGAAGCGGGTGGACCGCCGCACCGTCCTCAGGGCGGCCGTGGCCGCCGCGGTGGGGGTCGGTGCGTCGCGCGTCGTCGCGGCCGCGGCCCAGCCCGGCGGCCCCGCGGCATCGAGCGCACCGGCCGCGCCCGCCGGCCTCGACTGGGTCTCGCCGCTCGACCAGGAGAGCGCCCGCGTCGCGCACCTCCTGCGGCGCGCGACGTTCGGCGCGACCGCGGCCGAGCTCGAGCAGGCGCGAAGCGACGGCTACGCGAGGACCGTCGAGCGACTCATCGAGACGCCCGTGGCGCAGCCGGCGGCGCTCGACGGCGCCGAGGGCGCGAGCCAGACGAGCCCGCTCAGGCCGCAGGCGCTCATCTCGTGGTGGCTCGACTGGATGCTCGCGACCCCCACCCCGTTCGCCGAGCGCATGACCCTGTTCTGGCACGGGCACTTCACGAGCGACTTCCGCAAGGTGACGCCGCAGTCGCCGTATCTCTACTGGCAGAACCGCACCTGGCGCACGTTCGCGCTCGCCGATCTCGGCACCCAGATCCACCAGGTCACGATCGACCCGGCGATGCTGCGCTACCTCGACCTCGGCTCCAGCACGGGCCGCGAGCCGAACGAGAACTACGCGCGCGAGCTCATGGAGCTCTTCACGATGGGCCCGCAGGCCTACACCGAGGACGACGTGAAAGCCGCGGCGAAGGCGCTCGCCGGGTGGCGCGAGCCGCTCACGCAGCCGATGGTGGATGCGCTTCTCGTGCGCGCGGAGACGCGCCAGCAGACGCTCCGCCGCGCGCCGACCGCGGACACGGTGAAGACCGGCGTGTACGAGCGGGCGCGCGCGTACCGCGGGCCGGCGTTCGCGTTCCTCGGCGAGACCAGGGTGTGGGACACCGAGGCGATCCTCGCGAAGATCCTCGCGCAGGACGCCGCCGCTCCGCACATCGCGCGCAAAGTGCTCACCGCGTTCGCGACGCCCGCGCCGTCGGGTGACTACGTGGCGCGCGCCGCGGACGCGTACCGGAAGAGCGGATACGACACCAAGACGCTCATGCGCGAGGTGTTCCTGAGCCCCGAGTTCGCCGCGCCGTCGTCATACCGCGCGCTCGTGAAGACGCCGATCGAGTACATGGTCGGCATCGCGAAGGCGCTCGGCGACCGCCGCCTGGTGCGGCTCATGGTCGGCGCCGGCCAGGGCATGGGTCAGACGCTCTACGACCCGCCCAACGTCGGCGGCTGGCCGGAGAACGGCTCGTGGATCTCCTCGAGCGCGATGCTCGCCCGCGCGAACTTCGCGACCGCGGCCGCGTCGGCGGCGAAGCAGCCGCCGTCGTCGGCGAAGGCCCACCAGACGCTCCTCGACGCGACGCTGTCCGCGCCGACGCTCGCCGCGCTCAACGCGGCGCAGGGCGAGACGGCACGCTGGGCGGTGCTCTTCGCGTCCCCCGAGTTCCAGCTGAAGTGAGGTGCTGACATGGTCGCGACGCTCGACAGGCTGAAGCGCAGGGACTTCCTCCGCGCAGGGCTCGTGTTCGGCGCGGGCGCCGCGGGGCTCGCCGCCGGCTACGCCGCGGTGCCGGACGTGTTCGCGCGCGCGGTGTACGCGGGGACGAAGAGCGGCGTCACGAACGACAGGATCCTCGTGATGGTCCAGCTCGGCGGCGGCAACGACGGCCTGCAGACGGTGATCCCGCTCGCCGACGCCGCGTATCGCGACCTGCGGCCGCGGCTCGGCAGCGCGGCGGACGAGGCGCTGCCGATCGGCTCCGACCTCGGCCTGAACAAGAACCTCCCGGGGCTCAGGGGCCTCTTCGACCAGGGCAAGGTCGCGATCGTGCAGGGCGTCGGCTACCCGAAGCCCTCGCTCTCGCACTTCGACTCCATCCGCGTCTGGGAGACCGCCGACCCGGAGCGGCGCCAGCAGGACGGCTGGCTCGGGAAGACGATCGCGGCGAGCTATGACTCCGCCGGTCACCCGCTCGTCGGCTGTGCCTGCGGGACCACGAGCGTTCCCGGCGCGATGCGCGACCTCGAGGCGACGCTCACGGTCATCGACGACGAGCGGTCGTTCAAGTGGAACGGCGGGGAGCGGATGGACCGCGCGATCGGCGCGCTCTACACGGGCACGCCCGGCATCTACGGCGCCCTGTTCGACCGGTCCATCGCCACGGCGCGCGACACGATCGCGCAGCTCGCCACGTCGGCCGCGGGCTACGTGCCGAAGGCGAAGTATTCCGACGACGCGCGGCTCGTGTACTCGTCGAAGAACCAGCTCGCCGCCGCGCTGCAGCTCGCGGCGCGGCTCATCGTGACCGGCACGGGCGTGAAGATCCTGCATGTCGCGCTCAGCGGATTCGACACGCACTACACGCAGCAGCCGCGCCACGACGCGCTCCTCGCGTACCTGGACTCGGCGCTGGTGGCCTTCCACGCCGACCTCGCCGGGTACGGCATGAGCGACCGCGTCGTCGTCGCGACGTGGAGCGAGTTCGGCCGCCGCCCGCGCGAGAACGCGAGCGCGGGCACCGACCACGGCACCGCGTCGGACGTGTTCCTCATCGGCGACGGCGTCAAGGGCGGCCTCTACGGTGCGCGCCCGTCGCTCGCGAAGCTCGACCCCTCGGGAAACAGCGGGTACGAGGTGGACTTCCGCTCCGTCTACCAGGAGATCCTGCAGAGCCACCTCGGGATCGACCCGCGCGAGGTGCTGCCGGCGACGTTCGACCGCCTGCCGGTGTTCGCGTGATGGACGCCACCGGGCTGCCCGCCGACGAGGAACCACGTCCCCACCGCGCCCTTGCCCTTCACCGCGATGCCCCCGCGCGGCTCGAGGTCGAAGGGGTGCGGATGCGCTACCGGAACGCGATGAACAGATCGATCGCTGGTGCGCCGGGCTGCTGCCCGACGATGAACACGCACGCTCCCTCGGCGGGGCCGACGGTGAGCGTCCCGGACTGATTGACGAAGTTCTGGTTCCCCGCGAGGCGGTCCTTCGTGTAGCCGGTCAGCGCGTCGACGGTCTTCGCCTTCGTCCCGAGCGCGCACGCGCCGCTGATGTTGCTCTGCATACCCGGCACCCCGATCGACGCGCCGATGCCGAACGCCGTGCCCAAGAGGCTGAGCAGCCCGCCGATGAGGAAGACGAAGACGAAGGTCCCGCACCCGCCGAAGCACCCGCAGCCGCCACGCTCGCGCCACCGTCTTCGCTCGCTCATGGCCGAACGCTACACCTCGGGCCGGATCGCGGCCCGCGCGCCTACCGGCGCTCGAAACGGGCGGTGAAGTGACGGAGCTGCTTCGGCTCCCACGCGATGCGGTACCCCCGCAGATCCTTCGCGCCATCCGCCACGCGCCGGACGACCTCGATCACGTAGTCGACGTGGCTCTGGGTGTAGGTGCGACGCGGGATGGCCATGCGGACGAGATCCATGGGTGCGGGCGACTCGCTCCCGTCGGGGTGCCGGCCGAACATCACCGTCCCGATCTCGCAGGCGCGGATCCCGCCCACCTCGTACAGCGCGACGGCGAGCGACTGGCCCGGATACTCGAGCGGCGGGATGTGCGGCAGGAGCGCCCGCGCGTCGATGTAGACGGCGTGCCCGCCGGGGGGCAGCACGAGCGGGACGCCCGAGGCGTCGAGCGCCTGGGCCAGGTATTCCGTCGAGCGGATGCGGTACCGGAGGTAATGCTCGTCCACGACCTCCGCGAGGCCCTGCGCGATCGCTTCGAGGTCGCGGCCGGCGAGCCCTCCGTACGTCGGGAAGCCCTCGGTGAGGATGAGGAGGTTGCGGCACTGCTCGGCGAGCGCGTCGTCGTTCATCGCGAGCCACCCGCCGATGTTCGCGAGGCCGTCCTTCTTCGCGCTCATCGTCATGCCGTCGGCCACGGCGGCCATGTCGTGGACGATGTCTTTCACGGCCCGATCGGCCTGGCCGGGCTCACGCGTCCGGATGAACCAGGCGTTCTCGGCGAACCGGCAGCCGTCGAGGAAGAGCGGCTTGCGGTAGCGATCGCAGACGCCGCGCAGCGCGCGCAGGTTCTCGAGCGAGACCGGCTGCCCGCCGCCCGAGTTGTTCGTCACGGTGACCATCACGAGCGGGACGTCGGCGGCGCGCCGCGCGAGGAGCGCCTCGAGCGCTCCGACGTCCAGGTTCCCCTTGAACGGATGGAGCGTCCGGGGCTCGCGACCCTCGGGGATGACGAGATCGACGGCCTCGGCGCCCGTCGCCTCGATGTTCGCCCGCGTCGTGTCGAAGTGCGTGTTGTTCGGGACGACCTTCCCCGGTCCGCCGACGGCGCTGAAGAGGATGCGCTCCGCGGCGCGCCCCTGATGGGTGGGGATGACGTGCTCGAAGGGGAAGAGCTCCTGGACCGCGGCGAGGAAGCGGAACCACGACGGCGAGCCGGCGTACGACTCGTCGCCGTGCTGGACCGCGGCCCACTGGTCGCGCGACATCGCGCCGGTCCCGGAATCGGTGAGGAGGTCGATGAGGACGTCGTCGGCGTGGAGCGAGAAGAGGTTGTAGGAGGCGTCGCGGATCTTCCGCCGGCGCTCGTCGGGTGTCGTCATGCGGAGGGGCTCGACCGAGTGGATGCGGAACGGCTCGATGATCGTGCGGAAGGTCATCGCCGGGATGCTATGCCGCGGACTCCGCTCTCGCGGAGCGGGCGCGCCCGCCTCGTAGCGGCGCTCTTCGCGTGGGGGCCACGGGTCCCGAAAACGCGAACCGGAGCCCTTGCGGGCCCCGGTCCGGCACCTTTCGCGAGCCCACCGACCTGGCCGGCGGAGTCGCGTCAACAACGATATCGGCGCGGGCTTGTGCGACCTATTCCGGCAGCAGAACAGGCGAGCGAACGCGCGCCGGATGCCGGAGAAATGGCCGGAAACGCTACTTCAGCTCGACGGTCGCACCGGCCTCCTCGAGCTTCTTCTTGACCGACTCGGCCTCGTCCTTGCCGACGTTCTCCTTCACCGGCTTGGGCGCGCCGTCGACCAGGTCCTTGGCCTCCTTGAGGCCGAGGCCGGTGAGCTCGCGGACGGTCTTGATGACGTTGATCTTGGAGGCACCCGCCTCCTTGAGGATGACCGTGAACTCGGTCTTCTCCTCGACCTCGGCCGCCGCGGCGCCGCCGCCCGCGCCCGGAGCGACCGCGACCGCCACCGGCGCGGCCGAGACGCCCCAGCGCTCCTGGAGGAACTTGCCGAACTGGGCGATCTCGAGGATCGACCAGGACTCGAGCTCTCCGGCGAGCTTCTCGAACTTCGGGTTGGTGTCGACTGCCATCTTTCGTTTCTCCTTCTCTTAGGCCGACCGTGCGGTCAGCACGTGGATGAGGCTCTGGAACGGCGCGTGGAGGACTCCGGTGAGCTGGCCGAGGGGCGCCTGGACGACGCCCACGATCTGCCCCTGGAGATACGCACGGCCGGGCAGCCGCGCGAGCGTCTGGACGTCGTCCGCGCTCACGGCACGGCCGCCGATGACCGCACCGACGATCCGCAGCGCCTTCAGCGTGCGCGTCTCGTCGACGAGGCCCTTCGCGAGCGCGATCTCGTCGCCGCCGGTCACGGCGATCGCGCTCGGCCCGTCGAGCAGCCCCGCGAGCCCGCCGCGCTCGGTCTTCGACGCGGCGCGCACCAGGAGGCTGTTCTTCACGATGTGGTACTCGATGCCGCTCGGCCGGAGCCGGCGGCGCAGCTCCTGGAGCTCCCCCACCTTGAGGCCCCGGTAGTCGGTGACGATGACGGCGGTGGATGCGGAGAGCTGCGTCGCGAGCGCGTCGACGGCGCGGCTCTTCGCCGCGACGCCGCCGCCCTTTCGCTTCACCTTCGGTCCCGTCTTCAGCTTCGCCATGCACCCTCCCTGGAACACGAAGCCCTCGTTCCACACGGAGACGAGGGCTCACGCGCGGCCAGCGCCGCGCGTCACTCTTGCCTCCGCAGGACTTGTCCCCCGAGGGGGCGCCGGCTTCTTTGGCTCTTCAGTTGTCCTTACCGGGATTCTAGACCGTTCTCCGGGGCACGGGCTACCGCTGAGCGCGCCCCGAGAGCGCCATCGTCGCGCCGCGGTCGAGCTTCACGCTGGGGCCCTGCGTGCTGGTGAGGAAGATCGTCTCGACGTAATCGCCCTTCACCCCGGTCGGGCGGGCGCGGTTCACGGCGTCGATGACGGTCGCGAGGTTCTCCACGAGCGCCTGCTGGCTGAACGACGCCTTCCCGACGAGCGTGTGGATGACCCCGGTCTTGTCGACGCGGAACTCCACCCGGCCGCCCTTCGCGTCGCGCACGGCCTTGGCGACGTCCATGGTCACCGTGCCGGACTTGGGGTTCGGCATGAGGCCGCGCGGGCCGAGGACGCGGCCGAGACGGCCGACCTGACCCATCATGTCGGGCGTCGCGATCGCGACGTCGAAGTCGAGCCAGCCGCCCTCGATGCGCTTGGCGAGATCGTCGGCGCCCACGGCGTCGGCGCCGGCGCTCTGCGCGTCGCGCGCGCGGTCTCCCTGGGCGAACACGATGACGCGGACAGTCCTGCCGGTGCCGTGCGGCAGGACCGCCGCGCCGCGGACGATCTGGTCCGCCTGCTTCGGATCGACCCCCATGCGCAGGTGCAGCTCGACGCTCGTGTCGAACTTCGCCTGGCTCGTGTCCTTGACCAGCCGCACGCCCTCTTCGGGGCTGTACTCGCGGCCGCGCTCGACCTTCTTCGCGAGCTCGTCGTAGCGCTTGCCGTGCTTCTTCTCGGGCATCGCCCTGCTCCTTTCGGCCTTCGGCCTCCCGTCTCACGCGCGGTGCACGCTCGCCGTCGCGGCGAGATCCTCAGTCTAGCCAGGCTCCGCCTCAGGTCGGCGTTCAGGCCAACCGACGTCTCCCGCACGTCCGACGGATCAGCCACGACCGCGCGATCGGCGATTGGCTAGCCGGTGACGTCCACCCCCATGCTGCGCGCGGTGCCCTCGACCATGCGCATCGCGCCCTCCACCGAGGTCGCGTTGAGGTCGTTCAGCTTCGTCTCGGCGATCTTCCTCACCTGCGCCCTGCTGATCGTCCCGACCTTCTCCTTGTTCGGCTTGCCGGACCCCTTCTCGAGCCCGGCCTCCTTGCGGATGAGGTCCGCCGCCGGCGGCGACTTCGTGATGAACGTGTAGGAGCGGTCCTCGAAGATCGTGACCACCGCCGGCACGATGGTGCCCGCGAGCGATGCGGTCTTCTCGTTGTACTCCTTGATGAACTGACCCATGTTGATGCCGTGCGGGCCGAGCGCGGTCCCGACCGGCGGCGCCGCGGTCGCCTTCCCCGCCTGGATCTGGACCTTCACGATCGCCTTGACCTTCTTCGCCATCACTTCACCAGCTTTTCGATCTGGAGGAAGTCCAGCTCGACCGGCGTCTCGCGGCCGAAGATGGACACGAGCACTTTGACCTTGTTGCGCTCCGGGTTCACCTCGTCGACGACGCCGTGCAGGTCGGTGAACGGGCCGTCGGTGACGCGCACGGCCTCGCCCTTGGTGAACGCGACCTTGTAGCGCGGCTGGTCGAGCTTGATCTGCCGCAGGATCGCGCGGACCTCGCCCTCCGAGAGCTCGGTCGGCTTCGTGCCGCTGCCGACGAAGCTCGTCACGCCGGGCGTGTTCCGCACGACGTACCAGGAGGCATCGTCCATGACCATCTCGACGAGCACGTAGCCCGGGTAGATCTTCCGCTCCACCGGGTGGCGCTTGCCGTTCTTGATCTCGATCTCCTCCTGCGTCGGGACGAGGACCTGGAAGATCTTGTCGCCCATGTCCATCGACTGGATGCGGTGTTCGAGGTTCGTCTTCACCTTGTTCTCGTAGCCCGAGTAGGTGTGGATGACGTACCAGCGGCGTCCATCCTGAGCCGGCTCGGCGGGCGCGGGCGCGATCTGCGTCTCGGGCTCCGGCTCGGGGGCGGGGGCCTCCGGCTCGGCCTCGGCGACCGCTCCGGCGCGGCGGAGCAGGGCCTTCGCCTCGTCGACGGAGACCTCCTCCTCCGGCTCGACCTCGCCGAGGAAGGCGCGCGCGGCCTGCGCCGCGGCCTCGTCCGACAGCTTCGCGGCGTCGACGTCCTGGGGCGCCCGATCGCTCGCAGTGCGGTCGTCGACGGGCTCGGTCGTCTCGTTCTTCTCGTCGTTCCGTTCCTGTTCGTCCACGATGTCTCCTACAGCGTTCCCGTCACGGCGCCGGGCTCGGCGACGCGCCGGGCGTCCCGGTGAAGCGCGACGTGATCAGCCAGGTGAAGAGGTTGTCGAAGCCGAAGATGTACGCGGCGATGATCGCCGAGATCACGATGACGATGAGCGTCAGCCGCACCACCGTCTCGCTGCTCGGCCAGGTGACCTTCTTGAGCTCGCTCCAGGACTCCTGGGCGAACTGGACGGGACTCCGTCCGACTCGGGCGGCCATCTAGGCGTTCCCTCCGGCACGGCAGGAGAGACTCGAACTCTCAACCCCTGGTTTTGGAGACCAGTGCTCTGCCAGTTGAGCTACTGCCGTATGGCGCTCCATCGGAGCGCCATAGGGCCGCCCCGACACGCTCATTATCTCGTCTCCCGGTGCGCGGTGTGCCGCCGGCACCGCGGGCAGAACTTCGACAGCTCGATGCGGTCCGGATCGTTCTTCCGGCTCTTCGTCGTTCCGTACGTGCGCGACCGGCAGATCGTGCACGCGAGCGTGATGATCGGTCGGTTGTCCTTCGGCACGTCCTACTCCAGGACCTTCGTGACCACGCCCGCGCCCACGGTGTGGCCGCCCTCGCGGATGGCGAAGCGCAGGCCGTCCTCCAGGGCGATCGGGGTGATGAGCGTCACGGTCATGTTCACGTTGTCCCCGGGCATGACCATCTCGGTGCCGGTGGGCAGCTCG
>DAIDAP010000009.1 GCA_027310565.1 Chloroflexota bacterium | reverse complement strand
TCTGCTTCGATTTGCGCGTCTTCGTCGGCTGCAGCACGAGCCCCTCGCCCTCCCCCCGCACCCGCCGGACCTTGCGCCGGACGCGCTGCAGCGTGTGGCGGACGTGGATCGTGCGCGCCGCGAAGTCGACGTCGCTCCACTGGAGGGCCAGCGCCTCGCCGGTGCGCAGTCCGAGCGCGAGCGCGACGCGGTACAGCGCCGCAAGGCGGTCCTCGTCGGCCGCGGCGAGGAAGCGCCTCGCCTCCTCGAGCGTGAGGAAGCGCCCCTCGAACGGCTCGACCGGCGCCGGGGGCCTCGCGATCGAGGCGACGTTGCGGAAGACCAGCTCCTCGCGCATCGCCTGCGAGAGCGCCGAGCGCAGCACCGCGCGGGCGTGCTGCACCGTCTGCGCCGAGAGCCCGCGCTCGTGCATCGCCCGCAGCATCCCCGCGACGTGGGCCACGGTGAGCTCGTCCAGGCGCAGGTGGCCGAGCGCGGGGACGATCTCGCGCCGGCAGTACCCCGCGTAGACCTCCGCCGTGCGCAGGCGCCGCTCGGTCAGAAGCCAGCGCTCCAGGAACCGCGCGAGCGTGGGCCGCTCGGCCGTGAGCGCGCCGCGGCCGCGCGCGACGGCGAGGGTGGCGAGCTTGGCGGCGACCTCGGCGCGTGAGGCGCCGGTGATCCAGCGCCGCCTGCGCCCGGTCGCCGTCCGGACCGTGATCGCGGCGGTCCACGCGCCGGTGTCCGCGCGGCGGTAGAGCGAGCCCTCGCCGTTCCCGCGCTTACCCACCGCGTTCTCCCCGCTCGTCGCGCGCCGGTCGGCGCACGAGGCGCGGGAGCTGGCCGGGCCGCGCGAGCGCATCGACGACCGACGTGGGGACGCGTCCGGCGGTGCGCCAGCAGACCTGGTTGCGCGCGGTGTTGAAGAGCACCGCGACCTCGCCGCGTCCCGGCATCTCGGTGCTCACCAGCTCGTGGTCGGCGAGCGCGTCGCCGCACTCCGGACAGAAGCGCCGCTCGGGTGAGATGCTGTCGCGGGGGCCGCCGCTCATCTCGGTCGCCTCCAGCGGCCGTCGGCGTTCGCTCGCCGACGGCCTTCCTTTTGGCACAAGTAGGGCCCGCATCCGCGCGGCAGTCCACGGCTGCGCGCGCCGCAACCGGTCGCAACGCCGTCGCACAAGGCCGCGCGAGGTCGCGGGCCGCGCCAAAGGGGCGCACCGGCGCTCACCGGCGGGTCCCCGCGGGGGGCTTCGGCGCCCCGCGCCCGCCCGCCGCGATCCACTCCTCGAGCGCGCGCCGGGAGATGCGCACCGCGCGGCCGAGTCGCACCGCCGGGATCTCGTCCCGGTCGACGAGCTCGTACAAGAGCGTCGTGCCGATCCCCGGGACCTTGGCGGCCTCCGGCACGGTGAGCGCGAGGCGCTCGTCCGCCGCGGCGCGCTCGGCCCGCGCGCTCTCCGGCGCCCCGCCGTCGGCCGCCGTCGCGGCCGGCTGCGGCACGGGCGCGCCCTCGGGGCCCGGCGGCAGGGCGCGCGGCTCCGGCCTGAACTCGGCGGGGTGCCGGCGCTCCAGCCAGGCCTGCGCCGCGCGCCAGTCGCGGGGCATCGCCTTTCTCCAATCGCCCACCGCGAGCACGACCGCGTCCGCCTCGGCCTGCTCGACCATGTGCAAGAAATGCAGGTATTCGAGCTCGGCGCGAGCGGGGCCGTGGTGCGCTTCGTCGCAGTCGGGGCGCTCGCAGAGCGCGGCCGCCCGCCCGTGCTCCAGCCACAGCATCAGCGTCCGCCGCGACACGCCCGCCGACTCCGCGGCGTGCACGCGCGGCACACCGGCGCGCAGGCGCTGGCAGATCGCGTCGGCGGTGGCCGCCGTGAGTTTGGTGGGCTGTCCTGGGGAGCCCCGTGGCTCCTCCCCGGAGGTCTCACGCATCGCGAGCGACCTCCTCCGAACGGCCCGCTCGGATGCGAGAGGCGCGGTGCGCGCGGTCGAGTGCGAGCCAGCGCCGGACGATCACGTCGCAGAAGCGCGGCTCGAGCTCGATCGCCGCGACCCGCCGGCCCAGCAGGTGCGCGGCGACGATATCTGGGAATGGCCGCGCGCCTGGTCCCCAGGACCTGGGGTTGATCCAGAACCGCAGCTCGTCGACGAGCCCGTTTGCCACCAGCTGTCCCGCGAACTCGCCACACCCGTACGACACCAGATCACCGCTGATGCGTTCCTTCAGGGCGCGTACCGCGGGCGCGAGATCCCCATTCAGCTGCTGCGCATTCCAGCTCACGCTCTCGATCGGCGACCGGGAGGCGACGGCACTTGGGCATCGCGTTGACCCGCTCGACGAGACCGACATCGTCCGTTAGGGTCGGCCAAACCGCGGCAAACCCTTCGTAGTTCTGGCGTCCCAGCAGGAGCGCTTCGGCCACGCGGAGCTGGTCGAGCGCAGCCTTGCCGGCGGGCGCGTGCCAGTCATGCTCACCGTGCTGGTTTGAACCACTCGTCCTGCTGGTCCTGGACACCGTCGACGGTCAGTTGTGTCGAGATGATGGCCTTGCCCATCGAGTAGCATCTCCATGTCGCGTGGGGACGGCTCAGTCGTTGTAGCGTGATTGAGCATGCGGCTCGGCCTCTGTCGCGCGCGCGACCGAGGCGAGCGCGCGGACGAACGTCGGATGCGTGTTGGGCATCGCGATGCGGTGGTACGTGAGCCCGACGGCGCGCATCTGCTCAGCGGTGGCGACATCGAGGTCGTACAGGACCTCGAGATGATCCGAGAGGAACTGCACCGGCACGACGAGGATGACGCGCGCGCCCGAGGCGGCGATCTCGGGGAGGAGCTCGACGAGGTCGGGCCGCAGCCACTCCTCCTGCGTGTGGCCGGCGCTCTGGTACGCCCACAGCCAACGGGAGGGAGTGAGCCGCGCCGCGGCAACCACGAGCTCGCCGGTCTCGCGCAGCTGCGCGATGTAGTCGGGCTCCGCGTCGAAGACGCGCTTCGGCAGGCTGTGCGCCGTGAGCAGCGCGAACGCGTCCGGCGCCGACGCGAGCGCGTCACGCGTCCGCTCGGCGAGCGAGGCGATGAAGAGCGGCTCGCGATGCCACGCACCCGCGATCGCGGCGGGCAGGCCGGCGGCGCCGGCCGCGGATCGGAGGGCGCGCTCGTATCCGCCCATGAGGAGCGGCGACCACTGCGGCGACATGCAGATGCCCACGACGCGAGTCGCGCCGCGGGCCGCGAGAGTCGTCACCGCATCGGCGATGGAGGGCGCGGAGAAGCGCATCCCGGCCGCGCACACGTACCCGCTCCCGAGCTCGCGCTCGAGTGCGGCGGCCTGCGCCATCGTGCGCTCGACGAGCGGCGAGCCGCCGATGACCTCGTACCGGCGCGCCATCTCGGAGACCAGCGCGGGGTCCGCGGACGTTCCGCCGCGCACCGCTGCGAGGTAGCGCTGGAGGTCGGCCGCGCGGTCGGGCGCGCCGTACGTCATGAGGACGACGCCTGTGCTCATTGGTGCACCCTTCCCCCACGTCGACCGTGTATGGTCGGCGCGCTTCGGTGACCACCGGGGGAGGTCCTAGCGCGCTCGTCCCTCGAGGACCCGCGTGAGACCAGACCCCTCCGGTGGACCGGGCGGCAACGAC
>DAIDAP010000008.1 GCA_027310565.1 Chloroflexota bacterium | reverse complement strand
GTCGTTGCCGCCCGGTCCACCGGAGGGGTCTGGTCTCACGCGGGTCCTCGAGGGACGAGCGCGCTAGGACCTCCCCCGGTGGTCACCGAAGCGCGCCGACCATACACGGTCGACGTGGGGGAAGGGTGCACCAATGAGCACGCGGTGGTTCGTGACGCGGATGCTTGCCTACCGGCCGTGGCTCTACACGATCGACGGGATCGCGTGGGTCGGCGTGTACGGGTCGCGGCTCCTCCCGGGCCTCGCCGCGAAGATCGCGTTCGACGCCATCGCCGGTCCGGACGCTCCCGCGATCGTGTGGCTCGCCGCGCTGTTCGTCGGAGTGGGGATCACGCAGGCCGTCATATGGGTCGTCGGCGTCCTCATCGACGTGGTCTACCGCTTCAGCTTGAGCGCCGTGCTGCAGCGGAACCTGCTGGCGGAGATACTGCGACGCCCGGGTGCGCGGGCGCTCGACCGGACACCCGGCGAGGCCATCACCGTGCTTCGCGACGACGTCACGGTCGCGGAGAACGCGGTCGATCAGATGCTCGACATGATGTTCTACGCGGTCGTGGCCGTCGTCGCGTTGGCGATTCTCATCCGCATCAACGCGGTCGTGGCGATCTTCGTCTTCCTGCCGCTCGTGGCGGTGGTGGTCGCCGCCCAGATCGCGACGACCCGCCTGCAGGGCGCTCGCGCCGTCACACGGGCAGCGACCGGCCGCGTGACCGGGGCCCTCGGCGAGATCTTCGCATCGGTCGAGGCGGTTCAGATCGCACGCGCCGAGCGGCACGTCGTCGAGCACCTGCGGGCGATCGGCGAGGCGCGGCGCCGCGCGGTGCTTCGCGAGCAGCGTGTCATGCTGGTGACGCAGTCGATCCAGCTCAACACCGTCAGCCTCGGCACCGGCCTCATCCTGCTGCTCGGCGCGCAGTCGATGCGCGCGGGCGCCTTCGGCGTGGGCGATTTCGCGCTGTTCGTCGCCTATCTCGGCTTCGTCACCGACGCGAGCACGTTCGCAGGGTTCTTCCTGACGCAGTACAAGCAGCTCGCGGTCTCCGTGCGACGCATGCTCGCGCTCATGCGGAGCCTGTCGCCGGACGTCCCCGCCGCGGGCCTCGTCGCGCATACGCCGCTCGATCTTCGCCAGGATGCGCACGTCGACGGCATCGCGCCGGCCCAGGTCGAGCCGCTGCGCATCCTCGCCGTCCGGCGCCTCACCTGCTCGACCGGTCCCGGCGGGCGCGGCGTGGCGGACGTGTCCTTCGAGCTGCGGCGCGGGACGTTCACCGTCGTCACCGGACGGATCGGGGCCGGAAAGAGCACGCTCCTGCGCGCGCTGCTCGGTCTGCTCCCGTTGGACGCCGGTGCGATCCTGTGGAACGGTGCGGTGGTCGAGGACCCCGCGACCTTCATGGTCCCGCCGCGATGCGCGTACGTTCCGCAGGTCCCCCGCCTGTTCAGCGCGACGTTCCTCGAGAACATCCTGCTCGGTCGGAGCGACGCCGCGGCGCTCGTGGACGAGGCCATTCGTCTGGCCGTCCTGGAGTCCGATGTCGCGAGCTTCGAGCGGGGACTGAACACACCGATCGGCTCGCGTGGCGTGCGCCTGTCCGGTGGGCAGGTGCAGCGCGCCGCCGCCGCGCGAGCCTTCGTCCGCAGCCCCGAGCTGCTCGTCGTCGACGACCTCTCCAGCGCGCTCGACGTGGACACCGAGCATGCGATGTGGACGCGGCTGCTCGGATCGCGTACGAACACGATCCTGGCGGTCTCGCATCGTCCCGTGGCGCTCCACCGCGCGGACCAGATCGTCCTCCTCAAGGACGGGCGGCTCGACGCGGTCGGCCGCCTCGACGACCTGCTTTCGGTGTCGGAAGAGATGCGCCACCTGTGGCGCGAGGAGGGATCCGCTCGGGTGCGCTGAGTCGTGGCGATGAGGGCTCCGAGGCGGACGGTCCGGCGGTCGATGCCGCCGGCGACCGCGACCGTCGATGCGACCAGCCCGAAGAACGTGCCGCCTACGCCTGCCGGGCCCTTGCGCGGGGCGCGTCTTTCATGTGCGGCGCCGCCGTCAGAACGGCCGCAGCGCGCGGATGAACGTGTCGGCGAAGGCGGCGATCGGCGCGAGGAAGCGCTGTGGCTGCAGCCCGCCGACGAGCAGCCCGAGGAACACGAGCGCGCCGGCGATGCCGGCGACGGGCCGACGCTCGACGCGCCAGTGGTCGGGCGCGACGCGGAAGATGGCGATCGCCGCGCGGAGCTGCGCGACGAGCACGCCGAGCGTCGCGACCACGAGGGCGGTCCCGAGCGCGCCCGAGTACGAGAAGGCGATCATCTCGACGAAGAAGCGCCCGGGGAACGAGACCAGCGGCGGCGCGCCGATCATGGCGAACCCGCCGGCCACGAACGCGAGCGCCGCGAGCGGCGCGGTCGCCGCGTTCGGGCGGTCCGTCCCCGAGCGGCGCTCGAGCGCGCCCGCGGCGAGGAGCTGCTGGGTCGCGCCCGCGCCAGAGACGAGCACGATCGCGATCGCGCCCACGATGCCCGGTCCGGAGAGCGTGGCGATCCCCACGAGCGCCTGGCCGATGTTCGCGATGACCGAGTAGGCGGCGACGCGACGGAGCTCGGTCGATCCGGTCGCGAGGAACGCGCCGCCGAGCGCGGACGTGACGCCGAGCGCGAGCAGGAGGTCCTGCACCTTCGCGATCTGCACGATCGCGGGCAGCAGGCCGGAGAGCGTGAGGATCCGGGCGAACGCGATGAACGTGAGCGGCACGAGCACGCCGAAGTACAGACCGAGCGCCGGCGCGCGGACCTCCGACGCGAGCAGCGCCGCGTGGGTGTGGAACGGGATCGCGGCGAGCTTCAGCGCGAACGCGATGACGATGACGACGACGAGCAGGACGAACGTGACCGGGGGCTGGTCGCGTGGGAGGCTGCCGGCAAGGGCGAGCGCCGCGATCCCCAGCGAGCCGCCGAGCGCGACGAACGCGTAGTGCCGGTAGGCCGCCTCGGCGCTGCGGTTGCGGTGGATCTGGAAGGTGAACGAGCCCACCGGCACGAGCAGGCCCAGGAAGAGCGCCGCGTACATCGCGATCGGCGAGGAGAGCGCGAGCGTCGCGACCACCGCCGTGGCGGTGGCGAGCGCGGTGGGGAAGAAGTTGTACGCGGGCTCGTCGAGCCACACCACGGCGACGAGCGCCGCGAGCACGCCGAGCAGGACGACGGCCGTGAGCTGGCCGAGCGGGTCGAGGCGCAGCTCGAGCTGCAGCAGCTCGCTCGGCTCGCCCACCGGCGCGGCGAGCGCGAGCGCGAGCGCGACGAGGAGCGCCGCGAGCGTGAAAGGACCCGCGAGCTCCAGGCGCTTGCGGACCGCGAACGCGACGAGCGAGGCGAGGCCCAGACCGGCGATGAGCGCCGGCAGCGGGAGGGTCATGTCTCGCGGAGGGCGCGTTCGTTCACGATGAGGAACGCGCCGGCGAGCGCGACGACCACCTCGAGCCACGACAGCAGCAGCGTGAACGCCAGCTGCGGGCCGGGGGCGAGCCCGACGAAGAGCTGCGCGCCGGACAGCATGAGGAGCGCGCCGAGCGATCCCCGCACCGCGCCGCGCGCCGTGAGCAGGATGGCGATCCCGGACGACAGGAGCCAGAACGCCGCCACCTCCTGCGTGATGCCGCTCGGGTCCTCCCCGAGGAGGACGATCTGCACGTCGGCGGTCGCGACGGTGCGCAGGAACGCGAACGCGGTCGCGGTCGACGCCGCCGCCACGACGGTCGAGAGCCAGAGGCGCCAGCCGGGGTCCTCGCCGTAGCGGCCGTCGCGCGCCGCGACGAAGAGGACGGCGGCGCTCGTGAGCGCGGCCGTCGCGTTCACCGAGAGCTGTGCCAGCGAGGTGGCCGGGCCCGCGATGAGGTGCGCGGCGAGCGACACGCCGAGGAACGCGACCGCCATGAAGCGCAGCCGGCGCGCGCCGTTCGCGGCGAGCGTGGCGGTCGCGACGAGGCCGAGGAGCAGCATCAGCGCGCCGTCCAGGAGAGGACGAGCACGATGAGCAGGAGCGCCAGCCAGACGCCGGCGCGCTCCTCGAAGAGCCCGAACACGGCGGAGGCTCTGGTCGCGGTGGCCTCGAGCGCGCGGAACGACGCGGCGGCGAGCGGCACCGGGTCGGCGACGCCGATGATGCGTCCGAGCCGTGTGCCGAGCGGCGGCAGGTCCGGCATGAACGGTCGAACGACGCGCGCCGCGAGGATGAGCAGCACGGCGGCCGCCGCGAGCGCCGCGACGCCGCGCGCGGCGGTCTCGGGATCGCGCGTGAGCGGACGGCCGAAGGCGTCGGCGAGCGCGGCGGCGACCGGCGAGGCGAGGACGATCGCGACGAGCACCGCCGACAGGTACGAGAAGAGCGTCGACGCGACCTCGAGGTCGCTCGGCGCCGCGGCGATCTGGAGCTGACGGCCGATCTGCACGAGCGTCAGCGCGATGACCGCGGCCGTCGCGGCGAGCGCCAGGACGAGCGTGGCGATGTCGCGGACGTCGAGCGCGCCCGCGCCGATGACGAGCGTCCCGGTGACGAGCACGGTGGTGCAGGCGACCGCGGCGAGGTACGCGCGGTGCGGCGGCATCCAGAACGCGTCGGCGAGCGCCGCCAGCGCCGCGCCGGCCAGCACGACGAACGCGCCGGCGAGGGCGGTGGGCGAGCCGGTCGCGATCGCGATGAAGACCGCGGCGAGCGTCACGTCGTACCTCGTGACCGGCCACTGGTCGGGGAGCGCGAGCGACACGGCCGCGGCGTACGCGACGGTGAGGAGCGCGGCCGCGAGGACGAGGTGGCTCCAGCGCAGGTACGGGTAGCCGATGAGCAGCCCGAACACGACGAGCGCCACGACGAGCTGGCCGCGCGATCGCGGCCGGCGCGCGAGGGCCCTGCGGGCCGCGACCAGGACGACGAGCCCGGCGAGCGCGAGGACGGGCGGCGGGATCGCCCCCGGCAGCGCGAGCTCGGGGAGCGCGATACGCGTCGCGCCGACGACACGGACGAGGAGCACCGTCGCCGCGACGCCGGCGGGCGTGGTGAGCAGCCCGCGCAGGCTCTCGCGCTCGCCGCTCTCCTCGGTGCGGTAGCCCCATGGGACGAAGGGGTAAAGCCCGGCGAAGAGCGCGGCGCCGGCGGTCGCGGCGAGCACCACGCCGGGGCTGAGCGACGTCGGCGGGAGCAGGTCGAAGCGGAAGGACGCGCCGCCGAACCGCGCGAGCAGCAGGCCCGCGACGACGAACGCCTGCACGCCGGCCGCGAGGTACGCGGCGACGCGCGCCACCGCGGGCGCGGGGGAGACCAGGAGCGCGACGAAGATCGTCGTCGCGGCGAGGGCGCCGAGCACGACCGTCGCCGCGATGAGGTCGTCGGTCACGACCGCGGCGATGAGGATGAACGCCGTCGTGAGGAGCGCCGGTCGCAGGAGCGACGCGCGCGAGGGCACGCGTGTGGTCGCGATGAGCGCGGCGCCGCAGAAGATCGCGCCGACCGCGAGGCCGGCCGCCGCGAGGCCGTCGAAGCGATAGGACGCTTGGATGGTCGGTCCGCCGACGGCCGACCATTCCCAAAGCGCCCGTTCGCTCGTGGGATCGGCGGGCAGGAACGGGAACGCCAGCAGTGGCGCGACTCCTGCCATGAGGGCGAGCGTCGCCGCGACGGCCGCGGGCCAGCGCGCGAGACGCGGCGAGACCGCGGACGTGATCGCCACGCCCGCGAGCGCGATCGCGACGATGACGAGCACGATCTCGGCGCGCGGGAACATCCGGAGGTAAGGTAGCCGAAAGTGGACCTCAAACTCGTCCCGCAGCAGCAGCTCAAGGTCACGCCGAAGCAGATCGCCGCGAACTACATCCTGCAGCTCTCGTCGATGGAGCTCCAGGACGTCATCAACCAGGAGCTGCAGGAGAACCCGGCGCTCGATCTCGAGGAGACCCAGGTCTGCCCGCTCTGCGGCGAGCCGCTCAGCGGGCGCGTCTGCGTGAGCTGCTTCGGCCTTGGCACCAAGCCGTCGCGCCCCGACGACGGCGACGGCGAGCCGCTCGAGGGCACGAGCCTCATGCAGCGTGACGAGGACGACGACGACTTCGACCCGATCGTGCGCGCCGAGGCCGAGCAGACCGTCGCCGAGTACCTCTCGTGGAGCGTGCGGGTCCTGCTGCCGCGGCGCCTCCACCCGGTGGCCGAGTACCTCATCGGCAACATCGACGACAACGGACGGCTCGCGGGCGTCACGCTCGAGGACGCCGCGCGGGTGATGAAGGTCACGCTCGCGGACGTCGAGCGCGTCCACCGCGTGATCATGTCGATCGAGCCGTGGGGCATCGGCGCGCGCGACACGCGCGAGTGCCTCCTCGTGCAGATGGAGCACCTCGAGGAGATCGGCGAGGCCGTCACGCCGCATGCGCGCCGGATCGTCGCCGAGCAGCTGCGTGTGCTCGGCGAGCACAAGTACGGCGACATCGCGCAGGCGCTGCGGATCACCCGCGAGGAGGTGCAGGCGGCGTCGGACTACATCAAGGAGGTCCTGAATCCATTCCCGGCGCACGCGTTCGCGTCGGGCCCCGGTGGGACCTCGGTCGGCGGCCGCGAGGTCGGGCTCCGGCCGGACGTGATCATCCTCAAGGACGAGAAGGGCGAATTCACGGTCGAGGTGATCGAGTCACGCCGCTTCTCGCTGCGCGTGAACCCCGTCTACCGCCAGCTCGTCGCCCAGGTGCACGCGGCGCGGCGCGTGGGCGCCGAGGCCGTGCCGATGAGCGATCAGGACCGCCAGCACATCCGCGACTACGTCACGCGGGCGAAGTTCTTCATCGACAACATCAACCAGCGCCGCCAGACCATCGCGCGCATCACCGAGGTGATCGTCGAGTGCCAGCGCGAGTTCCTCGTGGACGGCATCCAGCGGCTGCGGCCGCTCACGCGCGCCGAGGTGGGCGAGCGGATCGGGATGCACGAGTCCACCGTGAGCCGCGCGACGGCCGGGAAGTTCGTGCTCCTCCCGAGCGGCCAGGTGATCCCGTTCGCCACGTTCTTCACCGCCTCGCTCGGCGTGAAGGACGTGATCAGGCAGATCATCGAGAAGGAGGACCGCACGCGCTCGTACTCCGATCAGGAGATCGTCGAGAAGCTGCGCGCCGACCACGGCATCCGCCTCGCGCGGCGCACCGTCGCGAAGTACCGCGAGGAGCTGCAGATCCTGCCCGCGCGGCTGCGCAAGCACGCGTAGCGGCTGCGGCTACCGTCTCGCGGCGTTCGGCTTCGCCGGCGGCTCCCCGAGCGCCGACTTGATCTCGTCGACCGCGGACCCCTCGATGTGGTAGCCGAAGGCGGTCCGGCGGACGCCGGGCAGGTCCTTGCCGCGCATCGCGTCGCGGAGCGCGTGCTCGCGCCAGCCGATCCGCGCGGCGAGCTCGGTCGTGGTCAGCCAGTCGCGGTCCTTGCTCTTCTGCTTCTCGCTCGCCTCCGCCTTCGGCTGGCTCCGTGACGCTTTCTGGGGCGGCATGCGACCAACGATAATCGCGCGGCCGTCGCCCCGCTCATCCGCTCGGCGGGTGCGCTCCGCGCGCGCCGCGGCGGCCCGTTTGCCGCCGCCGCCTGCCGCGCCTAAACTCAGCACGAAGCGCTGCGGCCCCCTCCGTCGGGGCGGGCGCTTGCTTCTTGTCCATTCATCCCAAGATGCTGGTGGAGGCCTCGTTGGAAGGGCTTGTCTGGGTCGTCCCGGTCTCGGGTGTCGTCGCCGTGCTCGTCGCCGCGTACTTCGCCTGGGATGTGCTCCGGTCGCCGACCGGGACACCCGAGATGCAGGAGGTCGCCGGCGCCATCTACGAAGCGGCCATCGCCTTCATCCAGCGGCAGTACCGCACGATCTTCTTCCTGGCGCTCGCCGGCATCGTCGTCATCGGCGCCGTCGTCTACCTCTTCGAGTCGGCCCCGGGCGTCACGCCGATGGAGCTCGCGATCCGCACCTCGATCGCCTTCTTCGTCGGAGCCCTCTGCTCGATGGCGGCGGGCATCGTCGGCATGTTCGTGGCGGTGAAGTCGAACCTCCGCACCGCGGCCGCGGCCCAGCACAGCGTCGCCGACGCGCTGCGCATCTCGCTCCGCGGCGGAGCGGTCTCCGGGATCCTCGTCGTCGGCCTGTCGCTCATCGGGGTGTTCGTGATGTTCACCGCGTACGGCGGGTTCCAGAACCCCGACCAGGCGCCCTTCACGATCGTGGGCTTCGGCTTCGGCGCGTCGTTCGTCGCGCTGTTCGCGCAGCTCGGCGGCGGCATCTACACCAAGGCGGCCGACCTCGGCGCCGACCTCGTCGGCAAGATCGAGGCGGGCATCCCCGAGGACGACCCGCGCAACGCCGCCGTCATCGCGGATCTCGTCGGCGACAACGTCGGCGACTGCGCCGGCCGCGGCGCGGACCTCTTCGAGTCGACCGCCGCCGAGAACATCGGCGCGATGATCCTCGGCGTCGCGATCTACACCATGACGAAGGACCCGGCGTGGATCCTCTTCCCGCTCGTCGTGCGCGGCTTCGGCCTCATCGCGAGCGTCATCGGCATCTTCCTCGTGCGCGGCAGCGACCGCCAGAGCCCGATGACCTCGTTGAACATCGGCTACTACATCACCGTCGGGCTCTCGATCGCCAGCATGTACGTCGTCACGAACGTGATGCTGAACGTGCGTGGCGGCGGCATCTACTTCTTCGGGGCCGGCGTCGTCGGCATCCTCACCAGCCTCGCGTTCGTCTTCATCACGCAGTACTACACGTCCGGCGCGTGGCGGCCGGTGCGCGAGATCGCGCACGCGGCGAAGACCGGTCCCGCCACGACGATCATCTCCGGCGTCGCGGTGGGCTTCGAGACGACCGCCTCGTCGGTCATCGCCATCGCGGTCGCGCTCTTCACCTCGGCCTGGCTCGGCACGCAGTGGGAGCAGCAGACCGGTCTCCCGAACGGCGGCGTCTACGGCACGGCGGTGGCGACGATGGGCATGCTCATGAGCGCCGCGTTCATCCTCGCGATGGACACCTTCGGGCCGATCACCGACAACGCCGGCGGCGTCGCCTCCATGGCGAACGCTTCGGAGGAGACGCGCGAGCGCACCGACCGCCTCGACGCGGTCGGCAACACGACGAAGGCGCTCACCAAGGGGTACGCCGTCGGGTCGGCGGCGCTCGCCGCGTTCCTGCTCTTCTCGGCCTACCTGGACAAGGTGACGCAGCTCACCGGTAAGCCGTTCGACAGCGTCGACCTCGCCAAGGTCCCGGTCTTCCTCGGCGGCTTCCTCGGCGCGATGCTCGTGTACCTCTTCTCGTCGCTCGCGATCCGCGCGGTGGGCCGCGCCGGCAGCGCGATCATCGAGGAGGTCCGCACGCAGTTCCACGAGCACCCGGGGATCATGGCCGGGACCGAACGGCCGAACTACGGCCGCGTCGTCGACATCACCACCGCCTCCGCGCTCCGCAACATGATCCCGCCCGGACTGCTGGCCATCGGCATGCCGATCGTCGTCGGCATCGTGCTCAAGGCGGAGGCCGAGGCCGCCATGCTCATGGTCGGCACCATGGCCGGCGTGATCCTCGCGACCGTCCTGAACAACGGCGGCGGCGCGTGGGACAACGCCAAGAAGTTCATCGAGTCGGGCGAGCTGCGCGACGATGCCGGCAAGGTCATCGGCAAGGGCACGCCCGCGCACGCCGCGGCGGTCGTAGGCGACACGGTCGGCGACCCGTTCAAGGACACCGCCGGCCCGAGCCTGCACGTGCTCGTGAAGCTGCTCGCCACGATCACGCTCGTCCTGGCGCCGTTGTTCATCTAGTTCTTCGCGCTCGCCTCGGCCCGCCTGCGGCGGCCTGCGGCTCGCCGCGCCGCTGCGCTCGGGCGGACTCGCTCGTCGCGCATGAAGCGCTCCTCGCTCG
>DAIDAP010000011.1 GCA_027310565.1 Chloroflexota bacterium | reverse complement strand
GAAGTCGACCGTCCGTCCGTGCCCGTCGGTCAGGCGGCCGTCGTCGAGCACCTGGAGGAGCACGTCGAACACCTCCGCGTGCGCCTTCTCGATCTCGTCGAGGAGGACGACGGAGTACGGGCGCCGCCGCACCGCCTCGGTGAGCTGGCCGCCCTCGTCGTAGCCGACGTAGCCGGGCGGCGCGCCGACGAGCCGCGCGACGGTGTGCCGCTCCTGGTACTCGGACATGTCGAGCCGCACCATCGCCCGCTCGTCGTCGAACATGAACTCGGCGAGCGCCCGCGCCAGCTCGGTCTTGCCGACGCCGGTCGGGCCGAGGAAGACGAAGGAGCCGATCGGCCGGTTCGGGTCCTGGAGCCCGGTGCGCGCCCGCCGGAGCGCGTTCGCGACCGCCTCGACCGCCTCGTCCTGGCCGACGACGCGCCGGTGGAGGTCCTCCTCCATGCGCAGGAGCTTGCTCGCCTCGCCCTCGAGGAGCTTTGTGACCGGGATGCCCGTCCACTTCGCGACGACCTCGGCGATGTCCTCCGGCGTGACCTCCTCGGTGAGCATCTTCTGGCCCTGCTGGAGCCGCGCGAGGGTCGTCTCGGCCCCGGCGACCTCGCGCTCCAGCGTCGCGAGCGTCCCGTACTTGAGCTCCGCCGCCTTCGCGTAGTCCGCGGCGCGCTCGGCGCGCTCGATCTCGGCGCGCACGCCCTCGAGACGGCTCTTCTTGTCGCGGATCGCGGTGATCGCGTCCTTCTCCTGCTGCCAGTGCGACCGCAGTCCGGTCGCGCGCTCCTTCTGCTCCGCGAGCTCCTTCTCCAGCCTCGCGAGGCGCTCCCGGCTCGCCGCGTCGCTCTCCTTCTTCAGCGCCTCGCGCTCGATCTCCAGGCGCGACACGGCGCGCGCGACCTCGTCGAGCTCGGCCGGCATGGAGTCGATCTCCATGCGCAGCTTGGAGGCGGCCTCGTCCACGAGGTCGATGGCCTTGTCCGGAAGGAAGCGGTCGCTGATGTAGCGCTGCGAGAGCGTGGCCGCGGCGACGAGCGCGCTGTCCTGGATGCGCACGCCGTGATGGATCTCGTAGCGCTCGCGCAGCCCGCGGAGGATCGAGATGGTGTCCTCGACCGACGGCTCGCCCACGTACACCGGCTGGAAGCGGCGCTCGAGCGCCGCGTCCTTCTCGATGTGCTTTCGGTACTCGTCGAGCGTCGTCGCGCCGATGGCGTGCAGCTCGCCGCGCGCGAGCATCGGCTTCAGCATGTTCGCCGCGTCGACCGCGCCCTCGGCCGCGCCCGCGCCGACGACCGTGTGCAGCTCGTCGATGAACAGGATGATCGCGCCCTCGCTCGCGGCGATCTCCTTGAGCACCGCCTTGAGACGCTCCTCGAACTCGCCGCGGTACTTCGCTCCGGCGAGGAGGGCGCCGATGTCGAGCGCGAAGATGCGCTTTTCCTTCAGCCCCTCGGGGACGTCGCCGCGCACGATGCGCTGGGCGAGCCCCTCGACGATCGCGGTCTTCCCGACGCCCGGCTCGCCGATGAGCACCGGGTTGTTCTTCGTGCGCCGCGACAGCACCTGGACGACGCGCCGGATCTCCTCGTCGCGGCCGATGACCGGGTCGATCTTGTTCTTCCGCGCGAGGTCGGTGAGGTCGCGCCCGTACTTCTCGAGCGCCTGGAACTTCGCCTCGGGGTTCGCATCGGTGACGCGCTGGCTGCCCCGCACGTCGACGAGGGCCTTGAGCACGCGCTCGCGCGTGACGCCGAGGCGCTGCAGCGCCTGGCCCGTGTAGCCCTGGTCGGCGGTCATCGCGAGCAGCAGGTGCTCCGTCGAGACGTACTCGTCCTTGAGGTCGTGCGCCTCGCGCTGCGCCTGCTGGAGCACGCGCCCCAGCCGGGCGGAGGCGCCGATCTGCACGTCGCCCTGCACCGTCGGCTGGCGCGCGAGCTCGCCCTCGAGCGCGCCGGCGAGCTGGCTCGGCTGCACGCCCAGCGAGGTGAGCACGGCCGGCACGACGCCGCCCTGCTGCCGCACGAGCGCGAACGCGAGGTGCTCGACGTCGATCTGGCTGTGCCCGCCCTCGCGGGCGCGCTGCTGCGCCGCGACGAGCGCCTCCTGGGACTTCTCGGTGAGCCTGTTCGGGTCGATCACTTCGCTTCGCTCCGTTATCCGTTCAATCTCTGCCCTTCGGGCAGGAGACGACTCACAGGAGGTTCCTCCGTGGGTCCTCAGCGTGGCGCTCGCCGATCTTGCGGACGCACTCGCGGTCTTCGTCGTTCAGCTTCGTCGGCAGGACGACCGTCACGGTCACGAACAGGTCGCCGTGGCCGCCGGCGGGGCGGGGCATCCCCTGCCCCGCGAGGCGGATGGTGCGGCCGTTCTGGGTCTCCGGCGGGATGCGCAGCGAGACGCGGCCCTTGAGCGTGGGCACGGTGACCTCGGCGCCGAGCAGCGCCTCGTGCAGCGCGACCGGCAGCTCCAGGCGCAGGTCGTCGCCGTCGCGAGCGAACACCGGGTGCGGCTTCACGCGCACGCGCAGGTACAGGTCGCCCGCGCGCCCTCCGTTCGCGCCGGCGCCGCCCTGACCGCCGAGACGGATGCGCTGGCCGTCGCGGACGCCGGCCGGGACCTTCACGCTGAGCCTGCGCGCCTTCCCGCCGCCGTCGCGGATCTCGAGCTGGGCCTCGGTGCCGCGGTACGCCTCGGCGAGCGGGACCTCGAGCTCCTGCTCGTAGTCCGCACCGGCCTGCTGCCGCCGGCCGCGCGGGCGCGCCGCGCCGCCGAACAGGTCCTCGGCGCTGAACGTGCCGGACATGCCGCCCGCGTCGCCGAACAGCGTGCGGAAGAAGTCGGAGAACGCTCCGGCGTCGCCGCCCGAGGAGCCGCCGCCCGGCTGCCCCGTGTACACCCACTGGAATCCGCCGGGGCCCGGCCGCGCTCCGGCGTGCTGGAACCGGGCCCACTCCGGACCGACCGCGTCGTAGCGGCGGCGCTTCTCGGGGTCACTCAAGACCTCGTTGGCCTCGTTGATCTCCTTGAAGCGCCGCTCGGCCTCCGGTCCCCTGTTCACGTCGGGGTGGTACTGCCGGGCGAGCTTGCGGTACGCCTTGCGGACGTCCTCGGCCGTCGCGCTCTTCGCGACGCCGAGCGTCTTGTAGTAGTCCTTGAACTCGACCGGCACGGCCGCGCTCCCGTCAGTGCGCGGGTGGCACCGCCGCGGGGCGCGACGCTTCGAACTGCGCCGGCGTCACCGTCGGCTTGCCCGGCTGGAGCGCGAGCTTCAGCACCTCGTCGATCTGCGCCACGGGCCTCACCTCGACCGTCTCGAGGATCTCCTTTGGCACGTCCACCAGGTCCTTCTTGTTCTTCTCCGGAAGGATGAACGTCTTGATCCCCGCGCGGTGCGCGGCGAGCAGCTTCTCCTTCACGCCGCCGATCGGCAGGACGCGCCCGCGGAGCGTGATCTCGCCGGTCATCGCGACGTCGCGGCGGACGCGCCGGCCGGAGAGGGCGGAGACGATGGCCGTCGCCATCGTGACGCCGGCGGACGGTCCGTCCTTCGGGATCGCTCCCGCCGGGACGTGAATGTGCATGGCGTGGTCCTCGAAGAAGCCCTTCGGGATGCCGAACTCGTTCTGGTGCGAGCGGACGTACGAGAGCGCGGCGCGCGCCGACTCCTCCATGACCTTGCCGATCTGCCCGGTGAGCATGAAGTCCTCGTCCTTCCCGTCGATGACGGTCGCCTCGACCGTGAGGACGTCGCCGCCGTGCTCGGAGACCGAGACCCCGGTGACCGCGCCCACCTGGTCCTCCTCCTCGGCGAGCCCGTAATCGAACCGCTGCGGGCCGAGGAAGTCGGGCAGCTTGTCGATGGTGACCGTCACCGTCTCCGCCTTGCCCTCGGCGATGGTGCGCGCGACCTTGCGGCAGATCGTGCCGATCTCGCGCTCGAGGTTGCGCACGCCGGCCTCGCGCGTGTAGTGACGGATGAGCTCGCGCAGCACGTCGTCGCCGATGACGAGCCTGGTCTCGCCGGTCACGGCCTCGGCGTTCGTGCGCGGCTGCGCGGTCGTCTCGCCGTCGGTCTCGCTCTCCTCCGCCGGGCGGTCGGCGGGCATGAGCCCGTGCTGCTTGAGCTGGCGCGGCACGAGGAAGCCCGTCGCGATGTGCATCTTCTCGTCCTCGGTGTAGCCGGGAAGCCGGATGATCTCCATGCGGTCACGCAGCGGCGGGATGATGGTGTCCTCGACGTTCGCCGTGGTGATGAAGATCACCTTCGACAGGTCGTACGGCACCTCGACGTAGTGGTCGGTGAACGTGTTGTTCTGCTCCGGGTCGAGCACCTCGAGCAGCGCCGACGACGGGTCGCCGCGGAAGTCCGCGCCGACCTTGTCGATCTCGTCGAGCATGAACACCGGGTTCACCTCGCCGGCGTTCTTCATGTTCTGGAGGATGCGGCCGGGCAGCGCGCCGACGTAGGTGCGCCGGTGGCCGCGGATCTCGGCCTCGTCGCGGATGCCGCCGAGCGACATCCGCACGAACTTGCGGCCCATCGCGCGCGCGATGGACTTGCCGAGGGACGTCTTCCCCACGCCGGGCGGGCCGACGAAGCACAGGATCGGCGCGCGCAGGTTCTGGCTGAGCTTGCGCACCGCCATGTACTCGAGGATGCGGTCCTTCACCTTCGGCAGGCCGTAGTGGTCCTCGTCGAGGATCTTCGCGGCCGCCGCGATGTCCCAGTCGTCGCTCGCGGCCTTCTGCCACGGGAGCGAGATGAGCCAGTCCACGTAGGTGCGGATGACGCCCGTCTCCGGCGACGCCTGCGGGATCTTCTCGAGGCGGCCGACCTCCTTGAGGGCCTTCTCCTTCACCGCCTCGGGCATGCCGGCCTGCTCGATCTTCTCGCGCAGCTCGCGGACCTCCGACCCACCCTCGTCCTCGCCGAGCTCCTTCTGGATGGCCTTCATCTGCTCGCGGAGGATGTACTCGCGCTGCGTCTTGTCGAGCGTCTGCTGGACCTCGCTCTGGATCTTCTGCTTGAGCTCGAGGATCTCGTTCTGCTTCGCGAGGAACACGCCGAGGAAGCGGAGCCGCTCAACGACGCTCCGCTGCTCCAGCAGCTGCTGGCGCTGCTCGAGCGTGAGGTCCGGGCTGGACGCGACGAGGTCGGCGAAGTGCGCCGGGTCGTCGGTGTTCTTCGCGGTCATCGCGAGCTCGGGGAGGATCGCGCCGCCGTTGTCGACGTAGCGATCGAACAGCGCCTTCACGTTGCGCAGCTGCGCCTCGCGCTCGACCGGGTCGCCGACGTCCTCGACGATCGGCTCCGCGTGCACGGTGAAGAAGCGCGTCTCCGTGCCGTACCTGGTGATCTTCACGCGCTGCAGGCCCTGCACGATGATCTGGGCGCTGCCGTCGGGGATGCGCAGCAGGCGGACGATCTCGGCGACCGTCGCCACCGCGTAGATCTGCTCGGGCTGCACGTCGTCGATCTCGGCGTCCTTCTGCGCCGCGAACACGACGAGGTGCCGCTGCTCGTTCATCGCCGCGTTCAGCGCGGCGACGGACTTCTCACGGCCCACGCCGAGCGGGACCACGAGCTTCGGGAAGACGACCGCCTCGCGGAGCGGGAGCAGCGGCAGCTCGTCGGGCAGCCGCAGCGTCTCCGTGGTCGTTCCGTTGCCCTTGTTCTCTTCGGTCATCTTCCTTGGTTCCCTCTTTCCGTGTTCTCGGTGCGGGCGGCCTGACTCACTTCGCGTCGACCCGTTCGATCGACCTCACAGCGCTCTCTCCCCGTCGTCCGCGCCCGCGTCGTCGAGCTCGCTCGCCAGCTGCTCGAGGAGGTCCGCCGCGTCGCGGAACTGCAGCAGCAGCTTCACCCCCGCCAGATTCACGCCGCGCACCCGCGTGAGGTAGCGGATCACGCGCACGCGCCGCAGGTCCTCGTCGGAGTAGAGACGGATGTTCGTCTCGGTCCGGACCGGCTCGAGCAGCCCCTCCTCCTCGTAGATGCGCAGCGTCCGCGGATGGCAGCCGGCGAGGTCCGCCGCGATCGAGATCACGTAGACCGGCCGGCGCCCACCTGCCATATGCCATCTATAGAGCCTGACAACGAGGTTGTCAAGGTTCCTCACCGTGCTCCGTCTATCGGCCGGTCCCCGGCTCCCGGAACACGGCCCGCCGCGGGCACGTTCCTCTGGCGGAGGTGCCGCACGCATGATCTCCCCCGAGCGCTTCCCCGACCCCGCCCACGACCCCGCACCGCCGACGCCCGGCGAGCGCACCGCGGTGCTCGCGGGCGGCTGCTTCTGGTGCGTGGAGGCCGTCTACCGCCAGCTCGAGGGCGTCAGCGCGGTCACCAGCGGCTACGCCGGCGGTGACGCGGGCAGCGCCGACTACGAGACGGTGAGCACCGGCAGGACCGATCACGCCGAGGCGGTCGAGGTCCGCTACGACCCGGCGAAGACCTCGTACGGCCAGCTCCTGCGCGTCTTCATGTCCATCGCCCACGACCCGACCCAGAAGGACGGCCAGGGCGCGGACATCGGACGGCAGTACCGCTCCGCCATCTTCCACGCGGACGACGCACAGCGCGAGGTCGCACGGCGATACATCGATCAGCTCACGGCAGGACGCGTGTTCGATGCACCCATCGTCACCGAGCTGGTCCCGCTCGTTCGCTTCTACCGCGCCGAGGACTACCACCAGGACTACGCGGCCAGACACCCCGACCAGCCGTACATCCGGATGGTCGCGGCGCCAAAAGTCGCGAAGCTCCGCAGGTACTGGGGCGATCGGCTGAAGACCGTACCTCGGTAGTCGGCCCCCTCCGGCCCGCGCACGACCCGCTGGAGCGTCGCGCCCGTGAGCTCGGCGTGCCAAGGAACCAGACGAGCAGCCCGCTTGTAGTGGCTGGGGCGAGTGCTCGGTTTCCCGCCGTCCTGGTGCTGGCGCTACTGGCTGCCGCATGCACCGCTCCATCGACACCGACGCCGCGCGCGGCCCGCGGGACGGGATCGAGCGCCGCTCCGTGCGACGAGAACACCATCCGAACCGCCGGCGAACGGCTCCTCGCGCTCTTCGACGAGCGAAAGCTCGATGACGTCGTGGCGCTGTTCGTGACCGACGCGCGGACGTACCACACCGCGCGCGGCGAGCCGGTCACGAACGAGTTCAAGGAGAGCGGCACCACGCAGATCCGACAGATGCTCTCCGAGCGGATGGCGAGCGGCGAGAGGCTGCGGTTCGGTGCGATCGTCACAGTGTCGAATGGCGGATCGGCGGTCGGGACCGGCACGTTCCCGGACGGCACCGGTCGCCGACTCGACGTGAAGGACGCCGTCGACCGCCGGCGACCAGGGATCGGTCTGCTGCTCATCGCACCGATCGGCTGAGATCGGATCCGTTCTCCGACGCGTTCGACGCCGCGGTCCTCGCCCGACCGCGCGGCGCGTCGACGCGCGCGCGAGCGTCTATGCTCAGCGGTCCTCATGCGTTTCGGTCTCGATTTCGGCACGTCCAACACGTCGCTCGCCGTCTGGGACGGCGCCACGAGCACCGTGCTCCCTCTCGATCCGGTCGCCGGCGCGGCCATGCCCACCGTCCTGTACGTTCGCCGCGACGGCTCCACGCACGTCGGACGGGCGGCGATCGAGGCCTACCTCGCGGACAACCGCACGCGCGGGCCGATCAGGCGCGAGTACCTCCCGCTCGGCGTGAAGCTCACGTCCTCGAATCCGTTCCAGAAGCCGGTCGAGGCGATGATCCTCACCGACGTCGCCTCGCCCGGCAGGCTGTTCCAGGCGCTCAAGACCTTCCTCGGCGACGAGCTCGACGTGCGCACGAACGTGTTCGGCGAGGCCCGCGGCCTCGAGCAGCTCATCGCGATCGTCCTCGGGCACGTGCGGGAGCGCGCCCGCGAGCTCACCGGCGAGACGCCCGACGAGATCACGATCGGCCGCCCGGTGGAGTACGTCGGCGGCCCGGCCGCGGAGGCGCGCGCGGTGACGCGCATGCGTGCGGCCGCCGAGATCGCCGGGTTCGCCGCGGTGCGGTTCGCGTACGAGCCGGTGGCCGCGGCGCACTCGGCCGACGTGGCGCGCGGGCTGACGCTGGTGTTCGACTTCGGCGGCGGCACGCTGGATCTCGCCGTGGTGCGCCGCGACGACGACGGCCTGCGGGTCCTGGCGACGGCCGGCCGCGACATCGGCGGTGACCGCTGCACCGAGCGGCTCATCGACGACGCGGTCGCGCCGCGGCTCGGCTCGCGCGCCGAGTGGGGACCCAAGCGGCTGCGGCTGCCCGCGTTCATCGTGAACGCGCTGCACGACTGGCACGCGCTCTCCGCGCTGAACGAGAAGCCGCTCCTCGACGCGCTCGACGACCTCGTCCGCGCGGGCGCCCCGCGGCGCGAGCTCGCCGCGCTGCGGGACGCGATCGGGCTGCAGCTCGGGTACGAGATCTTCCTCGCGAGCGACGCGGCGAAGATCGCGCTCTCCGAGCTCCGTGCGACGATCCTCACCTATCACCGTGCCGCGGTCGACGTGGACGCCCGGGTCACGCGCGGGCGCTTCGAGCGCCTCGTCGCGGCGCTCCTGGAGGACACGGAGGCGATGCTGGACGGCGTCGTCGCGAAGGCCGGCGTCGCGACGGGCGAGATCGGCGAGGTCGTGACGACCGGCGGGTCGAGCGCGATCCCGACGTTCCGCGCGCTGCTCGCGTCCCGCTTCCCGCGCTCGACGGTGCGCGACGCGGCGGCCTTCACCAGCGTCGCCGCGGGCCTCGCGATGCCGGGCGTGCAGGAGGCCGTCGCCGCGTGACGCGCGGGCCGGGCGGCATGGTCGCCCCTACCGGCGGATCTCGAACTCGACCAGCGTCCGCTCGTCGCAGCGGTAGGTGATCGTGACGCCGTCGTCGCGCTCGATCCGCCCGCTCGCGCCGCCGTCGCTCGAGCCGCTTCCGGAGCTGCGCACGCCGCCGCCGTACGGGAGCCACCACGGACCGCTGCCGCTCGCGGCCCCGTTCGTCGTGCACTCGACGGTCGGGCGCGCGGTGACGACGTAGAGGACCGCCGTCGCGCCGAGCACCGTCGCGGCGAGGCCGCCCGGCACGCCGGCACGCAGCAGCCGCACGCCGAGGGCGAGGATCGCCGCGGCGGCGAACATGGCCGCGACCGCGAGCGGCACGAGCTCGTCTCGCGCGCTCGTGCTCGGTCGGGCGAGCGCGAGCGCGGCCTCGAACGCGACGAACGCAAGCCCGGCGACGAGCGCGTCGCGGGCGACCGAGCGCCACTTCGGTGGCGCGGCGAACGCCGTCGGCCGGGCGTACGCGGCGAACGCGAGCGCGACGGCGAGGCCGAGCGCGGCGTAGATCGCGAAGAGACCGCCGATGCCGGGGACGAAGAACGCAGCGGAGAGCGGCCAGAGGACGACCGACGGGAGCAGGAAGGGCGAGGCGGCGAGCGCCTGCAGACGACCGGCGGTCAGAGCGAGCCCGACGGCGAGGTACGCCGCGAACGCGAGCGCGACCCACCGGGGCGAGCGGTACGTCGCCGCCGACCAGGCCGCGAGCACCCCGAGCGCCGCGGCCGGGAAGGTGACCTCGCCCGCGCCGAAGCCCGCGAGCGTGCCCGCGCCGCCCAGCGCGAGCGCACCCGCCGCCGCGAGGAGGCGGCCGCGCCGCGGATCCGGCTCGAGCGTGATGGCCGCCCCGGCGAGCAGCACCGCGGCGCCGGTGAAGGCGAAGAGGAGCGGCGAGGGCGCCTCGGCCCGCGACATGATGAAGACGATCGAGCCGATCGCCGCCGCCGCTGAGCCGACGAGGAGGAGCCGCGCCGCGCGCAACATGCGCCTATTCTCGCCGACATGACCCGCCGCGTCGCCGGGTGGCGCGCGTACGCGCTCGCCCTCGCCGGCGTCGCACTCATGAGCGCGCTCGTCGGCACGATCGTCGCGGCCACGGGGATCGGGCAGATCTCGATCCTGTACCTCATCGTCGTGCTCGGCGCGGCGACACGGCTCGGACGCGGGCCGGCGATCGTGGCGTCGCTCGCCGACTTCGTCATCTACGACTGGTCGTTCACCGAGCCCTATCGCCAGCTCGCGATCAAGGAGCCGGGAGAATGGATCTCCCTCGGCCTCTTCCTCGTCACGGCGATCATCGCGAGCGAGCTCGCCGCCAACGAGCGTGCGCGCGCGGAGCAGGCCGAGCGGCGCGAGCGCGAGGCGCGGCTGCTCTTCGACGCCCTGCGGCTGCTGAGCGGATCGGACCTCGACGACGCGCTGCGCGCCGTCGCCGGGCGACTGCGGTCGGAGATGCGGCTCGACGGCGTCCTTATCTCGCTGATCGTCGGCACGCGAAGGCACGAGGCCCGCGTCGGCGCCGAGGCGTCCGGGCTCGACGACGCCGAGGTGCTCGGCACCGGTGGGGCGTACGGCGCGCGCTCGGGCGATGCGCGCTGGATCCGTGTGGTGCGGCCGGGAACACGACCACGACGCTCGGACCGGCTGCGTTCGGAGATCCCGCTCGGGGGCGGCACGGGAGGGGCGGGCCGGCTCACGCTGATCCACCGGCCGGCGGCCGTTCTCACCGCGGAGGAGACGCGGGCGCTCGCGGTGATCGCCGGCTCGCTGCACGCCGTGGCCCAGCGGGCGGAGCTCGCCGAGGCGACCACGCGCGCGGAAGTGCTGCGGCGCGCGGACGAGCTGAAGAGCGCTCTGCTCGCCGCGGTCTCGCATGACCTGCGCACGCCGCTCGCATCGATCATCGCCTCGGCCGCGAGCCTCCGCCAGCCCGACGTGCAGTGGACCGAGGCGGAGCGCCGGACCTTCGCCGCGGACATCGAGACCGAGGCGCGCCGGCTGGCCCGGATCGTCGACAACCTCCTGGACCTGTCGCGGCTCGAATCCGGCGCGATCCGGCCCCAGCGCGACTGGTACGACGTCGGCGCCATCGTCGACGACGTCGTCGGGCGGCTGCGGCCGCTCGCGGTCGCGCACCGCGTCGTCGTCGACGTCCCGGAGGATCTCCCGCCCGTGTACGTCGACCAGGTCGAGATCGACCAGGTGGTGTCGAACCTCGTGGAGAACGCCCTGCGCCACACCCCCGCGGGGACGACCGTGCGGGTGCGGGCGCGGACGCGCGACGGCGCGCTGGAGCTCGACGTCGAAGACGACGGCCCGGGGCTCGACCCGCGCGATCTCAGCCGACTGTTCCAGCCGTTCGCCCGCGGATCGCGGACGGGCGTGCGCGGCGGGAGCGGTCTCGGTCTGGCCGTCGCCCGGCGCCTCGTCGAGGCGCACGGCGGCACGCTCGCCGCGGCCGACGCCGAGGGCGGCGGGGCCCGCTTTCGCGTGACGCTGCCGGCCCTCGAGCCGGCCGCGGCGGTGGTCTCGCCATGACGAGCGGCGCGCGCGTGCTCGTCGTCGACGACGAGCCGGCGATCGTGCGTGCGGTGCGCGCGAACCTCGAGCGCCGTGGCTTCCGGGTCGACGTCGCCGAGCGCGCCGGTGAGGCGCTGGAGCGGGCGCAGGCCCATCCGGACGTCGTGCTGCTCGACCTCGGGCTGCCCGACGCCGACGGCCTCGATCTCATCGCCGACATCCGCGAGCACACGAGCGCGCCGATCATCGTCCTGTCGGCCCGCGACGCGGAGGGCCAGAAGGTCCGCGCGCTCGATCTCGGCGCGGACGACTACCTGACGAAGCCGTTCGGGCTCGACGAGCTCCTCGCGCGCATCCGCGTGGCGCTCCGGCACACGGTCGGCCGTCCCTCACCCGTGTTCCGCACGGGCGCGCTCGTCATCGACCTCGAGCGCAGGCGCGTGACGGTCGAGGGCGATGAGGTGCGGCTCACGCCGACCGAGTACCAGCTGCTCGTCGCCCTCGCGCGCAAGGCGGATCGCGTGCTCACCGTGCCGATGCTGCTTCGCGAGGTGTGGGGGCCGGAGTACGGGAGCGAGGACCATTACCTGCACGTCTACGTCGCGCGGCTGCGCAAGAAGATCGAGCCCGACCCGCAGCGTCCGCGCTACATCATGACCGAGCCCGGCGTCGGCTACCGGCTGCTCACGTCCGACGCGGCCGCCGCGCCGCCCGAAGCGAAGGCCTGACGCCGGCCGGGAGCGCCGCGTTGTGAGCGTGCGTTGACGCGCCGGCGCGAACGGTTGACGCGGCGTTGAGGCTTCGAGGGGGACGATCGGCACGTGATCGACGCCCTCACCACGGCGGCGAACGGTCCGGTCGCGGTCGTGCCCGTCGTACGGCTGGACCGTCCCACGCTGGCGGCGCTCGCGTACGCGCGCTCGCTCACGGCGTCGGTGCGCGCCGTCGCGGTCGCCGCCGAGCGCGGCGAGGCCCTGCGCATCCGCGAGCGCTGGCGGCGGCGGGCCGATCGGATCGAGCTCGACCTCGTCGACGCCGACGGCGACGTCGGCGATCGGCTCGAGACCTACCTCGACGAGCTCGGCCGGCGCGCGCCGCGCCGGTGCGTGATCGTGGTGCTGCCGATGACGCTCACCGGCTCGTGGCTCGATCGCGTCGCAGGGCTGGGGACGCTCGTGCTGCGTCACAGGCTCTCGCGCCGGAGCGGCACCGTCGCGGTCACGGCCCCGTACCGGGTCCGCTAGCCCAGCAGCGCCTTTCGCACGTCGGACTCGTCCCTCGTCGGCGCGAGCACGATGACGCGATCGCCGACCTCGAGCGCGGTGTCGTCGTCGGCGTGCAGCACGCCGCCCTTGCGGACGATGCCGCCGACCGCCGAGCCGCGGGGCAGCCCGAGCGCGCGGATGGTCTTGCCCGCCGACGGCGCGCCCGACGCGATCTCCGCCTCGATGAGCTCGAGGTGCGAGCCGGTGAGCGGCATGAGCGGAAGGAAGCCGCCGGTGGGCAGCTCCTGCTCGATCACCCCCATGAGCACGCGCGTCGAGGAGATCGTCTCGTCGATGCCGAGCGCCTTGAACACGATCTCGTTCTTGGGGTCGTTCACCCGCGCGATGACCCGCGAGACGTGGCAGCAGAGCTTGGCGACCTGGCAGATGATGAGGTTGGCCGGATCCTGGCCGGTGACGGCGATGACCGCGTCGGCGCGCTGGCAGCCGGCCTCCATCTGATAGCGCCCCTCGTCGGCCGGCCCGTTGAGCACGACCGATCCGAGCTGCTCCTCGATCCACTGCGCGCGGCGCCGATCGCTCTCGACGAGCATGATCTCGTGGCCGGCCTCGAGGAGCGCCTTCGCGAGGTGGAAGCCGACCTCGCCGCCGCCGGCGATGACGAAGTACATCTAGCCCCCGCTCAGGCCGCGCGCCATCTCGGACTCGCGCGCGCGCGCGCGCTCGACGAGGCGCCGGCCCACCTCTTGGTCGTTCATCAGCATCGCCTCGAGGAGGGTGCCGAGGATGGTGGTGCGCGACAACGTGCCGATGCCGTGCTGGCGGTAGAGATCCGCGCGGATCGGGTCGTTCACCTTCGCTATGACCTGCTTCACGCCGAAGATCTGCTTGGCGACCTGCGCCGCCATGAGGTTGCGATTGTCGCCCTGCGTGAGCGTGAGCAGCGCGTCGGCCTTGTCGACGCCGGCCTGGCGGAGCATGTCGAGATCGGTCCCGTTGCCCAGGAGCGTGGTCCCGTGGAAATCGGCAGGCAAAAGCGCGAACGCCGAGCGCTCGAGATCGACGACCGTCACGTCGTGACCGCCGCCGTCCAGCAGCCCCGCGAGGAACGCGCCCACCCGGCCGCAGCCGACGATGACGACCTTCACTTCGACTCTTCCTGACGATACGCGAGCACGGCACAGGGCGCACCGACGTACACGTCCTGGACGGTGCGCGCGACGTAGACCCTGCCGAGCCGCCTGCGGTACGGCATGCCCAGCACGATGAGGTCGGTGCCGCGCTCGCGTGCCGTGTCGATGATGGCGGCCGCCGCCTCGCGCGCCTGGAGCAGCTCGGTCTCGATCGTGACGCCGAGCTGCTCCGCGATCTTCGTCGCCTCGTCGAGCAGCGCCTCGCCCCGCTCCGTCTCGGGCTCGAGGATCGCGTCGAGCGGCAGGTTCCAGCGCACCTCGATCACGTGGACCGCGACGACCTCGGCCTTCGAGGCCTTCGCGAGCGTCGCCGCGACACGGATGACGTCGGGGTCCACGCTCGTGCCGGCGAGCGGCACGAGGATCCGCTTGAGCTGCATCGGGGCCGCAGTCTAGCCCCTGTCGTCGGGCCGGCCCGCGTGTCCGGTGTCCGCGAAGTGGTACGGGACGTCGATCACGATCGTGTTCGGCCGGAAAAGCAGCGCGAGCTTCAACCGCAGCGCGGTCTGGCTGTGCAGCACCCACTCCCACCAGTTGCGCGGCACGAACTCCGCGAGGACGATGGTGATGGGCCGTTCGTCCCGCGCGTCGACCTTCTCGATGTACCGCAGCAGCGGCTGCAGCAGCAGGCGGTACGGGGACTCGATGACGTCGAGCGGGACGTCGCGCGTCCACCCCTGCCAGCGCAGCCGGAACGCCTCGGCGCTCTCGGCGGAGGACGCGATGTGCACCGCGCGGACGCTCGGAGAGATGGACCGCGCGAACGCGACCGCCTGGAGCGCCGCGCGGTCGAGGCGCGCGACGGGCACGAGCACCACCGGCGGCTTCAGCACGGGCAGCGGCTCGGCGACGTCCGTGAGCGTCAGCGCGTCGGCGACCGCGGTGTAGTGGCGGTTGATGCTCCACAGGACCGCGACGATGAGGGGCATGACGAGCAGCACCATCCACGCCCCGTAGACGAGCTTGGTGTAGGCGACGACGAGCAGGACGACGAACGTGACGAGCGCGCCGAACGCGTTGATGGCCATGGAGATGCGCCAGCCCCGGTTGCGCAGGCGCCACCAGCGGCGCACCAGGCCGCTCTGCGAGAGGGTGAAGGCGACGAACACGCCGATCGTGTACAGCGGGACGAGGCTGGTGACCGACGCCCCGAACGCCACGAGCACGACGCTCGCGGTCAGGGCCAGGGCGATGATGCCGAACGAGAACGCGAGCCGATCGCCGCGGAAGGCGAACTGCCGCGGCATGAAGCGGTCGTCGGCGAGCACCGAGGCGAGCCGCGGGAAGCCGGTGAAGCCGGTGTTCGCGGCGAGCAGCAGGATGACCGCGGTCGCGATCTGCACGACGTAGTAGAAGAGGGTGCCGTCGCCGACGACCGAGCGCGTGAGCATGCTGTTCACCGTCTCGACCTCGCCGCGGTCCGGCTGGATGCCGATGGTCGTGGCGAGGAAGGTGAGGCCGAGGAAGAGCGTGCCGAACATCGTCCCCATCAGGACGAGCGTCGTGATCGCGTTCCTCGTCTCCTTCGGCTTGAAGTTCGGGACGCCGTTCGCGACCGCCTCGCTCCCGGTGAGGCCGACTGCGCCGGAAGCGAAGGCGCGCAGGACGAGGAGCACGCCGAGCGCCTCGATGCCGCCCGTCTCGAAGGGGTCGCGCGGCGGGGTGGCCGCGGGGATGTCCCCGGTCGCGACGCGGAAGATGGCGACCGCGATGAGCGCGAACAGCGACGCGACGTACACGTAGGTCGGCGCCGCGAAGAGCACGCCGGCCTCGCGGATGCCGCGCAGGTTTCCGAGCGCCAGGAGCGCCACGAGGCCGAGCGCCCACAGCACGCGGTCGTCGGCGACCGCCGGGATGAACGACGAGATGGCGGCGACGCCGGCCGCGGTCGAGACTGCGACGGTGAGGACGTAGTCGATGAGCAGCGCCGCGGCCGCGACGAGCGCGGCGAGCACGCCGTGGTTGTCTTTCGCGACCATGTAGGACCCGCCGCCGTTGGGGTACGCCGCGATCACTCGCGACTCCGACAGGACCACGACGGCGAGCACGACGACCACCGCGATGGCGACGGGCATGGTGAGCGCGAGCGCGGCCGTGCCCGCGAGCGCGAGGATGCGCATCGCCTCCTCGGTGGCGTATGCCGACGACGAGATGTTGTCCGAGGCCATGATCGCGAGGCCGGTCTTCACCGACAGGCGCTCGGCGATCTCCTGCTCGGACGCGAGGCGCCTGCCGATCAGGACGCGGCGGGCGACCTCGTACGCCTGGCCGATGCGGCCGCGCGCGGTGAGCACGTCCGCCGTCGCGACGAAGTGCCCCCCTCGCCTGCGGAATCCGCCGCCCGTCGGCCCGACGATGCGGACGCGGCGGTCGCCCGGCAGCCTGCCCGGCCGGGTGACACGCTCCTCGAGGCCGGGCGGCGGTCCCTCGCTACCCCGGTCGTCGCTCATCGAGTGCGTCCGTGTCGCCGAGGCGGTACGGGACGTCGAGCACCGACGTGTTCCGCCGCGTGAACAGCCGCAGCTTCAGGAGCAGCGCGGTCTGGTTGTGCAGCAGGAACTCCCACCAATGCCTCGGTACGAACTCGGCCAACACCACGATGATGGGCCTTTCCGGGCGTCTCGGGTCGAGCGCGTCGATGTAGCGGACGAGCGGGCTCCGGAGGGCGCGGTACGGCGAGATGACGGTGTCGAGCCGCAGGGCGTCGCCGACGACCTGCGCCCAGCGGCGCTGGAAGGCGCGCGCACCCTCGGCGTCGTAGGAGATGTGCATGGCGTGCACGTCGCCGCTGAGCCCCTTCGCGACGGCGAGCGCGCGGAGCGACGCGCGGTCGATGCGGCTGATCGGCACGACGATGAGCGGCCGGACGTCGGCGACACGCACCGGGGCGGTCGAAGCGATGAGCAGCCGGTCCTCGATCGAGCGGTAGTGGCGGTGGATGCTCCAGAGGAGCGCGACGAGCAGCGGGAGGATCGCGACGACCATCCACGCGCCCGCCTCGAACTTGCTCGCCGCGACGACGACGGCCACCACGCCGGTCGCCGTCGCGCCGAGCCCGTTGATCGCGGCGCTCGCGAGCCAGCCTCGCCCGCGCTCGCGGAGCCACCTCCGGACCATCCCCGCCTGGGAGAGCGTGAACGCGATGAACACCCCGACCGTGTACAGCGGGATGAGGCCGGTGACGCTCGCGCCGTACGCGACGATGAGGAGCGACGACACGAGCGCGAGCGCGATGATGCCCGTGCTGAAGGCGAGGCGGTCGCCGCGCTGCGCGAACTGGCGCGGCATGAACCGGTCGACCGCCATGATCGAGGCGAGCCGCGGAAAGCCGTTGAACGCGGTGTTCGCGGCGAGGACGAGGAGGACCGCCGTCGACGCCTGGACGAGGAGGTAGTACCAGCCCGTCCCGACGAGCGAGCGCGTGAGCAGGGAGTTCACCGTCTCGGCCTCGCTGAGGTCGGGCTGGATCCCGATACGCGTCGAGAGGTAGCTGATCCCGAGGAAGATCGACGCGAAGAACGCCCCCATGAGCGTGATGACGATCCGCGCGTTCCGCGGCTCGGGCGCCTTGAACGCCTGGACGCCGTTCGCGACCGCCTCGGTCCCGGTGAGCGCGACGGACCCGGAGGCGAACGCGCGCAGGAGCAGGAGGATCGAGAGCTCGCCGCTCCCCGGCGGGAACGGCTGCGGCGGCGTCGGCGGCGCGGGCAGGTCGCCTGCCCCGGCGCGCCAGAGGCCGTAGAGGAGCAGGCCGAGCATCGACACGAGGTAGACGTACGTCGGGACCGCGAAGACGCGGCCGGACTCACGGATGCCGCGCAGGTTCGCGGTCGTGAGCACGAGGACGACCGCGACCGAGATGAGCACGCGCTGCGGGAGGAGGTCCGGCACCGCGCTGGTGAGCGCGGCGACGCCCGCCGCGACGGAGACCGCGACCGTGAGGAAGTAGTCCACGAGGAGCGCGCTCGCGGCGACGAGCCCGTAGGGTACGCCCAGGTTCTCGCTCGCGACGACGTAGCTCCCGCCGCCCTGCGGGTACGCGCGGATGACCTGGTGGTAGCTCAGGACGACGATGGCGAGGATCGCGACGATCGCGACCGTGAGCGGCATCGTGAGCGCCGCGACGAACCCGGCGCCCGCGAGCGCGAGGATGCGCATCGCCTCCTCGGTCGCGTACGCGGACGAGGAGATGTTGTCGGACGCGAAGACGGCGAGCCCGACGGGGACGGAGACGCGCTCCTGCTGCTCCTCCTCGGTGGCGAGCCGGCGCCCGATGAGCAGGCGGCGCACGCTCGCCCAGGCGCGCCCGAGGCCACCGGCCGGCTCGAGGGCGCGCTCGGTCGCGACGAAGCCGCCCGGAGTGCGGCGGAAGTCCGCGGGCCTGACGATGCGCACGACCCGATCGCCGGGTCGTCGGCCCTGGTGCTCCTCTCGCCGCTCTATCCGATCGAGTGTAGGTACCGCCCGCGTTGAGGTTCCGTTTAGGGGATCGCGACGCGCGCGCGCTCGGCTCCGCTCTGGTCGAAGAGCACGGCGGTGCGCGCGCCCGCGGCGTCCGGGGCGGCGATCGACACGACGTGCGCCGGCGAGGTGAGCACCTGGGTCACGATGTCGCCGGCCGAGGGCCTGGTGAACGTCGCCGTCACGTCGATCTCGCCGTCGGAGCGCGTGATCTTGGTGATGCGGATCGCGTAGCCGCCGGTGCGCTGGGAGCCCTGGAACGCCGCCACGAGGATGCGGCCGCCGGGCGCGGGCGCGTTCGGCACGGCGGCGATGGGCGGGGCGCCGACGGCGATGGCGGGGCCGCCCTCGTACGAGGACATCTGCGTCGCGAGCGACTCCTCGAAGGCGATGGCCCGCGGCCCGCCGAAGCTCACGCCGCCTCCGCCGCAGGAGACGAGCGCGATCGTGAGCAGCGCACTACACGCCGTACGCCAGACGGTCGGCCAGGAAGTCCGGCAGGCCGCGCGCGCGGATGCGTCGCTGCGTCTCGTCCACTCGATACGCCGCACGATAGAAGGTGATCGTCCCCGCCGTGGTGTCGAGCGCGGCGCACGAGGCGCGCGGGTCGCCGTCGCGCGGCTGGCCGACGCTCCCCGGGTTGGCCAGACAGCGTCCGCCGAGCGTCACGACGTCGCCGTCGCGCGGCCGCTCGGTGCGCGTCGCGCCGCCCTCCACGACGAAGACGGCAGGGATGTGCGTGTGCCCGACGCAGCCGTGGGGCGTGCCGGCCAGCTCGAGCGACGCGCGCGCGGCGCCGCCGCTGGTGACGTACTCCCACAGCGGGTCGCGCAGGCTGCCGTGGCAGAGCGTGAAGCCCTCTGACGCGACGACGCGCGGCAGCGCGGCGAGCGCGTCGCGCTCGAGGGGCGACAGCCAGTCGTGGTGCAGCTCCGCCGCCGCCGCGGCGTGCTCGTTGAACCAGGCGAGGCCCTCGCCGGTCGCGACCGCGAGGTCGTGGTTGCCCTGCACGAGCAGCGCGCCGCGCTCGCGCAGCAGCGCGAGCACGTCGGACGGGTCGGGGCCGTAGCCGACCGTGTCGCCGGTGACCCACAGCGCGTCGACCGGTCCGAGACGGGCGAGCGCGGCCTCGAGCGCGAGGAGGTTGCCGTGCGCGTCCGAGAGGAGCCCTACGCGCACGCCGCGTCGGCCTCGGCGATCGTGAAGCGTCCCTCGAGGAGCGCGCGGCCGACGACGGCGGACGCAGCGCCCCACCCCGCGAGCGCGCGGATGTCCGCGAGGTCGCGGACGCCGCCCCCGGTATGGAACGCGACGCCCGCGCCCGCGGCGCTCCGCAGGCGCTCGAGCAGCGCGAGCGGCGGCCCGCCGAGGCGCCCGTCCGCCGAGAGGTCGATGACGTACAGGTCGCGCACGCCGCGCAGGCTCGCGAGGCTCGCCGCGTCGGTCGCGGTGAGCGCGCTCGCGCGCTCGACCAGCGCCGGGTCGCCGCCGCGGGGCGCGAGCCGGCCGTCGCGCACCTCGATCTCGACGATCGCGCCGCCCACGCGCGCGCAGCGCCCGAGCAGCGTCTCGTCCCCGAACACGGCGCTCGAGAAGAGGACGCCGCGAAAGCCCCGCGCGATCGCGTCGCGCGCGCGCTCGAGCGACGCGACGCCGCCGGCGAGCCGGCACGGCGCGCCGCAGGAGCGCGCGATGCCGGCGAGGAGCGCGGCGTTGACGGGCACGCCCGTCTCGGCCGCGTCGAGGTCGACGAGGTGGAGCTCGGCCGCGCCGCCGGCGACGTAGCGGGCGGCGAGAGCGCGCGGGTCGAGGTCGCCCCCGGCGCCGACAGGGTGGCCGACGCGGCCGCCACGCACGTCGACCGAAGGCACGATCACCACGGCCGGCGCCGCGCGTCCGCCGCCGAGCGGGGATACCGCGCGGGCGTGGGCCTGGTCTTGCGGACCACGACGAGGTTGCGGCCGGGCAGCACGTCGCCGACGCCGAGCTCCGCGGTGGACACGACGCGCACGAGCTCGCCGCCGAGCGCGGCGCACGCGGCACGGCCACCGGGGAGCTCGCCCTCGAGCCGCCCCTTCCACACGATCGCCTCGCCGCCGACACGCAGGAGCGGGAGCAGGTACTCGAGGACGTGCCCGAGCGGGCCGACGGCGCGGGCCGTCCCCACGTCGTAGCGATCGCGCCGCTCGCGGCCGAGCGTCTCCGCGCGCTCGTTGCGCACCTCGACGTCGCCGAGGCCGAGCAGCGCCGACACCTCCTCGAGGAAGCGCGCCTTCTTCCCCACCGACTCCACCAGCGTCACGCGCAGGCCGGGCGCGGCGATGCGCAGCGCGAGACCCGGGAAGCCCGCGCCGCTGCCGACGTCGACGACCCGCTCGTGGCCGCTCCAGCGGCGCACGCCGAAGGCCGTCCACGCGTCGAGGAAGTGCTTCGTGGCGATGTCGGCGGGAGCGGTGATCGCGGTGAGGTTCACCGACGTATTCCGTTGGATGAGCGCCTCGGCGTACCGCTCGCAGACGGCGATCTGCTCGGCGCGCAGCGCGAGACCGAGCCGCGCGGCCGCAGGCACGAGCGCGTCGAAGGGCTCGGACGAGACGGGCATGAGCGGGATGCTATGCGGCTAGTGCCGCGCACCGGGAATCCCTTGCCGCTGCATCGGCCCAGACGGCCGATGCCGGTGTCGCCTTCGTCCGGGCGCTCCTCACGTATCTGCGGATACGCTCCGGCGCGTCCTCCTCGGCTCCGTGGCCTCGGCCGTCTGGGCCGCGCATCGTCAAGGTATTCCCGGCGCGCGGCACTAGCGTCGCGCACCGTACGGCTCGTGTTCGCCGCGCTCGCGCTGCTCGCGCTCGCGACGCCCACGGCGCCGAGGGCCGCGACGGCCGACGTGACGATCTCCGGTTTCGCGTTCCAGCCCGCGACGGTCACGGTGCGCGTCGGGGACGCGGTGCGGTGGACGAACCTCGACGGCGCGCCGCACAGCGCCGCGGGGAGCGCGTTCACGACGCCGGTCCTCCGGCAGGGCCAGAGCGCGCTGGTCACCTTCTCGACCGCCGGGACCTTCGACTACGTGTGCGGCGTCCACGGCCCGAGCATGAGCGGCACCGTCGTCGTGATCGCCGCGGCGACGCCCGCGCCGACGGTCCCGCCGACGCCGGCGCCGACCGCGCCACCGGTGCGAACGGCACCGCCGACCGTCGCGCCCACCGCGGCACCCGCGACGGCACCGCCGAGCCCCGCGTCGCCGGCGAGCACCGTCGCGCCGGCGCCGGCCGCGCCGAGCGGGACGCCGACGTCCCCCGCGCTCGCGACCGCCGCGCCGACGGGCGCGCCCGCGGTCGGCGTCGCGACCGACGCGGGCGTGCCGCCGCTCGCGCTCGCGGCCGGGGCGGCCGTGGCGCTCGGCGTGGCCGGCGCGGCATGGCGGCTGCTCCGCCGCTGACCCGCGCCGCTCTGAGACAATCGCCGCGTGAGAGCGACGCCTGCCCTTCCCGCCGACGACATCGCCGAGGTGCTCATCGACGCCGCGGCGATCCAGGCGAAGGTCGGTGAGCTCGGGGCCCGGATCAGCGCCGACTACCGCGGCCGGGACCTCGCGCTCGTGTCGATCCTCAAGGGGTCGCTCCCCTTCCTCGCCGACCTCATGCGCCGCATCGAGGTCCCGCTCTCGGTCGACTTCATGGAGGTCTCCTCGTACGGCGCGACGACCGAGTCGAGCGGCGTCGTCCGTATCGTCAAGGACATCGCGAACAGCGTGGAGGGGCGCGACGTGCTCGTCGTCGAGGACATCGTCGACACGGGGAACACGCTCGCCTTCGTCCTCGAGCACCTCCGCTCGCAGCGTCCCTCGTCGGTGCGTCTCTGCACGCTCCTCGACAAGCCGGCCAGGCGCGTCGTCCCGATCGAGATCGACTACCGCGGGTTCGAGATCCCCGACCGGTTCGTCGTGGGATACGGCCTCGACTTCGCCGAGCGGTACCGCAATCTCCCGTTCATCGGCGTGCTCCGGCCGGAGGTATACCGGAGCGCGATGTGAGGCGTCGCGCCGTCGCGCTCGCCGTCCTCGCCGCGCTCCTCGCTCCGCCCGCGCCCGCGGCCGCGGCGTCCCTGCCGGCGCTCCCCGCGGTCGTGCGCGTGAACGTGACGGCGCAGGGCCTCGGGCGCACGACGATCGGGGCGAGCGGCGCCATCGTGGTGCGGGCGCCGGACGGCGGCGTCGTCTACAGCGGGACGCAGCGCCTGGTCGTACGCACGAACGTGCGCCGCGTCGAGGGCGCGGAGCTGGCGCTCGCCGAGGCGCCGCCCCGCGTGTCGGCGGCGGAGCGCGCCGAGCGGCTCCTCCAGGTCCGCGACGCGCGCGTCGCCGAGGGCCTGGCACGGACGTGGGCGTCGATCGTCACGGTCCCGTTCGAGGTCGCCACGCTCGCGGCGCGGACGAGCGTCGCGGCCGACGCGGTCTTCACCGCGCAGCGCCCCGAGCGTCTCACGTTCGCGGCGACCGACGGCCTGCTCAGCGTCGACGGTCGGATCTTCCGCGGCACGCTCGAGATCGCGCTCGGCGACGACGGCCGGCCGATCGTCGTCAACGCCGTCGCGACGGGCGACTACCTCGCGAGCGTCGTCGGCTCGGAGGTGCCCTCGTCGTGGGAGCCCGAGGCCCTCGCGGCCCAGGCGATCGCCGCGCGCACGTACCTGTACACGAGGCTGGGGCGCCACGCGAGCTACGACCTCGAGGGCGACACGCGTGACCAGCAGTACGACGGCGTCGCCGCCGAGGCGCGGCCGACGCGCGAGGCGGTCGCGCGCACCGCGGGCGTGATCGCGACCTACCGCGGCGCGCCGATCGAGGCGCTCTACTCGGCGAACGCCGGCGGCGTCACCGAGGACTCGGAGAACGTCTTCGGCGTCGCGCAGCCGTACCTGCGGAGCGTCCCCTCGCCGACGGACGCGATCGCCACCAGGACGAGCTGGGCCGCGAGCTCGTACGAGTGGACGCGCGAGCTGACGGCGGCGCGGCTCGGCGAGGAGCTGCGCTCGCGCGGCATGGACGTCGGCCTGCCGCTGCGCATCGAGCTGCTCGAGGTGACGGCGGCCGGCCGTGTCGTGCGCGCGCGCATCGCGGGCACGAGCGGCACGCGCGACATCGGGAAGGACCGCGCGCGCTACTACTTCGGCCTCCGCAGCACGCTCTTCACGGTCGTCGTGCGCTCGGGTGGCGAGCCGGAGTGGGTGTCCGCCGGCGACCAGGCGCGCCTCGCCGAGATGGCGGCGCTCGGCGCCGTGCGCGTGCGCGGCCGGTACGAGCACGTCGTCGACGACTGGGGCCGGCCGCTCGGCATCCGCTTCGTCGAGTGGCTGTACGTGCTCCCGGCGCGGTTCGCGTTCGTCGGACGCGGGTTCGGCCACGGCGTGGGCATGTCGCAGTGGGGTGCGCAGGGCATGGCGCTCGCCGGGGCGACCGCGGAGCGGATCCTGACCTACTACTACACCGGCATCGCGCTTGCCCAGGTCGGCGGCGGATGAGCATCGAAGCGGCCGGGGCGAGGGGGACGCGGCGGGTCGCGATCGTCGGCGCGGGCGTGCTCGGCCTCGCCGCGGGCCGCGCGCTCGCGCGGCGGGGCGTCGCGGTCGACCTGTACGAGCGCTGGCCGGACGTCGCGGGCATGGCGAGCGCGTTCGACCTGGGGAACGGCGTCTGGATCGACCGCTACTACCACCACCTGTTCCAGAGCGACCGCGAGATGACGGCGCTCCACGACGAGCTCCTGCCGGGAGAGCTCGAATGGCATCGCTCGACGGTCGGCATGTACGCCGACGGCCGGATCTGGCCGTTCGTGTCGCCGCTCGACCTCATCCGCTACGGCCCGCTCGCGCCCGCCGACCGCGTGCGCCTCGGCCTCGCCGTCCTGCGCCTGGCGCGGCGCACCGACTGGGAGCGGATGGACGAGGTCTCCGCGCTCGACTGGCTGCGCCGCGCGTGCGGCGAGCGCGCGCTCGAGAAGGTGTGGCGGCCGCTCATGCTCGGCAAGTTCGGCGACGACGCGCCGGCCATCCCGCTCGCGTGGCTCTGGTCCAAGCTCGCGCTCCGGCGGCAGAAGCTCTCCGGCGGCGGCGCGGCGAAGGAGCGCCTCGGGTACCCGCGCTCGTCGTTCCGCGCGATCTGCGTCGCGCTCGCCGACGACATCCGCCGTCACGGAGGGCGGGTGCACCTCGATCGCGAGGTGGTGCGGGTCGACCGCGACGGCGAGGGGTTCGCGCTGCGCGCGGCCGCGCCCGGCGCGTACCGCCTGCCCGCGGGGACCGCGCCGGCCGACGGCGAGCGGACCGCGCGCGCCGACGCGGTGCTGCTCACCACGCCGACGCACGTCGCGCGGCGCCTCGCGGCCTGGGGCGACGCGTACGCCGCGCGGCTCGACGCGTGGACCTACCGAACCGCCGTCGTGCTGCTGCTCGAGCTGCGCGACCGGTTCAGCGGCACGTACTGGACGAACGTCGTCGACCGCGACATGCCGTTCCTCGGCCTCATCGAGCACACCAACCTCGTGCCGGCCGAGCGCTACCCGGCGCGCTACCTCTACGTGTCGAACTACGTCGCGCGCGACGACCCGCTCGCGCGCATGGGCACCGACGAGCTGCTGCGGCACTACGCCCCGGCGCTGCGGCGCGTGAACGCGCGCTTCGACGAGCGCGCGGTGCTGCGCGCGTGGTCGTTCCGCGAGGACGCCGCCCAGCCCGTCCCGCGCATCGGCAACCGCCGGCGGATGCTGCCGCTCGCGACGCCGATCGACGGGCTGTACGTGGCGAACACGACGCAGATCTACCCCGAGGACCGCGGCACGAACTACAGCGCGAAGCTCGGGCGCGAGGTCGGCGAGCGGCTCGCCGGGCGGACGTAGCGCGCGGCCCCGTCAGGGGGGCTCGACGCGCAGGCGGAACGCGCGCGTCACCTCGCCGCGTACGAGCAGGCCGCCCCACCTGGCGTTCACGACGACCTCGTACGTCCCGCCGGCGACGATCGCTCTCGCGACGTACGCGACGGACCTGCCCGGAAGCGTGAACTGCTCGGGCGGGCCGCCCGACGGCGTCGGCCGGTCGACCTCGTACACCGAGCCGCGGATCTCCGTCGCGTCCGGCGCGGCGTCGATCCGGAGCGTCACCGGCGTCGGGGCCCGGACGGTCGTGAGCGGCTTCTCCCGCGGGAAGGCGTCGCCGACCACGCTCTGCCAGCAGCAGGTGGTCTTCGACGTCGACAGGAGGACCGTCGGGACGGGCCTGTCCGCGACCGACACGGTGAGGTCCGGCGGCGTACCGCAGCCGGCGAGCGGGAGCGCGAGGAGCATGGCGGCCAGGGCGACGGCGCGCATACACGCTACAACGCGGCGCCGGTCGAGCGGTTCCCGGCGACCCGCTCGGTGTCGAGCGGGCCGCTCGTCACGTGATGATCTGCGGTGCGGCCCGGATGGGCACCTTCACGTTCAGCACGACCGTCCCGTCGGCGCGCGTCTCGTGCGTCGACTCGCCGTGGAGCAGCTCCAGGCGCTCGCTGCGGCGCAGGCCGGACTGCAGCTCGCCGTCGGGCGGCAGGTCCTTGCCGTCCGTCTGGAGCAGGATCTCGAGCTGCTCGTCCCGCCAGGCCATGCCGAGGACGAGGCTCTTCGCGGCGGCCTTCTCGATCCTCTCGACGAGCGAGTCCTGGATGAGCCGGAAGATCGCGACCTCGTCGTCCGACGGGAGCCGCCGGTCGCGCCCGGTGCTCGAGAAATCGATGCGGACGCCGTGCTTGTCGATGAGCGTCTGCACGTAGCGGCGCATCGTCGGCACGAGGCCGAGGTCGTCGAGGATCATCGGGCGCAGCTCGAAGATGAACCCGCGCAGCTCCTGCAGCGTCTTGTTCACCATGGTGCGCAGCGAGGCGAGCTCGGTGCGGGAGCGCTGCGGATCGACGTCGAAGAGGCGCTCGCTGATCTCCGATTGCAGCACGACGTTCGCCATGGCCTGCGCCGGGCCGTCGTGGACCTGGCGCGCGATGCGCTTGCGCTCGGCCTCCTGCGTGTCGACGACCGCCTGGAGCAGCCTGCCCTCGTCGATGACCGGCGACGCGTCGGCCGGGAGCGGCGCGGCGCTCGCGCTGTCGCGCACGTGCTGCTGCGCGCCGGCGACGAGACGCTGCACGCGGTCGAGCAGCTTGCGCTTGCCCTGCAGCGCCGCGAGCTGCCCCTCCATCGTCATGCGGCGGCCGATGGCCGACGCGTGCTCGTCGGTCGCGCCGAAGATCTCCTCGCGCTGGAAGCCGCCGGGGTTGCCGCGGACCTCCTCGACGCGCGCCTTGGTCTGGTCCTCGCGCGCCTTGAGGCGGTTCACCTCGGTCTGCGTCGACTCGATGAGCAGATCGAGCTCGCGGATCTCGGCGACGATCCGCTGCTGCTCGGTCGCGAGCTCGGCCGCGATGTCCGGCGCGACCTCCACGCTCAATTCCCCATCTCCGGTCCCTTGATCCAGCCCTGACGGATCGCGTACACGACCGCTTGCGTGCGGTCGTTCACCGACAGCTTCCGGAGGATGCTCGACATGTGATTCTTCACCGTCTGCTCGGAGATCGCGAGCGCGTAGGCGACCTCCTTGTTGGTCATTCCCTGGGCGATGTTGTCCAGGATCTGCACCTCGCGCGGCGACAGCGGCGCGAATACCTTCGACGAGCCGGGCCCGTACACCGAGAGCTCGCGGAACTCCGCGAGCACCTTCGAGGCGACGGCGGGCCGGCTGAAGACCTTCTCGTTGATGATGAACTGGCCCGCGCGCGCCTTGCGGATGGCGTCGACGAGCTCGGCCGGCTCGCAGTCCTTGTTGAGGTAGGCCGCGGCGCCGGCACGGATCGCCTCGAAGAGCGTCTGCTCCTCGTCCTTGGCGGTGAGGACGACGACACCGACGTGCGGCAGCTCGCGGCGCACGCGCTGGGTCACCTTGATCCCGTTGATCCGCGCGAGGTCCGCCTCGATCACCAGGACGTCCGGCTCGAGCTCGAGCGTCTTGGTGACCGCCTCCTCGCCGTCGCTCGCGGTCGCGACGAGCTCGACGTCCGGCTCCCGCTCGAGGACCTGCCCGATGCCCATGGCGGTGAGCCGGCTGGAGTCCGCGAGGACCACGCGGATGCCGCGTTCAGTCTTGTCGGCCAAGGACCCTTCCTCTTTCGCCGGGCACCGGTCCGGCGCCCTTCGCCGGGAGGAGCAGTGTAACCGCGGTGCCGTTGCCGGGGGTCGATTGGATCTGGAGGGTGCCGCCGATGAGCTCGGCGCGCTCGCGCATCGAGAGCAGACCGACGCTCTTGGCGCGACGCGCGGCCTTCACCAGGTCGAAGCCGATCCCGTCGTCGGTGACGTGCAGCACCCACGACGCGGACGAGCGCTGCCAGACCACGCCGACGCTCGTCGCGTTCGCGTGCTTGTGCACGTTCTGGAGCGCCTCCTGCATGACGCGGTACACCGCGAGCTCCTGCTGCGGCGAGAGACCGGTGGCCGTCGTGTCGAGCGTCGGCAGCACCTTGATGCCGCAGCGGGCTTCCCATTCGCCGACGTAGTTCCCCATCGCCTCCGCGAGCGCGAGCTCGGAGAGCTCGGGCGGGCGCAGGTCGTAGATCATCGCGCGCACCGAGTCGAGGGAGGCGCGGAGCTGGCCCTTGAGGCTGCCCAGCTCCGTGCGCAGGGTCTGCCGGATCTCGGCCGGCGCCCGCTCGGCGACCCGCTCGAGGTACTCGACCTCGAAGATCGCGTTGGCCAGCACCTGCGCGGGTCCGTCGTGGACGTCGCGGTAGAGGCGCTCGCGCTCGGCCTCGAGGCTGTCGAGGAGACGCTGCGCCACGTCGAGCGACTCCTCCTGCCCCTTCTGGCCGGGCTCGATCCCGGACCCGAGGAGGTAGGCGGCGCTGGACTCGATGTGCTGCGCCACGAGCTGGAGCTGCTTCAGCCGGCGGTACGCGACCTGCGTGGCGGGGTCGGGCTTGCCGTCCAGCGAGCGCCGCGACTGCGACTCCGCGGTCCGCTGGTACGCGCGGCCGAACTTCTCGACCTGCTGGCGCACGCGGCGGATGTCGCGCCGCAGGCCGTCGACGATGGCCTCGAACTGCGCGTCGAGGTCGTCGCCATCCTTCACCAGACGCGGTGCCGGGTGATCGTTCGTGCGCGAAGTATAGGAAGCGGTCTGCGTCCGGATGTAGTAGGAAGCGCGCGCTCACGGGACGACGATGAGGACGAAGGTCGCGGACACGACCGCCACCGGCCAGCCGATCTCGCGCGCGCGGACGGCGACGGGGTCGCCCGGCGCGACGAGGAGGGCCCGCACGCCGCGGCGCTCGATCACCTCGCGCCAGCCGGGCTTCGCGTCGACCACGGTGCGGTAGTCGTCGAGCACGCCGCCGAGGTAGGGCGTCAGCCGGCCGTCGACGAACACCGGCGTCGCCGGCGCGCGCCAGATGAGCCACCCGCCCCACTCGTACCGCGCGAGCACGCCGTCGCCCCGCGGGAGCGCCGCGAGCGCCCCCACCGGGTACGCGCGCTCGTCGAGCGAGGCGGGCGTGACCGCGATCGCGAGGGCGATGAGCGCGATCGGCGGCAGGAGGCCGAACGACCTGAGCGCGACGGCGCGATCCGAGCTCCCGGTCGCGCGGTCGGGTCCCGCGGCGGTCTCGGGCCGACCCAGCCGGGCCCGCGCCATCCCGATCGCCCACGCCGCCCGCTCGCCGAAGAGCGGCGCCGCGGCGATGGCGAGGAGCGGCGCCTGGCGAGCGGCGGTGAGCGAGAGGAACGCGACGGGGACGAGGACGACGAGCTCGCGCCACTCCACGCGCGGCCCGCGCAGGGCGGCCGCGAGGACGAGCGCCAGCGTCGCCGCGTACGCGGCGCCGAGCGGGGTGCTCACGTCGATCGTCGCCCACTCCTGGATCCCGCGGGGCGGCGACAGGAGGTGGATCCCCGGCGCGGTCCACGTGGTGACGCCCGCCGGCGTCGCGAGGGTCGCGGCGACCGCGGCGAGGGCCGTCGCGGCGTAGACGCGGCGGCGCGCGGCGCCGCGCAGGGCGCCCTCGGCGCAGACGAGCACCGTCAGCACGGCGCCGAGCGCGAACGACCCGTGCACGTTCGCCCAGACCGCGACGAGCGCGACCGCGCCGGCGAGCGCCGCGGTGCTGCCGTCGCGGCCCCGCCGCAGCAGCACGAGCAGCCCGGCGAAGAGGACGAGGCCGAGGAGCTCCGGGCGGTCGACCGTGACCGCGCGCGTGAGGACGATCGCCGGCACCGCCGCGAGCACCGCGGCGAGCGGGCGGCGCGTGACGAGCGACGCGTTGGCGACGACGAGCGCGACCAGCGCGGTGACCTCGAGCACGCGCAGGACGACGACGCCGCGCCACCCGTCCGCGACGTACGCCGCGTAGAGCACGAGCTGCCCGAGCCACTGATCGATCGAGACGGGAGCGCCGCGGACGCTCCAGGAGAAGAGGTCCGTCGTCACGAGACCCCGTGCGAGCGTCTCGCGCGCCGTCGCGAGGTGCCAGAAGAGGTCGGGGTCGCTCACCGGGATCGTCGCGGCGCCCAGACCGGCGGCCGCGCCGACGAGCAGCGCGATGCGCCAGGCGATCCCGGGACGGGCGCGGCTCACGGGCGCGCCAGGAGCACCCAGCGCTCGCCGCTCGCGACGGCCCGCCAGCCGTCCTCGCGCAGCGCGCCGGCGAGGGGCCGGTCCGGACGGAGCAGCACGGCCCCGATGTCCCGGCCGTCGAGCACCGCGCGATAGCCGGGCCCCAGCGTGACAGCGCGCTGGAAGTCCGCGAAGACGCCCGGCAGGTACGGGAACAGCCGGCCGTCGATGAACACCGGCCGCTCGGGCGCGTTCCAGATGAGATAGCCGCCCCAGTCGTACTCGTTCAGCAGCGCGCCGCTCGTCGCGGCGAGCGGTCCGAGCGCGCCCGCCGGGTAGGCCCGCTCGTCGGGCGCGGCGGGCAGCGCGAGCAGCGCGACGAGCACCATCGCGGCGATGCCGGTCGAGACGCCGGCCAGCACGGCGCGCGGCGGAGCGAGCCGCGTGGCCGCCCGCTCGAGCGCCGGCACCGCGGCCGGCAGGCGACGGGCGAGGTACGGCACCGACGCGAAGACGAACCACGGCATCTGGCGCTGCGCGGAGAGCGCGAGGAGCAGGAGCGGGACGAGCAGCAGCGCGTCGAAGAGCGTCCCGCCCGCGCGCAGCGCGACGGAGAGCGTCGCGAGGACGAACAGCGCGAAGACGAAGCCCGCCGGCGTGAGCACGTCGGGCGGCGACTCCTCGACGATGAAGCGCGGCGGCGACGCCGCGTGCGTGAGGGCCGCCGTGAGGCCGAGCGACCCGGCGTCGAGGAGCGTCGCGACGGCCGCGAGCGCCGCGGCGGCGGCGAACGCGCGCGCGTGCGCGCGGCGCAGCAGCGCGTCGAGCGCGAAGATCGCGACGAGCGCCAGGCCGAGCACGTAGCCGCCGTGCAGGTTGGTCCAGGCCAGCAGCAGCGGCGGGACCAGAAGCAGCCGGCGGACGCGCCCCTCGCGCGCCGCGAGCAGCAGGTCGAGGAGGAGCGGGAAGAGCGCCAGCGTGAAGAGCTGCGGGCGGTCGGTCCACCCGATCTCCGAGAGCAGCAGCGCGACGACCACGAGGGGCAGTGCGACGACCGGACGCGCGCCGCCACGCAGCGCGGCGCGCGTGAGGAAGAGGGCGGCCGTCGCGACGAGCAGCCCCCGCAGCAGCACGATGCCCGGCCACCCGCCGAGCGCGTACGCCGCGTAGAGGACGATCTGGCCGAGCCACTCGCCGACGCTGTACGGCTGTCCCGCGATCGTCGTCGAGAACACGTCGCGGCGCAGCAGCTCGCCGTTCTCGACCATCCACCTGCCCGACGCGAGGTGCCAGTACATGTCGGGGTCCGCGGGCGCGGGGCCGGCGGCGAGCGCGAACGCGCCGAGCGCGACGAGCCACGGCGCGAGCGCGCGGGCGCTCATCGCGGCGTGCACACGCTGTTCGGGGCCAGCGTGACCGGGAAGATCTTCACCGTGCCGCGCACGATCGGCTCGCCGAGCCAGCCCGGCCTCGTCACGCCGGCGTACAGGTCGTCGTACGCGGCGAAGCGCGCCTCCTCGAGCACGACCGACCGCGCGCCGACCGCCGACGCGTAGCAGAACGCGGCGTCGAGTCCGTCGGAGGGCGTCACCACGGCGGGGCGGCCGCTGATCCAGCGCCACGCCGCGCCGTCGATCGCGAGGAACGGGCCCGGCGGGATGGCGTCGACGGCCGCCGCGCGCACGCGCGCCGCGCCGTTGAAGACCGCGTCCCACTGGGCGACCGACGCGAACGTGATCGCGCCGACGAGCGCGACGGCGCCCCACGCCCACGCGCGCAGCACACGCGGCGAGCGCGCGGCCAGCAGCTCGCGCGCGCCGACGGCCGCGATCGCCAGGCCGAAGGGGAAGAACGCGGCCAGCGAGTGGAAGTACGAGCCGCGCGTCGAGTGCAGCGTCCACACCAGCGACTGCGTGAGGTAGACCAGCACGGCGAGGCCGGCCCAGGCGCGCACCTCCGCGCGCGCCCACAGCGCGCGCAGCCCGGCGGCGAGCGGGACGAGCGGCAGCAGGGCGAACGTGAACGCGAAGGTCGTGGCGTTGGCGGCGAGCGCGCCGGCCCTCGCGGCGAGCACGCGGTCGAGCGACGCGGCGAGCTCGGCGAGGGTCGGCGACGCGACCGCGAAGAACTGGTCGTAGCGCACGAGGAGGACCGCGCGCGCGAACAGGTCCGGCGGCGCTCCCGCGGCGACGTCGCGCGCGAGCCACCCGCCGCCGATCGCGATCGCGGCGGCGGCCCCGGCGGCGCCGGCCACGCGCGTGCGTCGGGAGACGAGCAGCGCGAGGAGCGCGACGCCGAAGAGCGCGCCCTCGCTCCGCGCGAGATAGAGGAGGCCGACGAGCAGGCCGGCGAGCGCGCCGGCGCGGACGTCGCCGGCCGCGGCGCGCCCGTAGGCGAGGAAGAACAGCGTCCCGATGACCGCGGCGGGCGCGTACGCGTCCAGGTCGACGAGGCCGGGCGCGAACAGGCCGCCGAGACCGCCGGCCGCGGCCGCGGCGAGCGCGAGCGGCTCGCCCGCGCCGAGCCGGCGGGCCGCCGCGTACCCCGTGGCCGGGAGCAGCGCGGCGACCACGATGATCGCCGCCTGCGCGGCGCGGAAGTCGCCGACGAGCGGGCCCGCGAGTGCGATGCCGATCGCGCCGAGGACCGTCGAGAGCGGCACCCAGAAGAGGTGGCTCGCGACCGGGAGGACGAGCGAGCCGGCCTCGAGCGGCGACCAGATGAAGTCGGCGGTGAGCCCCTCGCCGCGCGCGAGCCGCCCCGCGACGGCGGTGTAGTAGTACGCGTCGGTGTAACCGGGGCCCGACACGACGGCGGCGGAGACGACGCGGACGGCGAGGATCAAGAGCGTGAGCGCGGCGATGCGTCGGATCGCCGCGGCATCCGGCACGACCGGAAGTCTACTCAGCGAGCACCGCGCCGTCGTCGCACGACGAGATCGACCACGGCAATCGCGCCGATGATGAGGAAGGCCTTCGCGGGCAGCGAGTAGCGCCCCTCCACCTGGAAGGGCAGCGCCGTGATCCAGACGTAGGCGACGACCGCCGCGAACGCGGCGCCGGCCTCACCACGGCGCGCGATGACGGCCGTCCCGACGAGACCGACGATGACGAGCACCATCTGCAGCGAGCCGATGGCGACGCTCTGCTCACGCTCGCCTCGAGCGGACGGTCACCGGCCCACAGCTCGATCGATCGCGGGAGCATCGAGCCGATCCAGCGCCCCGGGTCGTGCGCGATGAGCGCGCGCGCGCGGCGCCCCAGCGAGTCGTCGAGCCGCAGCCATGCCAGCGCGCGGGCCCGCTCATCGGTCATCGCGTCGAACGCCGCGATCTCGGCGCGGGCGCCATCGACCTCGGCGCGCTCCGTCGCGTCGAGGGACGACTCGGCACGCCCCTGCGTCACGCCGATCCACATCACCGTGCCGCTGTTCGCGCCGAACGGCCGGCCGAAGCTCGCTTCGGCGTACGCGACGTAGGGCGCGACGACGATGCCCGCGCCGAGGAGGGCGGCGGCGGCGAGGCCGGCGGCCCGACGGTCGCGCAGCAGCGCCAGCGCGGTGAGCGCGAGCGGGAATGCGAGGAGCGCGCCACGCACGAGGCCGGCCCAGCCGAGGAGCGCCCCCGCCGCGAACGCCCACGCGAGCGACCCGCGATCGCGCGCGCGGAGCCACGCCGCGACTCCGAGCGCGAGCAGCGCGGCGCCGGGAAGATCCGAGAGCGCCAGCGCGCCGTAGTACGCGAACGGCACGTACAGCGCGACGGCCAGTGCGGCCAGACCCGCGGCCCGCTCCGGCAGCACGCGTCTCGCGAGGGCGAACGACGCGAGCACCAGCGCCGCGAAGAGCAGGCCCTGCGCCACGGCGATCGCGAGGTGGTTGCAGCCGCCGACGCAGAGCGGCGCCAGGAGCAGCGGATAGCCGGGGAACCGGTTCGTCTCGGGGATGAAGGGCTCGCCCGCGAGGGCTCTCGTGAACTCGCCTCGCTCGACGAGACCGCGCGCCAGCGAGAGGTACTGCAGCTGATCGTTCAGGACGCGTGTCTCGTAGTCGGGCGCCACGACGAGAGCCGCGGCGATCGTGAGCCCGAGGGCGACGGTCGCGGCGAGGAGGACCAGACGCCTCATGCGGTGGGCGCCCGCGACGCGCGCAGCGCGACCGCGACGGCGATCGCGGTGAGCGCCGGCACGACCGCCGAGAGCGTCTCGCCGCCTCGCGCAAACGCGACGGCGTAGAGGGCCCACGGCAGCGCGCTCGCGAGCGCGACGACCCCGACGAGCGCCGCGAGACGCGCCCCGCCCCGCGCCGGAGCGCGCGCGAGCAGGAACGCCCACGGCACCGCGAGGACGAGGTGGTCGTAGCTCCAGGCGTACGGCGTGACGAAGAGCGAGAGCGGCAGCGAGAGGACCGCGACCTCGGTGAGATCGAGCGCGCGACCGCGCACGAGCAGCCAGACGGCGGCGAGGAGCCCGAGGGCGAGGGCCGCACCCAGCCAGCCGTTCCCGAGGACGTCCGCCGCGAGCCCCCACGCCGTCGGGAGCAGCCCGCTCACGCGCGCGCGCCGCCCGGTGAGCTCGTCGATCCATTCGATCGGCCAGAGGGGCACGAAGGCCATCGGCACGACGACCATCGCCGCCCCCGTCGCGAGGACGGCGCCGAGGAGGCGCCGCTCGCGCAGCGCGAGCGCGCGGAGCGCGACCGCGGGCAGCGTGAGCGCGACGAGCTGAGGCTTGAGCGCCGTCAGCGCGAGCGCGGCGCCGGCGCCGGCGGCCCGCCGCGCCGCCAGCGCCCACACGAGCAGCGCGACGACGAAGAAGACGACTCCGTCGAGCTGCCCGCTGATGAGCAGGATCCAGAACGGCTGCGACGCCACGATGAGGATCGCGTAGAGCCAGGCGAGGCGCGCCGGCCCGCGGAACGCGCGCCAGGCGAAGGAGGCCCCGTAGATCGTCGCGCCGATGCCGGCCGCCGCCCACAGCGCGGCCGCCACCTCGAGCGGCAGCGCGGCGACGGGGACGAGCGCCGCGGCGGTCCAGAGCGGGTAGCCGTATGCGCTCCGGCACGGCGCGGGCGCGAGGCCACCGCCGGCGAACGCGGCCTGGGGGTACAGGCCGCCGGTCTGGCTGCGGATCCAGGCGTCGTCGTACGGATCGCGGCCGACGAGGAGCGCGCGCGAGCCCTGATAGATGCAGAAGAAGTCGGTGGTCCGGTACCACTCGGCGCCGCGCGCGGCGAGGGCGCCCGCGAGCAAGAGGAGCGCCACGATCGCCGCGCCGCGCGCGACGCGCGTCATCGCTCGCCGCGTATCTCGCCGCGCGAGGCGGCGTACACGACGGCGCCGATGACGATGACCGACAGCACGCTCACGACGCGATCGACCACGGCGACCGCGATGGCGTCGGGCTGCGCGAAGCCGAAGCCCTCGGTGAGGACGTACACCATCGCGATCTCCACGAAGCCGAAGCCCGCCGGCGTCAGCGGCACCGTCGTGAGGAGCGAGCTGGCGACGGCGACGAAGACGATGCCGGAGAGCGGGAGCTCGAGGCCGAGCGACGCGAGGACGAGCGCGAGCCGCGCGGCCTCGGCCGCCCAGACGAGGAGCGTGAGCGGGCCCGCGACGGGCAGCGCGCGGAAGCTGTGGAGCATGCCCTCGCGGAAGAGACGGCCGATGCGGCGGACCTCCTCCGGGAAGAACCGCGCGACGCGCGGCGCGACGAAGTAGACCCCGGCGAGCCCGCCGGCCATGAGCGCGCCGAGCGCCGCGCCGGTGACGTACACGATGCGCAGGTCGGGCAGGATCGTGCGGCCGAAGGCCACGTAGCCGCCCACGACGAGCAGGCCGAAGACGACGAACAGGTCGAGCAGGCGCTCCGCGACGACGACCCCGACGGTCCGCGACAGCGAGATGCCGAAGCGGCGCTTCACCAGGTACGAGCGGTACAGGTCGCCGAGCTTGGCGGGCACCACCGAGTTGACGAACCAGCCGAGGAAGAGGATGCGCAGCAGGTCGCGCCACCCGAGGTCGGCGCCGCCCTCGCGAAGGAGCCGCGCCCAGCGGGCCGAGCGGAGCGGGAAGGTGACGTAGTACACCGCGAGCGCCGCGACGACCAGCGGGACGCCGGTCCGCTGGAGCGTCGCCCAGGTGCCGGCCCAGTCGACGTTGCGGGCGGCGAGCGCGACGAGCGCGATCGGGATGAGCGTCGAGACGAGCTCGCGCCAGCCGAACAGCGTCCGGCGGACGGCGCGCTCGTCGGTGCGCTCGGCGGCATCCGCGAGCTCCTCGATCGTCGCGTCCTCGACGTGGGCCGAGGACGCGCTCAGGCGCCGCTCTTCGTCCGTCTCGCGAGCCACTTGCGCAGCACGTCGTACCGCGTCGCCAGATGGATCCCCGCCCCGCTGAGCCCGCCGTGCACCACGCCGGTGCGCAGCGCGCTCACGAGGTCGTCGCGCCCCGCGAACTCGTCGAGCTCGATCCAGGCGCGGCCGATCTCCGAGGCGCGGTGCGCGTCGCTGCCGACCGCGCCGGGGAGGTCGCGCTCCTTCGCGTACGCGGCGGCGCGCCGGTTGTCCCCCGAGAACGCCTCGCGCGCGTTGAACACCTCGATGCAGTCCACCTGCGGCCAGAGCCGGTCGAGCGCGTCACGCCGGAAGTGGTACACGCGGTTGCGGCTGAAGGGGTGTGGGACGGAGATCAACCCGCCCTGCTCGCGGATCCGCGCGATCGTCTCCTCGCCGGAGAGGTCGCGCGGGACCGGCCGCTCGAGGAACAGCCCGATGATCTCCCCGTCGCGGCTCGAGATCTCCTCCCCCACGACCACGCGGAAGCCGTCGGCCATCTCGCGCAGCCGCAGGGCGCCCTCGATGGTGTTGTGGTCGGTCGCGCACACGACGTCGAGGCCGGCGGCGCGGATCGCCTTCGCCTGCTCGACGAGCGGCGTGCGGCTGTCGGGCGAGTACTCGCTGTGGGTGTGCATGTCGAGCTTGAGGCGGCGGGCCGACACGAGCCGACGATACGACGGGCGCCGCTCAACGCGCGGGCGCCGTCGCGGGCCCGACCCCGGGGGCGACCGCACGCGTGCGCGTGAGCGTGACGATGAGCAGGAGCAGCGCGAGGGGGACGATCCCTCCGTACGGCTCCTCGCCCGTCCGGTAGGTCTGGACGTACAGCAGCCAGGGGACGAGCACCGTCGCGAGCGCGAGCGCGACGAGCACCGCGGTACGGCCGATGCCGCGCCGCGGCGCGGCCGCGAGCACGACGGCGATCGGAACGCCGAGCAGCGTGAAGTAGTGGGTCCAGAGGTATGGCGCGGCGAGCAGGGACAGCGCGGCGGCGGCGGCGTAGAGCTGCGCGAGGCTCGGAGACGCGCGCCACCACCACAGAGCGACGATCGCGGCGAGGACGACGAGGAGGAGCCACCCGATCCACCGCGCGTCCTCCGGGAACGGCCCCCACACGTTCGCCTGCGCGACGGACTTCGACTGGATCGCGCCGAGCGCGGCGAGCCATCCGCCGAGCCAACCGGGTCGAACGGCGAACGACGCGAGGAGGAGGCCGACGGCGGTCGCGGCGCCCCCGAGGGCGATGCGCACGCGATGGCGCGAGCGCGCGAGCAGCACGGGCACCGAAAGGAGGAAGACGTGCGGCTTGACCACGCCGAGCCCGAGCACGGCGCCCGCACGCGTCGGCCGTCCGTCGAGCACGAGCACGAGCGCGCCGGCGACGACCGCGAGCAGGAATCCACCGACGTTGCCGATCGCGTAGGTCTGGAGCGTCGCCGGCATCGCCGCGGTGAGGGTGAAGAGGAGCGGCGCGTCACGACGCAGCTCCGGGCCGAAGAGGCGGCGGGCGAGCGCCCAGAGCCCGGCGGCGGAGAGCGCGACCTGGCTCACGAGCCACAGCGGCGCGGCGAGGGCGAACGGCAGCAGCGCGTACGGGATCGAGAGGATCGCGGCGGGCAGCGGGTACGCGAACGGGCCGCCGAACGCGTGCCCGAGGCTGCCACCGCTGATGAAGGCCGCGCGGAAGGTGTCGGCGTCATAGGGGTCGGCGCCATCGAGGATGAGCCGGCCCGCGGCCCAGAAGGGGAAGAAGTCGAAGTCGCGGTAGGCCCGGGCGGGCCAGCCGAGGAGCGCGAGCGCGCCGACCGCGACCGCGCACGCGACGAGCCAGCCGGCGACGACGACGCGCCGCGACCTCACCGCGCGGCACCACGCATGAGCGCGCGCCACACCGAGATGAGCGCGACGTGCCGCAGCACGACGAAGGACGCGAGCGCGCCCAGCAGCAGCACGCCCACCGCGTCGTCGGCCGTGCGCCGCACGAGCGTCAGCGGGTAGATCGTCAGGAACACCCCGACGTCGGCCGCCGCGAGCAGCGCGTAGCGCCGCGCGTCGATCGCGAGGAGCGCGAAGAACGGCAGCAGCCACAGCGAGTACTGCGGCGAGTACAGCCGCGACCAGAAGAGCAGCGCGACCGTCGCGAGCCCGAACGCGGCCGCCGGATCCGCGGCGCGTGCCGCGCGCGGGAGCACGAGCACGACGTAGGTGGCGCCGAGTCCGGCGAGCGTCAGAACGACCACGAACACCTTCGGCGACGGCATCCCGAACGCCGCGAGGAGTCGCTCGAGGATGCCCCACACCGAGTCGACGTTCGCGTCGATCCCCGCGAGGTAGAACGCGACGCCGCCGGCGCTCGAATACGGCTGCAGCGCGGTCGGCACGTAGGCGAGCGCGAGCACGGCGGCGGTGACGAGCACGAACCGGCGCGGATCACGCGCGCGCAGGAACGCGATCGGCACGCTCGCCGCGGGGAAGAGCTTCGCGGCGGTGCCGGCCGCGAGCGCGACGGCGCTCGAGACCTCTCGTCCCTGGCGCTGCGCGACCGCCGCGGCCGCGACGAGCGTCGCCGGAAGGACGTCGAAGTTCAGCGAGCCGAGGAGGAGGAGCTGCGGCGCGAGCGCCCAGCAGAGCAGCGCACGGCGCGCTCCGGCCGCGCGCGCGAGCAGCATCCCGCAGACGGCCGCCGCGGCGGCGAGGACGAGCGCCCAGAGCGTGACGTAGACGACCGGGTCGTCGGTGAGGGACGAGAACAGAGCCGAGACCGCCCCGATGAGCGGCGGGTACTCGAACGGCGTGTCGCGGTACGGGAGCCGCTGGCCGGAGAGGCCGCGCAGGTAGGTGAACAGCGCGTCGCTCCAGGTGAACGCGCGCAGCGGGTCGGGCAGCGCGCCGGCGGCGAGCGCGATCCGCGGGGCCGCGCCGAGGAGGAGGACGAGCGCGGCGACGCCGCCGACGGCGAGCGGCGTCCCGGGCGTTCGATTCACCGGGCTGGCCTGATGACGCTCGGCACTATAGCGGGCACACGGGCACTCACGACGCTCGCGTCCCGCGGCGGCGCGCGAGAGCGACGACCGCGCCCAACACGAGCACCACGGCGCCGAGCCACGCCGCACCCGCGATGCCGGACCGCGGCGGGATCCCCGCGAGCGCGAGCCAGACGGTCAGCGAGCCCCACATGAGGATCGCCGCGAGCGCGACGATCACGCCCGGCAGCCGGCGTGACCGCGCCAGGTGGTCGACGACGATCACCGTGAAGAACAGCGCGAGCGGTGCGAGCGAGCCGGGCGCCTCGCCGCCGCCCCTCGGGATGAGGAGCTCGAGCAGCCAGACGAACGGCACCATGATGGTGAGGAGGAGCCACCAGCCCAGCGCGCGCCGCCAGGGGCCCGCAGGCGAGAGGGCGGACAGGCAGATCGCGACAGGCGCGAACAGGACGATCTGGTCGTAGTTGCCTGCGTACGGCGCGACGAAGAGCGAGAGCGGCAGCGCCGCGGCGACGAGCATCATCGGTGCGGGCGAGGAGGCACGCCACCAGACGACGAGCGACACCAGCGCAGCGGCGACGAGCGCGAGGCCGACTCCTCCGAGGCCCCAGGTCGTCGCACGGGCCCCGACCCCGGCGGAGGTGCGGGCGAGCGTCGACAGCCATCCGCTGGGCCACCCGGGCAGCACGACGAAGGACGCGAGCACGAGAACCCCAGCGGTGGCGGCCAACCCCGACATGAGCCGAGGCAGCTCACGGCGATGGCTCAGCAGCAGCACCGGTACGAACAGCACGAAGAGGTGCGGCTTGAGCAGCGCGGTCCCGAGAACCACGCCGGCCGCGCGCGGCCGTCCGCGCTCGAGGAGCAGGAGCGTCGCGCTGACGATGGCCAGCAGGAATCCGCCGACGTTGCCGATCTCGACGAGCGCGCGCCATGGCTCCGAGAGGACGAGCGCGAGCACGAGCAACATGGACTCCCCGGGACGCCGCGCGCCCAGGGCGTGTAGGAGCGCCACCAGCGTGCCCAGACCGAGGCCGATCTGCGCACCGAGCCAGAGACGCGACGAGAGCTCGAACGGTCCGAGCGCGAACGGGATCGTGAGCACGGCGGTCCAGAGCGGATACCCGTATGCCGCACCATCCGGGACGTCCTGGGCGAACCGCGGTGCGATGTCACGCAGCGCCGGGAGCCATGCTGCGGGGTCGTACGGGTCTCGACCCTCGAGCACCATCCGCGAGCCGAGCCAGAATCCAGCGAAATCACGGTCGCGAAGATCGACCGGCGCCAGCAGGACGACTCCGACCGCAATGAGCAGACTCGCGGCGACCCAGAGCGCCAGCCTCATGACGGCGTGTGACGGCGAGCGGTCGATACGGCCACCTTCAGACTCTCGCGGAACCGCGCGACGTCGAACCGCGCGGCCGAGCGTCTCAGCGCGGCGGGGTCCCAGGCGCGCCGCTCCGCGGCGGCGATCGCGTCGGCGAACGCCTCCGGGTCCGCGTCGCGCACCAGGGCGCCGTCCTCGCCGTCGCGCACGACCTCCGGCGCACCTCCCGCGTCGAGCGCGACCACCGGCGCGCCGGAGGCGAGCGCCTCGACCATCACGATCCCGAAGTCGTCCTCGCCCGGGAACACCAGACCGCGGGCGCTCGCGAGGAGGTCGCGCTTCGTCGCCTCGTCCACGCGGCCGGTGAACGCGACGTTGTCGCCGGCGATGCGCTCGAGCGCCCCCCGCTCGCGGCCCTCGCCGACGACGATGAGCCGCCGGTTCAGGCGCCCGAAAGCACGCACGGCGACGTCGGCGCGCTTGTACGCCGACAGCCGCCCGATGAACAGCCAGTGGTCGCCGCGCTCCGCCCGCGCCTGGTACGCGTCCACGTCGACCGGTGGATACACGACCTCGCTCTCGCGAGCGTAGTAGCGGCGGATGCGCGCCGCGACCGCGTGCGAGATCGCGATCCAGCGGTCGACGCGCGCCGCGAACTCGCGGTCGGTGACGCGCAGGCGCTCGAGAAGCTCGCGGACCGGCCGGTGCAGGAGGACGGGGACCTCGTCGCGCAGGTACGCCTCGCTCGCGTCCCACAGGTAGCGCGTCGGCGAGTAGCAGTACGCGATCTCGACGGTGCGCTCGGCGAGGGTCAGGCCCTTGATGAACGCGCTCGTGGAGACGACGATGACGTCGACGTCGTCGGGCACGCGCAGCGCGCGCGCCGCGCGCGGGTACAGCGGCAGGAGCAGGCGGTGCAGCCCGCCGCCGATGGGGAACGACTGGAGCGAGCTGGTGACGATCCGCCAGCCGTCGAGCGGTCCGTATCGGCGGCGGTCGTGGAAGAACGTGTACACCGGCGCCTCGGGCCACATCTGGTGGAGCACCTCGACGACGGCCTCAGCGCCGCCGCGCACGGAGAAGTACTCGTGCGCGAGCGCGAGCTTCATCGGCCGAGCAGCCGCTCGCGCAGGACCAGCGCGGCGAAGAGCGGCAGCACGCGCTGCCGCCGCCAGCGCCACGGCTCGCGCACCAGACGCCAGAGCCACTCCAGACCCAGGCGGTGCAGGATCGCCGGCGGCACGCGCTGGACGCCCGCGAGCTGGTCGAGGACGCCGCCGACGCCGATCGCGAGCTTCACGCTCGGCAGCGCGCCGCGATGCCGCGCGATCCACTCCTCCTGCTTCGGCATCCCGTACGCGACGAGGAGCGCGTCCGGCGCGGCCGCGGCGACGCGTCGCGCGGTGGCGGGGTCCTCGGGGTCGCCCGCCGCGCAGCCGGCGACGACGAGGCTCGGGGCGCGCGCGCGCAGCGCGTCGGCGGCGCGCTCGGCGACGCCCGGCGCGGCGCCGAGGAGGAAGAGGCTCGCGCCGCGCTCCGCCAGACGCGGGACGAGCGCGTCGACGAGGAGCCGTCCCGGCACGCGCGGGAGCGCGCGACCGAGGATCGCGGAGGCGACCGCGATGCCCGTCCCGTCGGGGACGACGAGATCCGCCTCGCGCGCGATCCGCGCGACTGACGGGTCGCGGCGCGCGAGCATGACGAACTCGGGGTTCGCGGTGACGACGAAGGTGCGCTCGCCCCGGTCGAGGCGCTCCAAAATGCGCGCGGTCGCCTCGTCGAGATCGAGCCCGTCGAACGCGGTCTCGAGGACCTCCACCCGCTCCGGCACGGGCGTAACGCTAGTGGACGGCGACCAGGCTGCGCCGGAAGAAGTCCAGGTGCTCGAGCGCGAGGCCGGTGCCCTTCGCCACGCAGTAGAGGGGGTTCTCCGCGACGTAGCAGGGCACCCCGGTGACCTGCGTCATGAGCTTGTCCATGTTCCGCAGCAGCGCGCCGCCGCCGCACAGCACCATGCCCTTGTCGATCACGTCCGAGGCGAGCTCCGGGGGCGTCTCCTCGAGGACCGCCTTCACCGCGGTGATGATCTGCTGGAGCACCGGATCCATCGCCTCGGTGATCTCGTTGCTGCCGATGGTGATGGTGCGCGGCAGCCCGGCGATGAGGTCGCGGCCGCGGACCTCCATGGTGAGCTCGGGGTCCATCGGCATCGCGGAGCCGATCTGGATCTTCACGTCCTCGGCGGTGCGCTCGCCGATCATGAGGTTGTAGCGCTTGCGGACGAAGTTCGCGATCGCCTCATCGAGCTTGTTCCCGGCGGCGCGCACGCTCCGCGACACGACGATGCCGCCGAGGGAGATGACCGCGATCTCCGCGGTGCCGCCGCCGATCCCGATGACGAGGTTGCCGCTCGGCCCGGAGATCGGGATGTTCGCGCCGATCGCGGCGGCGAGCGGCTCCTCGATGAGGTGCGCGTCGCGCGCGCCGGCGCGGACGGCGGCGTCCTTCACCGCGCGCCGCTCGACGCTCGTCACGCCGGAGGGGACCGAGATCATGAGCTCGGGGTGGAAGATGCGGACGCGGCCGCAGACCTTGTCGATGAAGTACTTCAGCATGTACTCGGTGATGACGTAGTCGGCGATGACGCCGTCGCGCATCGGCTTCTGCGCGGTGATGTTGCCGGGCGTGCGCCCGAGCATCAGGCGCGCCTCCTCACCCACCGCGACGATGCGCGGACGGTTGGCGCCGTTGTCGTGCGCAAGCGCGACCACGGAGGGCTCGGTGAGGACGATGCCCTTCCCCTTCACGTAGACGATGATGTTGGCGGTGCCGAGGTCGATGCCGATCTGCTTTGCGAACATGTGTGGCACAGCCTAGAACGGCGAGCGGGACCGCGTGTTGCGCGCGGCCCCGCTCGACGTCGTGGCGGTCAGGCGGTGGCGGCCGTCGTCGGAGCGACGATCGGTGCGCGCGCCAGGCGGGTGCGGAACAGCGCCCAGACGATCGCGAAGTAGGCGAGGTACGCGACGAGCTGGATGAGGCGCGGCTCCTCCGCGTACCCGAACAGCGCGTTCAGGATCGCGCCGAGGCCGTCGCCCTCCGGCAGCCACGCCGCGGTGCTCCAGAGCACCGGCCCCTCGATCGCCTCGAGGAGGCCTCCCTCCGCGAAGGCGGCGACGCCCTGCGACAGGAGGCCGGCGGCGAAGAGGATGAGGAAGATGGTCGTGACCCGGAAGAAGGTGCGCAGGTCCACCCGGCGGCCGTAGGCGTAGACCAGCACGCCGATCCCGGCCGCGCCGGCGAGCCCGAGCACGCCGCCCACCACCTTCCCCGTGCCGGGCGCGGCGAAGAGCAGAAGCGCGAGCTCGACGCCCTCACGCACGACGGCGAAGAAGACGAGCAGGAAGATCCCCCACGCGGCGGCGCCCCGCTCGAGGGCGGCGCCGACCCCGCGCTGCAGCTCGGCCTTCAGCGAGCGGGCGTTGCGGGCCATCCAGAGCACCATCCAGGTCAGGACCGTGGTCGCGAGGAGCATGGTGGAGCCCTCGAACAGATCCTCGGTCGTGCCGCTGAACTCCCTGTCGAGCGCGACGAGGATCCCGAGGAAGCCCAGCGCCACGGCCACGGCGATGCCGAGGCCGAGCCAGACCAGCCGGCGCGCGGCGCGCGCCCCGATCTGCCCGAGGTACGCGTAGACGATCGCCACGATGAGGGCCGCTTCCGTGCCCTCACGGAGTGCGAGGAGCAGTGCGCTGACGTCGCCGGCGCTCATGTCATCCCCATGTCTCGTCCCACCGAAGTGGGATACTCGGGACGTCGGCAGGCCTCGTTAGGCGCGCTTAATGCCCCTGCCGCGCCAACCTAGCAAATTCCGACCTGCGAGGTCAACAATTGAGGATACCCAGCGCCTCAGTCGCCTCCGAGGAGTACCTGCAGGCGATCTACACGCTCCAAGACGAGGGTGGTCAGGCGATCGGCGCCCGGCTCGCCGAGTTCCTCCAGGTCACGCCGGCCGCGGTCTCCGAGATGCTCCACCGCCTCGAGCGCGACGAGCTGGTCAGCCTCGATGAACGGAAGAACGTCCGGCTGGTCGGACGCGGCCGCGAGATCGCGGAGCGCATCGCCCGCCGGCACCGCCTCGCCGAGCGGATGCTCGTCGACCTGCTCGGTTACGAGTGGTGGAAGACCCACGAGGAGGCCGAACGCATCGAGCATTCGATGAGCGCCGAGATGGAGGAGCGGCTGGCGCGCGTGCTCGGCGACCCCCAGACGTGCCCGCACGGCAACCCGATGCCGGGCGTCGCGGCGCGGCCGGCGCGGACGATCGAGTCGCTGCGCCCCGGCGACAGCGCCGCCGTCGAGCGCATCCCCGATCAGTTCGAGCACGAGCCCGGCTTCCTCGAGTACCTCGACGCACAGGGCCTGCGGCCGGGCGTCGTGGTTCAGCTCGTCTCCCTGACCGACGACGCCGTCCGGGTCCGGATCGCGGGTACCGAACGCATGCTGCGACGCGACTGCGGCCACAAGGTGCTGGTGGGGGCGTGACCGACGCTCGCATCTACGTCGGCTGCCCGCGCGAGGGCTACTGCCTCGCCTCGATCCCGGCCCTTCCCGGCGCCGTCGCGTCGGGGAAGACGCGCGAGGAGGCGGTGGAGAACGCGCGGCAGGCGTTCCATGCCTATCTCGTGCTGCTCGAGGCGCAGGGCGTCTCCACGGACCACTGGAAGGGCATCTCGCCCGAGGCGCTGGCCGTGGTCGACGCGCCCGCGGGCGGGCTGCTCGACGAGGACACCGGGCCGGTCGAAGAGCACGAGCTGCGCGACTTCCTGCACGTGTTCGAGGCACAGCACGCCGCGCTCATGGCGCTCGTGCGGGGGATCGCGGCGGCGGAGCTGCAGCGCGCGCCGGACGGCGACACGTGGAGCGTCCGCCAGACGCTCGAGCACATGATGACCACGCAGGCATCGCTCCTCTCTCGCCTGGAGTCGTGGCCGGACGACCCCTTCAACACGCTGCAGGCCATCCACCGCATCGTCTTCCAGCGCTTCACGGTGATGGAGCCGCGGGACACCGAGCGCCGGACCGAGATCGGAGGGCGCACCTGGACGGCGCGGCGCGTCATGCGACGCCTCCTCGAGCACGAGTGGGAGCACTACGTGCAGGTGCGGGAGATCCTCGCGAAGCTCGGGAGGGCGAAGCCCTGACTACGCGACTTCGTTGGCGACCTCGATGAGGTTGCCGTCGGGATCGCGGAAGTAGATCGAGCGCAGCGGCGCTCGCGCGCCGGCCTTCGCCACCGGACCGGCCTCCACGGCGATCCCGAGCACGCGGACACGCGCGGCGACCTCCTCGACCGGCACGTCCGTGGTGAAGCAGAGATCGATCGCGCCGGGCGCCGGCGCGCGCGCGTGAGGCTCGAACTCATGCCCGGCCTGGTGGAGGTTCAGCTTCTGGTCGCCGAACGCGAGCGCGCGGCGACCGTCGCCGAAGGTGAGCGCGCGCATCCCGAGGGCCCGCTCGTAGAAGGCGATCGTGCGCTCGAGGTCGGCGACGGTGAGGACGACGTGATCGATCCGGTCGACCTTCACGCCCGGCTCCGGGACCAGGCGAGCGCCGCCTCCCGATGCCGCTCGACGACCCCACGCTGGTCCGCGCGCATCGCCGGCAGGTCGTCCGGCGCGAAGCGCTCGAGCGCGATGAGCTCCTCGTCCAGGCGCGCCGTACCGCTCGCGACGCGGTACGTGTACACGAGGTCGACGTGCCGCCATCGGAAGCCGGTGTCCACCTCGAGGAGCGGACCGACCTCGATCTCGAGCCCGGTCTCCTCGCGGATCTCGCGGCGCAGGGCGTCCTCGACCCGCTCCCTCGGGTGGAGGTAGCCACCGAGGAGGCGCCACTGCGGCGCGCCGAAGCGGTGCCGCGCGAGGATGACCCTGCCGTCGGGATCGATGCCGAGCCCCACCACGCCGACGAGGAAGCGGGGCTGGGTGCGGTCGAGGATGCGCCGCTGCCACCGGACGGGAGCGCGGTTGAAGGCGGCCGCGAGCAGGCGCATCAACACCGGTGAAAGCGTAGGCGTCGCGGCGCCGGCCGTGTCAGCGGACCGGCGCCGGCTCGTCAGGGGACGCCGACGCTGACGATCCCGTGGGCCTTCGTGACGGGCACCTTCTGCACGACCTGCCGCGTCGCCACGTCGATGACGTTCACCATCCCGTCGACGTTCGTCGTCACCAGCAGACGCCGCCCCTCCGGGTCGTAGGTGGTGTGGAAGGGCTGCGCCCCGAGCTTCGTCTCGGCGACGACCGTCCGCTCCCGCCAGTCGACCCACAGCAGTCCCGGCGCGGCGTGGTCGGAGAGCACCATGAGACGGGTGTCCACCGGGTAGTACATCCCGTCCTGGAGCCGCTTGAGGGTGTGGAATGGGTACGTCCCGGGCAGGCGGATCTCCGCCTTCACCCTCTTGGCGAGGGGGTCGTAGATCACCATGCGGTCGGACGGCTTGTCGACGAACCCCGAGCTGCTCGACCACACCTCGCTCCCGTCGGGCGTGAAGTACGCGTCGTGCACGTCCCCCACCGCGACCTTGGTGATCCTGTTCGTGCCGAGGTCGTAGACGCGCAGGTCATCGCTCTGGTCGGTGTTGGTCGCCGTGAACCACAGCTCGTTCGGCGCCGCCGCGTTCATCGTGAGGACGTGCTGGGGCACGCCGACGGCGAGCGGCGGGAGCGGTCGCCACGTGCCGACCTCGAAGCGCGCGATGGAGGGGTCGCGCTCGCTCGCGACGAACAGCGTCCTCCCGTCGGGGGAGAAGGTGATCCCGTGCGGCTGCTTCCCCACCGGGAGCCGCACGAGCTCGGTCATCGAGACGGGGTCGATGACCGAGGTGAGGTTCGCGAGGCGGTCGTTCACGACGACGTACTTCCCGTCGGGCGACACCGCCTCCTGGTGCGGGAATCTCGCGACCGGGATCTTCTTCACGAGCGCGAACGCCTCGTCGGGCGCGGCCTCGTAGACCCACACCGAATCCGTCGTCTCCGACGCGACGAACACCCGCAGCTTCGCGTAGAGCCGGATCCCGGTCGGGGATGGCGGCACGGGTGCCGATGTCGGCTGCGGGCTCGCGCTGACCGGCGGCGGCGTCGCGGCCGCGGGTGCGGGTACGACTCCCGCGCCCGCGCACGAGGCGAGCACGATCGCGGACATCGCCAGGATCGCGCGGCCCCTCACCGTCACCCACCGGCGCGCTCGCGTCCCCTCGGGGCGCGCGCCGCCCACAGTCTATCTATCCGCAGGAGCGATCGTTCGCCACGCTAGGTCGGCCGCCGCCTCCGCCGCTCGCTGACGCGGATGCGCACGAGCGCCCGCTGGAGCGCCGCGCGCGCGCGCGCCTCGTCGGCCGCGCTGAGCGTCGCCGCCTGCGCGAGCGTCTCCTCGGCGCGCTCGCGGGCCTGGCGGGCCCGCTCGGCGTCGATCTCCTCCGCCGGCTCGGCCGCGTCGGTGAGCACGACGACGCGGTCGCCGCGGACGTCCATGAATCCGCCGAAGACGGCGAGCGTCTCCTCGACGCCCCCCTTCTTCACGCGGAACTCGCCCGGCCCGAGGGCCGTGAGCAGCGGCGCGTGGTGCGGGAGGATCCCGAGGTACCCCTCGCTGCCGGGCGCGATGACCATGTCCACGTCGTCCTCGTACACGCGCTGCTCGGGCGTGATGACCTCGAGGTGGAGTGGCACTACTTCGACATCTCCTCGGCCTTCTTCCGCGCGTCCTCGACCGTGCCGACCATGTAGAAGGCCTGCTCCGGCAGGTCGTCGTGCTTCCCGTCGAGGATCTCGCGCACGGAGCGCACCGTCTCCTTCACCGGGACGTACACGCCCGGGAGTCCGGTGAAGCGCTCGCCGGTGTGGAACGGCTGGCCCATGAAGCGCTGGAGCTTGCGGGCCCGGGCGACGATGAGCTTGTCCTCGTCGGAGAGCTCGTCGATCCCGAGGATGGCGATGATGTCCTGAAGGTCCTTGTAGCGCTGGAGCACCCGCTGGAGCTCACGGGTCGTGCGGTAGTGCTCCTCGCCCACGATGGACGGGTCGATGGCGCGCGAGGTCGAGGTGAGCGGGTCCGCCGCCGGGTAGATGCCGAGCTCGAAGACCGAGCGCTCGAGGCGGATGACCGAGTCGAGGTGCGCGAACGTCGTGACCGGTGCCGGGTCGGTGTAGTCGTCTGCCGGGATGAACACCGCCTGGAGCGAGGTGATCGAGCCCTTCTTCGTCGAGGTGATGCGCTCCTGGAGCTCGCCCATCTCGGTCGAGAGCGTCGGCTGGTAGCCGACCGCGCTCGGCATTCGCCCGAGCAGCGCGGACACCTCGGAGCCCGCCTGCGTGAAGCGGAAGATGTTGTCGACGAACAGGAGGACGTCCTTGCCCTCGTCGTCGCGGAAATACTCGGCGATGGTGAGCCCGGTGAGGCCGACGCGCAGCCGCGCGCCCGGCGGCTCGTTCATCTGGCCGAACACCATCGACATCTTGCCGATGACCCCGGCCTCCTCCATCTCGCCGAGGAGCTGCGTGCCCTCGCGCGTGCGCTCGCCGACGCCGCAGAAGACGGAGTAGCCGGCGTGCTCGATGCCGACGTTGCGGATGAGCTCCTGGATGACGACGGTCTTGCCCACGCCGGCGCCGCCGAGCACGGCGGCCTTGCCGCCCTTGAGGAACGGGCACACCAGGTCGATGACCTTGAGCCCCGTCTCGAGGATCTCCGCGACCGAGGTCTGGTCCTCGAACGACGGCGGCTCGCGGTGGATCGGATCGCGCCTGACGATGCCCTTCACCGGGCCCTTGCCGTCGATCGGCTCGCCGACGACGTTGAAGAGCCGCCCCAGCGTCCCGTCGCCGACGGGCGCCGTGATGGGGCCTCCCTGGTCGATGACCGGCATGCCGCGGCGCAGGCCGTCGGTCGAGGACATCGCGACCGCACGGACCCAGTTGTTGCCGAGGTGCTGCTGGATCTCGGCGACGACCTCGCCGCCGTCCTCGCGCTTCACCGCGAGCGCACCGAAGATCCCCGGCAGGTGACCCTCCGGGAACTGCACGTCGAGCACGGGCCCGATGATCTGCACGATCTCGCCGGTGTTCGTCTTCGTCGCGACTGTCATGTTCTCATCCTCCAGGGGGGTTCCGGGGGGCTTGCCCCCCGGTGGTCGTCCTTCAGCCCTTCGCCATCGCTTCCGCCCCGGAAGCGATCTCGAGCATCTCCTTGGTGATGCGCCACTGCCGCGCCTTGTTCGCCTGCAGCGTCAGCTCCTCGATGAGGTCGGAAGCGGCGTCGGTCGCGTTGCGCATGGCGATGAGCCGCGCCGAGTGCTCCGACGCGAGGCTGTCGAGCACGGCCTGGTAGATCGTCACCTCGATGAGGCGCGGGAGCACCGCGCCGAGCACCGTCTCCGGGTCGGGCTCGAAGATGTACTGCAGCGGCGGCAGCTCGTCGAGGTCCTCCTCCTCCGGGACGAGCGGGAGGATCCGGCGGACCGTCGGCACCTGCCGCATGGTGTTCACGAACCCGGTGAAGACGAGGTGGACCTCGTCCACGCGCCCGCTGAGGAACTCGTCGGTCGCGATGGCGCCGATGGGATTCGTGTCGGCGGTCGTCGGACGATCGCCGAGGTTGGAGAACTCGGCGACGGTCCCCTGCCGGAAGCGGCGGAGCTGCGCGATCCCCTTGCGCCCCACCGCGAGCCACGACACCGCCGGGAACGACTCGGCGTGCCGCAGGGCCGCGCGCACCGTGTTCGCGTTCATCGCGCCGACGAACCCGCGGTCGCTGGTCACGAGGACCAGGAGAGTGCGCCGCACCGGACGGTGCTGAAGCAGCGGGCTGACCTCGGGATCGGCGTACGGCGCCAGGTCGTTGAGGACGCGGCGCAGACGCTCCTCGAAGGGACGTGACGCCAGGACGGCCTCCTGCGCGCGGCGCATCTTCGAGGCCGAGATCGTCTGCTGGGCCTTGGTCACCTGCTGGATGTTGCGGACGCTCCGGACCCGCAGGCGGATCTCGCGCTCGGTGGCCACTAGCGGGACGCTCCCGCCGCGGCGGCGGGGACCGGCTTCGCCGCGGGAACGGCGGCCGCCGCCGGCGCCTCCGCGTAGCTGTGCGCCTTCTTGAACTCGTCGAGCATCGTCGCGATCGCCTTCTCGACGTCGTCGCTCCACTCGTTCGGCTTCTCGAGGAGGCGCTTCGATAGCGCGTTGTGCTGAGTGTCCATGAAGCGGCGCAGGTCGCGCTCGAAGTCCGCGCAGCGGTCACGCGGCACGTCGTCGAGGTAGCCGCGGTTCGCGGCGAACAGGATGGCGACCTCGTGGTCGAGGCGGACCGGCTCGTACTGCGGCTGCTTGAGGATCTCCTGGATCCGCTCGCCGCGCCGCAGGAGCTGGAGCGTCGCCTTGTCGAGATCGGCGGCGCCGAACTGGGTGAACGCGGCGAGCTCGCGGTACTGCTGGAGCTGCAGCCTCATCCCGCGGACCGACCGGCTCATCACCTTCCGCTGCGCGTCGCTGCCCACGCGCGACACCGACAGGCCGATGTTGATCGCCGGGCGCAGCCCCGCGTTGAAGAGATCGCCCTCGAAGAAGAGCTGGCCGTCGGTGATCGAGATGACGTTCGTCGGGATGTACGCGGAGATGTCGTTCGCCTGCGTCTCGATGACCGGCAGCGCGGTGAGCGACCCGCCGCCGTGCTCCTTGTTCATGCGCGCGGCGCGCTCGAGGAGCCGCGAGTGCAGGTAGAAGACGTCCCCGGGGTAGGCCTCGCGGCCGGGTGGACGGCGCACCAGGAGCGAGACCTGCCGGTACGCCCAGGCGTGCTTGGTGAGGTCGTCGTACACGACGAGCGAGTCCCTGCCGGCGTCGCGGAAGTACTCGCCCATGGCGCAGCCGGCGAACGGCGCGAGGTACTGGAGCGTCGCGGGGTCCGACGCGCCGGCGATGACGACGATGGTGTGCTCCATCGCGCCGTGCTCCTCGAGCGTGGCGACGATCTTCGCGACCGAGGACTCCTTCTGCCCGATCGCGACGTAGATGCAGACGAGATCCTGGCCCTTCTGGTTGATGATCGTGTCGATCGCGACGGCGGTCTTGCCGGTCTGGCGGTCGCCGATGATGAGCTCGCGCTGGCCGCGTCCGATCGGGAACATCGCGTCGATCGACTTGATGCCCGTCTGGACCGGCGTGTCCACGTTCTGCCTCGTGATGACGCCCGGCGCGACCACGTCCATGCGACGGGCCGTCTTCGTCACGATCGGACCCTTGCCGTCGAGCGGCCGTCCGAGGGGGTCCACGACGCGGCCGACCAGCTCGTCGCCCGCGGGCGTCTCGATGATGCGACCGGTCGTGCGGACCTCGCCGCCTTCCTTGATCTCCCGGTACTCGCCGAGGATGATCGCGGAGACGGTGTCCTCCTCGAGGTTGAAGGCGAGCCCGAAGACGTCGTGCCCGAAGTCGAGGAGCTCGGAGGCCATGCACCCGGCGAGGCCGTGGATGCGCGCGATCCCGTCGCCCACCTCGACGACGGTGCCGACGTCGACCGACTCGGCCTTCCCTTCGAACCGCGCGATCTGCGCCTTGATGATGTCGGTGATCTCCGACGACGTCGTCGCCACTTCGTCCTCCCTCTATCCCGCCAGCTGCCTGGCCAGCGCGCTCAGCTGCGTGCGCAGGGTCGTGTCGATGAGCCGGTCGCCGATCTGGACCAGGGCGCCCCCGATGAGCGTCCCGTCCACCGCGAACGTCGGGCGGATCTTCTTGCCGGTGGCCTGCTCGAGACGCCGCACCAGCTCCGCGCGCTGGCGCTCGTCGAGCTCGATCGGGGTGGTGATCCTCGCCTTCACGATGCCCTCACGCTCGTCGACGAGATCGCCGAACGCCCTCGAGATCCGCGGCACGAGCGCGATGCGGTCGCGCTCGAGGAGCAGGTCGAGCACGGCACGGACGGCGTTCGGCTCGCCACTCGCCGCGGTGTCGAGCGCCGCGCGGCGGCGCTCCAGCGAGACGCGCGGGTCGCGGAGCGCGCGCAGCGTCTCCGCGCCGAACGCGGACGCGAGCCGCTCGAGCGATCCCCGGTACGCGGAGATCGCCTCCTCCCGGACGGCGAAGTCGAGGAGCGCCTCGGCGTAGCGGCGCGCCGACGAACCGGTGAGCGGCATCAGTGTCTGAGCTCCCGGCCGGCCTCGTCGAGGGAGCGCTCGATGAGCGCGCGGTGCTGCTCGGCCGTGACCTCGCGGCCGAGGATGCGGCTCGCGGCGGCGACGACCATCGACGCCACCTCGCCGCGCAGCTGGGCCAGGGCCTGGTCGTGGAGCGAGCGCGCGTCGGCGCGGCCGCGCTCGCGGATCCGCTCCGCCTCGGCCTGGGCCTCCGCGCGGATCTGCGCGGCCGCGGCCTCGGCGGCCTTCGTCGTCCGCTCGGCGAGCTCGCCCGCGTCGCGGCGCGCCTGCGCGAGGAGATCCGCCACCTCCTGCGTCATCCGCTCGCGCTCGGCCTTGGCCGCCTCGGCCATGTCCAGCCCTTCGCGGATGCGGCGGGCGCGGTCGTCGAGCGTCTTCATCACCGGGCCCCAGAGGAACCGGCGCAGCAGCCACAGCAGGACGAGGAACTGGACGATCGAGACGAGGATCCAGTACGGATCCACCGTCAGCGCGAACGGGTTGTTCTCCTGGAGGAGCGGCGCGAACCGCATCGCCTACCCGACCTTGGTCCAGAGCAGGATGCCGAGCACGAACGAGAGGATCCCGAGCCCCTCCGCGAGCGCGGCGCCGAGGATCATGTTCGTGCGGATCGCTCCGGCGGCGTCGGGGTTGCGGCCGATCGCCTCCGACGACTTCGCGGTGAGGATGCCGATGCCGAGACCCGGACCGAGGACGCCGAAGCCGACGGCGATTCCGGCGGCGAGCCATGCGAGGTTCATGTGCCAAACTCCCTCTTCTTCTGAATCTAAAGAAGTGCCTTCCTTACTAGGCCGCGACGGATTCCGGTTGGCGCTCTGCGCTCGGGACGCGATCGGTGTCGGTGTGACTCCCTTCTTCGTGTCCTTCGTCATGCGACTCGATGGCGAGCACGAAGTACATGAGCACGAGGAGCGAGAAGATGAACGCCTGCACGAGACCGATGAAGACCTCGAGGCCGGCGAACGGGATGGCCAGCCCGGGCACGAAGAGCAGCGCCGACATGACGACGAGCATGATCTCGCCGCCCAGCACGTTCCCCCAGAGACGGAGCGTCAGCGTGAGCATGCGGAACAGCTCGCTGAACAGCTCGATGAGGCCGACGAGCACGAAGATGCCGCCGAAGAACGGGCCGTCCTTGAAGCCGGAGAGGTTGAACCACCGCTTCGGATAGCTCAGCCTGTGGCGCCGGAAGCCCTCGATCTGGTAGGCGACGAAGGCGACGACGGCCATCGCGAAGTTGGTGTTGTAGTCGGCGGTCGGCGCGTGCAGGAACGGGATCTGCCCGGCGAAGATGACGACCGAGAGCAGGTTCGAGAACAGGATGAAGAGGAAGAGCGTGCCGAAGATCGGCAGGTAGCGGCGCCCTCCGGGCCCGGCGATGCCGGTCACGAAGTCCGCGAGCCCCTGGACCAGGAGCTCGACCGCGTTCTGCAGACCGCCGGGGCGCTCGCGCATGTCGCGCGTGGCGAGGATCGCGAGCCCGGTGAGGAGCGCGATGAGGAGCGCCATGGTGAAATTTGCGTTGGTGATGGCGAACGGGCCGATCGCGAAGAGCGGCTCGCCGGTGAGCGTCGGGATCTCGAACTGGGGCGGATAGGTGAGCCCGCGCGGGAACAGCCAGTCCACCTACTCGACCTCCCCCTCATCCCGCTTGCGCTCGCGTTCGGCGATCTCGCCCTCCCACCGGCGGCCCGCCGCGCGGGCCCGCTCCGTCGACGGCCGGATCGGATTCTCTTCGGTGAATCGCCTGATGAGCACCCACACGCCGAGACCCGCCACGGCCATCCCGAGGAATACCAAACTCAGCAGTCCCCACGGTGAGGTGCCGGCCGCTTCGTCGACCTTCAGGCCGAGCCAGGCACCTATGGCGATGGGGACCGCAACAGTGATTCCGACCTGGCCCAGGATCGCCGCGTTCGATCGCGCTCCACCCGGGGGGCGGGGTGCGGCCAAGGCAGAGCGAGTGTACCCGAAGTCAGAGCCAGCCGCGCCGGCGGAAGTAGGACGCCGTCGCCACCGCGAGGGCCGCCGTGGCGACCATGACCAGCCAGAAGACGGTCGGGTCCTCGTACGGGATGAGCGCCCAGTTCTGACCGAAGAACCCGGTGACCACGGTGAGCACGAGCAGGACCGTCGCGACGCTCGTGAGCACCTTCATGACCTCGTTGAGCCGGTTCGAGACGGAGGCGAGGTGGGCGTCGATCACGTTGGAGACGAGGTCGCGGAACGTGTCCACCTCGTCGGTGACGCGGAGGACGTGGTCGTAGAGGTCCTGGTAGTAGGCGCGCCGCCCGGGCTCGCGCAGCTCCTCGATGTCGCCGCGCACGAGGGCCGCCGCGACGTCGCGCACGGGCGCGACGACCTTCCTGATCGCGACGAGGTCGCGCTTGAGCGTGAAGAGCTCACGGATGGAGGCGTCGTAGTCGCGCTGGTCGCCGCCGATGACCATCTGCTCGAGCAGCTCGACGCGGTCGCCGAGGCCGTCGAGGATGTCGAAATACTCGTCGACGATGGTGTCGAGCAGGGCGTGCAGCACGAGCCCGGTCGTCGCGAGCTTGCCCTCGCGGAAGCGCCGCTCCACCAGCCGCAGCGCCGGCAGCTCGCCCTCGTGGACCGTGACCACGGCGTTCCGCTTCACGAAGATCGAGAGCTCGCGCTGGCGGATCACGCCGGGGCTCGGCTCGTCGAGGGCGTAGACGACGATGAAGTAATGGTCGTCGTACGCGTCGATCTTCGGCCGCTGATGCCGGTTGCGCGCGTCCTCGACGGCGAGCGGATGCAGCTGGAGCTCGTCGGCGGCGAGCGCGAGGTCGGCGCTCTCGGGGTCGGCGATGTCGAGCCAGCAGGGCCGATCGCGCAGCTCCGAGAGCTCTTCGGGCGGACGATCCGCGACGCTCGCACCGTCCTTCACCAGCAGCCGCGCGGGCACGCCGCGAGGATACGACTCAGGACGCGAAGCGCCGCACGACCCGCACCAGCTCCTGCGGGTCGAACGGCTTCGCCAGGTACGCCTCGGCGTTGCAGCGATCGGCCTCGCGGCGGGGATCGCCGGCGGTGAGGATGACGAGCGGGACGCGCCGCAGCGCCGCGCGCAGCGACCGCGCGAAGGCCGGGCCGTCGACACCGGGCATCCGCGCGTCGAGCACGACGACGGCCGGCGGATCGTTCCGCACCGCGCGCATCGCCTCCTCGCCGTCGCGCGCCTCGACGACGCGGAAGCCGTCCTCCGCGAGCGCCTGCCTTTCCGCGTCGCGGACGTCCGCGTCGTCGTCGACCACGAGCACCGGGCGCCCGAACCGCTGTGCCGCCATGGGGAGCGCCAGAGCAAGCGCCGTACCCGGCCGGAGAACGGCCGTACGATGCGGCGTCTGATGAGCGTGGGAACCGCACCGGACCGCCATCGTTCCACGGGTGTGCGCGTGCTCGTCGCGGCCGCCGTCCTCGTCGCCGCCTGCGGCGGCGCGGCCGCGAGCCCGACCCCGGCACCCTCGCCCCTGCCGCAGGCGGAGCTCAAGTACCGCGTCATGGACGCCGGCGGCCGCATCGAGTTCTGCGACCGCGACTTCTACCCGGTCGCCCGCGACGACGAGCGCGACCTCGCACGCGCGAAGATCGGCGCGATCCGCGCCGACGCCGCGACGTACGCGGCGATCACCGCCCGCGTCGGCACCGACGAGCTCGCCGTCTACCGCGAATGGAAGGCGCTCGAGGCGCTCGTACTCACGCCCTCGACGGCGCGGACGTGGTCGTTCGACTATCGCGCCGGCGGCGCGTCGCCGAAGCAGAGCGGGACGCGGGTCGCGGGCACCGTCGATCTCTTCGGCAGCGTCACGGTCACGAAGCGGACCGACGCCGGTCCGCTCCTCTGCCCCATCTGCCTCGCGCGCGGCACCCGCATCGCGACGCCGTCGGGCGAGGTCGCCGTCGAGGACCTGCGCGTCGGCGACGTCGTGTGGACGCCCGACGAGCGGGGCGCGCGCGTGGCGGCGCCGCTCGTCGCGGTCGGCAGCACGCCGGTCCCGCCGGAGCACGAGGTCGTGCGCATCACGCTCGACGACGGACGGTCCGTGGTCGCCTCTCCCGGTCACCCGACCGCCGACGGACGGCGCGTCGGGGACCTGCGCGCCGGTGACGCGCTCGACGGTGCGCGTGTCGTGGCCGCGGAGCGCGTGCCGTACGACGGAGGTGCCACGTTCGACGTGCTCCCCGCCGGCCCGAGCGGAGCCTACTGGGCGAACGGGGTCCTGCTCGGCTCGACGCTGCGCGACGGGCGGTAGGATCGGGGTCTGTCAGCCGGCCTCGCTCCCTTCTATGACGGCTGGGCGCTGCTGAACGAGCGCCTCGCCGGTGCGCTCGCGCCGCTCACGCCGCAGCAGCTCGGCCTCCCGGTCGGCTCGGCGGCCTGGCCGATCTGGGCGAGCGCGTCGCACATCGCGGGCGCGCGGGTGTACTGGCTCTGCCACGTCTTCAAGGAGCCGGGCCTCGAGACGACGCCGTTCACCGATCCGCAGACGGGCTGGGAGGACGACCTCGCGCACCCGCGCCGCGCCGACGAGCTCGTGCGCGCGCTCGATTCGTCGTGGCGCATCGTCGCCCGGTGCCTCGAGACCTGGACACCGGGGATGCTCGCCGACGAGGCGCCGCGCGTGCGCGGCGACGAGGTGCAGATGCACACGCGCCAGTCGGTGCTCTGGCGTCTGGTCACCCACGACGCGTACCACTGCGGCGAGATCGCGCTCACGCTCGGCGGCCACGGGCTCGGCGGCGGGAGCCCGAACGGGCCGATCGACATGTGGCGCGGGCTCGCGCGGATCGCCCGCTAGAGGCGAGGCCTCATCCGGCGAGCAGCTCCCGCGTGAGGAAGTCGACCACGCGTCCGTAGGCGTCCTCGGCGTTCGCGCGCTTGGTGAAGCCGTGGCCCTCGTCCGGGTAGACGACGTACTCCACGCGGCGCCCGAGCGACCGCAGCCGCTCGACGACCTGGTCCGACTCCTCCTGGGGCACGCGCGGATCGTTGCTGCCCTGGAGGATGAGCATCGGGCAGCGCACGCTCTCGATGTGCGTGATCGGCGACCGCTCCACGAGCTTCTCGCGGTCGCGCGGGAGCTCCCCGATCCAGCGCGCGAGGAAGCGCCGCCAGCTCGGCTGCGCGTTCTCGAGCATCGTCACGAGGTTCGCGACGCCGAACACGTCCACCGCGCAGCGCCAGACCTCGGGGAGCTGCGTCACGCAGAGGAGCGTCGCGAAACCGCCGTACGAGCCCCCGTAGACGGCGAGCCGCGTCCGGTCGAAGTCCGTCTGCTCCCGCATCCACGCCGTGACGGCGCGCAGGTCCCGCAGGTCGATGCCGCCCCAGTCCCGGTGGATGGCGGCCTGCCACGCGCGCCCGTATCCGGTCGAGCCGTGGATGTTCGGGACCACCAGCGCGATGCCGCGGTCGACGAGCGCGGCGAGGTGCGACAGATGCGGGGAGAACGCCGGGCGCGACTGCCCTTCCGGCCCGCCGTGCGGGTACAGGACCGCGGGGTACGGCGGTCGCGCGCGCTTCGGCCGGTACACGAAGCACGGGATGTCGCCGTCGCGGCCCGGGATGCGGATCGACTCGGGGGCCACGAGCTCGCCGCTCGGCACGGTGTACGACGACGCCAGCTCGATGCGCGCCTCACCGGTCGCGGTGTCCAGCGTCCACACCTGCCAGGCCTCCGTCGCGGCGATGCGCAGGTACGCCAGACGCGACCCGTCGTGGCTGGCGACGACGTTCTCGCAGACGCCGTGCAGGTCGCGCTCGCGGATGGGCCCGCCGTCGACACGCCAGCGCAGCTTCGAGTAGCCGTCCTCGTTCACCGACCACGCCTGCACGCGGCCGTCGCCCGAAGAGACCGCGAGCTCCACGTCCCATCGACCGCGGTCGATCGACTCACGGGCGCCGGTCTCGGGGTCCAGCGCGGCGAGCCAGAGGTGCTCGTCGTCGATGTCGGTGATCTCGACGACGCGCCCGTCGGCGAGCCACCCCGCCGGGACGTGCGAGACGTCTTCGGCGTGACGCGTGATCTCCCGCGCGTCACCGCTGTCCGGATCGACGACAAGGAGGTCCTGCGTGGTGTTGTCGAGAGCGCGCATGACGAGCAGGCGCGCGCCGTCGGGCGACCAGCCGCCGACGACGTGCCACGCCGGCGCGGTGAGGAGCGGGCGCTCGGTGCGTGTCGCGAGATCGCCGATCACGACGTCCATGTCCGTCGCGGCGCGCGCGTTGCTCGAGAAGGCGACGCGCCGGCCGTCCGGAGAAGCCGCGTTCCACGAGAGCAGGCGCTGCACCCTCCCGGCGGGATCGACCGACACCGGCAGGAGCGGGCCGTCGGGGTGGCGGACGTAGAGCTGGTGCAGCTCGGTGCCACCGCGGTCCGCCGCGGCGATGAGCTCGCCGGACGCGCTCCAGCACAGGCTGCGGACGGCGTGGTCCTCGATGCCGATCGCGCGCTCGGGCATGCCGCCGGCGGCGTGGACGACCCAGGCCTCGTACGTGCCGGCGCCGCGGTCGCTCACGACGGCGACCGCGTGTCCGTCTGGCGCGATGGCGATGGACGCGCGGCAGGCGAAGCGCCGCGTCGTGTGCGGGACGATGGCGACACGCTCGCGCGGATGGAAGTCGGAGAGCGGGCGGTGCGGCGTGTTCGGCATCTTAGGTCCCTCTCGCGGCGAGGAGCGCCCCGAGGTCGGCGGCGTTGCGCACGGCCTTGTCGCCGTAGCAGTTGTTCATGAGGAGGTGCACCTCGTCGGCCTCCTCCTCCAGCCTGCGGATCTTCGGCAGCCACTCCACCAGCTCGGGCTTCGCGTACAGGTAGTCGAAACGCTCCGCCGCCGTGAGCCCGGGCTTCTTCCAGCTCTCCGCGTTGCGTCCGTGGAAGCGGACGACGGCGAGCGCCGCGGTCACCTCGGCGACCGGCGGGATCGACGAGGGGAAGCCCTGCGGCTCGTCGACCGAGACGTAGGTGAGGCCGTGCTCGCGCAGGAACGCGAGCGTCTCGGCGCGGTTGCGCTCCTCCATCCAGGTGTGGTTGCGGAACTCGACCGCGACGCGGTCGTCGGGGAGCAGCTCGCGCGCGCGCAGGATCTCGCCCTTGTTCTTCGAGCCGATCGGGAACCACTCCGGGTACTGGAGGAGGATCGCGCCGAGCTTGCCGGCCCTGCGCATCGGCTCAAGTCCGACCCAGTACCGCGCGTGGATCTCCCTCAGCACGTCGTCCGGCAGGTCCTTCGGGTACACGCGCCGCTTCGCGAGCACGTCCTTGGGGAGCGCTTCGCGGAGCTCCTTCGGCAGGCGCTTCGGGTCGGTCGGGTGGGTCGTGATCGTGCCGAACGCCTTGAAGCTCATCGTGAATCCCTCGGGCGTCCGCTCGGCCCACAGCTTCGCCTGCTTCTGGTCGGGGATGGCGTAGTAGGCCGCGTCGTTCTCGACGATCGGGAAACGCTCGGCGTAGTAGCGCAGGCGCTCGTCGGCCTTCTTCGCGACCTCCGGCGGATACCAGCCGGACTCGAGGAGCGTCGGATCCGTCCACGAGCAGGTCCCGACCAGGACCTTCGCGCTCAGTCGCCCTCCTCCGCGTACAGAGCGGGATCGAGGTCCTCGGCCTTCGGCGCGCGCTGTGTGAAGATCAGGGCGAGGACGCCGAAGACCAGGACCACCGCGATGAAGACGAGCGCCTGGATGCGCTCGCTCGACCAGAACGCGACCGCGCCGAGCGCGAGCGTCATCGCGTAGATGAGCAGGACCGCCTGCGGATGCGAGAGCCCGATGTCGAGGAGCCGGTGGTGGAGATGTCCGCGGTCCGGCGCGAACGGGGCCTGTCCCTGCAGCAGGCGGCGGACGAGCACGTAGAAGGTGTCGATGATCGGCACGCCGAGCACCAGGAGCGCCGCGGCGACCTTCGCGGTGCCGAAGATCGAGAGGACCGCGAGCATCGTCCCGACGAAGACGACGCCGCTCGTGCCCATGAAGACGCGCGCCGGGTGGAAGTTCAGCAGCAGGAACCCGGCGATCGCGCCGGCGAGCGAGAACGCCATCCACGCGACGAAGGGCTCGCTCACCTGCGGCAGCAGCGCGATCGCGCCGAGGGTGGCCGCGGCGATCGCAGAGACCCCCGCCGCGAGGCCATCGAGCCCGTCGATGAAGTTCAGCGCGACGTTCATGCCGACGATCCAGAAGAACGTGAACGCGACGGCGACCGGCAGGGCGAGGTCGATGACGCCGCTGCCGAAGGGGTCGTCGACGAAGTCGATGCGGATGCCCGCCGCGACGATGATCGCCGCGATGACCGACAGTCCCAGGAGTTGCCAGCGGGCGCGCAGCTCGAACGCGTCGTCGACGAAGCCGAGGCCCATGCCGAGGAGCGCGGCCAGCGCGGTGAGCGTGAAGCGCGGCGAGCGCACCTCGGCCGGGATGAGGAACGGATAGCCGGCGAGGCGGTCGACGGCCCAGAACGCGAGGATGGTGAGCCCGAACGCGATCGCGATCGCGAGCCCGCCGGGTCGCGCGATCGGCCGGGGGTGGTTCCGGCGGCCGCCCGGGACGTCCATCAGCCCGAAGCGCTCGGCAAGCCGCGCGACGAGCGGCGTGATCGCGAGGGCGAGCAGGAACGCGAGCACGGCGGACGCGCCGTAGAGCAGGGTGGCCATCGGCTCTGGGGTCACGATACCCCGCTCGCTTGCACGCGACGTTCCAGCGGCGCACCTCGGGTGCCGGCGCTGGTGCGAGGCGGTCGGGCCGGTCCTTGCGCCTACCTCGTCCCGGGACCGCCGGTCGCCGGCGTCGCCGAGACCGAGGACGATGTAGCCCTGCTCACCGAGCCGCTCGTCCAGACCTCTCGAAGCGAGTCTGGATGAACTCCATTGCGCTCTCGGGTGGTAGCTTCACAGAGCTGGGGCCGCTCCGGACATAGAAGTCGCCCTCAGGGCTCGCCTCCAAGCCCTTCCACTTGAGGAACACCGGCTCGGGGCTGCGCCGGCAGCTCACGACGCAGACCGTCTTCCCCTCGACGATCTGGATCCGCGGATCGATGCACGTACTCGCCCGATCCCCGAGGCCGTTGCGCACGACCTGCGCGAGGTGGCGCATGAACTTGTCGTCGCTCTCCAGCCCGTCCCGCTCGATGCCGGCCACCGCTCCATCGTCGGCCACGCCGAGGAGCAGGTCGCCGCCCTCGGTGTTGAGGAACGCGGCGACGGTCTTCAGGACGGCATGCGTGACGCCCCGGTCGTCCTGGCGATCCGCCTTCAGGTCCCATCGCAAAGTCGACTTGAACTCGAGCGTCTTGGACTCGCCTCGCTTGATGAGCTCCTCGGCCTGCCGGTGCGCGCGGAGGTACTGATCGAAGAGGAAGTTCTTGAGGGCGTCGCCGAACGCGCGATCGTCGGTGATGCGCTTGTACAGCTCGAAGTTCGAGTCGACGATGTCCTGGATCACCTGCTCGACCTTCTCGTCGAAGGTCAGGCGCACGTTCTCGCGCGTGTTCGCGCGCGCGCTTGCATCGAGCCCCGCGTCGGCGTCGAGGCGCTCGAGCATCTGGCCGAGGGTCACCCGGTGCTCCGGTCCGAGATCGAGGCCGAAGCGCTCGTTGAGCTCGGCGATGATCCGGGACAGCGCCTCCAGCTCCTCGGCCTCCGCCCCGCGCGCGGCCTTCGTGCCCGCGGGTGTCAATGCGCCCGCGCGACGCGTGAGGGTGATCGCGCCGGCACCGGTCTGCTGGATCCGATAGGACTCCATGTCGATGTTCTGCTGCACCTCCCGCGGCAGGTCGGCGCGGTCCGACGGGAGGACCCGCCGCAGGTGCCGCGCGAAGGCGTAGAGCTTCTCGAGGTCGGCGTCGGCGAAGGTCAGGATCTGCGAGAGGAAGGCGTACAGGCGGACGTAGTCGGCGAGCTCGCCGCGGAAATCGGCCTGCTCGTCCGGAGTGAGCGCACGGAACCGCTCGACCGCCGGCGCGAGCGCCACGTAGACGCGGTCCTGCGTCGCCTTGGGGTCGAAATAGATGCTCGCGAACGCGGTGAGGTCGGCCTCCGCGTACACCGGGAAGGCGGCCAGCCGGCCCTGCACCTCGTAGAGGAGATTCGGGTCAGTCCCTTCCGAGAGGATCGTCGTGTCGTAGTACGGCTCGAACGCCGCCCCGATCTCGTCCGCGCCGTTCGCGAAGTCCAGCACCGCCGTGCCCTTCTTCTCGGGATGGATGCGATCGAGGCGTGACAGCGTCTGCACGGCGTTCACGCCGCCGAGCTTCTTGTCGACGTACATGGTGTGGAGGAGCGGCTGGTCGAAGCCGGTCTGGAACTTGTTCGCCACGATGAGAAGGCGGTACTCGGGCTTGGCGAACTCGCGCGCCGTCTGGCTCTCGCCGATCGTCCCGCTCCGCCCGAGCGAGTTCATCCCGCTCTCGGTGTAGGAACGGCCGCCGTCGCGAACCGTGCCGGAGAACGCCACGAGCGTGCCGAAGGGGTACCCGTGCTCTTTCAGATACGCATCCATCGCGAGCTTGAAGCGCACCGCGTGGAGCCGGGAGCGCGTGACCACCATCGCCTTCGCCCTGCCGCCGATCTCGCCCTGCACCTGCGCGGCGAAGTGCTCGACCATGATCCGCACCTTCTCGTTGATCGCGTGCGGGTGCAGATCAACGAACGACCGGAGCAGCCGCTCGGCCTTCCTCTTGTCGTAGCGGGGATCGTCCTCGATCTTCTTGAGGAGCCGCCAGTAGGTCGCGTACGTCGTGTAGGTCGCGAGCACGTCGAGGATGAAGCCCTCCTCGATCGCCTGGCGCATCGAGTACAATTGGAACGGGCCGAAGCTCCCATCCGCCCGCTTCGTGCCGAAGAGCTCCAGCGTCTTCGACTTCGGCGTCGCGGTGAAGGCGAACGTCGACAGGTTCGGCAGCCAGCCGCGCTTCTCCATCTCCGCGAGGACGGCGTCCTCGAGCTCCTCCTCCGGCGACTGCGCGCCGGCCTCCTGCGCCTCGGCCTCCGCGAGCGATCGCGCCGCGAAGACGGCCTTCAGGCTCTTCGTGCTCTCGCCGGACTGCGAGGAGTGCGCCTCGTCGACGATCACCGCGAAGCGCTTCCCCGGAAGCTCCCCGATCTCACGCGCGATCACCGGGAACTTCTGGAGGGTGGTGACGATGATCGTCTTCCCCGCCTCCAGCGCCTCCTTGAGCTGGCGTGACGTGGTGTCGATGTTCTCCACCACCCCGAGCGTCTGCTCGAACTGGCGCATCGTGCTCTGGAGCTGGCGATCGAGGACGCGGCGGTCGGTGATCACCACGATCGAGTCGAACACCCGCCGGTCGCCGGCGTCGTGCAGCGTCGCGAGCCGGTGCGCGAGCCAGGCGATGGTGAAGCTCTTTCCGCTCCCCGCGGAGTGCTGAATGAGGTAGCGCTGCCCCGCGCCCGCGGCGCGCGCATCCGCCACGAGGCCGCGCACGGCCTCGAGCTGGTGGTACCGCGGGAAGATGAGCGATCGCTGCCCGGTCTTGCGCCCGTTCTCGTCCTCCTCCTCGATCTCGTGGATGAACTGACGCACGAGGTCGAGCACGCTGTCGCGCGCCCAGATCTCGTCCCAGAGATAGCCGGTGGCGTAGCCGCTCGCGGTCGGCGGGACCGGCGGATTGCCGGCACCGCCGAACTTCCCCCTGTTGAACGGCAGGAAGCGCGTCTTCGGGCCTGCGAGCTTCGTCGTGACGTACACCAGGTCGGGATCGACGGCGAAGTGCGCGAGGCAGCGGCCGTACGCGAGGAGCGGCTCGCGCGGGTCGCGGTCGGTCTTGTACTGGTGGATCGCGTCCTCGACGTCCTGCCCGTTGAGCGGGTTCTTCAGCTCGGCGGTGAAGATGGGAATGCCGTTCAGGAAGAGGACGAGGTCGATGGAGTTGTCGTTCTTCGCGCTGTAGCGGACCTGACGCACCACCGAGAACAGGTTCGCCGCGTGCAGGCGACGGGTCTCCTCGTTCAGGCCGCTGGCCGGCCGGAAGAACGCGAGGCGGACCTTGACGCCGGAGTCTTTGACCCCGTTCCGCAGCACGTCGAGGGCGCCGCGGCGCTCGATCTCGGCGGCGAGCCGCCGCAGGAGCTGCTCGCGCACCGCCGCGCCGTGGTGCTCGGAGAGCCGTTGCCACTCCCGCGGCTGCGTCGCGAGGACGAAGTCCACGACGTCGCGCGGCAGGAGGCAGAGCGCGCGGTCGTACTCCTCGGGCCGCCGCCGGTGGTAGCCGCCCGGCGGCGTTTCGCCGTACGGCCCGGTCGCCTCGCCGATGGCGGGCGCCTCTGCGGCACAGGCGTCGGGACCGAAGCGCAGAAGGCCGCATTCGATGGCGTCCTCGAAGGCGCGCTCGGCGATCCGTACGGTCATGCGGTCGTCCTCCGGCCGCGCGCCGTGCCGACGCGCGACGGCTCCTCGAGGACCCGGAGGATCGCGCGCGCGCAGTAGACGCGGTTGCGCTTGGCCTCCGTCGCGAGCGCGACGATGCCCTCCCCCTCGAGCCGGTCGATCGCGCGCTGCGCTGTCGTGAAGGCGACACCGGTGCGCTCGGCGAGCTTGCCCACCGACCAGAAGGGATTCGCGACGAAGAGGTCGAGCGCGCGCTCGGGGAGGCGTGAGGTCGTGCCCACGAGCCGCTCGCGCCAGCGGACGAGCAACTCGTCGATGCGCTGAATGCGCGTGAGCGCGTCCTCGGACTGCTCCGCGACGCCGCGCAGGAAGTAGTCGAGCCACTCCTCCCACGCGCCTTCCTCGGTGATCGCCAGGAGCCGCGCGTAGTACTCGCGCCGCGTCGCCTCGAAGAACGCGCTGAGGTACAGCAGCGGCGAGGGCAAGACGGCCCGCTCCACCAGCAGGAGCGTGATGAGGAGACGCCCGACGCGCCCGTTTCCGTCGAGGAATGGATGGATCGCCTCGAACTGCGCGTGCACGACGGCCGCGTGCACGAGCGGCGGGAGGGCGCGGTCGTGGAGGAACCTCTCCCACGGCCCGAGGCACTCCATGAGCCGATCGGGCGGCGGCGGGACGTAGCTCGCGTTCGCGAGGGTCGAGCCCGGGCGGCCGATCCAGTTCTGCGACGTACGGAACTCGCCCGGTGTCGCGGCATCGCCGCGCACGCCGCGCATGAGCGTGCCGTGCAGCTCGCGGACGAGCCGCAGCGACAGCGGCAGCTTCGGCAGGCGCTTCACGCCCTGCTCGAGCGCGACGACGTAGTTGCCGACCTCGCGCAGGTCGTCGGGGCTGCGCTCGACCGCCGCGCCCGCCTCGGCCGCGAGGAGCTCGCCGAGCGTCGCCTGCGTGCCTTCTATGCGGCTCGAGAGCACTGCCTCGCGGCGGACGAAGGGGCGCAGCAACAGGTGCGGATTCGCGAGGCGGCGGCCCTCCCCGGCGAGCCGTCCGACCGCGCGGTCCGCGTCGGACAGGCGCGCGGCGAGTGCGGCGGTCCATTCGATGCGCGGCGGGAGGGGCGCGGGAACATACGGCCTGTACCCGCCCGCGGCCCGGATGCGGCGGCCGTGCGGCTGGCGCCTACTCGGAGCCTTGGCTTCTCTTATTTTCGGCGGTGAGATCAAGGGCCATCATTATTAGCGGAATAGCCTTGTCTTGAAAAGAGCACAGGACGCGCTCCTCGTCGCCTCAGGTGGCTGCCTCCCTGCGCACGTCGATTTTGCCCGTCACCGCCGCGGAAACAGTGGCGCTCCGGAGTTCCCTCAGCTGAGCAATGGCGTCGCGGACCTTTCCGACGAGAGCGTCGATACGCGAGGTCTCTCGATCGAGATGTGCGGCGATGGCAATCTGTTCCGGTTCTGGTGCGAGTGCGACGACCTCGTTTAGGTAGCTCTCGCTGTCAAGATTCTGAAGGCCCGTGGTCTGCTTGATCGACCGAGTCGTCAAGCGGATAGCGTAGAGAGCCGCGTGCAGGTACGTCAGGTATCTCGGAGAGAACCCTGGTGCGACGGTGATGCGACCCACAAAGTTCGAACAGACGGCGGACGTCTTGTCGTCATAGAGGACAACCATCCCAACGGGCTGCTCCTCTCCGCCTCCAGATCCCTCAATCAAGAGATCGCCAGCTCGGAGGCCACGAGTCTCTGCGTCGCGTTGCTTGATCGAGCGCAACGGAGCGCCAGCGAGCGTGGCGCGGAACATCAGACGGTCGAAGTCGGCGGCACGGATGCATGGGAGATCATCGACCCCGTCCGGCTCCTCGCCCCAAACCCCGTTCTGGCGAGCCAGCACCGTGCTCCGGAGACGTCTCGTAGTCCAATGGGCCGGAATCTTCCCGAGCCACTCGACGCCCGAGTCTTTCATTGGAACCTGCGGGTCAAGGCCTTCGGTCACTGCCCTGGCGATGAGCGCAGTGCGCTTCTCAAGGAGCAACTCGATCAGCCGCTCCTTCTTCGCCACCAGCGCGTCGATCTTCGCGGTCTCGCGATCGAGGAATGACGCGATGGCGCCCTGCTCCTGAACCGGTGCCACTGCGATCACAAGTGACTTCAGGCGGTCAGCGGCGATGTGCTTAATCGTCGTCCCGGTACCCATCGCAGCCTTTTGCGCCGCTGCTGAGTGTGAGTCAGTCGCATACCCGAGGAACCGCGCGAGGAACTCGACCTTGGGTCGAAAGATAATCGTGTCGCCGCCGCACCGGACATCGGGCCGGATCAGGCACACGGCGGACTTGCCGATTTCTTCGAACGTCTCGCCAGAGGCCGCGAACAACACCTCGCCGTATCGGACGGACGCGTACGCGGACGCTTGCTCGGGGCTTATGCACCGCCGCGTCGACGTGATGAAGTAGCGGTGCGTCGTGTAGAGGTCGCCGTAGCGAACGCACGGTATGCCTTCGGGAACCTCATCGCCCTTGTTACCGCCGTAGCCCTTCGAGAATGTGCCGATGCGGCCAAGGCGTTCGGCCCGCCAATGCGCTGGGATGCACGCAAGCTGCTCGACGCTCGTCTCCTGACACTGCGGATAGGGCCTATAACGCGGATGTGACCCATAAGCGACCCCGGCAGCCGCCATCACTCTTCGCTGCCGATGACGCTTCCGGTCATCTCCGCCAGCATGCGGACGATGTCCTTCTCCAGCGCGCGGATGTCCGCATCGATCTCCTCCAGCAGACGCGGCGGCTGGTAGCGGTAGAAGTAGCGGTTGAAGTTGATCTCGTAGCCGACGAGCCCGACCTCGCCGTCCTTCTCGTCGCGCTTCTCGCGGTCGATCCAGGCGTCGGGGACATGGGGCTTGACCTCGCGCTCGAAGAACGCTTCGACGCTCTCGGACAGCGGCACGCTCTCGGTGTCGCGCAGCTCCGGGTCGGGTTCGGGTCTGCCGTCGAGGTCGCGACACACCGCCGCCGACTCGTCGCGCTCAGACAGCGCGGATAGGAGCGCCTTCATCACCGGCGCCGCGATCTTCATGTCGGCCTTGCGCGCCGCGGTCTCGAGGACCTTCACGAACGTGTCGCGGTCCTGGTAGACCGTCGTCGGAAGCGAGTTCAGCAGCGCACGGATGGCGTCCTGCTGCGCACGCCCCTCGGCCTGCTCCTTCGCACCGGCCGCATCCTTCTTCTTCGACTGCGCGAGCGCCTGGAAGCCGCGCTCCTCGTCGAGACGGGCGACGCGCTCAGGGGTGGCCTGGAAGTTGAGCCGGAGCGGGCGCTCGACCGTGATCTTCCGGAACCCGAACTGCGTCGTCGGGAAGATCTTGCTCGTCTCGCCTTCCTTGAACTCCGTGAGGATCTTCACGATCTCGTCGCGCCGCTCGGGCGGGATCTCGCGCCGCTTGTCCCCGAGGCTCTTGCGCATCGGCACCCAGAAGGACGTCGCGTCGATGAGCTGCACCTTACCGCGCCGCTTTGGCGCTTTGCGGTTCGTCACGACCCACACGTACGTGGCGATGCCGGTGTTGTAGAAGAGCTGCTCGGGCAGCGCGATGAGCGCCTCGAGCAGGTCGTTCTCCAGCACGTAGCGGCGGATCTCGCTCTCGCCGCTGCCGGCGTCGCCGGTGAAGAGCGGCGAGCCGTTCATGATGATGGCGATCCGCGAGCCGCCCTCCTTCCTGTCCTTCGCCTTCGCGAGCATGTGCAGCAGGAAGAGGAGCTGACCGTCGCTGATGCGCGGGAGCCCGGGCGCGAAGCGCCCGGCCGCGCCGCGCTCGTGCTCCGCCCGCACCGCGTCCTCGTCGCGCTTCCAGTCCTTGCCGTACGGCGGGTTGGCGATGAGGTAGTCAAAGTGGCTCGCGGCGTGGCGGTCGTTCGAGAGCGTGCTGCCGAAGGCGATGTTGTCCGCATCGCGTCCGGTGGGGTCCTTCATGAAGAGGTCAGAGCGGGAGACGGCCCACGTCTCGGGGTTCACCTCCTGGCCGAAGAGGTGGATCTCCGCGGCCGCGTTGATCGGCGGGCGCAGCACCTCGCCGTTCCTGCGGACCCCGCGCAGCACGTGCTCCTTCGTGATCGTGAGCATCCCACCCGAGCCGCAGCAGGGGTCGTACACCGTGCGCACCGCTCCCGGCGTGCGGATGCGGGTCTCGTCGCCCGCGAGCATGAGGTCGACCATGAGGTGGACGACGTCGCGCGGCGTGAAGTGCTCGCCGGGGTTCTCGTCGAGGGCCTCGTTGAACTTGCGGATGAGCTCCTCGAAGATCGTGCCCATGGTCGCGTTGTCGATCTTGTCCGGATGCAGGTCCACGCTCCGGAAGCGCTGGAGCACCTGGAACAGCAGGCCCGCCTCGTCGAGCTTGGTGATGGTGTTGTCGAAGTCGAACCGCTCGAGCACCTCGCGCATGTTCGGGCTGAACCCGGCGATGTAGTTGCGCAGGTTCGCCGCGACGTGCGGCGCGTCGGCGAGGAGCTTGTCGAAGTCGTAGCGCGAGGTGTTGTAGAAGGCGAAGCCGGACGCCCGCCGGAGCTGCTGGTCGCGGTTCTCGAGCTTCCTGGCGCTGAGCTCGGCCTCTCGGCCGAGGACCTTCTCCTTCGTCGGCGCGAGGACGCAGTCGAGGCGCCGCAGCACGGTGAGCGGGAGGATGACGTCCTGGTACTTGCCCCGCCGGAAGCTGTCGCGGATGAGGTCCGCGACGCCCCAGATGAAGCTGACGATCTCGCCGTGGTTCATGGGCGCGCGGCCCTGGCTCGCGTCGGCCCTTTCTCGCATCGGCGACGAGTCTATGGGGAGGACACCGCGCGCGGGCTCGTTATCCCGGTCAGCCCGTCCCGAACTGGCGGTCGCCGGCGTCGCCGAGACCGGGGACGATGTAGCCCTTCTCGTCGAGCCGCTCGTCGAGCGCGGCGACGTGGATCGCGACGTCGGGGTGCGCGCTCGAGAGGGCGCGCACCCCCTCGGGCGCGGCGATGATGCCGACGTACTTCACGCGGCGCGCGCCCCACCTCTTCAGGATGTCGATCGTCGCGACGGCCGAGCCGCCGGTCGCGAGCATCGGGTCGAGCACGAGGCAGACCTGCACCGTCGCCTCCGAGGGGAGCTTGTTGTAGTACTCGATCGGCCGCAGCGTGCGCTCGTCGCGGAAGAGGCCGATGTGCCAGACCTGCGCGTCGGGCATGAGCTCGAGCGCGGCCTCGACCATGCCGATGCCCGCGCGCAGCACCGGCACGAGGCCGAGCGGCTCGGCGAGCCGGACGCCCTTCGCCGCCGCGAGCGGCGTGCGCACCTCGGTCTCCTGCATCGGGAGGTCCGCGGTCGCCTCGTAGAGCAGGAGCGTCGCGATCTCGGCGACCAGCGCGCGGAACGTGCGCGGCTCGGTGCGCTCGTCACGCAGGCGCGTGACCTTCTCCCGCACGAGCGGGTGCGCCGAGACGTGGAGCTGCGCCGTGCTCAGTGGGCGACCGTGGCCGCGCGCTTGGCGGCCGGCGTCGCGGCCGGACCCCACCGCGCGGCGGCTTCGCGAAGGAGGTCGAGGTCGATCTCCGGATACACGGGATAGCGCTCGAGCAGCGCCGCGATCCGCTCGCGCGCCGACTCCGCGGCGGCGCGATCGATCTCGTAGCGCGCGCGGCTCGGCTGTCCGGCCTCGGGGCCTTTCTGCACCGTCGCCGGCTTCGTGTTGGAGAGCACGAGCTTGAAGACCTTCGCGACCTCGCGCATGTCCGACGGCGTCATGCCGAGGGTCGTCGCCGCGGGCGTGCCCACCCGCAGCCCGCTCGTGTACCAGGGGCCGTTCGCGTCGAACGGCAGCGCGTTGCGGTTGAGCGTCATGTGGCACTCGCGGATGGCCGACTCGGCCTGCCGCCCGGTGAGCCCGAAGCTCTCGTGCACGTCGAGCAGGAGGAGATGGTTGTCCGTGCCGCCCGTGAGCACGTCCATGCCCTCGGACAGGCACGCCTCGGCGAGCGCCTGCGAGTTCTGCACGATGCGCCGCGCGTACTCGCGGAAGCCCGGCTGGCTCGCCTCGCGCAGCGCGACCGCCTTCGCGGCGAGGACGTGCGGCAAGGGCCCGCCGAGCACGATCGGGCAGCCCTTGTCGACGGCCTCGGTGAACTCGGAGGTGCAGAGGACGAGACCCCCGCGCGGACCGCGGAGCGTCTTGTGCGTCGTCGTCGTGACGACGTGCGCGAACGGCACCGGGTCGTAGCTGCCGTCGAAGACCTTGCCCGCGACGAGCCCCGCGAAGTGCGCCATGTCCACCATGAGCACGGCGCCGACCTCGTCGGCGATCTCGCGGAGCTTCGCGAAGTCGATCTTCCGCGAATACGCGCTGTAGCCGGCGAGCAGGACGAGCGGCTTGACCTCTCGCGCCTGACGACGGACCTCGTCGAGGTCGAGCAGCATCGTCTTGGGGTCGACGGTGTACGTGTACGCGTCGAAGAGCTGGCTCGAGTAGTTGTGGCGATACCCGTGCGTGAGGTGGCCACCCGAGTAGTAGTCGAGCCCGAGGAGGCGTTGCCCGTGCGTCGCCTCGCGGACGCGCGTCCAGTCTGCCCGCGAGACCTTCGACGGATCCTCAATGCCGAGACGGGCGAGCATCTTGTTCTCGACGCGCGTCGTGAGGATGGCGAGGTACGCGAGGAGGTTCGCGTCCGCACCCGAGTGCGGCTGCACGTACGCGTGCTCCGCGCCGAAGATCTCGCACGCGAGGCGCGCCGCCTCGCTCTCGACGTCGTCGACGTTCTCGCACCCGGCGTAGAAGCGATGCGCGGGATAGCCCTCGGCGTACTTGTCGGTGAACAGCGTGCCCTGCGCGAACTGCGTGGCCAGCGAGCAGTAGTTCTCGCTCGCGATGAGCTTGAGGTTCGTGCGCTGGTCGTCGAACTCGTGCACCACGGCCGCCGCGACGCTGGGCGACACCGATGCGATGTGGTCGAGCATCGCGTACAGCGCGGCCGGCGCGGGCTCCGGAGAGCCGCCGACTCTCTCGAGGTACTGCGACAACAGGCTCATACGCCCCTCCGCACGCCCTGCGTGCCATCCGCGGTCGTCATCGGTCGCGCCTCCATCGCCTCGATCTGCTTGCGCCGCCGCTCGTGGCGGCCGCCCTGCACCCTCGCCCCGAGGTACGCGTCGACGATGCTCTTCGCGAGCTCGCCGCCGATGACGCGCTCGCCCAGGGTCAGGAGGTTCACGTCGACGTGCTCCACGGCATCACGGGCGCTCCACTCGTTCTCCACGACCGCCGCGCGTACGCCGGCGATCTTGTTCGCCGCGACCGCCGGGCCGATGCCCGAGCCGCAGCAGAAGATCGCGCGCTCGACCTCGCCGCGGGCGACGGCCTCGCCGAGCACGCGGGCGATGAGCGGGTAGTCGTCGTCGGGGTCCGGCGGCGGCCCGTATTCACGCACCTCGTGGCCCTTCGCGCGCAGGTGCGCGAGAAGAGAGGCCTTGAGGAGCTGCCCGGCGTGATCGGCCGCGATCCCGACCTTCATGCGACCGCCTGGAGCGCACGCTGGATCCGCGCGGCGGGGATCGCGCCCTCGCGCAGGATCTTCGGCTCATCCGTGGTGCAATCGACGACGGTCGAGGCCACGCCGCCGGGCGTGGCGCCGCCGTCGAGCACGAGCGCGACGCGGCCCTCGAGCTGAGCCAGCACCTCCTGCGCGGTGCGCGCGTCGGGCCCGCCCGAGCGGTTCGCGCTCGTCACCGGCAGCCCGCCGCCGCTCGCCGCGATGAGGCGACGCGCGAGCGCGTGGTCGGGGACCCGGTAGGCCTGCGTCCCGCGGCGCGGCCGGACGAGCACCAGCGTGAGCGGTCCGGGCCAGAACCGACGCGCGAGGACGCGGGCGGCCGGCGTCACGATCGCGCTCGCCTCGAGGTTCGCCGCGTCGGAGAGCAGCACCGGGATGCGCTTGTCCTTCGGCCGGTCCTTCGCGTCGTACAGCTTGCGCAGGTGGTCGTGACCGGCCGCGAGGCCGTAGACGGTGTCGGTGGGAAAGGCGACGAGCTCGCCGCGCGCGAGGGCCGCCGCCGCCTCCTCCACCGCCCCCGGCGCATCCGCCTGAAGGAGGCGCGTCTTCACGGCACGATGATAGGCGCGCGGGGAGGATCGACACGCTCTTCGCGGACAAGGGCGGCGGCCGGGGATGCTCTCGGGCAGCGGACCGTCAGCGGACCGTCACGGTCACGTCGACGCCGTCGTCCTCCAGCCACGCGACGCCGTCGACCACCGGTCGGAGCGCCAGGCTGAACGTCCCGCGCTTGGCGCCCTTGACGTCGAACGTGAACGTCGCCGTGGCGCCGGGGAGCACCTCGGCCTCCGTCTGAGCCGCGGGTCGCGTCGGGGAGAGCCACTTCGAGGCGAGCCCGGCGTCGGCGAACGTGGTCGCATCGCCCTTCACGCCGAGCCGCACCTCGGACGGGCTGCCCTTGATCCACCGCCCGCTGCCGGTGTTCTTGAACACGATGCTGACGCTCGCCGTCTGACCCAGCCCGATGACCGGATCGGCCGACTGCCTGACCCACTGGCTGTGCAGCTCGTCCGGCTGCGGGGCCCGGGCGGAAGGCCCGAGGTACGAGGCGCGGCTGTCCGGCGTCGCGCTCGCGCTCGGCGACGCGTCCTCGGCCCGCGTCTCGCCCCGGCCCGGCGACAAGACCGAGAACGCGACGAGCAGCAGCATCGCCACCGCGACGGTGAACAGGAGCGGACCCCGGTCGCCGTAGCCGCGGACGGACGAGCGCACGTCAGGCTTCCTGCGCGTGGCGTGCCACACCACGTACAACGCGCGGGGACCCGGCGAGGTCACGGGCCACCGTCGGGGCCAGGCCGATCGCCTCCAGGTCCCGCGCGACCTCCGCGGTCTGCGGCGGGTCGCACTCGAAGAAGGCGGCGCCCCCCGGCGCGAGGACCCGGGGCAGGTCGGCGACGGCGCGGCGGATGAGCGCGAGGCCGTCGTCGCCGGCGGCGACCGCCGCCCGCGGCTCGAAGGCGAGCGACGTGCGCTCGCCCACGAGATGCTCGAGCGCCCGCTCGGGCAGGTACGGGAGGTTCGCGCAGACGACGTCGACGCGCTCGCGGACCGGCGTCAGCAGGTCGCCGAGCCGGGGCTCCACGCGCTCGGCGACCCCCAGCGCCAGGGCGTTGGCCTCGCACACCGCGAGCGCGTCGGGGGACGCGTCGACGGCGATCACGCGCACGCCACGCTCGTGCGCCGCGATGGCGCACGCGATCGCGCCGCAGCCCGTCCCGACGTCGACGACCGTGAGCGCGCGGCCGCCGATGAACGCGCGCGCCTCGTCCACCAGCGTCTCGGTCTCGGGACGCGGCACCAGCACGCGGTGGTCGACGCGAAAGCGCAGCCCGTAGAACTCCTTGAACCCGCGCAGGTAGGCCACCGGCTCGCCGCGCGCACGGCGCTCGACGAGCGCGGTGAAGCGGGCGTCGTCGTCGGGCCCGAGCCGGCGCTCGGGGTGGGCGAAGAGCTCCTCCTTCCCCACGCCGAGCGCGAAGGCGAGCAGCACGTCGGCGTCGAGCGCCGCCGTGCGCGGATCGACGCCGCCGCGCAGGCGCGCGATCGCCGAGGCCCGCGCCTCTCCCCACGTCCGCACGGACGAAGTATCGCTATCGTCGCCGCGTGGACCGGCTCCCCACGATCGAGGACGTGCGATCCGCGCGCGCGACCGTCGATCGGTACCTGCCGCGCGCGCCGCTCGAATGGTCGCCGCTCCTCTCGCGCGAGCTCGGCGGCAGCGTCTACCTGAAGCTCGAGGCGTTCAAGCCGACGCGGGCGTTCAAGGCCCGCGGCGCGCTGGTGAAGATCGCCTCGCTCGACGCGGACGCCCGCCGCCGCGGCGTCGTCGCCGCGTCCGCCGGGAGCCACGCCCTGGGCGTGGCCTTCGCGGCGCACACGCTGGGGACGTCGGCGACGGTCGTCATGCCGCGGGCGGTCTCGCCGACGATCGTCGGCGTGTGCCGCGCCTACGACGCCGAGGTCGTCCTCGAGGGCGACGTCTTCGACGACGCCGAGGTGCTCGCGCACCGCATCGAGCGCGAGCAGGGCCGCACGTTCGTCCACCCGTACGCGGATACCCTCGTCGTCGCGGGCCAGGGCACGATCGGACTCGAGATCCTGGACGACCTGCCCGAGGTGGACACCGTCGTGGTCGCCGTCGGCGGCGGCGGCCTCTCCGGCGGCATCGGGCTCGCCGTGAAGAGCGGGCGGCCGGGCGCGCGGGTGATCGGCGTCGAGCCGGAGGGCTCGGACGAGGTCGGCCGCTCGGTCCGGGCGGGCGCACCCGTGGTGCTGGAGCGGCCGCGCAGCGTCGCCGACAAGCTCGTCGCGCGGTCGACGATGCCCATGAGCGTCGAGCTCGGCCGCCGTTACATCGACGAGTACCTGACGGTGAGCGACGCGTCCCTCGAGGCGGCGACCTTCGAGCTCCTGGACCGGCTCGCGCTGCTCGTGGAGCCCTCCGGGGCCGCGCCACTCGCGGCGATCCGCGAGGGCAAGGTCGACGTGCGCGGCCGCCGGACGGTGCTCGTGACGAGCGGGGGGAACGTCGCGACACCGGTCCTCGCGCGCATCCTCCGGGAGCGGACGTCGTGAGCGCGCATCGCGCGCGCCTGACGATCTCGACACGGTCGCGCACGACGACGGTCGACGTCACCTCGGGCGTACGCGAGGCCGTGCGCGCCTCGGGCGTCGCGGACGGGATCTGCGTCGTCTCGACGCGGCACACGACGACTGGCGTCTTCCTCAACGAGAACGCCGACCCGGCGGTCCAGCGCGACCTCCTCTCGCATCTCGACGCGCTCGTCCCGAGGAGCGGCGCGTTCCAGCACGCGGAAGGCAACGCCGACGCGCACATCAAGTCCGTGCTCGTCGGATCGAGCGTCACGCTCCCCGTGCAGGATGGTGATATCGACCTCGGCACGTGGCAGGGTGTGTATCTCGCGGAATTCGACGGCCCGCGTGAGCGTCACCTGATCGTCACCGTCGTGGGGTCCTGAGCGGTCGTACCATTTCCCGGTCGCCGGCCGGCGGCAAGGGGAGAGGGCACCACCACGACGCTCACGGTCACGCGTCCGCCTGTCATCAGCGCGTCCGATGCGCGACGCGCGCTGCGGACCGCGCTCTCCCGCGGTGGTGCGTGGGCCGAGCTCTTCTGGGAGCGGCACGAGACGCTGCAGCTCGTCCTCGACGACGGACGTATCGAGGACGCGATCACCGGCGTCGACCAGGGAGCGGGCATCCGCGTGACGCGGGGCGACCGCACGACGTACGCGGCCGGCAACGTGACCGACGGCGACGACCTCGTCGCGCTCGCGGGCCGCGCCGCGGCGAGCGTCGCCGACGAGAGCGAGCTGCACGAGGCCGCCAGCCTCGTCCCGGACGAGCTCCTGCGACCACATTCGGTAGCGATCGACCCCCGCGGCGTGCCGGTCGAGCGCAAGGTGGCCCTGCTGCGCCTGGCGGACCAGGCGGCGCGCGCGATCGACCCGCGAGTGGTGCAGGTCACGGCCACGTACGCCGAGAGCGTCCAGGACGTGGGGGTCGCCAACAGCGAGGGGCTCTCCCGGAGGGACACCCGTGTGCGCCTCGGCGTCGCCGTCCACGTCGTCGCGAGGCAGGACGGCGTGCTGGAGTCGGGCTTCGAGACCATCCGCGGGACGCGCGGCTTCGAGATGCTCGGGGACGACGCCGTGCGCGAGGTCGCCGAGACGGCCGCACGGCGCGCGGTGCGCAGCGCCGGCGCCGCGCCGGCGCCGGCCGGCACGTACACCGTCGTGCTGTCGAGCGAGGCCGGAGGGACGCTCATCCACGAGTCGGTCGGGCACGGGCTCGAGGCCGACCTCAACCTCAAGGGCCTCTCGGTCTACGCGGGCCGCATCGGCGAGAAGGTCGCGAGCGAGCTCATCACCGTCGTCGACGACGGCCGCGACCCCGGGCAACGCGGCACGGCGGCGATGGACGACGAGGGCACGCCGACGCAGCGCACCGTCCTCATCGACAAGGGGATCCTGAGGACCTACCTCTCGGACCGCAAGCACGCCGCGAAGCTGGGGATCGCGCGCAGCGGCAACGCGCGCCGCGAGAGCTTCCGCCACCCGCCGATCTGCCGGATGACCAACACGATGATCGAACGTGGCGAGACGGATCCCGAGGAGATCCTCCGCTCCGTCAAGGACGGTGTGTTCGTGAAGAAGATGGGCGGCGGCCAGGTCGACGTCGTCTCCGGGACCTTCGCCTTCGAGATCACCGAGTGCTACCGCATCCGCGACGGGAAGCTCGCCGAGCCGCTCCGCGGCGCGACGCTCGTCGGCCAGGGGCCCACGCTCATGAGCGAGATCGACATGGTGGGCTGGGATCTCGGGTATTCGACCGGCACGTGCGGTAAGGACGGGCAGGGCGCGCCGGTCGCCGACGCGCAGCCGACGCTGCGCATCCCCTCCGTCGTCGTCGGAGGGAAGCTCGCATGACGCGGCGGCTGTCGAGCGACGAGGTCGTCGACCGCGCGCTCTCCTCGCTGCGCGCCGCCGGCATCCGGGACGGCGAGGTGTTCCTGCGCGAGGCGCTCTCGGGGAGCGTCGACACGAAGGACGGCGCGATCGACAGCGTCCTGTCGCGCGGCGAACGGGGCGTCGGGGTGGGCGTCCTGGACGGGCAGCGCGCGGGATTCGCGCACACGAGCGACCTCACCGCCTCCGGGATCGACGCGTGCGTGGACCAGGCGCGGCGGATGGCGACGGTCACCGAGCCGGATCAGGACCTGCGCATCGCCACGGAGCCGCTCGACGCGCCGGAGCTGGACATCTACGCGGCGGGGCTCGAGGAGCGCCCGCTCGCCGAGCGCGGCGTCCTGGCCCTCGAGGTCGAGCGTGCGGCCCGCGCGTTCGACGCGCGCATCGGGCGCTTCCGGCGGACGACCTACAGCGACGCGGAGGTCACGACGACGCTCGCGACGACGCACGGCGTGCGCGCGGCGTACCGCGAGACGTCCGTCGGCGTCATGACGAGCCCGGTCGCGTCGCAGGACGGCGAGCGGCAGATCGGCTATCACGGCGAGGGCGCGCGCCGTCCCTCCGACCTCGACGCCCGCCAGGTGGGCGCGCGCGCGGCGCGCCGGGCGGTGGAGAAGCTGGGCGCCCGGCCGTTCCCGACGCGGAAGCTCCCCGTCGTGCTGGACCCGTGGATGAGCATGAGCCTGCTCGGCGCGATCGCGCCGCTCTTCTCCGCCGACAACGTGCTCAAGGGACGCAGCCTGTTCGCGGACCGGATCGGCGAGCGCGTGGCGAGCGAGCGGATCACGATCGTCGACGACGCGCGACGGCGCGGCGGGCTCCGCAGCGCCCCGTTCGACGGCGAGGGCATCGCGACCGCGCCGCGCACCCTCGTCGAGCGCGGGGTGCTGCGCGGCTACCTGACGAACACGAAGACCGCGCGCAGGCTCGGCACCGCGTCCGGCGCCAACGCCCGCCGCGCGTCGTACGCGTCGCCGAGCCGCATCGGTCCGTCCAACCTGTACGTTGAAGCCGGTGTGGACGAGCCGGACGCGATGGTCCGCCGCCTCGACCGCGCGCTCGCGGTGACCAGCCTCCTGAACCTGCACACGATCGACCCGGTCTCCGGCGAGTTCTCGCTCGGCGCGACCGGCATCTATCTGGAGAAGGGAGCACCGGTGCATCCGGTGCAGGGCATCACCATCGCCGGCAACCTCACCCACCTGCTCTCGTCGGTGATCGGCGTGGGCACCGACCTCGTGTTCGGGCCGAGCGGTGTCGGCAGCCCCACGCTCGTCGTCGCCGAGCTCTCCATCGGCGGTACGTGATGGACTGGCGGTCGCTGCTGCACGGCGATCCCGTGCCATGGCTGCTCGAGCGGCGCGATCCCGCGGTGCGCGCGCTCACGCTGCGTCAGGTCCTGGACCGGGGCACGCGCGACGCCGAGCTGCGCGAGGCGCAGCAGCGCGCGATGTCGTCCCCGCCGATCTCGACGATGCTGAAGCGCCAGCGCGCCGACGGCGCGCTCGCGGGGCCGAACATGTACGCGCCGAAGTACCAGGGCACGCACTGGTCGAACCTCCTGCTCGTCGAGTACGGCGCCGACCCCGGCGACCCGCGGATCCGCCGCGCCGCACGGCGTGTGCTCGAGGACCTCGCCGACCCGGAGGCGCACGGCATCGGCTGGGTCTTCAGCCACGACCACGGCGCGTCGTGCTTCGTGGGGAGCGTCATCCGCTACGTCGCGCTCGCCGGCTACGGCGCCGACGCCCGCCTGGAGCCGCTGGTGCAGCGCCTCGTGCGCGACTCGAAGAAGTACGACGCGGCCTGCTGGATCAACGGCGAGGAGCCGTGCGCGTGGGGCTACGCCCGGCTCGTCTGGGGCCTCGCCGCGCTCCCCGAGACGGCGCGCACGCGCGAGGTGGAGCGCACGCTGCGCCGCGGGGTGGAGTTCCTGCTCTCGTACAGGCTCGAGCGCGGCCGCTACCCCACGGCCACCGAGCCGTCCTACCTGTGGCGCCAGCTCTCGTTCCCGCTCTTCTACCAGGCCGACGTCCTGTTCGTGCTGCGGGCGATCGACGCGGCGGGCGCGATCGACGACTCCCGCGCGCAGCCGGCGCTCGCGTGGCTCCTCTCGCGTCAGGACGCGCGCGGCCGCTGGGCGGGACGCGCGCCGTACGCGGACCGCATGCCCTCGAAGGTCGACGCGTCGAAGTGGGTGACGCTGCAGGTCGTGACGCTGCTCAAGCACGCGTTCCCGGAGGAGAACGGCACCTGACGAGCTGCCATACCTGTTACCATACGTCCTCGTGCTGAAGACGACCCTCTACCTTCCGGAAGGGCTGAAGCGCAAGCTCGCATCCCTCGCGCGCCGGCGGGGTACGTCCGAGGCGAGCCTCATCCGTGAAGGCATCGAGAGGCTCGTTCGCGACGAGTCGCCGCGTCGGCCCACCTTCCCGCTCTTCAACAGCGGCGACCCCACGCTCTGGCAGCATCCCGACGAGGAGCTCCTCCGAGGCTTCGGCGAGCGTTGATCGTCGTCGATTCGAGCGCGATCCTCGCGGGCGCCGACGAGGCCCACGCCGAACACCGCAGGGTCCGTGCGGTCGCGGAGCGCGACCCCGGACCATTCCTGCTCTCACCCTTCGTCGCGGCGGAAGTCGACTACATGCTCGCAACACGCGCGGGGATCGATCGAGAGATCGCCTTCCTTCGCGCCGTCGCGGCGGGTGAATACAGCCTCCAGACGTTCGAGGCCGACGATGTCGCGAGGATGGCCGACCTCGTCGACCGTTACCGGGATCTCTCGATCGGACTGGCGGATGCGTCACTCGTCGTGCTCGCCGCGCGGGCCGGCACCACTCGCATCCTGACGTTCGACGAGCGCCACTTCCGCGCGGTGCGGCCGCTCCGCGGCGGACCGGCCTTCACCATCCTCCCGGCCGACGCGTGACCGCACGCGCACGCACGCTGAAGGACGTTCCGGCGCTCCGCTTCGGCGAGGGGCGCGACTGCACCCTCCCGGCCTGCCTCGCGATCGCGACCGGCGCCGACTACGAATGGGTCATGGGCGGGTCGGGTGCCGCGTTCGCCACCACGATCGACGCCGCGACGTGGGACCCGCTCGCCGCGGCGCCGCTCGACGAGGGCACGCTCGCGCGCGGCGCGGCCTCCGTCGGTATGCGTCCGGACGTCGTCGCGCCGCCGTTCGACGACGAGATGCGCGCGCTCGTCTTCGACCGCACCGCCGAGGCCATCGACGCGAAGGTGCCGCCGCTGGTGCGCGGGATCGCCGGGCCGCCGGAGTACGGGCTCGTCGTCGGGTACGACATGGACGCGGGCACGTTCGCCGTCCGCACGTACTTCGACAAGAGCGACAAGCCGACGCGCATCGATTGGGGCGCGTTCGCCGACGCCGAGCACGGGCTGCTCGCGTTCCTCGACCGAGCCGACGAGCCCGACCGCGCGGCCGTCACGCGCGACGCGGTCGCGCGCGCCGCCGGCGACGCGGCCGCGGGCGAGACCACGATCGCGACGTGGCTCGCGGGCCTGCGCGACGACGCCCGCTGGGCGGACACGCGGCACGCCGGCGCGGCGGCCTTCGGGGACCACGCGATGCGGACGCTGCTCGCCGACAAGCGGCGGGCCGCGGCACGGTTCCTCCGCGCGAACCGCGCGCGCCTGTCCAACGCCGCCGGCGCCGAGATGCTCCGCGCGGCGGAGGCCTACGACCGCATCGTCGAGGCGTGCGCGAAGGCCGGCACCGGTCCGTTCGACGCGTCCGTCGCGACGCGCTTCCTCGACCCCGGGCAGCGACGCGGGTGGGCGAAGCAGCTCGAAGCGATCGCGGGCCACGAGCGCGAGGCGCACGAGGCGCTCGGCATGGCGGCGACGAGATGAGCCGAGGGCCGGAGCGGTCCGGAGATCGAGGATGAATGACCTCGTCGCCGCGGGGATCCTCGGCCTCGTGCAGGGTCTCACCGAGTTCCTGCCGGTGAGCAGCACCGCCCACCTCATCCTCGCGTCGAGCGCGCTCGGTCTCGACCCCGAGCGCTTCGGACTGTCCTTCGACGTCGCGCTGCATCTGGGCACCGCGCTCGCGGTGCTCCTCTACTTCGCACCGACGTGGATCGCGCTCGCCGCCGACGCGCTCGGCGGCCGCTGGCGCATGCCGGCGCTCGTGATCGTCGGCACGCTCCCGGCGGCGATCGCCGGCGCGCTCCTCCAGAGCACCGTCGAGACGACGCTGCGCTCGCCGCTCTGGATCGTCGCCGGCCTGGCCGCCGGCTCGGCCGTGTTCGTCGTCGCCGAGCGCGTCGGGACGCAGCGGCGGCGCGCGGAGGCGCTGTCGTTCGGCGAGGCGCTCTTCATGGGCGGCGCCCAGGCGATCGCGCTGCTGCCGGGGATCTCGCGCTCGGGCATCACGATCTCCGCCGGTCTCGCGCGGGGCCTCGCGCGCGCGGACGCGACGCGCTTCTCGTTCCTGCTCGCGACCCCGGTCATCCTCGGCGCGAGCGCGAAGACGCTCCTCGACGCGCGCAGGGCCGAGGCGCTGTTCGCCCGGCCGGACGTCCTGGCCGTCGGCTTCGCCGTGTCGTTCGTCGCCGGGCTCGCGGCGGTCGCGTTCCTCATCCGCTTCCTGCGGCTGCACTCCCTCGGCTGGTTCGTCGCGTACCGCCTCGTCCTCGCCGCGCTCGTGATCGTGGCGCTGCTCGCCGGCTATCCGGTCTAACCTTTCCCCCGTGGACCTCGGCCTCGCCGGTAAGGTCGCGCTCGTGGCGGCCGCGTCGAAGGGGCTCGGCCGCGCGATCGCGGAGGAGCTCGCGCGCGAGGGCGCGCGCGTCGCGATGTGCAGCCGCAGCGAGGCGGCGATCACCGCGGCGGCTGAGGACATCGTCCGCAAGACGAAGGGCGACGTCCTGCCGATCGCCGCGGACGTGTCGACCCAGGAGGGCTGCGAGGCGTTCGCGCAGACGGCGGCGGCGAAGTACGGCGCGCTCGACATCCTCGTCGTGAACGCCGGCGGCCCGCCGCCGGGCCGCTTCGACGACCTCGACGACGAGGCGTGGCGTAAGGCGTTCGAGCTCACGCTCATGTCCGCGGTGCGGCTCACCCGCCTCGCGCTGCCGCGGATGCGCGCGCAGGGCGGAGGCTCCATCGTCTACTCCACGTCGACCTCGGTGCGCCAGCCGTCGCAGTACCTGAGCCTCATCCTCTCGAACGCGCTGCGCGCCGGGGTCCACGGGATGCTCAAGACGATCGCGACCGACCTCGCGAGGGAGGGCATCCGCGTGAACGCGGTGCAGCCGGGCCGCATCGCCACCGACCGTCTCGTCCAGCTCGACACCGACACCGCGAGGCGCCAGGGCACGACGCCGGAGGCGGTGCGCCGCCGCTACGAGGAGCAGGTCATCCCGATGGGCCGCTACGGCACGCCCGCGGAGTACGCCGCGGTCGTCGCGTTCCTCGCGTCGCCACGCGCCTCGTACGTGACCGGCGTCTCGCTCCAGGTCGACGGCGGCATGCTCCTGAGCATGTGGTGACGCGGTGATCGTCACCGAGCGCCTGCGGCCGCACGTGTTCCGCCTGCCGATCGAGAAGATCCGCGCCGGGTACAAGAGCGACATCTACTTCGCGCGCACGAAGCTCGTCCTCGAGCGCGACGAGCGCCACGACCGCGTGACCATGCAGATCTTCCAGAAGCGGCGCGACGCGGTGATCGTCGGCACCGACCAGGTGCTCGCGATCCTCCACGTCGGCGCCGGCCGCTATGGGGATCGCGCGCGGGCGGGCGCGCTCTTCGAGCGCTACCTCGGGGCCGAGCGGCGTCTCTATGACGCGTGGCTCGCGCTGCCGGTGTGGGCGTGGAAGGATTACGAGCCGATCGCGCGGGAGGTGTTCGAGATCTCGCGCGAGCTCGCGTCGCTGTGGGAGCCCGGGTGGCGGGACCTCGAGGTGCGCTCGCTCTACGACGGCGAGACCGCGGACCCCTACGAGCCGGTGATGCACATCGACGGCGAGTACGCGTCGTTCGCGCACCTCGAGACGCTCTACCTCGGTGCGCTCACCGAGGGGACGCGCGTCGCGACGAACACCCGCGACGTCGTCGCGGCCGCGCGCGGCAAGCCGGTGATCATGTTCGGGGCGCGCCACCAGGGCCACGAGGCGCAGGCCGGGTCGGGCTACGCGGCGTACGTCGGCGGCGCCATCGGCGTCTCCACCGACGAGCAGGGCGAGTGGTGGGGCTCGAAGGGGCTCGGCACCGTCCCGCACGCGCTCATCGCCGTGTACGGCGGCGATACGACGGTCGCGACGCTCAAGTTCGACGAGTTCATCAACCGCTCGCCCGACGACGCCGGCCACCTCACCGCGCGGGGCACGCCCGAGGGCCACGTGAACGTCACCTCGCTGGTGGATTTCCGCAACGACGTGGTGAACACCTCGCTCGGCGTCGCACACGCCCTCGGCCAGCGTCTGTGGGGCGTGCGCGTGGACACGAGCGAGGCGCTGGTGGACGCCGCGGTGCTGCGCGAGGCCGAGCGAAACGAGGGCGTGGTCGGCGACGCGGAGCTCCGCGGCGTGACGCCGCGGCTGGTCGAGCTGCTGCGCGGCGCGCTCGACGGCGCCGGCTACCGGCACGTGCGCATCGTCGCGTCGGGCGGCTTCGACGCGGCGAAGATCCGCCGCTTCGAGGAGCTCGGCGTTCCGGTGGACGTGTACGGCGTCGGCTCGGCGCTCGTGCACGGCGGCGGACTCGACCACACCGCCGACATCGTGCGCGTCGCGGGGAAGCCGCTCGCGAAGATCGGGCGGCGCTACGTCGCGAGCGAGCGGCTGCACCCGGTCGACTGGAAGGTGCTGGTGGGCGAGGCCGAGTGGGCGCGCTCGACCTCCTGACCCTCGTCCTCGGTCTCGCGTTCGCCGGTCTCGCCAAAGGGCTCGCGGGCTTCGGCCTGCCGGTCATCGCGACGCCGATCCTCGCAGGCGTGTTCGGCCCGCGCATGGCGGTCGCGATCGTGACGATCCCGATCTTCGCGGCGAACTCCCTGCTGCTGACGCAGGGCGTCCGCGAGCGGCACCTGCTCCGCGGCGCCCTGCCGCTCGTCGTCGCGTCGATGATCGGGACGGCGCTGGGGACGGCGCTCCTGGTCCGCGTGGACGAGCGGACCTTCGCGATCCTCATCGCGCTGCTCGTCGCCCTCTTCCTGCTCCGCGGCGACCGCCTCTTCGGGGACGACCCGACGGCGCCGCGAGCCCGCGTCGGGGGTCCCCTCGTCTGCTTCTTCGGCGGCGTGCTCCAGGGGACGACGTCCATCGCGAGCCCGATCATCGGGTCGTACTTCCACGCACGGCGTCTTCCGGCCGCGGAGTTCGTGTTCGTCCTCGCGGCCATCTTCGAGCTGAACGCGATCGTGCAGCTCGTCGGCTACGGGCTGCAGGGGCTGTACACCGCGGACGTCGTCGCGATCGGCCTCGTCGGGCTCGTGCCGACGCTCGCTGCGCTCGCGATCGGCGTCGCGCTCCGCGGACGGCTCTCCGCCGTCGCGTTCCGCCGCGTCATCGTCGTGCTGCTCGCGCTCGCCGTCGCCAACCTGCTCTGGCGGACGTTCGGGGGCTGACCGTCCGCCCGCGACGATCTCCGACCGCCGCAGGCGCATAGACTTGGGCCGCGGGAGGGGCGGATGGAGATCGCGCCGGACGTCCACGCGGTGACCCTCATCGGCTCGACCGCGTTCCTGCTCGTCGGGGACGAGATCACGCTCGTGGATGCGGGCCACCGCGGGTCGATCCGCCTTCTCCGCCGCCACATCGAGCGGATCGGACGGCGCCTCGACGAGATCACGCGCATCGTCTGCACGCACGGCCACCCCGACCACATCGGCGGCGTGCACGAGATCGCGGCGGCGTCCGGTGCGACGGTGCTCATGCATCCGGCGGACATGGAGCGGCTGCGCATCCGCGCCCGCGAGGTGTTCCGGGGGAGACCCGCGCCGGGCGCGATCATCGCGCTGCTCACGCGCGCGCCGAGCGCCGCGGCGCCGCTCGTCGACGGCGACGTCCTCCCGGTCCTCGGCGGCCTCCACGTGCTCCACACCCCCGGTCACACGCCCGGGAGCATCTGCCTGTACGCGCCCGAGCGGCGCCTCGTCATCGTCGGCGACATCCTCCAGTGCGTCCGCGGCGCGATCGCGTACCCGAACTCTTTCTTCACCGACGACATGGGCCTCGCGCGCGCCTCGATCCGCAGGCTCGCGTCGCTCGACATCGACACGATCTGCTTCTCGCACTACCCCGCCATGCGCGACGGCGTGCGCGACGCGCTGCGAGCGCTCGCATCGTGACCGTGGACACGCTCAACGACGTCCTCGAGGAGTCCGCGGGGCGCTTCGGCCGGAAGGACGCCCTCATCATCAAGCCGGGGTTCCGCACGCGCGCGTGGACCTACGCCGACCTCGCCGACGTCGTGCCGCGCGCGGCGCGCCACCTCGCCGACGCCGGCATCGCGCGGGGGGACCGCGTGCTGACGTTCGGGGTGAACCGTCCCGAGTACGGCATCGCGATGCTCGCCGCGCTCCGGGCCGGCGCGGTGCTCGTCCCGCTCGACGTGAACTCGACCGAGGACTTCGTCGCGAAGATCGCGCGGCGCACGCGTGCCTCGGCCGTGCTCGTCACGGAGCAGACCAGGGCGCGCGCCGCCGCGCTCGGCATCCCGGTCCACGAGATGGAGACGCTCCCCGACCGCGCGCGCGGCCGCGAGCCGCTGCCGAAGGCGGACATCGGCCCCGAGGACCTCGCCGAGGTCGTCTTCACGTCCGGCACGACGGGCGACCCCAAGGGGACGATGCTCACGCACCGGAACATCCTCTCGAACGCGATCGCCGCGACGCGGATCTTCCCCATCGGGCCGAAGCAGCGGCTCCTGTCGTTCATCCCGCTTTCGCACATGTTCGAGCAGACCGCGGGCTTCTGGTGCGTCCTCGCCGCGGGCGCGTCGGTGGTCTACCCGACGAGCCGGCAGCCCTCGGTCATCCGGCGCACGTTCAGGGAGCGGCGCGTGACGATGATCCTGATCACGCCCGCCGCGGTGCGCTCGCTCTTCATCGCCATCGAGCGCCGCGCGGAGTCTCAGGGCAGGGGTGCGCTCTTCGCGCGCCTGCGGCGTCTCGCGCGTCGGCTGCCGCTGCCGCTGCGGCGCGTGCTCTTCACGAGCGTGCATCGTCAGCTCGGCGGCCGCTTCCGCACCATCGTCTCGGGCGGCGCGCCGCTCGATCCCGCGCTGGGGTACGCGTGGCGCGAGCTCGGCGTGGAGGTGCTCCAGGGCTACGGGCTCACCGAGACGTCGCCCGCGCTCACGTTCAACCGCCTCGACCGCAACCGCTTCGGCTCGGCGGGCGTCCCGGTCCCGGGCGTCGAGGTGCGCATCGAGGAGGACGGCGAGGTCGTCGCGCGGGGCCCGAACGTCTTCAAGGGGTACTGGGAGAACGAGGAGGCGACCGCGGCCGCGCTCGAGGGCGGCTGGTTCCACACCGGCGACCTCGGCACCATCGACGCGGATGGGTTCCTCTGGCTCCACGGCCGCAAGAAGGACATGATCGCGCTCCCGGACGGGCTCAAGGTCTACCCGGAGGACGTCGAGAACGTGCTCGCCGCCGACCCGCGCATCGCCGCGCTGGCGACGCCGCAGCGACCGACGCTCGCCGTCGTCGTGGGGCTCGAGCGCCCCCGGGGGAGTGATCCCGGTCCGGCGGGCGAAGCGGGCGTGGAGACGACGCAGGTGCACGCGGTGTTCCTCGAGCCGAAGGACCGCGAGGCGGCCGCGGCGATCGTGCGCGACGCGAACGCGAAGCTCTCCGGCAGCCAGCGGATCCGGGGCTTCACGATCTGGCCGGACGACGAGTTCCCCACGACGCCGACCCAGAAGGTGAAGAAGCGCGAGGTGATCGCGCGCATCCTCGCGATGGGCACCGAGGCGCCGCCGCGCGCGGCGGCGGCGAGCGTGCGCGAGCTCGCCGAGGTCGAGCGCCTCGTCGCGCAGGTCGCGAACGCACCGGCGGAGGGCGTGCTCCCCTCGGCGCGGCTCTCGGCCGACGTCGGCCTCGACTCCCTCGGTCGCGTCGACCTGCTCGGCGTCATCGAGGAGGAGCTGGGCGTGTACATCGACGACGCCGCGCTCGCGCCGGACGCGACCGTCGCGGACCTCGAGCGCATGGTCGCGGAGGCGCGCGACGCGAGGCCGGAGGCCGGCATCTTCGGCTGGCCGCTCTCGCCGTTCGTGCGGTCGCTCGGCCTGATCCTCCAGCAGGTCCTGCTGTGGCCCCTCGTGCGCGTCTTCTACTCGGTGCGGGTGAGCGGGCGCGAGCGGCTGCGGGACCTCCGGGGCCCGGTCCTCTTCGTGCCGAACCACTGCCTGCACTGGGACAACGGGATCATCCTCACCTCGATCCCGCTCTCCTGGCGCTGGCGCCTGGCGGTGGCGGCGGCCGCCGACGACATCTTCGGCAACCGGCTGCGCGGGCTCGTCTCGGCGATCCTCGCCAACACGTTCCCGCTCGCGCGCGAGGGCGCGATCCGGCGCAGCCTGGAGCTGCTCGGCGCGCGGCTCGACCGGCGCTTCTCCGTGCTCATCTACCCCGAGGGCAAGCTCACCCTCGGCGGCCCCACGCAGCCGTTCAAGTCCGGGACCGGCCTCATCGCGGTCGAGGGCGGCACGCCCGTCGTGCCGATGCGGCTCAAGATCGGCAACGTCTCGATCCTCGACCACCTCGATCGGACGTGGGAGCCCTTCCGCGCCAACGGCTGGCGCGGGAAGGTCGAGGTCGTCTTCGGCGAACCGCTCTACTTCGCCGCCGGCACGCCGCCGGCCGAGGCCACCGCGCGGCTCGAGGCCGCGGTGGCCGCGCTGTGAACGGCGACCCGCCGCTCGACCGCTGGTGGGTCACGCGCGTCGCGGTCGCCGCGGCGGCGGTCGTCCTGACGCTCACCGCGATACGCCTCACGCTCGACGTCGCGGCGATCTTCGCGCGCGTCATCGTGCTCGTGGCGCTCGGCGTCGTGGTCGCGTTCGTCCTCGGCCCGCTCGCCGAGCGGCTGCAGCGCAGCACCGGCCGCGGGGTCGCCGTGCTGGGCACGGCGATCATCGCGCTCGGCGTCCTCGGCGCCGCGCTCGCGCTCCTCGCGGTGCCGCTCGTGCGCGAGACGCGCGACCTCGCCGACGACGCGCCGCGCTACGCGGCGCTGCTGGCGAGCGACGAGCCCCTGTACGTGCTCGGGTTCGAGATCTCCGGCGACCTGCGCCAGCGCGTGGGCGAGGAGATCGGCGCGCGGTTCGGCGAGTGGTCGCAGCAGGCGGCGCGGGTCGCCCTGCGCATCGGCGCCGGCGCCGTCGACGCGCTCCTCGTGCTCGTGCTCGGCATCTACCTGCTCGCGAGCGCGCCGGCCACGCGCCGCTGGCTGCTCGAGCGCGCGCCCGCCGGGCGGCGCGCCGAGATCGAGCGCGTCGAGGCGCAGGCCCGCCTGCTCTTCGGCCGCTACGTCCGCGGGCAGCTCCTGCTCGGCCTCATCGTGGGGACGGTCTCGGGCGTCGCGTACGCGCTGCTCGGTGTCCCCTACGCCGTGTTCCTCGGCGTGCTCGCGGGGATCCTCGAGCTCGTGCCGATCGTCGGACCGATCGTCGCGGGGATCGTCGCCGCGGCGGTCGCGCTCACGCAGCCCTTCCCGCTCGTGGTCTGGGTCGTCGTCGCCGCGGTCGCCATCCAGCAGCTCGAGAACAACCTGCTCGTGCCACGCGTCTCCGGCGGGGCGGTCGGCCTCCACCCGCTCGCCGCGCTGCTCGCCGTGCTCGTCGGAGCCGACGTCGGCGGCATCATGGGCGCGGTCTTCGCCGTGCCGCTCACCGGCTTCGCGTGGAGCGTGTGGCGCGCACGGCAGCCCGAGACCGCATCGCCGGCCCCGTCATCTCGCTCGTCATGAACGCGTACCGGCGCCCCGCGCGGTTCGTCGCCGACGCGTGCGTGCCGTCCTTCGCGAGCACGATGACGTTGAACGGCACGTCGGCGAGGCGGTTCGCGTCGACGATCGCGCGCCGCGCGACCGTCGCGGGACGAAGCCCGGCCGCCAGCCGGTCGACCGCGGTCTTCGCGGTGAGCAGGCGCATGGCCAGCTCGCCGTAGCCGGTGCAGCACGCGCCGCCCGTGGCCGAGTCGCAGTAGTTGCCGGCCCCGATGATGGGCGAGTCGCCGACGCGGCCGGGGTACTTGTACCCCCAGCCGCTCGTCGTGACCGCCGAGGCGACGTTCCCCCGCCGGTCGAGCGCGATGAAGTTGACGGTCCCCAGGCGATCGGCGATGACGCGCTTCACGACCGGCAGGAGCCGCTTCGCGCGCCGCACGCTCGCGGGCGTCTCGCCGACCTGCCGCAGCGCGTCGGCCCAGAGCCGGCGCGTCGACGGGGTGAGGTTCCTGGCCCGCTCGGCGCCGGTCTCCGCGGCGAACCGTGCGGCGCCTTCGCCCACGAGCATGACGTGCGGCGTCCGCCGCATGACCGCCCGGGCGACGCTGATGGGGTGGCCGAAACCGACGAGCGCGGCGACCGATCCGGCGCGGTGCGCCGTCCCGTCGACGATCGAGGCGTCGAGCTCGACGACGCCGAGGATGTTCGGGAGGCCCCCGGTCCCCACGCTCGTGTCTGCGACGTCGGCCTCGACGTAGCGGGCGCAGGCTTCGACCGCGTCGAGCGCGCTGCCGCCCCGCCTCAGGACGCGCACTCCCTCGGGGAGCGCCGTCGCGCCGTTGCCGCTCGTGACGATGATGGGGGTAGGCCTCACAGGTGAGGGACTCCGGACATATTCCGTCCTACTCCTCGCGGGTGAGCGCGCTCCCGTGCGCGCGCGATGCGACGCGCCGCGAACGAGCGCACGATCGCTTCGTGCTCGACATCCGGCCGATGGCCTGGCAGGCGACGGTGATCGCGCCCGCCGCGAACGCCGAGGTGACGGTCATCCTGCGCGTGACCTACCACTCGCTCGAGGCGCTCTGCCGCGACGACGACGCGGACGAGGTCGACGGGGCCGTCCTCAACTAGCCGCGGCGACCTTCCCCTCGCGCTTCTTGCGCTCCTCCTCCGCCAGCTGACGCCGCAGCGTCTTGCCGATGAGGCTCTTCGGCAGCGACTCCCGGAACTCGATCTCGTGGGGCACCTTGTACGGCGCGAGCTGCGTGCGCGAGTGCGCGATGAGCTCGTCCGCCGTCGCGCTCGTCCCGGGCTTCCGGACGACGAACGCCTTCACCTCCTCGCCCTTGATCGGGTGCGGGACGCCGATCGCGGCGCTGTCCATCACCGCCGGGTGCGTCGCCAGGGCCTCCTCGACCTCGCGCGGGTACACGTTGTAGCCGGAGACGATGATCATCTCCTTCTTGCGGTCGACGATCGCGTAGTAGCCGTCCTCGTCGACGGTCGCGATGTCGCCGGTGTACAGCCAGCCGCCGCGCAGCGTCTGCGCGGTCTCCTCGGGCTTGTTGTAGTAGCCATCCATGAGCTGCGGCCCGCGCAGGACGAGCTCGCCCGGCTCGCCGACGCCCAGCTCCCGCGTCCCGGTCTCGACGTCCACGATCCTGCACTCGACGTCGACGTACGGGACCCCGATCGTGCCGATCTTCTGCTTCCCCTTCCCGTACAGCGGGTTGCAGTGCGTCACCGGCGCCGCCTCGGTGAGGCCGTAGCCCTCGACGAGGTTCGCGCCGGTGAGCTCGACGAACTTGCGGTGCGTCTCGACCATGAGCGGCGCGGACCCCGAGATGCACGCGCCGATCGAGCGCAGGTCGTGCCTGGTCGCGAGCGGCGAGTTGATGATCGCGTTGTAGATGCGCGGCGCGCCGCTGAAGGTCGTCACCTTGTGCCGCTCGGCGTCCTTCAGGACGCGCTCGAGCTCGAACTGCGGCTCGAGCACCATCGCCGCAGCGGCCTGGACCGCGAGGCTCATGACGACGGTGAGCCCGTACACATGGAAGAAGGGCATCACCGCCATCGCCACCGCCCGCGCGTCCGCCGTGTCCACGAACCACGCGCGGCACTGGAGCGTGTTCGCGACGAGCGCGCGGTGCGACAGCATCGCGCCCTTGCTCACGCCGGTGGTGCCGCCGGTGTACTGGAGGAGCGCGATGTCGTCCGGCTTCGTTCCGGCGTCGATGCGCTCGGCCGGCGCCGCGAGGACCTCGCGGAACGCGACGGCCCCCGGGTCGCCTTGGAACGGCTGGCGGTGCCCGTCCTTGCGCTCCTTCGCGACGGTGAACAGGAGCCGCAGGACCGGCGGCATCTCCTCCTTGATGTTCGTGACGATCACGTGCTCGATCGCGGTGCCCTCGCGCGCCGCCTTCACCACCGGGTAGAGACGCGAGAGCACGACGATGGTCGTCGCGCCCGAGTCCTGGAGCTGGTGCCGCACCTCGGGCACGGTGTAGAGCGGGTTGCACGGCACGACGACGGCGCCCGCGCGCAGCGCGCCGTAGAACGCGACCACGAACTGCGGCGTGTTCGGCAGCATGATCGCGACGCGGTCGCCCTTCTTCACGCCCAGCCGGCGCAGCCCGTTCGCGAACCGCCAGGCGGCGTCGGAGATGGACCGGTAGCTGCGCTTCGCGTCGAAGAAGATGGTGCACGTGGCGTCGGGGTGGCTCTCCGCGGCGTCGTCGAGGAACGCCTGCAGCGTGACGTCCGGGTACGTCAGCGTCGCGGGCACGCCTTCGTCGTAGTGCCGGGTCCAGGGTCGCCCCGCCATCGGCGCCGGATCCTTCGCGACGACCGCGATGCGCTTCGCCATATCCCGCCTCCCCGCTCCGGTACCGCCAAGAGAGTATTCCGGTCACGGCTCCGCGACGTGGATGGCGGCGACGCCCAGCGCCAGACGCTCGAAGCGGACCCGGCCGAACCCCGCCGCGCCGAGGATGCGCGCGAGCTCCTCGGCGCCGGGGAAGCGCGCGACGGAGCGCGGCAGGTAGCGGTACGCGCCCGGGTCGCCCCCCAGGAGCGCGGCGAGCCTGGGCGAGAGGTGGTGGAAGTACAGCCCGAACCCCGCCCGCACGAGCGCGCTCGGCGGCGTCGAGAGCTCGAGGACGACCGCGCGCCCGCCGGGGCGCAGCACGCGGCGCATCTGGCGCAGACCGGCGTCCAGGTCGCCGAAGTTGCGGACCGCGAACGCGGCGACGACGCGGTCGAACCTGCCGTCGGCGTACGGCAGGGCCTGCGCGTTCGCGGCCTCGGCGGTGAAGCGCGCCCCGAGGCCCGCGGCGTCCGCGCGGCGGCGCGCGCGGCGCAGCATCTCCTCGGAGAGGTCGATCCCGATGACGCGCGCCGTCGCGTCGGACGCCGCGAGCAGCGCGAGCGAGAGGTCGCCCGTCCCGACGCCGACGTCGAGGGCGGTCTCGCCCGGGCCCAGACGCGCGAGGGCCACCGCGCGGCGGCGCCAGCCGACGTCGCGGCCGGCGGACAGCGCGTGGTTGAGGAAGTCGTAGTGCGGCGCGATCGTGTCGAACATCTCGGCCATGCGCCGGTCGTGGTCGGAGCGCGCCATCGCCCTTCACGGTACCGTGGACCCGCTCGATGCTCGCCGCAGCCCCGCAGGGCGATCCGATCGTCACTCTCCCGCTCGTGCTCGCGGTCGTCCTCGTCGAGGTCGCGGCCGGCGGCGCGTTCCTGGTGTGGTTCCTCGATCGCCGGGGTCAGGCCCCGGGCGGCTTCCTCAAGCTCACCGCCGCCGTCGACGCCGTCGCGGCGGCAGCGGCGGTCGGTCTCATCCCGACCTTCGTCCCGGGCGAGCTCGAGCGCGCCGGGCTCGACGCCGGCGCCGTCGGCTCGTTCGGCCAGGCGATGGTCGTGCTCCTCGTGCTCGCCGTCCTGCAGCTCGCGCTCGCGTTCCTCCCCTCGCGCGACCTGCGGAACGTCGCCGGCATCGTGACGACGCTCACCGGCCTCGCGACGCTCGGCATCGCCGCGATCGCGCGGCCGGGCGATGCGCCCTTCGACGTGTTCGCGCTCGCCGCGCTCCCCCTCGGGGCGCTCGCGCTCGGCGGATCCGACGCCGCGATGCTGCTGGGCCACTGGTACCTCGTGACGCCGAAGCTCTCGCCGGCGCCCCTCCAGACCGCGGCGCTCGTCGTCGTGGCCGCGGTCGCGCTGCAGATCGGGGTCGTGCTCACGACGCTGTCGCGCGGCCTGCTCGTCGGCGCGGTGGACCAGACCGGCCTCGTCGTCGCGCTCGCCATCCGCATCGGCGTGGGCCTGCTCATGACGCTCGGCGTCGCGCTCGGCGGATGGTGGACGGCGCGCATGAACACGCAGTCGTCGACGGGGCTGCTCTACGTCGGCCTCGGGACCGCGCTCGCGGGCGAGATCAGCGCGCGGGTGCTCTTCTTCCTCACCGGCGCGCCGATCTGAGGCGGCTACCGCTTCTTCTTGGCCTTGGCCCTCTCGGCCTTCGCGCGGTCCTGGAGCGCCTGCTCGACGGTGTCGAACCTGCGGAGCGTGCCGCGGCGGTCTTTCTGCAGACCGGCGCGGAACCGCGGGTCGCTCGCCGCCTCACGCGCGACGCCCGCGTCGCGGCGGGCCGCCTGGACGGTCCTGGCGATCTTGCGTACGGACATGGTTCGATTCTAGCCATGCTCCCTTGGCTTCGATGTGACCACCTGCACGAAGTTTGGCACTCAGGCCGCGATGTTGGCGTCCTTGAGGAGCGCGTCGAGCGCGGACTCGAGGCGCCTCCAGGGCGTGCCGGGTGGCGAGAGCGGTGCGCTCCCGCAGCGCGCGACGAGCGGATCGAGCACACGGTCGGCGAGCTTGGTGCAGGCGGCGGCCAGGCCCAGGCCGACGGGCGTGAGGCGGTAGCGGTGCCTGCGCGCCACCCGCTCGATGAGGCCGTGGCCCGCCAGGCGCTCGAGGTCATAGGTCATGCGCGCCCGGGTGTACTCCTCCTCGCTTTGCGCAAGGAGCGCGGCGACGATGCGCCGGAGGTGGGCGTTGGAAAAGCCCGCGGGCTGGTACGCCAGAGCGACCAGCGCCGCAAGGAGCGCCATGACCCGTGGGTCGCCAAGACGCAGCGCCGCGACGCGCCGGCCGTCTCGGCGCTGCGGCATGACGAGGTCCCGCAGCTGGGGGCCGCCCAGGCGGGCCTGCTCGGTGCCGCGCTCGACCTCGAGCAGGCGCGCGTTGATCGCGTCCCCCCGCTCGCGCAGCGTGCCGAGGTTTTCGATCGCGCGGCCGATCGCGAAGTCGTAGCTGTCGTTGAAGGTGGTCTCGGTGCGCAGCGCCCGGCCCTCCTTGAGGTATTGCTTGATGGTCGTGCGCTTGTACTGAAAGCGGATGGTCGGCAGGGTGAAGGGCGTGACCACCTCGGTGCGGAAGTCCCCCGGCGTCGCGCGGGTGATCCGCCGTCCGACCAGCAGCGACAGGGACTCCGGCCGCGACAGCGCGAGCTGCTCGGCGATGGTCGCCTCGAAGTACTGCCGGCCGCGCAGCGGGCGGTCGAAGACGCGGGTGTCGGCGACCTCGACCTGGATCATCGAGAGCGCGTAGCCGTAGCCGTGGGCGCGGTCCTCGGCGGAAAGCGGGCAGGGCAGCTCCGCGCTCCAGCGGCGCAGGTACGCCTGGACCTGCTCCGTCCCCAGGGTGTCCGCGAGCTCCTGGGCGCGCTGCGGGCGCTCGACCTCCAGCAGGCCGTTGTCCAGGGGACGGAAGGCGATCTTCTCGTGCGCGAGCGCCCTTTTGAGCCACTCGTGGCCGTTCAGATAGACCCGACCGCCCCAGGGCGCGTAGCCGGAGAACTTGATGAAGCTGGGACCCCACTCCGGATCGGCGAGGTACAGGTAGTACTGGTTCACGAAGACCGCCTCGCGACGGAAGTCGAAGGCCACGCCGCCGCGCGGGAGGACCGTCTTGGCCCCGCGCCAGGCCTTCACGCGCTCCTGGATCACCCCGACCGCGACGAGGCCGAAGCGGCCTTCGGCCTCCGCCCGCAGGCACAGCGGCCGCCACTGCTCCTCTTTGCGCTCGTGCCGGCGGAGCGCGATCCACTCCGCGCCGTGCTCGGCGGCGTAGCGGCGCAGCTCGCTGATGAACCGCCTGGTGCGCTGCTCGAAGAGGGCGGGCGAGGCGATCGGGCTGCCCTCGCGCTCCAGGAAGCGGCGCACCAGCGGCGGGCGCTGCAGCTGGGGGACATACGCGTTCAGATACAGCCGGTCCAACGAGCGGAGTTGGAGCGTGGTGTGCGCATCGAGTATGGTCGTCGCGGTCGGCATGGCGAGCCCTCCTGCGCCTTGATCCGTGCGGAAGGGTACGCGTGCCGACCTCTGCTATCCGTGGCTCCGCTCACTGGACGGTTTGAGGTCCCGAGCGTCAGCGAGGGACTTCGCTAGTGTCGTGACCCGGAAGTCATGTGC
>DAIDAP010000025.1 GCA_027310565.1 Chloroflexota bacterium | reverse complement strand
CCTTTTCCTGCACCAGCGGCATGCGCGTCTGGCCGCCGACGAGCACCACCTCATCGATCTGCGCCGCCGCCACGCCGGCGTCCTGCAGCGCCTTCTTGACGGGCACGAGCGTCCGCTCGACGAGCTCGCCGACGAGCTGCTCGAGCCGCGCACGCGTGATGCTGACCGTCATGTGCTTCGGGCCGCTGGCGTCGGCGGTGATGAACGGCAGGTTCACCTCCGTCTGCTGCGCGCTCGACAGCTCGATCTTCGCCTTCTCGGCCGCCTCCTTGAGGCGCTGGAGCGCCATGCGGTCCTGCTTGAGGTCGATGCCCTGCTCGCGCCGGAACTCATCGACCAGGAAGTCGATCACCCGCTGGTCGAAGTCGTCGCCGCCGAGGTGCGTGTCGCCGTTCGTCGCCTTCACCTCGAAGACGCCCTCGCCGAGCTGGAGGATCGAGATGTCGAACGTGCCGCCGCCGAGGTCGTAGACCGCGACGAGCTCGTCCTTCTTCTTCTCCAGGCCGTAGGCCAGCGACGCGGCCGTCGGCTCGTTGATGATCCGCAGCACCTCGAGGCCGGCGATCTGACCCGCGTCCTTCGTGGCCTGCCGCTGGCTGTCGTCGAAGTAGGCCGGGACCGTGATGACCGCCTGGGTGACCCTGTCGCCGAGATACGCCTCGGCGTCGGCCTTCAGCTTCCCGAGGATCATCGCGGAGACCTCGGGCGGCGTGAGCGTCTTGCCGGCCGCGAGGACGATCTCGACGCCTCCGTTCGCCGCCGCCTGGATCTTGTAGGGGACCATCTTCTGGGTGCGCTGGACCTCGGGGTCGGTGAACCGGCGGCCCATGAGCCGCTTCACGCTGTAGATGGTGTTCTCCGGGTTGGTGATGGCCTGGCGCTTCGCGACCTGGCCGACCAGGCGCTCGCCGCTCTTGGTGAACGCGACGACCGACGGCGTGATCCGTCCACCCTCCGCGTTGGGGATGACGGTCGGCTCGCCGCCCTCCATGTAGGCCATCGCCGAGTTCGTCGTTCCGAGATCGATGCCGATCACGCGTGGCATGTGCGTCACTCCCTCTTCTTGGCGACCGTCACGAGCGCCGGCCGGATCACCCGGTCGTGCAGGCGATACGCCTTCTGGTGTTCCGCGATGACCGTTCCCTCCGGCTCGTCCGATTCGACGTGCGCGACCGCCTCGTGCAGGTAGGGGTCGAAGGGCGTCCCCAGCGAATCGACGGGCTGCAGGCCCTCGGCCTCGAGGACCGTGCGCAGCTTCCGCTCGACGAGCCACATGCCTTCGACCCACGGCTGCCCCTTGACCTCCTCGGGCACCGTCGCGAGCGCGCGGTCGTATCCATCGAGCACGTCGAGCAGCCGCGCGATGAGGTCCGCTTTCGCGAACTTCGCGAATTCCGCGCGCTCCGCCTCGTTCCGCTTGCGGTAGTTCGCGAAATCGGCCGCGAGCCGCTTCATGTCGTTGGTGAGCTCCACGACGCGATCCTCGGCGTTCGCCGCCGGCGCCGGCTCGCCCACCGGCTCCTCGGTCTGGACCTGCGAGTGCCCGTTGGGGCCGCGCGTCTTGGCGCGCTCCTCGAGCAGCTCCTCGGCCTTGCGTGCACGGTCGTCCACCTACAGACCCTCCATGACGCGCGCCAGGTCGCTCATGAGCGTCCCCACGTACCGGACGGCGCCGATGGAGCGCGCGTAATCCATCCGCGTCGGGCCGAACACGCCGAGGTACCCGACGGCGTCGGTCCGGGCGCCGTACCGGCCGAAGATCAGGCTGAAGCCGCGCAGCGGCTCGACACGGTGCTCGCTGCCGATCGCGATGTGCACCTCACCGGCACCGAGGCCGGGCGGCAGGATCTCCGCCAGCCGCGTGCGGTCCTCGAGGATGCCGAGCACGTCGCGGATGCTGTCCCCCTCCGCGAGCTCGGGCTGCGCCAGGATGTTCTGGATCCCGTCGTAGTAGATGTCCCGTGCGAGCGCGTCGTCGTGCTCCTCGATGGCCCGGGCGAGCGACGCGACGAGCTGCGCGTCCGCCCCCTGCTCGGCCGCCACCGCGGCGCGCGCGGCCGTCGCGCCCCGCCGCACGAGCGACGCGGTGAGCCGCGCCGACAGGCGGCGCAGATGATCGGTCGTCACCGCGCCCGGCAGCTCGACGAGCTGCTGGTGCACGGTGCCGCCGTCGAGCACGGCGACGAGGAGGATGCGGCGCTCGCTGATCGGCACGAACTCGACATGGCGCAGGGTCGAGTCACCCGTCGCCGGCGCCGTCACGATCGAGGCCTCGGCCGAGAGCCGCGCGAGCGTCGAGGCGGCGAGTCGCAGCCACTCGGCGGTGTTCGAGAGCGCCTGCTGGAACTGGTGGCTCACCGTGAGCCGTAGCTCCGGCCCGACGACCGGGCGCGGCATGAGGCTCTCGATGAAGTAGCGGTAGCCGAGGTCGGTGGGGACTCGGCCGGCCGAGGTGTGCGGGTGCGTGAGCAGCCCGAGGCCCTCGAGGTCGGCGAGCTCGCTGCGGACGGTCGCCGAGGAGATCCCCAGGCCGTAGCGGCGGACGAGCGCGGCCGACGCGACCGGCTCGGCGGTGGCGATGAACTCGCGGATCACCGCGCGGAGCAGGTCCTTCTGGCGCTCGTTCAGCTCGGGGAGCCCTGCGGCTTCATCTCTCTGGGCCATTAGCACTCTCCTTATGAGAGTGCTAATGAGCCTAGCAAGGCTCTGGGCACGGGTCAAGGACCCCTTGGCGCACGGGCGCTCGGCATCCAGACTGCTATTCGCTCCCGGCGGCGCGTGCGGAGGTGCCTCGTGTGGTCGGAATTCAGGGACTTCCTGGTCAAGGCGAACGTCCTGGCGCTGGCGCTCGCGGTCGTCGTGGGGACCGCGCTCGCGGCGGTGGTGACCTCCCTCGTGAACGACGTGATCATGCCGCCGGTCGGGCTGCTCCTTGGCGGGGCGGACTTCCAGGGCATGTTCATCGACCTCTCCGGCCGGGGTTATCCGACCCTCGCCGCGGCGAAGGAGGCCGGAGCGCCGACGCTCAACTACGGCACGTTCATCAACACCGTCATCACGTTCGTCATCGTCGCGTTCGTCGTGTTCCTCATCGCGCGGTCGTTCGTGCGGGCGGAGGCACCGGCGCCGTCGCGCGTCTGCCCACGGTGCGCGGAGCCCGTGGCCGACGCCGCGACGCGCTGCCCCCACTGCACGAGCGACATCGCCGCCGCGTAGCGCCGCCCGGCTACGCCGCGCTGCGGCCGACCTGGCCGCGGACCCGGCTGACCAGATCCTCCAGGTCGAACGGCTTCGTGACGTAGTCGGCGGCGCCGAGCTCGGTCGCGTACATGCGCTCGGAGAGCCCGAAGATGGCGGTGACGACGATCACCCGGATGCGGCCGATCCGGCCGTCCGCGCGCAGCTCGCGCAGGATGGAGAAGCCGTCGCGCTTGGGCATCATCAGGTCGAGCACCATCGCGGCCGGCTCGTCGCTGTCGACCCGGCGCATCGCCTCGTCACCGTCCCGCGCCAGGCGCGCGTCGAAGCCGTCGTCGCGGAGCGCGTCGACCATGACCTCTCCCAGCGCGACGTCATCCTCGACGACCAGCACCAGCGGACGGCGGCGCGACACTACAGGCGGATCTCCTTCGCGAGCCTCTCGCGGTCGAGGATCACGATGTGCCGCCGTCGGACCTCGACGATCTTGCGACGCTCGAGGTCGCCGAGGACGCGGTTCACCGAGACGCGCGACGCGCCGATGAACGCGGCGAGCTCGTCCTGCGTGAGAGTGAGCTCGAGCTTCGCCTCGCCGTCTCCCTGCGCCAGGTCGAGCAGGTACTTGGCGACGCGGCTCGGCACGTCCAGGAAGATGAGGTCCTCGACGCGGTCGGAGAGGCGGCGCACGGTCCTGGCGAGCGCGTCCAGCACGACGCGCACGGCGGCGGGGTGGGTCTCGAGGAACGCGAGGAAGTCGTCGCGGGCCAGCAGCGCGGCCCTGGTGTCCTCGAGCGCGGTCGCCGACGCCGAGCGCGGGCTCCCGTCGAAGAGCGCGAGCTCGCCGAAGAACTCGCCGGTGCGCATGATCGCGACGAGCGCCTCCTGTCCGAACTCGCCGGGAAGGGCGATCTTCACCGCGCCGTCGAGAACGACGTAGAGGTGCGTGCCCGGGTCGTCCTTGCGGAAGAGCGTCTCGCCGCGCCTGAACGCGCGCAGCCGCATCCGCTCGACGAGCTGCGCGAGCTCGGCGTCGGAGAGCTTCGCGAACAGCGGGTAGCGCCGGAGGTGCTCGGCGAGGCGCGTCTCGGGCATCTGGCCGGATTATCGCCCGCGGCCTTGACAGACGTGGCAGCATCGTCCGCCCATGGACGTGCGGACGCGGACGGGCACCGGCGAGGCGTACGTCTCGGGCGCGCTGACGGCGCTCGAGGACGGCGCGCGCACGCGCCTCTTCTACGAGCTGCTGGCCGAGGTCGTCGAGGCGGCCGGCCTGCGCGCGTACCTTCCCCAGCGCGTCACCGACCCGGTCGCCGCCGCGCACCTCGAGCCGCGCGCGGTGTACGACATCGACCGCGCCCACGTGACCGCCTCGCGGGTCGTCGTCGCCTACGCGGGCGTGCCTTCCTTCGGGGTCGGCATCGAGGTGGAGTTCGCGCGCGAGCACGGCGTGCCGGTGATCCTCGTCGCCGAGCGTGACCGCGCCGTGTCGCGCCTCCTGCTCGGGAACCCCGCCGTCGTCGAGGTGGTGCGCTTCGGCGACCTCGACGGCCTGCGCCGGTCGCTCACGGCCGCCCTCGAGCGGCTCCGCGGCGTCGAGCCCGGCGACACCCGGAGCGCGGTGTCCGACGACGTCATCGTCCAGCGATTCCTCGCCTCGCTCGAGCAGGCGCGACACCTGCCCGACGGCGAGGTCGCCGCGCTGCTCCGCATCGGAGAGCTGGATGGGGAGTGCGCGACGGTCATCCGTGATGCCGTCGCGACCGGCCGGCTCTTCGGTGCGGGGCTTCGCGATCTCGTGGGCCGCCACGCGCTGCGCGGCGCGGACCTCGGGGTGTTCGTCCTGCGCGACGTCCTCGAGCGTCCGCTCGCCGAGGTCGCGCGGCTCGTGGGCGCGGACGTGCGCTCGGCGAAGCGCCGGCTCGAGGCCGCGCGCGCGCGCGTCGGTCTGCCGGTCGACGCGAGGACCGCGGACACGGCACAATGGCTGGTGACCGAGCTGATCGCGCCGCCGACGCGTGCGTTGCAGCTCCATCTCTTCGACGGAGGCACGCACACCCATGAGCAAGGGACAGCGCAAGCAGAAGACCACGGGTAAGCTCGGCTGGCGGAGCAAGAAGGCCAATCACGGCCGCAAGCCCGGGATGGGCCGAGGCAAGAGGAACTGACGAAGAAGCGGGCCCCGAGGGGCCCGCTTCTTTCGTTTCCTAGCGGCGGCGGGTCGTCTTCCTGCGTCCCGCGGACTTCCGGGCGGTCGTCTTCTTCCGGCCCGTCGACCGGCGTGCGGTCTTCTTGCGCGCCGTCGTCTTCTTGCGCGCGGTGGTCTTCTTGCGCGCCGTGGTCTTTGTGCGCGCGGTGGTCTTTGTGCGCGCCGTGGTCTTCTTCCGCGCGGTCGTCTTCTTCCGCGCGGTCGTCTTCTTGCGGGCGCCGCCGGACATGGCGCCCCCGCCCACGCCGCCCTTCTCGCCCATGCCGCCCGTCGGCATCGGCGCCGCCGGCATCGGCGCCGGGGGCTGTGGAGCCGGCCAGACCGAGCCCGGTTCGCGCTCGCCGGACCAGTCGCCGCCGCGGTTCTCGTCGTGCATGCTGCCTCTCCGTTTCTTTCGCGCTGATCGATGAGTGCGCGCGAGTGTGATATCGCGTCGGCTACGACACCGCAAGGACCGAAGGGCCCGGGGCGGCGTCGGCATCCGCTGCTGCGTCCGGGATGAGACGCACGAACACCTCGTTCGCCAGCAGTCGCCCGCGCGCGGTGAGGCGGACGCGCCCGTCGTCGCGCAGGACGAGACCGTACGGCTCGACGGAGCGGAGCGCGGCGTCGACCCGCCGGGCGTGCCGCTCGCCGAAGCGGTGCGCGTAGGCGACCAGGTCAAGGCCCTCGTCCAGCCGCAGCGCGAGGATCGCGCCGTCCACGGCGTCGTCGCTCGCGGCGTCCGCCAGGCGGGGCGCGCCCCGCTCGACCGCCGCGAGATACGCGGGCAGCGCCGCCGGCCGGCGCGAGCGGACGCCGGAGAGGTGCGAGTGGGCCCCCGCGCCGACGCCGAGCCATTCGCCGTTGCGCCAGTAGGTGAGGTTGTGCCGGCATTCGGAGCCGCGGCGGGCCCAGTTGGCGATCTCGTAGTGGCGGTAGCCGGCGGCGCCGAGGGCCGCCTCCGCGGCGGCGTACATCTGGGCGACCGCGTCCTCGTCCGGCTGGCTCGCCGCGGCCGCGCGCCGCCAGCGCTCCACGGCGGACCACCCGGCGCCCGGCCAGCTCGCGGTCGCCTCCTCGGGCTCGAGGACGAGCTCGAGCGGGTAGCAGGAGAGGTGGTCCGGCCGGAGAGCGAGCGCGGCGTCAAGGTCGGCGTGCCAGAGCCCCGCGGTCTGGCCGGGCCAGCCGAAGATGAGGTCGAGGCTCACGGCCAGGCCGGCCGAGCGCGCCGCGGCGACCGCCGGCGCGACGTCGCCGGGCTGGTGCGTCCGGCCCAGCGCGCGCAGGCCACGGGGCGAGAGCGACTGCGCGCCGAGCGACAGGCGGGTGACGCCCAGCGCGACCCAGGCCTCCAGGCGGGCCCGGTCCAGCGTCGCCGGGTTGGCCTCCACCGTCGCCTCCTCGAGCCTCACGTCGAAGGCGCCGGCGAGCGCCGCTCCGAGCGCGCCGACCTCGTCCGGCTCGAGCAGGCTCGGCGTGCCGCCGCCGACGTACAGCGTGCCCACCGCCGGCCGCCCCATGGCCTCCCCCTGCTCGCGGACCTCGCGCGCCAGTGCGGCCAGGTAGCGCGAGCGAAGACGCGAGGTGGCCGGCGCCGTGGCGAAGTCGCAGTAGGGGCAGCGGGACGCGCAGAACGGGACGTGGACGTAGAGCGCGAGGCTCACCGCCCGATCCCTCCCAGCGGATCGGGCAATCCGGCCTCCGCGGAGAGCTCGGCCGTCCTGGCGAGGTCGAGCACCCAGTCGCGCGACTCGTACACGAACGCGAGCAGGTGCGACGGCCTCCACTCCGGCTCGGCGACGACGCGCTCGTCGCCGAAGTCCGGCAGCAGCAGGACGTAGGCGGTGCGGCGGCCGACGAGGCGCGCCGTCGCGACGCCGTAGCCGCCGATGCGCTCGGCGCCGCCGAGCGCGGCCTCGATCGACGCGACGAGCGGCGACAGCACCCCTTCCAGCCGCGCGTCCGCGCCGTCCGCGTCGACGCCGGCCGCGCTGCGCAGCGAGACGCCGGCGCGCGCGGCGTACAGGCCCTCGAGCAGCCCGCGAGTCTCGCTGGACAGCGTCTCCCACACCGCCGCGGGGCGCCGCTCCGCGACCGCGCGCAGGAACGTCGAGGCGCGCAGCTGCGTCGGGTGCTCGTGCTGGAGCCTGGGCTGCTTCACGCGTCGTCTCTGATCCGAAGCACGGCGAGGAAGGCCTCCTGCGGGATCTCGACCGAGCCCACCATCTTCATGCGCTTCTTGCCTTCCTTCTGCTTCTCGAGCAGCTTGCGCTTGCGGGTGATGTCGCCGCCGTAGCACTTGGCGAGCACGTCCTTGCGCTTCGCCTTCACCGTCTCGCTCGCGACGACCTTCCCGCCGATGGCGGCCTGGATGCGCACGTCGAACATCTGCTTCGGGATGAGCTCGCGCAGCTTCGACACGAGGCCGCGGCCGACGTGCTGCGCGCGGTCGCGGTGCACGATGACCGAGAGCGCGTCGACGAGCGTGCCCGAGACGAGCACGTCGAGACGCACCAGGTCGGCGGCGCGGTACTCCGCGAGCTCATAGTCGAGCGAGGCGTAGCCCTGCGAGCGGCTCTTCAGCTGGTCGTAGAACTCGACGATGACCTCGGAGAGCGGCATGTCGTACCGGAGCATCGCGCGCGTCGGGTCGACGTAGGACATGTCGACGAGCGAGCCGCGCCTCGTCTGCGCGAGGTCCATGATCGGCCCGACGTACGTCGTCGGCACGATGATCGTCACGCGCATCCACGGCTCGCGGATCTCGAGGATCGTGCCCGGATCCGGAAGCATCGCCGGGTTGTCGATCGCGATCTCGTCGCCCTTCTGCGTCACGACGCGGTACTCGACCGACGGCGAGGTGGCGATGAGGTCGACGCCGTATTCGCGCTCGAGCCGCTCCTGGACGATCTCGAGGTGAAAGAGGCCGAGGAACCCCGCGCGGAAGCCGAAGCCGAGCGCCTGCGACGTCTCCGGCTCGTACACGAGCGAGGCGTCGTTGAGCCGGAGCTTCTCGAGCGCGTCGCGCAGCGCCGGGTAGTCCTCGGCGCGCTGGGGGTAGAAGCCCGCGAACACCATCGGCTTCGCCGGGCGGTAGCCGGGGAGCGGCTCCACCGCCGGCCGCGCCGCGAGCGTGAGCGTGTCCCCGACGCGGCAGTCCGCGACGGTCTTCAGCCCGGTGGCGACGTAGCCGACCTCGCCCGCGGAGAGCGCATGCACGGGCCGCGGCTCCGGCGCGAAGACGCCGAGCTCGAGCAGCTCGCTCGCCCTCTGCGTCGCCATGGGGAGGATGCGGTCGGCGGCGGCGAGCGCGCCGTCGACCACGCGCACGTGCGCGACGACGCCCTTGTACGCGTCGTAGTGCGAGTCGAAGATGAGCGCGCGCAGCGGCGCCGCTCCGTCGCCGGAGGGCGGCGGCACGCGCTCGACGACGGCGTGCAGGAGGTCGGGGACGCCCTGACCGGTCTTGCCCGACGCGAGGAGGATCTCCTCGTCCTTGAAGCCGAGCGCCCTGCGCAGGTCCTCGCGCACGACGTCGAGGTCGATGTTCGGCAGGTCGATCTTGTTGATGACCGGGATGACCGCGAGGCCCTGCTCGACGGCGAGGTACGCGTTCGCGAGCGTCTGTGCCTCGATGCCCTGCGAGGCGTCCACCAGCAGCAGGGCGCCCTCGCACGCCGCGAGCGAGCGGCTCACCTCGTAGTTGAAGTCGACGTGGCCCGGCGTGTCGATGAGGTTGAGCTCGTACACCTCTCCGTCCCGCCCGGTCCAGGCCATGCGCACCGCACGGGCCTTGATCGTGACGCCGTGCTCGCGCTCGAGCTCCATCGAGTCGAGCAGCTGGTCGCGCATCTGTCGGAGCGGGACCGTGTTCGTGAGCTCGAGCAGGCGGTCGGACAGCGTCGTCTTCCCGTGGTCGACGTGGGCGATGACGCAGAAGTTGCGGATGTGGGAGCGATCGGCCATCGCGCCTCAGTATCGGGCGACGTTGCGATCCTCTCACGCCCTCGACCGCGTCGCCACCGCCTTCGACGACGGCAGCCTCGTGGCCGACGCGGGCCCCTGCTCCCCGCCACCGTCGCACAGCACCTCGGTCTGCCGAGCTGTTCGATGGCGCGAGCCCCATGAAATGGTGTCGCCGCGCCCCGTTTGACACCGCGGGAGCGGAGGTCCAGGATTCGGCGGCTCGGCATGCAGCTGGGGAAGGGTAAGGGCGTGTCTCCAACGCGTCCGCGATCGTCTGGCCGCCGGCTCACGCGTCGCAGCGTCCTGAAGCGCGGCGCGGCGGCGATCGCGGGCACCGTCGCGACGGAGCTCCTGCACGTCGATGCGCTCGGCGCGGTCAAGGCCGCCCCACAGCCGAAGCAGGGTGCGGACTTCACCGCACTGCTCTGGCGTCGCGACGATCAGCTGCAGCTCGAGTTCGGGTTCATCAACGCGAAGCTCGACAGCTCCGGCAGTCCCGCGGTCCTGCGGCCGCGGAAACCGAAGGCTCCCGTGAGCGTGGTCGTGACCTTCCCCCCGCAGGCGATCGGCGAAGAGGTGTTCGCCGATCCACCCGCGAATCCGGTGCCGCCCGGCACGGTGAACGTCTCGCTCTCGGGCCCCTCGCGCCTCGCGTTCGACATCCCGGCGAACGCGTTCCCCATGACGTTCTCGACCGCGACGCTGCTCGACTGGTCCACGTGGATCCCGCGTCTTGCGCCGGTCGTCGAGCCGCCGAACAACGTGCGGCCGTCGCTCGCGCAGCCAGCGGACGACCAGACCGCGATCGAAGCGCCGTGGCGGCTCCTGCTCTCGCCGCAGCACGCCGGACGCTGGGCGCATCGCGCCGCGCCCGGCGAGCACGACGGTCGCGTCGAGCTGTGGCACACGCGCCTCGGCACGCTCGACGGCCAGGGCAACGTGGCCGAGCCGCCGTTCGCCACGCCGAAGGTGCAGGCGATCTGGACGACCGGACTCCAGGGGACGTCGCCCAACTTCACCGCTCCGGCGAACCCCTTCCCGATGTCGCTCAGCAACACCGACCGCGTGCTCCTCACCCGGCTCATGTCGGACTGGGAGGCCGCGACCGGCGGCGTCGGCGGCGGGTCGTTCACGCCGGCGCCCGCGGACGTGGACGCGCTCGCGCTCTCCGGGCTCGGCGCGTTTCTCAACGTCGGTGGCGCATGGGAGTCGCCGCTGCCGCTCGAGTCGTGGCGCCACCGCGCGACGCTCGGACGCGATCACTACGTGCGCGTCGTCTACAAGGGCGTGCTCTTCCCGCTCGGTATCCCCGCCTCCCTCATCAAGATCACCGAGCGCAAGTTCGTGCAGCAGGCCGGGAGCTGGGAGGCGGCGCTTTACCAGCGCGAATTCATCGTCATCCGCCGACCGACGAAGAACTACAGCACACCCGCCGCGCCGACGCCGTTCCAGCCGAACGGCGGGCGCGCGTTCCCGTTCCGGCGAGTCCGCCTCACGACGGTGACGACGCCGAGCATCGATACGGACCTCACGATCCCGCCGCGCGAGTACCTCGCGATCCCGTCCCCGCACGACAAGGACGCCTTCTGGGTCAACATCGGCGGGAGTCCGTTCCCCTTCGACGTCGTCGGCACCGACTGGGACGGGCGCGATTCCAGCCTCCGCATGTCGATGGTGTTCGTGCTCGGCTCGTCCGCGAGCGACGTCGCGTTCGACCCGGTCCTCAGCGCGCAGCTCGCGACGCTCTACGATCAGGCGCCGCTCGACCGGCGCACCGCGGACCTCGCCGGCCAGAAGGTCGCGCTCGCGGAGTCGAAGCAGGTGGGCGACACAGCCGCCCAGCTCTCGTCGATCGTCTTCGGGACGGAGCCGCCGTCGGGCTCGCCGACCGCTGCGCAGCTCTTCGGTGCCGACCAGGCCGCGTTCTTCCCCGCGATGGCGTCCGCCGCGGCGCGCCTGCCCGGCCTCGACCAGCTCGCGGGCGCGCTGCCGACCCCGCCCGACGCCGTCATCAAGCTCGCCGAGAACTACGTCAAGAACGGGTTCCCGGACATCTCGCTCGACCAGCTGAACGCGCTCGCGAATCCCGCGGAGGTGTTCGCCGAGGTCGACAAGATCGCGATGAACAACGTCCTGCCCGGCGTCGACCTGCCCAAGGATCTCGCGGGCGGCGTCGCGATCCCGAACCTCGGCGTCGCGGCGTTCTCGCGCCAGCTCGGTCCGGTCGGCGACGCCGTCGATTCGCTGCGCAAGCTGCCCGGCTCGTACCAGTCCATCCAGGACCTCATCAACAACCCCGCGCAGTTCGATCCGCTGAAGTACTTCGACGTCCTCAAGGCGAAGATCCTCGGCGCGATCAGCCTCGGCGAGATCATCCAGCTCATCGGGTTCGACCCGAACGAGCTGCAGCAGGACGCGAACAAGGTCCAGGGCGCGCTCGACAAGCTCCCGAAGTTCCCCGCCGAGGTCATCTTCCCGAACAACGACAAGACGAAGCCGCCCGAGGCGGTCCGCACGACATTGCAGTTCACCCCGAAGGTGAAGAGCTCGCCGGGCAATTTCTTCCAGGTCATCAACGAACAGGACAAGAAGACCTCGCTCCTCCTGAAGGCGGTCATCTACACGCCGATCAAGGATCCAGGCGCGACGACGTACGACGTCCTGGGCGAGCTCGCGAACTTCAAGATGAACCTGTTCGGCGACGGCGCGCTGAACTTCTTCATCCTCGTCTTCGACAGGGTCCGCTTCACCGCGAAGTCGAACGCGAAGCCCGCCGTCGACGTGAAGATCTCCGACGTCCAGTTCGGCAAGGCCCTGAAGTTCGTCGAGGAGCTCCAGAAGTTCCTCCAATCGACGGGGAAGGTGCCCGGCCTCGACGTGAGCAAGACGGGCATCAAAGCGAGCTACTCACTCGCCATCCCCGCGATCGGCGTCGGCGTCTTCACCATGCGCAACATGGCTTTCGGCTTCGAGTTCCGCCTGCCGTTCGACACGGGCGCGGCGCGCGTGAAGGGCTTCTTCAGCACGCGCGAGAACCCGTTCATCCTCACCGTCTCGTTCTTCGGCGGCGGCGGCTTCTTCGGCGTCGCGCTCGGCCTCGACGGCGTCGAGCTCATCGAGGCGTCGCTCGACTTCGCCGCGAACGCCGCGATCGACCTCGGGGTCGCGAGCGGCGAGCTCCACATCATCGCGGGTATCTACTTCAAGCTCGAGAAGAAGCAGATCAACAACCAGCTCCAGGACACGATCGAGCTCACCGGCTTCGTGCAGGCCGGCGGCTCGGTGCAGGTGCTCGGGATCATCCACATCTCGATCGAGATCTACATCGGCCTCACGTACGTCGACCCCCCGCGCAAGGCGTACGGCAAGGCGTCGGTGAAGGTGAAGGTCGAGATCCTGTTCTTCTCCGTCAGCGTCGACGTCACGATGAAGATGCAGTTCGGCTCGAGCTCAGAGGACCCGTCGTTCGCGGACTTCGTCCCCAGCCAGGCCATCTGGGACGAGTACTGCGGCGCGTTCGCGGCATAGACGATGGCAGAGCAACGGATCATCTGGACCGCGCTGCCGAACGGCACCTCGGACGGCACGCCCGCCGGCGCGCTCCGGCTCTCGGTCTTCGTGACGCCGCGCCTCCTCGCGCCGGCTCCGGGCACGCAGCTCGCGAGCTTCGCGGACTGGCTCGACTGGCCGGGGACGGTGTCCGGCGTCACGTGGCGCGTGCACGTGAACCAGCTCGCGTACCCGGGGATCGTCGTCTCGGCGGCACCGTCCACGGCGCGCTGGCAGGACGTCTTCACCTCGCAGACGCGCGTGCGCGGCTACGTCTTCGAGCGCATCCAGAGCAAGGTCATCAACTCGTACCCCGCGTCGAAGCTCTACGAGTACGTGCGCGATCGCTACACCACGCTCGCGATCGAGCGCGGCGCGGAGCATCCGACCGTGGAGACGCTCCTCGGCACCGAGACCGGGCTCGCCGGGCTCCTGCGCGAGATCGCCTACCGCCAGGATCCGGCGCGTCCCGGGACCGGCCCGCTCGAGAGCAACGTGCTCGCGCAGCTGCAACAGGCGCTCGCCGCGGCGAAGGGCCTCGATCAGATCAACCACAACGGCGCGCTCGCCGCGCCGGGCAACGGCACGGACTACGCACGCTACTTCGAGGAGCACAAGCAGTTCCTGCGGCGCGAGCCGCCGCCGCTCCTGCCGCCCTCGGACCCGACGCCGCCCGAGCTCGACTTCCACCAGGCGGTCGCGGCGTTCGCGGACCATCCTCCGCTCCTGCGGACACTCGGGCTCACGATCGACCTCGAGGTGCAGGAGCACGGGCCGATCGCGCCGAACGGTGAGGTGTGGGTCGAGCCGGTCTGGACGTCGCAGATGCCCGCGGGGTCGTCGACCGACGTGCTCCCGCGCACGCTCTACGACGGCGGCTTCCGGCCTCGGCCGGGGCAGAGCGGGAGCGACGTGCAGCGCGGCCTGCTCGTCCTCGACACGGGGGACTACGAGCTGCTCCCGATCGACATCGACGGCGCCGCGATCAAGCTCATGGAGTTCGCGACCGCGATCGCGCGCGTCTCCGCTCCGGTGCTCGGCTCTGGGACGACGGACTCGCCGACGACGTACGCCGCTCCGGCGCTGCGCACCGGCGGGATCGGGCTCGTGCGCGCCGGCCGCGCGTCGCGCCTCGTCGGCAACCTCGCGACCTCCACGCTGCTCGACGGCGCGGCGAGCCAGAACCCGCCGCAGCCGATAACGCTCGGGAGCGACGACGTGACGCGCGGCGTGCGCATCGACGTGTGGGACGACCAGCGCACGCGGTGGGCGCCGCTCTGCGCGCGCGTCGCGGGACCGAGCCAGGGCTATCGCTTCCCGAACACGACGCTCCCGGTGCCGCCTGGCGATGAGGGCATGGTGTCGCTCGGACTGACCAGCGATCCCGACGGCTCGCCGGACGACCTCTTCCTCGGCGAGCTGATGGCTCGCTGGCGCGGCTGGAGCCTCATCGCGCCGCGTCCCGGGAAGGGCCTCGGTCCGAGGCCGAACGATCCGCTCCAGACGGTCGACACGGTGCCCGCGGGACCCGACGTCCCGGTCGAAATGAGCTACGCGCCGGCGCCCGGCACGCTGCCGACGCTGCGCTTCGGACACACGTACCGCATGCGTGCACGCGCGGCGGACCTCGCTGGCAACAGCCTTCCGTTCGATGCGAACGCTCCCGCCGGCCCGTTCCCGGCGATGAGCCCGCCGGTGTTCTACGGACGGCTCGAGCCGGTCGTCTCCCCGCTCGTGCTGCTGCGCAAGGAGCGGACCGAGGGCGAATCAGTCGAGCGACTCGTCATCCGCAGCACGCGCTACGACACGGCCGACGGCGACGTGACGCCGACCGAGCGCCACGTCGCCGTACCGCGCACCGCGGAGCTCGTGGCCGAGGAGCACGGCGTGCTCGACGACGCGGTCGGGCGACCGGACAAGAGCCGCTACGCGATGATCGTCCAGCGCGAGTCGGCCGCGATCCCCAACGGCACGCCGAGCGTCGACAACTACGGGCAGCCGCACTTCGACGTCGCGACGCTCACGGTCCCGTACCTGCCGGATCCGATCGCGCGCGGCGCTGCGCTGCGCGGCCTCCCCGGCGTGGGCCCGGTGCCGCTGCTCGTGCCGTTCTTCGATCCGCCGAACATCGCGTGGCCGGACAGCGCGTCGTTCCGCGTGAAGATCATCGCCGGTCCGTTCGGCGTGCCGCCGGTCCCGCCGACGTGGAACGACCGCACGCTCACGGTCACGCTTGCGAAGGCCGACGTCGCGCGTGTGCGCCTCTCGAGCTACGTCGACGCCGCCGATCTCGATCAACTGCAGATCTGGAACTGGATCCTTCAGCAGAACCTGTCGTCCGCGCAGCTCGACGCGCTGCGCGATCTCGTCACGAGCGGCGGGCACTGGATGTTCACGCCGTGGCGCGAGCTCGTCCTCGTGCACGCGGTCCGTCAGCCGCTCGTGGCACCGACGTTCGAGGCGGCGTTCGCCGCCGCGCGTGACCACGAGGGGCAGACCGACGCGCTCCTCACCGGCACCGTCGACCTCGACCTGCGGAGCACGTTGCGCCTCGATGTCCACGCCGAGTGGGACGAGCTCATCGACGCCGATCCGACGCCCGGCCCCGTCGTCGCGCGCGCCGTGCCGCTCGGCCTCACGCTCTCGCCCGACGATCCCGACGGCGACCGCACGGGCCTCGGCTCGGGGAGCCGCTCGGAGACGCGCCACCAGTTCGGCGACACGAAGCACCGCACCGTCTACTACAAGGCGATCGCGAGCACTCGCTTCGCCGAGTACTTCGTCGAGCGCGCGACGCCGACGCTCGCCGGCACGAATCCCGTCGTGCTCAATGCGGCGGGCCTCGCCCTCGGGCAGGAGACGGTGACGAGCATGGACGACGCGACGACATACCGGCGCGACGTCGATTACGCGATCGGCGAGCAGGCGGGGACGATCGCGCGCATCGCCGGCGGGACGATCCCGGACAACACGCAGGTGCGCGTCGCCTTCGTCGTCGCGCCGATCATCCGCTCGAGCCTCGAGGTGCCCGAGAACCCGCCCTCGCCGCGCGGCCGTCGCGTCAACGTGCTCAGCAGCGCGCGGCCCGCCGCTCCGGACGTGCGCTGGGTGATCCCGACGTTCGCGTGGGAGAGACCGGCAGCGCCGCCGGACAAGCTCCTGAGCGTGCGCCGCGGCCGCGGGCTCCGGGTGTACCTCGGCCGGACGTGGTGGTCGTCGGGGGAGGGGGAGATGCTCGGCGTCGTGCTCTGGCCGAATTCACAGCAGGCGCAGCCCGACGACGCGCAGCCGTTCGTCACGATGTGGGGACGCGATCCGGTGTGGATCACCTCGAGCCTCGCGTACAGCCCCGCCGTCGGCGACTTCCCGCGCGCGACGCGGACCGCGAGCGCCGTGTTGCTCCGCGAGCGTGGCGGTCCCGTCGCCGTCGCCGGGCATCCGGTCGCCTTCGACGCGGATCGCAAGCTGTGGTACGCGGACATCGAGCTGTCCAGCCTGAGCGACCCCTCGTACTTCCCGTTCATCCGCCTCGCGCTCGCGCGCTACCAGCCCGACTCGCTGGGTCAGCCCTTCACCGACGGCGGGTTGTACCTCTCGCCGATCGTCCTCGCCGACTTCGCGCAGCTCGCCCCCGACCGCGCGGCGACGATCACGTTCCTGCCGGACGCGGACGGCAACGTGCGCAACGTCGACGTTCGCGTCATCGGCTCCGCCGCGCCGTTCACGCAAGGCGGCGCGACGACAGAGGTGCGCGTGCAGCCGCAGCGCACGCGCCGCAACGTCGATCCGAGCGACGACCTGGCGTGGGAGGACATGGGGAAGGAGCAGATCCTCGCCTTCGCGAGCCTCATCGTCCCGACGTGGTCTGGCACGGTCAAGCTTCCCGTACCGCGCGGCACGTTCCCAATGCGGCTCCTCGTCGTCGAATCGGAGCTCATCCCGCAAGATGGCGGCGGCATGAGCCGGCGCACCGTCTTCGCCGACACGATCCGGCTCTGAGCCGGCGCGCGGGCCCTCCCGAGCGTTCACGGTCAACGGAACCGATAGACCTACCGAATCGGTCGGCGTCGCTTTAGCGGCGCAGGCGCCGCCGATGCTCGCGCTCGCCAACGGCCTCCGCGAGCCAAGGCTTCACAGCTCGTTCGCATCGCCCGCCCACACCGTGCGCCGCGCGGAGACCGGGATCGCCGCCGGGCTCGCCGGGGGGCGGCCGTGTCCTCGCGCTCGACCGAACCGGGATCGTCCAGGGGGATGCGGCGGACCGGCGCGCCGCGAGCCGAGCGGCTCGAGGGCGGCGCGCCGGCCTCTCTTCTCAGAAGCGCATGCCGTCGAGGATCGCCGCGCGCTGCGCGGCGGTGATGACGCCGTGGTCGACGAGCCCCTGGAGGATGTCGCCGAGCCGCTCGACCGAGAAGCCGTCCCAGTCGGCGCGGTGCAGCGCGTCGACGACGGCGTCGCGCTGCGCGTAGCGCAGGACGCTCGGCGTCAGCGTGTCGAGCACGACGGCGAGCCGGAGCACGGTGTTCCGCGCGTGGCGGACGCCGTAAAGGATCGCGTCGCGCTGGCGGGCACCGATGACGCCGCGATCGACGAGCGGCTCGAGGATGCTGCCGAGACGCTCGATCGAGTAGCCGTCCCAGTCCGCGGCGCGGACCGTGGCCAGGACGACGTCGCGCTGGAGCGGACGCATGAGGCCGCGCTGGACCATCGCGCCGAGGACCTCGTGGAGGGCGTCGATCGCGACCTCGAGCTGCCGCTCGGTCGGCGGGGTCGCGGTCGTGGGCGCGGTGCTCTCGGCGAGGGCCGGGGTGGCGAGCGTGGTGCCGAAGACGGCGACGGCGAGCGTGGCCGCGACGAGCGTGCGGAGTGCGGACATCTGATGCTCCCTTCGTGGTGGTCTCTCTCCGCATATCCGCCGGACCTCCGTCCGGTGACGGTCCGCGAGCGTCGCTTGCAGATCGTTTACAGCCGCGGGCGCGGCCTTTCCGTTCGTTCACAGATGCCGCGCGACGCGCGGCGCGGCGCGGCGATCAGCCGGCCGCCGGTCCGGCGAGCGCCGGCACGGCAAGCGCCTCGTCGCGGCCGACGGTCTCCGCGAACTGGCTCTCGTAGAGCTCGTAATAGAAACCGCGGCGCGCGAGGAGGTCCTCGTGGCTGCCCTGCTCGACGATGCGTCCGTGGTCCATCACCACGATCTCGTCGGCGTTGCGGATGGTGGAGAGCCGATGCGCGATGACGAACGAGGTGCGCCCGTGGCGCAGCCGCGCCATGGCCTGCTGGATGAGCACCTCGGTGCGCGTGTCGACGTTGCTGGTGGCCTCGTCGAGGATCAGGATCGGCCGGTCGGCGAGGAACGCGCGCGCGATGGTGACGAGCTGCCGCTGGCCGGCGGAGATGTTCGCGGCGTCCTCCTCGAGCAGGGTGTCGTAGCCGTCGGGCAGCATGCGGACGAACGCGTCGACGTGCGCGGCGTCGGCGGCGGCGACGATCTCGTCCATCGTGGCGCCCTCCTTGCCGTACGCGATGTTGTCGCGGATCGTGCCGGCGAAGAGCCAGGAGTCCTGGAGCACCATGCCGAACGCGCGGCGGAGCTCCTCGCGCGGCACGTCGCGCGTGTCGACGCCGTCGACGCGGATCGCGCCGCCACCGATCTCGTAGAAGCGCATGAGCAGGTTCACGATCGTGGTCTTCCCCGCCCCGGTCGGGCCCACGATGGCCACGGCCTCGCCGGGGCGCACGTCGAGCGAGAAGTCCTCGATGAGCGGCGTATCGGGGAGGTAGCGGAAAGACACGCGGTCGAGCTCGACGTGGCCGCGCACCTCGGGCAGCGCCGCCTCGGGCGCGCGCTCCGGCTCGAGCTCCGCCTCCGCGAGGAACTCGAAGACGCGCTCGGCGGACGCGAGCCCGGACTGCAGCAGGTTCAGCTGCGCCGCGATCTGGGCGAGCGGCTGCGTGAACTGGCGCGAGTACTGGATGAAGGCCTGCACGTCGCCGAGGGTGAGCTGGCCGGAGACGATCCGCAGCCCGCCCACGATCGCGATGACGACATAGCTGAGGTTCCCCACGAACATCATCAGCGGCATGATCAGCGAGGAGACGAACTGGGCGCCGAAGGTGGCGCGGAACAGGCGGTCGTTGCGCTCCTCGAAGCGGGCGGCGACCTCCTCGCGGCGGCCGAAGACGGTCACCAGGGCGTGCCCGGTGTAGGCCTCCTCGACCTCGGAGTTCACCACGCCCGTCGCG
>DAIDAP010000010.1 GCA_027310565.1 Chloroflexota bacterium | reverse complement strand
GCCTGCGCGTGAGCATGTTGACGGCGGGTCCAGGTGCGACGCGGTGTCGCGGACAAGCCCACGGCCGCGATGCCGGCACCGCACGTCTGCGTTATTCCGTTCAGGGAGGTGGGGCGTTTCCAAACGGTCGTATCCGGGCGGTCGGATTGACGTCTCGCGAGCCGCCGTGGTCGCGGACGGCGGGCAGTCGTTCGAGAACCCGTGGCACTTGATCGAACGTGCGCCGGGTCGCAGTTCCGCGTAGCAGCGCGTAGCAACGCGGGCGGAACAGCGCGGTACGGGGCGGGTCGCGGCGGGTCGGAACGTTCGAGAACTCGCGAGGTCGTGCGTGCGTCGCGACACTTCGTAAACCGCCGGTCGGCAGTTCGAGTCTGCCCGTCGGCTCAGGTCGTACCACGCCGTCTCCCCCGACCTCTGCTGGAACTCCCGATCGCAGGCCGGGGCACGAGCAGGACGTGAAGCGCCTCAGCGACGAGACAACAGGACGAGCCGCCGCCATACCGTGGCGCCGGATCGCGGGTTTGCGGGACCTACTGACACACGAGTGCTTCCGCCTCGAGATGGACACGATCCGCAAGATCGTCGACCGCGACCTCGCGCCCCTGGAGCGCGCCGTCGCGAGACTTCGCGCGAGCCCTCGCTGAGGCGCGACCGGGAGCTCGGCGATCATCCGGATCCGTCAGGCAGGTCAGTAGCTCACGTGATGCGGCGCGCTAGCGTTGATAGCACGGCGTGAGCATCACGAGTGGCCTTCGCTCCGCTCATCACGGCAGTCGGGGTGCGTGACGCGATTGCGGCCCTGTCCGGCGGTGATCGTCACGCGGGCCATCGATCCCTTTCGGATCGACCTCTCGCAAACCTCGCACCGCCACCTTCGCGTGAGGCGCACCGCGAGCTCGGCCGAGTACGGTGGTGGCTCATCACGCCTCACGAGCGGTAGGCTACGAGCCGGCTCGCGGCCATGGGAGAACGGCCGAACGTGAACGACCACGTCAGCCCACGGCAGTTCCACCGCCGCGGCTGAGCGGGCGCTCGGGGCGAGCTTGAGCCGGATCGCTAGCTCGGCACCGTCTCGTGCTCGTCGCGCTGGTCGCCGGCGTCGCGCGCGATCTCCTCGCGGCAGCGCCGCGCCGCGCCCGACGGGAGCCAGCCCATCTCCTCCATGGCCTCGAGCGTCGTCTCAGGAACGACGCTCCAGTCGTGGCCCTCGTCGCTGTCGGCGGGACAGAACGCGCAGCAGTCTTGGTACCTCGTCAGGCGCAGCGTCGCCGACCGGCGACGGTGATGATCCGGCCGGACGCAGACGTACGCGACGGTCTGCCGCGTCATGTCGTACGCCGCGCTAGCGGCCGAGGCTCCGCATGAACTGCTCGCCCACCTGGCTCAGCGCCGCGCCGATCGATCGCGTCCGCTGGCCGGCGTCGGCGAGACGGTCGGCGTCATCGCGAAGCATCGTGATGCTGCGTGCCACGATGTCGTCCCCGCCCGCTCCGGCGAGCGCCTCCATCCCCGCGGCGTGGTCGCGGACCGCCGCGGCCTGCGCGACGAGCTGGTCACCCTCGGTCACGAGCGCGGCGCCGGTCTCGTGGATGTACGCGAGGTTCGAGCGCACGGACTGACCGGGGTGCTCGCCGAGGAGCCGAGCCTGGCTCGCGAGCAGGCTCGCGGTGGCGTCCAGGCGCGCGGCGTCGGCGATCATCGACTGCGCGTCGAGGATGACGTGGTCGCGGTTCGGGCCGGTGGAGCTCTGCGCCGCGGCGACGAGCGCTTCGCCCTGCGTGCGCATGACCGTCGCGTGCGCCGCGATGGCCGAGCGGGCGCCGGCCAGCTCGGCCTGTGCGTCCTCGAGCTGCCGAGCGGCCTGCTGCTCGGCCGAGATCGCGAGGCCGAAGCTGAGCGCGACGACGGCGGCCGCCGCCACGAGCACGATGGCGAGTCGCGGCCAGGCCAGCCATGAGGATGCCCTCGCGGGTCGGCGAGTGGTGGGCGCCACGGTTGCTTGCACAGGCGTATACCTCCTCGAGGGAGCAGACTCGCGGGGACGTCTGAGCCACCGCTTGGCGTGCGCTGTCGGCCGGCTGAGAACGGGAGATTCTCAGCGCCGTCTCAGACGGGGCCAAGCGAGGTCCCAGCCGGACCCGCGAGCCTCACCAACACAGAACCTGCGCGCTGCGCGGAAGGGGAAACTGCTCATGGCGACCGCACCCGTACCTGTCCAGATGCCGTCTCCGGCGCCGGCCGACCACACACAGACCGAGCGCATGGGGTTGTGGCGCTGGATCTACGACCGGGCCGGCCTGTCCGCCCTCACGTACCCGGTGCCCGCGCACGCGAACACCCTCCCGTACACCCTCGGCGGCATCAGCTTCGTCGGGTTCCTCGTGCTGGCGCTCACCGGGTTCTGGCTCGCCCAGTTCTACGACCCGATGCCGGACCGGGTGCGCGGCGCGGTCGAGTACATCCAGACGCAGGCCGCGCTCGGCGGGCTCGTGCGCGGGATCCATTTCTGGGTCGCGAACATCGTCGTGGTCACCGTGGTCCTGCACCTGGTCCGCGTCTTCGCGACGGCGTCGTTCAAGCGCCCGCGCGAGCTGAACTGGCTCGTCGGCGTGGGGCTCCTCGGCGTCACGATCGCCTTCGCGTTCACCGGCAGCGTGCTGAAGTGGGACCAGGAGGCCTACGAGGCGCTCCAGCACAACCTCGAGATCGCCGAGATCCTCGGCGGGCTCGGCACGTTCTTCTCCGCCTCCTTCACCACCTCGGTGCCCGTGCTGGTGCGGCTGTACGCCACGCACGTGAGCCTCCTGCCGCTCCTCGCCACGCTGCTCTTCATCGGGCACTTCTTCCTCATCAAGCACCACGGAATCTCGCCGCTTCCCGCCGCCGCGGACCGCGGTGAGGCGCCGCGCGGCAAGGTCCCCGCCCCGCAGCTCACCGCCCGCTACAGCACGCACCTCAGGTGGATGTTCGGCGGCGGTCTTGTGCTCGCCGTGGTCGCCGCGGGCCTGGGCCTGGTCTTCCCGGCCCCGCTCGGAGAGGCGCCGAATCCCGATCTGGAGATCACCAAGCCGCCGTTCTTCTTCTACTGGCTGTACTGGTTCGAGGACAAGTTCGGGGTCAGCGCGATCCTGTACGCGGGCCTCGCCTTCGGGGCGGCGCTGGTGCTCGTCCCGTTCGTCGATCGCTCGCCCTGGCGGAGCCTGCGCCGCCGCCCGGTCGTGACGGTGCTGGCCGCCGCGGTGATCGTCGCCATCGTGGGCCTCTCGCTCATCGTGTTCTTCTCGCCGGTGGTGAAGCACCTCGGAGGATGATTCACACGGTCGCCTTCTGGTTCTGGTTCGCGGTCGCGACGGCATCGCTCGGGCGTCTCTGGTCGACGTTCGACCGGGGTGGGCCGTTCGGAGCGCCCGATGCCCTCGCGCTCGTGGGGCTGCTCCTGTCAGGTTTCCTCCTCGCACGCGTGCAGTACGACACCGCACGCAGCGCTCGAAAGTAGGGAATACGGTGGATCCGATGGACCTCGACGCCCCGTCGACGAGGTCGGGGAGAGAGAAGGAGTAAGGGCATGCCACGCAGACGACCGCAGCGGCGGTCATCGAGACTCCGCGTCCGTATGACGATCTTCGCGATCCTCGCGCTCGCCGTCGCGGGCGGAGCCGCGTACGCGCTCTGGCCGAGGGACCTGGCGTCGGCCGATACGGCGCCGGTCGACGCGACCGTGCAGATCAGCATGAACGGCTTCGTCCCGGCGACGATCACGGCGCCGGCCGGCCGGTCGGTGCGCGTCCGCGTCGTCAACCCCGACTCCAGCCTGCACAGCGACGGCGGCGGTGTCCACGAGTTCGCCATCGCCGCCCTGGGCGTCAGAGAGCTCGTCCAGCCCGAGACGGCGCAGGTCGTGACCATCCCCGCGTCCGCGGCCGGTGAGTTCACCTTCTGGTGCGACAACTGCTGCGGCGGCAAGGAGAACCCGGCGATGCGCGGGACGTTGAAGCTCAGAGCCGCATGAGCGGCGTCGATCTCAACCTCGCGACCGTCGTGCTCGCCGGGCTCGTCGACGGCATCAACCCGTGCGCCATCGCGGTCCTGCTGGTATTCGTCTCCGCGACGCTCCTCGCCGTCGGCGCCACGATGGAGGGCGCGCTCGGAGAGCGGCGCCGCGCCCTCTTCCGGGGCGGCGCCGCCTACGTCGCGGGCATGTTCATCACGTACCTGCTCATCGGCCTCGGGCTCATGGGCTTCGCGAGCGCGCTCCGCCAGGACCACATCGGGACGAAGATCTTCGCGGTCGTGGCCATCGGCTGGAGCGTGCTCGCGCTGCAGGAGGCGCTCCTCCCCGAGCTCGGCGAGCGCCTCCGGATGCCGCCGATGCTCCACAGCCGCGCGCAGAGCTGGGTCTCGCGCGCGTCGGTGCCGGGCCTCTTCGTCGCCGGCTCGCTCATCGGCCTCTGCACCGTGCCCTGCTCGGGCAACGTCTACCTCGCGGTCCTGGCGCTGCTCTCGGCCCGCAGCGACATGGCGCAGGCCTTCGGGTACCTCGTCGTGTACAACCTCGCGTTCGTCGTCCCGCTCATCGCGCTCCTCGGCGCGGCCGCCACGCCCGCCGCGATGCGTGCGCTCACGCGCTGGCAGCTGCACAACCGCGCCTCGCTGAAGCTCGCGCTCGGGCTCACCACGGCGCTCGTGTCGCTCGCCGCTCTCGCCGCGCTCTGACGCGTGACGATCAACGTCGATCCGGTCATCCTCCGCCTCGGCCCGCTCACGCTGGGCTGGTACGGCCTCTTCGTCGTCCTCGCCCTCGGCGTCGGCGTGTGGCTGACTCTGCGCGAGGCGAAGCGCGCGGGACTGCCGGTGGCCGAGATCGAGTCGCTGGCGTCCTGGGTGATCGCCGGCGGCCTCGTCGGCGCACGGCTGCTGCACGTCGTCGATCGCTGGGACCTCTACGCCGCCGATCCGATGGCGGCGCTCGCGATCTGGAACGGGGGCCTCGCGATCCTCGGCGGCGTCCTCGGCGGGACCCTCACCGGGCTCGTCGTCGCGTGGCGCCGCGGGCTGCCCATCCGCGCGATCGCCGATGCGGTCGCGCCCGCGGCGATCCTCGGCCAGGCCATCGGCCGCTTCGCGTGCCTCTTCACCGGCGACGCCGTCGGCGCGCCGACGACCGGTCTCGGGATCACCTACCTGAACCCGGGCGCGCTCGTCCCGCGGCTCGGCGTCGCGTACGAGCCGGTCTTCCTGTACGAGATGGCGTGGGACCTCGGCGTGTTCGCGCTGCTGTGGTGGCTGCGCCCGCGGCTGCGTCTCGAGGGCGGTCTCTTCGCGGTGTACCTGGCGCTCTACGCCGTCGGTAAGTTCGCGGTGTCGTTCCGCCGGACGGAGACGGTGTGGCTCGCCGGCCTGCAGGAGGCGCAGCTCCTCGCGCTCGTCGCGCTGGGCGTCGCCGCGCTGTGGGCCGCGTGGCCGCGCGCGCTCGCCGCGCGGCCGGCGGCCTGAGGCCGCCGCGCGCCGGAGAGAGAGATGCTCGCGCTCGTCCGCGCGTCGCTCGCGGCGATCGGTCGGGCCAGGGTGGCGATCCTCACCGTCGCGGCGACCTACGTCCTCTCGGTCGCGGCCGGCATCGCGATGGTGAGCACCGGGAGCGCCTTCGCGCTCGAGCGCCGCGACGAGATCGTGGGCGGAGCCCAGTCGAGCGAGATCATCGCGGCTCGCGGTGCGGGGGAGCCGCTGCGGGCCGCGCTGCTGGACTTCGGGTCGAACCTCGCGCTCGGCGCCGTCCCGAGCACGCTCCTGGGGTTCGGCGTCGTGCTTTCGTACCCGGCCGTGGCCTACCGCGGCTGGGTCGGCGGGATCGTGTCCGCCGACGCTCGCCACCAGAGCCGCCTGGCCGACGCCGGTGAGGCGCTCTACTACCTCGTCACGCTCGCGCTCCAGCTCATCCCGTACTCGATCGCGGGCGGCGTGGGCGTGCGGGTCGGGTTCGATGCGTGGCGCGCGCTCCGGCGGCCGCGCACCGATACCTGGCTGGGCCTGCCGAAGGACCGGCTGCGCGACGCCGCCCTCGCGTACGTCGTGATCGTGCCCCTGTTCCTGGTCGCGTCGCTCTGGGAGTTCCTCGCCCGCTGAGCGCGTCGCCGGGACCGGGGGCGGGTACCATGTCGCCCCTGCGATGACCGATCTCACGCTCCCGCTCCTCGGGCCGCTCGCGTGGATCGACGTCGTCGCGCTCGTCTGGCTCGCCCTCCTGGTCGCGTCGGCCGCGTACGTCGCGTGGGATGCCTTCGTCAACAACCCCGAGCTCCAGGTCATGAGGTGGGGCTGGCTCCTCGTGACGCTGTACACGGGGCCGCTCGGCGCGGCGCTCTACGTGCTCTCGTGCAAGGAGCCGCGGCGCGGGACGCACGAGCGGTTCGTGAGCCCGCTGTGGAAGCAGGGCGTCGGCTCGACGATCCACTGCGTCGCCGGCGACGCGACCGGCATCGTCTTCGCCGCGACGGTCACCGCGGCCGTCGGCTTCCCGATGTGGATCGACTTCATCGTCGAGTACGCGCTCGGGTTCTCCTTCGGGCTCCTCGTGTTCCAGGCGCTGTTCATGAGGGGCATGATGGGCGGCTCGTACCGCCGGGCGCTCGGCATGTCGCTCATCCCCGAATGGCTCTCGATGAACATGGTCATGGCCGGGATGATCCCGACCATGGTCGTCCTGATGATGGGCCAGGACATGCGCGCGATGCACCCGGCGAACGTCGTGTACTGGGCCGCCATGTCCGTCAGCGTGGTCGTCGGCTTCGTCGTCGCGTATCCGGTGAACGTCTGGCTCGTCGCCGTCGGCCTGAAGCACGGCATGGGCACCGAGCGCGCCCTCGGGAAGGGCGGGCACGGCATGGACCTCGAGGACGTCTGGGAGGACATGGTGCGGACGGGTCGCCGCGCCGCGGGCGATCTCGCCGAGAAGGTCGGGAAGGCCGCCGGCGCATGACCATGGACCACGAGGCCCACGGCGGCACGCGGCCGAAGGCCGCGCCGGCGCGCGCGCCGCGCCGCTCGCGCGATCCCGTCTTCGTCGTGACGCGCGCGCAGCTCGTGGCCGTGAGCGGCCTCACCGTGCTCGCGCTCGTCGTCGGCCTCGTCGCGTCCGCGCGCTCGGCGAACCTCACGCTCAACGCGCACGAGGTCGGCGGCGTGGTCATGCCGCCGGGCATGGTGTCGCGGCGCGACCTCTCCGCCGAGGCGATGCGGGACATGGCGGCGGTCGACCTCCGTGCGGTGCGCTACGAAGCGCCGGCCGACGCCCGCGGCGACCAGCCGCTCGAGCCGCGGATCGAGAACGGGGTGAAGGTGTTCGAGCTGGAGGCCGCGGTGATCCGCTGGAACATCCTGCCCTGGGCGCGCGTCGCGGCGTACGCGTACAACGGCCAGGTGCCGGGGCCGCGCATCCGGATCAGCGTCGGCGACCGCGTCCGGTTCGTCGTGAGGAACTCCCTCCCGGTGACGACGACGGTGCACTGGCACGGGCTCGTCCTCCCGAACGCGATGGACGGGCCGGCCGGGATCACGCAGGAGCCGATCCCGCCCGGCGGGTCGTACACCTACGAGTTCACGGCGCGCCAGCAGGGCACGTTCTTCTACCACTCGCACGACGACGCCGACCGGCAGGAGGCGCTCGGGCTCTACGGTGCCCTCATCGTCGACGGGCCGCGGCCGCTCGCCGCCTACGACCGGGAGCTGGTGGTCCAGCTGCAGGAGTGGATGTTCAAGGACGGATACACGTTCCCGGCGATGCCGATGGACGGCATGCAGCCGAACTTCTTCACCATCAACGGGAAGGCCTACCCCGAGACCGAGGTCGTGCGCATGCGCGTCGGCGAGCGCCTCCTCGTGCGCTTCATCGGCTCGCAGAGCGGCTTCATCCATCCGATGCACATCCACGGCGGGCCGTTCACCATCGTCGCGACCGACGGCCAGGCGGTCCCCGAGGCCGGCCGGATTGAGAAGGACACCGTGAACGTCGGGCCCGGGGAGCGCTACGACGTCGTCTGGGAAGCGCGCGCGCCGGGGCGCTGGCTGCTCCACTGCCACATCAACCACCACACGCGGAACGACCAGCGCGAGGAGCAGGGAGCCGGCGGGCTGACGCTCATCATCCAGGTCGACTGACTCAGCGGGCGCTCAGCCCCGTTCAAGGGCGGCACCAGCAGGCGGCCCGACGCTGCGGGCATGCGGCTCGCCGCCCGCAACCTCACGCGCGACCGCGCTCGACTTGGACTCTCGATCGCCGGCGTCGCTTCAGCCGTTCCAATCCTCTCATCGTTCGTCATCCTCGAGCCGCGCGGCGAGAAGCGCTCCGCCTACGTCGTCGGATCCGATCCGGCGCCGGGCGGAGGGCCCTGGAGCCTCGCCGCGGCCGCGACGTGGCGGCGGACGACGAGGCCGTCGTCGACCGCGCGCTCGCCCGCCGCTACGACCTCGCGGTCGTCGACCGGTTCGACCTGATGGGCCGCCGCTTCACCATCGCGGGTCTCTCCGAGGGGACGGCATCGTGCATGACGACCTTCATCTTCACCTTCATCCTCGCGGACGAGCCGACCGCGAACCTCGACCCGAAGGTCGGCCACGAGATCATGCGGCTGCTCCGATCGATCGTGAAGGATCAGGGCCGCTCGGTGCTCATCGTGTCGCACGACCAGCCCATCAAGGACATCGCCGATCGTGTCCTCTGGCTCGAGGACGGCGAGCTCAAAGAGGCGACCGCGATGGCGGCGTCCGGCCGGCACGAGGCCGCCCCGCGGGAGGCCGTCCGGTACGAGGCCGTGCGCGCGGGAGGCCCCCGATGACTCCCGACACGACCGGCCCTCGCGAGGTCCGAACACCGATACTCTCTTCCGAGATGGCCACCGTCCCGAGCGACGCCCAGACCGCGAACCACCCGGGGCGACTGCTCGTCGTCGACGACGACGAGAACGTGACGAACATGCTGCGCCGCGCGCTCTCGTTCGAGGGCTACACGGTCGCGACCGCCCGCGACGGCGCCGAGGCGCTGAAGAAGACGCTGGAGTTCGCGCCGGACCTGGTGGTGCTCGACATCATGATGCCCGGCATCGACGGCGTGGAGGTCGCGCGGCGCCTGCGCGCGGGCGATCCGCAGCTCGCGATCCTCATGCTCACCGCGCGTGACGCCGCGGCCGACCAGGTGATCGGGCTCGACGCCGGCGCCGACGACTACCTGGTGAAGCCCTTCACGCTCGAGGTGCTCACCGCGCGGATCCGCGCGCTCCTCCGCCGCAAGGAGCCGAGCGAGGCCGAGTCGCTGCGCTTCGGCGACCTGACGCTCGACACCGGCACCCGCAGCGCGCGCCGAGGCTCTCGCGAGATCGCGCTCACGACGACCGAGTACGAGCTCCTCCTCCAGTTCATGCGCCATCCCCGCCAGGTGCTCGAGAAGGAGCAGCTCACCGAGAAGGTCTGGGGCTACGACTTCGGCGGCAACTACAACGTCCTCGAGGTGTACGTCCGCTACCTGCGCCAGAAGCTCGAGGCCGCGGGCGAGCCGCGCCTCATCCACACGCTGCGCGGCGCGGGCTACGTCCTGCGCGAGCCCGCCTCCTGAGCGGCGCCCCGCCGTGAGCATCCGTCTGCGGCTCTCGCTCTGGTACGGCGCGCTGCTCGCGCTGGTGCTGGTGGGCACGCTCGCCATGGCGTTCGTCGTGCACACCGCGTCGCACGAGACCGATGCCGCGACGTCGCTGCGCACGTCGTGGGACCACGCCGTCTCCGAGATCACCGCGTCCGCCGGCCCCGCTCCGGCGACGCTCACGGCGCCGACGCGGGCGGCGAACTCTCCGACGGCGATCTGGCTCATCCCTCCCGGCGGCACGCCGTCTCCCGGCGCGGGTGACACCGGCGACCCGCTCCTCGCGCGGTACCGCCCGGCCGCGGCGCCCGACGGGATCGCGGACACCGGCCTCCCCGGCGGCCGGGTCCGCTCGTTCGCGGGCAGCGTGCCCGGCACCGGCGGAGCCCGCGTGGTCGTCGCCGCCTCGATGGCGGCGTTCGACGCGTCCGTCGCCGATCTCGGCGTGATCTTCGGTCTCATGGCTGTCGCCGGGATCGCGATCGCGGTCGCCGGAGGCTGGCTGATCTCCGCCGGCGCGCTCCGTCCGATCGCGAGGATGACCGAGACCGCGCGCGCGATCGCGCTGTCGCGCGGCTTCGCGCGGCGCATCGACGTCCGCGGCGACGGCGGGGACGAGCTCAGCGAGCTCGCGCGCACCTTCAATCACATGCTCGCGAACCTCGACGACGCGTACCGGCGGCAGCAGCGTTTCGTGGCCGACGTCTCGCACGAGCTGCGCACGCCGCTCACAGCGATCCAGGGCGACCTCGAGCTCCTCGCGCGCGGCGGTCTTCCCCCCGCCGAGGTCGGTTCGGTCGTGGGCGAGGCGCGCAAGGAGACGCGTCGTCTCGCGCGCCTGGTGGACGATCTGCTCGTGCTGGCGCGCGCCGACGCCGGGCCGCAGCCCTTCGTCGGGCGGCCGGTCCAGCTCGACGAGCTCGTCATGGAGACCTTCCGCGAGCTGCGCGGTCAGGCCGGCCCGCGGCTCGGCGTCGTCGACCTCGAGGCCGCGGTCGTCAGCGGCGAGCGCGACCGGCTGAAGCAGCTCCTGCTCATCGTGCTGGACAACGCGCTGAGCTACACGCCGCCGCCCGGCGGCGTGCGCCTCTCACTCACGCTCTCGGGGAGCGAGGCTGTGCTCGTCGTGGACGACGAGGGGATCGGCATCACGTCAGAGGTGGCGCGGCGCGCTTTCGAGCGCTTCTATCGCGGCGGAGAGGCGCAGCGCCTCGACCCCGCCGGCACCGGGCTCGGGCTGTCCATCGCGCACTGGATCGTCGCGCGGCACGGCGGATCGATCGCGCTCGAGCCGCGCGCGCCGCGCGGCACCCGCGTGATCGTGCGGCTGCCGGTCGTGGCCACGGCCGACGCGGCGAGCACCGCGGCGTAGCGTCCGCTCTCGTCAGTTGTCCTTCGCTCCCTGCGCGACCCAGGAGACGATGACCCGGATCTCCTCCTCGGGCAGGGGCGGCAGCGAGGGCGGCATGCGCATGGCGTCGTCGACGAGTACGCGGACGAGCTCGCTCTCCTCGGGCTTCCCGGGCACGACCAGGCCCTCGCGCGCCATGACGCGCGCGTACGCGTCGAGCCGCACCCCCTTGGGCGGAGGCGAGTTCTTCGGCTGGTACGCGTGCGGCCCGGCCCGCCGGCGGAAGATCGGCAGCACCTCGGCGGCGAAGCTCACCTGGCGGTCGAGCACGGCGGGGAGCGCGCGCGGCATCTCCATCGCCGCGCGCTCGCGCGGCGGCACGTGCGCGTACGGCGTGCGCGCGTAGCCGCTGCCCGGCCGGTGGCCCTCGAGGTTGGTGTGCGTGTAGGGGCTGCGGGCGATCACGGTGATGAGGCCGAGCCCGACCGGCGCGACGAGCGCGTGCATTCCCGCCGGGACGAGCAGCCCGAACAGCCGGCGGCGGCCCGTCGGCGCCGGAACGGGGACGGCGTCGTCATCGGCGGTCGCGATGCGCAGCACCAGCCGCGCGACGAAGAAGTAGAGCCCCCAGACCATCGCCAGGACCGCGGCAAGGGCCCAGTTGCCGACCGCGGCCATCAGCGTGCTCACCGCCGGCATGAGCGGCTCGTACAGCTGCTGATTCCCCTGGACCGTGAGCGGGGCGTCCGCGATAGCGGGCTCGAGCCGCTCGTCGCCCGCGAAGCGGGCGGTGATGTCGACCTCGCCGGATATCCGCAGCGGGATCGCGAGGCGCGCGACGCCCGACGAGTCCGTCCGCCCGCTCCCGAGGAGCATCTCGCCCTGGATCTCGCCCCACGCGGCGGGCATGCCGAAGGCGACCTCGGCGCCCTGCACCGGCCGGCCGCTCGCGTCGACCAGACGCGCGGTCGCCGTGACCGTCGCGCCGAGACGGCTCTCGCCGTCGACCGTGATGCTGAGCGTCGGCACGCCGCGGTGCGACGAGGCCGCGGCCGCGGTGCCCAATGCGAGCGCGAGGGCGATCGTGAGCGCGGCGGCGCCGGCCCAGCGGCGGATCATGCCCGCACCGCCGCGGGCCCCGCCGGCACCGCCTCGGGCTCGCGAGGCTCGGGCGCCCGCTCGTGCCGCAGCTCCCACACGCTCACGACGGGGACGAGCTTCGAGAAGACGGCGATGAGGAGCACGAACAGCGCGACCGATCCGAGGCTGATCGCGAGCTCGGCCGTGGAGGGGAAGTACTCCGCGAGGTTGGTGTACGGCATCTGCGGCGCTCGCAGCGTCGCGACGACGATGATGTAGCGCTCGATCCACATCGCGATGTCGACGATGAGCGACGCGACGATGACGCCCCAGAACGAGCGCGTCTTCGGGATGAGCATGATGATCGCCGGCGAGGCGAGCCCGAGGATGTACGCCCAGAACCACGGCGCGAACGGGCCGACGAGGATCGAGTCGAGGAAGAACCCCTCGCCCTCGGCGAGCTTGTAGCCGCTCGTCACGAGCTCGTTGAGGTTGAAGTAGAGCATGATCCCGGAGAATCCCGCGAGCATGAACCCCAGGTTGGTGAACTGGCGGTCCTTGATGACGCCGTGCAGCCGGAAGACGCGCCGCAGGACGGCCATGACGAGGATGAGCGTCGCGGTGCCGGAGAAGAGCGCGCCGGCGACGAAGTACGCGCCGAACACGGCGGTGTTCCACCCGACGCGGAGCGTCATGGCGAAGATCCAGGACACCACGGTGTGCACCGACACCGCGACCGGGATGATGACGACCATCATGACCGTGAGCGCCGTGCCGAGGCTCCGCCACTGGCGCGGGGTGCCGCGCCAGCGCACCGACGAGACCTCGTAGAACCAGCGCTTCGGAGCGGAGACACGCCCGGCGAGGCGGTCCCGGCAGAGCGCGAGGTCCGGGATGAGCGGGATGAAGAGGTAGATGAGGCTCCCGAAAAGGTACGTCGTGATCGAGAAGAAATCCCACAGGATCGGCGAGTTCCAGCGGCCGTACTGGAGGAGGTTGAGGATCCGGTCGGGACGGCCGAGATCGATGATCGGCATGAGGCCGCCCACGGAGAGCGCGACGACGGTGATGAACTCGGCCATGCGCGTGATCGGCAAACGCCACTCCGCCTTCGCCACGCGCAGGATCGCCGAGATGAGCGTCCCGGCGTGGCTGATGCCGATGAAGAAGACGAAGTTGATGATGTAGATGCCGTACATCTGCTTGTTCAGCGTCGCGGCCATGCCGGTCACGCGGAGGCCCTCGGCGAGCTGCGTCGCGTAGGCGACGACGCCGATGAGCACGACGACGGCGAGACCTCCGGCGAGAAAGAGGAAGCGCCGGCCGAGCCCGACGAGCGGCTCGAGGACGGTCGACTCGAGGTCGCGCTCGGTGGCGTTCATGCGCTCGCCTCGTTGATCTCGCGCCACGGCCACTCGAGCCGGTCCTTGAGGAAGGCGCTCTCGTGCGCCGTCGCGCGCGGGGCCTCCTCACCGTGGCCGTTGATGTAGTAGACGCGTGGCCGGGTCCCGAGCTCCTCCTTGTAGCGGAAGGCCTCGTTCTCCTCCAGGAGCTTCGAGAGCTTGACCACGTCCTTCCCGTTCGTCGCGACGTCGGTCTCGAGGTCGCCGAACCAGTACGCCTCGCGCGGGCACGCCTCGACGCAGTAGGGGAGCCCGCCGGCGGCGGCGCGGTCGGTGCAGAAGTCGCACTTCATCACCGTGCCGCGGAACGCGGGGGTCTGCGTCAGCACGTTGTAGGTCGTCTCCTTCACCTGCGCGGGCTGGACGGGCTCGCCCCAGTTGAAGAAGCGCCGGTCGTACGGGCAGGCGGCCATGCAGAGCCGGCAGCCGATGCAGCGAGACTGGTCGATGAGCACGGTGCCCTCGGGCGCGTGGAACGTCGCCCCCACCGGGCAGACGTTCACGCACGGTGCGTTCTGGCACTGCATGCACGGCGCGGGCAGGTACCCGACGGCGTCCGACGGCGCGTCGGGCGCGAGCCCGCGCTGGTAGACCTCGAGCCACTGCTGGCCCTCGGGGACGAAACGGCCCCAGTTGCAGTATTGGCTGCACTGCGGCGGCACGCCGAGACCGGCGCAGCCGTCGCAGCGGCGCAGGTCGACGACCATGACCCAGCGGCGCAGGCGCGAGCCGGGATCGACCTCGGTCGCCGCTGCGGGCTGGGCCGGTCCCGCGGCGCCGACGACCGCCGTAGCCGCGGCGGCACGGGCCATCTGCTGGAAGAGCGTGCGGCGCCCCATCGGGGCAAGGCTCGGCGCGAGCGCTTTGGGCAGACCCGGCATGGCGTGCTCCGTTCCCAATCCTTTTCCGTCCTGTGTCCGACTCAGCCAGCTCTCAGTGATGGCGAAGCGTGTCCGGCTTGCCGCCCTCAGGAAAGGTCCGAACGGACCCCAGTTGTCGGGCCGTTGGTCCCGCGCGCGCCCGCGCATCGATCGCCCATCAGGGCATCTTCTCAGCGACGACTCAGCGGCGTATCAGGCGCAGGCAAGGGGGCACCGTGACGCTCGATCGGTGCCGCTGATCCTGCTCGGCGGGGTCGTCTTCCTCGCGGCCCTGGCCGTCGTCTGCTTCTGCGTGTACGAGCGTACGCGCGTGCGCTCGCGGCGCGCGGCGCGCGGAGCGGACGGCACGCAGCGGGCCGCCGTGGTCGTCGATCGCGGCTACGCGCCCTCGCGGATCGAGCTCGAAGCCGGTGTTCCCGCGGTGCTCAGATTCGAGCGCCGTGAGGAGGACCCCTGCACCGAGCTGCTCGTCTCGGAGCTCTGGCCCAGCGCGCATCGGCTCGTCGCGCACGGCGCGACCGAGATCCGCTTCACGCCGCAGCAGGCGGGACGATACGTGTTCACCTGCGGGTTGGGCATGTACTCGGGCGAGCTCGTCGTGCGCCCGGCCCGGCGAAAGAACGTGAACGTAAGGGGAGCCACGGATGGAAACGCTGCCGGCGATCCTGCCCCTCGCGCTGCTCTTCCTCCTGTGCCCGCTGCTGATGCGGTCCATGCATCGCGGCTCCGGGCACGAAGCCGGCGAACGCGATGAGCTCGCGCGGCTGCGGGACGCCGCGGCCGCGAAGGACGAGCGCGCCGCCGACCCGGCGCGCCGCAGCCGGTAGCGTCGCCAGTAGCCGCCGATCGACGCGCGAACTCTCAGCCGATCCTCAGTCCGGGGCCAGTTTGGGCTCAGCCGCCGGCCGCAACGTGTGGGGCAACCCACCACGGAGGTCACTCGACATGGAACGTCTCATCACGGCGGCGCGGCCGCACAGCGGAGGGCAGCGGGATGGCTAGCGCGCTTCCGCTCCAGTCCACGCTCACGCTCGAGCTCTCGGACCTCGGCTGCGCGTCCGAGGCGCAGAGCCTCGAGCGCATCCTGCGGCCCGCCGTCGGCACGCGGCAGGTCTCGGTGAATCCGGCGACCGAGCGCGTCACCATCGACGGCGATCTCGCCGACCTCGACCTCGTCGCGCTCACCGCGCTCGTGCGCGACGCGGGAGCGAAGGTCGTCCGCGTCGGAGTGGACCTGCGTTCCGCCGATGACCACGACGCCGTCGCCCGCGCGGCGCGCGAGGGCGCGCCGGCGATCGCCGCGGTGCGGGTGGACGCGTCGCGGAACGAGCTGCACATCGAGGCGCAGGGCGACAGCGCGAGCGTCGCCGAGCTGGCGCGCGTCCTGCGCGGGGGCTCCGCGGAACAGGAGCCGCAGGCCACCGCGCCCGCCGAGGCCTCCGCCGAGCCCAGCGACAGCGAGCGCGAGTACCGGCGGCTCATGCGCAAGTGGTGGTTCGGGGCGGCGGTCGCCGCGCCGACCATGGTGCTGTCCTACCCCTGGCTCTTCCCGGTGCTGCGCGACATCTTCCCGCGCGGCAGCGTGCAGCTGCACCACCTCTGGGTGGTCATGGGGCTCGCCAGCCTCGCCGTGCTGTGGTACTCGGGTAGCCAGTTCTTCGTCGGTCTCGTCGAGAGCATCAAGCACCGCTCGGCGACGATGCACACGCTCATCGCCATCGGCACCGGGACCGCGTGGCTCTACTCGAGCATCGCGCTCGCCGCGCCGCAGCTCTTCCCGTCCGCGGAGTTCACCGACGTCTACTACGACGTCACGGCGGTGGTCGTGTCCCTGGTCGTCCTCGGTATGGCCATGGAGATCAGGGCGCGCGGGCGGACCAGCGAGGCGATCAACAAGCTCATCGGGCTCCAGCCACGGACCGCGCGGGTGATCCGCGACGGCGTGGAGACGACCGTCCCGGTCGCCGAGGTCCGGGTCGGCGAGCTGCTCGTCGTCCGGCCCGGCGAGCGGATCCCGCTCGACGGCGCGATCGTCTCGGGCTCGTCCTCGATCGACGAGTCGATGATTACCGGCGAGTCGATGCCCGTGGACAAGGCGGTCGGCGACGAGGTCATCGGCGCGACCATGAACAGCCACGGCTCCTTCACCATGCGCGTGACCAAGATCGGCGCGGACACGGCGCTGGCGAACATCGTTCGCCTGGTCCAGGACGCGCAGGCCACCAAGGTGCCGATCCAGCGCATCGTCGACCGCGTGTCGGCGTTCTTCACGCCGGCCGTCGTCATCCTGGCGATCGCCGGCTTCGTCGTCTGGTACGACTTCGGACCCGCGCCGGCCTTCGCCTACGCGACCATCGTCATGGTCACCGCGCTCATCATCGCGTGCCCGTGCGCCCTCGGGATGGCGACGCCGATGTCGCTCACGACGGGCATCGGCAAGGCGGCCGAGCACGGCGTGCTCATCCGCTCCGGCGAGGCCCTGCAGGGCGCCCAGCGCCTCCAGACGATCGTGCTGGACAAGACCGGGACGATCACCAAGGGCGAGCCCGCGCTCACCGACGTGGTGCCGCTCGCGCCGTTCGGCGAGGAGGAGCTGCTCCGGCTCGTCGCGAGCGCGGAGCACGGCTCGGAGCACCCGCTCGGAGCGGCCATCGTGAAGGGTGGTCTCGACCGCGGCATCCAGCTCGAGCCGGTGGCCGACTTCAGCGCCGTCACGGGCGGCGGCATCGTCGCGCGCGTCGGCGGACGCGAGGTGCGCGTCGGCAACGAGCGCTTCCTGCGTGGGGCCGGCATCGAGCCCGACGCTCTCCTGACCCCGTTCGGCACGCTCGCCGAGGACGGCAAGACCCCGATGTACGTGAGCGTCGACGGCAGGCTCGCCGGGCTCGTCGCGGTCGCCGACACCGTGAAGGAGGACTCGCTCCGCGCGATCAAGCGCCTGCGCGACCTCGGGCTCGAGGTCGTCATGCTCACCGGCGACAACGCGCGCACCGCGAAGGCGATCGCGCGCCAGGTCGGCGTGACGAGCATCCGCGCCGAGGTGCTCCCCGGCGACAAGGCCACCGAGGTGCGCAAGCTGCAGCTCGAGGGCAAGCGCGTGGGCATGGTCGGCGACGGGACCAACGACGCGCCGGCGCTCACGCAGGCCGACGTCGGCTTCGCCATCGGCACCGGCACCGACGTGGCCATCGAGGCGGCGGACGTGACGCTCATCGGCGGGAGCCTCAAGGGCGTCGTCCTCGCGATCGAGGTGTCGCGCGCCACGATGCGCAACGTCTACCAGAACCTCTTCGGCGCCTTCGTCTACAACTCGCTCGGCCTGCCGATCGCGCTCGGGGTGCTCTACCCCTTCTTCGGCATCCTGCTGTCGCCGATCCTGGCGGCCGCGGCGATGAGCTTCAGCTCGGTGACCGTCATCAGCAACGCGAACCGCCTGCGGGGCTTCCGCCCCACGGAGGCGCTGTCGTGACCGGTCCACTTCACCACGACGGGCCACGTCCCGAACTCATGGAGGTCCTCTCATGACCCTCGATCAGATCATCGTCACGGTCGTCGGCGCGCTCGCCATCCTCGGGGTGGCCGCGTTCTTCCTGCTCCCCAAGGGCGGCGAGACGCGCGCGGTGCTCAGCTCGTCCGGCTTCCAGGAGGCGCTGGTGCTCGTGAAGGGCGGCTACAGCCCCGATGTCATCGTCGCCGAATCGGGGAAGCCCATCCGGCTCACCTTCCTGCGCGAGGAATCGGGCGCCTGCTCGGAGCGCGTCGTCTTCGCCGACTTCCACAAGAGCGCCGAGCTGCCCGAGGGCAAGCAGGTCGCGATCGATCTGCCCGCGGCCAAGCCGGGCGAGTACCTCTTCCAGTGCGGGATGGCGATGCTGCGCGGCAGGCTCGTCGTGCGATGAGACCCTGCCCGTGCCGCGAGCCGCACCCGCTGCGGCGGGTCGTGCTCACCGGCGGACCCGGCGCGGGGAAGACGGCCGTACTCGAGCTCCTGCGCCAGGCGATGTGCGAGCACGTCGTCGTGCTCCCGGAGTCGGCCGGCATCGTCTTCGGCGGGGGCTTCCCCCGGCGCACGGACGACGCGAGCCGGCGCGCGGCGCAGCGGGCGATCTTCTTCGTCCAGCGCGAGCTCGAGGCCGCCGCCGAGGGGGCGAATCCCGCGATCCTGCTGTGCGACCGCGGCACCGTGGACGGCGCGGCGTACTGGCCCGGACCGGACACGCTGTGGTCGTCGGTCGGCGTGAGCCGGCTGACCGAGCTCGCGCGCTACGACGTCGTCGTGCACCTGCGCACGCCGACGAGCGCGCAGGGGTACCACACCGACGCGCACCGCATCGAGACCGCCGAGGAGGCCGCGCGCGTGGACGAGCGGATCGCGCTCGAGTGGGACGGCCACCCCCGCGTGCTCGTCGTCGATGCGACGACCGACTTCGTGACGAAGGTGCGTCTCGCGCTCGACCTGGTGCGCGACGAGCTCCCGCCGTGCTGCCGCACGCATCCGGTGCACGTCCCCGGCGCGCGGCGCGAGGCGGGGTCCACGCGCGAGCGCACGCATGAGGAGGTGGGCACATGATCGGCGATCCCGTTCGGCTCGCGGCCCGCGCGATCGTCCTCGCTCTCGCGGTCGCGCTCGTCGGCGGATGCGCCGCGCCGGCGCTCTCGGCTCCCGCGCCGTCGCCGTCGGCGGGCGCGAGCGCGCAGGCCGCCGACAGCGGATCGGGCGAGCAGACGAGCGACGCCGGGTCGGTGACCGTCGTGGTGAGCTGGCTCAAGGGAGCGGTGCCGACCGCCGAGGTCGTGATGGACACGCACTCGGTGGACCTGGACGGCTTCGATCTCGCGACCCTCGCACGCGTCCGTCTCGACGGCGGCGCCTGGGTCGCGCCCACCGTGTGGGACGCGCCCAAGGGCGGCCACCACCGCTCCGGAACGCTCGCCTTCGCGTCGCTCGACCCGGCCGCGTTCGCGAGCGCGAAGGTCGTCGAGCTCGAGATCCGTGACGTCGCCTCTCCCTCCCGCCTGCTGCGATGGGAGCGCCCCTGATGACGAATCGCGTGCCGCTCTCCATCGCGGCAGGCATCCTCGGCGGGCTCGCGCTCGTCGCGCTCTACCTCGGCCTTGTGACCTGGGCGCAGGGCGCCCAGCACGCGCTGGAGCTCCTGTGGGGTGATCGCGTCTACGTCGGCCTCGTCAGCGCGGGCTTCGGGACGCAGATCGGCCTCTTCACCTACATACGGCTGCTCCAGCGCGCGATGGACCGCGAGACGGCCGCGCTCGCCGGCGCCGGGACGGCGACCTCGAGCGTCGCGATGGTCGCCTGCTGCGCGCACCACCTGGCCGACGTGCTCCCGATCGTCGGGCTCTCCGGGCTCGCGGTGCTCCTGGTGGATCTCCGCACGCCGCTCCTGCTCATCGGGATCGCGACGAACTTCGCGGGTGTCGTCGTGATGCTGCGCCAGCTGCGGCGGATGCGCGCGGGCTACCACGTCGTCTCGCGGCGCGTCGTGGAGGCCTAGACCGGTGGCCACGAGCGTCGCGCCGCGTACGATGGGGCGCCGTATGGACGCGCTCGCCGCGCGGCGTATCGTGGTGCGGCTGCGCGCTCGCTGGGACGACTGCGATATGTACGGTCACGTGAACAACGCGATGTACCTGGCCCTGGCACGGGCCGCCACCGACGAGGGCCTGGCGGCGCTCGGCGCCCGCGACGCCCTGGCCGGCGCCCGGCTCGCCGAGGCGGAGCTCGCCTACCGCGAGCCGGTCCGCGCCTGCGAGGTGGTCGACGTCCGGCTCCAGGTCCGGTCCTCGGACGCTGCCGCCATCGCGCTGGAGTACGACTTCGAGGTCGGCGGCCGCCGATGCGCGGCCGCCGCGGCACGCTGGATGCGGGGCGGGCCCCTCGTGGCGTGGCTCGAGGCGCCGCAGCGCGACGCGGGGGGTGTGCCGTTCGTGTCCGAGCACCGCGTGCGCAGCTACGAGGTGGGCCCGGACAGCGAGGCCAAGCCGACCGCGATCCTGCAGTGGCTCGAGCACGCCGTCTTCCTCGCCGCGGAGCGCGTCGGCTGGACGCGTGAGCGGATGCGCGGCGCGAGCTTCGTCACGCTCCAGGTCGGGCACCACCTCTCGCTCGGCGCCGCCGCACGCGCGGGCGACGAGCTGCGCATCGAGAGCCGGCTCATCGACGTGCGGCGCGTGTCCGGCATCTGGCGGCACGAGGTGCGCCGCCGCGACGGCGAGCTCGTCGCCCTCGACGACTCGCGCGGCGCCTTCCTCGACCTCGAGGGGAACGTCCAGCCCGCGCCGCAGGAGATGATGCGCGCGCTCCTCGCCGGACCGGGCGCGTCCGGGAAGCCGGTGTGACGGAGACCGTCTTCGAGGCCGCCGGGCTGCTGCGCGCCAGCAGCGCCGCGGCGCTCGAGCGCTACCTGCGGCGCGAGGGCGCGATCCACCATGCCGACGCGAATCCGGTGAGCCAGACGGTGACCGTCGGCTACGACGAGACGCGCATCGACCCCGAGCGCATCCGCCGGCTCATCACCGACTTCGGCTGCGGCTGCGGCGGCGAGATCGTCCCGGCGCACGTCTGCCGCGACGAGTGCGCGGCGGTCGTCGGCAGCGCGGTGCCGCACGCGGAGCACGCGATGCCCGCCGCGGCCGAGCACGCCGGTCACGCGATGCCCGCCGCCATGCCGTCGGGTGAGATGGCCCAGATGGCGCACGCGATGGGCCACGGCGCGGGGATGTCGATGGACGAGATGGTCCGCGACATGCGCAATCGCTTCCTCGTCGCGCTCGTGCTGGCCGTCCCGGTGTTCCTCTACTCGCCGCTCGCGACCGAGGTCTTCGGCGTGGAGCTGCCGCTGCCGCTGGGCATCCCGACCGCGATCCTGCTCTTCGTGCTCTCGACGCCGGCGGTGGTCTGGAGCGGCCAGATCTTCTTCGTCGGCGCGTACCGCGCGCTGCGCAACCGCACGCTCGACATGTCCGTCCTGGTCGCGCTGTCCGTGGGCAGCGGGTACCTCTTCAGCGTCGCGGCGACGTTCCTCTTCGAGGGCGAGGTCTTCTACGAGGCCGCGGTCGTGCTCCTCGCGTTCGTGCTCTTCGGCCACTGGCTGGAGATGCGCGCCCGCGCCGGCGCGTCGGACGCCATCCGTGCGCTCCTCGACCTCGCGCCGCCGAAGGCGACGGTGATCCGCGACGGCCAGCCGGTCGAGGTGCCCACCTCCGAGGTCGTCGTCGGCGACGTCGTGCTCATCCGGCCCGGCGACAAGATCCCCGTCGACGGCGAGGTCATCGAGGGCAGCTCCAGCGTGGACGAGTCGATGGTGACGGGCGAGAGCCTCCCGGTGGACAAGAAGCCCGGCGCCACGGTGGTCGGCGCGACCATCAACAAGACCGGCTCGCTCCGCTTCCGCGCGACGAAGGTCGGCGCGGACACCGCGCTCGCGCAGATCGTGCGCCTCGTGCAGCTCGCGCAGAACTCCAAGGCCCCGGCCCAGCGCCTCGCCGACCGCGCGGCGCAGTGGCTCGTCGCGGCGGCGGTCGTGTTCGGCCTGCTCACCTTCGCCGGCTGGTACTGGCTCGCCGGCGCGACGCTCGTCTTCGCGCTCACGCTCGCGATCACCGTCGTGATCATCGCCTGCCCGGATGCCCTCGGCCTCGCGACCCCGACCGCGATCATGGTCGGCACCGGGCTCGGGGCGCTCAACGGCATCCTGTTCAAGAACGCCACCGCGCTCGAGCAGGCGTCCAAGGTCGGCGCGGTCATCTTCGACAAGACCGGCACGCTCACCGTCGGCAAGCCCCAGGTGGTGCAGGTCGTCGCCGCGGGCAACCCGGTCTCGGAGAGCGAGCTGCTGCGACTGGTCGCCGCCGCGGAGTCGTCGAGCGAGCATCCGCTGGGCGCCGCCGTCGTCGAGGCGGCGAAGGCGAAAGGCGTGACCGTCCCCGCCGCCGCGGACTTCGAGGCCATCCCCGGCCACGGCCTCCAGGCGCGCGTCGACGGCCGGGCCGTCCTGGTGGGGAACCGCAAGCTCATGCGCGACCGGGGCGTCGCGCTCGACGGACTCGGCGAGCGGGCGGCGGCGCTCGAGGGCGCCGGCCGCACCGTCGTCTACGCGGCGGTGGACGGCGCGGCCGCCGGGATCATCGCCATCGCCGACGCGGTCCGCCCGTCGGCGAAGGAGGCGATCGAGCGGCTCCACGCGCTCGGGGTCCAGGTCGCCATGCTCACCGGCGACAACCGCGCCACCGCCGAGCGCATCGCGGGCGAGCTCGGCCTCGACACCGTCTTCGCCGAGGTCCTCCCCGGCGAGAAGGCCGCGAAGGTCGAGGAGCTCCAGCGCACCGGGAAGCTCGTCGCGATGGTCGGCGACGGGATCAACGACGCGCCGGCGCTCGCGCAGGCCGACGTGGGGATCGCGATCGGCGCGGGGACCGACGTGGCCATGGAGACCGCGGACGTCGTGCTGATGAAGAGCGACCCGCTCGACGTGATCGGCGCGATCGCCCTCAGCCGCGCCACGGTGCGCAAGATGCGACAGAACCTCTTCTGGGCGGTCGGCTACAACACCATCGCGTTCCCCATCGCGGCGGGCGTGTTCTACCCGTCGATCGGGCTGCTGCTGCGTCCCGAGATCGCGGCGCTCTCGATGGCGGGGTCCTCGTTCATCGTCGCGGTGAACGCGCTGCTGCTCAAGCGCACCAGGCTCGCGGGCATCCGCCGCTATGGTGCCGCCGGCTAGCGCGGTCGCCCGGATCCCCGGCTCCGCGTCGCTCGGCCGCGAGACGCTCGCCCGCATCGCGCGAGCGCTGCCGGAGGACGCCGGCATCGCCCTCGCCTTCGCGGACGACCCCGCGCCGCGCGAGGCGCCGACGCGCGTCATCTTCCGCTCGCCCGGCGCGCTCGGCCGCGCGCTCTGGCCGCCGAGCGCCGACACGCTCGCCGACGCGTACCTGCGTGGCGACCTCGACATCGAGGGCGACGTCGCCCAGGTCGCGCGCGCCGGAGCCGCCTTCGACCTCGCGCGCCTTTCGTGGCCCGAGCGCGCCGCGCTGCTCCGAGACGTCCTGCGGCTGCGGCGCCTCGCGGGCCGCGGCCCCGCGCTCTCGCGGCGCGCGCGCCTGGTCGGCCGCCGCCATTCCATCGCCCGCGATCGGGCGGCGGTGCGCTTCCACTACGACGTGGGCAACGCCTTCTACGCGCTCTGGCTCGACCGGCGCATGACCTACTCCTGCGCCTACTTCGCCTCGCCCGAGATGGACCTCGACGCCGCGCAGGAGGCCAAGCTCGACCTGGTCTGCCGCAAGCTCGCGCTGCGGGGTGGTCAGCGCCTCCTCGACATCGGGTGCGGCTGGGGGTCGCTCGTCGTGTTCGCCGCCGAGCGCCGCGGCGTCGAGGCCGTGGGCGTCACGCTGAGCGAGGCGCAGGCGCGCGAGGCGAACGAGCGCGCGCGGGCGGCGGGCGTCGCCGATCGGGCGCGCGCGCTCGTGCTCGACTACCGGGAGCTCGAGCGGCTCGGCCGGTTCGACGCGGTCGCCTCGATCGGCATGTTCGAGCACGTCGGCCGCGCGATGCTGCCCGCGTACTTCGCCGCCGCGCACCGCGCGCTGCGGCCGGGCGGGCTCTTCCTCAACCACGGCATCGCCGCCGGCGCAGCATCCGCCTCGCGCGCCGGCGCCGACTTCATCGGCAGACACGTCTTCCCCGACGGCGAGCTCGTTCCGGTGAGCGGGGCGGCCGCGCGGGCGGCGCGCGCCGGGTTCGAGGTCGTCCACCTCGAGTCGCTGCGGCCGCATTACGCGCTCACGCTCGAGCGGTGGGTCCGCCGGCTCGAGGCGTCCCGCGCCGCGGCCGTCGCGCTCGCGGGCGAGGAGGTGTATCGCACCTGGCGCCTCTACATGGCCGGGTCGCGCGTCGGCTTCGAGCGCGGCGACCTCGACGTGGCGCAGCTCCTCCTCGCGCGTCCCGGCGAGGGAGCGCCAGCGGCCCGCCCGCTGCGGCAGTGGTGGTGAGCGCTCCCTCGGTCCTCGTCGTCGGCGGCGGGCCCGCGGGCAGCACGGCGGCGCGGCTGCTCGCCGCGCGGGGGGCGCGCGTCACGCTGCTCGAGGCGCGCCGCCTGCCGCGGGCGAAGCTCTGCGGCGGCGGCCTCACCCCCAAGGCGCAGCGACTGGTCCCGGAGAGCGCGCTCGCGACGGTCGAGCGTCGCGTCGACACCGTGGAGCTCCGCGGCGGCCGCGTGCCGCCCTACCGTCTGACGCGTCCGGACGCGGCCGTCGCGATGGTCAGGCGCGAGGCCTTCGATCTCGCGCTGGTGGAGGCCGCGGCGCGGTCCGGCGTCGACGTCCGCGACGGCGTCCCGGTCCGCGACGCGGGAGAGGACGACGACGGGGTGTGGGTCCTGACCGACGGGGAGCGCCTGCGCGCGGACCTGCTGGTCGCGGCCGACGGCGAGCCGAGCCGGATCGCGGGCCGCATCGGCCTGGCGAGCAGGCCCGCGCTCTCCGGGCTCGGGCTGGAGGTCGACGCCGCCGTGTCGAGCGCCGTGCCGGAGGACACCGCCGTCGTCTCGTTCACCGTGCGCGGCGGCTACGCCTGGTACTTCCCCAAGCGCGGCCACGCGAGCCTCGGCGCGGCGAGCGCCCGGCCGCTCCGTGCGCACGCACTGCATCAGATCCTCACGCGGTTCGCCGCGACGCTCGGGCTCGGCGTCGAGAGCGGGCGCGTGCGCGGGCACTGGATCCCGATCGGTCTGCGCACGGGCCCGGTCGCGGGCCGCCGCGTCGTCCTCGTCGGTGACGCGGCGGCCACCACCGACCCGCTGTTCGGCGAGGGCATCTCGTACGCGCTGCACTCCGCGGGCCTCGCCGCGGCGGCCGCGGCGGAGTGGATGGCGGGCGAGGCGCCGGACCTGCGCGCCTACGACACCCGGCTGCGCGCCTCGCTCGGGCCGGCGTTCGCCCGGCTGCGGTGGGTCGCGCGCGCCGTGGACCGCTCGCCGAGCGTGGCGCTCCTGCTGATCCGGGCGAGCGAGGCGGCGCGCGAGAGCGTGGTCGACGTGGTCGCCGGACGCCGCGCGCCGTTCGTGCTGGGCGGGGTGTGAGACCTCCCGCCTCGCTCGCCGCGTACTTCTCGATGGAGCTCGCGCTCGACGACGCGATGCCGACGTACTCGGGCGGGCTCGGCGTCCTCGCCGGCGACACCGTCCGCGCGGCGGCCGACCACGGCGTGCCGCTCGTCGCGCTGACCCTCGTGGACCGGAAGGGCTACTTCCGGCAGCACCTCGCGGCCGACGGCACGCAGACCGAAACGCCCGCGGACTGGTCGCCGGAGGCGCGGCTCGCGCCGGTGGCCCAGCGCGCGTCGGTGGTCATCGAGGGGCGCGTCGTGCGCGTCGGCGCGTGGCGCGCGACGGTGACCGGCGCCGGAGGCGGCGAGGTGCCGGTGTACTTCCTCGACACGGCCCTGCCCGAGAACGCGCCCGAGGATCGCGCCATCACCGACACGCTCTACGGCGGCGACGAGCGCTACCGCCTGAAGCAGGAGGCCGTGCTCGGGCTCGGCGGGGTGGCGCTGCTGCGGGCGCTCGAGATCGCGACGCCGCGCGTCTACCACCTCAACGAGGGCCACGCCGCGCTGCTCACCCTCGCGCTTCTCGCGGAGGAGGCGACCGGAGGCGAGCTGCGGACCATAGGCGACGCGGAGCGCGAGCGGGTGCGGGAGCGCTGCGTCTTCACCACGCACACCCCGCTCCAGGCGGCGTTCGACCAGTTCCCGCTCGGGCTCGTCCGCGAGGTGCTCGGCGAGGAGCTCGCGCGCGCCATCGTGGCGAACGGCTGCTGCCCCGAGGGCGTCCTCAACATGGCCAGGCTCGCGCTCTTCTTCTCGCGCTACGTGAACGGCGTCGCGCTCCGCCACGGCGAGGTGGCGGCGGGCATGTTCCCCGGCCACGCGGTGAACGCGATCACCAACGGGGTGCACGCGGCCACCTGGACCGCTCCGGCGATGGCCGAGGTCCACGACCGGCACATCCCGCAGTGGCGCCACGACAACCGTTACCTGCGCTACGCGATCAAGTGCCCGCTCGACGAGATCCGCTCGGCGCACGCGCGCGCGAAGGACGAGCTCCTCGCCGAGGTCGCGCGCCGCACCGGACGCGCCCTCGACCGGGCCGCCTTCACCATCGGGTTCGCGCGCCGAGCGACGGAGTACAAGCGGCCCGACCTGCTCTTCTCGGACATCGACCGCCTGCGCGCGATCGCGCGCTCCGCCGGGCCGCTGCAGGTGGTCTACGCGGGGAAGGCGCATCCGCGCGACGGCGGAGGCAAGGAGGGCATCCGCCGGGTCTTCGCCGCCGCGGCGGCGCTGGGGGGCGATCTCCCCGTCGTCTATCTCGAGGAGTACGACCTCGCGCTCGCCAGGCTCCTCGTCGCCGGCGTGGACCTCTGGCTGAACACGCCGCGCAAGCCGCTCGAGGCCTCGGGGACGAGCGGCATGAAGGCGGCGCTGAACGGCGTGCCGAGCCTCTCCGTCCTCGACGGCTGGTGGGTCGAAGGGCACATCGAGGGCGTGACCGGGTGGAGCGTCGGCGACGCCTCGGCGGAGAGCGACGACGTCCTCGAGGCGCGCTCGCTGTACGACAAGCTCGAGCGGATCATCCTCCCGCTCTTCCACCGCGACCCGGCGGGGTACGCCGAGGTGATGCGCGCCGCGATCGCGCACAACGGCTCCTTCTTCAACGCGCAGCGCATGGTGGAGCAGTACCTGGAGAACGCCTATCTGGTGCGCGATGGCGGCCCGGGCGGTACGCTGCACGTCGGTGCCTGACTACAACCTCAGCTACGTCTACGTGCTCGCCTTCTTCGGCGCCGGCGTGGGCATCGTCGCGATGATGATGATGATGTCGCGCATGCTCGCCCCGCGGAATCCGACGCGCGAGAAGCTGACGGCTTACGAATCTGGCGAGGAGCCCATCGGGCAGGCCTGGGGGCGCTACCCGACGCACTTCTACGTCTTCGCGCTCATCTTCGTCGTCTTCGACGTCGAGGTGATCTTCCTCTTCCCGTGGGCCGTCCTGCTGCGCGAGCTCGGGTGGCGCGGGGTCATCGAGATCGCGCTCTTCCTCGCCATCCTCGTCGTCGGCCTCTACTACGCGTGGCGGAAGCGCGCCCTCTCCTGGTACTGAGCGGCGCTACTCGACGCGGATGCGCCCGCGCCGGCGCTCGTCCTCGCGCTCGCTTCCCTCGATCCAGCGGTCGAGCGCGGCGCGGACGGCGCGCAGCTGCTCTCGTCCCGACGCGCGCAGGTGCCCGCGCGCTTCGCGCGGCAGCAGCGTGTCGAAGAGCTGACGCGGCGCCGGCAGGGCGCGCCTGCGCGTGCCGATGGACGCCAGGCGCCGCTCGAGCGCTGCCACGCGCTCGCTGAGCGCGCGCAGCTCGTCGTCAGGCATCGTTCGCCTCACTTCCCGGCGTAGCGCGCCGGCTCCTTCGTGAACGAGCGCTTGCAGCCGTCCGAGCAGAAGTAGTAGGTCTTCCCCGCGTGCGTCGCGCTCGCCGTGCCCGCGCCGACCTTCACGTCCATGCCGCAGACCGGGTCCTTCGCCATCGCGTCCACTCCTTGTCGCGTCGCTCTCGGTCGAGGCTCGCAGCGCTCGCTGACAGCAGGCTGGCGCGCGGCTGAGCGGCGGCTGAGAAACGCGGGAGGGGTCACGACACTAGGGCACGACGGTGACCTTGCCCCTCATACCGTCCTCGTAGTGCGTTCCGTTGTCCGCGAAGCAGGCCATCTGCCATTCGCCCGGCTTGTTCGGCACGGTGAAGATCATCGTCGTCGGACGCACCCCGGCCGGGAGATTGACGGCGCGCTCGTTCGGGCCCATCCCCGTCATCCAGACCATCATCGGATCGACCGCCTGGCCGTCCTGCTCGAACCGCACGTCCACACCCTCGAAGAACTGGCTGCCGAACGTCTCCGCCATACCGGGCATGCTCATGACATCCCGGCCGACGACCCACTCGTGGTCCTTCTCCCCGTCGTTGGCGAGCGTGATGCGGAGCTCCTCGCCCACCTTCCACCGGAGCGTGTTCGGCGCGAACTTGAAGTCCGTCGCCGAGACCGTGACGTCGCCGGTGGCCGGGCTGCCGCAGGACGAGCCGAGGACGGCCGCGGCGAGGATGAGGGCGATGCCCCTGCGCATGCGAAGGCCTCCGTTCAGAGCAGATAGAGCGTCGGGTAGATGAAGAGCCAGACCGCGTCGACGAACGTCCAGTAGCGCACCGCGGCGCGGACCGGCCATGGATCGCGGGCCCGGCGCGTCGCCAGCCAGAGGACGACGAGTCCGCTCAGGACGTGGGCGCCGTGGAAGCCGGTCAGGGTGAAGAAGACCGAACCGTAGCCGCGAGCCGGCGGGAACGCGGCGAAGCCCTCGGCCCACTCCAGGGCGAGCCCGCCCAGGAAGACGACCCCGAGCGCGAGCGTGAGCCGGACGAACAGCCGGAAGCGGCCGGCCTCGCCGCCGGCGAGAGCGCGCGTGGCGGCGTACGCGGAGACGCTGCTGGAGAGGAGCACGGCGGTCACGGCGGCCCCGAGGGGCTGATTCAGCTCCGCGGGCCGCTCGAAGCCGACCAGCGCGAAGCGCGTCGAGATGAGGACGAGGAAGAGGAAGGCCTCTGAGGCGATGAAGATCCAGAGCCCGAGGCTCTCGATCGAGGTCCGGTCGTGCCCGGGCCGCTCGGCGTGGCGCTCGCGCCCGACCATCGTCGTCTCCACGGTCAGTCGTCCCCGCCCGCCGCGCCGCCCAGGACCGCGTGCGCCCTGCCGGTGCCGTACTCATACGGTCCGGCGACGACGGTCGGCGGCACCGGGAAGTTCTCGAGCGGTGGCGGCGACGACGTCTGCCACTCCAGCGTGCGCGCGCGCCAGGGATTCGCCTGCGCCATCGGGCCGCGCGTCCAGGACACGATCACGTTCCAGAGGAAGACGAGGAAGCTCGCGCCGAGCGCGAACGACGCGATGCTCACGAAGAGGTTCGTGTTCGCGAGCGCGGCGTCGTAGTCGGCGATCCGGCGGTTCATACCGGCGAGCCCGAGCCCGAACATCGGGAAGAAGGTCAGGTTGAATGCGATGAACATCCACCAGAAGTGCAGCTGGCCGAGACGCTCGTCGTACATGCGGCCGGTGATCTTCGGGAACCAGTAGTAGATCCCGGCGAAGAGGCCGAAGATCTCCCCGCCCACGATCGTGTAATGGAAGTGCGCGACGACGAAGTAGGTGTCCTGGAGCTGCACGTCGGTCGGGACGTCGGCGAGGAAGATGCCGGTGATGCCGCCGATGAGGAAGTTGAAGAAGACGGCGATGGCGAAGAGCATCGGCGTCCGCAGCCACAGCCGCCCGAGCCAGAGCGTGCCGAGCGCCGAGAGGAAGATGACCCCGGTGGGGATCGAGATGAGCTCGGTCGTCGCCAGGAAGACCGGGAGGAACACGAACGGCACGCCGGACGTGAACATGTGATGGATCCAGACGACGCCGGAGAGCGCGACGACCCCGGCGAGGCCGCCGACCGCCCAGCGGTAGGCGAAGAGCGCGCGGCGCGCGAAGTGGGGGAGGACCTCGAGCGCGAGCACCCAGCCGGGGATGATCATGACGTAGACGGCGGGGTGGCTGTAGAACCAGAAGAGGTTCTCGTACAGGAGCGGCGATCCGCCGCGCGCCGCGGCGAAGAAGCCCGTGCCGAACACACGGTCCAGCAAGGTGAGGAGCATCGCGACGGCGACCGACTGGGTGAAGACCGCGCTCATGAGCGAGGTCAGGAAGATCCCCCACACGAAGATCGGCAGACGGCCCCAGGTCATCCCCGGCGCGCGCAGGCGGATGATCGTCACGAGGAAGTTGAGGCCGCCGATGATCGACGAGAGCCCGACCAGGATGAACGACAGGTTGAAGAAGATCTGCCCGACGCGGTTGCGCTCCGAGAGCGGCGCGTAGCCGGTCCAGCCCGAATCCCAGCCGCCCAGCACGGTGCTCGTGAGGAGCAGGAGCGCGACGGGCGGGATGAGCCAGTACGAGAGCGCGTTGAGCCGCGGGAACGCCATGTCCTCTGCGCCGATGAGCAGCGGCACCAGGTAGTTCCCGAAGCCCGCGATGATCACCGACACCGCGACGGCGATCATCAGGATGCCGTGGAGGCTCATGACCTGGTTGTAGGTGGCCGGCGGCAGGATGGCCTGCCCGGGTGCGGCGAGCTCGACGCGCAAGAGCAGCGCGGAGAGTCCGGCGAGCAGGAAGATGACGGTGAACGTGACGAGGTACTGCACGCCGATGACCTTGTGGTCCGTGGAGTAGGCGAAGTAGCGGCGCCAGCCTGGCGGCGCGGCCGGCCGCGCGTCGAGGCCGACCCATTCGCGTGCCCACGCCTGCCAGACGCCGACGCCGAGGAGCCAGCCGATCAGCGCGAAGGGGAATCCCGCGACGACGAGCGGCTCGGCGGCGAGGGGGTCGACGCCCGTGAGCGCGCGGATCGCCGCGACGAGCGCCGCGCCGACGGCGTAGCCCGCCAGCGCACCGGCGAGTCCGCGGATCATCGCCCCGCCTCGGCGCGCAGCGACGCCATTTGCCGCTCGAACTCAGCCTGCTCGACGACCCTCACGCGAGCGGTCATCCGGGCGTGGCCCGTCCCGCACAGCTCGGCGCACTGGAGGCGGTACAGCGGGTCGGCATCGAACGATCCGAGCCGGTTCGGCGTCGCGTCCGCCGTCGTCTCGATCCCCGGGACCGCGTCGATCTTCACGCGAAAGGCGGGGATCCACAGGGAGTGGATCACGTCCTTCGAGGTGACGATGAAGCGCACGCGGCGGTCCCTCGGCAGCACGAGCTCGGTCGCCTTCGGGACGGTGACGCCGTACCCGTCGTACGTGATGTTCCAGCTCCACTGCTGCCCCTCGACGCGAACGACGAGGTCGGGTCGGCGATCCTCGAACCACCCGAGCGCGGCCATGCCGGTGAGGCCCGGGTTCACGATGACGAAGATCGCGAGCGCCGACGTCACCACGATCCAGCCGAGCGCGACGCCGCGCGGCTCCGGCAGCGGCCTCGGGTCGTCGCCAGGCGGGCCGGAGCGGCGGAACACGACGACGCTGTACGCGAGCCCGACGAGCACGAACGTGAACACCGGCACCGCGAGTAGCGCGAGGAAGCGGAAGGCCTCGTCGATGATCGCGGCTTCGGCGCTGCCGCCCGGGGGATTGAACTCGGTGCCCGACACGATCCAGAACGCGAGGGCGGTGGCCGCGAGCCACGCGACGACGAACGCCAGGGTGTGGCGCCGCACGCTCGTGGCGGGACCCCGTGCGGCCCCCTCGTTCGTCCGCATGTACGGGGCAGGACTATAGCGGCTGGTCTGCGGGCGAAGCCCGCCGCCCAGCGGACTCTCAGGCCGCGCTCAGGACGGCGAGGCGCGCCCGCCGCGGGACCGGAGCCACCAGACGAGCTGGAGGGCGGTCGCCAGCCTCCGCGCCGTCGCGTCCGCTCCCGAGGCGGCGCCGCCTGACACCGCGGTGACATCGCCTTCGGCGAGAGTGCACGGGGTGAGCTTCTCGCGGCCGCGCCCAAAAAAGGGATGACAGCGGCGAGCGGGTCGCGTAACGTAGCAGGTCTCCCGAGCGTCGAGTAGGTAGCCGAACGAGGAAGGGAGCATGCCGGTGCGAGGGACCGCCGCCGCGCGTCCGCGGATCGCCGGAGCGATCGTCCTCGCCGCGGCCTTGATGCTCGCGTGGAGCGTGCCCGCGCGCGCCGATCACACGATCGAGCACACGCGGCAGCAGATCGACGCGCTCGACCGCGCGATCCAGAACAGCCGCCAGGCCACCGACCGCTACCGCCGGTCCTCCGCCCAGTTCGAGAGCGTGGCGGCAGCCGCACAGGCGCGCATCGCCGAGTACGCCTCGCAGGAGCGGGCGGCGCGGAGCGAGGCCGAGGCGCTCGCTCTCGAGATCGCGATCGCCGAGGAGCAGCTCTCGCTCACGGCGTTCCAGATGGAGCAGACGCGCTCGGAGATCGCCGCGGTCGACCAGGCGCTCGCCGAGAACGAGGCGGCGCTCGCGCAGCGCGAGCGGATCTACGCCGAGGACCTCCGCGCCACCTATCGCCTCGCGCTGGTGAGCCCGCTCGAGATGCTGCTCTCGTCGAGCTCGCTGGCCGACTTCGCGACCAGGGTGCAGCAGATGTCCTTCGTGTCGGTCCAGGACCGGCGCCTCGCCTCGGAGCTGCGCCAGCTGAGGGCCGCGGCGCAGGACCAGCGTGCCGCGGCCGACCTGAAGCGCAAGGAGCTGGAGGGGCTCGGCGCCCAGGTGGCCGCCCAGCGTGACCAGCTCGCCGAAGAGCGCACGCGCTACGAGTCGCTCTCGGCGACCGCGGCGTCCGCGCGGGCGTCGAGCGAGGCGGATCGGCAGGTCGCCGCCGCGAACGCGGCGTCGGCCGCGCAGTCGGCGTCGGCTGCCGCGCGGGAGAGCGCGGCCTTCGAGCAGCAGCGCGACGAGGCGGAGGCCCGCTACGCGCAGCTCGTCGCGGCCCTCCAGGGCGGCGGGGCGCCGTGGGGCGGAGGCAAGCTCCCGGTGTGGCCGATGAAGGGGCCGATCACCTCGTACTTCGGTCCGCGCTGGGGCGGCTTCCACCCCGGGATCGACATCGCCGCTCCGTTCTACCGGCCGGTGGTCGCCGCGGGGGCCGGGACCGTCAAGGTCGTGGGCAAGCCGTACCTCGCCTACGGCGACTCGGCGGAGGTGGTGATCATCCAGCACGCCGGGAACTTCGTCACCCTCTACGGCCATCTCGACGACCGGGTCAAGCCGCCGATCGTTCGTCCCGGCCAGTTCGTCCAGGCCGGCGAGACGATCGCCTACAACGGGTCGAGCGGCTTCTCCACCGGCCCGCACCTCCAGTTCTCTGTCTACCTGAACGGCAAGGCCGTCGATCCGCTGCCCTACCTGCCCTGAGCGCGCCACCCCCCGCTGCCCGGCGCCGCCCGCGGGCGGCCCCCGCCTCCTCCTACTACGCGATCTCGTAGCTGCGCGGTAGCATTCCGGGAACCCGTCCGGCCACGTGCAGAGATGGCCGGTCGCGTTGGAGGGGGACCCACATGCGTGTACGAACCATGCTCGCCGCCACGACCGCGCTCGCGCTGCTGCTGTCGGCCTGCAGCGGCGCGACGACGCCCGGCGGCGGCACCCAGGCGCCCGCCGGAGGAGGCGTGCTGCGGCTCAACGGCGCGATCAACCCCGACAGCATGGACCCGGCGCTCATCGCGAGCCGCGTCCCGGGTGAGATCGTCACGACGCTGTTCGAATCCCTGGTCCGGCTCGACGACAAGGGCGAGCCGGCGCCGGGCATCGCCGAGAAGTGGAGCGTCTCGCCCGACGGCCTCACCTACACGTTCACCCTGCGCAAGAACGCGAAATGGACCGACGGTCACAACGTCACCGCGCAGGACTTCGTGTACAGCTACGAGCGCTCGCTCCGTCCCGAGACGGCCGCGCCGCTCGCGGCGAACCTCTACTACATCAAGAACGGCATCCCCTACAACAAGGGCACGCTGAAGGACGCGAGCCAGCTCGGGCTCATGGCCATGGACGACTACACGCTCATGACCGCGCTCGAGGCGCCCACGACCTTCTGGCTCAAGCTCACCGCCTTCTTCAACATGCTCCCCGTCCACAAGGAGACGGTGGAGGGGAAGAAGGACTGGACGACCAAGCCGGAGACGTACATCTCGAACGGGCCGTTCAAGCTGAAGAGCTGGACGCCGAACCAGGAGATCACGGTCGTCCGGAACCCGGACTACTGGAACAAGGGCGAGGTCAAGCTCGACGAGATCACCTGGAAGATGATCAACGACTCCAACACCGCGTACCAGTCGTTCCTCGCCGGCGAGCTCGACGCCGTCACGCCGCCTCCGGCGCTCACCGCGCAGCTCATCAAGGACGGCAAGGCCAAGGTCTACCCCGCGGCGCGCACGGACTTCGTCCGCCTGAACAACACCAAGGCGCCGTTCACGAACGCCAAGGTGCGCAAGGCCCTCGCGTACTCGCTCGAGCGGACGCCCCTCGTCGACCAGGTGCTCCAGGGCCAGCAGAAGCCGGGGCTCGGCTTCATCCCGGTCGGCCTGTCGAGCGGCGCCGGTGAGTTCCGCGCGAAGGCCGGAGCGACCATCTTCAAGGAGGACGCGGCGCAGGCGAAGACGCTCCTCGCCGACGGCCTCAAGGAGCTGAATCTGACCGCGTTCCCGGACGTGGCGCTCGACTACATCACCGGCGACGTCAACAAGAAGATCGTCGAGGTCCTCCAGGCGCAGTGGAAGAAGAACCTCGGGATCGACGTGAAGCTCAACGCGATGGAGCGCAGCACGCTCATCGCCGCGATGCGCGCCGGGCAGTACAACTGGCAGCTCTACAGCACCGGCGCCGACTTCGACGACGCCATCAACCTGCTCACGCAGTTCCAGACCGGCGACGGGTACAACTACGGGAAGTACTCGAACAAGCAGTACGACGCGCTCATCGACGTGGCGCTGAAGGAGCCGAACGCCGAGAAGCGCGCGCAGGCCATGGTGGACGCGGAGAAGATCTTCATCGTCCAGGACATGGGCATCGTGCCGCTCTACTACGGGACCCAGACGCAGGTCCAGCAGCCGAACCTCAAGGGCGTCCGCATCTTCACCGCCGCGACCAACGACTACAGCCGCGCCAGCGTCAAGTAGCTATCCCGGGCGATCCCCGGCGGGGCCGTCGGGCTCCGCCGGGGATCCGCGCCGCCCACGCCGGATCGCTGACGTGAGGGGAGGCAGCGCGCAGTGACGCGGTACATCCTGCGTCGCGTGGCGGCGATGGTCGTGACGCTGTGGTTCATCGTCAGCGCGACCTTCGTCATCATGCACGCCATCCCCGGCGACCCGTTCGTCACCGAGGCGCGCCTGCCCGAGACCGTGCTCGCCAACCTGCGCGCCTACTACGGGACCGACCGGCCGCTGGGGGAGCAGTACGTGCGCTACCTCGGCGGCCTGCTGCGGCTCGACCTCGGGCCCTCGTTCAAGTCGGACACGCTCGGGGTGAACGAGCAGATCGCGCTCGGTTTCCCGGTGTCGGCCCAGCTCGGGCTCCAGGCGCTCGTCCTGGCGCTCGCGCTCGGGCTCGGTCTGGGGATGTTCGCCGCGTCGCGCGCCGGAGGGCTGGTGGACGGGTTCACGATGCTCGTCGGCACGCTGGGGATCTCCGTGCCGAGCTTCGTCGTCGCGCCGCTGCTCATCGACCTGTTCGCGGTGCGCGCCGGGTGGCTCCCCGTCGCGGCATGGGGCAGCTTCGCGAGCACCATCCTGCCCACGGTCACGCTCGCCGTCGCGCCGCTCGCGTACATCGCGCGCCTCACCCGCGCGAGCGTGCTCGAGACGCTCGGGCAGGACTACATCCGGACGGCCCACGCGAAGGGACAGCCCCCGCTGCGCGTGCTGGTGCACCACGCGCTCCCGAACGCGCTCATCCCGGTCGTGACGATCCTCGGTCCGATCACCGCGGGGATCCTCGTCGGGAGCTTCGTCATCGAGTTCATCTTCGGCATCCCGGGCACCGGCAGGATGCTGGTGCGCGCGATCTTCGAGCGGGACTATCCGGTGATCCTCGGCAGCGCGGTCTTCTACAGCACGCTGCTCCTCGCGTTCAACTTCGCGGTCGACCTGGCGTACGGCGTCATCGACCCGCGGATCCGGGTCGAGCGGTCGATGTCGTGACCAGCGCGACGAAGCGGCTCGCGACGGTGCCCGACGCCGACGCGCGGCGCGCGGCCCGCGGCTTCTGGCGCGACGCGCTGCGGCGCCTGCGCAGCCGGCCGCTGCCGATGGCCGCGGCCGTCGTGCTCATCATCCTGGTCGTCCTCGCGGTCGCCGGGCCCCTGCTGGTGCCGTACAGCTACGACGCGCAGGACCTGCTCAACGCGAACCAGCCGCCGTCGGCCGGGAACTGGTTCGGCACCGACGACCTCGGCCGGGACATGTGGGCGCGGGCCTGGTCCGGCGCGCGCATCTCGCTGTTCATCGGCGTGACCGCCGCGCTGCTCGACCTGCTCATCGGGATCGTCTACGGCGGCGTCGCCGGCTACCGCGGGGGCCGCGCCGACGAGCTGATGATGCGCTTCGTCGACATGCTCTACGGCATCCCGTACCTGCTGCTGGTGATCCTGCTCACGGTCGTGTTCCAGCCGGGCCTCTTCTCGATCATCCTCGCGATGATCGTGACCGGCTGGCTCGGCTCGGCGCGCCTGGTCCGCGGGCAGATCCTCCAGCTGCGCGAGATGGAGTACATCGTCGCGGCGCGCGGCATCGGCGTGCGCTTCCCGCGCCTCTTCGCGCGGCACCTTCTGCCGAACGCGCTCGGGCCGCTCGTCGTCGCGGTGACCTTCTCGGTGCCGCACGCGATCTTCACCGAGGCGACGCTGTCGTTCCTCGGCCTCGGCGTCCCGGCGCCGCTCGCCTCGCTCGGGACCATGGTCTCCGACGGCCTCATCACCATGCTCAGCGGCGAGGTCTGGCGCCTCGCCATCCCGGCGGGGCTCATCTCGCTCATCATGCTCGCGTTCAACGCGCTGGGCGACGGCCTGCGCGACGCGCTCGACCCGCGCACCCTCGGCTGAGCCCCGGTCCCCCGCTCGATCGTCGCGCGCCGGCTTTGACGCGCACCGAGCGCCGCTGTAGGTTCGCGGTTCACGGGACGGGAGGGTTTGGAAGTGCTCAGGAAGAGACGCGTGCTTCGCGCGGCGGTCATGGGTCTGGTCGCGCTCATCGTCGCGACGGCGTGCAGCGGGACGACAGGCGGTCCCGGCGCGACGGGGACCGCGAAGGCGGAGCTCGCGGCGGTGCAGGAGCTCACGGTCGCGACGGCGGCCGACGGCTACCGCAACGACGACAAGCGCACGACGATCGGCATGTACCCGCTCAACGCGAACATCTTCGACACGCTGGTGACCCTGTCACCGGACTACCAGGTCATGCCCGGGCTGGCGACGAAGTGGGAGTTCCGGTCGCCGAACACCTATCGGTTCACGCTGCGCTCGGGGGTGAAGTTCCACGACGGCACGCCTTTCACCTCGAAGGACGTGGTCTGGTCGATCCAGCGCATCGCGAAGCAGGGCGGCGGGACCGTGGGCGTCTCCGAGCAGTCGGCCGTCGCCGTCGACGACCTCACCGTGGACATCACGCCGAAGGGGCAGAACCTGCGCGCGCTCCAGCAGCTCGTCCACCCCACCTGGAGCATCGCCAAGGCCGGCTCGGACGCGGCGAAGCCCATGGGGACCGGCCCGTTCAAGTTCGTGGAATACGTGAAGGACCAGCGCATCGTGGTCGAGGCGAACGACGACTACTGGGGCGGCAAGCCCACGCTGCGCAAGATCACCTTCCGCTTCATCCCGGACGCGAACACGCGCGTCCTCGCCCTCCAGGCCGGTGAGGTGCAGATCAGCGACATCCCGAAGGAGTCGGCGAAGACGATCACCGGTGACTTCACCGTGAGCCGCTCGAAGGTCGGCGCCTACGAGGCGATCTACGTGAAGATCCGTCCGAAGGAGGGCTACGACCTCGGCCAGGACAAGGCCGTCCGCCAGGCCCTCGCCTACGCCATCGACAAGAAGCAGGTCGTCGAGAGCGTCTGGCAGGGGAACGCCGAGGTCATCCAGACGATGATCCCGCCGGCCATCCTCGGCTCCGAGGCCGGCCGCATCACCGGCACGGACCGCGACGTCGCCAAGGCGAAGAAGATCCTCGACGACGCCGGCTGGAAGGCCGCGTCCGACGGCATCCGCGAGAAGAACGGCCGCAAGCTCCAGCTGACGATGGTCGTGGGCTTCCCGAACGCCGACACGCACAAGCCGATGCCCGAGTTCGCGCAGGCGCAGCTCAAGGAGATCGGCATCGACGCGAAGATCGTGACCACCCCCGACACCGCGAGCTACGAGGCTCGCCTCGCGAAGGGCGACGGCGACCTCTGGGTCGAGGCGGGCAGCCAGAACGACGGCAACCCGTGCTTCCTCCCCGACCTCCTCTTCTCGAGCCCGATCCCGGGTGGCGACGAGGAGTCGAACATGTACGGCAACTCGTTCGCGCCCGGCGAATCGTTCGACGCGACGATCAAGCGCTGTCGCGAGGCGACGTCCACGGCGGACGTGCAGAAGGCGGCGGCGGACGCGATGAAGCTCCTCGTCGACGAGCAGTTCGTCGTCATCCCGCTCGCGGGGACGTACCGCATCAACGGCATCAGCAAGAAGGTGCTCGACTTCGTCGTCCACCCCGCGGGCGTGCAGCAGCGCTGGGACAGCGTGAAGCTCGCGAAGTAGGAGCGCTCCTCGCGTACCATCCGTTGGGTCACCGGTGTGCGTTCTCACCGGTGACCCAACGGCGCGCGACGGCGAGGTGACCCCGTGCTCGGCTACATCGCCCGGCGGCTCCTGTATCTCGTTCCGGTGTGGATCGGCATCTCGATCCTCGCCTTCGCGCTGTCGCTCATCGCCCCCGGCGATCCAGCGCGCCAGGTGCTCCAGCAGGGCGGGATCGACGCGCCGTCCCCGGAGCAGGTGACGGCGATGCGCCGCGAGCTCGGCCTGGATCAGCCCGGGCCGGTGCGCTACGTCCGCTGGCTCTCGAGCGCGGTGCGCGGCGATCTCGGCCGGTCCATCCGCACGGGCGAGCCCGTCCTCCAGTCGCTCGCCGACCGCTTTCCGCGCACGGCGGTGCTCGCTCTCATCGCCGTGACGCTCGGTCTGCTCATCGCCATCCCGCTCGGGATCATCTCCGCGCTGTTCCGCGAGTCGTCCCTCGACCAGCTCGCGCGGATCGGCGCGCTCGTCGGCGCGTCGGTCCCGAGCTTCTGGCTGGCGTACCTGCTCATCCTCCTGTTCGCCGTGCGGTTGCGGCTGCTTCCGGTCGCGGGCGCCGCCGAGCCCCGCAACGTCATCCTCCCCGCGCTCACCCTGGCCATCGGCGCGGCCGCGAGCCTCACCCGCCTCACGCGCTCGGCCATGCTCGAGGAGCTCGTCCAGGACTACGTCCGTACCGCGCGCGCCAAGGGGCTGCGCGAGCGCGCCGTCATCGTCGGGCACGCTCTGCGCAACGCGCTCACCGCGATCGTCACGGTCACCGGCATCCGCCTCGCCGCGCTGCTCGGCGGCGCGGTGATCGTCGAGACGATCTTCGCCTGGCCGGGCATCGGCAAGTACGTCGTCGACTCGATCTTCAACCGCGACTACCCGACGATCCAGGGTTTCGTGCTGTTCACTGGCACGATCGTGCTCCTGGTGAACCTCACGGTGGACGTGTCCTACGTGTGGCTCGACCCGCGCGTACGCCTGGGGGCGAGGAACCGGTGATCGGCACGAAGTCGCGCGACACGCTCGCCGAGGCGGTCGCGGACGCCGACGCGCTCGCGCCGGCCTCGTCGCGCCCCGGCGTGCTGCGGGCCCTGCTCGGGCATCGCACCGGCGTGGTGGGCCTCGTCATCGTCGTCGTCGTCGCGCTCGTCGCCCTCGCCGCGCCGCTGCTCGCGCCGGACGACCCGACGCGGGTCGATGCGCTCCGCCGTCTCGCGCCGCCCTCGCCCGACGCGCCGCTCGGGACCGACAACCTCGGACGCGACATCCTGAGCCGCCTCATCTGGGGTGCCCGCCTCTCGCTCGGAACCGCGGGGCTGGCCGCGCTCCTCATCCTCACCATCGGCGTGGGGCTCGGCATGATCGCGGGCTTCTACGGCGGCCTGCTCGACGATCTGCTCATGCGCGTCGTCGACGTGCTGCTGGCGTTCCCCGCGCTGATCCTGGCGCTCGCGATCGCGGGCGTGCTCGGGCCGAGCATCGCGAGCGTGATGATCGGGATCGTCACGGTCGCGTGGGCGGACTACGCGCGCGTCATGCGCGGCCAGGTCCTGGCGGCCCGCGAGCGGCAGTACGTCGAGGCGGCGCGCGCCACCGGGGTGCGCGACGCGCGCATCCTCGCGCGGCACCTCCTGCCGAACGTCCTGCCGCCGATCCTCGTCCTCGCCAGCCTCGAGATGGGCGGGCTCATCCTCACGATCTCGGGACTGTCGTTCCTCGGCCTCGGGGCGCAGCCGCCGACGCCGGAGTGGGGGGCGATGCTGAACGACGGCCGGGCGTTCATCGGCTCGGCGCCGCAGCTCATGCTCTTCCCCGGCCTCGCGATCAGCATCGTCGTCGTGGGGTTCAACCTGCTCGGCGACGGCCTGCGCGACGCCTTCGATCCGCACCTGCGCGACTGACCACGCCCGCGGCGTCGCGCCGGCGCGAGGAGGCGATCGTCAGCGGATGTCCTCCTCCTCGTCGACGTAGCCGGTGGGCAGGCCGAAGCGCCGCTCGATCTCCGACGCGAGCGAGCGCACGCCGAAGGTCTCGGTGAGATGGTGCGTGCCGAACACGAGGCTCACCCCGCTCTCCCGCGCGTAGAGCTTCGTCCACATCGACCCCTCGCCGGTCACGTAGGTGTCCGCGCCGAGCGCGCGCGCCTCGGCGATCGCCGCGGCCGCGTCCGCGCGTCCCGACGCGAGGGCGACGCGGCCGAAGGCGTCGGTGTTCCGCCACACGGCGACGTGCGGGCCGAGCGCCGTGCGCAGGCGGGCGACGAGCTCGTCGAACGTCCCGTCCGCGGAGCCGATCACGCCGGCGAGCCCGCCGCAGTACGCGAGGAACCGACGCTCGACGCGCACGCCGGCCGCGCGCGCGAGGCCGTCGGAGTTGCTGATGCCCTCGGCGCCGTCGAGCGACGAGTGCGCGGCGTAGTGCGCGAGCCCGAGCTCGCGCAGGAGGGCCACCTTGCGCGCGGCGTGCTCGCCGTCGAAGCGCTCCCACGTCGGGTGGTGCGTGACCAGGAGCCGCGCGCCCGCCGCGTGCGCGGCGCGGATCGCGTGGTACGAGGTCGTCACGGCGACCGCGACGCGCTCCACCTCGGCCGGCCCGTCGACGAGCAGCCCGTTCGCGCCCGGCTCGTCGAACGCGGCGATGCGCAGGCGCTCGTCGAGGAAGGCGACGACGTCGACGAGGCGCGCGCGCACGTTCAGCGCTGGCGCAGCCGCGGGTTGACGACGCGCTCGAGCGAGAAGGCGATGAGCGCGAAGCCGAGCACCGTGGCCGTGATCGCGACGCCCGGCGGGATGACCCACCACAGCCACGCGCCGGAGAGGAAGGCGCTGCGCGCCTGCGCGTAGTAGAGGACCGAGCCCCAGCTCTTCTGGATCGGGTCGCCCAGGCCGAGGAAGGAGAGCGAGGACTCGATGAGGATCGCGCCGGCCGCGGCCTGCACGAACTCCACGACGATGAGCGCTCCGACGCCCGGGATGATGTGCCGCACGAGGATCCGCGTGTCGCTCGCGCCCACCGCGCGGGCGGCCGTGATGTACTCGCGGCCGGCGAGCGAGAGCACCTGCGAGCGGATGATCCGCGACGGCCGTGCCCACACCACCAGGCCCACCACCAGGACGATGGTGAGCAGGCTCGGGCCGAGGAACGCGGCGAGCAGGATCATGAGCGGGAGGAAGGGAAGGGACAGGACGACGTCCACGACCCGCATGAAGAACGCGTCCACCGGGCCGCGGAAGAATCCCGAGACCGCGCCGACCACCGTACCGATGCTCGTCGCGACGAGCGCGGCGAGCACTCCGACCGTGAGCGAGATGCGGCTGCCCCAGATGAGCTCGGAGAGGATGTCCTGGCCGACGTCGTTGGTGCCGAGCAGATGACGCGCGGACGGGCGCTCGAACGGCGCGCCGGTGGCGATCGACGGATCCCACGGCGCGACGAGGGGCGCGAAGACCGCGCTGACGGCGAGGATCAGCAGGAGGCCGCCGCCGACCGCGCTGATGACGCCGATCCGCGGCAGCCGCGGGCGGCGCGCGGGCGCGGCGACGGCGAGCGGCTGCGCCCTATCCATGGACCCGCACGCGCGGATCGAGGAACGGGTACACGACGTCCACCAGCGCGTTCGCGGCGACGACGGCGAAGGTGGTCAGGATGAATCCCGCCTGGAGGAGCGGGTAGTCCCGGGCGAGCACCGCGTCGAAGAGCATGCGGCCGACGCCGGGCCAGTTGAACACCGTCTCGACGACGACCGCCCCGCTGATGACGAAGCCCACGCGGAGCATGAAGAGCGTCGCGACCGGCAGGAGCGCGTTGCGCAGCGCGTGACGGAAGAGCACCCACGTCTCGCGCAGGCCCTTCGCCCGCGCGACCGTGATGTACTCCTCGCCGAGCACGCCGAGCATCGAGTACCGCGCCGTGAGGAACATCGCCGAGATCGACACGATCGTGAGGGTCGCGAGCGGGAGGACGAGGTGCTGGCCGATGTCGGCGACGCGGCGCAGCCCCTCGTACCGCACGTAGGGCGTCTCCATGCCGAAGATCGGCAGGACGCGCAGGTTCACGCTGAAGATCGCGATGAGCAGCATGCCCACCCAGAAGGCGGGCATGGACTCGAGGAAGATGAAGCCGGTGAGGATCCCGAGGTCCGAGCGCCTCCCCCGCCGCCACGCGGCGAAGGCGCCGAGCGCGACGCCGATGAGCGTGGACAGGATGAGCGCGGCGCCGGTCAGCAGGACGGTGGGCGGCAGCCGCTCCTTCAGCACGTCGCCGATCGGCGCCTTGCGCCCGATGGACCAGCCGAGGTCGCCGCGCGCGAGGTCGCCGACGTAGCGCGCGAACTGTTCGACCACCGGGCGGTCGAGGCCGTACTGCACGCGGATCGCGTCCCGCTCGGCGGGCGTGAGGCGGCCGATGTCCTCTCCCACGATGTACTGGAGCGGGTCGCCGGGCATGAAGCGGGGCAGCAGGAAGTTCAGGGTGAGCGCGACCAGGAGGACGAGCGCGTACTGGGCGATCTTCGCGGCGAAGAATCGCGCCATACGCGCTCGCCTCCTGCCTCTCCGCTACCGCGGGAGGAACGAGTTCTTCTGGAAGATGCCGAGACCCTTCTGGAACCGCCAGCCGTCGAACGTGGCCTGCTTGTACGCGTAGACCCCGTCCCGGTAGAGCGTGGTGATGATCGGGAGCTGGTCCGCGATGTACGCCTGCATCTGCTGGGCGAGCGCCTTGCGCTTGGCGGGGTCGCCCTCGTCGCGCAGCTGCTCGGCGAGCTTGTCACCCGCCGCGTCCTTGAAGCCGTAGACGTTGAGGCTGCCCACGAGCGGGTCGGAGTGGATCTGCTCGACGAGCCGTCCGGCCTCGAACTGCGTCGGGGCGGTCCAGCCGGCGAGCGAGAGGTCGTAGTCGCGTCCCTTGCGGACGTCGAACTCGGGCCAGGCCTTTGCCACCCAGGCGTTGCGGTCGAGCACCTTCACCGTCGTGGTGATGGCGATGCCCTTGAGCATCTGCGACATCAGCTCGGCGCTGCGCACCGCGAGCGGATCGGTGTTCTGGACGATGATCTCCCACGAGAACTTCGCCCCGCCGAGCGCGCGGACGCCGTCGGCGCCCTTGGCCGCGCCGATTCCGTCGAGGAGCGCGTTCGCCTTGGCCACGTCGTAAACCGGCTTGGTGACGGCGGGGTTCGCGAAGGCGTTCTCCGGATGCACGAAGCCGGGGCTCCCGAGCGTCGCCGCGCCGAGGTACACGGTGTCGATGAGCTTCTGCCGGTCGATCGCCAGCGAGATGGCCTGACGGACCTCCTTGCGGTTGAGACCCGGCCGCTCGGTGTTCACCCAGAAGCCCGACGAGTTGAACTCCGGGCCCTGCGCGATCTTCATGCCGGCCGTGGCCTTGAAGTCGGCCACCAGCTCGGGCTGGAGCGGGCGGACGGTCGTGTCGAGCTCGCCGGTCTTCACCGCGGCGAACGTCGAGTTGGCCTCCTTGATGATCGGCATGACGATCTCGTTGACCAGCGGCTTGCCCTTGAAGTAGCTCTGGTTCGCTTTGAAGCGGTACAGCTGGTCGGGCTGGTACTCGACGAGCTGGTAGGGGCCGGTGCCGATGCTGAACTTGAGGTCGGTCGCCTTCTTCGGGTCGCCGGTGTAGGCGCCCCAGATGTGGTCGGGGAGCATCGGGACGTCGGCGAGCGCCTGCGAGCGCCAGCCGGGCTTGGGGGCCTTGATCGTGATGACGAGCTTGTCGGTCCCCTGGACCGTGATCGAGTCCACGTCACGCAGCGGCGTGGAGAAGCGGCCGTGGATGTTCTTCTGGAAGTACTCGATCGTGAACTTCACGTCCTGCGCGGTGAACGGCGTGCCGTCCTGCCACTTCACGCCCGACTCGAGCGTGAGCGTCCAGGTCTTGCTGTCGGCGCTCGCCTCGACGGTCTTGGCGAGCCACGGCTGCGGCACGTTGTTCAGGTCGAACGCCATGAGCGTGTCGAACTGCATGAGCAGCACGGTCCAGCCGGGGTAGCCGGAGTTGTAGGTGTAGGGGTTCCAGCTCGATTCGTCCTGCGTCGTGCCGACCTTCAGCAGGTCGACGGTCTTGGCCGCCGCCACCGTCGGCGACGCCTGTCCCGCCGCGGTCGGGGATGTCTGGGCGCCGGGCGCCGGCGCCGGCGCGCAGGCCCCCAGGAGCAGGGCCGCCGCGATGACCGCGAGTGCCATCCTCCGCCAAAGCCTCATCTGCGTCTCCTCCTCAACTACTAGCCGCCCTAGTAGGAACGGGACCAACTGGGCGGGGCACAGCATATACGGCCCCTCGCGCTATGCCGGTCGCGCTCGGCGACCGGGACGACGGCACGGCGGGATGAGGCGCGGTATCGCGCTTCTTATCGCGGCCGGGTCTCCTGGCGGGCCCGGCCGGGGCTCGACCCCTCTCCCCTGGGGAAGGGGGGTATACTGTGTCAGGCTCGCTTCAGGGACGACGGCCGCGGCGGGACGTTCGTGGAAGGTTTCCCGCGGGAGGAGCGTTTGAGATGGGAATGGACCGCAAGATCCTCGACAGCAGGCTCGCCTCGATCGAGGGGCACATCCACGGCATCCGTAAGATGGTCGAGGACGAGACCTACTGCGTCGACGTGCTGAAGCAGGCCCACGCGGTGGAGCGCGCCCTCCAGAAGTTCGAGGCCGAGCTGCTGCGCGGCCACCTCTCCACCTGCGTCCCCACGGCCTTCAAGGACGGCCGCGGCGCGCAGATGGTCGAGGAGCTCGCGGGTATCTTCGAGATCACGAAGCGCTAGTGCGCCGTCTGCGAAGTCTTGTTAACACCGCGCCGGACCGCCTTGCGGATGATCTGGGAGGGATCCTTGGTCCAGACGAACGGAGTGGGGTGCTCGTTCCAGCGCGCGATGTACGCCTTGATGTGCCTCATGAG
>DAIDAP010000037.1 GCA_027310565.1 Chloroflexota bacterium | reverse complement strand
TCCCGTTCGAGAACGCCGCGATCTGGGTGAACGGCGGCAACTGGCAGCTGTTCGTGAATGCAGCTCGCATCGGCACGACGCGCAGCGAATTCAGCGTGATCGATGAGCGGCGCTTGGAAGGCGTGCGCGTGCAGATCGTGCAGTACAGCAGCGGACCACCGCCACGCCACCGCTTCGAGTGCGCGGGCGACACGTACGAAGTCCGGGGCGACGTGCCCCCTGGCTTCGCCGACATGGATGCCGTCGTTGGCCGCTTCATTCGCGCGCTCGGGTGCGCGGCCTAGCGATGTCTCGACGCATCACCGGGTGCCGGAGGAGGGATTCGAACCCTCACGGGCTTGCGCCCAACAGATTTTGAGTCTGTCGCGGATGCCTGTTTCGCCACTCCGGCGCACCTCGATACTACGGTCGCCGCAGCAGCTCCCACGCCTGACGCGCGAGCGCCGGGTTCGCGACGATCACCTGCGACTCGTCCCACGCCGCGTCCGCGCCGGTCTTGAGTGAGATCACCGAGGCGCCGGCCTCGCGCGCGATGAGCGCGGGCGCGGCGACGTCCCACGGCGAGAGGCTCTCGTGCACGAAGAGGTCGAAGCGGCCCGCGCCGACGTACGCGATCTCGAGCGAGGCCGAGCCGAGCACGCGCAGCCGAGAGCAGGCGCCGTTGAGCGCGACGAAGCGCGAGTCGGGCTTCCTCGTCGCGCCGAACGCGAGGCTCGCGACCGCGAACGCCTCGCCGAGCCGCGCGACGGCCCCGGCGGCGAGACGCGCGCGGCCGAGCGTCGCGCCCGCGCCCTCCGACGCGACGAACGTCTCGCCGAGCCGCGGCGCGTGGATCGCCGCCGCGCGGGTCCGGCCGTCCTCGACGTACGCGATGACGACCGCGTAGTAGGGGAGGCCGCGGCTGAAGTTCAGCGTGCCGTCGATCGGGTCGACGACCCAGAGGCGCTCGGCGCCGCGGAGCCGCCGGTCGGCGCTCTCCTCGGCGAGGATCGGGATCGACGGGTCGTGCGCGCGCAGGCGGGCCAGCGCCGCGCGCTCCGCGGCGTGGTCGGCGGCCGTCGCGAAGTTGGCGCGTCCGCGCTTGCGGGTGACGATCGCGACGTCGGTGACGACGATCGCGCGGCCCACCGCGACCGCCGTCCGCGCCGCGAGGCGCGCGAGCGCGGCGTAGCGCGACGCGTGCGGCGCGCTCAGGCGGGGCACAGCTCGCGCATCCGCGCGAGCAGGTCGTTGAGGTCGAAGGGCTTGGTGACGAGCGTCGTGATGCCGCGGCGGCGGAACTCCTCGCCCAGGTGTCCGGCCGCGGCGGTCACGAACAGGACGGGCATGTCGCGGACGGACGGGTCGGCGCGCACGCGGTCGTACACCTCGAGGCCGTTGAGTCCGGGCATCATGACGTCGAGGATGAGGAGGTCCGCCTTCACCTGGCGCACGGTCTCGAGCACCAGCGCGCCGTCCTGGACGACGACCGCTTGGTACGCTGATTCGTCGTTGATGGCGTCCCGCAGCAGCCGCGCGATCGGCTCGTCGTCCTCGCCGACGACGACGACCTTCTTGCGTGCCGGCGCTCCGTTCACCCCGCTCGCGACTGTACCGGAAGCGGCCGCGTGACGGTGCCCGACGGCGACGCCGCCGACCTGGTCGCGCGCGCGCGGAGCGGCGAGGCCCGCGCGTTCGAGGAGCTCGCCCGCACATCCGAGCGAGCGCTCTACCGGCACGCGGCCCGCATCGTCGGCGCGGGGCCCGAGGCGGAGGACGTCGTGCAGGACGCGCTCCTGGCGGCGTGGCGGTCGATGTCCTCGTTCGAGGGCACGTCGTTCCGCGCGTGGCTGTTCCGCATCGTCACGAACCGCGCGCTCGATCGTGTGCGCGCGCGCAGGCGCCGGCCGGAGCTGCCGCTCGAGCCGCCCGGGGACGACGACGAGGTCATCTGGGCGGAGCCGGCCGCGCCGGGCCCGGACCCGGCCGACCTCGCGAGCGCGCGGGAGGCGCTCGTCGTCGTCGAGGAGGCGCTGCGTGACGTGCCCGCGGAGCAGCGCGCCGCGCTGCTGCTCCGCGACGTCGAGGGCTTCTCGTACGAGGAGATCGCGCTCATCACGACCTGCGAGATCGGCACGGTGAAGTCGCGCATCCATCGGGCGCGCCTGGCGGTCCGGAACGCGCTGCTGGGGAGGGGCTGGCGGGGGTCCGCGGGATGAGCGGGGAACCCGGAGGCGCCGCCGTCGTCAAGAGAGGAGGACCGTGATGAACGACCGCGCGCACCCGTCCGCCGACCTCTCGGCCTACCTCGACGGCGCCCTCACGCCCGCCGAGCGTGCGGCCGTGGCGTCCCACCTCGACACGTGCGCCCTCTGCCGGGGCCGCCTCGCCGAGCTGCGCGGGACGGCCTCGCTCGTCGCCCGCCTCCCCGACCCGCTCCCGGCGCGCCGCCTGGTGCCGCGCGTCGGTCGGGTCCCGGCCTGGCTCGCGCCGCTGCGCACGCTCAGCGCGCTCGCGTGCGGGGTGTCCGTCTTCGTGCTCGCCACGAGCGTGCTCCTCGGGAGCGCCGAGCAGGCGGTGCGCACGGGCGCGGCGAGCGCGCTGCTCGCGAGCGAGGCACCGGAGCGCAACGCCGCCGGCGCGCCCGCGCCGGCCCCCACCGCCGGGCCGACCGCGGCGCAGGACAGCGCCAAGCTGGCGCGGCCGACCGCGTCCGCGGCCTCCTCCGGTGCGTCGCCGTCCCCGACCGCCACGCTCGCCGGCGTCGCGACCGCCGATGGCGCCCGCGAGGTGCGGGCGCCCGCGGTCCCGCTCAGCCCGTGGCTGTGGCTCGCGGCGGCGGTGCTCACGGGCGGCCTCGCGATCGCGCTCCAGCGGAGGCTGGACCGAGCCTAGCGGCCATACTCAGGGCGTGGCCGAGCGCATCCTGCTCATCGACTCGAATTCGCTCATCTACCGCGGGTACTTCGCCATCCCGCCGCTCACGACGACCAAGGGCGAGCTCTCCAACGCGACGTTCGGCTTCTCCTCGATCCTCCTGAAGGCGATCGAGGAGATCCGGCCGCAGCACATGGCCGCGGCGTTCGACCTGCCGGTCCCGACGTTCCGCAAGGAGAAGGACCCGACCTACAAGGCGACGCGCAAGCCGATGCCCGACGAGCTGCGGCCCCAGCTCGAGCGCTGCAAGGAGCTGCTCGAGCGCTTCGGCGTCCCGATGTACGCGGTCCCCGGGTTCGAGGCCGACGACGTCATCGGCGCGCTCGCGAAGCAGGCCGACGCGGCGGGCCTCGAGGTGATCATCGTCTCCGGCGACCTCGATCCGCTCCAGCTCGTCACGCCGCACGTCAGGCTGTTCACCACGCGCATGGGGTTCCAGAACACCGTCATCTACGACGAGGCGAAGATCGCCGAGCGCTACGGGCTCACGCCCAAGCAGATGGTCGACTTCAAGGCGCTGAAGGGCGACCCCAGCGACAACATCCCGGGCGTGCCCGGCGTCGGCGAGAAGACCGCGGCGAAGCTCATCGCCGAGAACGGATCGATCGAAGGCGTGTACGCGGACCTCTCGCGCTTCACGCCGAAGCTGCGCGAGGCGCTCGCCGCGAACCGCGACCGGGTGCTCCACAGCCGCGAGATGGCGACGATCGTCACCGACCTGCCGGTGCGGCTCGAGCTCGACCGCACGCGCTGGAGCGGGTACGACCGCGCGGCGGTGCTCGATCTGTTCCGCGATCTCGAGTTCCGCAGCCTCGTCCCGCGGCTGCCGCCGGCCGACGGCAACGTCGCGCCGGTCGCGCCGGCCGCGCGGCCGGGGCAGCTCGCGCTCGGCCTGGAGACGGTGCCGGCGACGGCGCCGCCGGTGGCGACCCCGCTGCTCGGCGCGGCCGACGCCGAGCGCGTCGCCGCCCGCGCGCGCGAGGCGGGCGCGATGGCGATCCACGCCGACGTCGAGATCGCGCGCCACCCGACGCTGGTCGGCCTGGGCATCGTCGTCGGCGACGACGCGTGGTACCTGCCCGCGACGAGCGGCGTCCCGCGCGTCCTCGCGGAGGTCCTCGCCGACGCGGACGTCGCGAAGACCGCGCACGACGCGAAGACGGCGCGCCGCGCGCTGCGCCGCGCCGGCGCCGAGCTGCGCGGCCTGCGCATGGACACGATGCTCGCCTCCTACCTGGTGAACGCGAGCCGCCGCTACCACGCGCTCGAGGACCTCGCCGCGGAGCGGCTCTCCCTCGAGGTGCCGCTCCTGCCGGTCCCGGACCGGAAGGATCCGCACCGCGTCGCGACGCGCGAGCAGCGCGCGGCGCGCGCCGGCGCGGGCGCCGTGGCCGCGGCGCGGCTGGGCGCGCAGCTCGAGGCCGAGCTCGACCGCCTGGGCCTGCGCCGGCTCTTCGCCGAGGTCGAGCTCCCGCTCGTGGACGTGCTGGTGGAGATGGAGGAGGCGGGCATCGCCGTCGACCTCGACTACCTGCGCGCGCTGGGGGAGGAGTTCAAGCGCGAGGTCGCGCGCATCGAGGCCGAGGCCTACGCGGCCGTCGGCCACCGGTTCCCGATCGCCTCGCCGAAGCAGCTCGCGGCGCTCCTGTTCGAGGAGCTCCGGCTCCCGCGCGGTCGGCGGACCGCGACGGGCTACTCGACCGACGCGACCGTCCTCGAGGACCTGCGCGGGGCGCATCCGGTGATCGAGAAGATCCTCGAGTACCGCGAGGTGGAGAAGCTGCGCTCGACGTACGCCGAGGGCCTGGGCGCGCTCGTCGACCCCGAGACGCGCCGCGTCCACACCACGTTCGAGCAGGCCGTCGCGGCGACCGGCCGGCTCTCGAGCAAGAACCCGAACCTCCAGAACATCCCGATCCGGACGCCGCTCGGACGGCGCATCCGGCGCGCGTTCGTCGCGGCCGGCGACAGCCTCCTCGTCGCCGCGGACTACTCGCAGATCGAGCTGCGCGTGCTCGCGCACGTGTCCGGCGATCCCGAGCTCACGAAGGCCTTCCGCGAGGGCGCGGACGTGCACCGCCGCACCGCGGCCGCCGGGTTCGGCGTGCCCGAGGAGGCGGTGACGCGCGAGCAGCGCGACGTCGCGAAGATGCTGAACTTCGGGATCGTCTACGGGATGAGCGACTTCGGCCTCGCCTGGCGGATGAAGATGCCGCGCGAGGAGGCGCAGCGCTTCATCGAGGAGTACTTCCGCCGGTACGCGCAGGTCCGGCGCTACGTCGTCGAGACGAAGGCGTTCTGCGCCGAGCAGGGCTACGTCGAGACGCTCATGGGCCGGCGCCGCTACATCGCGGACATGACGAGCCGCAACAGCGCGGTGCGCGGCGCGGCGGAGCGCATGGCGGTCAACATGCCGATCCAGGGGACGGCGGCCGACATCATGAAGATCGCGATGCGCCGTGTGTACGACCGCCTCGCCGCGAGCGGCCTCCGCGCGCGCGTGCTGCTGCAGGTGCACGACGAGCTCGTCGCCGAGGTTCCGCCGGCGGAGGTCGACGAGGTCGCGCGCGTCCTCTCGGAGGAGATGGGCGGCGCGTACGCGCTCGACGTTCCACTCGTCGTGGACGTGCGGTCCGGCAAGAACTGGGACGAGATGACGAGCTACCGGGGGGCTGCGCCCCCCGAGAACCCCCCGGCGACCGCTCCAACACATGCCCGAGCTTCCTGAGGTCGAGACGATCGCGCGCCAGCTGCGCCGTGTGGTGGTCGGCAAGCGCATCGCGGACTTCACCTCGCTGTGGCACCGCGTGAGCGAGCCGATGCCGGCGTCGCTCTTCGCGGCACGCCTCGCCGGCCACCGGATCGTCGGGGTCGGGCGGCGCGGCAAGCTCGTCGTGCTCGAGCTCGACGGCGCCGAGGCGCTCATCGTATCGCTGCGCATGACCGGGAGGCTCCTGTTCGAGCGCGACGGCGGTGCGGCCGACCCGTATACGCGCGCGGTCGTCCGCTTCGACGACGGCTCGCTGCTGCGCTTCGCCGACACGCGCAAGTTCGGGCGGATGGCCGTCGTCGATCTGGAGGAGCTGTCGGGCGAGGGCGGCGGCGCGAAGACGCCGCTGCACCGCTCGCTGGGGATCGAGCCGCTCTCGCGCCGCTTCACGACGCGCCGGCTCGCGGAGCTCCTCCGGCGCCGCTCGCGGGCCGCGATCAAGCCGCTCCTGCTCGACCAGCGCGCGATCGCCGGCATCGGGAACATCTACGCGATCGAGGCGCTCTGGCGCGCGCGGCTCCATCCGCTGCGGACCGCCGGCTCGCTGCGCCCGGCGGAGGCCGCACGGCTGCACGAGGCGATCCGATGGGTGCTGCGCAAGGGCATCCGCTTCGGCGGCGCGTCGCGCCGCGACTACCGCGACGCGCGCGGCGAGCGGGGCCGCATGCAGCGCGAGTTCACCGTGTACGACCGCGCCGGCGAGCCCTGCCCGCGCTGCGGCCGTGCGATCGTGCGGACCGTCGTCGGCGGCCGCGGCACGTTCCACTGCCCGCGCTGCCAGCGCGCCCCGGCATCATGAGAGCGTGACGACCCTCTCGGTCCAGGCGGTCGGGCGCCGGTTCGGCGACCGCGAGCTGCTGCACGACGTCTCCTTCCGCCTCGCGGACGGCGACCGCGCGGGGCTGATCGGCCCGAACGGCACGGGGAAGACGACGCTCCTGCGCATCTGCGCGGGGCTCGACGAGCCCGACCGCGGCACGGTCGCGTACTCGCGCGGGCTGCGCGTCGGGTTCCTCCGGCAGGAGCTCCTCGGCGAGGCGACGGGCACCGTCATCGAGCACGCGCGCGGCGCCGCGGCGCACCTGCGCGAGCTCGCGACGGACCTGCGCGCGATGGAGGAGCGGCTCGGCGGCGCCGACGCGGAGACGCTCGAGCGCTACGCCGACCTCCAGCACCACTTCGACCACGCCGGCGGGTACGACTTCGATGCGAGGGTGAAGCGGGTGCTGGCGGGGCTCGGCCTCGACACGCTGGCCGAGCGCGAGGTCGCGACGCTGTCCGGCGGCGAGCGGACGCGCCTCGGCCTCGCGCGGCTGCTCCTGGACGACCCCGACGTGCTCCTCCTCGACGAGCCGACGAATCATCTCGACGTCGCGGCGCTCGAGTGGCTGGAGACGTTCCTCGTCGCGCAGGAGACGACCGCCGTCATCAGCAGTCACGACCGCTGGTTCCTCGACCGCGTCACGTCGCGCACGCTCTCGATCGAGGACCGCAGCGTCGTCGAGTACCGCGGCGGGTACACGCAGTACGCGCGGCAGCGCGCCGAGCGCGAGGCGGCGCGGGCGAAGGCCGCCGAGCGCCAGGCCGAGGAGATCGCGCGCACCGAGGCGTTCATCCGCCGCTATGGCGCCGGGCAGCGCGCGAAGGAGGCGCGCGGCCGCGGAAAGAAGCTCGCGCGCGTCGAGCGGATCACGGCGCCCGCGCACGCGGCGCGGCACACCTGGGACCTCCGGGCGGCCGACCTCGGGAGCGAGACCGTGCTCGAGACGACCTCGCTCGCGGTCGGATACGGCGAGCCGGTCCTGCGGGTCGGCCCGCTGCGCGTGGCGCGCGACGCGCGTGTCGCGATCGTCGGCCCGAACGGCGCGGGGAAGACGACGCTCGTGCGGACGCTCCTCGGGGAGATCCCCCCGCTCGACGGCTACGTGTCGGCCGCTCCGATGGTGCGCGTCGCGTACCTCGAGCAGGCGCAGGCCGAGCTCGGCGGGAACGAGACGGTCCTCGAGTCGCTCCGCGCGGCGAGCGGCCTCGTCGACCAGGAGGCGCGCGACCTCCTCGCGCGGTTCCTGTTCCGCGGCGACGACGTCGACCGCGCCGTCGCGGTCCTCTCCGGCGGCGAGCGCGCCCGCCTCGCGCTCGCGCGGCTCGCGACGCGGGACGCGAACCTCCTCGTGCTCGACGAGCCGACGAACCATCTCGACCTCGCCGCGCGCGAGCAGCTCGAGGCCGTGCTCGCCTCGTTCTCCGGCACGATCGTGCTGGTCTCGCATGATCGCTACTTCGTCGACAAGCTCGCCACGGAGCTCTGGCTCGTCGACCGCGGTCTGCTGCGCCGCTTCGAGGGGAGCTGGACGGGATACCAGCGCGAGCGCGCCGCCGGCAGGGAGGCTCCGATCATCGAGTACCGGCCGAGCGCCGTGGAGGATGCGAGCGGCCCCGGACGCGCCGCTGCGCCCGTCCGCCCGTCCGCGGCGGGGCGGGCGGACGGGCCGCGGCGAGCGGCGCCGCGCGCGGACCGGGAGAGCACCCGCTCGGCGGGCGCCCGCAAGACGCGGGCGTCCCCGCCGCGCCGCGTCTCGGGCCTGCGCGCGCTCGAGTCGCGCATCGAGGCCATGGAGCTCCAGCTGCGGCAGCTGTCCGAGAAGGTCGCGCGCATCGCCCAGAGCGGGAACTACCTGGAGACGCGCCGCGCCGGCGAGGAGCACGCCGCGCTCGAGCGCAGCCTGCGCGAGCTGTACGACGAGTGGGCGAGGCAGAGCGAGGCGGAGCGGGAGCCGTGACCACGAAGGTCATCGGCCTCACCGGTCCGCTCGGGGCGGGGAAGTCCACCGTCGCCGGCATGCTGCGCGCGCTCGGGGCGAAGGTGCTCGACGCCGACGCGATCGCCCACGACGAGCAGTCGCGCGGGACCGTCGGCTACAGCGCCATCGTCCAGACCTTCGGCACCAAGGTCCTGGGTGAGGACCGGGAGATCGACCGTTCCAAGCTCGCCGCGGAGGTCTTCGGCGACCCGGCGAAGCTGCGGCGTCTCGAGCAGATCCTGTGGCCGCGCGTCATCGCGCGCGTGCTCGAGGCGAAGCGGATGCTGAAGGCGGGCGACGTGCTCGTCGTCGAGGCCGTCAAGCTGCTCGAATCGGACATGCGCCGGGCGTGCGACGAGGTCTGGGTCGTGGTCGCCCCCCGCGAGGCGACGCTGCGCCGGCTCGAGGCGCGCGGGCTTCGGCGCCCCGAGGCGGAGATGCGCCTCGCGTCGCAGCGCTCGGAGGCGGAGTACCGCTCGGCGGCCGACGTCGTCATCGAGAACGACGCCGACCGCGAGCGGACGCGCGCTCAGGTCGCGGAGGCGTGGCGCCGGGTCACTGCTTGAGGAGCGTCGGGATCTTGAGCTTGTAGTTGTTCTCGATGTCCTCGAACGTCGTGCCCTGCGAGCCCGTGGCGCGCTCGTCCTTCGGCGCGCGCAGCAGGAGCGAGAGCGTACCGCCGGAGGCCTGGAGGTAGGCGATGCGCTCGGCGGTGATCGCGTCGACGCGGATGGTGTAGACGCTCGTCAGCCGCGCGAGCAGCGGCACGCGCTCGAGGATGATCTTCGCGGAGAAGTCGGGCGCCTGCTCCGGCTTTGGCGACTGGAGGAACTTCGCCGGGTCGAACTGGACCGTGTACACCACGTCGACGATGTCGCCGACCTGGAGCGCGCCGCCGACCGCGTTCGCGTCCGGGACCGTGATCGACATCGCGCGGTAGCTCGGCGAGTTCGGAGCCGGCGCGCCGTCGGGCCCGATGAAGCCCGGCGGCATCACGACGAACGACGGCTTCTTGGGGTCGGTGAACTTGCCCGGCAGGATCGGCTCGCCGACGCTGATCGCCTGGACGGTGATCTGGCCGATCGCGTCGGACGCCTTGCTGAGCGCCGCGGCCGGCTTGGCGTCCACGTTGTAAGACTGCAGCCGCAGGTCGGCGGCGGTGAGCGTCGTCTTCGCGGGGATCTCGCGTGCGGCGACGAGCACCGGCGTCGTCGGCACGACCGGCGGCGGCGCGCTCTGCGCGCTGTTGGCGATGAAGAACGTGCCGCCGCCTGCGACGATCGCGAGCAGCACCCCCACGATGAGGATCAGCCGCGCGCGTCTCTTCGAACCGTCCTGCACCTTGCCTTCCCTCTCCTCTGCGGCGTGCTGCTAGCGGACTCTAGCGGATGGCCCGCTAATTGACGACGACCGTGATGCGCGCCGGGATGCGGATCCACTGCGAGGTCTTCGCCGGATCGTCCGGGAGGAACTGATCCAGCAGCGGGATGAAGACCTGCAGGTGGTACCACGTCTGCACGTCCAGGTACTCCCCACGACGGGGGTCGTTGTCGCTCACGCCCGACGGCAGCGAGTAGCAGATGGTGACGTCCGGATTGCCGTTGCTGCCGTAGTACCAGCCGGCGATCGGCGCCGGGTCCTGCGCCGGGCACGACGCCGCGGCGAGCGTGTTGCCGCCGGAGGTGTTGAAGTTCGTCCCGTTCGTGCCGCGCGCGGGCATGTTCAGCACGCCGCGCGACTGGATCATCCGGTCGACGAGGCCGTCGTTGCGCGCGACGTCGTTCTGCGTCTTGGTCCTCGCGCCGTCGTAGATGTAGATGGAGCCCCAGCGCGCCCCTTCGCGAACGGCGTTGTTCAGGGTGATGTAGGCGGCGAAGATGAACCCGAACTGGATGATCCCCATGAGGATGTACAGGAGGACGGGCAGAAGCAGGGCGAACTCGACGATGTTCTGGCCCTGGTCGTCCGTCACGAGCGAAGCGAGCTTCTTCAGTTCAGCCTTCCTTCAGCGTGACGCTAGGCACGGCCCAGCCGCGCCGCAATAGCGGCTCTGTCGCACAAACGCACCAGCCGGTCAGGGTGGTATGCGACGATGGTCTGCGGCCGGTCTCACGGCCACTGCGAACATCCGTTCTAGAATGGGGCCGCCATGCCACGTGGGGAGACGCTCCAGGTCCCGACCGAACGCCCGACCGGGCCGGCCCGGTTCGACCTCGTCCTGCCCTGGCCCCTCGCGGGCGACCAGCCACGGGCATCGGCCGTGCTCGGGGACGGCATCCGCCGCGGCGTGAAGGCGCAGACGCTCCACGGGGTCACCGGCTCGGGCAAGACGGTGACGATGGCCAAGGTCATCGCCGAGGCCGGGCGCCCGGCGCTGGTCCTGGCCCACAACAAGACCCTGGCGGCGCAGCTGTACGGCGAATTCAAGGAATTCTTCCCGGGCAACGCGGTCGAGTACTTCGTCTCGTACTACGACTACTACCAGCCCGAGGCCTACATCCCCCGGAGCGACACGTACATCGAGAAGGACTCCTCGCGCAACGAGGAGATCGACAAGATGCGCCACGCCGCCACGCGCTCGCTGTTCGAGCGGCGCGACGTGGTCATCGTCGCCTCCGTCTCGTGCATCTATGGCCTCGGCGCCCCCGTGGACTACGGCGCCGTGACGGTGCGCCTGCGCCGGGGCGAGCGGGTCCGGCGCGACACGGTCCTGCGCCACCTGGTCGACATCCAGTACGAACGTACCAACAGCGACCTCGTCCGCGGCAAGTTCCGCGTCCTCGGCGACACGCTCGAGGTCCAGCCGTCCTACGAGGACCTCGCGCTGCGTGTGGAGTTCTTCGGCGACGACGTCGAGCGCATCGCCGAGCTCGATCCGCTCACCGGCGAGGTGCTCGCCGAGCGCGACGCGATCGACATCTACCCGGCGCGGCACTTCGTCACGCCGCGAGAGAAGCTGCTCGAGGCGGTGAAGGACATCGAGGCCGAGCTGGTGGATCGGGTGAAGGAGCTCGAGGAGAGAGGCAGGCTGCTCGAGGCGCAGCGCCTCTCGCAGCGGACCCGCTTCGACCTCGAGATGCTCCGCGAGACCGGGACCTGCGCCGGCGTCGAGAACTACTCGCGCCACCTCGCGCGCCGGCCGGCCGGGAGCCGGCCCTGGACGCTCCTCGACTACTTCCCGCCGGACTTCCTCATGTTCATCGACGAGTCGCACATCTCGATCCCGCAGGTGCGCGGGATGTACGGCGGCGACCGGTCGCGCAAGGAGATCCTCGTCGAGTACGGCTTCCGTCTGCCGAGCGCGCTCGACAACCGCCCGCTGACGTTCGAAGAGTTCGAGGCGCGTCTCGACCAGACCATCTTCGTCTCGGCGACGCCGGGACCGTACGAGACCCAGCGCTCCGGCCAGGTCGTCGAGCAGATCATCCGGCCGACGGGCCTGGTCGACCCCGAGATCGACGTGCGGCCGACGGACGGGCAGGTGGACGACCTGCTCGCGGAGTTGCGGCTGCGGGTGGAGCGCGGCCAGCGCGCGCTCGTCACGACGCTCACGAAGAAGATGGCCGAGGATCTCGCCGACTATCTGCGCGAGATGGGCGTGAAGGTGCACTACCTCCACTCCGAGATCGAGACGCTCGAGCGGGTCGAGATCCTCCGCGACCTGCGCCTCGGCGTGTACGACGTCGTCGTCGGGGTGAACCTGCTGCGCGAGGGCATCGACCTGCCCGAGGTCACGCTCGTCGCGATCCTCGACGCGGACAAGGAGGGGTACCTGCGCTCCGAGGGCTCGCTCATCCAGGTCATCGGGCGCGCCTCGCGGCACGTCGAGGGACGGGTGATCATGTACGCCGACCGCATCACCGGCTCGATGCGAGCCGCGATCGACGAGACCGAGCGCCGGCGCGCGCTGCAGGTCGCCTACAACCGCGAGCACGGCATCGAGCCGGCGACCGTGGTGAAGGCCATCCGCGAGATCGGCGTCCGGCTGCAGCAGGTCGCCGACGTCGAGGAGCGCTACGAGAAGGGCGGCCGCCCGATCGCCGCGGGCGAGCTCCCGAGGGACGAGCTGACCCGGCTCATCAAGGACCTCGAGGCGCGGATGAAGCAGGCCGCGAAGGACCTGGAGTTCGAGAAGGCGGCGGCGCTGCGCGACGAGGTCGTCGAGCTGCGCGGCCTGCTCGTCGTGCAGGACGGCCCGGACGCGCTCGGGGCGGCGGAGAGCGCGACGGCGAGGCCCGCGCGCACGACGCGCCGGGTGACACGCCGGCGGCGCGGGTACTGACGAGATGTCGGCGCGGGTGCGCGGGTACCTCTTCTTCGGCTCGTTCGTCGGCGTGGCCGTCGCGGCGGTCGGTCTCGCGTCGCTGCTGACGGCCGCGATCACGTTCGTCACCGGCACGCCGTTCGGCGGCATTCCGGTGGAGGCCGCCATCCGGACCGGCGAGCAGCAGGCGCTCCAGCGGGATCAGGACCTCGTCCGGGGGGCGACGTTCGCGGCGTTCGGGATCGCGTTCTGGCTCGGGCACGCCGTCGCGCACGGCCGCGCTCGACGCGCCGACGACGGGACCGGCCGACGCGTGCACCTGCTCGGCCAGACGCTGGCCGGCGGCCTCGTCGCGCTCGGCATCCGGCTGTTGTTCATGCGGCAGCTCCCGGGGGACCGCCCGCGACGCGGCCGTGCGGTGATCGGCTGGCGCGGGGGCGGTGGCGGTCCGCCGCTCGAGGCCGCGGGCGTCGGCGCCCGCATCCGCCCGGGCCCGGCGAGCCGGTCGGCGGGAGCGGAGGCCGTCCCGCCGCGCGACGTCGACCCGCATGTCGAGAAAGTGAGGGGATCGTAGATGTTCACCGCTCTCGTGGTCGCGGCCGTGGTGGTCGGCATCGTGGCGCTGTTCGTGGTGCTCTTCGTGCAGCGCGGGCGCGAGGCCATCGACACCTCGCCGCGAGCGGTCCTGCGCGCGTACCTGTACGCGGCGTCGTTCGCCGGGCTCGTCGCGCTCGTCGTCGGGCTGTCGGCGCTCCTCAACTGGGGCATCGCGACGACCGTCGACTCGGACGTGATCTACGGCGGGACGACGACGCCGCTGGTCCGCGTCTGCCCGCCGGCCGCGACCGGGTGCGTGGAGCCGAGCCCCGAGCAGCTGGCGCAAGCACAGCGTCAGCTGGAGGACCAGCGCCGGCGCCAGGTCGGCGAGGAGCTCCTGCGCGGGATCACCTTCACCGTCATCGGCGGCGTCTTCTACGGCGCGCACTGGGCGGCGCGCCGCGGCGTCGTCGGCGCCGACGAGCCGCGCAGCGGCCTGCGCCGCGCCTACCTCATCCTCGGGACCGCCGTGTTCGGTCTGGCGACGATCGTCCTGGTGCCCACCGGCCTGTACCAGCTCCTCGCGAACGCCGTGCTGCCCGTCGCGGAGGGCGTCTACCGGCCGGGGATCGCCGACTCGTTCGCGCCCGGCGTCGTCTCGCTCGCGGTCTGGCTCCTCTTCCTGCGGCTCGTCGTCGGCGAGACGCGGCGATCGCGCGAGAGCGCCTGATGCCCCAGAGCCACATCCACGTGAAGGGAGCGCGCGAGCACAACCTCAAGAACATCGACGTGCGCATCCCGCGCGACAGGCTCGTCGTCATCACGGGGCTCTCTGGATCGGGGAAGTCGTCGCTCGCGTTCGACACGATCTACGCCGAGGGACAGCGCCGGTACGTCGAGTCGCTCTCCGCGTACGCGCGCCAGTTCCTCGGGCAGATGGAGAAGCCGGACGTCGACTTCATCGAGGGACTCTCGCCGGCGGTGTCGATCGACCAGAAGGGAGCGACGCGCAACCCGCGGTCGACCGTCGGGACGGTGACGGAGATCTACGACCACCTCCGCCTGCTCTTCGCACGCGTCGGCGTGCCGCATTGCCCGACCCACGGCGTGCCGATCGTCGCGCAGACCCCGCAGGAGATCGTCGACCAGATCCGCGCCTACCCCGAGGCGACGCGCCTGCTCGTCCTGGCGCCGCTCGTGCGCGACCGGAAGGGCGAGCACCAGCAGCTGTTCGTCACCGCGCGCCGCGGCGGCTTCGCGCGCGTGCGCGTCGACGGGGTCGTGCGCGACCTCTCCGAGGAGTTCGCGCTCGACAAGATGCGCAAGCACTCGGTCGAAGTCGTCGTCGACCGCATCGTGCTCCGGACCGGCGAGGAGGGCGACGCCGACCGCGCGCGCCTCACGGACTCGGTGGAGACGGCGCTGCGGCTCGGCGAGGGGCTCGTGCTCGTCGCCGACGCGGACGGAAGGGCGCCCGAGCGGCTCTTCTCGCAGCGCCTGGCATGCCCGGAGGGGGACTTCTCCATCGGTGAGGTCGAGCCGCGCACGTTCTCGTTCAACTCGCCGCACGGCGCCTGCCCCGCGTGCACGGGCCTCGGGACGAAGCTCGAGCCCGATCCCGACCTCGTGTTCGCGAACCCCGATCTCTCGCTCGACGAGGGCGCCGTGCTGCCGTGGCAGAAGTCCGGTGGGACGGCGCAGTACCGCATGGCGATCCTCGAGGGGCTGGCGCGCAAGCACCGGTTCTCGCTGAAGGATCCCATCCGCAAGCTCCCGAAGAAGGCGCTCGAGGCCATCCTCCGCGGCACCGTCGCGCCGCTGCGTCTCACGTACGAGAACCGCAACGGGCAGCGACGCTCGTACGAATACGAGTGGGAGGGGCTCATCCCCTGGCTCGAGCGCCAGTACCGCGAGACGACCTCGGACCACATCCGCGCGGACATCGAGAGGTACATGAGCGAGCGCCCCTGCGCGGTGTGCGGCGGGAAGCGCCTCAAGCCGGAGGCGCTCGCCGTGACGATCGGCGGGCGGAGCGTCGTCGACGTCACGTCGCTCACCGTGAGCGAGGCGCTCGAGTGGGTGACGTCGCTCGAGAGCGAGAAGGCCTCGCCCCTCGGCGTCCGCCAGAAGCAGGTCGGGCGGCAGGTGCTGAAGGAGATCCGCACCCGGCTCGGCTTCCTGGTCGACGTCGGGCTCGACTACCTCACCGTGGACCGCTCCGCGACGACGCTGTCCGGCGGCGAGGCCCAGCGCATCCGGCTCGCGACGCAGATCGGGTCGGGGCTCATGGGCGTCCTCTACATCCTCGACGAGCCCTCGATCGGCCTGCACCAGCGCGACAACGCGCGGCTCATCCGCACGCTCCTCGGCATGCGCGACCTCGGCAACACCATCCTCGTCGTCGAGCACGACGAGGAGACCATCCGGACCGCCGACTGGATCATCGACATCGGTCCGGGAGCGGGCGAGCACGGCGGCGAGGTCGTCGCCGAGGGGACGCTCGACGACGTCGTCCGGGAGCCGCGCTCGCTCACCGGTGCGTACCTCTCGGGCCGCCGTCGCATCCCGGTCCCGTCGCGGCGGCGCTCCCCGCGCGGCGACGCGCTCGTCGTCCGCGGCGCGCGCGAGCACAACCTCAAGGACATCGACGTGCGCATCCCGCTCGGCGTGTTCGTCGCCGTGACCGGCGTGTCGGGCTCGGGGAAGAGCACGCTCGTGAACGAGATCCTCTACCGGCGCCTCGCGCAGGTCATCAGCAAGGCGAAGGAGCGCCCCGGCGCCCACCGCGCGATCGAGGGGACGGAGCACGTCGACAAGGTCATCGACATCGACCAGTCGCCGATCGGCCGCACGCCGCGCTCGAACCCGGCGACCTACACCGGCCTGTTCACGCCGATCCGCGAGCTGTTCGCCGCGGTGCCCGAGGCGCGGCTGCGCGGCTACACCGCCGGCCGGTTCTCGTTCAACGTGAGGGGCGGCCGCTGCGAGGCCTGCGCGGGCGACGGGATCATCAAGATCGAGATGCAGTTCCTCCCGGACGTGTACGTCCCGTGCGAGGTCTGCCACGGCAGGCGCTACAACCGCGAGGCGCTCGAGATCCACTACAAGGGGAGGAGCATCGCGGACGTGCTCGAGATGACCGTCGAGGAGGCGCTCGCGTTCTTCGCGAACGTCCCGGCGTGCGAGCAGAAGCTGCGCACGCTGAACGACGTCGGCCTCGGCTACATCCACCTCGGGCAGCCCGCGACGACGCTCTCCGGCGGCGAGGCGCAGCGCATCAAGCTCGCGACCGAGCTCTCGCGGCGCGCGACCGGCCGGACGCTCTACATCCTCGACGAGCCGACGACGGGGCTGCACTTCGCGGACGTCGAGCAGCTCCTCCAGGTGCTCCACCGTCTCGTCGACGCGGGGAACACCGTCGTCGTCATCGAGCACAACCTCGACGTGGTGAAGACCGCCGACTGGATCATCGACCTCGGACCCGAGGGCGGGAAGGCCGGGGGCGAGATCGTCGTCGAGGGCACGCCCGAGGCCGTGTCGCGGTCGCGCCGCTCCTTCACCGGCCGCTACCTGCGGGAGCTGCTCACGACCGGCGAGGTGCGCGTGATCGCATGAGCGCCGACACGTACGCCTCCGAACTGCGCGCCGACCGCGAGCGCGCGCGGGAGGAGCTGCGCGGCCCGAGCTCCGTCCTCGCGGCCGTCGCGCGGCACGAGCTGCCGATCGGGACGCGGCTCACGTTCGGACCACGCGACGCGGACGTCGTGCTCGACGGTGCGTCGCGCTCGGTGGAGATCGTGTCGCGCCAGCGTGACTTCACGGTGGACGGCGCGCCGACGCCGCCCGGACGCGTCGACCTCGGCCGCTATCGCCTGCGGCTCTCGCATCAGGGCTACCCGGCGGTCGTCGTGCTCGACGGGGAGAGCGCTCGACTGCGGGAGGACGTCGAGCTGCGCTGGTTCCCGGTCGATCCCGCGCTGCGCATCGTCACGCCGCTCGAGCCCGACGGCGCCGCGCTCGACATCGCCTCGACCGCGTCGGCCGCGCGGCCGGCGGAGCGCGTCGGCTGGGTCCGCTTCACGATCGACGGCGTCGAGTGCCGGCTGGCGGTGACGCGTCTGCGCGAGCCGGGCGTCCCCGAGGACCACCTCGACGTGTACTTCCGCGACGCGACGACCGGGCGGGAGTCGTATCCGGTCGGGCGCTACGTCACGCTCGCGCGGGAGGGCGAGCGCGTCGTCGTCGACTTCAACCGCGCGTACAACCCCTCCTGCGCGCTCTCGCCCTACTACAACTGCCCGATCCCGCCGGCGGAGAACCGCCTGAGCGTGGCCGTCCGCGCCGGGGAGATGACACCGCTCGTCGCCTCGCATCGTTAGCATCACCGTCCGGTGACCGCGTTCAGCCCCATCGACGCGGCGATCATCGCCCTGCTCGGCGTGGCCGTCTGGAGCGGCTATCGCAGCGGGTTCATCGCGACGGCATACGGCCTCGCGACCTGGATCGTGGCGTTCGCGGCCGCGGTCGCGTTCCAGGAGCCCGCCGCCGAGATCGTCCAGCGCCTCGGCCTGCTCCCGGCGACGGCCCGGCCGATCGCGTTCGTCGTGCTCATCGTCGCCGTCGAGGGCCTCTTCTGGCTCGCGGGCTTCTTCGCGCTCACGCCGGTCGTCCGCGCGGCCCACCGGAACGCGTGGCTGGCGACGACCGATCGCGTCCTCGGCGTCTTCCCCGCGGCCGCGCGCTCGCTCTTCGTCGTCGGCATCGCGCTCGCGGCGCTCGTCGTCTCTCCCGTGAGCGTCGACATCAAGGCCGCGATCGAGCAGTCGCGGCTCGCGCGCGCGCTCATCGAGCGGATCGCCGTCATCCAGCCGCAGCTCGCGTCGCTCTCGGGGCAGGTCGGGAGCCAGGTGCCGTTCTTCGTCACGCGGGTGGGCGAGGACGAGACCCGAAAGCTCGACCTTCCCGACGGCCTCCGGCTGGAGCCGGACCCCGTGGCGGAGGAGCAGATGTTCGAGCTCGTGAACGAGGAGCGGGCCGCCCAGGGCCTCGGGAAGCTCGCGTGGGACGCGCGGCTCGTCGCGGTGGCGCGGCAGCACTCCGAGGAGATGCTCCGCCTCAAGTACTTCGCGCACGATTCGCCGGTGACCGGCTCGCCGTTCGATCGCCTGAAGGCCGCGGGCATCGACTACACGGTCGCGGGCGAGAACCTGGCCTACGCGCAGTCCGTCACCGTCGCGCACCGCGGCCTCATGGACAGCCCCGGCCACCGCGCGATCATCCTGCGGCCTGAGTTCACCCGCATCGGCATCGGGGTCGTCTCCGCGGGTCCGTACGGCCGCATGTTCACGCAGATGTTCGTGACGCCCTGACCCGCGCGGCCCCGCCCGCGCCTCGACGACCCGCGTCGGCGTCACGTCGGTCGACGGACCGCACCGCCGCGCGACCGACCGGCACGACTCGCCTACCATTCGGCCCGGGTGAGTCACCAGGTCTGATGCTGCGGCGCTTCGAGGTCCATCGCGCGACGTCGGTCGAGGAGGCCGTCGACCTGCGCGTCCGCTACGGCGACGATGCGGCCGTCTACGCCGGCGGCACCGAGCTGCTCCTGGCGATGAAGCTCGGCATCGCGCGGTGGGCCCACCTCATCGACGTGAAGCCGATCCGCGAGCTCTCCCGCGTCGCCGTCGCGCGAGACACGGTGCGCATCGGCGCCACGGTGACGCACTGGGATCTCGAGCGGCATCCCGACGTCACCCGCGTGCTCCCGGCGCTCGCCCGGCTCGAGGCGAGCGTCGCGAACGTGCGCGTCCGCGCGGCCGGGACGCTCGCGGGGAACATCGCGTTCGCCGAGCCGCACGCCGACCCGCCGGCGCTCCTGGTGGCCCTCGGCGCTCGGGTCGTCGCCCGCGGGCGGCGGGGCGAGCGCACGCTGCCGCTCGAGGAGTTCGTGACCGGTATGTACCAGACGGCGCTGGGAGGGGACGAGATCCTCACCGCCGTCGAGGTCCCCGTTCCGGCTCCCGACGCGCGCGCCGCGTACGTGAAGTTCCAGGTCCTGGAGCGGCCGAGCGTCGGCGTCGCCATCGTCGCGAAGGTGAACGGGGCGTCCTTCGCCGGGCCCCCGGCCGTCGTCGTGGGGGCCGTCGACGAGCTGCCCCGGCGCGTCGACACCGCGGCGCTCGCCGGGGCCTCGCTCGCCGACGCGCGGGTCGCGGACGCGCTCGCGGCGTCTGCCCGCGCGGCGGTCTCGCCGGTGGCCGACCTCGCGGGGAGCGAGGAGTACAAGCGTCACCTCGTGGGCGTGTTCGCCCGTCGCGCCCTCACGGCGCTCGCGGCCGGCTGATGCGCCAGATCTCGCTCCGGCTCAACGGCGTCGCGCGGACCGTGGAGATCGAGGACCAGGTCCTCCTCGTCGAGCTGGTCCGCTCGCTCGGCCTCACCGGGACGAAGGTGTCGTGCGACACGGAGGTCTGCGGGGCGTGCACGGTGCTCCTCGACGGCCGGCCGGTGAGCGCGTGCACGACGCTCGCGCTCGAGGCCGACGGCAGGTCGGTCCTGACGATCGAGGGGCTCGCGAAAGCGAACCAGCTCCACCCGCTCCAGCAGGCGTTCATCGACAACTTCGCGTTCCAGTGCGGGTTCTGCACGCCGGGGATGATCCTCGCGGCGAAGGCCCTGCTTGACGAGCGGCCGTCGCCGACGGCCGAGGAGGTGCGCCGCTGGATGGAAGGGAACATCTGCCGCTGCACGGGGTACCAGAGCATCGTCGACGCCGTGCTCGACGCCGCGGGGCGTCGCCCGTGAGCCGCATGCCGGCGCGTGAGGATGGCGACCCGGTCGAGCGCACCCGGTTCCGCGTCGCGGGCACCGAAGCGCGTCGCGCCGACGGCGTCGCCAAGGTGACCGGCGCCGCGCGCTTCACGGTCGACCTCTCGGTCCCGGGCATGGCCCACGCCGTCATGGTCCGCTCGACACGGGCCCACGCCCGCATCCTCGGGATCGAGCGTGAGGCGGCCGAGCGCATGCCCGGCGTGCTGGCCGTGCTCGCCGGGGCCGACCTCGTCGCCGCGGGTCTCCACCCCTACTACGGCCACGTCGTCCTCGACCACCCCGCCCTCGCGGTCGGCAGCGTGCGCTACCACGGCGAGCCGGTCGCGCTCGTGGTGGCCGAGACGAAGCTCCAGGCCGCCGAGGCGGCCGATCTCGTCGAGGTGCGCTACGAGGACCTGCCCGCGGTCATCGACGCGGACGAGGCGCTCCGGCCCGGGGCGCCGATCCTGCACCACGAGCGCGGCCAGCGGGTGGGGGACGAGGGGATGGACCAGGGGGAGGGCGCGCTCGAGGGCAACGTCTGCGCGATCGCCCGCGTGCAGTGGGGCGACGTCGACGCCGCATTCGCGAAGGCGCATCTCGTCGTCGAGGGCGAGTACCGCTACCCGATGCTCTACGGCTACGCGATGGAGCCGTACAACGCGCTGGCGTTCTTCGACCAGGGCGATCTCGTCGTGTATTCGACGGCGCAGCACGTGTACATGGTCCGCCGCGACCTCGCCCGGATGTTCGACCTCCCGCTCGCGCGCGTGCGCGTGAGCGCGCCGTACGTCGGCGGCGGGTACGGGACGAAGTCCTACACGAAGATCGAGGGCGCGTGCGCGATGGCCGCGCACCTCACCGGCCGTGCCGTGAAGCTCGACCTCTCGGTCGAGGAGGCGATGCTCACGACGCGCAGCGATTCGTCGCACATCCGCTGCCGCTCGGCGTTCGACAGGGATGGCCTGCTCCTCGCGCGCGAGTTCGACATCGTCCTGAACTCCGGCGCGTACACCGACAACAGCCCGCTGGTGAACTCGAAGACCGCGAACCGGTGCTTCGGCCCGTACCGCATCCCGAGCCTGCGCGTGGTCTCGCGCTCGGTGTTCACGAACACCGTGCCCGCGTCATCGCTGCGCGGCTTCGGCGCCCCGCAGGGGAACATCGGTGGAGAGCTGCAGATGGACGAGGCCGCGGAGAAGCTCGGCATCGATCCGGTCGAGCTGCGACTGCGCAACCTCGCCGGCCCCGGGGAGGCGATCCTGCCCGGCAAGCGGCCGCTCGACGCCGACCTCCGGGAGGACCTGCGCTGCCTGGTCGCGTCGCTGGAATGGCCCGGGACCGGCGGCGTCAGCGTGGGCTTCGGCGTGTCGGCGTCGGACGCGGGCGCGTACCCGACCTCGACCGCGGCGGTGCGCATCCACGCGGACGACTCGGCGACGCTCTTCACCGGCTCGACGGAGCTCGGACAGGGTTCGCGCACCGTGCTCTGTCAGATCGTCGCGGAGGAGCTCGGCCTGTCACTCGAGCGCGTCGCGATCGTCGGCGGCGACACGGGCGTCGTCCCCTACGAGCGCACGACCGGCGCGTCGCGCACCACGACGGTGACCGGCCGCGCGGTGCAGGAGGCCTGCCGGGACGCGCGCCGGCGCGTGCGCGAGCTCGCCGCGCAGAACGAGAAGGTGGACGTCGCCGCGGTCGAGGACGCGCCGGCCGGTGTGCGGGTGAAGGACCGCGAGCGGTCGTACGGCGAGGTCATCGAGGGCTGGTTCGGAGCGGGCGGCGAGGTCCTCGGCCACGGGTCGGTGCGGCGCGGCGAGGGCTTCGCGCAGATGCCGCCGTTCTGGGAGATCGGCTGCAGCGGGGTGCGCCTGTCGGTCGACCGCGAGACCGGCGTCGCGCGCGTCGAGAAGCTCGTCACCGTGGGCGACGTCGGCTTCGCGATCAACCCCGCGCTCGTGCACGGGCAGGATCTGGGCGCCGCGACGATGGGGATGGGCGCGGCGCTGCGGGAGGAGCTCGTCTACGAGGGCGAGCAGCTCGTGAACCCGAACGTCGTCGACTACCGCGTGCCGCGCTTCAGCGACCAGCCGCCCGAGATCGACCTCATGCTCGCCGAGCGCCACGACGGCGCCGGACCGTTCGGCGCGAAGGGCGCGGGCGAGGGAGCCGGGAACACCATCGGCTCCTCGGTCGCCGCCGCGATCGGCCGCGCGATCGGGGTGTTCCCGCACGAGCTCCCGGCGACCCCGGAGCGCGTGTGGCGGCTCCTGCGCGAGCGCGACGAGCGCGCCAGGCGTTAGCTGTAGCTCGCCGCTCGAGCCGTTCCAAGACGCGCACCCGTGCGGCCTCGGACGGCTCCTTCCCTCGCCGACCGCGAGCTCGCGCATGAGACGCGCGACGCGCTTCCCGTCAAAGCGATGGGCGCGCGGTCGGCGGCGCGTCGGACGGCTCGGGCGCCCTGCCGATTGCGACATACCAGCGATTCCCAAAGCGCTGGATCACAATGTCATCGCTGAACCTTCCGCTCGCAGAGCGCACGTGCGCGATCACGATGTCCGGTGTGACTGGGTGCGCTTCGTAATTGAGGCTGAGCTGCTCGTCTCGCACCGACGCCGCTGCTCGAAGCTTCTCGTCGACGGCCGCAGTGGCGTCGAACGAGGGCGGTACGAGACGCAGCAGAGCCTCGCGATCGCCCGCGCGTAGCGCGTCCACGTACGCGCGTCCGACCTGCTCCACCGAAGAGCCACCACCCTGGTCACGAGGCCAGAGCACCACGACGGCGACGAGAGCGGCCGCGACCGCGGCCACGGCGAAGAACCAGCCCCGGCGCGAGCGCACGCGCGCTCCGGCCGGCGGATGGTCGCGGCCGGAGCGCGGCGTCCTCGACATGCTCAGAACCCTAATTCGTCGTCGCGACGATGTTCCACGCCATGTAGTTGTTGCCGGGGATCGGTACGGCAGCGAGGAAGTCGGCGAGCGAGCGATGGCGCGTGTCGGTCGTGTGGTAGGAGACGTAGATGTCCGCCAGGTTGCTGCTGTAGCGAGAGTCCACGATCGCTGTGTGGTCCCAGCTGCCGTCGGCGCCGAAGTCGACCTGCATCATGTCGCCCTTCTGGAGGTCGTTGAGGTACGCGAGAGCGACACCGCGACCGCTCGTGTAGACGAACTGTTTCATCGCGGGGACGTAGGTCCAAGACTGCGTTTGATTCAGGCTGTTGTACCACCAGTTGTTCCAGTCCAGGTACCAGCCGGTCTTGTCCGCCCAGCCTCCGGCGCGGAGCGCCTGCGAGGCGAAGTTCGTGCAGTCGCCACCGCTGCCGCTGAAGTCGCGATACGCCGGGTTGCGGCTCAGCGCCCAGCTGTACGCGTAGTCGCCCGCGGCATTGCGGTCGTAGGTGCCATAGGCGGCGAAGCCTCGAGCCGCGACGCTCGCCAGACGCGGTTGGGGACCCAAGGAGGTGACGATGCGGGGATCGGCGTCGAGCCGCGCACCCTCACGGATTCTCGCGGGCGCTGGGCCAGGGACCTGGTCAGGTCCGCCCTGGGTGAATCCGGCCGCATCGTCGAACGTGAGCGTCCAGCGTCCGTCGACGAGGTCGAACACGAACGTGTGGGGGATGGACATCTCGGTCACGTCCCGCGCATCGGGCGCGCGCGTAGCGCTGCGGAATGGCAGACGAACGTATTCGCGTGCGCGGACTAGCCACTGCCCTGCGTTGAGCTCAGCGCGAATATCCTGAAGCTCGACGGTGGCCGCTGTGTAAGCGAAGCCGTACTGAGCGTCGAACGCGCGCCGAGCCAGGAGGTCGCCGAGCCGCTGCGCGCCGGAACGAATCATGCCGAACTCATTGCGCTGCGCGACGAGTTGCGCGCCTGCGCCGGTCGTCAGTGCCCGGTAGCCCTCGGCGAGGCTCGCTGTCGCCTGTGCGACGAGCGCACGGACATCCTGCGGACCATTACCAGGAGCATCCGGCGTGGCGGCGATGGCCTGCGGCGTGGCTGCGAGGATGAGCGCGAGGACGGCGGCGAGCTTGATAAGTCGTGACATGGCGTGCGAATCCTCCTCGAAACGAACTTGCCCCGGGCCCCTCGCACGCTATTGGGGATACTGGGGGATGTCCTATGGGAGCCGATAGGGTGCGCCCTCGCGCGCAGAGTAGGCAGACAGGCGAGCCCGACACGAGGCCGGGCGTCGAAGAGGTGGCGGACTCGATTGCGGCGCTCCCGGCACTCGTTGATTCGCCAGCGCGATCCGCAGCGCGCCAGCGTCTCGCCGAGATGGGACGCTCGGAGCTCGAGGCACGCGCGGAGACTGCATACGCAGCGGGTGTGCTCGCGGTCAACGATCGGGACTTCGAATCCGCGATCACCTGGCTAGTGCGCGCCCAGTCGATCGTTGATCCCTCACAACAGGCACTCATCGCGCGCATCGCGTTCGAACTGGGCTACGTCCACCTGGCTCGTGCCGAAGTCGTGACGACCGAGGCAGTGATCGCCTGGGCAGAAGCCCTGCTCGGCGAGCACGCGGCTGTCGCGTCGGACCTGCTTCAGCTGCGCGCTCTCGTAGCAGACCGTCTCGGCGACTACCGCGCAGCGATCGCGCTCTACCGCGGCGCGATCGCGCGCTCCGGTCGCGCGCTCACACCCCAGACGCGCGTGCTCGCCATGGCGAACCTCGCCGTCGCCCTCGAGCACCGCAATCCCGCCGAAAGCGTCTCGCTCTGCAACCTGTGCATCGCGATGCTGGAGACCGGACGCGTTCATCCGGGCGTCGCTCCGGCGATCCTCAACATCAAGGGGTACTCGCTGATCTGCCAGGGTGATCTCGCGGCCGCGCGCACGGCGCTCGGCCGTGCGGTGACGATGGCTGGCAGCGACAACCACACGATCCGCGCCTTCGGGAGCTTTAACCTCGCCATCGTCGATGAGCTAGCTGGCAACCCTGTGTCGGCCCGCACTCGACTCGAGGCGCTCGCGCGCGATCGAGCGGCCGAACCCGCGAACGAGTTTGTCGGCTGGATCCATGTCCGGCTCGCGTGGCTCGACGTGCTCGACGAGCGACCTGCTGCCGCGGAGGCCAGACTGCAGAAGGCATTCGGCGCGCACACACCAGCAGCGCACGCGACGTCAATCAGCATCGTGCTGGCGCTGATTGCGCTGAGTCAGGGCAACGCTTCAAACGCACGCGCCGAACTGACGCGGCTGGCAGCGACGGCACGCGAGCGTGGCGACCTGCTCACTGCATTCACGCTGAATCTCTGGTGCGCCGTCGTCGAGCATCGCGGTGGACGCCAGCAGGCCGCACTGCGCGCAGTCACTGCCGCACACGCCATCGGACACGAAGCTGGCTTCAGGGTCTCCCCGAACTGGTGGAGTGAGGAGCTCGGGCGCACTGCTCGACGGGTCGCACGGGCCGAGCAGCGGTCGTTCTTTGACGGTCTTCTGGGGCCTACGCTCGACGGGCGTCGGACAAGCAGTCCTGCGTCGGTGCACATCGAATCCACCTGCAGCATCGCCATCCGCGGTCGTCCGCTCGGGGACGATGCGTGGCGCGAGGGCCGGACCGGGCGTCGCGTGCTGCAGCGGTACTTTGGCGCGCTCGTCGCCGCGCACCCCGCGAGCTTGGAGCGGCAGGCGCTGTGCGACGAGCTCTGGCCCGATAGTGACGGCGATCGCGCCGTCGCGAACCTCTACGCCGCGACAAACGACTTGCGGCGCGTGCTCGCCGCGGTCCCCGGCGTGCGCGTGCGTGCCGCCGAGCACCGCGTCTGGCTCGACCTCGATGAAAACGTCGTGCTCTCGATCCTGCGTCACGACCCCTGAACGGTGGCGACGCGTCGCTGGCCACAGGTGTCGGGCGGACGTGGCCTGAGGCCTTCGCGTGGCTGTGGTGATACGTGCTTGACGACACGTGAGCGTCCGGCACCGCGGCGCCGGACTTCAACCTCTTCGTCAACTCAGCGTGCCAGGGCGACCTGAGCTACGCGCGAGGGTGGCGCCTTCACGACTATGCCGTGGGCATCGATGCGTACACGCAACAGGTCCTCCATGCGCGACGAGCCGATCGCCCCACCACGCGAGCACGTGCTGGACGCCCGCGATGGCCCTCCTGGGGCAATCCGATTCGTCGGCAGCGTGAACCGCACGCCACCCGGCTGACCACAGCTTCGACCACGGTTCCGGGACACGGTGGGCGATCGCGTGGGACACGCTGAGGAGGCCCACCCCGGTGCTGCCGGTGCTCACGGAAGAGCCGCAGCGAGTGCTGGTGACGGTGCGTACGTCGGTGTCTGTACCACCGCGAGGCGTGTTCAAGGATCTTGCGGCTCGTCTTCAGCGAATGACGGTCACAATCAGGGAGCCGCTCGGAGATCGGACCGTGATCGATGCCACGACAGGGCGCGAACTGCCGCGACGCTCGCGTCAGCCATGAACCCTCCTCGTGATGCGCCAGGGGTACTAGTGGCGCCCTGACGGCCGGTCCTTGACCTTCTGGTAGCCCCTCCAGAGCGCCTCGTAGAAGTAGCGGATGCCGAACTCGATGCGCAGCGTGCGCGCGCGGGCGTCGGAATCGTTGAAGTGACCGTGGTGGGTCATGCGTGGCGGGATGTGCACCGCGTCGCCCGCCCGCCAGTCGTGCCGCACGCCGTCGATGAGCGAGTAGCCCTGGCCCTCGAGGACGTAGAGCATCGCCTCCGTATGGGTGTGGCTGTGGCTCGCGGAGTGCGGCGACTCCTCGAAGATCGTGGACATCGCCACGGCCTTCGCTCGGAAGCCGTTCGTCTCGTCGGTCGGGCTCTCGGCGCCGCCCATGAGGATCCAGATGCCCGCGTGGCGGTGCGCGCCCTTGTCCGCGCCGGCGACGGGATGCGCGATCCCGGAGAGGCGGCGGGCGTTCTCGTCCATCGCGTCCTCGAGGTGGAGCGCGATCCGGCGCCCGTCCGCCGCGTGCTGCGAGGCCTGGGCGGGAAAGCGCGCCCCGAGCGCGCCGTCGTCCGGCCCCTTCTCCTCGTGCTGGATCAGCCGCCCGAGCTTCACGGCGAGGTCGAGGTCCATCGTGTGCGCCGAGACGTACGTCGCCGTCCCCGGACCGGTGTTCACGAGCTGGTGCTCGGCGCGGTACGGGATGTGGAGCGTCGTGCCCGGCTTCCACTCGTAGCGCGCCCCGTCGACGACCGCGAAGCCCACGCCCTCGAGGACGTGGATCGCCTCTTCGCCGTGTGCGTGCCTGCCGGTGTGCCAGCCCGCGGGGATCTCGGCCTTCTGGAGCGTCGTGCCGGAGGTCGCGAATCCGGCGGCCTCGCCGATGACGACCGCCGTCCGGGCGTCCTGCGCCGTCTCCACCCAGCGCAGCGCTGTGGCCCGCGCGACGACCGGCGCCCGCGCGAGCCGGTCCTCCAGCTCGGCGCTTCGCCGCAGCCAGCCGCGGTAGAAGTCGGTCACCTGAATACCTTTCAGTGCATTTTGTCTCCACTCACTGTATAAAGCCAACACGGTGCGGACGGATGAGGTGGACTTCTGGAGCGAGGGCGTCCGTCTGCGCGGCTTCCTGCATCGCCCGGACGCCGCCGCCGGCCGGCTGCCCTTCATCGCCCAGGGGCCGGGCTGGCTCGGCCTCGCCGACGCGAAGCTCTACCGGCCGTACCACCAGGCCTTCACCGACGCGGGGTTCGCGGTGCTCGTCTTCGACTACCGCGGCTTCGGGGCGAGCGACGGCGACCGCGGCACGCTGAGCCCGGCGTGGCAGCTCGCCGACTGGCGCAGCGCCATCGCGTACCTGCGCTCGCGTGAGGACGTCGACCCATCGCGGGGCGCGGTCTTCGGCAGCGGCGGGACGGGCGGGGGCAACGCGGTGCTCGTCGCGGCGCACGAGCCACTGATGCGCGCCACGATCAGCCAGGTTCCCGTGGCGGACGGACGCGACTGGCTGCACCGCATGCGCGCCGAGCACGAGTGGGTCGCGTTCCTCGCGGCGGTCGAGGACGACCGCCGCGCCCGCGCCGCCACCGGCACGGGCACGACGGTCCATCCGCGGCAGGGGATCATGATCGAGACGCCCGAGCGCCGCGCGACCGCGGTGAAGGCGGACGTCGACGCGCGCATCCCGAGCGCGGTGCCGCTCGCGGCGGCGCAGGACCTCCTCGAGTACCGGCCGATCGACCACGCGCCGCGGGTGCGCGGGCTCATGGTCATCGGCGTCGCGGACGACGCGGTCACGCCGACCGACCACGCGGAGCGGCTCTACGAGGCCGCCGCGGTGCCCAAGCAGCTCGTGATGCAGCGGAACACGACGCACTACGAGGCGTACACGCGGTACGCCGGGCAGGTGATCCCGCTCATGGTCGAGTGGCTGCGGGCGCTCGTGCTCCGTGACGGTGACATCGAGGTGCGATCCGCGTCGGGCGTGCGCTACATCGACGGAAGCCCGGGAGGAGCGACATGAGCGACCTCGTCATCCGCGGCGCCACGGCGGTCCTCGAAGACGGCACCAGACGCGCGGACATCGCGCTCGAGGGAGAGCGCATCAGCGCCATCGGAGCGGCGGGCTCGCTCCCCAGGGGTGGGCGCGAGATCGACGCCGCCGATCTCGTCGCGCTCCCTGGGCTGATCGACATGCACTCGCACCACCGCGAGCCGGGGTTCACCCACAAGGAGGACCTCGAGACCATGGCGAAGCAGTGCGCCGCGGGAGGCGTGACGACGTCGGTCGCGATGCCGAACGTGAGCCCCCCGCCGACGACCGCCGAGCACCTCGACGCGATGATCGAGACGTACCGCCGACGGGCGTCGTTCGACTGGAACGTGAACGCGTCGGGCGTGCAGCTCGCGGAGATCCCGAAGCTCGCCGACCGCGGGATCCTCGCGTTCAAGATCTTCATGGTCGTCGACACCGGCCGCTCGTACCCACACATGCCCGGCATCGGGCTGCACGAGCACGGCGAGCTCTACACGCGGATGCTCGCGGTGAGGCGGACGGGCCTGCCGCTCATGATCCACCCGCACGACCAGTCGCTGATGGACGCCATCGAGCGGGAGTACTGGGCGCGCGGCGAGCGCGACTTCCGGGCGTACGCGAGAGCGTACGCGCACGACGACGGCGTCATCTGGGACACGGCGGTCGCCGTGCTCCTGCGCCTGCAGGCCGCCACCGGCGTGCGCCTCCACCTGCTCCACACGCAGACGCGCCGCGTCGTGGAGATGCTTCGCGCGGCGAAGGCCGCGGGCCAGAGCGTCACGGCCGAGGCCAACCCGTGGTGCTTCTGGCTCGGGAACGACTGGGCGAGCATCGAGCGCCTCGGCTCCTACGCGCTGTCGTACTACGTCGCGCCGCACCACTCGGCCGCGGTGTACGAAGCGTTCCGCGACGGGACCGTGGACATCATGGCGACGGATCACGCCCCGCACCTGCGCGAGGAGAAGGAGCCGGGCTGGACGGACGGATGGAAGGCGCACACCGGCACGCCGTCGGAGCAGTTCTACCTCTCGCTCCTGCTCACCGACGTCGCGGCGGGGAAGCTCAGCCTGGAGCGCGTCGCCGACGCGACGGCGACCCGGCCGGCCCGGATCTTCGGGCTCTATCCGCGGAAGGGCGCGCTGCGCGTCGGGGCCGACGCGGACATCGTGCTGGCCGATCCGCGCGGAACGCACACGATCGCCGACGCGGAGGTGCTCTCGAAGTGCGGATGGACGCCGTACGCCGGACGGAGCGTGCGGGGCGTCGTGCGCTACACGTTCCTGCGAGGCCGCGCGATCTACGACGACGGCCGGCTCCAGCTCGAGGAGGGGTACGGCCGGCAGGCGACGCGCGCGGCCGGCCACGCCGCATGACGCGGATGCGCTACGGCTACAAGGCGTCCGCGGAGCAGTTCGCACCGCGCGCGCTGCTCGACTTCTCGATCGCCGCTGAGCGCATCGGGTTCGACAGCGTGGTGGTGTCGGACCACTTCCAGCCCTGGAGGCACACCGACGGGCACGCCCCGTTCTCGTTCGCGTGGCTCGCCGCTCTCGGTGAGCGCACCGAGCGCGTCGCCATCGGGACGAGCGTCGTCACGCCGACGTTCCGCTACCATCCCGCGATCGTGGCCCAGGCGATGGGCACGCTCGGCGTCCTGTATCCCGGCCGCGTCCTCCTCGGCGTCGGCACGGGGGAGTCGCTGAACGAGGTGCCCGCGACCGGCGTCGCCTGGCCGGACGCGAAGGAGCGCTTCGCGCGCCTGAAGGAGGCCGTGGGCCTCATGCGCCGGCTGTGGACCGAGGACATGGTCACGCACGACGGCGACTTCTATCACACGCGGAGCGCGACGCTGTACGACCGTCCGAAGGGGCCGATCCCGCTGTACATCGCGGCGTCGGGGGAGTCGGCGGCGCGTCTGGCGGGTCGTACGGCGGACGGGCTCATCGTCACGAGCGGCAAGGGCGAGGCGCTCTACACGGACACGCTCCTTCCGGCCTTCGCGGACGGCGCCCGCAGGGCGGGTCGGGACCCCGAGGCCCTCGAGCGGATGATCGAGCTGAAGGTCTCGTTCGACCGCGACCGGCGGCGGGCGCTCGAAGACACGCGGCACTGGGCCGCTCTCGCGCTCCCGGCGGAGGACAAGGTCGGCGTCGAGGATCCGCGCGAGATGGAGCGCCGCGCGGCGGCGCTGCCGCTCGAGCGGGCCGCGAGCCGGTGGCTGGTGTCGGACGACCCGGACGAGCATGTCGAGCAGATCGCCGCCTACGTCGCCTACGGCTTCACGCACCTCGTCTTCCACGCCCCGGGTCCGGACCAGATGCGCTTCCTCGAGCTCTTCGGCTCCGCTGTGCTCCCTCGCCTCCGGGCGCGGTTCGGGTAGGCGGATGGCGCGGGCATCGACGGCCGACGGCCCGACGTTCCGCACGGTCCTCCCGCGGCAGCGCCGCAGGCGCAGCGCCGCGCAGCGCTGGTACCGGCGGAACGAGCGGCTCGTGCTCAGCCTCCTCGGGATCGTCGCGTTCTTCGCCGTCTGGCAGCTCGGCGCCGACGCCGGCATCGTCGATCGGTTCTTCTTCTCGTCGCCCAGCGAGGTCGCGATCGCCGGATGGGCCGAGCTGCAGCGCGCCCGGTTCTGGGAGGACGTGCGGGTGAGCTCGGTCGAGCTCGCCGTGGGGTCCGCGCTCGCGGTGATCGTCTCGGTGCCGCTCGGGCTGGTCATCGGCTGGTACCGCAGGCTCAGCTACGCCTTCGACCCGTGGCTGAACTTCCTCAACGCGCTCCCGCGCGTCGCGCTCATCCCCCTCGTCGTGCTGTGGGTCGGGCTCGGCGTGGAGATGAAGATGCTCATCGTGTTCCTCGGCGCCGTGTTCACCATCATGGTCGCCACGGTCGAGGGGGTCCGCACGGTCGAGCGGCAGCTGCTCGACGTCGCCCGGAGCTTCCGCGCATCGGAGGCGCGCATCTTCACGTCGCTCGTCATCCCGGGGACCCTCCCGTTCATCATCAGCGGCCTCCGCATCGCCGTCGGGCGCGTGCTCGCCGGCGTCATCATCGCGGAGTTCTACGCGCAGACGCAGGGCGTCGGCGTAATGATCGCGAAGGCCGCCGCGACGCTGCAGAGCGATCGCATGATGTTCGGCGTCGTCCTCGTCACGCTGCTCGGCATCATCCTGTACGAGGCGGTCGGCTACGCGGAGCGCTGGTTCCAGCGCTGGCGTCCGAGCCTCGACCTCGAGGAGACGACCTGATGGAACATCACCTCGCCCTCTCCGCGCGCGGCGTCCAGATGGAGTACCGCGACCGGCAGTCCGGGAAGCGGCTCCTCGCGCTCGAGAACGTGGACCTCGACGTCCCCGACGGCGCCTTCGTGAGCCTGCTCGGCCCGAGCGGCTGCGGCAAGTCGACGTTCCTGAAGATCGTGAACGGCCTCCTCCGCCAGACGTCGGGCGAGATCAAGCTCCACCGCGTCGCGAAGGGCCGTGAGGATGCGATGGTGTTCCAGGACGCATCGCTCTTCCCCTGGTACACGGTGACGGACAACGTCGCGTACGGCCTCGTCTGCGCGGGCGTGTCGCGCAAGGCCGCGCGCGAGCGCGTCCAGCCGTTCATCGACCTCGTCGGTCTGGGCGGCTTCGGGGACAAGTACCCGTACCAGCTCTCCGGTGGCATGCAGCAGCGCGCGAACCTCGCGCGAGCGCTCGCGGTCGACGCGGCGATCCTGCTCATGGACGAGCCGTTCGCATCCCTCGACGCCCAGACGCGCGAGCTCATGCAGGCGGAGCTCCTGCGGATCTGGAACGCGGCGCGCAAGACCGTCGTGTTCGTCACGCATCAGATCGACGAGGCGGTCTTCCTCTCCGATCGCGTCGTCGTCATGGCGGCGCGGCCGGGCCGCGTCATCGCCGACATCACCATCGACCTGCCGCGTCCGCGGGAGCTCTCGGTGAAGCGGACGCCGCTCTTCCAGGACTACGGAGAGCGGATCTGGGGTCTCCTCGCCGGGCGGCAAGAGGAGACGGCGTCGCAGGGGCGCGCCTCGTGACGGGCGGCCCGGCGCTCGTGGCGCGTCCGGCGGCCGGCGCGCCCGCGCGGCTGCGCGGCGCGCTCGGGGAGCGCGTCTTCTACGGACTCATCGGCTTCGTCGGCGTGCTCCTCATCTGGGAGGCGACCGCGCAGCTCGGCCTGTACCGCAAGTCGCTTCTCAGCACGCCCTCGGCGATCTGGCAGGCGGCCGCGACGGACATCGCGAACGGCGAGCTCTGGCCCCATGTCTCGCTGAGCCTCACCGAGTTCGCCATCGGCTTCGTGCTGTCGCTGGTCCTCGGCGTCCCGCTCGGACTGCTCATCGGCTGGTTCCGCCGTGTCGATTACCTCTTCAGCGGCCTCCTCGCCGGCCTCAACGCGATGCCGCACGTCGCCCTCATCCCGCTGATCATCCTGGTCGCGGGCATCGGCATGGAGTCGAAGGTCATCGTCGTCTTCCTGTGGACGTTCTTCGCCGTCGTCGTCACGACCTTCAACGGAGTGCAGACGACCGCGCGCAAGCACCTGGAGATCACGCGGAGCTTCGGCGGATCGCAGTGGCTCGCCTTCCGGACCGTCGTCCTGCCGAGCACGCTCCCGTTCATCATCAGCGGCGTCCGCATCGGCGCGGGCCGCGCGCTCGTCGGCGTCGTGAGCGCCGAGTTCCTCGCCGCCAACCGCGGGCTCGGCTTCTACATCAGCCTGTACGGGACGTTCCTGGACACCGCGCGCGTGATGCTCGGCATCGTCATCTTCGGCATCCTGGGCGTCGTCATCGGCGAGCTCGTCCGCGTCGTCGAGCGGCGTTTCGAGGTCTGGCGCCCGGACCTGCACCACTGAGTCGCGGCGCGACACCACGCCGGCGCGGCGCGGCCGCCGCCGAACGCCGGTGGGCCGGCGTCAGTGCATCGCGCTCCCGCCGTCGACGAGGAACGTCTGTCCGGTGATGAACGCCGAGTCGTCGGACATGAGGAACGACATCGTGCCGACGAGGTCCGCCGGCCGCTCGAGGCGAGGGATGCAGCGCGTCTTCGCGACCTCCTCGCGCATCCGTACCGTCGCCTCGCTCGGGTCCTCCTCGCTGAGCGTCGAGCCCGGGCAGACGAGGTTCACGCGGATGCCGTCCTTGCCGAGCTCTCGCGCGATGGTGCGGTTGAAGCCGATGAGGGCGGCCTTCGCGGCGACGTAGTGGGCGCGCGTCGGGACCCCGCGGAAGATCGTGCTGGAGCCCACGTTCACGATGCTGCCGCCGCCGTTCGCGCGGAGGTGCGGCACCGCGGCCTTGCAGCCGTACCACGCGCTCTTGGTGTTGAGACGGAACGACTCGTCCCACTCCGCATCGGGGATGTCCTCGAACGCGCACCGCGTGATGGGCACCACGTTCAGCATCCCGGCGTTGTTCGCGATACCGGTGAGCCTGCCGAGCTCGGCCGCGGCGCGGTCGACCGCGCTCTTGAACGCGGCGAAGTCGCGCACGTCGGTCGTGATCGGCAGCGCGCTCCCGCCCGCCGCGCGGATGCGCGCCGCGACCTCGTCGTTGCGCCTGCCGTCGATGTCGAGCATCGCCACCATCGCGCCGTCCGCGGCGAGGCGCTCCGCGTACGCGCGCCCGATCCCGTGCGCGCTGCCGGTGACGACGACCGCCTTACCGTCGAGACGATTCACGCTTCACCCGTCGAGCCGGTCCCGCCGTGACGCCGTCCCCGGCTTCGCGGGGCGGCCGCCGCGCGGTCACCGCCGCGTCGCGCAGGTATCGGCGGATGAGCGTCGCGACGCGGCGGTAGTGGTTCGCGAGCCGGGACGCCGCCCCGTCGGCGTCGCCCGAGCGGATCGCCTCGAAGAACTGCTCGTGGTGCTCGGGCGCGTGCTGGAGCGTCGGCCAACGGAGCGAGCGGGCGACCTCCTTGCGGAGCCGCGCGATGAGCGAGACCAGACGCGGCCGGCCGCTGATCGAGTACAGGCGGATGTAGAACCGCTCGCGCGCTGCGAGCTGCTGGTCGCCCTGCTCGGCGTCGCGCATCTCGGCGTAGAGCCGCTCGAGCGCGGCGAGGTCCTCGTCGGTGATGAGCGGCACGGCGAGCCGGACCGCATGGCTCTCGAGCAGGACACGGAGGTCGTAGACCTCCTCGATGTCGTCCGCGTCCAGCTCGGTGACGGTGAAGCCCCGGTAGGGCAGCGACGTGACGAGCCCCTCGTACTCGAGCGCCCGCAGCGCCTCGCGTACCGGGATGCGGCTGGTGCCGAAGGCCTCGGCGAGCTTCTCCTGACGCAGACGGGTCCCCGGCGGGAGCGCCGCCGTGAGGATGGCCTCGCGCATCGAGGTGAGCACGAGGTCCTGAGCCGTCAGCTTGCGTGCGGCGGCTTCGGCGATGATCCGGTCGAGCCGCGCGCGCAGCGCGGTGCCGTCGCCCTCAGCCGATGGTGCCGTCACCGCCATCGTGTCATCCCAGGTCGCTCCGATTGTATGCACAACGGGTCGCAGCGTTGCGCGCCTTCGGCGCGGATGCTGACAATGTCCCGGTGCGCGTCCGGCTCGGGCCCTTCGCTCATCCGCTCTTCGCGGTGTACTGGTCCGGCGGTCTCGTCTCGAACGTCGGGACCTGGCTCCAGAACGTGGCGGGCGCGGTCTTCGTGTACGAGCGGACCGGCTCGGCGCTCGCCGTCGGCATCCTGAACTTCGCGTCGTTCCTCCCGATCCTGCTCCTGTCCGTCTTCGGCGGGGTCATCTCGGACCGCTTCGACCGTCGTCTGGTGATCGTCGTGACGCACGTCGGTTCGCTCACGGTCGCGGCCGGCCTCGCCGCGCTGACGATCGCCGGCGCCACGGCCGAGGTGCACGTCATCGCGACGGCGTTCCTCCTCCAGACCTCGTGGGCGATCGCGAAGCCGTCGATGACGGCCATCCTCCCCGCCCTCGTCCCGCGCGCGCAGCTTGCCGAGGCCGTGAGCCTGAACACGCTGCAGTTCATCCTCGCCCAGCTCGTCGGCCCGCTGCTCGCCACGGCGCTCCTCGCCACGGTCGGGTTCGGCTGGGCCTTCTCGATCAACGCCGCGACGTATCTCGCGCCGATCGCCGCGGTCCTCTACCTCTACTCCCGGCGCGTCGCGGGCGCCGCCGCGCGCGCCACGGAGGGCGCCGGTCGCTCGGGCCCGCTCGCCTACGTGCGGGCACAGCCGTGGATCCTGCCGGTGCTGCTCGCGACGATCTCGACGAGCGCGATCGTCGAGGTGGTGCGCACGGCGGCTCCCGCGCTGGTGTCCACGCGGCTCGATCGTCCGGCCGCCGACGCGGGGCTCATCGTCGCCGCCCAGAGCGTGGGCATGGCGGCGGGGATCGTGGCGTCGGTCGTCGTCGGCCGCCGTGGCCGCCCGCGCGTCGCCGCGCCGGTCGGTCTCGTCTTCCAGCTCGCCGGGCTCCTCGCGGCCGCGAACGCCACGGACCTCCTCACGGCCTCGCTCGCGGTCGCGCTCGTCGGGTCCGGCTTCTCGCTCTGCTTCCCGGTGCTCGCCGGCACGCTGCAGACCGAGGTGCCCGACGCGGTGCGCGGGCGCGTCCTCGCGCTCCACCAGATGTCGCACCTCGGCAACCGGCCCTTCACCGCGCTCGGCGCCGGCGCGCTCGCGGGTGCGTTCGGCGCCGCCGCGGCGTTCCTCGGCGCGATCGCGCTCGTACCGGTCGGCCTCGTCGCGATCCGCGCGGCCTGGCGCGGCCTCGACCGCGAGGCCGCCGGGCCGCTCGGGGCGGCGGCGCGGACGGCGCCGTGAGCGGCGCCGGCGTGCGCGTGCGCGTGCGCGTCGATCCCGAGCTGTGCATCGGGACCGGGGAATGCGCGCGCATCGCGCCGGCGGCGTTCCGCATCGACGAGTCGCGCGGCGTGTCGGTCCCCCGGCCCGAGGCCGCGCGGGTCGACCGCGGGGTGCTCGAGGAGGCCGCCCACGCCTGCCCGACGCGCGCGATCGCCCTCCGGAGCGGGACGTGAGCGGGGACGGCGCCGGCGCGCGGCCCACGGCGACGATCACGTTCGAGCGCTACGAGGACATCCGCGAGGCGCTCTTCGACCCCAACCTCTCGCGGAGCTTCGACCGGCGGAGCTACGACGAGGGCAACATCCGCGAGGGGATCGTGAGCGTCCAGCACGGTGCCGCGCACCGCGCGCGCCGGCGCGTCGAGAACACCCGGTTCCGCGCCGAGGTCCTGCGGCTCTACGAGCGCGACCTCTTCCCGGCCGTGATGGCCGATCTCCTCGATCGGCTCATCGACGGGGACCGCGTCGACCTCTTCGCGATCGGCGAGACGCTGTCCGTCGTCCTCGCGGCCCGCCGTGCCGGGATCGAGTGCGATCCGTCCTCGCTCGACGAGCTGCGGCGGCTGGTGCGGCTCGTCGACGCGTTCTCCCAGGGCGCGGCCATCCTCGACGCGAGGGACCCCGACGCGGTCCGCGGGCTCGTCCGCGCGGCGTACGCGGAGTTCGAGCGCGAGTTCGTGCGTCCGGCGCGGGAGCGGCGCGCCGCGCTCGTCGACGCGGTGCGGCGCGGCGACGCTCGGGAGGACGAGCTCCCGCAGGACATCCTCACCGTGCTGCTGCTGCACCGCGACGATCCCTCGCTCGTCCTCGGCGACGGCGGGCGCCTGGTCCGCGAGGTCGCGACGTACCTCCAGGGCGGGACGCACACCAGCGCGCAGACGCTGGTGAACGCGCTCGACATCGTCTTCGCTCGACCCGACGCCGGCCGGCTGCTCGAGCGGATCGCCTCGGACACGCTCTTCGCCCAGCGCGTGGTGCAGGAGACCCTGCGCCTGCGGCCGACGACGCCGAAGGCCAAGCGGCGCGCGGAGTCCGACACCACGGTCGCCGGCGTGCGCATCCCGAAGGACGCGCTCGTCGTGCTCGATCTCGAGACGGGCAACCGCGACGCGCGCGCGTTCGGGCCCACGGCCGACGCGTTCGATCCGGACCGGATCCTCGACGCGAGCGTGCCGCGCTGGGGCCTCTCGTTCGGCGGCGGTCCCCACCAGTGTCCCGGGCGTGCGGTGGGCGCGGGCTTCCCGGTGCCGCCGACGTTCAGCGTCGACGACGACCACGTGTACGGGCTCGTCGCGCTGGAGCTCCAGGCGGTCGCACGGCGGGGGGTACGCCCCGATCCCGAGCGCGCGCCGGAGCGCGATCCCCGCACCGCGCGGTTCACGCGCTGGCTGCGCTATCCGGTCGCGTTCGAGCGGAGGCCGGACGCGGGCGGCTGAGTCCGGCCCCGCGTCGTCAGTGCGCCGCGGTCCACTCCAGGATCGCGCGGGCCGTCTCGTCCGGCATCTGCCAGAAGTAGCCGTGCGCGGCGCCGGCGATCACGCGCTTGGCCGCGCCCGGGATCCGGGCCAGCAGGAAGTCGGACTGCTCGGTGTGCATGCCCGTCCCCATCGCGGCCGTGTCGCGGTCGCCGACGAGCACCAGCGTCGGCACGCCGATCTCCGCGAGCCGCTCGGCGGTCTGGTGCTCCTGGCGCGCGACGACGTGCCGCAGGTAGCCCTCCAGATCGGGGCGTTCGCGCCAGAACGCCTCGTGCAGCCACTCGACGACCTCGGGATGCGCCGTGGCGAACTCCGGCGTGAAGAACGTCCCGCGGATGTGGTCGCGCATGTAGCGCTCGTAGCCCTTCTCGACGAGCTCGACGGCCGTGTGCACCGGCACACCTCGCGTCACGGGGCGATCGGCGCGGAACTGCCCCGGCCCGGTCGCGGCGAGGACGAGGCTGCGCACCCGCTCCCGGCGCTCGAGGGCCATCCACTGCGCGACGCGCCCGCCCATGGAGTGCCCGACGACGTGCGCCGGCTCGAGGCCGAGCCCGTCGAGGAGGCCGAGGGCGTCGTCCGCGAAGAGCCGCGTCGAGTAGCGGTCCGCGGACGACGGCGTGCCCCCGGTGCCGCGGTGGTCGAACGTGAGGACGGTGTGCCGGGCGGCGAGCGCGTCGAGGATGCCCGGCGGCCAGGTCGCGGCCGGATAGCCCGTACCCGCGACGAGCAGGAGGGGCGCGCCGGTGCCCCGCAGCTCGAACGCGATGGGGTGGCCGCGCACCTCCAGCGAGCCGCCGCGCGCGGCCCCGGTGGCGCGAGAGTGCATCTGCTTTGCGGGAATTTGTAGACGATACGACAGAATTCGGCTACAGTCCCGCCCGGCCGGAGAAGCCACCCCAGGTGGGAGAGGAATGAGGTGTCACCCATGTCGAGGTACACGCGTGCGCTCTCGTCGCTCGTCGTCGTGGGGCTCGCGCTCGCGGCGTGCGGCGGGACGCCGGCGGCGTCGGTCGCACCGACGTCGGCGGCATCGCCGAGCGCGGCCGCGGGCCAGCTGCCGAAGCCCGAGCTCACGAAGGTCCGCATCGGGCTCAGCGCGCCGACGGAGCCGATCCAGTTCGCGGAGAAGCTCGCCGACATGATCGGGATCTACCAGAAGTACGGGCTCAGCGTCGAGATCACCGGCTTCGAGGGCGACGGGAAGGCGCTGCAGTCGCTCGTGGCGGGGCAGCTCGACTTCTTCGTCGGGAGCGCGGCCGTCGCGGTGACGTCGGTGACCACCGACACGCCGATCAAGCTCGTCTCGATGAACGGTCTCTACATCACCGACGGGTTCTTCTGCGGCAAGGACATCAAGACCGCCGCCGACGTGAAGGGGAAGATCGTGGCCGTCAGCACGTTCGGCGGGACGTCGCACGGCTCGGTCCTGCTCAGCCTCAAGGCGCTCGGGCTGACGTCGAAGGACGTCACGATCCAGCAGGTCGGCGGCGAGTCCGCGCGCCTCGCGGCGCTCAAGGCCGGCTCCATCGCGTGCGCTCCGCTCGAGATCGTGCGCAAGACGGAGCTCGAGCCCCTCGGGTTCAACGTCCTCGTGGACGTGAAGGCGAGCAAGCTCCCCTGGGGCCGCAGCGGGCTCATGGCCAAGGCCGACTTCATCCAGAAGAATCCGAACACCGTCCTGGTCGTGGTCGCGGCGGCGCTCGAGGCGCAGAACTCGATGTGGACGGACACCAAGACCGCGATCACGAAGTTCGCCGAGTTCACGCAGGTCAAGGAGGACGCCGCGGCGACGCGGGTGAACGACTTCCTCACCTACGGCAGCCGTGCGATGCTCTTCGACCAGCAGGCGTTCATCGCGCCGCGCGACACGCTGGCGGCGGTCAACCCTGCCGTGGCCAACGTCGATGTCACGAAGACCTACGACCTCAGCTTCTTGAACAAGCTCAAGGACAACGGCTTCTACAAGAAGATCGGGGCGCCGACGACCGTCGGCGACTAGCGACGCTCGACATCCCACGGGTGCCCCCGCCGCGGGCGGGGGCACCCGCGCCGTTCAAGGAGACTGCCACATGACGACCCGCTACGGCCTCCTCGTGCCCCACTTCGGGCTCGAGGCGGATCAGGACCTGCTCGTCGAGGGCGCGCGCCTCGCCGAGCGCCACGGCTTCGATTCGCTGTGGGTCCGCGACCACCTCGTCTTCCACCCTCACGGGATGGAGGGCACCGACCGCACGTTCATCGAGCCGTTCATCACGCTCTCGTACCTCGCCGGCGTGACCGAGCGCATCGGCCTCGGCGCCGCGACGATCATCCCGTTCCGCCACCCGATCCTCATGGCCTACAGCGTCGCGTCGCTCTCGTGGACGACGCGGCGGACGTTCGACCTCGGGATCGGCGCCGGGACGTTCGACCACGAGTTCGCGGTCATCGGCCAGGCCGAGGAGGACCGCGTTCAGATGATGAGGGAGCAGGTCCTCATCGCCCGGCGCCTGTGGGCCGGCGAGACGGTCGAGTGGAAGAGCGACCGCTACACGTTCGACGACGTCGACCTGAAGCCGCAGCCGCTCCACCCGGTCCCGGTGTGGTGGGGCGGCGCGACGCCCGCCGCGGCGCGGCTCGCGGTGGACTTCTGCGAGGGCTGGCTGCCGGGGCGCATCACCTTCCCGACGTACCGCCTCCGTATGAACAAGATCCGCGAGATGTGCGCGGAGCAGGGCAAGCCGATGATCATGACGGGCGCGGTGCCGGTGACGAGCATCGCCGACACGGCGAAGGAGGCGCTCGAACGGCTGAACGTGCCCGGCCTCATCAAGAACGCGAACGCGCAGAAGTTCTGGGTGAAGCCGAAGTCCGGCGAGTTCACGCGGATCGAGGAGCTCGACGGCTCGATCCTCGCGGGGACGCCCGACGACATCGTCCGCGGCATCCGGCGCTACCAGGAGCTCGGGTGCGACCTCCTCGTGTTCGACCTCCGCATGCGGTTCCCCGACTACCTGAGGCAGATCGAGGTGCTCGCGACCGAGGTCCTCCCCAGGGTCCGGCAGCCGGCGGCGGCGGCGCGATGAGGACGGTCACGACCACGAAGGTCACCCACTACGAAGTCCAGAAGCAGCGCCGCGAGTCGCTCCTCGAGGAGTGGAAGCGCTACCACAAGACCGTCCTCAAGCGAAGGGACGTCGTCATGCACGACGTGCCGAGCCGGCGGATGCGGCGCGGCGTGTTCGCGGGCCGCGACGGCGACCGCCCGACGATGAACCTCGACGCGACGATCCACGAGATCGCGCCGCACACGACGACGACGGTCCACCGCCATTCGTGGGACGCGATCGCGTTCGTCGAGTCCGGCCGCGGGTGGACGGAGATCGACGGCGTGCGGCTCGACTGGAAGCCGTGGGACACGCTCCACCTGCCGTCGTGGGCGTGGCACCGCCACGGGAACGACGAGGACCGCCCGGCCGTGTTCCATACCTGGAGCGTGCAGCCGATGCTCGAGCAGTTCGGCGTCGCGCTCCTCGAGGACGGCGGCGACACGCCGGTGCGGGAGCTCCCGCCGCGACCGAAGCAGATCGCCTCGATACCCGGCGACGATCCGTACGCGCGGCGGGCGCAGCGCCTCTGGCGGCAGTGGGAGGGCACCGAGAGCGCGCGGCTCATCACGCGGTTCGACGACGTCCGTGGTCTCGTCACAAAGCGTGGCGCGCGCAGCCTCTTCCTCGTCGACCGGTCGATCGGCTATCACACCGCGGGCCTCTCCGCGGTCATGCACGAGCTCGCCCCCGGGCTGTACCAGTCGCGCCACCGACACGGCGGCGAAGCCTTCCTCTACGTCGTGTCCGGGAACGGCCACAGCGAGATCGACGGCGCGTCCCACACGTGGGAGCAGGGCGACCTCATCGTGGTCGATCACTGGGCGTGGCACCAGCACTTCAACGACTCGCGGGACCGGACGGCGCGTCTCATCCGCGTCCACAACTTCGACGCGCTCTACGACATGATCCGCATCCTCCTCGACCCGCTGGACCTCTTCGAGGAGCCGCCGCGGCTGGACGCGCCGGACCTCTCCGGCGTGGTGTGGCCCGATCACTTCGAGGGCCGTCCCGAATAGGGCGCCGGATGCCGCCAGTGCAGCCGCCCCCCGGCGTCGAGGGCGTCGTCGCGCTCACCGAGCTGCCCGACGCCGGCTGGGAGAGCCGCTGGACGCGCATCGTCGCGCCCGCCGGGCTGAAGGAGCGTCTGCTCAACTTCGCGCTGTTCGCGCTGCGGCACCGGGCGGGCGTCGACGCGGTGCGCCTGCCGGTGCACGGCCTCGTCATCCTCTCGGGCCCGCCGGGCACGGGGAAGACGACGCTCGCGGGCGGCCTCGCCGACCAGACCGCCCGGGCGCTCGGCGAGCCGGTCCTCTTCGTCGAGATCGACGCGCACGCGTTCCCGTCGCAGCTCCTCGGCGAGAGCCAGCGGAGCGTCGCCCGCCTCTTCGAGCGGACGCTGCCCGACCTCGCCGCGCGCGGCCGCCCGACGATCGTCCTGCTCGACGAGGTCGAGGCGCTGGCCGTGGACCGCGCCGGGGCGTCGCTGGAGACGAATCCGGTCGACGTCCATCGCGCGACCGACGCGGTGCTCGAGGGTGTCGACGAGCTCTCGCGGCGGTGCGCGAACGTGCTGTGCGTCGCGACCACGAACCACGCCGCGGGCGTCGACCCGGCGTTCGTCTCGCGCGCCGACCTGGTCGAGACGATGGGGCTCCCCGACGCCGAGGCGAGCGCCCGGATCCTCCGCGACACCATGACCCAGGTCGTCGAGGACGCCGTCATCGACGACGCGGCGCTCGGCCGCCTCGCCGAGGCCTGCGTCGCCACACGCCTCGACGCGCGCCGCATCCGCAAGCTCGTGCTGCGGGCCCTCGCGTCGCGTCGCGAGCTCGCCGTGGATCCGTCGCGCCTGCGGGTCGCGGACGTCGCGGCGGTGCTCGCGGGCGGCGAATGAGCGCGCGCGAGGGCGGGACGCGGATCCCGCGCGACGCGTACCTGGTCGCGGTCTCGCTCTTCCTCGTGATCGCGGCGACGAACATCCTCACGCCGCTCCTGCCGGACATCCGCGACGACTTCGGGGTGAGCATCGCCACGGCCGGCGTCATCGTCGGCGCGTACGGCCTCGCGCGCCTCCTCACGGACCTGCCGGCGGGATTCGTCATCGACGCCGTCGGCCAGCGGGCCGTCGTGGTCGTCGGGCTCCTGCTGCTCGTGGCGGCGTCGCTCGTCGGCCTGAACGCGACGACCGTCGAGGTCCTCATCGCCGCGCGCGTCGGGGCGGGCGTCGCGGTGTCGCTCGTGTCCACGGTGTGCCTCGCGGCGCTCGCGGCGGTCGCGAGCACCGCGAACCGAGGGAAGGTCATGAGCTTCTTCCACGTCGCGAACAACGTCGGCATCGCCGCCTACCCGCTCCTGGGAGGCGTCGTCGGCGCCGCGTTCGGGTGGCGAGCGACCTTCGCGGTGACGACCGCGCTCGCGCTCGTCGCGGCCTCGACGCTCCTTCCGGTCCTCGCGCGCGTCCGCCCCCGTCCGGGCGCGGCGGCGGCGACGGGCGCGCACGGCGAGCGGCGCGTCCTCCACGGACGGTCGCGCGCCGTTGCGATCGGCGCGACGAGCCTCGGCGTCACCGCGAACATGGTGAACCGCCACGGGTTCCGCAACACGGTGCTGCCGCTCTACGCGGCGACGTCGCTCGGACTGGGCGGCGTGTCGATCGCGACCGCGATCGCGCTCATGTCGGTCGCCGGGCTGTTCGTCGCCACCCCCGGGGGGATGCTCGGGGACCGGATCGGGAGGCGCCGCGTCATCATGAGCGGGCTCGTCGCGGTCGCCGCCGGCGATCTCGCCTTCCTGCTCACCCGCGACCTCGCGACGTTCCTGCTCTTCTCCGCGCTCATCGGATTCGGCGACTTCTTCTCGAGCTCGCAGACGGCGCTCCTGTCGGAGGTCGTCCCGAGCACGCAGCGGACGAAGGTGCTCGCCGGCTACCGCTTCTCGGCCGACCTCGGCGCGTTCGTCGGCCCGGTGCTGCTCGCCGCCATCATGGACGCGGCGAGCGCGCAGGCCTCCATCGTCGTCGCCGCGGCGATCCTCGTCGGCGCATCCGCGGCGGCGTTCCTGGGCGTCCCGGGGCGCGTGGACGAGCGGGCCCCGAGGGACCCGGCGGCGATCACGGTGGGGGAGGGAGCGACGGATGGCGAGTAGCGATGTCGCGGCACGGATCGATCCGCAGGAGGTCGTGGACCTCGCGCTGGCGCTGGGCAACATCGACAGCCCGACGGGGAGCGAGGGCCCGGCGGGTCAGTTCGTGTACGACTGGCTCGAGCGGGAGGGCTTCGCGCCGAGGAAGTACGCGCTCGTCCCCGAGCGCTTCAACGTGGCCGCGACGCTGCCGGGCACCGGCGGCGGCTACAGCCTGTGCTTCAACGCGCACCTCGACACGACGCTCCGGCCCGACGCGGTCTGGTCGGCGCGCGATCCGCGCGATCCGCTCTACCACTCGGCCTGGGTCGAGGGCGATTCGATCCACGGGGACGGCGTGGTGAACGACAAGGGGCCCATGGCCGCGTTCCTCGTCGCGGCGAAGGCCATCAGGGCGTCCGGGGTGCGGCTCAAGGGCGACCTCATCGTGAGCGCGGTCGCCGGGGAGATCTCGCGCGAGCCGATCGAGGAGTTCCAGGGGCCGGCGTACCTGTCCAAGGATCTCGGCGTCCGCTTCATGGTCACGCACGGCGTGGTCGCCGACTACGCGCTCGTGGCGGAGGGCACGGGGTTCGGCATCGTCGGCATCGAGCCCGGCAAGGCGCACTTCAAGGTCGCCGTGCGCTCCGACGGACCCCGCTACTACACGCCATACCTGCCACGCCCGACCGGCATGGCGGACTCGCCGAACGCCATCGTGCGCGCCGCCGCCGTGATCGAGGCGTTCGAGCGCTGGGCGTACGACTACGAGCGGCGCAACACGTACCGCTCCGAGGCGGGGACGATCGTGCCGAAGGCGAGCGTGAACGCGATCCGCGGCGGCTACCCGTTCAACGTCACGAGCGCGCCGCAGGTCGCCGCCTTCTACGTGGACACGCGCATCCTGCCCGGCGCGAACCCGATGGACGTTCGCGACGAGCTGCGCGGCGTGCTGCGGTCGATCGGCGTCTCCGGCGAGGTCGAGCTGTACCTCTATCGCCCGGGATTCGAGGCGAAGGGCGCCGAGCGGCTCATCGAGACGATCCGCCGCTGCCACACGCGGACGTTCCCGACGCCGCCGGCGATCGTGGCCGATGCGGTGACGAGCATGTGGCGCGACACGAACGCGTTCAACGAGCTCGGCATCCCCGCGGTGTCCTACGCGCCGCGAGCGCGGAGCCACGCATCGACGAAGTCGTTCACGGTGAAGGACCTCACGGACGCGGCGGTCGTGTACGCGCGCATCGCGCTGGACCTCTGCGACCAGGACCGCCCCGCCCAGGTCCCGCTCGGCGCGCACGTCAACCGCGACATCGCGGCGTCCGTCGCGTCCGCGCGGAGCGTCGGACGCCGAGCACGCGGGTCAGGCGTCCGGCCGCGACGATCCCGATGAGGAGAACACCAGGCTCTTCACCACGACCGGCACGACGCCGCGCTCGGGGACGAGCGCGCCCACGTCGATGAAGTCGAGGTCCGACAGCCGTATCTGATCGACACACACGATCGGCGAGCGCAGGCCGAGCTCGTCGCGCAGGGCCTGCCCGACGATCCCCGCGACGTCCGCGTCGATCACGACGACGAGCGGGAGCTCGTCGCGCAGGACGCCGTGCACGCCCTCGTGGATGCCCGCGCAGAGCTCGCGCAGCGAGGCGTAGGCCGTGCCGTGCGCCCAGTGGACGGCGACCGCGAACCGCCCGTCCTCACGGTCCAGGCGCTGGATCCCGGCGCGCACCGCGCGTGCGATGGCGGCCGAGTCGGCGCGCTCGGGGTGGATCGGGACGGCGGCGAGGTCGCGGAGGGGGAGCAGCTCGGGGTGCGTGAGGAAGAGCGTGTCGCCGCTCACCTGGATCGTGTACTGCGCGGCGCCGATGCACGTGGCGCGGATCGATTCGACGGCGCGCAGCACCGTGTGACCGCCGAGTCGCCGCGCGAGCGCCTCGCCGACGAGCTTGCCGAGGTCGCCGTACTCGCGCGTCTCGTTCCCGTTCACGTACTCGCCGACGCCCCCGCTGATGACGAGCGCCGCGAACGGGCCGCGCTCCCGCAGCGGCTCGGTGAGCCAGAGGTCCCGCTCGAGCGGCCGGCCGTCCGCCGCGCGCAGCGCCAGGTCGGCGATCGTGTCCGCGACCGTCGCGAGCGTGGCGCGGTCCGGAACGTGGCCCGGCGCGACGTGCGCGCCGGCCAGCGCGAGCACCCGCTCGCCGGCGCGCGTGACCGAGCGCACGCGGCCGTCGCCGTCCCACGACACGAGGCGCGCGCCGACGTCCAGCGCGGCGGTCTCGCGGACGGTCCCGTCGCGGCACACGGCCAGCTTCGTGGTGCCGCCGCCGATGTCGACGTTCAGCACCAGGGGCGTCCCGGCGGAGCGGCTCCGCGCGACCGCGCCCGAGCCGTGCGCCGCGAGCAGCGCCTCGAGGTGGTGACCCGCCGTCGCGCACACGAACTTCCCCGACTGTGCCGAGAAGAGCCCGACGATCTCCGCGGCGTTCTCCCTGCGCGCGGCCTCGCCGGTCGCGATGACCGCGCCGGTGTCGACGTCCGCGGGGGTGCGGCCCGCGGCGGCGTACGCGCGGTCGATGAGCGCCGCGAGCGCGCCGGTGTCGATGCGGCCGGCCGACGCGTACGGGGTCAGCGCCACGTCGGAGCGTTCGACCACGTGCCGCTCCACGACGCTGTACGCGCTCGAGAGGCGGATGCCCTGACGCTCGAGCACGAGGCGCGAGAAGATGAGGTGCGAGGTCGTCGTGCCGATGTCGATGCCGACGGTGCGCAGCTCGAAGCGCTCGGACGCGACGTTGCCCGCGCTCTCGTGCTCGTCGTGCGCGTGACCGTGCGCGTGCGCGCCACGGCCGCGATGCGCGTGCGGACTAGACGCGGACGTTGAACTCGTCCATCTTCACCCGGACGCCGCGGGCCGCGCAGCGCTCGACGTAGGTGCGATGGATGAGCGGATCCTGATCCTCGTACTCGATCTGGTTGCCGCCCTCGTTCACGTCCTTGTCGACGCCCTGGTTGTCGAGGTACTCGGCCAGCTTCCACTTGTTCCCGCCCCAGCGGATCGCGAGGTAGCGGGCCGGCTCCGCTCCGGTGTTGAAGTGCTGGTGCCACCAGCGGCCCGGCGGGACGAAGAGCGTGCCGGTCCTCCACTTCACCTCGGTCCACGTGTCGGCGGGCGCGTCGGCGTCGCCGGGCCACATGTACGAGTAGCCCTCGCCGGAGAGGAGCACGACGTGGTAGCCCGGACCGTGGCGGTGGCCCTTCTTGTACGTCCCCACCGGGAATTCGCTCACGTGCGAGACCATCGTGTTGTTCGCGAACTCGAAGCGGATGTTCTTGCCGCCGGCCCCGCGCTCCTTCCAGTCCCTCAGCTGGAACCGGCGGATGTCGGCGACGAAGTTGGTCTCCCACACCCGGCCGGTGTAGAGCGTCCCGCTGCCGTCGAAGTACTCGGTGCGCCCGTCGTAGCGGTCGCGGAAGACGTAGGGGCAGCCGAACAGGAATTCCGTGCTGTGGAGGAGATTCATCATGATCGGCATCGTGGTCACGGCGAGCAGGCGCGCGCCGAGCGAGCCCGAGCCGTTGTGCAGCCGGTGCAGCGTGTTCAGCGGGACGGAGAAGAGGCTGCCCTCCTGCCACTCGAAGCTCCTCGGCGCCTCGCCGTCGTTCCACACCTCGCAGGTCCCACGGCCGGTGAGGACGAAGAAGTACTCCTCGAAGAGATGCTTCTCCGGCGCGCTGGACCGGCCGGGACCGAGCTCGAGCAGGTAGGCGTTGTCGGTGTCCTCGGCGCCGTACAGGCGGATGTACGCGCCCTTCGCGTCGAGGCGCGCCCACGCCGCGACCTCGGCGGCGCGGAGGTCGGGGACGTCGACGCCGGTGTGGATGGGGATGCCCTCGGACTCGATGAAGAGCTCGTAGGCACCGCGTCCCCAGAATGCCGGGCGCTGCTGCTCCGTGGCGGTGGCGGGCGTCGTCTCGCTCATGGCCGCGCACACTCCTTATGAATGGGGTCAGGGCCGTCGTCGCGAGCCAATCGTAGGCGAATCCATGGATTTTGCATCCCCTTCGCGCCCGATGGGATACTGCGGCCACCGATGTTCCAGGACGTCTCGCGGACCGTGCACGTCGCCGCGCCGGCCGAGCGCACCTGGAGCGTCATCCTGGACTTCCCGCGCGTCGTCTCGTGGCTTCGGATCGTGCGCGACCTGCGCGAGGTGGAGCCGCTGCGAAGGTACACGACGGTCCTGGAGGACAGGGTCGGGCCGTTCGCGCTGCGCGCCGACCTCGCCATCGACGTCGCGGCCGACGAGGCCGCGCGCCACCTCCGCGTGAGCGGGTCAGGTGAGGACCGCCAGGTCGCGTCGCGGATCCGAGGGGCGCTCGATCTGGCGATCGTCGCGCGCGACGGCGGAAGCGACGTCACCGTGACCGGCCGCTACGAGATCACCGGGCGTATCGCGACGCTCGGCGCGGGGGCGATCCGCAAGAAGGGCGACAAGGTGCTCGAGGACTTCTTCGGGAGCCTCACGCGGGAGCTCGGAGGGGCCGAGTGATCAGACACGTCGCGATCTTCACGCTGAAGGAGGGCGCGGACGTCGAGCGCGTGCGCGCGGCGCTCGAGCTCCTGCGCCGGCGCGTCCCCGGCGCGGCCGCCGGCGCGTACGGCGCCGACCTCGGCCTGCGGCCCGGGAACGGCGGGTTCGCGGTGTCCTTCGACTTCCCCGACGAGGCCGCGTACCGCGCGTGGGACGCGCATCCGGAGCACGAGCGCATCCGGCGGGAGATGATCCTGCCGCTCGCGACCGGGGCCGTGCGCTGCCAGTTCCGCCTCCCAGAGCCCTAGCCCGCCGGCTCGAGCGACTCCCACAGCACCTCCGCGAGATGCCGCACGCGCGTCGGCTTGCCGCGGGCGTCGAGCCCGCCGCGCAGGTGCGTGAGGCAGCCGGGGTTGTCGGTGATGACGACGTCCGCCCCCGTCGCGGCGATGTTCGCGAGCTTCTTCTCGAGCACGACGGTCGCGACCTCCGGGTACTCGAACGAGAAGGAGCCGCCGAAGCCGCAGCAGACCGACGAGTCGGCCATCTCCACGAGGTCCACGCCGGCGATGCGCCGCAGGAGCTCGCGCGGCTCGTCGTGCAGGCCGAGGACGTTCGCCGACTGGCAGGCGTCGTGGTACGTCGCGCGGATCGCGAGGCGCCGTCCGGTGACGGCGCGGTCGCCGAGCAGCTCCCGCGCGGCCACGGTGAACGGGACGACGCGCGCGGCGAGCCGGCGCGCGCGGTCGGCCCACTCGGGCTGGTCCGCGAGGAGCCGCGCGTAGTCGTCGGTCACGGTGAGCGCGCACGACGACGACGGCGCCACGATGCGATCGGCCTGCACGCGCTCGAGCGCGGCGATCGCGTCCCTCGCCATCGCCCGCGCGGTCTCGCGGTCGCCGCTGTTCATCTGCGGCAACCCGCAGCAGCGCCGCCCCTCGACGACGTGGACGTCGGCACCGAGCGCCTGGAGCACGCGCGCGGCCGCGTAGCCGGCGCCCGGCAGGAAGCGATCGACGATGCACGACGGGAAGAGCCCGATGCGCGTCGTGGCCGAGGCCGGGTTGCCCTGGGTGACCTCGCGCGCGCGGTAGTGGAGGGGCTGCTCGGCGATCGCGGGAAGGCTCTTCTCCCTGCCGAGGGCGGTGAACGGCGCGCGCACCACGCTGCCCTTGCGCAGCGGGCGCTGCAGCGCCGCGGCCCAGCCCGCGGCGCGATCGATCCGCTCCGGCGAGGACCACTGCGACAGCGCGACGCGCTTGGCGAGCCCCATGCCGGTGCGCTCGACCGCGCGCGCGCGGACGTCGGTGATGAGCGCCGCGAGCGGGATCTCGACCGGGCACACCGTGTCGCAGGCGTTGCAGCCCATGCACAGCTGCTGCTCGTACGCGACGCTGTCGGTGCCGTGGTGGAACGGCGACACGACGAGCCCGATCGGCCCCGTGTAGATGTGCCCGAAGACGTGGCCGCCGACGACCTGGTAGGACGGGCAGACGTTGCTGCAGGCCCCACAGCGGATGCAGCGCAGCGCGTCGCGGAACGCGTCATCCTCGCGCATCGCGGTGCGGCCGTTGTCGATGAGCACGAAATGCAGCTCGCGCGGGCCGTGGACGCCGATCTGCGTCTTGAGCTCGATGTCGGCGGACCGTGACGGCCCGGTGATGAGCTGCGTATACGTGCTGAGCTTCTGCCCGGTGGCGCTGCGGGCGAGCAGCTTCAGCACGGCCACCGCGTCGTCGAGGCTCGGGACGATCTTCTCGATGCCGACGACGGCGATGTGCACCGGAGGGACGCTGGTCGCGAGGTCGGCGTTGCCCTCGTTCGTCACGAGGACGAGCGTCCCGGTGTCCGCGATGAGCACGTTCCCGCCGGTGATGCCGACGTCCGCCTTGAGGAACGACTCCCGCAGGCGCTCGCGCGCGACGGCGACGAGCGTCGCGGGGTCCGGCTCCACGGGATGGCCGACGACCCGGCTGAACAGCGCGGCGATCTCCTCGCGCGTCTTGTGGATCGCCGGCGCGATGAGGTGGGACGGCCGCTCCTTCGCGAGCTGGATGATCCACTCCCCGAGGTCGGTCTCGACGACCGTGATCCCCTGCGACTCGAGGTGTTCGTTGAGGTGGATCTCCTCGGTCGCCATTGACTTGGACTTCACGACGAGCTTGGCCTTCCGCGCGCGGCAGATCGCGCCGACGACGCGCCGCGCCTCCTCGGCGTCGGCGGCGCGGTAGACCTTCGCGCCGACCGCCTCGGCCTCCTGCGTGAAGCGCTCGACGAGGGCGGGCAGGTCGTCGATCGCCCGCCGCTTGCGCTCGGTGAGGTCGCGGCGCAGCGCGGGCCAGTCGACCTCGGCGAGCCGCTCGTTCCGTCGGTCCGCGAGCGCCGGCATCGCGCGCTCGAGCGCGAGCCGGAGGTTCGCGGACGAGAGCGCGCGATCCAGCCTGCGGCGGAACTCGGTCTTCGATGCGGTCATCTGCTGTCGCGCTCGGTGCTCATCTGCCGCGCTCACCTCGGCCGGCCCGCGGCGGCCTGCCCTGCTCGATCATCTCACCGGACGACGAGGTAGCGGATCGTGATGTCGATCGTCGCGACGACGAGCGTCACGAGCGTCGCCGGCACCCCGTACTTCAGGTAGCGGGCGAAGCTGATCGGGTGGCCGCGGGCCTCGCTCATGCTCGACACGACGACGTTGGCGGACGCGCCGATGACGGTCGCGTTCCCGCCGAAGTTGGCCCCGAGGGCGAGGGCCCAGATGAGCGGCTCGGCGTTCACGGCCCGCCCGAGCTCCTGCACGAGCGGGATCATCGTCACGGTGTAGGGGATATTGTCCACGATCGCGGAGATGATGCCGCTCATCCACAGGACGGCGAGCGCGGCCACGGCGGTGTTGCCTCCCGTGAGCGTCAGGACCTCCGTCGCGAGGTCGCCGATGAGACCCACCTTCACCACCGCGCCCACGACGATGAACAGGCCGATGAAGAAGAAGAGCGTCGGCCACTCGATCGTGTTGAACACCTCGTGCACGTCCTGGCGCGAGACGATCATGAGGACGACCGCGCCGGTGAGCGCGATCGTCGCGCTCTCGAGCCCCAGGGGGCGGCTCAGCAGGAAGCCGACGACGATGAGCCCGATGACGACGAGCGACTGACGCATCAGCCGCGGGTCCTCGATGCGGCGCTCCGCGGCGACCAGGCGCGCGATGTCCGCCGGCTCGAGCGCGCTCCGCATGGCGCGCAGCTCGTTGCGGAACAGCCAGCGGGCGAAGCCGAGGTACGCGGCGAGCGCGGCGAGAGACGCCGGCCCGAGGTTGAGGGCCATGTCGTTGAAGTCCTTGCCGAGGCGGCTGCCGATGATGATGTTCGGCGGGTCGCCGATGAGCGTCGCGGTCCCGCCGACGTTCGACGCGATGACCTGCGAGATGAGGAACGGCACCGGCGACGTCCCCAGGCGCTGCGCGACGAAGAACGTGATCGGCGTCAGCAGCACCACCGTGGTGACGTTGTCGAGGAACGCGCTCACGACGGCCGTGACGACGGAGGTGAGCACGAGGAGCTGGTACGGCTGGCCCTTGGCGCGCCGCACGGCCTCGACCGCGATCCACTGGAAGACGCCGGTCTTCGCGAGGGTGTTCGCGACGATCATCATCGCCGCCAGGAGGAAGATGACGTTGAAGTCGATCTGCGCGAACGCCTCCTCCTGGCCCATGATCCTCAGGAGGATCACGGCCGTCGCACCGAGCAGCGCCGCGAGCGTCCGGTGGATCCGCTCGGTGACGATCAGGGCGTAGACGGCGAGGAAGATCCCGCCGGCGAGGAGCTCCTCGCCTCTCATCCGTCGCGCTCGCCTCGGCCCGCCCGCGGCGGCCTGCGGCTCGCCGCATCGCTGCGCTCCGGCGGACTCGCTCGTCGCGGGTGACCCGCTCCTCGCTCGCCTCTCATCCGTCGCCGTACGCGCGGTCGAGGAGATCCATCAGGTGCATGACGCTAACCGGTGCGCGCGCTGCGCGCACACCGGCCTCGAGCTGCATCTGGCATCCGGGGTTCGCCGTCACGAGGATCTGCGCGCCGCTCGCGACGACGTTGGCTATCTTCCGCTCCAGGAGCGCGCGCGAGAGCTCGGGCTGGGTGACGTTGTAGCTGCCGGCGCTGCCGCAGCACCAGTCGGCCTCCGCGAGCGGCACCACCTCGAGCCCCGGGATGGCCGCGAGCAGGGCGCGCGGCTCGCGCGACACGCGCTGGCCGTGCAGCAGGTGGCAGGGGTCGTCGTACGCGATGCGGCCGTCCAGGCGTCCCGGCGCCGCCGTCAGGCCGGCCGCGCCGAGGTGCTCGGCGGCGTCGCGCACGCGGGCCGCGAACGCCGCGGCGCGGTCGCGCCACGCCGGATCGTCCCGGAGCAGCCAGCCGTAGCCCTTGAGGTGCGCCCCGCAGCCCGCGGCGTTGACGATGAAGGCCTCGACGTCGAGCGACTCGAGCGCGGCGATGTTGCGCCGGGCCAGCGCGCGGGCGTCGTCGGCGGCGCCGGCGTGGCCGTGCAGCGCGCCGCAGCAGGTCTGCTCGGCCGGGACGACGACCTCGAACCCGTTCCGCGCGAGCACGCGCGCGGTGGCCGCGTTGGTGTCGGCGAACGCGGCCCGCATGACGCAGCCGGTGAACAGGGCGACCCGCCCGCGCCGCGCGCCGGCCGCCGGGACGAGCGGCGGGAGCGCGCGCGACGACACGCGCGCGGGGACGAGGGCGAGCAGGCCCGCGAGGCGGCGCGCACCGGCGAGGCGGAGCAGAGCATCCACGCGCAGCCGCCGCGCGAGCGAGGAGACGCGCGCGAACAGCGCGAGGAGCGCCGGTCGCGGCAGCAGCGCGCGGAAGGCGAGCGCGCGCACGGCGCCCGCGGCGGGCGACGGCCTGCGCTCGCGAGCGAGGAGCGCGCGGGCCCCCTCGAACAGCTTCCCGTACTCCACGCCGGACGGGCACGCGGTCTCGCAGGCGCGGCAGTCGAGGCAGCGCGAGATGTGCGTGGCGAAGCCGTCGGAGGCCGCGTCGATGCGTCCGTCCAGTACGCCCTGCATGAGCCGGATGCGGCCGCGGGGCGAGTCCATCTCGACGCCCAGCACCGCGTACGTCGGGCACGTCGGCAGGCAGAAGCCGCAGTGGACGCAGCGGGACAGCAGGTCGCGGTCGGGGGCGTCGAGCGCGCGCGTCGTCACGCGATCGGCCCGCGACCGGGCTCCAGCACGCCGTTCGGGTCGAACGCGGCGCGCAGGCGCTCCATCAGGAAGCGCCCCGGGAGATCGCCGTCGCCCCACGCCGCGACGCGCTCGGCGAGCGCGGCGGGCCGCCGCTCCACGCGCGCGCCGCCGCCGCAGACGCGCGCCGCGGCGAGGAGCGCGTCGGCCGCGGCGAGGAGCGCGGCGTCGTCCCCCTGCACGCGCACGCGGACGACGCCGCTCGCGGCGTCCGCGACGCACTCGGCGAAGCCCTCGAGTCGCGCCGCGGCGTCGGTGAACGGCCGCTGCGCGGCGGGCGGGACCGAGGCGCGCACGACGACACCCTCGGCGCGCTCGGCCAGCGAGCGCGCCCGCGCCAGCGACGCGTCGACGTCCTCCGCCGCGAACGTCCCGCCGCGCGTCGCGACCGCGTCGGCCGCGATCGCCAGAACGCGCGCGACCGTGGGCGCGTCGCCCTCCGCCGCCACGAGCAGCTCCCACGCCTCGCGCCCGGACGCGCTCACGACGAGCGCCGCCGGTCGGGCGGCGGTGCGTGCGACGGCGTCCGCGGCCGCGAACGCGTCGGGCCCGGCGCCGAAGCGCGCGAGGCCGCCGCCGCTCGCGGCCGGGAGCGGCAGGACCTTGAACGTGCACTCGGAGATCACGCCCAGCGTGCCGAGCGACCCGATGAGCAGCTTGTTCAGGTCGTAGCCGGCGACGTTCTTCACCACCCGGCCGCCGGCGCGGGCGACCGTGCCGTCGGCCAGCGCGGTGGTCGTGCCGATGAGCAGGTCGCGCACGCCGCCATACCGCGCGCGGAGGAAGCCGCTGCTGTTCGCGGCGACGATGCCGCCGATCGTCGCGGCGTCCGCGTACGGCGGGTCGAGCGGCAGCCGCTGGCCCGCCGCGGCGAGCGTGCGCTGCACCTGCGCCAGGGGCGTGCCGGCGGCGACGGTCACGGTGAGATCGGCGGGAACGTGCTCGACGATCCCGCTCATGCCGGTCGTCGCGAGGGTGAGGTCGGTCGGCAGGAGGCGGCCGAGGTGGTCCTTCGTCCCGGCGCCGCGCACGCGGACCGTCCGGCGCGCCTGGCTCGCCGCGAGCAGGGCCCGCGCGCAGTCGTCCGCGCTCGCCGGCCGAACGACCTCCGCGCTCGCGCTCATCCGGTCGCCGTGAGCTGGTACTCGCGGCAGCGTCCCGGCGTGGGGAAGACCTTGCCCGGGTTCGCGAGTCCGTCGGGATCGAAGGCCGTCTTCACGCGCCGCATCGCGGCGAGGTCGGATGGCGAGAACTGGAGCGGCATGTAGCAGTTCTTCTCCATGCCCACGCCGTGCTCGCCGGTGAGCGACCCGCCGGCCTCGATGCACGCGCGCAGGATGTCGAGCCCCGCCTCGCGCACCCGCTCGAGCTCGTCGTCGCGCGCGAACAGGATGAGCGGGTGCAGGTTCCCGTCGCCCGCGTGGAACACGTTCGCGATGCGCAGCCCGCTGCGCGCCGAGATCTCCCGCACCCTGCGCAGGACGGCCGGCAGGCGCGTGCGCGGGATGACCCCGTCTTGCACGTAGTAGGCGGGGGCGAGGCGGCCCATCGCCGCGAACGCGCCCTTGCGGCCCGCCCAGAGCCGGTCGCGCTCGAGCGCGCTCGCCGCGCGGCGCAGCGTCGTCGCGCCGTGCTCGCGGCAGACCGTCTCGATGCGCGCGGCGGCGTCGTCGAGCCCGTCGCGGAGTCCGTCGACCTCCACCAGCAGGATGCCGCCCGCGTCGAGCGGGTAGCCGGCGCGGACGGCGGCCTCGACGGCCTGCGTCGCGAGCCGATCCATGAGCTCGATCGCCGCCGGCACGATGCCCGCCGCGATGATCGCCGACACCGACTCGGAGGCCTGGTCGATCTCGGGGAACGCCGCCATGATCGTGCGCTTGTCCTCGGGGAGCGGCGTGAGCTTCACGGTGATCTCGGTGACCAGCCCGAGCGTCCCCTCGGATCCGACGAACGCGCCGACGAGGTCGTAGCCCTCCGCGTCCTCGGCTTTCCCGCCGAGCCGCACGATCGTGCCGTCGGACAGCACGATCTCGAGGCCGGTGACGTGGTTCGTCGTGACGCCGTACGCGAGCGTGTGCGGCCCGCCCGAGTTCTCCGCGACGTTCCCGCCGAGCGTGCAGGCCTTCTGGCTGGACGGGTCGGGCACGAAGGCGAGGCCATACGGCGCGGCCGCCGTCGACAGGTGCAGGTTGATGAGGCCCGGCTGGACGACCGCGCGCCGGTTCGGGACGTCGATCTCGAGGATGCGCGCCATGCGCGCGAACGAGACGACGACGCCGCCCTCGACCGGGATCGCGCCCCCCGAGAGGCCGGTGCCGGCGCCGCGGGGCACGATCGGGACGCGCCGCTCGTGGCAGAAGCGCGCGATCTTCGCCACGTCGGCGGTGTCCTGGGGGAGCACGACCGCGTCGGGGGTCGCGGTGTCCACGGCGCCGTCGTACTCGTAGGTGAGGAGATCCTCCCGCGTGCCGAGGACCTTGTCGGGGCCCAGCAGACCGACGAGCGCGTCGACGAGCGCGGCGCCGCGGAGCCTCGCGCGGACGGCGGTGTCGGTCGTCACGCGCCGTTGGTCGGCATCTCGCGGACGGCGGCGGCGATCTCCGCCGCGGAGCGACGCAGCAGCGGGACGAGCTCCAGGCAGCGCTGGCGGGTGAGCCGCATCGCCGGCGCGGACACCGACAGCGCGGCGACGGCGTGGTCCATGCCGCCCACCGGGACCGCGACGCAGCGCACGCCCTCGTCGTACTCCTCGTCGTCGATCGCGAAGCCGCGCTCGCGCGCCTCGTCGAGCGCGCGTCGGAGCGCCGCGGGATCGACGAGCGTGTGCGCGGTGTAGGGGCGGAGCTCGAGCCGGTCGAGCAGCGTGTCGCGCCTGGCCTGCGGGAGCGCCGCGAGGAGCACCTTGCCGGCGCCGGTCGCGTGCAGCGGAACGCGGTTGCCGACCTGCGTGAAGAGGCGCACGACCTGCGAGCTCGGGATGCTCTCGATGTAGACGGCCATGACGTCGTCCAGCACCACGAGGTTCGTGCTCTCGCGCGTCTGCTCGGCGATCGCCCGGAGGATCGGTCGCGCGCGCAGCCGCAGCTCGCCGAACCGCGAGCGCCCCTCCGCGAGCGTGGCCAGCTTGGCGCCGGCGTAGTAGCGGCTGGTCTCGGGGTTCTGGCGGACGTAGCCCCGCCGCAGGAGCGTCGCGAGGAGGCGGTGCACGGTCGAGACGTGCAGGCCGGTGCGCGCCGCGAGCGCCGTGATCGAGACCTCGCCGTCGGCGGCCGCGAGCGCCTCGAGCAGGTCGAGTGCGCGGTCCACGGACTGGACGGATCGGCGCGTGCGCTTGACGACGGTCGCCTCTTTCACGTCGCGCAAGCCTCCCTCTACCTTGCGGAAGCATAGTCGGCCGCCTCGGGCTCCGCTGTCCGGCTCAGTCCCGATACTCGGTGCCGTGGACAAGGCCGATCGCCGCGGGGCGCTGGAGGCGCAGGCGGCGTCGTTCCCGGCGGCGCCGGGCGTCTACCTGTTCAAGGACCCGCGCGGGCGCGTGCTCTACGTCGGAAAGGCCGATTCGCTGCGGGACCGCATCCGCTCGTACTTCGGCGCGAGCCTGGACGTGCGCCACGTGCGGCTGGTCGAGCGCGCCGATCGCCTGGACTACGTCGTCACCGGCTCCGAGTCCGAGGCGTTCCTTCTCGAGGCGAGCCTCATCAAGCAGCACCGGCCGCGCTACAACATCCGCCTCAAGGACGACAAGTCCTACCCCTACGTGAAGATCACGCTCGGCGAGGACTTCCCGCGGATCCTGCGCACGCGCACGCTCGGCGACCGCACCGCGCGCTACTTCGGCCCGTTCGCGAACGCGAAATCGGTCGACGCCTCGCTCGACCTGCTGCAGAAGCTCTTCCCGTACCGCACCTGCAAGCTCACGATCCTCGCCGGCGACGACGGCCGTGGCCGGACCGTGCCGCCGAGCGCGCTCCCCGGCGGCCGTCCATGCCTCCTCTACCACCTGAAGCGCTGCATGGCGCCGTGCGTCGGGAACACCACGAAGGACGAGTACCGCGCGTCGATCGAGCGGAGCCTCCTGTTCCTCGAAGGCCGCTACGAGACGCTCGCGCGCGACGCGCGCCGCGAGATGACGGTCGCCGCGGGGGCGCTCGAGTTCGAGCGCGCCGCCGCGCTACGCGACCGCATCGCCGCGATCGATCGGACGCTCGAGCGGCAGGAGGTGCATGCCTACCGCGGGGACGACTTCGACGTGCTCGCCGCCGCGCGGGACGAGGGCGACGCCGTCGTGCGGGTCTTCCGGGTCCGCGACGGCACCGTGGTCAGCCGCGACCACTTCGCGCTCGAGGGCTCGGAGGGCGCGACGGACGCCGACGTCCTGTCGTCGTTCCTGCGCCAGCACCACGCCGCGGCGGGCATGCTCCCGCCGGAGATCGTCACGCCCGTCGACATCGCCGACGCGACGGTGCTCCAGAAGATGCTCGCGGGGCGGCGCGGCGGGCCGGTGGCGCTGCACGTGCCGCGGCGCGGCAAGAAGCGGCATCTCGCCGAGCTGGCGGCGCGCGACGCCGCCGGCGCGCTGGAGCAGGAGCGCGTGCGCTGGCTCGCCGATCGCGGCAAGACGGACACGGCGCTGCGCGAGCTGCAGGCCGCGCTCGGGCTCGAGGGGCAGCCGAGGAGGATCGAGTGCTACGACGTGAGCCACGTGCAGGGGACGAACGTCGTGAGCTCGATGGTCGTCTTCGAGGACGGACGGCCCGCCAAGGCGCAGTACCGGCGCTTCCGGGCGCGGATCGGCGATCGCAACGACGACGTCGCGAACATGCGCGAGACGCTGAGGCGGCGGTTCGCACGAAGCGCGGCGCCGGCGGCCGAGTCGTCGTGGCCGCTGCCGGATCTTCTGATCCTCGACGGCGGAAAGGCACAGCTCTCCGCGGGTCTCGCGGCGCTCGCCGCCGCCGGGAGGCTGCAGATCCCCATCGCCGCGCTCGCGAAGGAGCGCGAGGAGCTCTTCCTGCCGGATCGCGCCGAGCCGATCGTGCTGCCGCGCACCTCGCAGGGCCTGTACCTGGTGCAGCGCATCCGCGACGAGGCCCACCGCTTCGCCGTGACCTACCACCAGCAGGTGCGCGCGCGCCGTGCGGTGCGCTCGCTGCTGGACGAGATCCCCGGCGTCGGGCCGGCGCGCAAGCGCGCGCTGCTGCGCCGGTTCGGATCGGTCCGCGGCATGCGCGACGCCGAGCTCGACGACCTCGCCGCGGTCACCGGCGTCGGCCCGGCCCTCGCCCGGAGGATCAAGGAGGCGCTCGAGCCGTAGCCGGCTCGACGGCTCGCCTGTAGGGCGCCGCACCTCACGATTTCGAATCGTTGGCTACAGAACGCTGAAGTCGTCTTGACTTCCGTTGAGGAGGGCGCGCATCTTCGGTCCATGGCCAACCCGGTCATCGCGCGATGTCCGATCTGCTCGCAGCAGCTCCGCGTGGTGCGCCTCGAGTGCGAGAGCTGCGGGACCCGGCTCGAAGGGTCGTTCGCCCTCGGCCGGTTCCACTCCCTCGCGCCCGAGCAGCTCGAATTCCTCGAGGTGTTCATCCGCGCCCGCGGCAGCTTCAAGGACGTCGAGCGCGAGCTCGGGATCTCCTACCCGACCGTGCGGTCGCGGCTGGACGCGCTGATCCGGGCGCTCGGCTTCCCCTCGCAGGCCGAGCCCGACCGCGAGGCCGAGCGCCGCAAGGAGATCCTGCGCGAGCTCGCCGAGGGACGCATCGCGGCCGACGACGCGGCCGCGCTCCTGGAAACGGAGGCCGCCCCATGAGCGACGACGTCCGGCGCGACCCGGACCCCGAGGGCGAGCGCGAGGGCGCGCGCGACTGGTCCTTCGAGGACGTGCGTGACGCGGGTCGGGCCGCGCAGGACGCCGCGCGCGAGGCGCGCCGTCTGGCCCGTGAGGCGCGGCGGAGTCACCGCATCCGCGTCTCCGGCCAGGGCATGCGCGTCGGGGGTATCGACATCGACGGCATGGCCCTCGGCGACTTCGCGAAGGGCTTCATGAAGGACTTCATGAAGGACGCCGGCGGCGACGCCTACAGCGAGACGGTGCAGGAGACGTTCGAGTTCGAGCGCATGCCGCGGCTGCGGATCCGGAACGTCTCCGGCGAGACGGTCATCCACGCCGGCGAGTCCGGGAAGATCACCGTGCTCGCGACGAAGCGGGTCGCGGCGACGAGCGAGGAGCGCGCGAAGCGGCTCCTCCAGAACCTCGAGATCCGGATGGAGCGCGACGGCGACGAGCTTCGTGTCGAGCCCCACCTCTACGAGCAGGAGCGGAGCTGGGTCGACCTGTTCCGCGGGAGGCGGTTCCGCGTGGACTTCGACGTCACGGTGCCGCCCGAGTGCGCGGTGGACGCGCAGACGGTGAGCGGCCACGTCGCCGTGCGCGGCGTGACCGGCCCGCAGGACGTTCAGACCGTCTCGGGCGGCGTGGTCGTCGAGGACGCGCAGGGGCCGCTCCGCCTCAAGAGCGTGAGCGGCGACGTGGACGTCCGGCGCTACGTCGGCCACGTCGAGGGCAACACGGTGAGCGGCGACGTCACCTTCGATGCCGCGCGCATCCGGTCGCTCGCGCTGCAGACCGTGAGCGGCGACCTGGAGATGAAGGGGACCCTCGAGCCGGCGCGCGCGCACCGCATGAAGACGATCAGCGGCGACGTCGAGCTCGATCTCACCGAACCGGACCTGCTCATCGACTTTCGCACCACCAGCGGCGACCTCGATTGCGAGGTGCCCGCTCAGGTGGACCGGCACGGACGGAGGGAGTACGCGGTCTCGCTCGGCGCCGCGCGCGGACGCGCGGTCGTGAAGACGGTGAGCGGCGACCTCAGCATCTGCTCGAGCGGGGCGTCCGTCCCGGGAGCGGCGGTCGACGAGGAGCCGCAGGCGTGGAACGCGACCGCGGAGCCGGCGCCGCCGGACGCCGGGGCCACGGCGCCGACGCCGCGGGCGGAGGTGCGCGACCTGCTCGAGCGCGTCGCGAAGGGCGAGATCGGGGTGGACGACGCCGCGGCGCGGCTGGACGACGCCCGAAGGGCGCGCTGAGGTGACCGGCGGAGAGGTCGCGTGATGCCGTCGGAGGAGGGCAGGCAGGTCCTGAAGCTGCTCGCGGAGGGGAAGATCGACACGGAGCAGGCGTACCGGCTCCTGCGCGCGCTCGGCGACGTCGAGGACCGCCCGGCGGGGCCGCGCGTGTCGCCTCCTCCTCCACCTCCGGGCGCGCCGGGCGGTCGCGGCCGCATCCTGCGCATCCGCGTCACCGAAGCCGGCGAGCAGAAGGTCGACGTCGCGATCCCGCTCGCGATCGCGCGCATCGGGAAGATGAAGCTCGCCTCGAGTGGGCTCGTCCGCGGGCACCTGTCGAAGTTCGGGATCGACCTCGACGAGCTGCTGCGGTCGATCGACTTCCCCGGCCGCATCGTCGACGTCACCGACGACGAAGACCGGGTCGAGATCTTCGTCGAGTGAAGGAGCGAGGAGCGGTGCATCCGCGACGAACGACTCCACCAGAGCGGAGCGACGCGGCGAGGCGACGCCGCGAAGCAGGCGGAGCCGAGCGCGACACATGACGGCGGCGGTCGACGCCCGCGGGCTCGTCAAGGAGTTCGAGAAGGGCCGTCGCACGCTGTGGCAGCGCGTCACCCGCCAGCCCGACATGCGCACCCGGTTCCGCGCCGTGGACGGCATCGACCTGCGGGTCGAGACCGGCGAGATCTTCGGTCTGCTCGGTCCGAACGGCGCGGGCAAGACCACGACGATGAAGATGCTCTCGACGCTCCTCGAGCCGACCGCGGGGACCATCACCGTGCTGGGCTTCGACGCGGCGAAGGAGCCGCGGAAGGTGCGCGCACGGCTCGGCGCGATGCTCTCCGGCGAGCGCAGCCTCTACTGGAAGCTCACGGCGCGAGAGAACCTCGAGTACTTCGCGGCGCTCTACCACGTCCCCCCGTCCGAGACGAGGGCGCGCATCGAGCGGTCGCTGGACGTCGTGAAGCTGTCGGACCGCGCGGAGGACTACGTGGAGCGGTACTCGACGGGGATGCGGCAGCGCCTCGCCCTCGCCCGCGCGCTGCTCCCGGATCCGCCGCTCGTCATCCTGGACGAGCCGACGGTCGGCCTCGACCCGCAGTCCGCGCGCGACCTGCGCGACCGCGTCCGCGAGCTGCGCGCGCAGGGGCGCACGGTGCTCCTCACGACGCACTACATGGACGAGGCCGACCAGCTCTGCGACCGCGTGGCGATCATCGACGAGGGCCGGATCGTCGCGCTCGACGCGCCGGCGGTGCTCAAGCGGACCGTGCGGGCGGACGAGATCGTGCGCCTCGAGGTCGGCGTGGACGGCGACGGCGCGGCCTTCCTGGAGCGCCTCGGCCGCGCGGGCACGGTGGCGCGGCACGAGCGCCGCAACGGGACGCTCTCCGTGGCCGTCCACTGCGGCTCCGCCCGCGCGCTCGTGCCGGCGGCCTTCGACGCCGCGAGCGCGACCGGCGCGACCATCCGGCACGTCGACGTCGTCCCGGTGACGCTCGAGGACGTGTTCATCGCGCTCACCGGCCGCGCGCTGCGCGAATGACGCTCGCCGCCGACCTGCGCGCGTTCGGCGCGGCCGTGCGGAAGGACTGGCGCATCGTGCGCCGCTACCCGACGCAGTACGTCGGGCTGGTCTTCTGGCCGATCCTGCTGCCGGCGGTGTGGGTCCTCGCGGCGCAGGCGTATTCCGGCGGCGATCCGCGCGCCCTCGCGGCCTTCGCCGCACGGGCGGGGACGAACGAGGTCGCCGGCTTCGTGTTCGTCGGCTACGTCATGTACATGTGGCTCTCGATGCTCCTCTGGGGTCCCGGCACGGCGATCCGCCAGGAGCAGGTGCGCGGGACGCTCGAGGCGGTCTTCCTCACGCCGGCGTCGCGGCTGGTCACGCTCTTCGCGCCGCCGGTCGCGGCGCTGCCGTCGCTCGCGATGACGCTCGGCGTGATGACCGCGGCGATGTGGGCCCTGTTCGGCGTGGCGCTGCCGCTCGACGGGCTGCTCCGCACGCTCGTCCTCACATTCGTCGCGCTGCCCGCGCTCTACTCGATCGCGACGCTCTTCGCCGCCGGCGTGCTGCGCTTCGGCGAGATCGGAGGCGTCGTGCAGACCGTGCGCGGGACGCTGGTGCTGGCGAGCGGGATCACATTCCCGGTGCTCATGCTGCCCGGCTGGGCGCAGGCCTTCGCCTCGGCGATGCCGACGACGTACGTCGTCGCCGACATCCGCGGCGTGCTCCTGGGCGGGCTCGGCCTGCGCGACGTCGCGGGCGACATGGCGCTGACGCTCGTGTTGAGCGTCGCCTTCGGCGCGTTCGCCGTGCTCGTGTTCACCGCGCTCGAGCGGTCGGCGCGCCGCACCGGCATGCTGGGCCGCTACTGATGGCGGGTCTCGGCGCGGAGCTGCGCGCGGCGCTCGCGATCGGCCGCAAGGACCTCCGCACCCTGTCCCGGTACCCGTGGTCGATGTGGGCGATGATCTTCACCCCGCTGTACCAGGGGATCATCCCGGCGTTCCTCTTCGGCGCCTCGTTCGCGATCGGCGGGCGGTCGCTCGGCCTCGCGTCGTCGGTCGGGACCGAGAACCTCGCGGGGTTCGTGTTCCTCGGCGGAGTCGTGAGCGCGCTCGTCTCGATCGCCTTCTGGGCCATGGCCATGTCGCTGCGGAACGAGATGGACATGGGGACGCTCGAGCCGACCTGGCTCACGCCCACGCGTCACGACACGCTCCTCCTCGGGCGGCTCGTCTCCGGGATCCTCGTGTTCGCCGCGAGCCAGGCCGTGCTCTTCGCCGTCGGCGTCGCGTTCTTCGGGCTTCGCTTCAGGCCGGACATCGTCTACGCCCTTCCGGCGTTCGCCGTCTCGGCCGTGGGCATGCTCGGGACCGCGTACCTGCTCGCGGCGGCGGTGCTGCTCATCCGCGAGGCGAACTTCTTCATCGACACGACGAACTTCCTCTACTCGACGGCGTCGGGCGTGCTGTTCCCGATCACCCTGCTGCCCGCCGTCGTCCAGCCGGTCGCGCTCCTCCTTCCGACGACGTACGCGACCGACATCCTCCGCCAGCAGGCCCTCGGGGCGCGCCCGCTCTTCGACCCGCCGCTCGAGTACGCCGCGCTCCTCGCGACCACGGCGCTCGTCCTCCCGCTCGGCCGGTGGGCGTTCGCGCGGGCCGAGCGGGCGATGCGCGTCCGCGGGACGCTCGGCCAGTATTAGCGGCTACGCTGTACCGCGATGGGGTTCCTCGTCCGCAGCCTCGTCACCGCCGTCGCGATCGCCATCACGACGTGGATCGTCACCTCCTTCGCACCCGACGCGATCCGGTGGGGCCAGGTCGACTACGGGCTCGGCGAGGCCGGGAGGTACCTGTCGCTCTTCCTCACCGCGGCCGTCCTCGGCGTCGTCAACGCGTTCGTCCGGCCGGTCCTGCTGCTCATCAGCTTCCCGATCACCTGCGCGACGCTCGGCCTGTTCGTCTTCGTGATCAACGCGCTGCTCCTCATCCTCGTATCGCTCGTCCCGCAGCTCGGCTTCTACGTCGGCAGCTTCTGGGTGGCGCTCGTGGCGTCGATCCTCATCTCCCTCGTGAGCGGCGTGCTCTCGCGGGTGGTCCGCTGAGCGAGCACGGACGCCGCGGTCCCGGTGCGCCGCCGCGCTTCGTCGTGATCACAGGCCTCTCGGGCGCGGGGAAGTCGCAGGCGGTCAAGGTCTTCGAGGACCTCGGCTTCTACATCCTCGACAACCTGCCGCCGGCGCTCATGACGACCGCGCTCGACGTCTGCAGGCGCGGCGGGCACGACCGCGTCGCGTTCGTCATCGACGCCCGCAGCGGCGCCCTGTTCGCCGAGGCGAACGCCGCGCTGGACGAGCTCGCGGCGGCGGAGCGTCCGCACCTGCTGTTCCTCGACGCGTCCGACGACGTCCTGCTCCGGCGGTACAGCGAGACCCGCCACCGCCATCCGCTCGAGGGCACGCGCGGCGTGCAGCCGTCGATCGAGGAGGAGCGCCGGCTGCTCGTCGACCTGCGCGCTCGCGCCGACAAGGTCATCGACACGACGCACCTCTCGGTGAAGGATCTGCGTGACACGCTGCACTCGCTCTACGGCACCGGCACGCCGGCGATGCTCGTGCACGTCGTCAGCTTCGGCTACAAGTACGGCCTCCCGCCCGCCGCGGACCTCGTGTTCGACGTGCGCTTCATGGAGAACCCGTTCTACATCCCGGAGCTGCGCGACCTGGACGGGCGCGACGCGCCGGTGCGCGAGTACGTGCTCGGTCACCCGGCGACGCGCGAGTTCCTCGATCACCTCGCGCCGTTCCTCCGGTTCGCCCTCCCGCGCTACGAGGAGGAGAAGAAGGCCCGCCTGGAGATCGCGTTCGGGTGCACCGGTGGGCGGCACCGCTCGGTGGTGATCGCCGACGAGATCGTGCGCCGTCTGGGCTCGCTGTGGCCCGGTGAGATCACCGTCGCGCACCGCGACGTCGGACGCGCCGAGGTGCGCTCGTGACGCGCGGCATCACGCGGGCGGCGCGCTCGCCGCTCTCGGAGGAGGTGAAGGCCGAGCTCGCGCGGGTGCGGCCCTCGGCGTGCGACGCGCGCGTGCTCGCGGCGCTGCTCCCGCGCGCCGCGCACCTCGGCGCCCCGGCGCGGCGGCTCGCGCACACGACCGAGCACGCCAGCGCGCCCTCGCTGCGGCGCGCGTGCTGCCGCCGCGCGTACCTGCGCGGCCTCTTCCTCGCCGGCGGGTCGCTCTCCGCCGGTCCCTCGGGGTACCTCCTCGAGCTGCGGCCGCCGCGCGGCGAGACGGCGCGCGCGCGCCGGATGCTGCGCGGCGCGGGCCTGGGCGCGCGTGCGCGGACGCGGCGCGGGCGGGCGGTGCTCATGCTGCGGAGCGCGGACGCGATCGCGTCATTCCTCCGGCTGGCCGGCGCGGGCGAGACGCTCCTGCGTTTCGAGAGCCGCCGCGTGTCGCGCGAGGTGCGCGGGCGGACGAACGCGATGGTGAACGCCGAGGCCGCGAACCTCGCGCGGGCCGTCGCCAGCGCGCGCGCCCAGTCGCGGGCGATCGCGTCGCTCGCCGCCGCCGGCCGCCTCCGGTCGCTGCCCGGACCGGTGCGCGAGGCAGCCGCGGCGCGGCGGCGCGCGCCGGAGGCGACGCTCGCGGAGCTCGCGGCACGTCTCGACGCCACGAAGTGGGCGGTGCGGCAGCGGCTCCGGCGCATCGTGGCCGAGGCCGGCGCGTGACCCGCGCGCGCCTGGTCGTCGGCAACTGGAAGATGAACCCCCCGTCCGTCGACGCCGCCGTCGCGCTCGCGCGCGCGGTGGCCGAGACGCCGCCGCCGGCACACGTCGCCGTCGGGGTCGCGCCCCCGTCCGTTGCGCTCGTCGCCGTGTCCGCCGCGCTCCGTGGCTCGCCTGTGGCCGTGTACGCGCAGGACGTCCACTGGGAGGACCGGGGCGCCCACACCGGTGCGATCGCCGCGTCGATGCTCGCGGGCCACGCGACGGGCACGATCGTCGGCCACTCGGAGGTGCGCCGCGAGCAGGGCGACGACGACGCGCGCGTCGCGCGCAAGCTCGCGCGGGCGGTGGCGGGCGGCCTGCGTGTGGTGCTCTGCGTCGGCGAGAGCGAGGCGGAGTTCCTCGCGGGCGAGACCGAGCGCCTGATCGTGCGGCAGATCGCCGTCGACGCGGCGCCGCTGCAGGCGGCACGCGAGCGCTCCGGCGCCCTCGTCGTCGCCTACGAGCCGATCTGGGCGATCGGCACCGGCCGCCCGGCGACGCCGACGCACGCTTCGAACGCCGCGCGCGTCATCCGGCGCGCGCTCGACGGCCTGGGGCTCGACGGCGCCGCGACGGCGGTGCTGTACGGCGGGAGCGTGACCGCCGCGTCGGCGCCCGAGTTCGCGGCGGCCGACGGGATCGACGGTGCGCTCGTCGGCGGCGCGTCGCTCGCGGCCGCGGAGTTCGCGTCGATCGTCCGGGCGTTCGGTTGAGCACGGCGCGCTGCCGTCCGGTCGTCCTCTGCGTCCTCGACGGGTGGGGGATCGCGCCCGACGGACCGGGCAACGCCGTGACCCGCGCGCGCACGCCGCGGCTCGACGCGCTCTTCGCCCGCTGCCCGCACGCCACGCTCGAGGCGAGCGGCCGCGCGGTCGGTCTGCCCGACGGCGTGATGGGCAACAGCGAGGTGGGCCACCTCACGATGGGCGCCGGCTACGTGAGGTACCAGGAGCTCGTGCGGATCGCCGACGCGATCGCGGACGGCTCCTTCTACGAGAACGCCGCGCTGCGCGCCGCCTGCGCGGCGGTGCGCGAGCGCGGGACGCTGCACCTCATGGGCCTGCTGTCCACCGGAGGCGTCCACGCCGACCTCGCGCACCTCGGCGCGCTCGTCGAGCTCGCGCGGCGCGAGGGCGTCCGGCGCGTCGTCTACCACTGCTTCCTCGACGGACGCGACATGCCGCCGCGCAGCGCCCTCGAGCTCCTCCCGCGCGTGACGGCGCCGATCGCGACGATCCAGGGCCGCTTCTGGGCGATGGACCGCGACAAGCGGTGGGACCGGACACGGCGCGCCTTCGAGACGATCGTCGACGCCGACGCGCCGCACGCCGCGAGCGCGGAGGCCGCGGTGCGCGACTGCTACGCGAGGCCCGACTGCGGCGACGAGCGCATGGAGCCGCGCGTCATCGGGGAGGGCGCGAGGGTCCAGGACGGCGACGCGATCGTCTACCTCAACTTCCGCCCGGACCGCGCCCGCCAGATCACCTGGGCGTTCATGGAGGACGGCTTCGACGCCTTCCCGCGCCGCCGGCGGCCGCGCGACCTCGTGTTCGTCACGATGACCGACTACCGGGTCGGCCTGCCGAACGTGCTGGTGGCGTTCCCGCCGCAGCCGGTCGTCCCCATGGCGCAGATCCTCGAGACGCACGGGCTGCGGCAGCTCCACGCCGCCGAGACGGAGAAGTACGCGCACGTGACGTACTTCTTCAACGGCGGACGCGAGGAGCCGTTCGCGGGCGAGGACCGCGTGCTCGTGCCCTCGCCCAAGGTCGCGACCTACGACCAGCGTCCCGAGATGAGCGCGGTGGGCGTCGCCGACGCGATCGTCGAGGCGATCCGGTCGGGCACGTACGACTTCGCGATCGTGAACTACGCCAACCCCGACATGGTCGGACACACCGGCGACATCGAGGCGGCGCTCGCCGCGATGGCGGCGACCGACGCCGCCGTAGGCCGGACCGTCGACGCGGCGCTGGGGGCGGGCGGCTGCGTCCTCATCACCGCCGACCACGGCAACGCCGAGGAGATGCTGTTCCCCGACGGCAGCCGCAACACGCAGCACTCGACGAACCGCGTGCCGGTCCTCCTCGCCGCGCGCGACGCCGGGTCGTACCGGCTGCGCGACGGCGGCCTGCGCGACGTCGCGCCGACGCTGCTCGAGCTCATGGGTCTCGCCGTGCCGGAGCGCATGACGGGTCGCTCGCTCCTGGCGCGCGACGCCGTCTAGAATGGACCGATGGATCTCCTCCAGGTCGCCCAGGTCGTCATCGCCGTCGCCGTTGGGGCGTCGATCCTTCTGCAGGCGCGCGGAACGGGCCTCTCGTCCACGTTCGGGGGCGAGTCGACGGCGTATCGCAGCCGCCGCGGTCTGGAGCGCACGCTCTTCCGTCTGACGATCGTGTTGATCGTCGTGTTCGTCGTGATCTCGCTGCTGGGGGCGAGGAGCGCGAGCGCGGCGTAGTGTCGCGTCCACGCAGTCCGGGACGTGACGCCGAGTGAGGGCACGCGACAAGGCCGTCGTCGTCGTGCTCCTGGCGGTCTTCGCCGCCGTCAGCGTCGGCGCCGTCTACCTCGATGCGGCGGAGCGCGGCGGCATCGTGCCCGCCTACGGGGGCACGTACGTCGAGGGCGTGACCGGATCCCCGCGGTACTTCGATCCGGTGCTCGCGTCGTCGGACATCGACCAGGACGTGGTGCGTCTGGTCTTCAGCGGTCTCACGCGGTTCGATCACGACGGCAGGGTCGTGGGCGACCTCGCGTCGTACCGCGTCACGGACGACGGCAAGGTCTGGACGTTCACGATCCGCGACGACGCGCGCTGGCAGGACGGCACTCCGGTGACCGCGGCCGACGTGATCTACACGACGTCGCTGCTGCAGGATCCCGCGTACGCCGGACCGTACCTGGGTGCGTTCCGCGGCGTGCGCGTCGAGTCCGCGGGCGACCGGGTCGTGCGCTTCACGCTCCCCGACGCCTACGGCGCGTTCGGCGCGAACACCACCGTCCCGCTCCTGCCGGAGCACCTGCTCGGCCGGATCTCGTACGCGGAGCTCGCGGCCGTGGCGTTCAACCAGCGGCCGGTCGGCAGCGGGCCGTTCCGCGTGGTGTCCTCCGATGCGCGCCAGGTGACGCTCGCCCGGAACGACGACTACTACGGCGTGCGGCCCGAGCGCGCCCGTCCGTACCTCGATCGCATCGTGCTGCGCTCGTACCCCGGCCCGTCCGAGGCGCTCACCGCGCTCGCCCGCGGCGAGGTCGACGGCGTCGGCGGGCTATCGGCCGGCGACGCCGAGCGCGCGCGGACGCTCAAGGGCGTGAGCCTGTACTCGTTCCCGACGAACGACTTCGTCGCGCTCTTCCTGAACGTGCGGCCGGAGAAGCAGGCGTTCCGCGAGACCGTCGTCCGCCAGGCCATCGCGACCGCGATCGACAAGGGACGCGTCCTCGACGTCGCGCTCGACGGGCGCGGTCGCGTCGCCGACCAGATGGTGCCGCCCACGTCCTGGGCGTACGTGAAGGACCTGCCGAGGTTCGAGCGCTCGTACGACGCGGCGCGGGCGATGCTCGACGCGGCCGGATGGAAGGACGGCGACGGCGACGGGATCCGCGACAAGGGAGGGGTGAAGCTCGCGTTCGAGCTCGCCACCTCGGACGAGCCGGCGCGCGCCGCGGCCGCCGCGCAGATCAAGAGCGACCTGGGGCAGATCGGCATCGACGTGAGGGTGCGCGCGGTGCCGTTCGCCGAGCTCGTCCAGGTCATCGTCCCGCCGCGGGCCTTCGACGCGCTGCTCATCGGCGTGGCCGGGAGCGGCGATCCCGAGCCGTACGCCCTGTTCCATTCGAGCGAGATCCCGTCGCCGGGCAGCAACCTCTCGGGGTACTTCACCCTGCCGATGGACCGGGCGCTCGAGGCCGCGCGCCGCACGAGCGACGAGGCCAAGCGGCTCGAGCTGCTGAGACCCGTGTTCGAGGCGATCGCGACCGAGCAGCCGGTGATCTTCCTGTACTTCGCGGACTACCTCTACGCACAGAGCACGAAGGTGCAGGGCCTGCGGGTCATGCCGATCACCGCGCCGAGCGCGCGGCTCTGGAACGTCGCGGACTGGTACGTGAAGACCGCGATCAGCCGGTAGTCGTGCTCTCTTCAACCCGAAGTCTCGTTGGGCTACGATTGGGGTCTCCGCCGACGTAGCCCAATGGTTGAGGCGCCGTCTTCAGGAGGCGGTCCGCGCAAGCGGGTGCGGGTTCGAGTCCCGCCGTCGGCACAGCCTCCCTCGACCTTCTACCATCGCCCACCGGTGGACCGCGCGCAGATCGTCATCGTCGGCGGGGGCATCGTCGGCGCTTCGATCGCCTATCACCTCGCCACGAAGGGCGTCCGCGACGTCGTCGTGCTCGAACGTGACACGCTCGGGAGCGGCTCCACCACGCGCAACGCCGGCGGCATCCGGCTGCAGTTCTCGACCGAGGTGAACGTCCGTCTGTCGCAGCGCTCCATCCCCATGATCGAGCGCTTCTCGGACGAGATCGGCGTCGACCCGGACCTCCATCAGGTCGGCTACCTGTTCCTCATCACGACCGACGCGGACGCCGCGGTGTTCGAGCGCTCGCTCGCGCTATGGGAGCGCCTCGGCGTCCCGGCGCGCCGCCTCGATCGCGAGGGCGTGCGCGCGGTGTTCCCGGAGCTGCGCGCCGACGACGTCCGCTTCGCCACGTTCTGCCAGAAGGACGGCTACTGCGACCCGACCAGCCTGCTCAACGGGTACGTCGGCCGCGCGCGCACGCACGGCGTGACCTTCGTCGAGGCCGAGCCGGTCGTCGCCATCGCTCGCGAGGGCGGGCGCGTCGCGTCGGTGCGCACGCCGAAGCGGGATATCGCCTGCGAGGTCGTCGTGGACGCGGCGGGCCCCTGGGCGGCCCAGGTCGGCGCGCTGGCGGGCGTGAGCATCCCGATCACCCCGCTGCGCCGGCAGATCTTCGTCACCGATCCGGTGGCCGGCCTCGATCACGACTTCCCGCTCACCGTGGAGATGGCGACGTCTTTCTACTTCCACCGCGAGTCGGGCGGGGTGCTCATGGGCATGGCCGACCCCGCGGACAAGCCCGGGTTCGACGACTCGGTGAACTGGGGCTTCCTGCCGACGATCGTGGAGCGCGCGCTCGACCGCCTGCCGCGCCTCGAGAAGGCCAACGTGAAGACCGGCTGGGCCGGCTTCTACGAGGACACGCCCGACAAGCATCCCGTCCTCGGGCGCGTCGAGGGCCTCGACGGCTTCGTGTGCGCCGCCGGCTTCTCCGGCCACGGGCTGATGCACGCGCCCGCGGCCGGCGAGGCGATCGCGGAGCTCATCGTCGACGGCCGCACCACGCTCGACATCTCGCCGCTCGCGCTCTCGCGCTACGCCCGCGGCCAGCTCGTGACGGAGCACAACGTCATCTGAGCGCCCTGCTCGCGTTCCTCGCCCTCGACATCGCGCTCCTCGCCGTGGCGGGCGTGCTGCTCCTCGTCGTCATCGTGCGCCGCGGCCGCTCGCCCCAGTACGTGGTGCTCGCGGCGTTCCTCATCCTGCTCGCGATCGGCCTCTGGTACACGTCGATCCGCACGCCGCCCACCCTGCCGTGACCATCCGTAGACTCAGTGGCGTGTTCACCCGCGACGAGATCCGGCTGACGACGCTCTCGAGCTGCGCCGGCTGAGGGGCGAAGCTGGGCCCCGGCCCGTTGGCGCAGGTCCTGCGCCCTCTCGCGTCACAGCCCGCGCCCGCCGAGCTCCTCGTCGGCCTCGAACGAGCCGACGACGCGGCGGTGTACCTCGTCGCGCCCGACGTCGCGATCGTCGAGACGCTGGACTTCTTCCCTCCGATCGTGGACGACGCGTACGCGTCGGGCGCGATCGCCGCGGCGAACGCGATGTCCGACGTGTACGCGATGGGCGGCGAGGTGCTCTTCGCGCTGCAGATCGCCGCGTGGCCGGAAGACGCGCCCCTGACGGCGCTCGAGCGGATCTTCGCCGGCGCGGTCGACACGGTCGCCGCGGCGGGCGGCGTCGTCGCCGGCGGCCACACCGTCATCGACCGCGAGCCGAAGTTCGGGCTCGCCGTGACCGGCCGTGCGCATCCGTCGCGCCTGCTGCGCAAGGACGCGCTGCGCTCGGGCGACGCCCTCTGGCTCACCAAGCCGATCGGGACGGGCGTCCTCACGACCGCGCACAAGCGCGGCGATCTGACGCCCGAGGACCTCGCCTCGACGATCGCTTCGATGGTCGCGCTCAACCGCGACGCGTGCCACGCGGCGCTCGAGGCCGGCGTGCACGCCGCGACCGACGTCACCGGCTTCGGGCTCGCCGGCCACGCGCACGAGATGGCCGAGCGGTCGGGCGTATCCGTGCGGATCCGGATGGGCGCCGTGCCGCTGCTGCCCGGCGCGCGCGAGCACGCCCTCGGGACGAGCTTCGGCGGCCTCGAGCGCAACCAGGCCCACTTCCTCGCCGAGGCGCGCGTGCGCTTCGAGGGCGTCGACGAGGCGCTGCGCACGCTCGCGCTCGACCCGCAGACGTCCGGCGGCCTGCTCGTCGCGGTGCCGGCCGCGCATGCGGCGGCGTGGGATCGCGCGCGCGCGTCGCACCGCGTCGAGGCCGCGCGCATCGGCGAGGTCGTCGACGGCTCCGGCGTCACCGTGCTTGCGTGACGATCCACCAGACCGAGGAGATCGAGCTCGAGGAGGCACCGGCGCCAGCGGGCCGCGCGGCCGAGCTGGCGCGGCTCTCGCCGGTGCGCGCGGCGCTCGAGCTCGCGTGGCCGGGGATCATCGAGCAGTCGGTCAGCGCGCTCGGGACCGCGGTGGTGTTCGCGTTCGTCGCGCGGCTGGGCCCGAGCGCCGCCGCGGGCGCGGGCTCCGCGACGAACTTCATCTTCCTGCTGTTCCCGGTGTGGCGCTCGCTCGCCATCGGCACGATCGCCATCGTGAGCCGCCGGATGGGCGAGGGGAGGCCCCGCGACGCGGCCGACGCGACCCGCCAGTCGATCATGCTCGGCGCGCTCGCCGGGCTGGCGTTCGGCGCACTGTTCCTGTTCGTCTCGGCGGACCTCCTGCGCCTGCTCGGGGCCGACGAGGAGGTCGTGGCGATCGGCGGGCCGTACCTCGCGGTGCTCGGCATCGGGACCGGCGCGTCGACCGTCGCGCTCATCGGCACGTCGGCGATGCGCGCCGCCGGCGACACGCGGACGCCGATGTTCCTCGCGTTCGCGAGCGTCGCCGTCACGGTGGCGATCGCGTACGTGCTCGTCGAGGTAATGCGGATCGGGCCGCTCGGCGCGGCGTGGGCGCTCGCGATCACCTGGCTCCTCTACGTCGCCGCGGTGCTCGTGCTGCTGTGGCGCGGCCGGGCCGGCCTCTCGATCGCGGGCGGCCCGTGGCGGCTGAGCCGGACGACGATCCGGCGGATCTTCAGCATCAGCCTCCCCTCGGCTGCGGAGAGCGCGACGTTCAGCTTCGGCATCCTCGCGCTCACCGGCCTGGTGTTCCGCCTCGGGACCGACGAGGTCGCGGCGCACCAGATCGTGAGCCAGATCGAGACGTTCTCGTTCTTCCCGTGCATCGGCTTCGGCGTCGCCGGGAGCGCGCTCGTCGGGCAGGGCCTCGGCATGCGCGACAAGGGCCGCGCGGCGAGCGCGGGGTGGGCCGCGGCGGGCATGGCCGTGGTGTGGTCGACGCTCGCGGGCGCGGTCTTCGTCGTCGCGCCGGCGCTCCTGCTCGGCCTCTTCACGAGCGCGCCGGGCGTCATCGCCGCCGGCGTCGGCGCGCTCGCCGTGATCGGCATCGCCCAGCCCGCGCAGGCCGTGATCTTCGCGCTCGGCGGGGCGCTTCGCGGCGCCGGCGACACGCGCTACCCGCTCCTGGCCTCGCTCGTGAACTGGCTGCTCGTCCGCCTGCCGCTCGCGTACGTGCTCGCGTTCGTCGTCGGCATGGGGCTCACCGGGATCTGGCTGGGCATCGCGGTGGACTATTTCGTGCGCGCGGCGCTCCTGGCGTGGCGGTTCAGGAGCGGTGCGTGGGCTCGGGTGACGGTGTGATCGGTGAGCGCGCTCGGTGCCCAGGGAGGGAGTCGAACCCTCACGCCCTTACGGGCACAAGCCCCTCAGACTTGCGTGTATAGCCATTCCACCACCTGGGCGTGGTGCGACGATTCTACCGCAACGAGGATCCTCCCAAGCGCATCTTCCGCCGCCCCCGGATCCGTTCGCCCCCGCGCCCGCTCCGCGATCGCGCCCGCCGCGCCCGCCTAGACTCCCCGTCATGGCGGTGCGGCCGGACCTGGCGCTGCTGTGGCCGTCGTTCACCTTCTTCCCGCTCGCGGCGCTGGGCGTGCTGCTCTTCGGCTCGCTCGGGCGCGATCCGGTCATGATCGGCATCGGGCTGCTGCTGCTCGCCATCGACATCGCGATCGTCGTCAACCAGGCGTACTTCACGACGCTCGCGCTCGAGGACGACGCGCTCGTCTTCCGCACGAACTTCGGCCTCAAAGTGGAGACGGTCCCGGTCGGGTCGCTCCAACGGGTGGACGCGAAGCGCTACCCGGGCGCGCACTCCGGCGTGTCGGCGCCGTTCTTCGTCGCGCGCGGCCGCGACACGACGGTCCGCGTGAACACGAAGCCGTACCGCCTCAAGGCGTTCGTCCCGCTGCTCGAGCTGCTGCGCCGGGCGAACCCGCGCGTGGAGCTGGACGAGTTCTGGAGCGCGGTCGCGGCGGGCAAGGACATCTCGAAGGAGATCGCGCTCACGCCGCGCAGCCGGATGTAGCTATCGGCCCTGCGCCAGCCGGCGCTGCTCGATGGCCGTGCAGCGATCCCAGACCACGCGCAACCCGGCGGCCTCGGCGCGGCGCGCGGCGGCGACGTTGCCGAGGTCGAGCTGGAACCAGATCGCGCCGATACCCGACGCGAGCGCGTCGTCGACGACGGCGTCGAGGAACTCTCCGCGACGGAACACGTCGACGAAGTCGACCGGAGTGCTCGTGGGGATGTCGGTGAGGCGGTCGTACGAGCGCTCGCCCTCGATGAGCGCTCCGCGGAGCAGCGGGTTCACCGGGATGACGCGGTGGCCTGCCGCGCGCAGCGTGCGCGACACGGAGTTGCTCGGTCGCGCGGGGTCGGTCGAGTAGCCGACGACGGCGATGGTGTGGGGTGTGGAGAGGAGCCCGCGGATGAGCGCGGCGTCGTTCATTTTCTCACGTCCGTGCATCGGCGACAAGGTCTTGTCGCATGTCGGGACCGCAGGATAATCGCCAGCGAGATGCCACCACGCGCACCCGTCGTCTGGGCGACCGCCGCCGTCGGGGGCGAGCGTTTCCGCAGGCGGCTCGACGAGCGTCACCGCGAGCTGACGATCCAGGCCAAGCTGCGCGCGCGCTCGTACCGCCGCTCGCGCGCCGCCGCGGACAGCCCCGAGTCGGAGAGCCTCCGCGCGGACTTCCTGGCGGCGCTCGGACGGCTCGAGTCGTTCGAGATCGTCAGCCTGCGGCTGGCGCGCTGCCGCTACGAGCCGCAGCTCGACGAGCGCGCGGACGACATCACCCGCGAGTACTTCCAGCTCTGGCAGCTCATCGCGCGCCACGCCGGGCGGGAGTGGCCGCTCGACGAGCGCGCCGCGGAGCGGCGGGACTTCTTCGCCTCGCATCTCGGCCGGCTCGAGGGCATGGCCGACGCGCTCATCCTCGCCGGGCGCAACGTGCGGCTCTTCCCGCTGCCTCCGATGCCGTGGGCCGCGGCCGAGGGACGCGTCGCGTCCTGATCCGCGCCGTCATACTTGACACGGGCGACTAGCTCAGCCGGTCAGAGCGTCTCCTTTACACGGAGAAGGTCAGAGGTTCGAACCCTCTGTCGCCCACGGTCTCGAGGGAGGGCTCGTGCTGGACGTCGCGATGGTCGCGGCGGTGGCGCTCGGCGCGTTCGCCGGCTGGCGGCGAGGCTTCATGATGCCGCTCGTCGCGGTCGGGGCGAGCGTCGCCGGCCTGTACGCCCTCTACGCCGGGCCCGGCGCCGGCCTCGTGCCGGCCGGCACGGCGGGGATCGGGCTCGGCGTGCTCGTGCTCGGCGTGGCGGTGGGCGTCGTCGCGCGCGTCGGCGGGGCCCTCGCGGGGCTGGTGCGGCGCGTCGCGCTCCTGCGCGCGGCCGATCACACGCTCGGCCTGCCGCTCGGCGCCGCGACCGCGCTCGTGGGGGTCTACGTCGCGCTCGTCGCGGTCGTGTCGTTCGACGACCTGCTCGCGCCATTCAATGGGAAGCCCACCATCGACCAGGCCGCCGTCGCCGCGATGAAGACCGCGCTCGCCGCGAACCCGCAGTTCGCCGTGATGCTCGACCCGGCGACGCTCGACGCGATCGCCGCGCAGGTCGCGAAGGGTGCGATCCCGGCCGATCAGGTCGCGCGGTTCGACGCGACGCTCGGGTTCTATCTGGACACGGTGCGGCCGGCACTCCTGGGCAGCAGGCTCGCGCCCGCGATCATCGGGGCGGGGCGGTACCTGCCGATCATCGGGCGGCAGGTCGACTTTCCCGCGAAGTAGCGCGTCGTCGCGCTGGCATCGTTCTGTCGCCCTCGCCGAGGTCGCTCGGTCGGTGGGGCAATGGTCTCGAAGGATCGCGACGAGATTCGCCGAGTTACGTCGCTCGTGCGGCGAGCCAGCGCCGACGCTCGTCAATCCGGTGGTCCAAGCGCAGACCGGCTGAGGCGCGATCGGCGAGCGTCTCCTCGTCGCTGAGTACGTACCTTCCGTCGAGCTGCATCCGCCAGATACCACGCTCACCCGCGTCGTACTCGACGGTCTGATAGAGCAGCGGTCCCTCGCGGTGGACGTTGGACACGCGGATCGTGACCCCACCGACGTCCCTCTGGCTCGACTTGCCGTCGCGTCCGATGTCCGGGTCGTCAGGGTCTCATCAGGAGGACCGCATCGAACGTGCGGCGCAGTCGAAGATCCTCGATGCGCGACAACACGGTTTCCGCACCGCGAATCTCGCGAAGCATTCGCTCGTCGAAGTCGACGGCGGTGACCGGGTGACCGAGCCGGATCAGTTCGTGCGTGATTCGGCCAGTTCCGCAGCCGAGATCCAAGATCGATGCCCCGGCTGCGACCTGCGCATGGATGAGCTCGGGCTCGCCCGCGGGCTTGAGCAGCCGATAGAGGTCCAGCGGTGCGCCTGGATCGCGCATGGACTGATTGTCGTGCGTGTAGCCCGGGTTAGGCTGACTCCGTGCCGAGCACGCCGCCGACGGCATTCCCGTACTCACTTGAGTTCTACGACGATCCGCACACCGGGCGACAGCCCGTGCTCGAGTGGATGCGCGGGCTCGACCCATACTTGCGCCGCGCGATCGGCATCGCGCTTCGCGAGGTGCTGCAGCGCCGAGGCGTGGAGGTCTGTCAGGGTGAGTGGGGCAAGGCGCTGGGCGACGGCCTCTTCGAGTTCCGCGTTCGGCGGAACGCCGAGGAGATCCTCGAGATGTACGGCGGTCACGCGAAGTATCCGGAGGCGAACGAGCGGCTCACGCTGCGAGTGTTCTTCTACCCGCATGGCAACAAGCTGCTGCTTCTCCTCAACGGTTATGACAAGGGCGACGACGCAAGCGGTCGCCGCCAGGACGAGGAGATCAAGCCGGCGAGGAAGCGCCTCCATGAGTACCGCTCACGACCGACCCCTTGACGCCCATATGGGCCAAAGGCCATAATCCTGTCCGTGGAGAAAGCACGGAAGCCAACGTCGTTCGAGGAGTTCTGGCGGGAGGTCGAGGCGGAGGCGCGCGCCGAAGGGCCCGCGGCGGTCGCTCAGCTCGAGCGCACGGCACATCGCTTCCGCATCGGTGGCGAGCTCTCCGTCCTACGACACCGTCGCCAGCTGACCCAGGCAGAGCTCGCGAAACTCACCGGGATCGACCAAGGGGAGATCAGCAAGATCGAGCGGGGCGCTAGCAACGCGACAGAAGACACCCTCGCGCGTCTCGCTCGGGCTCTTGGCGCTCAGCTCGCGATCGTGCCCGCGGAGGCTGCTGCCGTCTAGCGTCTTGCCTTCTCCGCGCGGCTGCGCCATGAGCAGCGCGAACACCGGTCAAGAGGCGTCACATTCACATTCACATTGGCTGCTTGCGGCGCAAGGGTCGGTCAAGGGCAATGGTCTCGCCTGCTCGTGATCTCCGTTGAGAGCAATGGTCTCAACCCGTTCGTGCGGAGGTGGGTAGACCACTGCGCCGCCCGGCGCACATGGTCGTCGTGACCATCGGCCCCCACACCGATTCGATTCGCTCGCAGACTTTCCGAGTAAAATGAGACCCTCGCCGAGGTAGCTCAGTCGGTAGAGCAATGGTCTGAAGAACCATGTGTCGCCAGTTCGATCCTGGCCCTCGGCACAGTCGCCATTCCTCAACAAGACGCACGAAGTCGGGCTCCTCCGAGCCCACGGCGGCGACGCAAACCAACATTCACGGCGGGGTGACAGGCCGTCCGCCCGTTGATCTGCTGCTGGACGACGATGCCGGTCGGCGGATCGTCCAAGCCAAGCACCAGCATGCGCAGCGCGTCGGTGGCGTTCGACTGCGCGGGCTCTGGGCGTGCTCGACGACGACAAAGGCGCAAGAGCGCGGTCTTCGTCACGAGCGGCAGCCTCACGCTCGAGCCTCCATTCGTAGTTGCTGACCGCGCGTGGGCTCCGCGCAGCCCCAAATGTCTGCCCGGATCCCCCGAGCCATCGACCCGCGAACACGCTCAGCGTTCCTCACGCAGCACGGCGTCGTGACGACGGAGATTGAGCTCGCCGTCCGACGTGGGGCGCGTGGACGCCGAGCACCAAGCGGTCGAACTCGGGGGGCCGACCTCGGCCACCGAGGGGCACGCTACTTCGCGCGCAAGATCGCTCGCTGCCTCGACCCCATACGAAGGCGGCGCTGTGGCGCGAGTTCCTCCGCGTCTGGCCGAGGATGCTCCATGGCGACGCTGACCGATGCGCGGGTGACATTCACGCCTTGCCATCGCGGGCCGCGGTGGCCGCCAGTTCGCCATGCCAGGCTGTGCGTCTGCATAGCACACATAAGCGCGGCCCGCCGACACGGGACCGTCATTGAATCGTTGCGTGCGCGTTACCCACAGTGCAGCGGGAAAGCTAGATACTGGAGCTAGATACTGGCCGGTGCTCAACCGGTTGAAACGGACGAGACGGTTCGCAATGGCTTGGGCCGACACCGAGGAGGGATCTCGCGTTGTACATGAGAGCGTTGCGTTTGTCATTAGCAGCTGTCTTCGCCGTAGCGGCGACACTCTTCGCTCCCTCACAGGCGAGGGCAGACAGTGCCTGTACGTCGCTCCCAGGCTCCGGCATCTACGACAACTGGTTCACCGGTGGGTATCAGGTTTTCGGGGGAACCATCAGCGGCGCGCGTGGCTACATTCGAACCTACAACCCGTTCGTCTACTACAACGGCGGCTCGACTTCCGCATGGGTCATGGGTGTCAACGGCACCCGGTATGCGCAGGCGGGCTGGGCAAAGGCCCCGACGAATAGCGATCCCTACAACCCGGTATTCTTCATTCAGTACACCGACGCGACTGGTCACATCTACCCACCGCAGTGGTACGGCACGATCTACCCGCCGAACGTGTACTTCTACCAGGCCAACAGTCCTGCGACGAACGGTGTGTGGACGTTCCAAATGGGTTCGACGATCGTCTCGGGGGTTGGGCTGGGATGGCTGCCGAACGAGGTGCAGTCATTTGGCGAGGAGTGGAATTTCTCTGGTGACCAAACTGCTGGCGATCGGCTGACCCACACTACCTTTCGTTCGGTGCAGTACTCGGATTTCTCGAACTGGTGGTTCACGCAATTCGGAACGCCCAGCAACCCGTACCAAGCTGGGACGCCGAACAATCCCAGTAACCCGGACCGAGGCGACGCCGGATACGACGCGCTGACAGCTTCGAGTGGGAGTGATTTCGACATATGGGACGCAAGATGTCCGTGAGACTCGCGTTCGCCTTCGTGCTCGTTCTCGCGTACCTGACCCTGGGCGGCGGAACCCAGATCAGGGCAGCGCTCATGCAAGCCAGCAGCTCGTCCCTGCAGCCCCCGGCTGAGGCGAGCGTGCAAAGCAGCTCGGCCGGCTCGTCCGTCAACGTCAACGCGGTGCTGCAAGAGTGCGATCGCGCGAACGTGGCCGTCGTGGCGACGAGCTTCAGCGTCTCCGCTGTGGACCGCGCAACTGCGGAACGTGCCGTTGGAGCGATCGGCGCCAAGGGCACAGCCGCCATCGCAGTACCTGCGCTCGTTACATCGGGCGGGACCTTGGGAGTTGCCCCCACTGCGAACACCATTCAGAAGGACAGTCGGGGGCAGGCGGTGCTCTCAAGACCCGCGTGGGCCCTGGTCTTCCGTGGGCAATCGATTCAGCGGCCAAGCGCCGGCCCCGCGCGACACAAGGCGTCCCTTCAGCCGCTCCCCCGTCAACTCGCTCCAGTGACCGTCGTCGCGGCGATCGTTGATGCGCAAACGGGAGAGTTCCTGATGGGGTGGGGGTGCGACTGATAGCTGGTGCGCTGGCCGCTCGACCTACGTGAGTTACGCAGCCGAGCGGAATACTCGAACGACCTGATATACGGTCTTGACCCGCGGATATCAGAGTGGCCTGAAGTCGGGGCTGCCACCTGCCCGGCGCACCCTCGCTGCTCCTCGGGCACCACATCCGATCAGGACTTGACCGGCCGCTCCATCATGACAGTGGTTCGCCGGAAGTCTGCTCCTCACGCCGGAAGAGGCCGCCGAGACTCGCGGGCGACCGCGACCGCGGCGGTCTGGCCGAGTTTGCCGCGGCGCACGATGCGCCAGTACCGCCGGTGCAGACGCTGCTCGCTGGCGAGGGCGAGCGCCGCGACGTCGGGTGGCTGACCCTCGAGCACATTCGCGCGCCGCGCATCCAAGGACGAGCCACGCCGCGCACAGTGGCGATGGGCTCCTGCGGTTGCTCGCGCACGCCTGGCGAGGGCGAAACGGGCCACCTTGACCGCGTGTACTACACGGACGACGCTGGTGCGCGCTTGCGGCTGCAATTGGTCACGGCGGCGAGTTCGCCGGTTCAGCAGGTCACCGATATACAGTGCATGAGCGGGTGCCGCGCGAGCCAATCCGTCCCACCCTGGATGGTGGCGCCGAAACGACACTTCGGCATTCCTGGCAGCGCTGTTGTTCCGTCCGACAACCGTCCCGTCTCGGGACGGGAAGGTGCGCAGAATTGCCCACTGCGGCTGCGCAGTTTGTCCTACCGCTTGTAGCGTGACCCGCGTCACGCTCGCGTCGTGGCGCCCGTCATAGCCCGCCGAGCCCGCCCGGCATATCACTCGCGCGTGATCGTGCTGTTCAGGTGTCTGCGCAACGGAGTCGAGCAGCCATCGGGACGGGCGCGGGCCCTCGTCGCGGCTGTTGATTCCGCGTTGCTTTCACGTTCTTTCGACGTTGCCTCCGGTCAACGCAGGGAGCCGGCCCGATGGCCCGATCCACGGCCGTGTCGGCCCGACCCGGTGCCGGAACTTCCGCGCTCCTGATGCGGTACACGACCGTCCCGCTCAGCGATCGCGAAACGGAGGTCCTCGCGTACCTCGCGCGCCTGCGCTACCTCAGCGCGGCGCAGGTCAGCGAGTTCCTCTTCGCGGGATCCGCGGTGACCGCGCGGTCGCGCTTGGTCATGACACACCGCGTGCTGCAGTCACTGCGCCGTCGTGGCCTTGCCGCGATGACCACGCGGATGTTCGGCGGTCCCTCCGAGGGCGCGCTCTACCCCGTGTACGGGCTCACCAGCGCGGGCTGGCGCATCGCGCGTACCCAGGACCCGGCGATGCCGTCGTGGCGCTTGAAGTCGTCGGGCGCCTTGCTCATCCGTCGGGCTCTCGCCACCGCCGACGTGCTGCTTGCCATCGCGCGGGCCGCCAGGGCGCACGACGGCCATGCGCTTGCGTCGTGGGAATGCGACTGGCAGGCCGCGAGGCGGCTCGGCTCATCGTGCGTGCGGCCGGACGCGTACGTTGTGTATCGCGCTGCGCACCAGCGCATTCACCTCCTCACCGAGGTCGACCTCGGGACCGATCACACCCTCGAGATCGGACGAAGATTCAGCCGGTATCTGGATCTGTGCGAGGGCGGAGCGTGGCAGGCGCAGATTCCGGTGTGGCCGCTCGTGCTCGTGCTCGCGGAAACGCGGGCGCGCGCCACGCAGCTGCGCCGCGTGTGCGAGCTCGCCGTCGCGCGGCCGCCGCGCCGCTCCGCCGCCTCGGCGACGTTCCGCTTCGCGACGCTCGGTCACCTCACCGCCGACGCGAGCGTCGAGCGCGCGATCTGGCAGGTCGTCGGGAGCGAAGCGCGCGTGAGTCTCTTGGCCGACACGCCGGCCTCGCTAGACTCGCCTGCGCCTGTCATCCCGTCCGGACCGGAGAAGACGGATGGGTCGATCCTTTCAAGCTCCATACCGAGACAATCGCGTGCGGCGTCCTGACTTCCCGCTCGCCGACGCGGTCGGCTGGTTCCTCGCGGACAAGGCCGACGAGGTCCAGCCCACGACGCTCGCCGTGTACCGCTCGCATCTCCTGGCGTTCCTCGCCTTCCTTCCCGAGCGCGCGCGCACCCTCGCGAGCCTCGAGCCCGACACGGTCGAGCGCTACGTGCGCACGGCGCGCAACCTCAACACGCGCATGAACAAGGTCGTGGCGCTCAAGAGCTTCGCCACCTACCTCGCACGGAAGCGCATCTGGTACGCGGGCAGCGACGACGTCCGGGTGAGCGCGCTCGCGGAGGTGAAGCAGCCGCGGCCGAGCGACCGCGGCATGCCCGCGTACACCGACGCCGAGGTCCGCGCGATCCTCCGCGCCGTCGACCAGGGCCCCAACCGGCTGCGCAGCGTCGCGGTCATCGCCACCCTCCTCCACGGCTTCCGCGCGAAGGAGGCGCGCGAGCTCACCCTGCACAACGTCGTGATGGCGAAGTACCGCGAGTCCGGCCACTTCATCATCGACGACGAGTCGAAGACCAAGCGCGGCACGCACGGCGTCCGCGAGGTCCCGATGGAGGACGCCGGCCGCGACGCGATCCGCGCGTACCTGCACGCCGGACGTCCAGCGTACCGCGGCTCCGTCGACGAGCCGCTCTTCCTCACCGAGTCGGGCGACGCGTTCACCCGGCTGGGCTGGAACTCGATGGCCCAGCGACTGCGGCGCCTCATCCGCGCCGAGACCGGGCTCGCCTTCAAGCAGCACCGCCTGCGAGCGACGAGCGTGCGCCAGAAGCACGAGGCCGGATGGCCGGACAGCGCGAACATGGAGGTCCACGGCTGGGGCGCGAACGGCTGGCGGATGCTGCGGCGGTACCGCGGCACGATCCCCGTCGCGCAGCTCAAGCGCTACCCGAAGGCCCTCGACGCGGCGCTCGGCCGCGTCAGTTAGCCCAGCGCGAACCAACACCCATCACGACGAACCAAGAGCCGCAGCACGCGAGTTGTCTCGGAAAATCGCGAAGCACTGAGAAGTTCACCTGAAGAACCATGTGTCGCCAGTTCGATCCTGGCCCTCGGCACAGAGTCAGTCACGGAGATGCGGTCCTCAGCGCACCGCCTTCTTCACGAGCGCGGCGATCCTCGTCTCGTCGGCGGCGGTCAGCTCCTTCAGCGCCCACGAGGTCGGCCACATGGCGCCTTCGTCGAGGGTCGCCGAGTCGTTGAACCCGAACGTCGCGTATCTCGCCTTGAACTTCTCCGCGGGCGTGAAGAAGCAGACGACCTTGCCGTCCTTGGCGTACGCGGGCATCCCGTACCAGGTCTTCGGCGCGAGGACCGGCGCGCTGGCCTTGATGAGCGCGTGGAGCCGCTTGGCGATGGCACGGTCCGGCCCCGACATCGCGGCGATCGCCGCGAGCGCGGCGCTCTCCTCCTCCGCCTTGCCGGCGGAAGCCTTCAGCTCTTTGGCGCGCTCCCTCATCGCGGCCCGCTCCTCGGCCGTGAATCCCCTCCGGGTGCCCTTCTTCCCGGTCTTCCTCTCAGCCATGCTCAGGCCGTCGCCTTCTGCGCGACCTTCGCGCGCCGGAGGATCCGGATGGCGTTGCCGAACGGGTCGCGGAGGCCCATGTCGGTGACGATCTCGACGACGGCGGTGACGTTGAGCTCGGTGATCATGGCCTGCTCTCTCCTCTGCGAGAAGTCGATGGGACGACGCTAAGGCGCGGCCGGCGCGTCCGCTTCTCCAAACAGGTAGCCGCGCAGCGTCGCCAGATGCAGCGTGGCGAGCATGAGGGCGTGCGTGATGCCTCCCGATGCGGCGAGCTCGCGGACGCGGGCGATCGGGACGACCTCGATCACGAGGTCCTCGCCCGCATCGGGCCGCCCGTCGTGGACCACTTCGCAGTCGAGCGCGACGAAGGCGTGCACGCGGTTCGTGAAGTGCGCGGGGTTGGGCGAGTACGTGCCGAGCGGGAGGAGCCGCCGCGCCCGGTAGCCGGTCTCCTCTTCGAGCTCGCGCGCCACGGCGGCCGCGGGATCCTCGCCCGCGTCGACGACGCCCCCGGGCAGCTCGAGCGAGACCTCCCCGCTGCCGACGCGGAACTGCTTCACGAGCACGACCTCGCGGCTCCGCGTGATCGGCAGGACGTTGCACCAGTCGTCGGCGTCGATGATCGCGCGCCCGTGCGGAGCTCCGTCGCGCGGATCGGCGAACTGGTCCTCGCCGGCGCGAAGGACGGTGAGGTCCTGCCGCGGTCCCCGGCGGACGAGGCTCCACGGCCGCGGATCGCCCGTCACGCTCGGAGCGTACCGTGCGGTCCCGCCGGCCGCCGCCGCCGGCCTTGGTCCATGCCGTACCGTGTGCGCCGTGAAGCGCCTGCTCGTCGTCGCGCTCCTGCTCGCGTCGTGTGGCTCCGAGACGGCCGGCACCGGCGGGGCGGCCCAGGGCGGCGGCGCGGCGGTGCCGCTCGACGAGGCGGCCTGGGCGAAGCTCGAGGCGCGGCCGCTCCAGATCACACCGCTCGCGGCGGGCGCGAGCTGCCCGATCTCGGACTCGGCGATGCTCACCGGCAGCGCGACCGGGCTCGCGTTCGGCGCCGGCCCCGTCTACGCCGTGCCGGGCGGTCCGACGATCGTCCTCGGGACGAAGGCGCCGGATGCCTCGTACACGGTGAAGGTCCTGTGGCTGGCGAGCCCCGACTACAAGGGCGGCGCGCTGATCCGCGGCGCCCGGCTGGACGCCGCGGGCGAGGTGACCTTCGCGGACGGGGCCAAGAGCCTGCGCTTCGGCCTCGACACGGGCACGACCGTCGGCGACGCCACGCAGGGGTCGGCGCTCGGGTGGCGGTACCTGCGCTCCGAGGTCCGCCTGCCCGCCGACGGCTGCTACGGGTTCCAGATCGACCTGCCGGACAGGACGATCGCGGTCACGCTCCGTGCGGCGGCATAGGCGGGGGCGCTCGCCCGGCAGGCGCACGACCGTAGCGTTCGGCGCCGCTGTAGCGTTCACCCGAGGCACGACGAGATGACGGGAGGGGCCATGGACGAGCACGACACACCCGACGCGACGCTCGGCGCGGGCGTCGAGCTGCGTGGCAAGCTGAGCTTCCAGCGGGGCGCGCGGGTCGACGGGACGTTCAGCGGCGAGATCGCGGCCCGCGGCCTCCTGGTCGTGGGGGCCACCGGGAAGGTCGACGCGCTCATCCGCTGCGGGACGGCGATCGTCGCCGGCGAGGTCTCCGGCACCATCACGGCGACGGACGCGATCGAGCTCCAGGAGACCGCCCGGGTCACCGCGGATCTCGCCGCGCCGACCCTCGCGATCGCGCGGGGCGCCACCTTCGACGGGAGCGCGCGGATGTCGAAGAACGCCGCGGCCGCGGCGCGCCATCAGGAGCGCCGGCGCGGAGCGCGGACCGAGTAGAGGCCGCCTCCCGGCTACGCTCAGGCGCGTTGCCGGACCTCCTGCCCCTGCTCCCGCTCATCTTCCTCGGGGCGCTGCTCTACTCGAGCGTCGGCCACGGCGGCGCGACGGTATACCTCGCCGTGTTCACGCTGTTCCGGGTCGCGACCGCCCCGCTCGTCACCGTCGTGCTCGTCATGAACGTCGCGGCGGCGGGCATCGCGTGGATCATGTTCCGTCAGGCCGGGCACCTGCGCTGGCGGCTGCTCGTCCCGTTCGTCGTGACGAGCGTCCCGATGGCGTACCTCGGCGGCCTGCTCCCGTTCGCGGGGCGGGCGCAGGCCGTGCTCCTCGGGCTCGCGCTCCTCGCCGGCGCGGCGCGTCTGCTCTTCTTCGCGCGCGTCCCGACGTTGCCGCTGCCGCGCGCGGGCGCCCCGTTCTACCTCACCGCCGTCGTCATCGGCGCGCTCCTGGGGTTCCTCGCGGGCGCGACCGGGATCGGCGGCGGGATCTTCCTCTCGCCGGTGCTCGTGGCCTGCGGCTGGGCGACGGTGAAGCAGGCCGGCAGCGTCGCGAGCGCGTTCATCGTGATGAACTCCCTCGCGGGCCTCGCGGCGAGGCTGCCGACGACGCCGGTCGACGCCGCGGTCCTCGGGCCGCTCCTCGTCGCGGTCGTCGCCGGGGCGCTCCTCGGCTCGTACCTGGGCGCGAGCCGTCTCCCGCTCCGCGCGGTCCAGGTGTCGCTCGGCATCGTCCTGCTCGTCGCCGCGGTCAAGAACCTGCTCGCGTAGCGAGGCGCCTCGCCGTGCCGCGCGGAGGCGTCAGCGGAACGCTTCGGCGCGCGCGATGAGCTCGTCGAGGCCGGGCTCGTTCGGGTCGCGCGGCTTGCCGGGATGGATGATCGCCACCTGGCAGCTCTCGGCGGCTTCGACGAGCTGGCGGTAAGTCCCCGCCGTCGCGTCCTTGACGTACGCCTGCTTGTTCTCGTTGTACGCGAACATCCTGTTGTTGATGGTCGTGCACTCGTTGCAGGTCGTGCAGCGCGGCGTCTCGATCCAGGGCTCGTCGCTCGACGCGGCGGCGGCCGGCGCGGGCTCGCTCGCCGCCTCGACGGCCGGCGCGGGCGCCGCGGTCGCGGTCGCGGCAGGGGCGGCCGCGGCCGGCCGCTTGAGCGCGTCGAGCTCCCGCAGACGGTCCCAGGTCTCCGCGCAGCGCCGCGCGGCGCCGCGCATCCGGTCGTCCGCGAGCACGCGGTGCAGCCGCCCGTCGGGGTCGAGCGCCGGCAGGCCATCGTCCCCGTCGCCGGACGCGATGCGCGCGTAGTGCGACGCGTGGCGCGGGTCGGCGAGGAGGAAGTCGGCGAGGGTGAACGCGAGGCGCGCCGTCGAGCGTCGCAGCTCCCCGTCCGCCCACGCGACCTCGTGCTCGGGCCAGGTCGCCTCGGGCTGGGGGTTGGGCCCGAGCGCGAAGCGGTGGGCCCAGTCGGCGCCCGCGCCGGGGTCGTACGAGAACGCGGGGAATGCGCGCGACTCGAGTGCGGCGGCGCTCACCAGGTACGGCGGCAGCCCCGTGGCGACCGCGCCGCCGTAGGTGCTCACGAGCGCCGGGCCGCGGAACGCGAGCGCCGCGCGAAGCGCATGGCGCATCCGGAAGAGCGACGCCGACGGCGTCTGGACCACGAAGACGTCGCCCAGGCCCATCGCGGTCGTCGCGAGCTGGGCGCCCAGAGAGGGCGCGGGCTCCGCGGTGGCGGTCTCCTCCACGACGTCGTTCGTCGTCGTCACGATCTTGAGCGGCACGCCCGACGACAGCGCGCCGATGATCTCGGCGCGGTTCGCGGGGCCGGCGACGCGGACGAGGTAGTCCGGGAAGCGCGCGAGGTCCTCCGCCGCGAGGGAGCGCTCGTCGAAGCGCGCGAAGTGGGCGTCGTGGACCGCCTCGACGTAGTGGCCCCGCACCTCGAGCTCGGCGATCGCGATCGCGCGCACGAGCGCCGCGGCGTCGGGAAGGCGCCTCCGGAACGTCGCGAGCGCCGTGTCGATCCGGTCGAAGACGAACGAGTACGGGTCGGCGGCGGCGAGGAAGAAATGCTGCGCGCGCAGCGTCACGAGCACGTCCGCGATGCGCCGGCGGCGCTCCGGGTGCATGCCGCTCGGTCCGGACGGGCGCGCGAGCAGCCGCGCCATGACGTCGAAGTCGAACGCGTCCCGATGCGCGGTGCCGATGCCGGAGCGCAGCGCGTCGGCCCCGCGGCCCTCCTCGGACCGCAGGCGGTCGGCGCGGACGAGGTCCTCGAGCCGGGCGACGAGCCCGTCGATGGCCCCGCGCATCGCCCTCGCCTTCGCCGCGTACGTCGCGACCCAGAGGTGCGTGACGACGCGCGGCGCCGCCGTCGCATCGCAGTCGAGCAGCTCGCCGTCGACCGTGAGCGCGGCTCGGATCGTCGCGAGCTCCTGCCGGACCGCGGCGCCGCCGCGCTCGGCGACCTGCGCCGCCGCCTCGTCCCAGCGCGCGCCGAGCCGTCCGCCGGCGCCGTGCGCGATCCCGCGGCGCAGGTCGCGCTCGACGCGCAGAACGGCGCGCCGCATCCGCTCGCCCTCGAGACCGCGCGGCGCGACGTCGCGCAGGACGCCGTCCACGATCCGCGAGAGGGACCGGACCGGCTCCTCGGGGGTGCCGTCGACGAGCACGAGCGGGTAGTCGTAGCGCAGCGCGGGGAGGTCGTGGAAGCGCGCGAACAGCGCGGGCCGCAGTGCGAGCCCGTCGATCGGCGCGAGCTCCGCCCCGTCGATGCGGCCCGTGGTCCGGAAGAGGGTCCGCGCGGTCATCGCTCGGCCCCGTCCGGCCAGATGGTGAACCGGTCGAGCTCGGCCGCGAGGCCGCGTCGCACCTGCTCGGCGGTCCGGACCGCGCCCGCGTGGCGGACGTCCTCGTAGCAGGGGACGTCGTCGTCGCGGTAGAGGATGCCGACGGGGATGGGCTCCTCGTCGGAGGCGATCTCACGCGCGCGGTGGATGTCGGACGGGTCGTGCTCGAGCTGGTTGGTGTAGGTCTTCGCGATCGCCGGGCTCAGCGTGAGGCCGCTCGCGTGCCGCAGGATCAGCGTGCGCCGCGGATCCTGCATCCAGGGGTCGAAGAATCCGGGCATGAACTCCGGACAGCGCTGGACGATGCGGACGAACGAGAGGCCGCGGTGGCGGTACGCGGCGGTCAGGATGTCGTAGAGCAGCTCCGGGATCCAGTCGACGGCCTGCGCGACGAACGAGACGTTCGCCACGCCGAGCGTCACGGTGAGCGGGTTCAGCGCCTCGAGGTAGGAGCCCTGCGGGGTCGTGTTGCTCTTCGTCCCGAGCGGCGACGTCGGCGAGGCCTGCTTCTTCGTGAGGCCGTAGATGCGGTTGTCGTGCAGCAGGACGGTGAGGTCCATGTTGTAGCGGAGCGCGTGGATCCAGTGCGCGGCGCCGATCGACAGGCAGTCCCCGTCGCCCGTGCTCACGAACACCGTGAGGTCGGGCCGCGCCATCTTCACGCCCTCGGCGATCGGGAGCGCGCGGCCGTGGGTCCCGTGGAACCCGTACGTGTGCATGTAGTGGGGGAGCCGGCTCGAGCAGCCGATGCCGGAGACGAACACCGTCCGCTCCGGCGCGAGGTCGTTGTCGCGGCAGAGCCGCTGCATCGTGGTGAGGATGCCGTTGTCGCCGCAGCCGTTGCACCACCGCGGCACGCCCTGCTCGTAGTCGCCGAGCTCGTGGCGCTCGTCGCTCGCCTGGAGGAGGCACCGCGTGACCTCCATCGTCATGCCGGTACCGCCTCGCGCGCGAGCGCGCCGAGGATCGCGCTCCGCACGCTCCCCGGCGTGATCGGACGACCGCGCGCCTCGGTCCAGCAGTCGACGTCCACCAGGTAGCGCGAGCGCAGCAGCATCGCGAGCGCGGAGTAGCGGCGGTTGTCGGCGTCGACGATCGGGTCCTCGGCCGGCCGGTCGGCCCAGCTCGACTCGACCGTCATGACCTTCCCGAAGCGCCGCAGGATGTCCCCGATCCCGGACGGCATCGGCTGGATGAAGCCGAGGTGGAGCGCGGAGACGCGGTGCCCTTCGGCGCGCAGGCCCTCGACGGCCTCCTCGATCGCGCCCTTGCTGCTGCCCCAGCCGACGACGAGCAGGTCGCCCTCCGCCGCGCCGAACACCGGCGGGCAGCGCAGCGTCTTCTGCAGGGCCGCGAGCTTGAGGCTGCGGTGCCGCAGGCCGTCCTCGTTGCTCTGCGGGTCGTACGCGACGTGCGACTCGCGGTCGTGCGCGAGGCCGGTGACGGTGTGCATGCCGCCGGGCTGGCCCGGGATGAAGCGCCGCACGAGGCCCGTCGACGCGTCCCAGTCGTAGGGGCGCGCACCGGGCGGCACGGGTGTCTGGTCGACCGGCGCCGCGAGCCAGTCCTCGCTGAAGACGGGGCGGGGGAATGGCTGCTGCGCCGTCGCGAGGCTCGCGTCGGAGAGGACGACGACGACCATGTTGAAGGTCTCGGCGATCTTGCGCGCCGTGATCATCGCGTAGAAGCAGTCCTCGATGCCGCTCACCGCGTACACGACCTTCGGCGCGTCGCCGTGCGTGCCGAACAGGACCGCGAGCAGGTCGCCCTGCTCGGCTTTCGTCGGCAGGCCCGTGCTCGGCCCGCCGCGCTGCACGTCCACCACCACGAGCGGGATCTCGGCCATCGCAGCGAGCCCGATGCCCTCCTGCTTGAGCGAGTAGCCGGGACCGGACGTGATCGTCACCGCGACCTTCCCGGCGTAGGACGCGCCGATCGCGAACGCGCACGCCGCGATCTCGTCCTCGGCCTGGTGCACGATGCCGCCCACGCGCTCGAAGACCTCCGAGAGGTAGTGCGACGCGGACGTCGCCGGCGTGATCGGGTACATCGCGCAGATCTCCATGCCCGACGCGAGGATGCCCAGGGCGAGCGCGGTGTTGCCGTTCATCACCACCTGCGGCTCGGTCGCGCGCACCGCGGGGATGCGGTACTTGAAGTCGAGGTTCTCCTCCGCCCAGGCGAACCCCGCCTCGAGGAGCTTGACGTTCGTCGCGATGACCTTGGCGTCCTTCTTCCCGAACGTGATCGCGACCTGCTCGCGCGCGAGCTCGAGGTCGAGGCTGTAGATGCCGCAGAGCATCCCGAGCACGAACATGTTCTTGCCGCGCCGCGGGTCGGGGACGAGCTTCAGGCACTCGCGCTCCATGGGGATCTCGAGGACCCGGTAGCCGAGGCCGACGAGCTCGTCGTACGTCTCGGCGTAGGCCGAGGCGACCAGCGGATCGCGATCGTTGCGCCAGCGGCCCTCGAGGAGGATCGTCGCTCCGGGCCGCAGCTCCTCGGCCTGCACGCGCCCGAGCAGCACCTGCTCGTTGAACGCCACGACGAGGTCGGCCTGGTCGCCGCCGTTGGTGACGCGACGCGCGCCGAGCCGCACGCGGTTGCCGCTCGCGCCCGCGATGCTGCGCGCCGGCGGCTGGATCTCGGCGGGGATGATCTCCACCGTCCACACGCCGTTGCCGGACTTCGCGGCGATCGCGCCGAGCGACTGCCCGCAGCGCTGGGCGCCCTCGCCCGAGTCCGAGACGATCTCGACGATGTGCTCGCCGAGCGTGACCGCTTCCTTCATGCGACCCGCACCCGCGCGTAGTTGCGCTCGGCGGCGGCGATGCCGAACAGCTCGCCGTCCGGCGCGGCGTCCTGGTACACCGCGTCGGTGTCGCGCAGGCCGAGGTAGCGCTTCATCGCGGCGGCCGCGCGGCGGCCCGCGCCCATCGCCTCGATGACCGTCGCCGCGCCGGTCACGATGTCGCCGCCGGCGAACACGCCGTCGAGCGAGGTCCGCAGGGTCGCGTCGGTGGCGATGTAGCCGCGCGCGTCGAGCGCGATCGGCGTGGTCTGGCCGAGGATCGGGTTGGCGTTGGTCCCGATGGCGAACACGACCGTGTCGCAGGGCAGCTCGAATTCGCTCCCCGCGACGGCGACCGGCCGGCGCCGTCCCGACGCGTCGGGCTCGCCGAGCTCCATGCGCTGGCAGCGCATGCCGCGCACGCCGCGGCTCCCGTCGTCGAGGATCTCGACCGGGTTGGTGAGCCAGTGGAACCGGATGCCCTCCTCGTCGGCGTGGTGCAGCTCCTCGGCGCGCGCCGGCGCCTCCTCCCTGCCGCGCCGGTAGACGCACAGCACCTCTTCGGCGCCGAGCCGCAGCGAGACCCGCATCGCGTCCATCGCGGTGTTCCCCGCGCCGATGACCGCGACGCGCCTGCCGAGGTCGAGCGGCGTGTCGTACGCGGGGAAGTCGCGCGCGTGCATGAGGTTGCACCGTGTGAGCAGCTCGTTCGCGGACAGGACGCCGTTCAGCGACTCGCCGGGGATGCCCATGAAGGTCGGCGTCCCCGCGCCGGTGCCGATGAACACCGCGTCGTAGCCCATCTCGCCGACGAGCTGCTCGATGGTGAAGAGGCGGCCCACGAGCGTGTTGGCGCGGAAGACGATGCCCAGGCGGGTGAGCTTCTCGATCTCGGCGTCGACGACGGTGTTCGGGAGGCGGAAGTCGGGGATGCCGTAGCGGAGCACGCCGCCGGGCTGCTGGAACGCCTCGAACACGGTGACGGCGCACCCGGCCTTCGCCATGTCCGCGGCGCAGGCCATGCCGGCCGGACCGGAGCCGACCACCGCGACCTTGAGGCCGTTCGGCTCGACGTAGGGCACGTTGGCCCAGCCCTCGCCGATCGCCATGTCGCCGACGAAGCGCTCGAGCCGGCCGATCGCGACCGGCGCGTAGGTGTCGCCGACGGTGCAGACGCCCTCGCACTGCGTCTCCTGCGGGCACACGCGGCCGCAGATCGCGGGGAGGAGGTTCGTGTCGGTGATCGTGTCGTATGCGCCGCGGAAGTCGCGCTCGCCGAGGCGCTTGATGAAGCCGGGGATATCGATGCCCACCGGGCACCCGCGCACGCACGGCTCGTCCGGGCAGAAGAGGCAGCGCTCCGTCTCGCGGAGCGCGTCCTCGAGCGCGTAGCCGCAGGCGACCTCGCCGAAGGTGCGCGCGCGCTCGGCAGCGGGCAGCTCGGCCATCGCCGTGCGCTCGGGCGGGATGGTGCGGATGGTGCGCTTCTTCGGCGCCATCAGGCCCTCGCCGGCACGGCCTGCGCCTCGAGGCGGCAGCCCTGCTGCCAGCGCTCGAGCGCGACCTTCTCCGCGGCCCTGTGGCGCGCGAGCCGGAACATGAGGTCGTCGAAGTCGACCTGGTGGGCGTCGAACTCGGGGCCCTCCACGCAGGCGAAGCGGATGCGGCCGCCGACCTTCACGCGGCAGCCCCCGCACATGCCCGTCCCGTCGACCATGATCGGGTTCAGGCTGACGACCGTGCGCAGACCCTTCGGCCTCGTCGTCGCGGCGCAGGCCCGCATCATGATCGGCGGGCCGATCGCAACGACCTCGTCGATGTCGGAGTGCGCGCTCATGGCCTGCTCGAGGCCGAGCGTCACCAGGCCCTTGATGCCGACCGACCCGTCGTCGCTGCAGAGGATGAGCTCGTCGCAGACGGCGCGGAACTTCTCCTCCCAGAACACCAGGTCGCGGCTGCGGAAGCCGATGACGCCGATGACGTGGGCGCCCCGCTCCTTCAGGCCGCGCGCGATCGGGTACGTCGGCGCGACGCCGAGTCCGCCGCCCACGACGACCACCTTCCTGAAACCGTCGAGCCGGCTCGGCTCGCCCATCGGCCCGACGAGCGCGTGCAGGCGCGCGCCGGCGACGAGATCGCGCTGCATCTCGCGCGTGGTCTTGCCGACGGCCTGGATGACGAGGGTGACGGTGCCGCGGTCGCGGTCGAAGTCGGCGATGGTGAGGGGGATCCGCTCGCCGGCCTCGTGCGACATGACGATGACGAACTGGCCCGGCCGCGCCGCGCGGGCCATCTCGGGATGCCGCACCTCGAGGAGGTAGGTCACGTCGGAGAAGTCCTCGCGGCGAACGATCTCGAAGGGCGGCGGCTCCTCGATCATTGCTGACTAACTTCAGGCGAGCGGCCCTACAGCCGGTAGGGCCGGACGGCCCTAACGCCCGGACCGTTCGGCCGGACGGCGCGGCCCCATATACTCGATCTGCTCACGCCGATCGCCGTCGACGTGAGATCTGCGGGAGTGGCTCAGTTGGTAGAGCGCGTCCTTGCCAAGGACGAGGTCGCGGGTTCGAGACCCGTCTCCCGCTCCGATCCCCCGCCGGTGGTCTCTTGCGGTCGGCTGTCGTCCGGCCTTGACAGCGCTCGCTACAATCGCTTGCAGGCGATGCCAGCAAGAGATTAGGCGGGACGCGATGCGTGATCGCGGCGCGACGCTCGCCGCTCTCTGTGACACGTTCGTCCCGGGTGGCGGCACGCTGCCGTCCGCGTCGGCGCTCGGCGTCCCCGGCGTGCTGCGCGCCGAGGTCGCGGCGCTCGGCCGGCCCGCCCTGGTGGCCGAGCTCGATCGGCTGCTCGACACGCTCGACTCGCCCGCGCTCAACCTCGCCCTCACCGGTCGCGCCGTGCGCTTCTCGGCGCTCGAGCGCCACGCGCGGGAGGCGTACCTGCTCCGCTGGGCGGCGAGCCCTCTGGCGTTGAAGCGGCGCGCGTTCCAGGTGATGAAGCGTCTGGTGCTGCTCTACACGTACGGCGCGGAGGGCTCCCCGTACGCGCGCGCCGCCGGGTTCGCGCCGCCGCCCCTGCCGCCACCCGCCGAGCGGGCGCCGCTGCGGCTCCGTGCGGCCACCGCCGGCGAGACGATCGACGCGGACGTCTGCGTCGTCGGATCCGGCGCCGGCGGCGCGGTGGCCGCCGCGGAGCTGGCGAGCGCGGGCCGGCGCGTCGTCGTCCTCGAGCGCGCCCGCGCGCGCCTCGAGGACGAGTTCGGCCGCGGCGAGCTCGACGGCTACGCCGCGCTCTTCTACGACCGCGGGATCGCGGCGACCGAGGACCGCGCGATCGCGCTGCTCGCCGGGTCGGCGCTCGGGGGCGGGACGGTCGTGAACTGGAACACGTCGCTGCGCATCCCGCCGTCGGTCGCCGAGGAGTGGCAGGCCGCCGGCGTCGACGACCTCGCCGAGCACTATGAGTCGGTCGCCGCCCGCAGCGACGTCGATGCGGAGGAGAGCGCGCGCAACGGCGCGAACGCCGCCCTGGAGCGCGGCCTGCTCGCGCTCGGCCGCCGCGCCCGGACGATCGAGCGCAACGTGAGCGGCTGCGGCGACTGCGGCCTCTGCATGCTCGGCTGCCGCATCGGGGCGAAGCGGTCCGTGCTGCGGACGTACCTCGCCGACGCGTGCGCCGCCGGCGCGGAGATCGTGCACGGCGCGGACGCGCGCCGCATCGAGACCGCGAGCGGCCGCGTCACCGGCGTCGTCGCGCGCGTCGCGGGCGGGGAGCTGCGCGTCCGCGCACCGGCCGTCGCGCTCGCCGGCGGGGCGATCCTCTCACCGGCGCTCCTGCTGCGCAGCGGCATCGCGCGCGAGCGGGCCGGCCGCGGCTTCCACCTGCACCCGGTGTCCGTGGTCTCGGGCGTCTACCCGGATGACCTCGGCGGTCTCTGGTCGGGCGTCCCGCAGTCCGTGCTCGGCGACGGCTTCGCCGAGGTCGACGGCGCCCATGGGTTCCGGCTCGAGGTGCCGCAGGCGCTCCCGGGAACGCTCGCGGCGTCTTCCCCGTGGTGGGGTGCCGAGCAGCACCGCATCCGGACGGCGCAGGCGCGGCACACCGCGGCGTTCATCGCGATCGTGCGCGACAGGACCGCGGGTCGCGTGATCGTCGACGGCGCGGGCGAGCCGGTCGTGCGCTACACGTGCGGCGGGCTCGAACGGCGCCTGCTCGTGCGCGGCATGGTCGAGGCGGCCCGCGTCCACGCCGCCGCCGGCGCGACGACCCTCTTCACGCTGCACACTCCGCCGCTCGAGCGCCCGGCCGACCGCCTCGACGAGCTCGTCACGGAGATCGAGCGGCGCGGCGTCGTCTCGAATCGCCTCACGCTCTTCTCGGCGCACCAGATGTCGAGCTGCCGGATCGGGCGCGAGCGCCGCTCGTCGGTCGCCGACCCCGACGGCCGGGTGTGGGACGTGCGCGGCCTGTTCGTGACCGACGCGAGCGCCTTCCCGTCGGCCTCCGGCGTGAACCCGATGCTGACGGTCATGGCTCTGGCGAGGCGGACCGCACAGCGGATGGCGGCCGCTTCCTAGACTGGCGCGGGAGGATCACCATGCAGCTCACGCCAGGCGACCCCGCACCGGCCTTCGCGCTGCCCGACGAGAACGGGAAGACCGTCTCGAGCGATGCGCTCCGGGGCACGACGTACCTCCTCTACTTCTACCCGAAGGACGACACGCCCGGCTGCACCACCGAGGCCTGCCAGCTCAACGACAACCTGGCGCGGTTCCGGACGCTCGGCGTCCCGGTCATCGGCGTCTCGCAGGACGACGCCGCCTCGCACCATGCCTTCCAGGAGAAATACGGGCTGCGCTTCACGCTGCTCACCGACGCCGATCGCCGCGCGCACGCGGCCTACGGCGCCTGGGGCGACCGCCCCGGCCGCGGCGAGGGCGTCATCCGCTCGAGCTTCCTGGTCGGCCCGGACGGCCGGATCCGGAAGGCCTGGTACTCCGTGAAGCCGGACGGCCATGCCCTCGAGGTGCTGGCCGAGCTCGGCGCGTGAGCGCCCCGATGGGACGCGCCAGAGCGCGTCCGACTGGCTACGCTGTGACCCCGTGAAGACGTACCGCCCGCCGACCACGAACGACACGGTGCTGCGGCGGGGCGACTTCATCGCACCCGTGCTCCACGAGATCCGCAAGGTCATCGTGGGCCAGGACTACCTCGTGAACCGGCTGCTGCTCGGGCTCCTCTGCAACGGCCATCTCCTCATCGAGGGCGTGCCGGGCCTCGCGAAGACGCTGGCGGTGAAGACGCTCGCCGACACGATCGAGGCGAGCTTCAGGCGCATCCAGTTCACGCCGGACCTGCTGCCCGCCGACCTCAACGGGACGATGATCTACAACCCGGCCGACCAGACGTTCCGGCCGCGGCTGGGCCCGATCTTCACCGACATCCTGCTCGCGGACGAGATCAACCGCGCGCCGCCGAAGGTGCAGAGCGCACTTCTCGAGGCGATGCAGGAGAAGCAGGTCTCCATCGGCGGGACGACGCACCCGCTCGGCGAGCTCTTCATGGTGCTCGCGACGCAGAACCCCATCGAGCACGAGGGCACGTACCGGCTCCCCGAGGCGCAGGTCGACCGCTTCATGATGAAGGTCGTCATCGGCTATCCCTCGCAGGCCGAGGAGCGGCAGATCATGGACCGGCAGGCGTCGGGCGAGATCCCGCAGGTCCGCCGCGTCGCGACGCCGAAAGCGGTGCTCGACGCTCGGTCCGCGGTGCGCCAGGTGCACATGGAGGAATCGCTGAAGGACTACGTCGTGCGGATCGTGTTCGCGACGCGCGATCCGGCGGAGTTCGGCCTGGCGGAGCTGCGGCCACTCATCTCGTTCGGCGTCTCGCCGCGCGCCTCGATCTACATCGCGATCGCCGCCCGCGCCAACGCGTTCCTCGAGGGCCGCGACTACGTCCTGCCCGACGACGTGAAGGCCGTCGCGCTCGACGTCATGCGCCACCGCCTGATCGTCACCTATCAGGCGGAGGCGGAAGAGGTCACGCCGGAGGTGATCATCACGCAGGTCCTGGACAAGGTCGCGCTGCCCTAGCCATGGCCGCGCTCGCGCGAGCGGTCGATCTGGGCGAGCAGGGCGCGATCCCGGCCGCGATGCTGCGGCGGATCCGGCAGCTCGAGATCAAGGCCCGCATCCTCGCCGACGAGTCGCTCCTGGGGACGTACCGCAGCGTCTTCCGCGGATCGGGCCTCGAGTTCGAGGAGGTGCGCGAGTACGAGCCCGGCGACGACATCCGCAGCATCGACTGGAACGTGACCGCGCGGGTCGGCTCGCCGTTCGTCAAGAAGTACCGCGAGGACCGCGAGCTCAACATCTTCCTCGCGGTCGACGTCTCCGCGTCGTCGTGGTTCGGCAGCGTGGACCGGAGCAAGCGCGACCTCGGCACCGAGCTCGCCGCGCTCCTCGCCATGACCGCGATGAGCAACAGCGACCGCGTCGGGCTCCTGCGCTTCGCGTCGGGGCTGCAGGAGTGGCTGCCTCCGCGCCGTGGCCGGGACCACCTGCTGCGCGTGATCCGCGAGCTGCTCCTCGCCGCGCCCCGGCGGACGAGGACGGACCTCGGGCCGGCCGCGCGGTTCCTCACGAACGTCACGAAGAAGCGGGGCGTGGTCTTCCTCGTCTCGGACTTCATCGGCGTGGACCTGGACGCCTCGTGCCGCATGCTCGCGCGGAAGCACGACGTCATCGCGCTCGTGCTGAGCGACCCGCGAGAGCTCGAGCTGCCGGACGTCGGCGTGGTCGCGCTCGAGGATGCCGAGACCGGCGCGATGCGATACGTCGACACGAGCGACCGGCGCCTGCGCGAGGACTACGCCGCCGCGGCGCGACGCAGACGGCTCGAGCGCCGCCACGCGCTGGCCGCGCTCAAGATGGAGTCGCTCGAGCTGTCCACCGACCGGCCGTACGTACCCGCGCTCATGGGCTTCTTCAACGCGCGGACGAGGCGCGCGTGAAGCTCCTCGTGGCGCTCGTCGTCGTCCTCGGCACGCCGCTCGCGGGCGGGCAGGTCCGCGCGGCGCAGCCGGTGACCGCCGTCGCCACGGCCGATCGGGACACCATCACGCTCGGCGATCGCGTCACGCTCGCGATCGTGGTCGACGCGGACGCCGGCTACCAGGTGGCCGATCCGACGATCGCGCGAGAGGTCGGCGTGTTCGAGGTGCTCCAGGCGCTGGCGACGCGCAAGCAGGACAACGGCGGGCGCGTGCGCTGGACCTTCCGCTACCTCGTGACCGCGTGGACGCTCGGGGCGCTCGTCGTGCCGCCGGTGGAGGTCCCCTATCTCGCGCCGGACGGCAGCCGCGGCGCCGTGCGGACGGCGGAGGTCCCGATCACCGTGAGCAGCGTTCGCGCGCCGGGCGAGGCGACGACGGACATCAAGCCGCTCAAGCCGCAGCTCGACCTGCCGGCCGCGTTCCTCGACGGCGTGCGGCGCCTCGCGACGGGCGTGGCCGGCGCGGCCGCGATCGGCGGGCTCGCCGCGCTCGTCTTCTGGCTCATCCTGCGGCGGGGCGCCCGCGGGGCGGGGGAGCAGCTCACGCCGGTGCGGCGCGCGCTGGGCGCGCTCGACCAGCTCGTCGCGGAGCGCCTACCCGAGCAGGGCCGCACCGAGGAGCACTACGCGCGTCTCGTCGAGACGATGCGCCGCTACGTCGTCGAGCGCTACGCGGTCGATCCGGGCCGCACGAGCCGCGAGATCCGCGTCGCCCTCGAGCGGTCCGGTCTCGAGCGCGCGCAGGCCGCCGCGATCTACGAGATCCTGCGTGAGGGCGACGAGGTCCGGTTCCGCCATCGGGTGCCGTACCCCTCGCATGCCCAGAACACCGTCCGGGCCGCGCTCGATGTCGTCCGCCGCGCCGCGTCCGCCGAGGAGTACGAGACGGCGGCGCTCCAGCCGCAGTGAGCGTGCGCGTCTTCGGGAGCGAGGTGCGGTTCGACACGCCGTGGGCGCTCGCGCTGCTCGCGCTCGTGGCGATCGCGCTCGCGCTCGAGACGCGCCGCGAGTCGACCCGGCCCGTCGGGATGCTCTTCTCCTCGCTGGGGCTGCTCCCGCGCGGTCATCCGAGCTGGCGCGTCCGCGCCCGCTGGCTCCTCCTGCCGATCCGCGTCCTCGCCGTGTCCGCGCTCATCGTCGCGCTCGCGTCGCCGACCGTGGTGCGCGCGGCGTTCGACGTGCCCGCCGAGGGGATCGACATCGTCGTGGCCCTCGACGGCTCGTCGTCGATGGGCGGGCTCGACTTCGGCGGCGAGGCGCGCCTCGACGCGTCGAAGCGGGTCCTCCTGGAGTTCCTCGGCAGGCTCACGAACGATCGCGTCGGCGTCGTGCTCTTCAGCGCCGAGGCCATGGTGCTGAGCCCGCTGACGCTCGACTACGGCGCGGCGCAGCGGCTCGTGGAGCCGATCCGCGCGGGGTATCCGCTCCGCGACGGCACCGCGATCGGGACGGGGCTGGCGACGGCGGTGAACGTGCTCCGTCCTTCCACGGCGCGCTCGAAGGTAATCGTGCTGCTCACCGACGGGCAGAACAACACCGGCGACCTCCAGCCGCTCGACGCCGCGCAGATCGCGAAGCTGCTGGGGATCCGGGTGTACACGATCGGCGCGATCCCCATCGGTGGGCCGGGGACCACCGACGTCGACGAGGCCCTCATGCGGCAGATCAGCGGTCTCACCGGCGGGCAGTACTACCGGGCCTCGAACGCGACCACGCTGCGTGACGTCTACGCCCAGATCGCGACGCTGGAGAAGGCGCGTGTCGGGAGCCGCGGCTTCATCGAGACGGCCGACGCGTCGCCGCCGTTCATCGCGCTCGGTGCGGCGCTCATCGTGCTCGAGCTGCTGCTCGCGACCACGCTCTTCCGGAGGGCGCCGTGATGGGTCTGGTGCGGCCCGAGCTGCTTTGGCTGCTCCTCATCGTGCCGCCTGCCGCCGCCCTCGTGTGGCGTGCCGCGCGGGCGCGCGAGCGCGCCGCGCGCGCGTTCGCGGGGCCGGTCGGGCTCGCGTCGCGCAGCGGTTCGCGCTCGTGGCTCAAAGCGGCGCTCCTGCTCGTGGCGCTCACCGCGGTGATCGTGGCGCTCGCCGACCCGTTCGTCGATCTCCGGACCCGCTCCGCGCGCCGCCTCGGCGTCGACATCGTGCTCGCGATCGACGTGTCGCAGTCGATGGCGGCGCGAGACGTCGCGCCGGATCGGCTGCGCGCGGCGCGGCGCTTCGCGCAGGCCCTCGGCGAGGAGATGGTTGGCAGCAGGGTGTCGCTCGTGCTGTTCGCCGGAGAGGGCACGGTGCGCTACCCGGCGACGACCGACCCGCGGATCCTCGGCGAGGTGCTCGACAACTCGGGCACCGGCGTGCGCCTGCTGTCGGGCACCTCGCTCCGCTCGGGTCTGGATGCCGCGCTCGGCGCCTTCGCCGACGCCGGCGACGCGCGGCGGCGCCGGGTCGTCGTGCTCGTCTCGGACGGCGAGATCACCCTCGGTTCCGCCCCCGACCTCACCGGGTTCACCGACCGCGGCGTCCTCCTGTACACGGTGGGCGTCGGCACGCCCGAGGGCACGGTGATCCCGACGTACGCCGCGACGGACGGCCGCTTCACCGGCTACCTCGCGGGCGCGGACGGTCGGAGCGTCGTCACCAGGCTCGACGAGGACGCGCTCCGCGCGCTCGCGAGCGCGGGCGGCGGCGCGTACCTGCGCTACACGGGCGACGACGGCATCGTGCGCGAGCTCGGGACCCAGCTTCGCGTGCTCGAGGCCGTCGAGGAGGTGCAGGATCCCGGTACCGTCCCCGACGAGCGCGCGCAGCTCTTCGTCGCCGTCGCCGTCGCCGCGCTCCTGGCGGAGCGCTTCATCAGCGATCGCCGCCGCATGCCGTTGCCCCGCGCCGCGGCGCCGGCGCCGCGCCGCCGCGGCCGGCGCATCCTCGGCGCCCTCATCGGCTCGGCGCTGCTCTGGGCCGCGGCCTGCGGCGGCGAGCCGGTCTCGAACGAGGCCGCCAACCAGCGCTTCGCGGCCGGCGACTACGCGGGCGCGCTCGAGATGTACCGCGCGCTCGCGCGCGAGAAGCCGGACGTCCCGGAGCTCGGCGTGAACGCGGGCAACGCGCTCCACATGCTCGGTCGGCTCGAGGACGCGCTGCCCGAGTACTCGCGCGCGATCGACGTCGGCCCGCCCGAGCTGCGAGCGATCGCGCAGTACGACCGCGGCAACACGCTGTTCCGCCTCGGGCGTCTGCAGGACGCGCGCGACGCCTACCGTGAAGCGCTGCGCCTCGATCCGACCGACCGCGACGCGAAGTTCAACCTCGAGCTGCTCATGGACCTGCTCGCGCCGAAGCCGAGCCCGTCGGTCGCGCCCGCGGGCCGCAGCCCGGGCCCCGGGGGGAGCGGCGCGCCCGCCGGCGGCGGAAGTCCGGGCTCGTCCGCCCAGCCCGGCGCGAGCGGATCGCCGCGACCGGGCGCCTCGGGCGAGCCCAACCAGCCGTCCCCGGGCGACAGCGGCAGCACGGCGGAGTCGGCGCCGGACCTGGAGGAGGCCCTCACGGACTTTCGCAGCGGACTGACGCTCGACGAGGCGCTCCGGGTGCTCGACGCGCTGCGCGCGGATCAGCGCGGCATCGGTCAGCTGCTCGAGGGGCCGCGCCGTGCCGCGGACGGGCAGTACTGAGGGCCGCTGTCCTAGATCTCGATCTCGCGGCCGGCGCGGCGCTCGCGCGCGAGCCGCAGCACCAGCGCGGCGGCGGCGGCGTCCTCCACCGCCACGCCCACGGACTTGTACACGGTGATCTCGGCGGGGTCGGCGCGCCCGGGACGGGTGCCGGCGACGATCTCGCCGAGCTCGGCGCGCACGTGCTCGGCGGTGATGCGCCCGTCGCGGATCGGCCAGAGCAGGTCGTTGGCGCCGCCCGGCGGAGGCGCGAGCGCCGCGGCGCGTGACTCGACGACGACGCGCGCGTCGACGATCGTCTCCTCGTCCACCTCGCGGCCCGCGGTGTTGTACCCGACCGAGCAGACGTGCGTGCCGTCGCCGAGCCACGCGCGGCGGACCACGGGGTCCGGGCTGTGCGTGGCGGCGCACACGACGTCGGCGGCCGACACGGCGTCGGCGAACGAGCGCACGGCGCGCACGGGGATCGCACCCGAGAGCTCCGCCGCGAGCGCCTCCGCCTTCGCGCGGTCTCGTCCCGCGACGAGGATCTCCTCGAAGCGGCGCACCCGCGGCACGGCGCGCAGGTGCGCGCGGGCCTGGACGCCCGTGCCGAGCACCGCGAGGACCGCGGCGTCCTTCCGCGCGAGCAGATCCGTCGCGAGCGCCGACGCGGCGGCGGTCCGGGCCGCGGTGATCGCCTCGCCGTCCATGAACGCGATCGGCGTCCCGCTCGACGCGTCGAAGACGACGATCACCGCCTGATGCGTGGGGCGGTCGGCGTTGTGCGGGAAGAGCGACACCAGCTTCGTCGTGAGCGCGCGTGCCTTCGGGAGGTAGGCGGGCATCGCGGCGAGGAGCGCGTCCCGGTCGCCGACGATCGCGGCGATCCGCGTCGGCATCGAGGCGCGCCCGGCCGAGAGCTCCGCGAGCGCGGCCGCCACCTCCTCCCGCAGGAGGTCCGGGTCCAGGAGCGCGTCGACGTCCGAGCGCGAGAGGAGCAGCACGAGATGGATGCTACGAGCGACGCTAGGTCGCTGCCGTCTCGTCCCTTCGACCGATGCTGAGGGGGCCGATCCGCACGCGCGTCGCGAAGACCTCGGACGAGACGACGAACCCGATGAAGATGAGCAGCACGCCGAGGAGCTCACCGAGGAAGAAGGACCAGGTGAACCCGAAGCGGTTGAGGCCGCTGGTGATGCCCGGGATGAAGCCGCCGAGCGCGATGAGCAGCGTGGCCGGGACGCGCGAATGCAGCCGGCCGCCCGTGAGCGCGCCCAGCGCCAGCGGCAGCGACGCGAGGAGGTTCACGACGACCGCGAGGGCGCCGTACAGCTGCGCGATCACCGGGGGCAGCGCGCGCGCCCGCAGGACCTTGCGCTTGGGCATGAACACGTACGCCGAGAAGAGCGCGCCGAACACGAGCGAGAAGGCGCCGCCGACGTTGAACGGGATGGTGAGGGGCCGGAGCGCGGCGGGCATCGCCCCGCCCACCGGCACGCCGGTGGCGGGGTCGAGCGCGTACCCGGGCGCGTCCACGGGAGCGCCGAGGACCGCGGCGCCGACGGCGAGCGACGCGATCACGAGCGCGGCCATCAGCACGTGCGCGCTCCACTCGCGCCGCACGGTCGTCGCGACCGCGACGAGGACGGCCACGGCGGCGGTGAGCCCGGCCGCGGCGCCCGCCGCTCCCGGCGTCTCGTACTTGGCGCCGGCGGCGAGCGTGATGAGCGCCGCCAGCAGCAGGCTCGCCGACACGAAGTACCCGAAGCGCGTTCGCCCGAGGAGGTAGGCCGTGCCCATCCCGAGGTACGCCGCGACGAAGAACGCGCCGATGAGGTACCACAGGCGGTACAGCGGCTCGCTCCAGCCGAACGCGCCGCCCCAGAACTCCGTGCCCGCGCTGACGCCGTAGGCGAGCAGGCCGATCGTCCAGACCAGCTGGAAGCTGCGGCGCCGGCGGGCCCACTGCGAGAAGACCAGCGCCGCGAACACGAAGCTCGTGGACGAGGACAGGAACGGCAGGGCGACGTTCGGATCCACGGCGGCAACGTTCCGGCGGGCGGCGCGCACCGTCAAACATCCGCCCCAGGTTCGCCGAGGATGCCGTACCTTTCCCGAGGAGCATGTGCCGCAGCATCAAGACCCTGCGCGGGGTCACGCCCGCCTCGGAGGCCGAGATCGAGGCCGCGGCGCGCCAGTTCGTCCGCAAGATCAGCGGCCTCCGCGAGCCGTCGGCGGCCAACCAGGCCGCCTTCGACCGGGCGGTCGCGGACGTCGCGGGCTCGTCGGCGAGGCTCCTGCGCGAGCTGCCGCCGAGGCGGCCGCGGCCTGCCGGCGGCTCTGGGACGCCTCCCGCAGCATCCTCCGGCCTCGCCCATTAGAGGGATGGACAGTCAATTCGGCTGAGCCAGACTCTGCAATCGGCGGAGCCCGGCTCCGCCGATTGGAGGGGAATGAGCCTCCCGCGCTCGCTCTTCGCGCCCAGCCTGCTGCGCGCGCTCGTCGGACGGACCCTCGTGGTCGCCGTCCTGGCCCTCGCCGCGCTGGCGGCGGCGGCGATCTACGAGTCGGACCGCCTGATCGTCGGGCAGTTCACCGGCCAGGCCCAGCTCGTGGCCCGGACGGCGACGAGCGAGATCGGGCGCCAGGCCGCGCTCATGACCGCCGACGCCTCGCTGCTCGCGTCGCTGCCCACGCTCAGGGACCTCACGCAGGCGCGTGACCCGGCGCGCCTCAACGCGTTCCTCCTCGACGTCAAGCGTGCCCTCGACGTCGACTACCTGAGCGTCGCCGACGCGAGCGGGCGCGTGCTCGCGAGCGCGCAGGGCTTCGCGCCCGGGGCGACGCTGCCCGCGGGTCTGCTGGCGGTCGCCGGCGGCGACACCGCCAAATCGTGGGCCCTCTCCGACGAGGCCGACGGTCTGGTGATCCGCGCGGTCGCGGAGGTGAGGGGCTCGGACTCCTCGGTGATCGGGCTCGTGCAGGTCGGGTCGGTCCTCGGCGAGCAGTACCTCGCGGACGTGAAGGCGACCAGCGATGCCCAGATCGCGCTCGTCTGGCAGGGCGCCGTGCGCGCGTCGACGATCGCGCTGCCCGACACCTCGGCGTTCCCGACGCTCACGGACGTCGAAGCGGCCGGCGGCCAGGCCGTCCGCGACGTGCGCGTCGGCGGCGCCGACTACTACGGGATCTTCAGCGTGGTCCGCTCCGACCGGCAGACGCCCGGGCTCCTGCTCGTCATGGTCCCGAAGGATCAGGTCGTCGCCGCGCAGCTCACCCTCATCGGCATCGTCGTCGGCGTCGCGCTCGTGCTCGGCGTCATCATCGCCTACTTCGCGCTGCTGACCGCGCGCCGGATGACGCGGCCGCTGGGGGACCTCGCCGCCGCCGCGCAGCGGATCGAGGCGGGGGACTTCTCCGTGCGCGTCCCCGAGCGCTCCGCTCACGAGATCGGCACGCTGGAGCGCGCCTTCGACACGATGGCCAGCTCGCTCGACGACCGCGAGCGGGCGCGGCGCGAGTACGTGGACGAGGTGCGCACCGTGAACGAGGTCGCCGACGCGATCGTCGGCGTCACCGACCGCGAGCGCATCTTCACGGAGTCGCTCGGGCGCCTCGTTCATCTCACGAAGGCGGCGGGAGCGGCGATCGTGATCCGAGCGGACGCCCCCGGTGCGCCGCCCGGCTCGGGCGGACGCCTCGTCGCGCCGCACACGCTCGACATGGACCCCGACGCCGCGGCCGCGGTGGCCGCGCGCATCCTCGTGCGCGAGGTGCAGGACCCGAACACCATCCACGAGCTGCACGTGCCGGCCATGGCGCTGCCGCACCTCGCCGCGATCCCGCTGTCCGCGCGCGGCCGCGCGGTCGGGCTGCTCGCCGTCGCCTACCGCGAGAAGCACGAGATCACCGAGTCCGAGGCGCGCGGCTTTCGGACCATCGCGCGGCTCGTGTCCGTGGCGAAGGAGAACGCCGACCTGGTGAACGAGCTGCGCGACGGCAACCTGCAGCTCGAGCGCGCGAACCGCCTGAAGAGCGAGTTCCTGGCCTCGGTGTCCCACGAGCTGCGGACGCCGATGAACGCGATCATCGGCTACACGAAGCTCATGCTCGACGGCCTCGACGGCGAGCTCACGGAGCAGCAGCAGGCCGACCTGACACGTGTGGCGCAGGCCGCGGAGAACCTCCTCGGCCTCATCAACGGCATCCTCGACCTGGCGAAGATCGAGGCCGGTCGGATGGAGCTCAACGCCGAGGAGCTCGACATGCGCGAGCTCGTGGGCGAGGCGCTCGAGCTCATGAAGCCGAGCGCCGACGCGAAGTCGCTGCGTCTCGTGATGGACGTCCCCGCCGACCTCCCGCCGGCCTGGGCCGACCGCGCGCGCGTGCGGCAGGTGCTGGTGAACCTGCTGGGGAACGCGGTGAAGTTCACCGACAGCGGCGGCGTCACGGTCGCCGTGTCGTCGGCGGAGGGCTGGCTCACGACCACGGTGAGGGACACCGGCGTCGGCATGCCCAAGGAGGCGCTCTCCTACGTTTTCGACGAGTTCCGGCAGGCCGACTCCTCGACGACGCGCCGGTACGGCGGGACCGGACTCGGCCTGGCGATCAGCAAGCGGCTCATCGCGCTCCACGGCGGCAGCATCTGGGCCGACAGCGCGCCGGGCGAGGGCAGCGTGTTCTCGTTCACCCTTCCGGTCCGCGTGCGGCCGGCGTCGAGCGAGACGGGCTACGCCGCGGCGAGGCCCCGGCAGCGGCAGGCAGCCGCCGCCGAGCGCCAGGAGTAGCCGATGGCACGGGTGCTGGTCATCGAGGACGAGGCGAACAACCTCGACGTCGCGCAGCGGATCATCCGCGCCGCCGGCCACGAGGCGCTCGCGGCGGTCGACGGGCAGGCCGGCATGGAGCTCGCGCGGATCGAGCGGCCCGACGCGATCCTCGTCGACCTGCTGCTCCCGCGCGTCGACGGCTGGACGGTGACGCGCACGCTGCGCGGCGAGGATTGGGCGTCGAAGATCCCGATCATCGCGGTGTCGGCGCTCGCGATGCAGCAGGACCGCCAGCGCGCGATCGACGCGGGCTGCGACGACTTTCTCTCGAAGCCGTACGCCCCGGCCGAGCTGCGCGCGCTGCTCACGAAGTTCCTCCCGGCCGTCTCCCCGAAGCCGCCCGCGCCGCGCGCCGCGTCCGCGAAGACGGCGACGACCGGCGACCGCCTGGGGACCGTGCTCGCCGTGGACGACGAGCCGGTGAACATCGAGCTGCTGTCGCGGCGCCTCGAGGCGCTCGGGTGCGTCGTGCTCAAGGCCACCAACGGCGAGGATGCGCTCGCGATCGCCGACCGCGAGCTGCCCGACCTCATCCTGCTCGACGTGATGATGCCGGGCATGGACGGCTGGGAGGTGTGCCGCAAGCTCAAGACGAACGAGCGCACCAAGCAGCTCCCGGTGATCTTCGTGACGGCGCGCGACCGCGCCGAGGACCTCGCGCGGGGCTTCGAGGTCGGCGGCGTGGACTACGTGCCGAAGCCGTTCGAGGCGCTCGAGCTCGCGGCGCGCGTGCGCAGCGCGATCTACACCAAGCGGCTGCAGGACGAGCTGCGCCAGCGCAACGAGGATCTGCACAGGGCCGAGCGGAGCCGGCAGGAGCTCATCGGGATGCTGGGCCACGACATCCGCAACCTGGCGAACAGCGTCGTCGCGTTCCTCCAGCTCGTGCGCATGGGTCAGCTCGACCCTTCGCGCGCGGAGTTCGCGGAGCTGCTCGGGCTCTCGGAGTCGAACGTGAGCGAGCTGGTGCGCATGGTCAACGCGATGCTCGACGTCTACAAGATGGAGGAGGGCCGCCTCGAGGCGGTCCCGCAGGCCGTCCGCTGCGACGACATCGCGACCCGCAGCCTGCAGCAGATCGCGGCCGAGGCGCGCGGAAAGGGCGTCGGCCTCGCCTACGCGAGGAACGACCTGAGCCTCTTCGTCGACGACGGGCTCGTCGTCCGCGTGCTGACGAACCTGCTCGCCAACGCCGTGAAGCACACGCCCGCGGGCGGGAGCGTCGGCATCGACGCGCGGCCGGGTGCCGGGGGCGCGGTCGTCCTGCGCGTCCGCGACACCGGCCCGGGCATCACCGTCGAGGACGCGCCGAACGTGTTCGACCGCTTCTACCAGGGCGCCGGCCGCAGCCGCGGCGGGGTTGGGCTCGGGCTCGCGTTCTGCAAGCTCGCCGTCGAGCTGCACGGCGGGGCGATCCGCGTCGCGAACCCCGGCGAGCCCGGTGCGGTCATCGAGCTCACGCTGCCGTCGGCCGCGGCGTCGCAGGTGGAGGCCCGCGCGTGACCGGCCCGGTGCGCGTGCTCATCGTCGACGACGAGCGTCTGTTCGCCGAGCTCATGCGGCTCGCCCTGTCGAGCGCGCCCGGCTTCGAGGTGGTCGACGTCGTCCACGACGTCGCGAGCGCGGTGCGCCGGGCGAGGGAGACGGCGCCGACGCTCGTGCTCTCCGATTACCACCTGCCGGACGGGACCGGCGCGGACGTCGCGCGCGGGCTCCGCGGCACCGACGTGGCCGTGCTCGTGCTCACCGGCGACGCCAGCGCGCAGATCCTGTCCGAGGTGGCCCGCTCCGGCGCGGTGGGGCACATGACGAAGGGCCGCCCGCTCGACGAGGTCGTGGCCAAAGTGCGCGCCGCGGCGGCGGGTGAGGTGTTGTTCGCGCCGAGCGAGCTGCAGCGGCTGCTCCTCGCCGACGAGCCCGGCCGCCAGCCGGACGAGCCGCTCACCGCGCGCGAGCTGGAGGTCCTGCGGCTGCTCGCCGCGGGGTCGAGCACGGCCGCCGCGGCCGGCGAGCTCGGGATCTCCCCGGCGACCCTGCGCGCGCACGTGCAGGCCATCCTGCGCAAGCTCCAGGCGCACTCGCGGCTCGAGGCGGTCGCCGAGGCCGCCCGCCTGGGCCTCATCACGCTCGATTCCTGGACGCGCAGGGGCGCCGGCGCCCCCAGCGGCGGGAAGGTGCTGGCCCGTGAGCCCTGACTTCCCCCGGGGCGGGGGAGCGCGCGGGGTACAGCGGCCCTCTACCATCCCCGACATGGCAACGCTGCTCGTCGCCGACGACCTCGTCCCGATCCGTCAGATGGTGCGCATCACGCTGTCGACGCAGGGCTGGACGATCCTCGAGGCCAAGAACGGCACCGAGGCGCTCGACCTCGCGCAGCGGGAGAGGCCGGACCTCATCCTCCTGGACGTCGACATGGGGCCCGGGCCGAACGGCTTCGAGGTCTGCGAGAAGCTCAAGGCCGACGAGGCGACCAAGGCCATCCCCGTCGTGATGCTGACGGCGCACGAGAGCGAGAGCGACCGCGCCCTCGGCCTGGCGGCCGGCGCGACGCAGTACCTCACCAAGCCGTTCGGCCCGCTCGAGCTCATCGACACGATCCGCGGGATCCTCACGACCTCCTGAGCCGTATGTCCCCCGACGAGCGAGAGCGCATGACCATCGAGGTCGTGGAGGTCTCGCCCAACGTGCACCTGCCGCCGCCGACGCAGAGCGTGCAGAGCGAGGTCTTCCGGCAGCTGCTGCAGCAGGCCATCCGCATCGCGGACCAGGCGAACACGCAGGCCGTGCGCATGGCGCAGGACTTCGCCGACATCTACCGCCGCGAGCAGGCCATCCGGTCCGAGTACGAGGGGAAGCTCCGCGAGCTGCGCATCATGGAGGGGCAGAGCACCCGCTACGCCGAGGACCTCGCGGAGATGCTGCGCGGCGAGCGCGACCGCCGGATGGAGCTCGAGCGCGCGCTCGAGCAGGAGCGCCTCGCCAACGAGGAGCTCCGGCGGACCGGCCTGCAGGGCATCAGCCACCTGCTGCTGGCGGCGACGATCAAGGACCGGACCACCGGTGCGCACCTCCTGCGCGTGCGCCGCTACGTCGAGGCGATCGCCGAGCGCCTGGGGCTGCCGCGCGAGAAGGTCGAGGAGTTCGGCTACTCGAGCGTCATGCACGACGTCGGCAAGATCCACACGCCGGACCACATCCTCCAGAGCGAGCACCACCTCTCGACCGAGGAGTTCGAGGTCATCAAGCAGCACTGCGTCGACGGCGAGGTGATGCTCGGCGACGCCCGCTTCTTCGAGACCGCGCGCGCCATCGCACGCGAGCACCACGAGCGCTGGGACGGGCGAGGCTACCCGGACGGGAAGAAGGGCGACGAGATCTCGCTGGCGGCCCGGATCGTCTCGGTCGCCGACGTGTTCGACGCGCTCACCTCGAAGCGGCCCTACAAGGAGGCCTGGAGCGCCGCGGAGGGCATGGCCGCGGTGGCCGCCGCCGCCGGCGCGCAGTTCGACCCGGAGGTCGTGAGCGCGTTCCAGTCGCTCGAGTCCGACGGGACGATCGAGCGGATCCGGAGAGAGGTCGCCTCGTCGCGGCTCGGCTGAGCCTCGCCCTCAGCGCCCGACGTCCTCCTCGCCGAGCATGACGAACGTGCCGGCGAACGCCACGGCAGCGACCGCACCGACGAAGAGCCACGCCGCCGAGAAGCCGAACGTCTGCACCGCGTAGCCCATGACCGGCGCGCCCACCATCACACCGGTCGTCCCCCCGATCGCGGCGAGGCCCTGCGCCGCACCCGGCGAGCGCGGGAGCGACGCGGCGGCGGTGTTGAAGACGGCGGCGTAGGGGAGGCCGACGCCGACGCCCACGAGCACCGCGCCCAGCAGCGCCAGCGCGAGCGGCCGTCCGGGCACGGCGAGAAGTGCGACGCCCGCGAGGATCGCCGCGGTGCCCTGGCGCATGACGACGCGCGTCGCGACGTGCTCGCGCGCGAGCAGGAGGCCGCCGAACGGTCGCGCGACCACCGCGACGACGAGAAGGAGCGAGCCGAGGACGCCCGAGAGCGCGAGCGGCAGCGCGAACTCCCGCAGCAGGTACACGGTGATCCAGGTGCCCGACGACAGCGCCAGGCCGAAGCCCGCCGCGTGCTGCACGAAGGTCCACCAGCAGTTCCCGCACCGCAGCGCGTCGCGCATCCCGCCGGGCGTGCGCGCCGCCGCGAGCGGCGGCGCGGCGAGCCACAGCAGCAGCGTCGCGGCGATGACCGCCGTCTCGAGGCGGAAGGCGTCGCGCCACCCGCCGAGCGCGGTCGCGAGCGTCGGCATCGCGAGGAGAGCGAGCGCGCTGCCCAGCGTGAAGCCGCCGCCGTAGAGGCCGAGCGCGAAGTGGCTGCGCCGCGGTCCGTAGAGCGCCGCGACGTAGCGCGTCGCGGCGACGAAGGAGACCGCCGACCCCGCGCCCTGGAGCGCCTTGCCCAGCACCGCCACGGCGTACGCCGGCGACGAGGCGAAGAGCGCCGTTCCCACCGCGGAGCCCGCGAGGCCGACCGCGACGAGCCGCTTGGGCGGGACCCGGTCGACGAGTCCGGCCGTCGCGACCGTGACGATGAGGTACGAGGTGAAGAGGGCGGTCGAGAGGAGCCCGGCGGCGAGATCGTCGAGCGCGTATTCCGCCCGGACCAGGGGGATGAGCGGGGCGTAGTCGGCGTAGGTCAGGCCGAAGGCGACCGCGACCAGGATGACCAGCGCGACCGCGCCCTTCATACGCCCCTCGGCAGTCTGTAATATAACGTAATCTGACGTAATCGAATCGGGAGGTACGGCATGGCTGCTGAGGACGAGGTGACCGGCTGGTTCGCGGGCCGCGTGCCGCGCGAGTGGTTCACGGGCGCACCCCAGGTGCGCCGCGATCGTGAGGAGATCTGGGTCGTGGGGACCATCGCGGACGTGGATCTCGGGAAGGACGCGTCAGCGGACGCCCTCGCGGCCGCGCGCGCCGGGCGGATCCGCCAGTTCCGGGAGGACACCCGGGAGGCGCGCATGCGGATCTCGGAGGAGGGGCAGCGGCGCTTCGGCCGGAGGGTCGCGTGGGGCGTGCGCTGCGGCGCCACGGAGCAGATGTTCACGCATCTGGCGCTCCCCGTGATGACGAGGCTTCGGCTGCCCGAGCGGGAGATCCTCGACACGCTCATCGATGCCGGCGTCGCGCGCAACCGTGCGCACGCCCTGGCGTGGTGCGTCCGCCTGGTGGAGCGCAACCAGAAGGAGTGGCTCGGCGAGCTGCGCGAGGCGATCGCGAAGGTCGGACAGGTGCGCGGCTCCGGTCCGCTGAACTGACCGCCGTGGAGGTCACACCGACCGAGGCACGCTGACACCGTCAGCCGTCGGATCGCGATACGGTGGTCGCATGCAGGTCGTGTTCCTCCTGGATCTCGACAACACGCTCATCGACAACGACGGCGCGCGTGAGCGTCTCGCCGTCGCCACACGGGCGGTGCTCGGCGACGAGCTGTCGACGCGCTATTGGGCGGTCTACGAAGAGGTGCGCGCCGACCTCGGGTACGTCGACACGCTCGCGACCCTGGCGCGGTTCCACGAGCGTCACGGCGATCCGTCCGCCGGAGCCCTCGATCGCGCGGTGCTTGACTTCCCGTACGCGGACGTCCGCTATCCGAGGACGCTCGCGGTGCTCGCGGCGCTCTGGACGGTCGGCACGCCGGTCGTGCTCTCGGACGGCGATCCGATCTTCCAGCCGCTCAAGGTCGCGCGGTCGGGTGTCGAGCGGGCGGTGCGCGGGAATGTGCTCGTATTCTCGCGCAAGGAGCGGCACCTTCATGACGTGGCGCGGCTCTTCCCCGCCGAGCACTACGTCGCCGTGGACGACAAGGCGAGCATCCTCGCGCGCGTGAAGGACGCGTGGGCCGATCGAGTGAGCACGGTGCACGTCCTGCAGGGGAAGTACGCGGACGACCCGTACGTGGGACCGGCGCCGGATGCGACCATCGAAGGCATCGCGGATCTGCCGGCGCTCGCGGGAACACCCGAGGCGCTCGCGATGTTCATAGGAAAGCACGGCCAGCGCGCGGGAGGATGAGATGACGATCACGGCGGAGCGGTTCGCGCAGGGACTGACCTACGACGCGTTCAAGGCCGGGATGTCGCGCAACCGCGAACGGCTCGAGGCGAACGAGGCCCGCGTCGTCATCGACGAAGAGACGCGACGCGCCTTCCGCTCGCTCGCCCGGCCGCTGCGCGTGCTCGTCCTCGCCGAGGACTGGTGCGGCGACGTCATCGCGAACCTGCCCGTGCTCGGCGCCCTCGCCCGCGAGTCCGGCACGCTCGACGTGCGCGTCTTCTATCGCGACCAGAACCTCGACCTCATCGACCGGTGGCTGAATCAGGGGAAGTACCGGTCCATCCCGGTGTTCGTGTTCCACGACGAGGACTTCCGCGAGCTCGGCCACTGGATCGAGCGGCCGGCCGCGGTGACGGAGCTGCGCGCCCGCAAGCGCGCGGAGATCTTCGCCTCGCACCCGGAGTTCGGCCCACCCGACGCGCCGGTGGATCAGCTCCCGGACCATGTGCGTGCCGCACTGCAGGCGGAGCTCCAGCGGATGCGCGACGAGATGACGCCGTTCGCCAACGCGGAGGTCCAGCGGGAGCTCCGCGAGCTCGTTGTGCGGGTCGCGGCGCGGTGAGCCCGGTCAGGGTCAAGATCACCTACTGCGCCGAATGCGGCTACGAGCCGCAGGCGCTCGAGCTGACGAAAGCCCTGATGTACGAGTTCGGAGGCGATCTTTCGGGTATCGAGCTGATCCCCTGGGAGTCCGGCACCTTCGACGTGTCCATCGACGGGAGCCTCGTGCACTCCATGCGGCGCGAGGGCGGGTTCCCCGAGGCGGCAGCCATCCTGAGCGCCGTGCGCACCAGGCTGCGTGGCGCCTAGCGTCGCGTCGGGAGCGATCCGCGGCCCCATACTTTTCCCGTGACCGTGGACGTCCTCCGCAGACCGCTCCGCGACCTGCGCGTGAGCGTGACCGACCGCTGCAACTTCCGCTGCGTCTACTGCATGCCGAAGGAAGTCTTCGGCAAGGACCACGCGTTCCTGCCGCACTCGCAGGTCCTGTCGTTCGAGGAGATCGCGCGCCTCGTGCGGATCTTCGTCGGCCTCGGCGTCCGCAAGGTTCGTCTCACCGGCGGCGAGCCGCTCGTGCGCCGGGACCTGGAGCGCCTCGTCGCGATGCTCGCGCCGCTCGACGTCGACCTCACGCTGACGACGAACGGCTCGCTCCTCGCGCCGAAGGCGCGGGCGCTCGCCGACGCGGGCCTGAAGCGGGTGACGGTGAGCCTCGATTCGCTGGACGACGAGACGTTCCGCCGCATGAACGACGTGGGCTTCCCGGTCCAGCGGGTGCTCGACGGCATCGCCGCGGCCGACGCCGCCGGCCTCGCGCCGATCAAGGTGAACATGGTCGTGCGGCGAGGCATCAACGAGACGAGCGTCCTCCCCATGGCCCGCGCGTTCCGCGGCACCGGCCACATCCTGCGGTTCATCGAGTACATGGACGTCGGCACGTCGAACGGCTGGCGTCTCGACGACGTCGTCTCCGCGCGCGAGATCGTCGCCGCGATCGACCGCGTGTTCCCGCTCGAGCCGCAGGGTCCGGCGTACCGCGGCGAGGTGGCCGGGCGCTACCGCTACCGCGACGGGGCGGGCGAGATCGGTGTCATCTCGTCGGTGACGCAGCCCTTCTGCGCCGACTGTACGCGCGCGCGCCTCTCCGCCGACGGCTCGCTGTACACCTGTCTCTTCGCGACGGAGGGACGCGATCTGCGGCCGCTGTTGCGCGGCGGCGCAGGCGACGAGGAGCTGCGCGAGGCGATCGAGAGCGTCTGGACGGCCCGCGCCGACCGTTACTCGGAGCTGCGCTCCGCGGACACCGCCGGCCTCAAGAAGATCGAGATGAGCTTCATCGGCGGTTAGCCCGGATCGCGCATTCGCCCACGACTACCGTGTTCCAACACCGGGCGCCGCGAGCGCGGCGTCGAGCTCGTCGGCCAGGCGCTCGGCAGCCGCGGTGTTGATGCGCAGCCGCTCCACGGCCTGCTCCACCGCCTCGGCGATGTCGATCGTGCGCTTGGCCTCGAGGAACGCCGTCGCCTCGTCGCGGTAGGCCCTCGTGGCGAGCTGGCTCACGCCGGCGACGAAGCGCTGCTTGAGGAGCGGCTCCGACGTCGCGATGTCCGCGTCCCAGTGCGCGCGGACGGCCCGCCAGCCGGCGTCACGGGTCCCTCGGCCCTGGAGCAGCGGGATGACCATGAGCCCGCGGTCCTGCGCCCGGATGAGCGGCGAGAAGATCGCCTCGGCCGTGCGCTCGGCGAGCGCGGCGTCCTCGAACGACACGAGGGCCTGGCGGAAGCGGGCCTCCTCCTGCGCGTCGGATGCCTGCGCCTGCCGCATGCGCTCCACGTAGCGGTCCCACAGCGCGGCGTCGCCCTCGGTCGCCGCGACGCCCGCGATCACGCCCGCGATGTCCGGGCTGAGACGCTCGCGCCCGTCGAGGTGCCGGAGGACCAGCTCGCGCGCCTCGCGGCGCACGTCGTCGGCGCGGGCGTGATGGCCGAGCATCCCGATGACGCGTCCGCGCTTCTCACGCGTGTCGGCGTCCTCGTCCGGCCTCGGCCGCATCCCAATGTCCGACAGGATCGGGCGGTAGAAGCCCTCGATGAACCGCGCGAAGGCGCTCTGGGTGCGGTCGCGCACCGCGTAGCTCGAGATCCATGCGAGCGCGTCGGACACCGCGCCGATCACGGCCCGGTCCCGCTCGCCGCCGAGCGAATCGAGCCGGCGCAGGAACGCCGCGAGCCTCATGCGGGCGGTGCGGGTGAGCGCCCACGCGTCGTCGACGAGCGAGAGCCGCTCCTCCGGGGCGAGCTCGCGGACGCCGCCGTCGAGCATCCGCTCACCGGCCCCGTCGAGCATCCAGCGGTAGAAGCCGCGGCCGCCGGCGTTCGGGTACAGCCATCGGGCGCCGGGCAAGCGGAGCGACGCGCGCTCGTCGCGCAGGAGGAAGCGCTCCTCGCGCACGCCGTCGTCGGTCCCGCACTTGAGGACGAGAGGGACCGGCCAGCGCTGCGCCGACGAGGGCGCGTCCGGGTCGCTGAAGTACCGGGCCTGCGAGAGGTCGAGCGCGAGGGCGTCGCCGTCGTCGCGCACCGCGATGCTGACGATCGGGTGGCCGGGCTCCCTGATCCAGGCGTTCATGATGCCGGTCACGTCCTGCCCGGACGCCTCGTCGAGGGCGTGCCAGAAGTCGTCCGCCGACGCGTTCGCCTCCCGGTGCCGGTTCAGGTAGATGCGGACGCCGTCACGGAAGCGGCCCTCGCCGAGGAAGCTCTCGATCATCCGCAGGACCGCCGCTCCCTTCTCGTACGTGACCGCGTCGAAGCGCTCGGACGCCTCCTCGGCGTTGCGCGCTTCCACCGAGATGGGGTGGGTCGACGCGAGCGCGTCGAGGTTGAACGCCGAGGTGTTCTGCGCGACGAAGTCGCGCCAGTAGCCCCACTCGGGGTTCAGCGCGGCCGTCGCCTTCTCGCCGACGAAGGACGCGAAGGACTCGTTGAGCCACAGGTCCGTCCACCAGCGCATCGTCACGAGGTCGCCCCACCACATGTGCGTGAGCTCGTGGGCCGCGGTGGCGAAGATGCCCTTCAGCGTCCTGATCGACGCGTTGCGGTGGTCGGCGGCCAGCAGGCGCGTGCGGTAGGTGATCGCGCCGGGGTTCTCCATCGCGCCGGCCGCGAAGTCGGGGATGCCGATGGCGTCGACCTTGACGTACGGGTAGGGGAGCGCCGTGTAGGCCTGGAGCCACTCCACGGCGCGCACGTGCGCGTCACGCGCGTAGACGCCCTGCTCGGCGAGCCCCGGCGAGAGCCACACCCGCACCGGGATCCCCGACGGGGTCCGGGCCTCCGGGGTGGCCTCGTACGGCCCGACCGTGAACGCCACGAGGTAGGTGGAGATCTTCGGCGTCTCGCGGAACGTCGTACGCGTCCAGCCGCCACCGGCGTCCTCGCGCGAGACGGCCGGCATGTTCGCGAGGGCGCTGTGGCGCGAGGGGTGCTCGACCGCGAGCGCGAACGTGGCCTTGAACTCCGGCTCGTCGAAGCAGGGGAACGCGCGGCGCGCGTCGGCGGCCTCGAACTGCGTCGCGGCGTAGCGCTCCTCGCCGCGGATCGAGCGGTACAGGCCGCGCAGCGACTCAGGGATCGCGCCGGTCCACCCGATCTCGAGCGTGTGCTCGCCCGCGGCGATCTCCCGGGCGAAGCGCAGCGTGACCGCCTGGGCCTCGTCGTGGACCGTCTTCGCGGCGAGCGCGACGTCGCCGTCGACGGTCGCCCGCGTGATGTCGAGGTCGACCGCGTGCAGGACGATCTCGCTCGCGGACCTGGCGAGCCGCAGGGTGATGCGCTCGCTCGCCGTCGAGGTCCAGGCGTCCAGGTCCAGCCTGAAGCGCAGCTCGTAGCGGCTGGGCAGCACGTCCTTCGAAAGGCGGAAGTCCCGGTCGAATCCGGTCACGGTGGCCTCCCCGGTGTGGTGCAGCAAGCCTATCCAATCCTTTGATACGGTGTCCCCATGCCGGCGCAGTTCATCTACACCATGTATCAGCTCCGGAAGGTCGTGCCGCCGCAGCGGGAGGTCCTGCGCGGCATCACCCTCGCCTTCTACCCCGACGCGAAGATCGGGGTCCTGGGGCCCAACGGGGCAGGCAAGTCCACGCTCCTTCGGATCATGGCGGGCGTCGACACCGAGTTCCTGGGGGACGCGCGGATCACCCAGGGGTACCGGGCGGGCCTGCTCGCCCAGGAGCCGCAGCTCGACCCCGCCAAGGACGTGCGCGGCAACGTCGAGGACGGGATCGCGGCGCAGCGGGCGGTCCTGCGGCGCTACGAGGAGCTTTCGGCGAGGTTCGCCGAGGAGCTCTCGCCCGCGGAGATGGAGCGGGTCTCGGACGAGTTCCAGCGGGCCCAGGACGAGATCGAGGCGAAGGGGCTCTGGGACCTCGACAGCAACGTCGAGCACGCGATGGACGCGCTGCGCTGCCCGCCGGGTGACCAGGACGTGACGACGCTCTCCGGCGGCGAGCGCCGCCGCGTCGCGCTCTGCCGGCTGCTGCTCTCGCATCCCGACCTGCTGCTCCTCGACGAGCCGACGAACCACCTCGACGCGGATTCGGTCGCCTGGCTCGAGCGCTTCCTGAAGGACTACAAGGGCTGCGTCGTCGCGGTCACCCACGACCGCTACTTCCTCGACAACGTCGCCGGCTGGATCCTCGAGCTCGATCGTGGCGCGGGCATCCCGTGGGAGGGCAACTACTCGTCGTGGCTCGAGCAGAAGCGCAGGCGACTCGCCGACGAGGAGAAGCAGGAGTCGGCCAGGCAGCGCACCCTGGCCCGCGAGCTCGAATGGGTGAAAGCCTCACCTCGTGCGCGGCAGGCGAAGAGCAAGGCGCGCGTCGAGGCGTACGAGCGGCTCCTGGCCGAGGAGCCCGAGCGCCGCGAGCGCGACCTCGAGATCTCCATCCCGCCCGGGCCGCGCCTGGGCGACGTCGTCATCGAGGCGGATGGCCTGCGCAAGGCCTACGGCGACCGCCTGCTGTTCGACGACCTCTCGTTCAAGCTGCCGCGCGGCGGGATCGTCGGCGTCATCGGGCCGAACGGCGCGGGAAAGACCACGCTCTTCCGTCTCATCACCGGCGAGGAGAGGCCGGACGCGGGGACGCTGCGCGTCGGCGAGACCGTGAAGCTCGCCTACGTGTCGCAGTCACGCGACACGCTCACCCCGGGCAAGACGGTGTTCGAGGAGATCGCCGACGGGCAGGAGCAGATCGACGTCGGCGGCCGGCTGCGCAACGCGCGCGCGTACGTCGCGTCGTTCAACATCCGCGGCTCGGACCAGAACAAGAGGGTCGGCGACCTCTCCGGGGGCGAGCGCAACCGCGTGCACCTGGCGAAGCTGCTCCGGTCCGGCGGCAACGTGCTGCTGCTCGACGAGCCGACGAACGACCTCGACGTCGACACCCTGCGCGCGCTCGAGGACGCCCTCGTCGACTTCGCCGGATGCGTCGTGGTCATCAGCCACGACCGCTGGTTCCTCGACCGCATCGCGACGCACATGCTCGTCTTCGAGGGTGACTCGGGGGTCCGCTGGCTCGAGGGGAACTACCAGGCGTACGAGGAGTGGATGCGCAGGGAGCACGGCACGGACTGGGAGCCGCACCGCATCAAGTACCGCCCGCTCATGCGCGCCTGATCCGTGGAGCAGCTCCTCGACCCCACGACGTTGGCCGCGCTCGTCACGCTCACGGTCCTCGAGATCGTGCTCGGCGTGGACAACGTCATCTTCATCTCGATCGTCGCCGCGAAGCTGCCGCGATGGGAGCAGGAGCGCGCCCGCCGCACCGGGCTCACGATCGCGATGTTCCTCCGCATCGGCCTGCTCCTCTCGATCACCTGGCTCATCGGCCTCACCGCTCCGCTGTTGACGATCCTCGGGAACGAGCTGTCCGGGCGAGACCTCATTCTCATCGCCGGCGGGCTCTTCCTCCTCGGCAAGGCCACGAGCGAGATCCACGAGCTGCTCGAGGGGCGTGAGATCGAGGCACGGCCGGTCGCGTCGTTCGGCGCGGTGATCGCGCAGATCCTCGCGCTCGACGTCGTCTTCAGCCTCGACTCGGTGCTCACCGCGGTCGGTCTCGCGGAGCAGGTGTGGGTCATGATCGCGGCCATCGTCATCGCGGTCGGCGTGATGCTCGTGAGCTCGGGGGTCATCGCGGGCTTCGTGCTGCGCCACCCCACGATCCGGATGCTCGCCCTCGCGTTCCTGCTGCTCATCGGCACGGCGCTCATCGCCGACGGCGTGGACGTGAACATCCCGCGCGGCTACATCTACTTCGCGATGGCGTTCAGCGTCTTCGTCGAGCTGCTGAACATGCGCGTTCGCGGTCGCCCGTCTCCGCCTGCGGCGCCGGCGGCCTGAGGTCCTGCTACGCGGCAGGTGCGTGACTGGGCGACTGCTCGGAGGACTGATATCATGTCATCATGCGACGGTTCATCGTGCAAGCCGACGACGATCTCATCCGCAGGGTGAAGAAGCGGGCCGCCGAACGCGGCGTCTCGGTCGCGCGGGTCGTCCGCGATGCCCTCGAGGAGGCCCTGGGCCGCAGGCCCTCGGGTCCGACCTTCATCGGGATGGGAGACTCGAGGGGTCGCGGGCCGTCGGCGTCGGAGATCGACGACAGGTACGTGGCCGAGCCGTACGCGAGCGAACCGCCCGACCGCGCGTGACGCTCATCCTCGACACGGGCGTTCTACTCGCCGCTCTCGATCGCGCCGACCCTGCGCATGCCCGCTGTGCCGCCCTCCTTCGAGGCGCGCAGCGGCTGGTCGTACCCGAGCCGGTCCTCGCGGAGCTCGACTACTGGTGCGGCGTGAAGGGGCTCGCGCGGGGATTCGATCGGGTGCTCGGCGATGTGCACGCCGGCAGGGTCGACTTCGCGCACGTGGTCGACGGCGATCTCGTACGCGTGATCGACCTTCGATCGACGTACCGAGACCTGCGCGTAGGCTACGTCGACGCGGCGATCCTGGCGATCGTCGAGCGGCTCGGAGAGCGGAAGCTCGCGACGCTCGACCGGCGCCACTTCTCGGTGATGCGTCCGCGGCACGTTCAGGCGCTCGAGCTGGTCCCCGACCTCACGGCCTGACGACGTGCGCAGGCGCGGCTACGAGACGCGGGGCTCCGGCTTCGCGGGATCGAGGCCGAGGTCGCGGATCGCCTTCGCGACCCCGTCCGCGCCGTACTGCTCGCACTCCTGCAGGCCGTGGAGCGACGCGGCGGCGATGCTCTCCGCGTCCACCTCGAAGAAGCGGCGCAGGGCGTCACGCGTGTCGCTGCGGCCGAAGCCGTCGGTCCCCAGCGGGACGAACGGCCGGCTCATCCAGCGGCCGATCTGGTCGGGGATCGCCTTCAGGTAATCGGATGCGGCGACGATCGGCGTCGCGCCGCCGAGCACCTGCACGACGTACGGGATCCTCGCCTGCTCACTGGGATGCAGCCGGTTCCAGCGCTCGCACTCGAGCGCGTCGTTCCGCAGCTGCTGGTAGCTCGTGACGCTGTACACGTCAGCCGAGACGTCGTACCGCTCCTGGAGGATCTCCTGCGCCCGGAGCGTCTGGAGGAGGATCGGGCCCGAGCCGAGGAGCGTGACGCGCCGTCTGCCCTCCTCGCCCCTCCGGAAGAGGTAGATCCCGCGCAGAATGCCCTCCTCCACGCCCTCGGGCATCGGCGGCATCGGGTAGTTCTCGTTGTACAGGGTGATGTAGTAGAAGCGATCCTCGTCGGCGAGCATGCGGCGGATGCCGTCGCGCACGATGACCGACGTCTCGTACGCGAACGCGGGGTCGTACGCGCGGACGTTCGGGATCGCCGTCGCGAGCAGCTGGCTGTGGCCGTCCTCGTGCTGCAGCCCCTCGCCGTTGAGCGTGGTGCGTCCGGCGGTGGCGCCCATGAGGAAGCCGCGCCCGCGCTGATCGCCGAACGCCCAGATCTGGTCCATCGTCCGCTGGAAGCCGAACATCGAGTAGAAGATGTAGAAGGGGATCATCGGCTGGCCGTGCGTCGCGTAGGACGTGCCGGCCGCGGTGAAGCTCGCCATCGATCCCGCCTCGGTGATGCCCTCCTCGAGCACCTGCCCGTCGGTCGCCTCGCGGTAGGGGAGCAGCGTCTCGGCGTCGACCGGCTCGTAGCGCTGGCCGAGCGGCGAGTAGATGCCGACCTCCTTGAAGAGCGGGTCCATGCCGAACGTGCGCGCCTCGTCGGGGATGATCGGGACGACGCGCCTGCCGACGTTCGGGTCGCGCAGCAGGTTCCGCAGCAGGCGCGTGAACGCCATCGTCGTCGAGGCGGCCGCCTTGCCGGAGCCCTTCGGGAACTCCGCGTACGTCTCGTCCTTCGGTGCCGCCACCGCGACCGGCCGCACGACGCGCCGGGGCACGAACCCGCCGAGCGCGCGGCGGCGCTCGAGCATGTAGCGGATCTCGGGGCTGTCGGGTCCCGGCGTGTAGTAGGGCGGGTCCTCCATGAGCCGCTCGTCGGGGATGGGGAGCTCGAGCCGGTCGCGGAACAGCTTGAGCTCTTCGTAGGTGAGCTTCTTCGCCTGGTGCGTGATGTTGCGCCCCTCGACCGACGGGCCGAGCGCCCAGCCCTTCACCGTCTGCGCGAGGATGACCGTCGGCGCGCCGCGGTGCGCGGTCGCGGCCTTGTAGGCGGCGTAGACCTTGCGGTAGTCGTGGCCGCCGCGCCGCAGCTTGCGCAGGTCCTCGTCCGAGAGGTGCTCGACCAGCGCGCGCAGCCGCGGGTCGGGGCCGAAGAAGTGCTCGCGGATGTACGCGCCGTCGGAGACGGTCATGCGCTGCGACTCGCCGTCGGTCGTCTCGTTCATGCGGTTCACCAGCAGGCCGTCGACGTCGCGCGCGAGGAGGCCGTCCCACTCGCGTCCCCACACGACCTTGATGACGTTCCAGCCCGAGCCGCGGAACACCGCTTCGAGCTCCTGGATGATCTTGCCGTTGCCGCGCACCGGGCCGTCCAGCCGCTGCAGGTTGCAGTTCACGACGAACGTCAGGTTGTCGAGCCCCTCGCGCGCGGCGACGTGCAGCGCGCCGAGCGCCTCGGGCTCGTCGCACTCGCCGTCGCCGAGGAAGCCCCACACGCGCTGGCCGCCGGTGTCGGTGATCCCGCGGTTGTGCAGGTAGCGGTCGAAGCGCGCCTGGTAGATCGCGGCGAGCGGCCCGAGGCCCATCGACACGGTCGGGAACTCCCAGAAGTCGGGCATCAGGCGCGGGTGCGGATATGAGGAAAGGCCTTCACCGGGCAGGACCTCACGGCGGAAGCGGTCGAGCTGCGACTCGCTGAGGCGGCCCTCGAGGAACGCCCGCGCGTAGATCCCCGGCGAGGCGTGCCCCTGGAAGAAGACGTGGTCGCCGCCGCCCGGGTGGTCCTTGCCGCGGAAGAAGTAGTTGAAACCGACCTCGTAGAGCGTCGCCGAGGACGCGTAGGTCGCGAGGTGGCCGCCGATGCCCTCGTAGTGGTGGTTCGCGCGTACGACCATCGCGACCGCGTTCCAGCGGATGAACTGCCGGATGCGGTGCTCCATCGCCTCGTCGCCGGGGAACTCAGGCTCCTGCTCGGGCGAGATGGTGTTGATGTAGCGCGTCTGCGTGAGCGGCGGCAGCCCGATCTGCAGCATCCGGGCGCGCTTGAGGAGCTTGTAAAGGACGAAGCGCGCGCGCTCGGGCCCCGCGCTCGCGACGAGCGCGTCGAGCGACTCGATCCACTCCTCCGTCTCCTGGGGGTCGACGTCGGGGAGCTGCCGCTTGAATTCGTCGAAGACCTCGTGGAGGCCGTCGTCTCTCACCTCCATCGAGTGTATGTCGCGGAGATGTCACACTCACGGTGTGCCAGAGGGGCCACGTCCACCACGTCGGCGCGCGCGCGGCGGACGTCGTCGGGGTCCGCCGCGGCCGCAGCAGGCGGCGGCGCAGCCCGAGCGTCCGGCCTCGCCGCGCGACCGCACGCCGCGCGGCGAGCGTCGACCCGCACCGGGTGACGACCGGCGGATCGCACGACGCGACGAACGTGCCCTCGAGCCGCGCGCCGAGCGCGGCCGCGGACGGACGCGGCGCGGCGGGCGCGGACGTGGCGAGCCGCGCGGCCCGGCCGACGTCCGCCCCGGCACGGCGTGCGTGATCCTCCTCGACGCCCGCGAGGGCGAGCCCGATCGCACCGGCGAGGCCGCGGTGTTCGAGGGCTTCTTCGACTTCGAGAGCGGGGAGCCGCGCCGTCCCGGCAGCGGGATCCCGCGGCTGCGCGTCGCCGACGAGCGCCTGTGGGGCTTCGAGTGCTGGTGGCGGACGGATCAGGAGCGCTCGGGTCTCACGGACGACGATCGCCTCGGAGTCGAGGCCTCCAAGAGGCTGCTCCGCGGGCTCCTGCGCGACCTGCGGCGCAGCCCTCGCGCCATCCGCTGAGTACTAGCCCCTTTTCGGTACGAGTTGCACCCGTTCGCATGACTCGCGGGCGCCTGGCTGGCTGACAAGGATTGCCGGACGCGGGTGGCGGGGGAGGCAGGCGCGGAGGGGGACCCAGGATGTCCTGGCTGCGTCCGCGGCTCTGGCAGAAGGTGCTCGCGGCGCTCCTGCTCGTGGGCGTCGTGCCCGTCGCGCTCGTCAGCGCCGTCTCGATCAGCAGCACGCGCCGCGACCTGACCAGCCTCGGGGTGATGCACATCGTCCAGCGCTCGACCTCGACGGCGGGCGCGATCGACGCGTACCTTCTGAGCCGCCTCGGGGACATCAAGCTCGTCGGCAAGCTCCCGGACATCGTGCGCTACGCCGCCAACCTCGCGGACCCCGGCGCGAAGGCGGCCGCGAAGGTCGCGCTCGCGGCCGCGGCGGAGCGTTCGCCGGAGTACGAATCGGTCGCCGTCGTCGGGCCCGACGGCACGATCACCGCGGCCTCGATCGGCAGCGACGAGGGCACGAGCGTCAAGTTCCGCGAGTACTTCACGACGGCGATGAAGGGGACGCCGTACATCAGCGACCCCAGCTACTCGGTCATCACCAACCGGCCGGCGCTGTTCTTCTCCGCGCCGGTGAGCGACGGCAGGAGCGTCCTGGCGGTCGTGCGCACGCGCGTCAACCTCGCGGCGATCTGGGACCTCGTCGAGTCCGACGGAGGATCGGTCGGCGCCGGCACGCACGGCTTCCTCCTGGACGACTACGGGGTCCGCCTCGCGGTGTCGGAGACGAAGGGCAGGCGCGACCAGGCCGAGACGCTCATCTACCGTCCGATCGCGCCGATCGACGCGGCGACGGCGCAGCGGCTCATCGCCGACAAGCGCTTCGGGAACCTCAAGCAGCCGAGCGACCTCGTCGTCGACGCGCTGCCGACGCTGAAGACCGCGCTCGACGCGCTGCCGACGGGCGCCGCGACCACCGCGGAGTTCGCGTACGGATCGGGCACCGGCGAGCAGCGCGGCGTGGTCACGCGGCTGGTGGCCAAGCCGTGGGCGTACGTCCTCGCGGTGCCGCTCGCGACATACCTGAAGGCCGCGGACGACGCGACGTACAACGCGCTCTCCGCCGTCGCGATCGGGCTCCTGCTGTCGTTCGTCATCGGCGTCGTCCTCACCCGCTCGCTCGTGGGGCCGCTCCGCCGGCTCGTCGGCGAGGCGACGGCCGTCTCCACCGGCGACGTCGACCTCCGCGTCGCGCGGTTCGACACTCGCGCGGGGGACGACATCACGCGCGAGGTAGCCGCGGCATTCGACCGCATGCTCAACGCGCTGCGCTTCTACGCGCTGTCCGACGACGCGGCGGGAGGCGACGATTGAACGCCCTTGCCGAGTCGCTGCTCGGGGTCGCCAAGGGCTACTTCGGCCCGGCCGCCCAGCAGTTCCTCGCGCGCGAGCTGCACGCGATGGGCGTGAACGCGAACACCGTGACGCCGGACCGCGTCGCCGAGCTCGTCGCCCGCGTGCGCGAGCGCGGCGCGCGCGCCCTCGGCGCGGAGCGCGCCGACGAGCTCGCCGCGGCGCTCGCGGCGTGCGCGGGGCACGCCCCGCGGCGCGTCTCGGGCGGCCACCGGCTCGCGTCCGACGCGGCGGCGAAGCTCCTCGCCGCGGGGAAGCTGCGCCAGGCCGAGAAGGCGTACGGGGAGCTCGTCCGCAAGCACGGCGACGCCGACGCCCACGTCGGGCTCGCGCGGACCCTCGCCGCGCTCGAGGACGGGGCCGCGGCGCTCGCGACGCTCCGCGACGGGGCGGCCGCGCTCGCGCGCAAGGGCGACCGGGCGTCGGCCGTGTCGGTGCTGGCGGAGGCCGTCGCCCTCGCGCCGCTGGACCTCGCGGCGCACCGGCGGCTCGCGGCGGCGCTCGCGAACCAGGGCGATCTCCCGGGGGCGGTGGAGGAGTACGCGCGCTACGTCGATGCGGCGCTGCTCCAGGGCGACTCGCGGCGTGCGCTGCTCGAGCTCGCGTACGGCCGCGAGACGCTCGGCGACCTCCCCGCGCTCGTCGCGCTCGTCGACCGGATCGACGGGGGCGCGACGGCGCCGCGGATGAAGCCGCCCGCCGAGGTGAGGCGACCCGCGCCCGAGCCGCCGCCACAGCTCGCGATCCGGCGCGCGGCGGCCGCGCCGACGCTCACGCCCGAGCCCGTGGTGCCCGTCGCGGTCCTCGCCGCGGCGACGGCCGCCCCGTCCGTGCCGTTCGCCGACGCACGGGAGGCCGGCGAGCCCGTCGACGTGCTCGCGCGCGCCGGCGTCGTGGGGCGCGTCGCTCGTGCGCAGCCGCAGCCCAGGCCGATGGTCGACGTCGACCAGCAGCTCGCGCTCCTCCGCGTATCGGGGAGCGGCGACGACGCCGCCGCGGTCGCCGCCTCGCGCGCCGCGATCCTCACCGGCGCGGGCGACCTGCGCGCGACCGACGCCGTGCTCGACGCCGCGCGTCGCCTGCTCGCGCTCGGCAAGCTCGCCTCGGCGTCGGACGTGCTCCTCGACTACATCGGTCACGGCTTCACCGACCGCGAGGCGCACCGGCTGCTCATCGAGGTCGACTGCGGCCTCGGCCGGCGCGACGTCGCGAAGGAGAAGTGCTCGCTGCTGTCCCAGGCCTACCGCCTCGACGGCCGCGCCCAGACCGCCGAGGACGTCGAGCGGCTCGCGCGCATCCTCTAAAGCGGGGAGGTCCGCCGCGTGCCATCGCGCGCCGGGGTGCGCACGGCCAAGGCGATCACGAGCCCGGTGAGGAAGCCGCCGATGCCGCCCACCCGGCGTGCATGAACATCGACGTGAAGAGCGTGAGCCAGATCGGCGGCGGCCCGGGCGCCTCGTCGATCACCGCCGTCGTGCCGTCGGCGAGGGCGACGGTCTGCGACCCGACGAGGTCGACGCCCCGCGTGATCTCGCGCGGGATGACGCTGACGCCCATCGTGAACGCGTCGCTCGGGATCTGGAGCATGACGAAGACGAGGACGTTGATCGCGATGATCGTGCGGTTGACGACCGGGAGCCCGCGACGCGTGTCGCTGTCGCCGATCGGATCATGTCGGGAGCCTAGAGGTGACTAGACGGTGGAGCGCTCGCGGAACGCGAGGACGACCAGGCTGATGCCGAACAGCAGCGCGCTGGCGCCGACGAGCCCGACCGTCACGAGGAGGCCCGCGTCGGGGACGCTCGCGAGCGTGACGCCGAGCACGAGCGAGACGAAGCCGGCGAGCGCGAGGATCCACTCGTCGCGGAGCTGGTCCCGCAGGCGGATCGCCGCGATGATCTCGAAGACGCCGGTCACGATGGCCCAGGCCGCGATGATGAAGAGGGGGAGCAGCGCGCTGAGTCCGGTCAGCGCGAACGCGACGACGCCGGCGATGATCCCCGCGAGGCCCTCGACGTAGTGCCACCAGCGCTGGTCGTCGTGGGCGAACGCGGCGACGAGCGCGGCGATGCCGTCGATGACCGCGTAGGCGCCCCAGAGCCAGACCAGCGCGGTGAGCGTGATGCCGGGGAAGGTGAACGCGGCGAGCCCGAGCGCGATCGCGGCGAGGCCGCGGGCCAGCGTGAGGCCCCAGTTGCGGGCGAGGGCGCCGGGCTGCTCGGCGACGTGGGTGGACATGTGCGGGTGGAATGCACTCCGAGTGCCACGGGCTGCGGGTCGGTAGACTTGGGCACGGCGGGGCGATTTCCGCGAGGTCAGACGGCCGCGGCTCGCACGCCTCTCGCCCTTGGGCGACGTAGCCAAGTGGTTAAGGCAGGGGTCTGCAAAACCCCGACCGTGGGTTCGATTCCCACCGTCGCCTCAGTGTGACGTCTGACGCATCGAGCGGTCGGGGCGATCAGGCGTGCGTTTCGAGCGCGGGGTACGAGGCGTGTGGGTGTTGGTCGCGACGATGCGCGCGAGGTCGACGCGACCTCTCGGCGACGAACTCGTGGAGCACATCGACGCACCAGGCGGTGCGTCGCGCGAGCGGGTCGTGGTCGACGCCGCGGAGCACGCGCAGCGTGGCACCCGGGATCATTGCGGCGAGCGACCTGGCGCCGTCGAGCGGCGCGGTCCGGTCCTGGTCCCCGTGCAGGATGAGCACGGGCAGCCGCGGCGGCAGGTGCACCGCGTCCGCACCGGGGTCGTAGCGGTAGATGCCCTCCCATAGGGTGGAGGTGAACGAGCGCCAGGTGTGGCGCACCAGGTCCTCGACCAGCTCGCGCGGCTGATCGCGGATGAGGTAGGGCAGCAGGCGCCCCAGCACGCGCCGGGTGACGACGCAGGCCACGCTCGCGAGCGCGATGTTCGTGAGGATCCACCCGATGGGCGCGTAGGCACCCCGCACGTGCTCGATCGCCTGCCGCTCGCTCCCGAAGTACGGCGGGCTCAGCAGCACGAGGCCGCTCACCTGCTCGGGATGGCGAGACGCGTAGGCCATGCTGACCGTGCAGCCGAACGAGTGACCGACGATCGTCACCGGTCCGCGGCCATCGAGGATCCGGTGCAGCTCCTCCACGTGTCGCTCGACGGTGTAGCGGGTCCACGGCTTTGGCGAACGACCGAAGCCCAGCAGGTCCACCAGGACCAGACGGTGCGATCCGGCGAGCGGCGCCACACGCCGCTCCCAGTACCGCGAGGTGGCGCCGAGGCCGGGGAGGAACACCAGCGTCGGCGTTCCCGTGCCCATCTCGGTGCAGGCGATCGGCCCGGCCCGATGTACGACCTCGCGCGAACCGCCACGCGCGCGAACGGCCGCAGGCCGCGGCACCGTGCCGACCAGCGGGAACGTCCGCCCGGCGCCGTTCACGCGCTCGCGGCCACGGTCGCCTCGAGCGCGTCGTGCAGCCGCACGCTCACGCGCTCGATCGTGCGCACCATGTCGATCCCTGCCTCCCGGGCGTGGCTTCCGGCCTGCACGCTACGCAGCGCCGCTGAGACGAGGCCGCATCTTGGCTTGGCAGGGTCTGAGAGCGGAAAGGCCCGGGCGGGTCGGGCTCGGCGCCTGCTCGGCGCCGGACGGGCGTCGACGCATCTCGCGAGCCACGGAGGGGGCGAACAGAGCGGCCGCAAGGGCGAGGTCGCGCGGCAGTCGCAGCTGATGGCGCGGGACGACGTTGCGCACCGGACGGAGCAGCGCTCCGCCGGGGATCTCGCTCGAACAGGACACGTGCGTCCTCTCATGCGGCGCTAAGCGCTCTCACAGCCCCGGCTAATCCTCCTTCCCCATCATCGTGCCGATGACGCGTACCGACCGGGACGGCAGCATTCGTGCGCTCCTCGCCGAGGATCCAGGCGCGACGCTCGATCTGTCGTACCGGAGTCAGCGTGACCTCCTGCGGCAGGTGCAGCGGGGGCGGACGAGGCGCTCTCCGGCGTATCAGACGAGATGGCCTACGAAGGCGACGACGGGCTCGTCCGGGGGCGATAGCCGGGACATCGGCCTTCGCGGTCGCCTCGCGCGTTCCCTCGCGTGACGACGGACAAGCGGGTGCGGGACAAGGCGTTCCGCGGAGGTGCACATGGGTCAGCCGGACCGGCAGCGGCGACGAGCACGTAGGGCGCGGCCATGGCTCGCGCCGCTCGTCCTCGGGGTCGCGGTCGTCGCGCTCATTGGAGTCGCCCGCGCCACGGGCGCGTTCGATACCCCCCAGCCGGCCGGCAACACCGCCGGCACCACCGCAACCGCCGGCACCGATCCGCGCATCGTGCTCGTCGTCGGCAAGACCGCGCCGGACTTCAGCCTTCCCGACGTGAACGGCACGACGTTCCGCCTCGCGGATGCGCAGAAGTCGTCGAACGTCCTGCTGTTCTTCCAGGAGGGGCTGGGTTGCCCGCCGTGCTTCCAGGAGATGCGCGACATCCGGCGTGAGGAGGCGCGCCTCGGAGAGTTGAATGTGAAGCTCGTCAGCATCGCGCCCAACCCGCTAGGCCAACTGAAGGAGGGAGCGCGTCAGGAGAACGTCCTCGGCATGCCTCTGCTTTCCGATGAGACGCTCAGCGTCTCTCGACAGTACGGGACGGTCTTCGTGAGCATGCACCCGGAGCAGACGCCCGGACACGCGTTCGTCCTCCTTGACCAGAGCGGCAAGGTCCTTTGGCGACAGGACGCGGTCGAGATGTACGTGCCGGTCCCGCAGCTCCTCGACGACGTGGCGAAGGCGCTCGGCAAGTGACCGAGGTCCTCGTGCTCACCGCCCCCGGGTGCCACTGGTGCGAGGACGCGCGGAAGCTGCTCGAGCGGCTGTCGGGTGAGTTCGACCTGCGCACGACGGTTCGCATCGTTGACAGCGAGGCGGACCGAGCGCTCATGCTCGACAACGGCGCGCTCTTCCCGCCGGCGATCTTCGTCGACGGCACGTTCGTGCAGTACGGACGCCCGTCGGAGAAGCGCATCCGCGCCGCGCTCGAGGCACCGCAGAAGACGCTGAACAAGAGCTGAGGTCATGGATCCGTTCCTCGGCCCGGTCTCGCTCGCGGCCGCCTTCTTCGGCGGGATGCTTGCGCTCATCGCGCCGTGCTGCCTCACCTTCCTCCTGCCGAGCTACCTCGCCGCAGGCGTCCAGCACGGACGCTGGCAGCTCGTGCGCATGACGCTCATCTTCGCGGCTGGCCTCGCCGTCGTGCTCCTTCCCATCGCCTGGGGGATCGCTGGGCTCGCGCAACTCGTGCCCCAATTGCACGAGCAGCTGTTCGTCCTCGGAGGCGTGCTGCTGCTTCTCCTCGGCGTGCTCGCCCTCCGCGGCGGGTGGTCGCTTCCCGTGCCGTGGAGCCCGAAGCTCGGGCGCCCCGGCGGCGCCTCGGCCTTCGCGCTCGGCGCCTTCTCGGGTGTGGCGAGCTCCTGCTGCGCGCCGGTGCTCGCCGGCGTGCTCGCTCTCGGTATCACCGCGCCGACCTGGTGGATGGCCGTCGCGATCGGGCTGCTATACGTGGTCGGGATGGTGTTCCCGCTGCTCGTCATCGCGCTGTTCGGGCAGCGTCTGGACATCTTGTCGCACCCGGCGCTGCGCACACGAGTCGTCACGCTCCGCCTCGCCGGACGCGAGGTCCACACGACGAGCACTGGGATCGCGTCGGCGCTGCTGCTGTGGTCGATGGGCGTGCTGGTGCTGTGGGTCGCTCTGACGGGCGCGACGAGCTACAGCCCCGAGTTCCTCATGGGCCTGTACGCGTGGCTGCGCGGCGGCACCGCCGGGATCACAGAGCAGCTCGGCGCGTGGGCGGCCCTCCCCGTCGCGGTCATCATCGTGCTGGTCATAGTGCTCGTGCGGCGCAGCCTTGCGGCCGCAGCGCGCGCGACGGGCTGATCAGCACAGGGTCCAAGGAGATGGTCCGCGCGCTGTACAGCCGACCCGACGCGGCCGCGCGCTTGGCTCGACAGGGCGATTCGCCACGCCTCCCTCTCGGCGCGCACCAGGCGCCGGAGGTTGCGCGCCGATCCGCTGTACCCGACCGCTCGCGCCAACGGCAGCAGCCGCTTGGGCCGAGATGCGCCCGTCGGTCGACGCGACCTTCTGGCGCGCGACGTCGGCGGCGACGGCGGTGTCGTGCCGGCGGGTGGGCGCGGCGGCGGACTCTGCTGCTGTCGCTCGAGGCTGCGCCGAACGGTCTTGTGCGTGGTGCCGCAGAGGTCGGCCGCGGCGCGGTAGCTGCCGAGCTCACGGAAGGCGGCGAGGATGTCCATGCGCGCTCTGGGAACTTCAAGCTGACGTACTCCGGTGCGGTTCTGGCGCGCACGCGGGTCCCCAGAGGCCGGCGCCGCCGGCCCGCGCCTGGGCCTCGAGCGCCCTGAAGCGATCCTCGTACTTGACGTCGGGCGGGTACGTCGAGGCTCGCGCGTAGCCCGCTCGGACGAGCTCCTCGTTGACCATCACCATCCCGCGCCCCTCGACCTCGACGTACACGTACCGCAGCAGCCGCCCGTAGCGGTCGGTCTCGCTCACGTCCTTCTCGAGCTCGACGGTCCTGCCCGCGACGAGCCGGGTGTTCGCGTCCGACGCCTCTTTCCCGAAGCACCCGACGGGCCGGCGGGGATCCACCGTCTCCGGGGCGTCGATGCCGATGTAGCGGACCGAGACGCCGCGCCCGTCGATGCTGACGCGGATCGTGTCGCCGTCGGTCACCGAGACCACCCGCGCACGCTCACGCCGGGCGGAGCTCGCCGCGACGTCGGCCGGCGCGGTCGCCTCCGGCGGCGCCGATGCGGCCGGCGGCTCAGGCGAGGCCGAGGCCGCGCGCCCCGAGCCGACCGGCTCCTGCGGCAGTGCTCCCGGTGCGCACGCGGCCATGAGCGCGACCATGGCGACCCACGCGACGCGGTGACGCGGCATCACCCCTCCGGCGGGCATCGTAGCGAGCAAGGACCGTCCGTCGTATCGAGTGATGCGCGGCGTGACCCCTGTGCTCGTCGTCGCGGCGCTCGCGATGTCCTGCGCACCGCCGCGGGCGGTGCCGCGCGATCTCCGGAGCGGCGGGCAGCCGAGCCCGAGCGCGCCGGCCAGCGCGACCACACCGGCGCTCGGCGCCGTTCGCTTCACGTCGGTACGCAGTCCGGTCGTTCGCGGTGGCACCGGGCGGGTGGCCGTCGCGACCGCTCCCGGAGCGGCGTGCTCCATCACCGTGCTGTACCGGAGCGGGCAGAGCGTGGCGGACGGCCTCGAGCCGCGCGTCGCCGGTCCGGACGGCATCGCCGTCTGGTCCTGGACGGTCGGCGCGGCCACGACGCCCGGGGACTGGCCGATCGTGGTCCGGTGCGCCGGGGAGTCGGCGAGGACCTCGTTCGTCGTTCGGTAGCCCGGATCTATCGACGTGCCGGGGCGCCGCTCAGACGGCCGGACGCACGAACAGCCCGTTCGCGTCGCCGCGGTAGCGGCTCAGGACGCGGTGGGCATCGAGCACGTCGTCCATCGTGATCGTCGGCTCGCGGTGACCGCCCGGCGCCCGCGCCTCGCGGAGCGTCACGATGCAGAAGCTGCGCCGGCGGCAGGCTCGGCACAGGCAGTCGAAGATCCAGCCGCCCTCGCCAAGCGGTGCGAAGTCGAGGTCACCCTGCCCGAACGGGGTGCCACAGGCCGGGCATGCGAGCTCTCCCATGACGTGCTCGCGCCAGACCGGACCCTCGTCCATGCGCGGATGCTCCCGCGGCCGCGAGGCCGTGCCGAGAGACGGAGGTCGTCTCTTGGGGCACCCTTCCGGCGTCGTCCACGGTCCGCGTGGCTCGTGCCGAGGTGACGTTCGACCCCCCTTGACGTCACGTCCCCAGCGCGCCGCCACCCTTCCGCAACCCTCCGGCACCACCTCGGCCACTGACGGGCGGCGGCCCGCTCCGGGAGACTCGTCGGAGCGGGCCTCATTCGGCGGGTGCCCGCGTACCGACACGGAGTAGGGAGAGTGCGAATGGGTGTCTACCGCGCGGAGTACATCTGGATCGACGGCACGCAGCCGACGCAGAAGCTGCGCTCGAAGACGAAGATCGTCCCGAGGGGCGAGAACCCTCCGATCTGGGCCTTCGACGGATCGAGCACCCAGCAGGCGACCGGCGACAAGTCCGACTGCGTCCTCGAGCCGGTGACGGTCATCCCGGATCCGATCCGCGGCGGCGACGACAAGCTCGTGCTCTGCGAGGTCATGCTCGTGAGCGGGCAGCCGCATCCGTCGAACACCCGGCGTGCGAGCGCGGAGATGGGGAAGAAGTACGCCTCGTTCGATCCGTGGTTCGGGATCGAGCAGGAGTACACGTTCTTCAAGGGCGCGCGCCCGCTCGGGTTCCCGGACAACGGCTTCCCGGCGCCGCAGGGCGGCTACTACTGCGGCGTCGGCGCCGACGAGGTGTTCGGTCGTGACGTCGTCGAGGCGCACCTCGACGCCTGCCTGAAGGCCGGGATCAAGATCTCGGGCATCAATGCCGAGGTCATGCCCGGACAGTGGGAGTTCCAGGTCGGCCCGCTCACCGCACCGGAGATCGGCGACCAGCTCTGGCTCGCGCGCTGGCTCCTGTACCGCGTCGGCGAGAACTTCGGCGTGAGCGCGACGCTCTACCCGAAGCCGGTCCGCGGCGACTGGAACGGCGCGGGCGCGCACCACAACTTCTCAACCAACGAGATGCGCGAGTCGTACGACGCGTGCGTCGCCGCCGCGGAGGCGCTGGGCACCCGCCACGCGCTCCACATCGAGAACTACGGCTTCGGCATCGAGGAGCGGCTCACCGGTCTCCACGAGACCTGCTCGTACAGGGAGTTCCGCTACGGCGTGTCCGACCGAGGCGCCTCGATCCGCATCCCGTGGCAGGTCGCGAAGGAGCGCAAGGGCTACATCGAGGACCGTCGTCCGAACGCGAACGTCGACCCGTACGTGTCGAGCCGTCTCATCATCGAGACCGTCTGCGGCGCGGCGTCCGCCAAGCGCTCGGCGACGCCCGCCCGGGAGGCCGTGCCGGCCTAGGCCGGCGGCGCCGAGAGGAAGATCGAGGCGCCGAGCCGGTCGGCGTACTGCGGGCGCAGACGCTCGAGGTTGTACTGACGCGCGACGTCCACACGACGCGGCCCGAGCGCGGGGTCGGGCAGCGTCGTGTGGACGAAGTTCCCGCCCTGGATCGCCACCATCCGCCCGAACACCCCGTCGCGGATGAGGTCCGTCGCGATGTTCGCGAAGGTGATCGCGACGGTCTGGTCGAGCGCGTCGGCCTGGCCGCTGCGCAGGTCGTAGGTGAGCTCCATCGCGATGGTGTCCTCGCCGGTGCGCGCGCGGATCTCCGCGGCGAGGGTCTCCGCGACGTTCGCCTTGCGCCGGTGCCCGTACGCGTCGGGTGGCCCGTACTCGGCGAGCGATCCGCCCCGCCACATGGCGCCCTCGGCCGCGATGACGAGGGCGTAGCGGGAGGGGTTGGAGCGTTTGTCCTCCACCATGAGCGCCACCAGCCGGTCGAGGTCGAACGGCGCCTCGGGGATGAGGCAGCGCGCCGAGGTGATGTACGCGGCCTGGAGCGCGCTGAAGCCCGCGTCGCGGCCGAAGATGCGGAAGATGCCGATGCGCTCGTGCGAGCCGAGCGTGGTGCGCTGGCGGTCGACGAGCTCCTTCGCGCGTGTGATCGCCGTCGAGAAGCCGATGCAGTACTCGGTGCCCTGGACGTCGTTGTCCATCGTCTTCGGGATCGCGACGAGGCGGACGCCCTCGCGCACGAGCACCTCCGAGAAGGAGAGCGTGTCGTCGCCGCCGATCGTGACGAGGCAGTCGAGGCCGAGCCGTCCGATGTTGCGCAGCACCACCGGCGTGAGGTCGTACAGGTCCCCGGCGATCGCGAGCCGTGAGCGGTCGGCGGCGTCGAGCGTCTCCGGCAGGCGCCGCGCGCTCATCCGCGCCGGGTTCGTACGCGAGGTGTGCAGCATCGTCCCGCCGGTGCGGTCGATCGTCCGCGTGTTGGCGCGGTCGAGCGGGCGCGCGTAGTCGGGATCGAGCGCGGGGCCGGGCCGCATGTGCGTGAGCCCTTCCCAGCCGCGGCGGATGCCGACGACCTCGTACCCGAGCTCGGTCGAGCGGTAGACGACGCTCTTGATGACCGGGTTCAGGCCGGGGACGTCGCCGCCGCCGGTCAGGATCCCGATGCGCATGCCGCCGATGCTACGGCGCGACCAGCGACGACAGCGGCGGCCGCGGCGCGACCGGCGCGACGCGGACGCGGGCGTCCACGATGACCGCGCCGTTCGGTCCCACGATCACCGGGTTGCAGTCCAGCTCGGCGATCTCGGGGTGCGCCTCGACCAGCGCCGACACGCGCAGGACGACGTCCTCGAGCGCCGCGACGTCGGCCTTTGGCCGTCCGCGGTAGCCGTCCAGCAGCGGGAACGTCCGGAGCGCGCGGACCATCTCGCCCGCGTCGGCGGCGGCGAGTGGCGCGACGCGGACGCTCACGTCCCGCAGCAGCTCGACCGACGTGCCGCCCGCGCCGCAGGCGACCACCGGGCCGAACGACGCGTCGTGGACCATGCCCACGAGCATCTCCACGCCGGGCTCGGCCATCGTCTGCACGAGGAAACGTGTCGAAGGCCCGAGCGACGCCACGAGCTCCGCCGCCGCGCGCGCGGCCGCCTCGCGCCCGGCGAGGCCGAGGCGCACCGCGCCGGCCTCGGTCTTGTGCACCAGGCCCGGCGCGATCGCCTTCAGCGCGACCGCGCCGCCGAGCGCCTCCGCCGCCGCGCCCGCCGCGGCCGGATCCGCGGCGACTCGGAAGGGCGCGAGCGGCAGCCCGTAGGCCCCCAGCAGCGCCGCGACCTCCGCCGGATCGAGCCAGCCGGGCTCAGCCTCCAGCGCCCCCCGGATGACCGCGTCCGCGGCGTCCGGGCGGATGTCGGCGAAGACCGGCGGCGCGGACTCCGGCCTCGCGCGCCAGGCGGCGTGCTTCACCGCGTGGGCGAGCGCGCGCGCGGCGTCCTCGGGGTAGGGGTACACCGGCACGCGCGCCGCGGCCATGACCGACTGCGCGCGGTCCTCGGCCATGAGCACCGCGAGGAGCGGGACCGGCCGGGGGAGCCGGCCTGCCTCGGCCGCGATCGCCCGCGCCACCTCCTCGAGCCGCGTCACGAGCGGGGGGATGAAGATCGCGACGATCGCGTCCACCGCGTCGGACGCGGCGAGCGCGTGGATGGCCTGGGCGTACTGCTCGGGCGTCGCCGACGCGATCATGTCGACGGGGTTCGCGACCGAGGCCTCGGGCGGGAGCGCCGCGCGCAGCGCGCCGCGGACGGCCTCGGGCAGCGGCGGGACGCGCAGGCCGCGCGCCTCGCAGGCGTCCGCGCAGAGGATGGCCGGGCCGCCGGCGTTGGTCACGATGCCGACGCGGTCACCCGCCGGGAGCGGCTGCGACGCGAACAGCGCCGCCGCGTCGAGCAGCTCGGAGAGCGTGTCGGTGCGGACCACGCCGGTCTGCGCGAACAGCGCGTCCACGGTGACGTCGGACGCCGCCACGAGCGCGCCGGTGTGCGACGAGGTGGCGCGCGCGCCGGCGACGGAGCGGCCGCTCTTCACCGCGAGGACCGGCTTGCGCCGGGCGACGCGGCGCGCGATGCGCGCGAACTTGCGCGGGTTGCCGAACGACTCGAGGTAGAGCAGCGCGACGTCGGTCGCCGGGTCGGTCTCCCAGTACTGGAGGAGGTCGTTGCCCGAGACGTCCGCCTTGTTGCCGACGGAGACGAACGTCGACAGGCCGATGCCGCGCTCCGCGCACTGGTCGATGATCGCGAGCCCGAGCGCGCCGCTCTGCGACATGAGGCCGACGCGCCCGGCGGGCGGGAACGTCGGCGCGAACGTCGCGTTCATCCGCACGTCGGCGGCCGTGTTGACGATCCCCATGCAGTTGGGGCCGACCAGGCGCATGCCCGACGCGCGGCAGATCTCGACGAGCTCGCGCTGCCGCGCGAGCCCCTCGGGGCCGGTCTCGCCGAACCCGGCGGAGATGACGACCAGCGCGCGGGCGCCCGCGCGCGCGCAGTCGCGGGCCGCGTCGAGGACGTCGGCCGCGGGGACCACGACGACCGCGAGGTCCACGCTGTCGGGGATCTCGGCGACGCCGGGGTACGCCCGCACCGACTGGATCACCGGGGCGCGCGGGTTCACCGGATAGACCGGGCCGCGGAAGCCGGTCTCCAGCAGGTTGTGGAAGATCTCGCCGCCGATCGTCCCGCGCGAGCGCGACGCGCCGATGACCGCGATCGAGCGCGGCGCCAGCAGCGACGCGAGGCTCGCGGCCGTGGCCACCTGCTCGCGTGCCTCGAAGCGCTCGCGCGCGGCGGTCGAGAGCGAGGTGGGGAACTCGAAGACGATCTGCCCGTCGGCGCGTGCGCTGCGCAGCGGGAGGCCGCTCTCGCGGAGCACCTCGATCATGAGTTGGTTCTCCGGGAGGACGTAGGCCACGAACGGCCCGACGCCGACCTCCTCGGCGCGCTCGGCGAGGTGAGCCAGCAGGAGCGTCCCGAGGCCGCGGCCCCGGTACTCGTCGGCGACGACCCACGCGACCTCGGCGCGCCCGCCCGCGTCGGCGAAGTACGCGGCCTGCGCCACGACCCGCCGGTCCCCGCCCGAAAGGGCGACGAGGCCGTAGCGGTCGCGGTAGTCGACGTCGACGGCGCGGCGCGCCTCGCCGCCCAGGTCGGTGGCCTGCGAGAAGAAGCGGAACCCGCGGGCGTCGGCGGAGAGCGAGCGGAGCAGGGCGAGCACCCCGGCCTCGTCGTCCGCGCGCACCGGGCGGATGTGGACGACGCGGCCGTCGCGCAGGACGACGTCCGCCGCGCGATGCGAGGGATAGGCCGCCGGTGTCGTGGCGATGGCCATGGAAGTCAAGCGTCCCGGACGCCGGAGCGCAACGTGAGGGCCGAACGTCACCAGGTGGCCGCGCCGGACGGCATCGCCTCGTACGAATGAACGGCGCGCCGCGGAGGCGCGCCGTTCGGCGCGAGGAGGGGAAGTGAGGAGCTGGTCTAGCCGCCGCTGATCTTCGCGAGGACCTTGTCGCGGAAGGTCTCGTAGGCGAGCCCGGAGAGCTGCCACGCCTTCGCGCAGGCGTCGCTGCCCAGGTCGCGCGTCAGGACGCACGCCTCGAGCCACTTCGCGTATTCGTCGGTCTTGGCGGCCGCGTCGCGCTGCGCGAGGTAGCGCTCGAACTTCGCGCGGAAGTCCGCGTCGCTGAAGCCGATGAGCTGCTGGGCCCGGGCGCACGCGTCGCTCGTCACGTCGCGCGTGCCGAGGCATTTGGCGAACCAGGCCGAGAAGTCGCCGTCGAGCTTGGCCTCGAACTTCGCCTTGAAGTCGGCCTCGCTCAGGCCCGAGAGCCGGAAGGCCGTGCGGCACGTGTCGCTCAGAAGGTCGCGCGTCTCGAGGCACTTGGAGAAGTACGTCGCGAAGTCGGCGGCGTCCTTCTGCGCGAGGTAGCGGTCGAACTTCGCGCGGAAGTCCGCGTCGCCGAAGCCGATGAGCTGCTGCGCGCGGCGGCAGACGTCGCTCGTCACGTCGCGCGTGCCGAGGCACTTGTCGAAGACGGTCCAGAAGTCCTCGCCGGCCGGCGTCTTCGCCGGAGCCTTCACGGGCGCCTTGGCGACGGGCGCCTGCGTCTTCGCCGGCTCCTTGGTGGGCTCGGGCTTCGCGGTCGGCGCGGGCGTCGGCGCGGGCTTCGACACGGTGCCGATGATCTCGACGACGCGCGCGCGGAACTCGTCGGCCGGGAAACCGCTCACCGCCTGCGCGCGGGCGCACGCGGCGCCGTCGGGGTTGCCCGACTCGATGCACGCGATGAGCAGGTCCTCGAAGCTCGGCGTCGGCTCGGGCGACGGGGTCGTCTCGCTGCGCTGCGTGGCGACGGTGGTGCGCTGGCGGGCCATCTCTGCGGCCGGCGCGATGACCGCGGTCGCCCCTCCGGCGACGAGGACCGTGGTGAGGACCCAGCGGAGCAGCATCGGTCCCCACAACGACGGCGGGCGGGCCGGCCGTAGCGACGGCCGGGTAGCAACCCGGTAGCGGGCCGGGCTACAGCGGGGTGAGCTTGACGGGGGCCAGCTCGAGCGTCGTGGCCTTCACGGTGCCGCTCGCGACCGCCTTCGCGGTGAGCTTGCCGGTCGCGTCGGTGGTGAACGCGTACACGGTCACGGTCTGGCCCGGCCGCGCGGACATGGCGAACGAGTAGGCCCCGTCGCGCACCGTCGCCAGGCATCCGACGCCGGCGGTGAGCGACACGCACGCGCCGGTGTTCAGCGTCCCATCGGGGTTCTTCACGGTGCCCTTCACGAGCACGATGGACGCGGTCGAGGTCGGCTTCGGCGTGGGCGTCGGCGTCGGCCGCGCTGTGAAGAGGGTCGGCCGCGCGGTGAAGAGCGAGGGGCGCGGCGTCGCGGTCGGGACGCCGGCACCGGCCGTCGCCGTCGGCGGGGCGGAGGGCGCGGGCGTCGCGGCGGGGGTCGGAGCGGGCGTCGGCGTCGGCGTGTCGGTCGGCGGCGGCGGCGGCGCGCTCGGCTCGGGCTCGGGCTCCTGCGGCACCAGCGCGCGGAGCTGGGCGAGCGTCTGCCGCTCGACGCGCCGCACCCGCTCGGCCGCGAGCGCGTTGCCGGCGGCCTCCAGGCGCGCGGCCTCGGCCTGTCGCTGGTCGAGCAGCGCCTGCAGGTAAACCGCGCGGTCCGCGGGATCGGCGTAGAGGACGGCGCGCGCGTCCTCGACGAGGACGCGGATCGCGTAGAGCGGGCTGTCGCCCGAGGCGTTCGCGACCGTGCTGCCGAGCGCGCCGACGAGGACCAGCGTCGCCAGGAACGGGACGAGCCAGCGCGCGGCCCAGCGGCGGCCGCCGCGCCGCGCCCGGCGGGCCCAGGCCTCCTCGAGGCGGCGCCGGGTGCGCTCGTCCGCGTCGCGCTCCATGCGCTCGTGACGGAGCGCGCCGAGCAGCCCGACGAGGCGATCGTCGTTCACTTCGCCACCCGCTTCGCCGCGAGCCGCTCGGCGTCGTCGAATTCCCGGCGCAGGCGCTCCAGCGCGCGGTGCTGCATGGTCCGGATCGCGCCCTCGGTGCGCCCGAGCATCCGCGCCACCTCGACCGCGCCGTAGCCCTCGATGAAGCGCAGGACGATGACCTCACGATGCTCGGCCTTGAGCCGCGTGAGCGCCGCGAGCAGGATCGAGCGCTCCACGCCGAGGGACGCCTCGGCCTCCACGTTCTGGCCGGATGGCGGCTCGGAGACCAGCGTGTCGACCGACAGGGGCTGCTTCAGGACGCGCACGCGGTCGATCGCGGCGTTCCGCGCGATGCGGTAGAGGAACGCCGCGAACGGCAGCCCGCGGTCCTGGTAGCGGTCGAGCGACTGGAGGGCCTTCACGAAGACGTCCGCGGCGAGGTCCTCGGCGTCGTGCGCCGAGCCGGTCCGCGCCAGGCAGTAGCGGTAGATCGCGTCCCGGTAGCGCTCGTAGAGCTCTCCGAACGCGCTCGGGTCGCCCGCCTTGGCGGCCAGGACGAGCGCCGCATCGTTCCCGTGCGCACCTCCTTCGGTGACCAGGGCGCGCGTGCCGACCGGGACCGCCTTGGCGTCGCCGCCCTGCTTCACGGAACGAAACGGAGCCGCAACTCGTGCATCTCCATCCCCGGCCCGGACGCTAGGGGTGGGAGCGGGCGCCCGGCAAGGGGCCCGGTCGTCCTACCGCTGGCGCTCCGGCAGCGGTAGCCCCTAAGATGGACCGAACAACTACATATCGCGTTGCCGGCAAGAGGCGCGGGCACGAGAGAACGTCGCGGAGGACGAGCTTCCGCTGAAGCGACGGAATGGCGTGACCGCCGAAGTCGGTGGATCGACTCGGACCCACCGGCTGGCTCACGAACTCGGAAGGGCGTGGGCTGTCGCCCCGGGGGTGACCCCGGGGTGAAGCGCTACCGTGCGACCAAGCTTCACCTGAGGCTCGGTGTGCGCGTAGGCGCTGCCGGGCTTCTTCGTTTGGGGGGCCCGGCGACGCGTCGGCATCGCCATGGGAGGGAACACGGGATGCCGATCGAGCGCTTCGCGATCATCGACTCGACGCTCCGCGAGGGCGAGCAGTTCTCGAGCGCCCACTTCACGACCGAGCAGAAGGTCCAGATCGCGAAGGCCCTCGACGCGTTCGGCGTGGAGTACATCGAGCTCACCTCCCCGGTCGCGTCGCCGCAGTCGCTCGAGGACCTGCGGACCGTCGCCGGACTCGGACTCCGCGCGAAGGTGCTCACGCACGTCCGCTGTCACATGGACGACGCCGGTGTCGCCGTCCAGACCGGCGTGGCCGGCATCGACATCCTCTTCGGGACGTCGTCGTTCCTGCGCGAGTTCTCGCATGGGAAGAGCGTCGACGAGATCATCGGCGACGCCCGAGAGGTCATCACGTTCATCAGGGATCACGGCAAGGAGGTGCGCTTCTCGAGCGAGGACTCCTTCCGCTCGACCGAGGGCGATCTCCTGAAGGTCTACCAGGCGGTCGACGGCATGGGGGTGGACCGGGTCGGCGTCGCGGACACCGTCGGCATCGCGACACCGCGCCAGTGCTACGCGCTCGCGGTCGAGCTGCGCCACCATATCTCGTGCGACATCGAGTTCCACGGCCACAACGACGCCGGGTGCGCGATCGCGAACTCCTACAGCATCCTCGAGGGCGGCGCCACACACATCGACACGAGCGTGCTCGGCATCGGCGAGCGCAACGGCATCACGCCCCTCGGGGGCTTCGTCGCGCGCATGTACGCGGACGATCCGGTCGCGATCCGGAAGAAGTACGACCTGCGCCGCCTGCGGGAGCTCGACGAGATGATCGCGGCGATGGTCTCGATCGAGATCCCGTACAACAACTTCGTGACCGGCAAGTACGCCTTCCACCACAAGGCGGGCATGCACACGAAGGCGATCTACCTGAACCCGAACTCGTACGAGATCCTCGATCCGGCCGACTTCGGGCTCACCCGCACGATGAACATCGCGCACCGCCTCACCGGGTACAACGCCATCGGCAGGCGGGCGGAGGAGCTGGGGCTCGAGTTCGGCAAGGACGAGCTGCGCCACATCACGAGGAAGATCAAGGCGATGGCCGACGCCGGTCCGCTCTCGATGGATCAGCTCGACGCGCTGCTCCGAGAATGGGTGGTGGCATGACACGACCACCGGGGGGCTTCGCCCCCCGAGAACCCCCCACGCTCGCGGGAACGTCTCCGAAGACTCTGGCCGAGAGGATCCTCTCCCGGCAGTCGGGCCGCGACGTGCGCGCCGGCGACCTGGTGATCGTGCCGGTGTCGCGCGTCATGGTGCACGACTCGGTCGCCGACGCGGTGATGGCCGGGATGCGCGACCTCGGCAGGGACCGCGTGTGGGACCCGTCGAAGGTCGGCGTCTTCATCGACCACGCCGCGCCGGCGCCGACGCCGGTCGTCGCCGACAGCCACCGCGCGGTGCGCGAGTGGGTGCGGACGCAGGGGATCGCCACGTTCTACGACGCGGGAGAGGGCGTGTGCCACCAGATCATGGTCGAGGAGGGCTACTGCGAGCCGGGCACCGTGATCGTCGGCACCGACTCGCACTCGAACACCTACGGTGCGGTCGGGGCGTTCGGCGCCGGGATGGGCGGCACCGACATCGCCGTCGCGGTCGCGCTCGGGCGCACCTGGCTGCGCGTCCCCGAGTCCCTCAAGGTGACGTTCGCCGGGCGGCTGCGGGAGGGCATCACCTGGAAGGACGCGATCATGCGCGTGGTCCGCGAGATCGGCACCGACGGTGCGCGCTACGCGTGCGTCGAGTTCCACGGCGCGGGCGCGCTCCCGCAGGGCGACCGCATCACCCTCGCCGGCATGACGACGGAGATGGGCGCGAAGGCCGGGCTCGTCGTCGGCACGCCCGAGGCGCCGGATTGGCTGTTCCCCGACGCCGGCGCGTCGTACGCGCGCGAGGTCACGATCGACCTGCAGACGCTCGAGCCGCAGATCGCCGTGCCGCCGCGGGTCGACCAGGTCGTCGACGTCTCCGCGGCGGTCGGGCAGCCCGTCGACATCGTCTTCCTCGGCTCGTGCACGAACGGGCGCCTGGTGGACATGCGGCAGGCCGCGTCGGTCCTCCGCGGGCGGCGCATCGACCCGCGCGTCCGGCTCGAGGTCGTGCCCGCGTCGCGCCGGCAGCTCGAGCTCGCGATGGCCGACGGGACGCTCGCCGCGCTCTCCGCCGCGGGCGCCGTCATCGGCTCCTCCGGCTGCGGGCCGTGCCTCGGCCGCACCGGCGGCGTGCTCGCGGGCGAGGAGATCTGCCTGTCCACCGCGAACCGCAACTACCGGGGCCGCATGGGCTCGCCGGACGCGAGCATCTACCTCGCGTCCCCGTACGTCGCCGCGGTCGCCGCGCTCACCGGCGTCATCGACGACCCCCGTGCGTATCTGGAGGCCTCCGATGCGGAGCTCGACGCGCTCGTCGAGCGCAGGCGCGCCGAGCGCCCGGACCGGGGCGCGGCGTCGTCTCGTTCGGGCGACCGCTCCGCCGAGCTCGCGCTCGCCGCCGCGCCGCTGCGTTTCGCGTATCAGGCGGAGGTGGACGATTGAGCCGCGCCTGGGTCTTCGGCGACGACCTCGACACCGACCAGATGGTCCCCGGCCGCTACGCGCCGTTCATGGTCGGTCAGGACCGCTTCCACACCTACGCGTTCTGCGACGCGCGCCCGGGCTTCGCGAAGGAGGTCCGGCCGGGCGACATCCTCGTCGGCGGCGAGAACCTCGGCTGCGGGTCGTCCCGCGAGTACGCGGTGCTCGCGCTGAAGCGGCTCGGCGTCGGCGGCATCGTCGCGAAGAGCTTCGCGCGCATCTTCTTCCGAAACTGCATCAACCTCGGCATCCCCGTGCTCGAGTCTGCCGACGCGGTCGACCTCGTGAAGGACGGCGACGAGGTGTCGCTCGACGCGACCGCCGGTGTCCTGGGCGCGCCGGGCGGGGACATCCGCCTCCGTCCCCTTCCGCCGTTCGCAAAGGAGATCCTCGACGCCGGTGGCGTCATCGCCTTTCTGCGGGAACATGGTGACTTCCCGCGCGTCGGCCTGTAGGGGATTGCCGCACAGCGGTCGCTGACCCGTTGCGACTCCCCGTTTGGGGCTGACAAAGGCGTGCCTTGCTGCTTACATGTGCGGTCACATGCACTTGCCCGCGGCGCGGCGACGAGCCGCACGTCGTCACGCCGGCGGCGCCCTGACCGTGCTCGGCCTCCTCATCGCCGTCATCCTCGCCGGCAACGACGCCCCGCCCGCCTCGGCCGCCCTCGTCGACGACACGGCCGGCGCCGGGACGGCGGCGCTGGTGCCGACCCTCCGGCAATTGCCGGACAGCTCGGTGGATCTCGAAGACGCCGTGCGATTCGCGGGCGACGATGGGATCGCCCTGCGCGCTGCACCGTCGGCGGCGCCGTCGGGCGCGCCCGCCCCGAGCGCCGCGGCGTCGAGCGCGAATCCCGTGCCCAGCCCGTCGATCGCGGCCGTAGTGCCGACCACCGTGCCGACGCTCGCACCGAGCCCGGCCCCCACTGCCGCGCCGACCGCGGCAGCACCGGCGGCGGCCGAGACGTGTCCGCCGGACTGGTTCTGCTATCCGCGCGTCGATGTGCGCGGGGCGATCGTCCCGTACAACGACTGCGCGGGTGGCACGGACATCGGCACGGCGATCCGCTCTTTCCTGTGCCTCTCTCCGCAGTACCTGATGGGGCACGCCTACACCCAGTTCGGGCGGATCGCCGGGTGGCGGGCCGGCGACGCGGTGTGGGCGTACGGGACGAGGTACGTGATCACAGGCGCGCTCATCGTGCGCAGCTGCGAGCCGCCGCCGCTTCCCCTCGCGCCGCTCTCGATGCAGACGAGCCTCAGCCCGGACGCGTGCGGGCCGGTGCTCATCGTGCAGGCAGCTCCGACGCGATAGGCCGACGCCCCGGCCTCTGGCCGGGGCGTCGTGACGCGTGGGTGGGAGGGAGTGTGTTCGCTATGCCATGCGCGGCCCCCGCCGTGCGGCGAAGGGCAGGGCCAGCCCGACGCCCGCGAGGAGCGCGAGGAGCAGAAGCACCATCCCGTCCTCGGACGTCGACGTCGAGGGCAGCTGGACCTGCGCGTTGCCGAAGATGACCGTCGCCGAGGTGGCGGTGCTCGTGAACGTCACGAACTTGCGCGCGCCCGCGGCGGCACCGGGGTCGGTGTTCACCCAGCCCGTTGTCGCCTCCTCGGTGATGCTGTACGCGCCGAGCGCGAGTCCGGTGACCGTCGCCGTGCCGTCAGCACCGCTGACGACCGTCCGGACCACGGTGCCCGCGCTGTCACGGATGGTGAAGGTGAAGCCGGCGAGGACGCCCTCACCCGTGTCGCGCGCGCCGTTGCGGTTGCCGTCGGCGTACTTCGTGATCACGAGCTGCGTCTGAGTCGTCGGCGGGATGATCACCACGGCGTTGCCGAAGATGACCCCGGTGACCTGTCCGGCGACCACGGTCGCCGTCTTCGTCGGTGTCGTTCCACCGGGTTCGGTGTTCGTCCACCCGGTCTGGGTGACCTCGGTCACCGTGTAGGTACCGGCGACGAGCCCGATGGCTGCCACACCGTTCGCGTCGGTCGTGAGCGTCGTCAGGAGGGTCGTGCCGCTGTAGACCCGGAAGGCCCAGCCGGCAAGCCCGGGTTCAGAGGTGCCGCGCGTGCCGTTGCGGTCGGTGTCGTTGTACTTCGTGACCTGGAGCGTCCCGTCCTGCGGCGTCGGAGTCGGCGTCGGCGTGTAGTGGTTGCCGAAGTAGAGGACGTCGCTGTCCTGGCCCTCAGGGACGTACACGCTGTTGCACAGTCCGTCGCCGGGGTCGGTGTTGCTCCAGCCCGTCGGGAGCGGGCTCTGCTCGCAGACCTCGTACCAGCCTTCGGGCAGCGACAGCGTGCCGCGTCCGAGCGGGCTGGAGCCGGTCGTCAGGATGAGGCTCTCGAGCGTGCTGATCTCGACCATCGGCTCGACGGTGAAGCGCCAGCCGGAGAGGCCCGGCTCGCCTTCGGCACGCGACCCGTCGTTGTCGATGTCGTCGTACTTGAAGACGCGGAGGGTGCCGTTCTCGGGCGGCGCGGTGTAGTGGTTGCCGAACGTGAGGATGGCGTCCTGGTCCGGCTCGACGAGTGTCTCCCAGCAGACGGTGGCGTCCTGCGAGCCCGGGTAGGTATTCGTCCAGCCTTCGCCGAGCGTTTCGCAGACACCGTACGTGCCCGGTGCGAGCTCGAGCACGTCGGTGTAGCCATCGGACCCCGTGATGAGATCGTAGGTCGGTCCGGTGGGCGTGCCCTCGACGACGGCCTGGACCGTGAAGTCCCAGCCCGCGATGGCCGGGTCCGCCCCGTCCTCGTCATCGCCGTCGCCGTTCTCGTCGTTGTACTTGTAGACCTGGACGGTGCCGTTCTCGGGCACCTCGGTGAACCTGTTGCCGAAGACGAGCTCCGTCGTCGTGCCGCGCGGCGCGACGGCCGTCTCCGAGCCGGTGCCCGGATCCGTGTTCGTCCACCCGGTCTGGAGGTCCTCCACGACGGTGTAGGTGTCGGCGTCACGCATGGTGACGGTCACCGTGCCGTCCGTGCCGTCCGTGCCGGTGCTGTATGTGCCTTCATCGTGCTGCGCGGAGTCGTAGATCGTGAAGCTCCATCCCGCGAGGCCGGGCTCGCCGGCGTCGCGGTCGCCGTCACCGTTCGTGTCCTGGTACTTCACGATCCGGATGACCGGGTCGGGCAGCGCGCTCGTCTGGATGCTGCGGTCCTGATTGCTCTGGCCGCCGCCGTCCAGCGACTGCGTGCGCATGTGCCACGGAGCGCCCGAGACCATGCCCGCGCCCTGCGGTACGTCGGGGCCCCAGTACGACGTCGCGGCGATGTGGCCGCCCCAGGCGAGGAGGACAGCGGTCCCGCTCGCGGTGAACGTCAGCTCGACGTCACCGGAGGAGTGCGCGCCGTCCGTGTAGGTCGGCGGCCCGAAGGACGCCGCGCTCACGCCGTAGAGCGTCATGACGCGCGGCGTCGAGCCGTACGCGCCCGCGATCGGCTTTCCGTCGATGGAGAACGTGTCGGTGAACATCGCGAGCGGGAATGCGGTCGGAAGCGATGGGCAGAGCGACGACACGCCGCCTCCGCCGGCCGCGCAGAGGTCCGGTGACTCGGTCGCGTCGTAGCTCGCGAGGAAGTCGTACGCGGCGTGCCCGCTCGCGGTCACGTCCCAGTTGAGGTGGATGGTGTGTACGCCGGGCGTGAGGCCTTCGATCGCGAGGCGGAACGGGACGACCTCACCTTCGGCGTAGACCGAGTTGTTCTTGTTCAGGTCCCCGTTCTGCCACGCCCCGTCTGTGTTGGCCCACTGGTCGAGGTTCACACCCGCTCCGTCCGGAGCGGCGACCGCGAAGGAGGCTGCGGCGCTGCTGATCGCCAGGATCAGCGAGAGCATGAGGATGAGGAGGGGCGGCGGGCCCTTGCGCATGTGGATTCTCCCTGTCCGCGCAGGCGCGGACCACGTGTCGATGCGTTCCTGCGTTCTCGTCATTCCCTTCGGACGCTAGGCACGCACGCATGCGCCGCCCATTCGTGAGAGTCGGTAGGCGGCGCGGACGTACGCGGAATTCGGTACGTCGCTTCAGTAGGAGGTGAAGAGATCCATGATCCGCGGGATCGCTGGCCCGAGCACGACGACGAACAGCGCCGGGAAGATGAGCAGCACGAGCGGGAACACCATCTTCACCGGCGCTGACCGTGCGGCCTCCTCGGCGCGCTGGCGGCGGATGCGCCGCATCTCGTTCGCCTGCTCGCGGAGGACCTGCGCGATCGGCAGTCCGAGCGAGTCGGCCTGGATGATCGCCGCATTGAGCCGCGTGACCTCCTGGACGCCGACCCGGCGCGACATCGCGCGCAGCGACGCGCGCCGGTCGCGCCCCATCTGCACCTCGGCGAGGTAGCGGCGCAGCTCCCCGGCGAGCGGCGTGTCCCACCGCTGGATGACCTGCGCCATGGCGCCATCGAGCGTGAGCCCGGCGGCGGTCGAGAGGGCGAGCATGTCCAGCGCCGCGGGCATCGCGCGGACGATGTTGCGCTTGCGTCCGCGGATCGCGCGGTCGAGCAGGATGCCGGGGACCGCGTAGCCCAGGAGCGCGCCGGCGAGGGCGACGAGGCCGATCGCCGCGGGTTCGAGCCCGGCGGCCCAGGCGACGCCACCGGCGAGGACGGCGAAGATCACCGTGCTGAGCGCGCGCAGCGCGAGGTAGTCCGCGGCCTCGAGGCCGAAGGGACGGCCCGCCCGCGCGAGGCGCTCGGTCGTGCGCGCGGCGATCGCGGCGGGCATGAGCGCGCCGACCAGCGACGCGAGCCGCTGCAGCGCCGGGATGCCCTTCGCCGTCGGAGCGCCGCCCGCCGTGGTCTGCTCCGCTTCGCCGACGACGATCGCGAGTCGGCGCTCGCGTGCGCGCGCCTCGCGTTCGCCGCCGCGGAACGCCCACCACAGCGCGAGCGCGAGCATCGCGAGCGCGCCGAGCAGCGCGACGCCTATCGCGGCCTGGGTCTCGGAAGCGAGCTGCAGCCCGAACGTCTCAAACATCGATCTCCGCCATCCGCCGAAGCACCAGGAATCCGAGGACGATCTCGATCCCGGCGATCGCCGCGAAGACGCGCAGCGCGCCGGGCGCGACGAGCAGGGTGATGTACTCAGGGCTGACGAGCATGAGGATCCCCGCCACCGCGACGGGCAGCGCCGCGAGCACGTAGGCGCTGTAGCGCTGCATCGCCGTAAACGCGCGGATGTCACCCTGGAGCCGGATGCGTTCGCGCAGGGTCTCCGAGATCCGGTCGAGGACGGTGGCGAGCGAGCCGCCGGTCTGCTGGTGGACGTTCACCGACGCGACGACGAGCGCGAGGTCGTCCGACGGGAAGCGCTCGAGGAGCCGCTCGAGGGCCTCCTCCTGCGACGCGCCGAGCCCGATCTCGCGCACGACGACGTGCAGCGCGGAGCGCATCGGGTCCTGCGACTCGGACGCCACGTGCTCCATCGCCTGGAGGAAGGTGTTGCCCGAGCGGACCATCGTCGCCAGGAGCTCGATCGTCTCGGGCAGCTGCGACACGAACCGCGCACGGCGCTGTCCGGCGCGCCAGCGTAGCCACAGCAGCGGCGCGGCCGCCGCGACGATCCCCGCACCGACCGCGACGATCGGGTTGAGCCAGACGATCGCCACCGCCGCGGCCGCCGAGACGCCGAGCACCATGGTCGCGACGAGAACGTCGGCGAGCGTCAGATCCGCGTCGGCCTGTCCGATGAGGTCGCGCAGCCACCCGAACGCGCCGCCGCGGCCACGCTCGGCGACGAAGACGCCACGTTCGCGGCGCTGCCCGCCGAGGTCGACGGCGACCTCGCCGTTCTCGACGAACCCGGCGAGGCGTCGCTGCATCGAGCGCGCGCGCGCGAACGTCGGGACCCAGATCGCGATCACGAACGCGAGGACGGTGGCCGCCCCCAGGACGGCCAGCATCTCGGCCTGCGTCATTTCGCGCCTCCCGGTATCGGGTACCCGAACCACTGCGCGGGCAGCTCGACACCGCGCGCGAGGAGACGCCCGGTGAACGACGGACGGATACCCGTCGGACGGAGCTGGCCCTTCACGCGGTCGTTCTCGATGCCCTGGCCGGTCCACGCGAAGATGTCCTGCATGGTGACGATGTCGCCTTCGAGCGAGCGGACCTCGCTGATCTGGGTCACCTTGCGCGAGCCGTCCTGCATGCGCTCGATGTAGACGACGAGGTCGATCGCCGCGGCGATCTGCTCACGGATCGCGCGGAGCGGGAGCTCGGCACCGGAGAGCAGCACCATCGTCTCGACCCGTGCGAGGGCGTCGCGCGGTCCGTTCGAGTGGACGGTGGTGAGCGAGCCGTCGTGGCCGGTGTTCATGGCCTGCAGCATGTCGAGCGCCTCGGCCGACCGGCATTCGCCGATGATGATGCGGTCGGGCCGCATGCGCAGCGCGTTGCGGAAGAGATCGCGGATCGTGATCTCACCGCGGCCCTCCGCATTCGCGGGCCTGTACTCGAGCCGCACGACGTGGATCTGCTGGAGCTGCAGCTCGGCCGCGTCCTCGATGGTGACGATCCGCTCGCGGCCCGAGATGAAGTTCGAGAGGGTGTTGAGGAGCGTGGTCTTGCCCGCGCCGCTGCCTCCCGCCACGATGATGTTCAGCCGTCCGTGCACCGAGGCCGAGAGGAAGCCCATGGCCTCGGGGGTGATCGTTCCGTTGGCGATGAGGTCGTCCGGCCCGAACGGCACGCGGCGGAACTTCCGGACGGTGAGCGTCGGCCCGGTGAGCGAAAGCGGCGGGATGATGGCGTTCACGCGGCTGCCGTCGGGGAGACGAGCGTCGACCATCGGGCTCGACTCGTCGCAGCGGCGGCCGAGCGGCATGACGATGCGCTGGATGACGCGCACCACGTGGTCGGCGTCGGCGAACCGCACGTCGGTGAGGCTGAGCCGTCCGTCGCGCTCGATCCACACCTGGTCCGGGCCGTTCACCATCACCTCGGAGATCGTGTCGTCGTCGAGGAGGTGCTGGATCGGGCCGTAGCCCATGACCTCGGCGAGCACGGCGTCCTGGATCCGGATGCGGTCGCTGCGGTTGAGCGCAACGCGTTCGGTCTCGAGCGCGGAGGGGAGGCTGTCGACGACGAGCTTGCGCAGGGAGTCGGGCGTGGACGTCTGGAGCGTCTGGCCGAGGCTTCCGGCGATGTGCGCGTGCAGCCTCGAGACGAGCCGCACCTCCGCCGCGTCGCGCAGGCGCGCGGTCTGGATCGCCTCGGGGGTCCATTGTTCGAGCTGTTCGAGTACGGTCGCCATCTAGGCCACCTCCACCAGTCGCGGGCCTCCGGCCTGCGGTGGCTCGAGCTCGAGCTCGCGCGCGACCGCGGAGGCGAGGTCGACGAACGCCTTGTGCGCGCGTGAGTGGACGCGCGGATCGGCCACGGGGACGCCGCGGTTCGCGGCGTCGACGATGGCCGCGCCATCGCTCGGGATCCCGACGGTGATCGGTCGGCCGATGGAGCGCTCCACCTCGCTCGGCCTCAGCGCGCCGCGGGAGGGGAGGCGATTCACCGCGACGAGGACGTGGTCGTCGAGCCGGAGCGAGAGCTCCTTCGCTTTGAGGAGACGGCTCAGGCTCTTGAGGGCGGTGAGCTCCGGCTTCGTGACGAGCACGACGAGGTCCGCGAGGCGCAGGACGCGCGTCGTGAGGTCGTCGACCGCCTGCGCAAGGTCGCAGATGATCACGTCGAAGTGCGGGCGCAGACCTTCGAGCGCGTGCTCGATGCCGGCGGCCTCGATCGCGCCGTTCGTGAGGAGCGTGTCGGGCGCCGGCAGGACGCGCGCTCCGCAGCCGTGGCGCACGAACGTGTCGTCCACCAGGGCGCCATCGATCTCGTGCTGGACGAGGTCCCGGATGCTGTTCGGCGTCCGCACGTCGAGGAGCACGCCGACGTCGCCGAACTGCAGATCCAGGTCGACGAGCCCGACGGACAGGCCGGGCCGCCCGGCGAGCAGCGCGGCGAGGCTGACGGCGACGGTCGAGGAGCCGGATCCGCCCTTCGGTCCGTACATCGCGACGATCTTCCCGTCGGTCCGTTCGACGTGGGGTACCGCTCGGGCCCCGGCCGTCGCCTCGCTGATCACGTCGACGAGCTCGTCGGGCGCGTACGGCTTGAGGAGGAAGCCGCGCGCGCCGGCGGTGACCGCGTGCGACAGCATCGAGGGCGTGCCGCCGGTGACCACGACACAGATGTCCGGCCACCGTGACAGGACGGCGCGGACCGCGGAAGCGGGCTCACCGCCCGTGGCCGCGCAGTCGAGGACCACCACGTCCGGCACGGCCCGCTCCGACGCGAGGAGCGCCTCGACGTTGGCGTGGGTGCCCGCGAGGGGCAGCCGCGCCGTCGCGAGCGGGTCCCGCAGCTGCACCGCGAGCCCGGTGTCCGTGTCGATGAGGTGGACCAGACGCTCGCGTGTCACTTCTTCATCTCGTACGTGTTGACGAGGTACTCGAGATCGACCTTCGTCGTCTTCACGAGCGCCGTCTCGGCGCGGGATCGGATCGTGAGGTCGACGGTGGTCTCGGCGTCGCGCAGGTACTTGAGGACGAGGGCGACCTGGTGGTCCACGACGAAGACGAGCGAGCGGACCCGCTGCGGCTGTTCCTTCGTGGGCAGGATGACCTCCGCGACATCGAGGTTCTGGAGCGTGGTCTGTGTCGTCCGCGTGCCCTCGCCCGTGCCGACGACGACGGTGGCGAGCAGGTCGACGCGGTCGCCGACGCTCACGAGGCCGGCGGTGGTGAGCGGATCGTTCGTCGGGAACGCGACCATGACCTTGCCGGCTGGGATCACGCTGCTGCTCACCGCGCTCGGGCTCGCCGCCGAGAGCGCGTCGCGCAGGACCGGCTGGCCTTTCGAGATGCGGATGCTCGTGGTGGCGCCCACCGCGTCGGTCTGGCCGGTGAGCGCGCCCGGCGGCACGAGGTCGGTCGGGTAGGCCTTCATGGTCACCACGTCCGCGGCGATCACGGTCCGCGGGGCGATATCCGCCGTCGCGACGACGATGCTGACCGTCGCCCCGTTCACCGTCGCCTGGGCGGTGGGCGGCGACGCCGCGATCTGGTAGAGGACGATGCCGGTCGCGACGGCGAGGACGACACCGATGACGAGGAAGATCCAGGATCTCGAGGCGCGCACGTCAGGCTCCTTTTCTCGCCGCCGTCATCGCATCGCGTCGGCGGTCGTTGTCGCGGTGAAGGTCGCGGAACGCTCTGGCAGGACGCTGCTGAAGAGGAAGGTCACGGCGGACCAGGGATAGCTGACCTGGACACGGATCGGCACGATGCGCTTGCTGGGGCCGGAGGCCGGGATGCCGCCCTCATCCCACCGGACGTACGCGGTGCCGTCGTCGTACCAGGCCTCGACCGACACGCGCCGCGTGTCGAGCGGGACCACGCGCCGCAGAACGGCGGCCTCGATCTCCGACATCGCCGCGCCGGGGTGCAGCGCGGCCCAATGGGCGCCCTCGGCGCTCGCGCTGCGCACGGTGGCGTACGCGTTGTACGCGCGTCCCAGCTCGAAAATGCCGACGAGCAGGAGAAGGAGGATCGGCATGACGATCGCGAACTCGACGATCGCCACGCCGCGCACGTCCTTCGCGAAACCATTCGCGCGGGTCGACACGGGACGTCTCATCTCACGAGACTCGGGAAGGTCGCGGTCGCGCGCAGGTGCACGGGGCCGGGGTCGGCGAAGCGGAGGATGTGGCCGAAGAGCAGGTCGAGGTCGTACATGACGTCGACGAAGCCCCCGCCCTCGCCGCCGACGCGCGCCTCCGTGAGGGTGAGCCCGTCGCACGGGCCGCCCTCGGTGGCGATGCCGCTCGCCTCGCAGATGCGCTGGCGGATCGCGTCGTCGTCGGGTGCCACCAGCCGCGCCGCGTACGCGGCGCCCTCGCGCACGCCCGTCTCCACCGCGATCGTGTAGTGGAAGACGCGCCCGAGATCGACGAGCCCGACCAGCACGATGAGCAGGAAGGGCAGGGCGATCGCGACCTCGACGAGACTCTGACCTCGTTCGCTCACGCATCCGACGGTATGGAGCGCCGGCGGTGACGGCCATACCGAAGAATGCCGCCACCCTCCGTGAAGTCGGTAAGTCACCGGGGGTCAGACGGGTTGCGTTGGGACGAGCCGGAGGAGGCGCGTGACGGCCTCGTGCGGGTAGGCGACCTCGCCGCGAAATGCCGCCCGCATCGCGTGCACGAACGTCGTCGGCGGCGCGTCGCGGACCACGAGCGCGCTCACGCGCGCATTCGCCGCGACGATGGCGGCGCGCCGCGTGACTTTCGGCACGACGAGCGCCGTCGGCAGCCGCCGGGCGAGGCGGGTGATCCGCGACTGGAAGCGGGCGTCCCGCAGGTCCCTCGGAAACGCGCCGACGATGACGAGATCGAGGTCGCTGATCGGCGCGCGGAGCGCGTCCGCGATCCCCGGGAGCGCGCCGACGACTTCGAGGTCGCACTCGTCGAGACGCGGGTAGGCGGCGACACCCGGACCCGCGTCGACGACGCAGACGCGGATACGGCGTCGTGTCACGACGATCTCCCGAGTGGGACGGCGACCACGATGAAGCGCGGATTCCATGGGTAGGGACCGGTCGACGTCTGGAGCGTGAGGCGCTCCGGGCCTGCCGCGTCAAGCCAGCGCGTGTCGCTCGGATCCACGCGGGGGACGATCTCGGTCACGACGTAGCCCAGCTGCCATCCGTCCGGCCAGCGGAGCACGACCTGATCGCCGAACCTCGCCTGCCACAGCGACAGGAACATGCCGGTGCGGGCATGGGAGTAGACGTACGTGTTCCCGCCGGTCCCCGGCAGCGCGCTGCCCGGGAAGACGAGCGCGACCCGCTCGGGGGTCGCTCCCGGATAGCCCTCGCGGGGTACATCGCGCTGGACGTCGCCCCACACGAGCGGGAGATCGATCGCGAGACGCTCGATGACGATGTGGACGCCCTCGATGCTCCGCGGCTCCGGCGTCGCCGACGGGGTCGCAGGCGCCGATGCGGCGCCGAACGGTGTCGTGGCCATCGCCTGCGGCGTCGGTGACGCGATCGTCGGCATGGGTGACACGATCGGCACCGGCGGCACGGCCGCCGGCGCGCCGGGGCTCGACTGGATGCTCAGCGCGAGACCCGCCGCGACGGCGAGGCACGCGACGAGCGCGCGATACATGCGATGAGCGTCGTCATCGCGCGTGTCGGGGTAAATACCGAAATCTGGCCGCTACGCGATGCTGGGCATGAGACGAGGCCGCGCATCCGACGCGCTCGCGGGCCGCTCGCAGGTGGAGCACAGCGCCTCCAGCCCCTGCCAGCAGATCGCCGCCGCCGCGGCCGCGCGATTCGAGACACCGAGGCGCTCGAGGATGTTGGTCACGTGCTTCTGCGCGGTCGCGGTCGCGATGCCCAGCCGCTGCGCGATCTCCTTGTCGGCGAGACCATCCGCGACGAGGCGGAGGACCTCGCGCTGGCGCTCGGTGAGACCGCGGTAGCTGAGGCGCGCGCGAGAGCAGGAGCGCTGGCGCCGGACCCATTGACCGAGCGTCGCGCGGGTGAATCCGGGCTCGCCGCGCAGGATCGCCTGGATCGAGCGCCGGAGGAGCGGCGCCGGCGCCCTCGCGTCGAGGTAGCCGACGACCCCGTGGAGCGCGGCCTCGAGAGCCTCGTCGGCGTCGTACCGGTCCGTGAGCACGACGGTGTCGAAGGGCCGGTCCGCGTTCGTCATCAGGTCCCAGGGCAGCTGGTCCCGCGTGGCCACGATCGCGAGGTCGATGTCGTTGGTGCGGTCCAGGCGCGAGGGATCGCTCACGCGCCAGAGCGGGAGATTCAGGTCGAGGTCGCGCAGCTGCTGGAAGATGGAGCCCTCACGATCGAAGACCAGGATCATGATCGTGAACGTTGCCGCGGTGCGACCGGCCGCGACGAGTGCCGAACGTCGTGAAGTCGCGCACGTCTTTGCCCCACGACCTCGTCGCCGCGAATTCGTACGGGAGAATCAGTAGGGCGAGCGCGAAAGTCGAGTGCCCGCTCGCGACGTATCGTCGCACTGATCTTTCGTGTGTCGCACGTATTCGTCGCGCTGAACCGTGATGCGGTCGGGCATCTCGGCATCCGCAGTTCACGGTATTGGCACGCGCCCCGCCCGGCGAAAGGATCGCTGTCGTGCGATCGCTCACGAAGCGGCTCACAGGGTCCGAGGCCGGGCAGTCGATGGTCGTCGTCGCCCTGTCGATCGTCGTCCTGCTGGGGGCGCTCGCCCTCGCGGTCGACTGGGGCTACGGCCTGACCCAGCGCCGCGTCCTGCAGACCGCCGCCGACGCAGCGGCCCTCGGGGCGGCGCGGCAGCTGGCGACATCGGTGATCCTGGTCGACGACCGGATCGCGTTCGCCGTCCACGGCGAGGACGTCTGGTGCGAGGCGAAGCGCTTCGTGGACGCGAACGACGCGTTCCAGATCCGCGAGAGCACGACGGAGTTCACCCTACAGTTCGGCAGCGACACCGATCCGATCGTGTGGACCTCGGCCGCCTCGGCGCTCGGCGTCTGCGACGATCCTGCGGGTAGCCAGATCGTCCCGGGCGACACCGTGTACGTCCGCGTGGCGGTCTCCACGACGTACCGGTCGCTCGTGGCGTCGGTGATCGGGCGGCCGGCGATCGACGCGGCCGCCTCCGCCCGGGCACAAATCTCGGGGAACGTCCCGTCCTTCGCGGGCCCGATCTGGCCGATGGTGCGCCATTACGACCCGGCCGACTTCGACAACCCGTGCGTGCCGGGCGACTGCGACCCGACGGAGGTCGAGCCCACCGTCTTTTGGTCATCGCGGGAGGACGACGTCGTCTACGGGAGCTTCAAGGGCCTCATCGACCCGTCCCGGTACTCGACGCGCTTGGGTGGCGAAGTCCCGCAATTGACCGCGTCATGGGATCAGAGCGGCACCGGCGCGGAGGCGAAGACGGACTACAGCAATGGGCCGGACAAGCCCGACCAGGGCAACTGCGGTGGCCCGTGGGACACCGCCGGCAGCCACGACCCGCAGCAGTACGACAAGACGTGCGACATCCCGAACTGGTTCTACTACTCGTTCCTCGGCGAGCTTTCGCTGACCGAGGCGTGGGACTCCGCGAGCCTGCCGGAGGGTCAGGAACAGCCGTCGCCGCTCACCGAGCGTGCCGTGTGCGACGACGAGAGCCGGCCGGACCTCGCGCCCTCGTGCGGCGAGGGCAACGCGCTGACGGGCGACTGGGTCGAGACGTCGCTCGCGTCGGGGAACCTCGGCGACAACATCGCGGACAACATGCGCTCGCTCATCCAGCGCGAAGGCGACCCGAACGCGCCGTTCTCGGACCGGTTCACCAAGTCCGGGAAGCCGTACGGGAAGGGGCTCGTCGTCATCGTGTTCCTGTGGGACTGCGCCGAGACCTACTCGCCCGGTCAGCCCGGCGAGGAGTGGAGCCTCATCGGCGACGGGTCGGACTGCTCGAACGTCGACCCGAACGGGAACGAAAAGATCGACCGGGTCCATCTCTTCACCGTGGCGCCGTTCACCTTCTACGAAGGCCTCGTGAGCGGAAGCGAGATCCGCGGCTTCTGGGGCGGGCAATACGGCGACGTCCTCGAGTGCTCGGACTGCACGCTGAACCCGCTCTCGAACTCGGTCGCGCTCGTCCCCGACGACGACCACGAGGGCCCGTAAGAGCGAGCTTCGTCGACGCGCATCAGACCCCGAACGCCGCGCTCCAGCCGATGCGCGCTCCGCTCGCGGCCACGATGACCGCGAGCGTCACGAGCAGGATCCGCGGGCGCGAGCGCATGCTCAGCCAGGCGCCGGCGGGGGAGCCGGCCACCGCGGCGACGAGAACGAGGAGCCCGAGCCCGAGGTCGAGCTGCGCGGTCGCCGCCTTCCCCACGAGCGCGGCGACGGCGCCGAACAGGCCCACGCCCAGGCTCGTGCCGATCGCGACGCGGGCCGGGACGCGCAGCACGTACACGAGAGCGGCGATGATGGACGCGATGCCGGCCACTCCCACCATGCCGCCCAGCACGCCGAGGCCGCTCGCGATCGCCACGGCCAGCGGGACGTTGTGGCCGTCGCCGGTCGGCGGTGGCTGCGGTGGCGGGAGCAGCAGGAGCAGGGCGCCGGCGAACGAGATGGCCGCGAAGACCGCCAGCAGGACGCGGTCCGAGCTGCCGCCCGAGACGAGCGCGCCCGCGAGGGCGCCGAGCGCGCTCGCCGGCCCCATCGCGACCACGAGCTCGCGCGACACGTGCCCGTACGAGCGGTGCCGCCAGGAGCCCAGGAGGCTGCCGGCGAGGGCCTGGACCACGGTGAGCCCGGTGACGGTCTTCACGGCGAGGTCGGGCTCGCCCACCAGGCCGGGGCCGTAGAGGAGCAGCGGGGCCAGGACGATCCCGCCGCCGATCCCCAGGAGGCCGGATAGGAACGACGCCACCAGCGCGGCCAGGACGACCAGCGCCTCGGTCATGCGGACATACTCGACATCATGGCATGTGCGGTCTGACCATCTGCGCACGTACGCGTATCCGTATCAAGGAGTGCGCAGACGGGTCGCTCGAGGTAGCGCCGATCGGCGAGCTCACGGACTTCGCGGTCGAGGCCGGCGTGAAGCTGTTCCCCTGCGCGATGACGATGAAGGTCTTCGGCTACGAGGCCGACGATTTCATCGAGGGCAGCCAGGACATCTGCGGCGCGGCGGCGTTCCTGTCCTACGCGAGCGACGCCGACATCACCCTGGCATTCTAGGAGGTCGTGATGACGCGCTGCCCGGTGCCGTACGCGCTCGTCGCGCCGCTCGGGTGGGGGATGGTCGACCGGGCCGTCGCGCTCGCGCGCACCCGCTGGCGTGCGGCCCGGCTCCGTCTCGCCGCCGTGCGCGTCCGCCTGGCTGATTAGGCGGTGCGCTTCGGCTTCCTCATCGACCAGCGGCGCTGCATCGGCTGCCACGCCTGCACGGTCGCGTGCAAGCAGGAGCAGGACGTCCCGCTCGGGGTCTTCCGCACGTGGGTGAAGTACATCGAGAAGGGGGAGTTCCCCAACACCCGCCGGCACTTCACCGTCCTGCGCTGCAACCACTGCGAGGACGCGCCGTGCGTCGCGATCTGCCCGACGAAGGCGCTCTTCCGGCGGCCCGACGGCATCGTCGACTTCGACACGAGCCGCTGCATCGGCTGCAAGTCCTGCATGCAGGCCTGCCCGTACGACGCGCTGTACATCGACCCGCGCGAGCACACCGCGATGAAGTGCAACTTCTGCGCGCACCGCGTGGACGTCGGGCTGAAGCCGGCGTGCGAGATCGTGTGCCCGGAGACGGCCATCGTCTCCGGCGACCTCGACGACCCCGAGAGCTCGATCAGCCGGCTCATCGCGCGCGAGCCGGTGCACGTGCGCAAGCCCGAGCAGGGGACGCAGCCGAAGCTCTTCTACATCGCCGCCGACGCCCTCACGCTCACGCCGAACCTCTCGCGGCGCGACGGGGTCACGATGTGGGGCCAGCTCCCCGACGGACACGGTGGGGCGGCGCCGGCCGTCCCGTCCCCCCAGCGCATCTCGATGGCCGAGGGCACCGCGCGCGACGTGTACGACGTCGCGCATCCGGCGCCGTGGGGGTGGCGCGTCTCGAGCTACCTCTGGACGAAGTCGATCTCGTCCGGCGCCTTCGGCGTCGCCGCGGTGCTCGCGCTCGGCGGGACGGCGCGCGAGCCGTTCGGCGTCGTCGCGGCGGCCATCGCGCTCCTCTTCGCGCTGGCGACCGTGGCGCTGCTCGTGTGGGACCTCAAGCGGCCCGAGCGCTTCCTCTACCTGGTGTTCAGGCCGAATCCGCGCTCCTGGCTGGTCTGGGGCGCCTACATCCTCATGGTCTTCAGCGGCCTCGCGTTCCTCTGGGGCGCCGCGATCGTCCTCGGGCTGGCCGGCTTCGTGGCGCCGCTGGGGCTGGCGGGCATCGCGTTCGCGGCCGCGGCCGCCGGCTACAGCGGCTTCCTCTTCGGTCAGGCCGAGGGACGGGACTTCTGGCAGTCGCCGCTCCTGCCGCTGCACCTCGTGGTCCAGGCGGCCCTCGCCGGCGCGGCCGTCCTCGTCGTCGCCGCCGCGGCCATGGGCGCGACCGACGCGCTCCCGCCGCTCTTCGTGGCCATCGTCGCGGGCGCCGCGCTCCACGCGCTCTTCGTCGCGGCCGAGCTCGTCACGCCCCACGCGAGCAACGACGTGCGTCTCGCCGCCCGCGCCATGACGCACGGCGCGACCGCGGCGCGCTTCTGGGTCGGCGCGGTCGCCCTCGGCGTCGCGCTGCCGGTCGCCCTCGCGCTCGCCTCGCTCGGTGCCGGGATCACGTCCGGGCTCGCCGTCGCCGCCGCGCTCGCCGCGCTGCTCGGCCTCCTCGCGTACGAGGATTCGTGGATCCGCGCGGGCCAGGCGGTCCCGCTCAGCTGATGGAGGAGCGACAGATGCCACTGCCCGGACCGCACGGCGAGTTCCCGACGACGCCCCCCAGGGAGCGCTGGGACGACTGGGTCGAGTACGAGGGGCGCGCCTGGCCGCGCAAGATCGAGCACCACTACATGCTCGTCCCGACCATCTGCTTCAACTGCGAGGCCGGGTGCGGGCAGCTCGCGTACGTGGACCGCGAGTCGCTCGAGATCCGCAAGATCGAGGGCAACCCCGAGCACCCCGCCTCGCGCGGGCGGCTGTGCGCGAAGGGGCCGGCGACGCTCAACCAGATCACCGACCCGGAGCGCGTGCTCCATCCGCAGCGGCGGGTCGGCAAGCGCGGAGAGGGCAGGTGGGAGCGCGTCTCGTGGGACGCGGTGCTCGACGACATCGCCGGCCGGATGCGCAGGGCGATCGTCGAGGGCCGGAAGGACGAGATCATGTACCACGTCGGCCGGCCGGGCGAGGACGGCTACGTCGACCGGGTGCTCTGGGCCTGGGGCATCGACGCGCACAACAGCCACACCAACATCTGCTCGGCCGGCGCGCGCACCGGGTACGCGGCCTGGATGGGCTTCGACCGGCCGTCCCCCGACTACGCGAACGCGCGCTTCATCCTGCTCATCAGCGCGCACCTGGAGGCCGGGCACTACTTCAACCCGCACGCGCAGCGGATCATCGACGCGAAGCTCAAGGGCTGCCGCGTCGCGGTGATGGACCCGCGCCTTTCGAACACCGCCTCGATGGCCGACGAGTGGCTGCCGACCTGGCCCGGGAGCGAGGCCGCGGTGCTGCTCGCGATGGCCCGCGTGATCGTCGAGGAGGAGCTCCACGACGCCGAGTTCGTCCGCCGCTGGACGAACTGGGAGGAGTACCTGCGCGAGCGCCGGCCGGACCTGGAGCCCTCGTTCAGCTCGTTCCGCGGCGCGTTCCTCGATCTCTACAAGGAGTACACGCCGGAGCACGCCGAGCGCGAGAGCGGGCTCGACGCGGCGACGATCGTGCGGATCGCGCGCGAGATCGGGCGCGCCGGGTCGGCCTTCAGCGCGCACAACTGGCGCGCCGCCGGCGCCGGCAACCTCGGCGGGTGGCACGTGGCGCGGGCGCTCTTCCTGCTGAACGTGCTCACCGGCAGCGTCGGCACGCCGGGCGGCACGTCGCCGAGCCTCTGGGACAAGCTCGTCCCGGCTCCGTACATCCGTCCGAAGCCGAGCGACGTGTGGAACGAGCTCCTCTGGCCCGACGAGTACCCGCTCGCGCACAACGAGATGAGCTTCCTGCTGCCGCACTTCCTCAAGGAGGGCCGCGGCAAGCTCGATACGTACTTCACCCGGGTCTACAACCCGGTGTGGACGAACCCCGACGGGTTCTCCTGGATCGAGGTGCTCCGCGACGAGTCGCTGATCGGCCTGCACGCGGCGCTCACGCCGGTCTGGAACGAGACGACCTGGCTCGCCGACTACGTGCTCCCGATGGGCCTGGGCCCCGAGCGCCACGACACCCTCAGCTACGAGACGCACGCCGGCCGCTGGCTCGGGTTCCGCCAGCCGGTGCGCCGCGTCGCGATGGAGCGGATGGGCAAGCCGGTGCGCTTCACCTATGAGGCGAACCCGGGCGAGGTCTGGGAGGAGGACGAGTTCTGGATCGAGCTCTCCTGGCGCATCGACCCGGACGGCGCGCTCGGCATCCGTCGCTGGTTCGAGTCGCCCTACCGCCCCGGGGAGAAGCTCACCGTGCTCGAGTACTACCGCTGGATCTTCGAGAACAGCGTTCCCGGTCTGCCCGAGAAGGCGAAGGCGCAGGGCCTCGAGCCGCTCGCCTACATGCAGCGCTACGGCGTCGTCGAGGTCGACCGGACCGTGTACCGCGCGCACGAGCGGGAGCTGCGGCCGGACGAGCTCGCCGGCGCGGACGTCCGTGAGGGGGCGCCGGTGACGAGGCCCGTCGAGTACTTCCCCGGCCCCGGCGTGCTCGTCGAGCCGCAGGGGGACGGCGTCGTCGCGCGGCAGGTCGTCGGCGCGGTCGTCGACGGGGTCGCGCGGCAGGGATTCCCGACGCCCTCGGGGAAGCTCGAGTTCTACTCGCCGACGCTGCGCGACTGGAAGTGGCCCGAGTACGACACGCCCTCGTACACGCCGGGGCACGTGCCGATGACGGCGGTCGATCCGACGAAGGGGCGCTTCCTGCTCCTGCCGACGTTCCGCCTCCCGACGCTCATCCACACGCGGAGCGGGAACGCGAAGTGGCTCAACGAGATCAGCCACAGCAACCCCGTCTGGATGCATCCGGACGACGCGGCGCAGGTCGGCGTCGCGCTCGGCGACCTGCTGCGCGTGAGCACCGAGATCGGCCATTTCGTCAACCGCGTGTGGATCACGGAGGCGATCCGGCCGGGGATCGTCGCGTGCTCGCACCACATGGGCCGCTGGCGGCTCCAGCCGACGACCGGCGGCGACCGGTGGTCGTCGGCGCTCGTCCGGCTCGAGCAGCGCGACGGCGAGGGCTGGACGCTGCGGCAGATCGAGGGCATCGCGCCCTGGCCGAGCGACGACCCGGACTCGGCGCTGGTGTGGTGGAACGAGGCCGGCGTGCACCAGAACCTCACCTTCCCGGTCCACCCGGACCCGGTGAGCGGCAGCCACTGCTGGCACCAGCTCGTGACCATCACGCCCGCCCATCCCGGCGACCGCTACGGCGACGTGAGCGTCGACACGGCCAAGAGCACCGCGGTGTACCGCGAGTGGCTCGCGCTGACCCGTCCCGGCCCCGGCCCCGGTGGGCTGCGCCGACCCTCCTGGATGCTGCGTCCCGTGAAGCCGGCGCTCCGTGCGTACCGGAAGCGCTGACCCCGCGCGGCCGTGATCAGCGCCGAGGTCATGCGCGGGCTCGCCGTGTCCGACTATCCGGTGGGCGAGCCCTGGCCATCGTGCGGGAGACGTGCCGACCCGACGCTCGAGGCCCTGCTGAGCTGGCTGGTGCAGCGGCGGATCCGCGAGGTGAGCGTCGCCATACGCGACGACGGCACCTGGTCGGCCACCGCGCGGTCGCCCGGCCCGACCGCCAGCTCGTCGCGGTCGGCCGAAGCGCCGCGGACGCGGTCGCGAAGGTGGTCCTCGAGGTGGCATCGTACGAGCCGCGCGCGCGGCGCGGATGAGCGCGCCGATCCTCGTTAGGCGGGCAGATCGATCGCGACGGGCAGCGCTCCGCGCGCCCACGACGAGAGTCGCCGGCCGGGCTTCCAGCCCATGTACTTCGCGTCGAGGAGCTCGCGCGCGCGGCGATCCTCCGTGGCGCCGCGCACGATCCGCGCGCTGGCGGCGACCGCGCGCGATCCCACCCGGATGCGCACCGCGCCGTCCTTGCGGATGTTCCTCACCCAGTCGGCGCTCGCGCCTCCGCCGGACAGCAGGTAGACCCGGCCGCGGTCCATCGCGAACCAGATCTCGATGCGATGGGCGCGGCCCGTCCTGCGGCCGGTCGTGGTGAGATAGGCGAAGTCCTCTGACGCGAGCCGCTCGAACATCTCTCGACCCTAGGGGATCGGATCCTACCGGGCGCGCGCGAGGCTCTCGCCGACCCACTGCGCGACGGCGGCCGTCATCCGCTCCCGCGCGGCGGCGGGCTCGAAGTCGTGGTCCCCGCCCTCGATCGTCACGAGCGTGTTCGTGACCCGCGCCTGCGAGAGGACCGCGCGGTAGCGCTCGGCGTTCTCGATGGGGACCACGGTGTCGCGGCTGCCCCAGATGAGGAGCACGCGCGCGCGGGTGCGCGAGAGCTCGGCCACGGGCTTCCACTTCGCCCCGGCCGCGCGCGGATGGTCGGCCCCCATCGCCGGCGCCGCGGCCAGGACCGCGGCCCGGATGCGGGAGTCGCGTCCGGCGGCGATCGCCGCGACCGCGCCGCCGAACGAGAATCCGACGACGCCGAGTCGCTCGGGGATGGACGGATGCGCCTTCAGCAGCCGGATCGCCCCCGCCGCGTCCGCGAGCGCCGAGTCGAGCGTCATGCGCGGCGGCTCGTGGTCGCGGTACGCGAAGCGGAGCGCGGCGACCCCCGCGCCGGCGAGCGCGGCGCACGTCGCGACGACGTGCGGCTGGTCGGGGTGCCCGCCGAAGCCGTGCAGGACCGCGCACCCGCCGACGGCGTCGCGCTCGGGGAGGTGCAGAACGCCCTCGAGCTCGCCGCCGGGGACGAGGAACGAGACGCGCTGGAGCACGCCTGGCTAGCCTTCGTGCGACGGTGCCGGCCGGGCGGTGACCTCCGGCATCGCGAGCAGCTCGAACACCTTCGCCCGCTCCGCGATGGGCGTGCGCGACGAGATCAGCTCGAGGACCTTCTTGCGGCCCCTCATCTTCCCGATGAGGATCGCGCCGACGAGGCGGTCGCCGAGGAAGAAGAGCCGCTTGTAGTTGCGGCCCTCCTCGTCGACCTCGAAGAGCGACTCGGCATCGGGCTCCTCCTCGGTCGTGACACCCATGACCGAGATGTTCGAGTTGAACATGCCGGAGGCGTACGTCGGCACCTCCACGTACGGCTGCTTCGCGCCGAGCATGTTCTTCGCGACGTGCCGCCCGTGGTTGAGCGCGTTGTCCCAGGTGCCCATGCGGTGGTGGCGCTGCGAGACGAGGTCGTAGAACTCCGCGACGTCACCGGCGGCCCACACGTCGGGGACGCTCGTCTCGAGGAACTCGTTCGTGACGATGCCCACCTTCGTCTCGAGGGCGGTGCCCTTGAAGACGTCGATGTTCATCGTGAGGCCGAGCCCGACCCCGACGAGGTCGGCCGTCGCGCGGAAGCCCTTCGAGCCGTGCACCCTGAGCCGTCCGTCGGCCTGCTCGATCCGCTCGATCGTCTCGTCGTAGTGGAGGTGCACGCCGGCGTCCTGCGCGAGGAGTGACACGACACGGCCGCCCGGCTCGTCGAGCGCACGGCGGAGGAACCAGGGGCCGCGCTGGATCCAGTGCGTCTCGAGCTTGCGGAACGCGAACGCCTCGGTGAGCTCGTACCCGATGAACGACCCGCCCATGACCACCGCGACCTTCGACTCGGGAATGCGCGCGACCATCGCCTTCGTCTCGTCGAAGTACTGGAAGTTGAAGAGGTACCGCGCGCCCTCGGCGCCGGTGACGCGCAGCGGGTTCGGGCGGCCGCCGGTCGCGATGAGCAGGCGGTCGTAGCGCAGCTCGCCGCCGGGGTCGGTCGTGACCGTCTTCTCCTCGAAGCTCACGCGCGTGACCTTCGTCTCGAGCCGCAGGTCGATGCGGTTCTTCGTGTGCCAGTCCATGTCGCGCACGTAGACGCGCTGCTCCAGGAGGACGCCCTTGAGGTAGCGGGGGAGGGAGACGCGGTTGTAGAGCGTGTACTTCTCGTCGTCGATCATGACGATCTCGCAGGCCGTGTCGTCCTTGCGCAGCTGCTCGGCCGCGTAGGTGCCGGCGGCGCCGTTGCCGATGATCACGAACCGGGTGGGGTGGGAGATCACGACCTGCTCCTTGTCGCTGTTCGCCCGTAGTCTGGCCGATGGCACCGCTCCGTGCCCCGGGTTCTCCGAGGCGCCGTCTCTAGAATCGACCCAGCGCCGGAGTGGCGGAACGGAAGACGCTGCCGACTTAAGATCGGTCGGGCTCACGCCCACCTGGGGGTTCGACTCCCTCCTCCGGCACCGGGCCGACCGACCGGATAGCGTCCTCGGCATCGTGCGCCGGATCCCGTACCGCTGGCGGCTCGTGCTCACGCTCGGCTTCACCGAGACGGTGTCGTGGGGCGTCCTCTACTACGCGTTCGGGGTGCTCGTCGAGCCGACGGAGGCGGAGCTGGGCTGGTCGCGCGCCGAGATCACGGGCGCGTTCTCGGTCGCGCTCCTCATGCTCGGCGTCTCCGGCGTCGCGGTGGGGCAGTGGCTCGACCGTCGCGGCCCGCGGCTGCTCATGACCGCGGGGTCGATCGCCGGCGTCGGGCTGGTCCTGGCGTGGTCCGGCGTGCGCGACCTCGCGGCGTACTACGCGATCTGGATCGCGATCGGCGCCACCTGGTCGGCGACGCTCTACGGCCCGGCGTTCGCGACGGTGATCGCGCACTTCCGCGAGCGCCGGACCGAGGCGCTCACCGTGGTGACGCTCATGGCCGGGCTCGCCTCGACGATCTTCCTCCCGCTCACCGCGCTCCTCGTGTCGCGGCTCGGCTGGCGCGACACGCTCGTGGCCCTCGCGGCGATCCTCGGCCTCGCCACCGTCCTGCCGCACGCGCTCCTCCTGCGCGCCGCGCCGCGCGAGACGCACCAGCACGAGCCGAGCCTCTCGCTCGGCGAGGCGGTCCGCCAGCCGTCCTTCCGCTGGCTCGCGCTCGGGTTCGTCTGCTACGCGCTCACGCTCGGGATCCAGGTCAACCTCGTCCCGTACCTCGGCGGGCGGGGCTTCGACCTCGCCACCGCGGCATGGCTCGCCGGTCTCGTCGGCGCGATGCAGGTGGGGGGCCGCCTCCTGCTCGGGCCGCTCGAGCGCCGCGTCGCGCCGCACACCGCGGTCGCGCTCGTCTACGCGACGCAGCCCGTGGCGCTCGCGCTGCTCCTCCTCGTGCCCGGCACGGCCGGAGCGCTCGTCTTCGTCGTCCTCTTCGGCGCCGGCCGCGGGATGGACACGCTCATCCGCGGCACCGCGGTCGCCCGCCTGTACGGCCCGCGGCGGTTCGCCAGCATCCAGGGGGTGCTCGGGTCCCTCATCACGGTCGCCTGGGCCGCCGCGCCGGTCGGGCTCGGCGCCGTCTACGACCGGACCGGCTCCTACGACGCGGGCTTCTGGACGGTGGACGCCGCGCTCGTCGTCGCGGCGCTGGCGCTCTGGCGCGGCACGCGGCCCGGGGCGGGACCGTCCGACCGGGCGTGAGCGCTTCAGCCGTCGTCCGCGTCGTCCTCCCATCGCTCGTGCTGGACGTGGAGCTGCGCGCCCCTGCGCGAGACCCAGCCGCGCACGAGGCGGCGCAGCGCCGCGTCGGCCGGCATCGCCGCGGCCGTTCGGTGGCGGTTGGCGCACTCGAGCGTGACCGTCGTCGCCTCGGCGGCGACCGGGAACATCGGCAGGTGGCACTCGGGGCAGTCGGCCGTGGCGTCCCGGCGCAGGGTCATCGGGACGCTCCCGCAAGCCGCGGCCGATCGTCCCATCGTGGCGTCATCCGCGTCCGCGTCGCGTACACTGGAACGGACCGCCGCGGACCCGATCCGCGGCGCCTTTTCGCCCCGGGTCCCGTGCCCGCGGCAAACCCATGGAAAGGAACGTGTCGATGCGGCCCTACGAGCTCATGTACCTCATGCCCCCGACCGTGGACGAAGAGCGCATGACCGCCGTGAGCGAGCGCCTTCAGTCCGCCGTCACCGGTCTCGGCGGCAAGATCGACAAGGCCACGCCGGCGACGCGCCGGCGACTCGCGTACGAGGTCGCGCACCACCGTGACGGTCAGTACGCCGTCCTCGAGTTCTCGCTCCCGCCCGAGCAGGCGCGCGAGCTCGAGCGCACCATCTCGCTGACCGAAGACATCCTGCGCCACCTCGTGGTGCGAAGGGACGAATAGCGATGGCCTCATTCAGCAAGATCATGATCGTCGGCAACGTCGGGCGCGACCCGGAGCTCAAGATGACCTCCAACGGTCGCCCGGTGTGCGAGTTCAGCGTCGCGGTGAACCGCATCAGCGGCCGCAGCGACAGCGGCGAGCGACAGGAGCAGACCGACTGGTACCGCATCTCGTGCTGGGGCAACCTCGCCGAGCGAGCGCAGCAGATCGTGCAGCGCGGCCGGCTCGTGTTCGTGGACGGCCGCTTCACGCCGCGCACCTGGACCGACAAGGAGGGCCGCGAGCGCACCAGCCTCGACATCAACGCGAACGACTTCCAGGTCCTCGACTCGCGGCGCGACCGCGAGGAGGGCATGGGCGCCGGCGGGGCGCCTCGCCCCGAGCGCGCCCCGGGCGACAAGGGGTTCGACCCCGACGAGATCCCGTTCTAGGTAGGAGAGAGAGCGATGACGTCCGAGACACCCCAGAGCACGACCCCGGAGCCGCCCGGCGCGCCGGCCGGCGCCGCGCGACCGGCGCCTGGCGGGGGAGCCGCGCGCGGTCCGCGCACCTACGGCGCGCGCCCCTCCTACGGCGACCGTGGCGAGCGCGGCGGCCCCGGCGGCCGTCGCCCGCGAAGGCGCGCCTGCTCGTTCTGCGTCGACAAGGTGCAGCGCATCGACTACAAGGACGTCGGGCGCATCCGCCGCTACATCAGCGATCGCGGCAAGATCGATCCGCGCCGCAAGAGCGGCACCTGCGCGAAGCACCAGCGCATGCTCACGAGCGCGCTGAAGCGGGCGCGGTTCATGGCGCTGCTGCCCTACACCGCGGAGCACGTCCGCTCGCTCATGTCACCGCAGGCGCGCGCGATGGCCGGCGGGCCCCCGCCGCCGAAGCCGGAGCGTCCGCCGTTCCGGCCGGCCGGCGAGTTCCGCCCGGCGCGCCCGTACGGGGCGCCGCCGGCGCCCGCGGCTGCCGCGAACCCTCCGGCGACGCCGCCCCACGGCGCGGCACCGCAGCAGGCGCCGCGTCCGGAGACGGGCTCCTAAGAGCGGGCGCGTCCTCCTCGCGGCGCGACGGTCGGTGTGGCGCGGCGATCCGCCCCGGTTGATGCCCGAGGGCCAAGGCTTCTGGGTGCTCCTCGAGTTCGCCACGCAGATGAGTCTGGGCATCCTCACCGGCTACGTCGTCGCGACGTCTGCGCCGTTCAAGCGTTTCCCTCGGGTGGCTCGCGGGCGTCCCCAGGACGCCGGCCTCGGCCATCGCGCTCGCGGCCTTCGTGTCATGGCGCTGCCTGCGGAGCCCGGAGCGGCCGATGCCGGGACCGCGGCACCCGGCTCATCAGGGAGGCGCTCACGCAGTACCTGGCGGGCCGTCCGCGGGTGCTGCCGCGGTCCGTCGGGATCGCGGCGGATGGGAAGGTCACGGGTGCGAGCTCAGAGAAGTGGCTGCGCCGAGAGTGGGATCGGCGCTGGTCGCGCCGGCGGCGCCGCACCTGATCAGGCTCGATGCGAGCGCGGTACTCGCGCTGCTGGACCGCCGGGATCCGGACCACGAGCGCGTGCGGAGGGTGTTCGTGGAAGACGCAGGGCCGTATCTCGTCCCCGCCTGGACGCTCGCGGAGATCGGCTACCTCGTCGAGGGCCGTCTCAAGGCACGGGCGCTGGACGTCTTCCTCGCCGACCTGGAGTCCGGCGCGTTCTCATTCGAGTGCGGCGAGGCGGATGTGCCGCGTCGATGAAGTGTGCGAAGCGGCCCTGCCGGCGCAGGTACTGGTGGGCCCGCCCTGCTCGAGCGCCCTGAGCCGGCGCTTCTCGCCTGACGGAGGGAACGTCGTGACCGCGCCGTACGGCGTCTGGCGTAGCATCGCGCGGGCGCGCCGGCGGGGGCCTGTCGAGTCGTCGGGGTGGGAGGGAGAACGCATGCGCAATCCGTTCGCGCACTACCTGCTGGTGGGGGTCATCGCCTTCGTCCTGGGAGGTGCGGGCGGCGTCTTCGCCGCCGGCACGATCCCCGGCCCGGGCGGCGTCATCACCGCATGCTTCCAGGTCCAGCAGAACGAGAAGGACAGCTCAGCCAAGCCGAAGGACGACGGCGGGCGCAGTGGCCAGCTGCGCCTGGTCGCCTCGGCCGAGGAGTGCGGCAAGAACGAGCGGGCGATCACGTGGAATCAGGTCGGGCAAAAGGGTGACACCGGCGCGACGGGTGCGACCGGCGCCGCCGGATCGACCGGTCCCACCGGCGCCGCCGGCGCGACTGGTCCAACCGGAGCCGCCGGCCTGACTGGCCCCACCGGTCCAACCGGCGCTCCGGGAGCAACGGGTCCCACCGGCGCAACCGGACCGACCGGTCCGAGCGGTACGGCGACGTCGGCCGCTTTCGGATTCAGGGTCGTCGTGGATGCATCAAGATCAGGCGTAGCGACGACTGTGACAGTCACCGTGCTAGACCAGTTCGGAAACGTCGCGGACCTGTACCGCGGCAGGATCCGTTTCACGAGCACCGACCCGGGCGCGACGCTTCCTCACGATTACACATTCACCCCGCAAGACGCCGGCACGCATACCTTCGCTCCGCCGAACGGCGTGACGCTCGTTTCGGTAGGCGCGCAGACGGTCTCCGCCACGGACGTTCTGGATGCCTCCATCTCGGGCGCCGCCTCGATCACCGTGGGCCCGGCGAGCCTCAGCGTGGTCGCGAGCCCGAGCACGGTCGCAGCGGGCGAAAGGTTCAGCGTGACGGTGACCGCGCTGGACAGCCTCGGCAACGCGGTGAGCGACTACCGCGGCACGATCGGCTTCACCCTCTCGAGCCCCTATGGCTTTGTGCCGCCCTACTACACGTTCACCGCCGCCGACGGCGGTAGGCACACCTTCACGAGTGCGTTCGGCATCTCGCGCGCTGGCCCGGGCACGATCATCGCGACTGACACGTTCGATGCGGCGGTCACGGGGACCTCGGACACGATCACCGTGACTAGCGGTCCGGCTTCCGCCTTCAGGGTTATCGGCAGCGGCGGTGCCCGGGGCGTGCCCCTTGGTCTGAACGTGCTTGTCCGTGACGTGTTCGGCAACGTGGTGACCGACTACCGCGGCACGGTGCGCTTCACGAGCTCGGATCCAGTGGCGACCTTGCCTGCCGACTACACGTTCACGGGGTTGGACGCGGGAGTGCATGACTTCGTCGTTACGTTCCTCACGACAGGGACGCACACCGTGACCGTCACCGATACGCTCACGCCCGCGGTGACGGGTACGTCGTTGTCCCCGATCGTTATCACTCCGTAGAGATGACGAGGGCCGGCCGCATGTTGCGGCCGGCCCTCGGGTCAGCTTCGTGCGACCTACGCGCTCTTGGTCTGCTCGTGCAGCGGCTTCCTGTCGATCTTGAGGAGCGCCTGGTCCTTCGCCGGGACGGTGAAGGGGATGACGCCGGGGATGAGCCAGTCGGTCCACATCTTGTCGACCTCGGCCTGGAAGTGCTCCACGTCCTCGTCGACGAAGTGCGCGAAGCGGCCCTGCCGGCGCAGGTACTCGATGACCGGCTTGCGCTTCTTGCGGCCCTCGGCGATCTGCCGGGTCGGGCCGGTGAGGTTGCAGACGCCGTCCACGACCTCGTAGAGCGGCCAGATACCGCACTCGACCGCGAGGTGCCCGAGCTCCTGGCTGTATTGCGGGTGGTAGTCCCAGCCCTTCGGGCACGGGTCGAGGGTGTGGACGAAGGTGGGCCCGCCGAGCTCGAGAGCCCTGCGGATCTTGTTCATGAGATCCACGGCGTACGCGGCACAGCCGGCCGCGATGTAGCGCGACTCGGGGTGGCCCGCGGCGAGCATGCCCGGGACGTTCTTCTTCCAGCGCGTATGCATGAGCCGCTTCTTCTCACCGGACGGCGAGAACGTGGTGACCGCGCCGTACGGCGTCATGCTCGAGAGCTGGATGTCCGTGTTCGCGTACGACTCGTTGTCATACAGGAGCACGAGGCAGTCGTACTCCTTGTGCGTGAGCGTCGCGGAGATGGCGCCGAGGCCCATGTCGGCGCCGCCGCCGTCGCCGCAGAAGGCGATGACGTTGATCTTCTCGTTCTTCAGCTTGCCCTTGCGCATGAGCACCTTGAGGCCGGCGGCTGTGCCCAGCGCGGCCGAGCCCGACGCGCCGAGCTGCGTGTGCATCCACGGGACCACCCAGGGGGTCGTGTAATACGTGGTGTTCGCGACGTACATGCAGCCGGTCGAGCCGAGCACGATCGTGCGCGGCCCCGAGGCCTTCACCATGTGCCGCATCACGAGGGCTGACTCGCAGCCCTGGCAGGTGCGGTGCCCCGACACGAAGAGCTCCTCGTACGGGACGTCCTTGACGCCTTTGATCTGGGGGAGTGCGGTGTCGATTGCCACGTCGTCCCTCCTTACTCGCGTACGCCGATCCAGTGGCAGACGTCCCCGGCGGGGAGTCCGGTCCGGGCGGCGGCTTCGGTCTTCTCGAAGATCTCGGTCGCCATGGGCTGCTCGATCTCGCGGCCGCCCAGGCCGGCGATGAAGCCGACGATGGCCGGGCGCGATGCCTGCGAGTACAGCGCGGAGCGGATCTCGTTGTAGAGGACGCCGCCGTAGAACGGCGATCCGAACGAGTAGTCGCGGTCGACGACGCCGATGGCCTTGAATCGGCCGAGGCTCCGGACGACCTCCTCCGTCGGGAACGGGCGGAACCACTTGAGGCGGACGAGGCCGACCTTGTGGCCCTCCTTGCGCAGACGGCGGATGGCGACCTTCATCGGGAGCGAGAGCGTGCCCTGGCCGATGACGACGACCTCGGCGTCCTCGGTCATGAACTCGTCGAGGAACGGGCTGTCGCCGCCGCGGCCGAAGATCGTCTTGAAGTCGGCGTGCGCCTCGCGGATGACGCCGAGCGCCTGCCGCATCGCGTGGTCGTTCTGGCGGCGGATCTCCATGAGCCAGTCCTGGTCGACCTGCGGGGCGATCGTGATCGGGTTGTCCGGGTGGAGCAGGCGGTCGCCGAGGTCGAACTTCGGCAGGAACCGCTGCACCGCGGCCTGGGTCGGGATCTTCACGATGTGCTGCGAGTGCGTGAGGAACGCGCCGTCCAGCCCGATCGCGACCGGGAGGCTGACGCGCCTGTCCTCGCCGACGCGCCAGGCCATGAGCGCGAGGTCGAGCGCTTCCTGCGCCGTCTCGGCCCAGGGCAGCAGCCAGCCGAGGTCGCGCACCGCGAGCGAGTCGTTGTGCTCGGTCCCGAAGGCGCCCGGGTCGTCGAGCGCGCGGTTGCCGCAGATCGCGACGACCGGCAGGCGGAGGCCCGCGGTCACCGCGATCGCCTCGAACGCGTAGAACCAGCCGACGCCGGAGGAGCCGACGAACACGCGCGACCCGACCGCGCACGCGTGCTTCACGATCTCGAACTGGCTGTGCTCGCCGTCGGCGACGATGTACTCGACGTCCATCTTGCCGTTCGCGATGAGCTTCGCGGCCGCCTGCATGACGCCGTCGTAGGGGCGGATGGGGTACGCGGCCATGACATCGACGTCGGCGAGGCGGATGGCCTCGGCGATCGCCTCGCAGCCCGTCGCGAGCTGCTCGGTCTCGACCTCGCTGGTCTCCCTGGTCTTGACGTCGACGACCATCTAGTCATCACCTCCCGCCGCTGACGCCGGCGCGGCCGCCTTGGGGTCGGCCGGGACGCCGCTCACCTTCTCGAACCACGTGTTGTACGCGCCGCGATCCTTCTTCCAGTCCTGCCACCTGTCCCGGTTGTCGGCGAACTTGAGCTCGTCGACCATGACGATGCAGTCCTTCACGGGGCAGACCTGCGCGCAGATGCCGCAGCCGATGCACGCCTCGTAGACGACCTCGTAGTGGCCCTCGGGCGTCACCTCGAAACACTCGTCGGGGCAGTCCAGCCAGCACATCGTGCACTTGATGCACGTGTCGAAGTTCACGACCGGCCGCTGCGTGCGGGCCGTGTACTTCTTGTACTGGGGATTGCGCTGGCCGGGCTTGCGCGCGTCGACGACGATGCCCGGCCGCATGGTCGTCCAGCCGGGCTTGGTGAACTGGAGCTTCTCGTGGCCGTCGGTGCCCTCACCGGCCCCGACCTGGCGCAGGACGGTCGCGTCGTAGCCGTACTGCACGGAGGCCGCCGCCGACCGGTCGCCCTTCGCGAGGTCGAGGGCGGCCTGCTTCGCCGCCTCGAGCGGGAGCCACCGCGGCGCGACCTTCGCGAGCGCGCCCAGGACGCGGTAATCGGTGTGGTCGTCCTTGTAAACCCACAGGCCGGCGAACGACGCGCCGCCGGGCACGATCCCGAGCGTGTAGGGCTTCGGCGTCCGGTCGGACTGCGCGACGATCTCGCCCGGGGTCTTCTCGCTCGTGACGAGCAGGGTCCCGCCCTCGCGGATCGGCTTCCAGATGGGCTGCCGTCCGTACCAGGCCCACGACTCGACGCCCTTCACGAGCGTGTCGTCGACGGCGACCGAGATATCGACGACGGCCGGCTCGTACTTCGCCATCGACGCCTCCAGCTCGATCTCGTCGACCGCGACGATCGCGAACTGCTTCGCCGGGACGCCGTTGCGCTCCGGCGAGTCACCGTAGCGGGAGAACGCGGTGCCGGTGTGCCCTTTCTTGCGCGACGCGAGGACGATCGAGCGGCAGATGCGCTGCGCCAGCGTCTTCTGGAAGATGCCCCGGTAGACGACCTCCACCGAGATCGACTTCTCGTCAGCCATTCCGACCTCCCAACAGCTTCAGGATCCCTTCGCCGACCGCGCGGATGTGCTCGGCGCTCGCGGCCCGCGCGGCCTCGGCGTCGTGCCGCGCGAGAGCGTCGTAGATGCGGCGATGCGCCTCGAGCGACGCCTGCGCGCGGCTATGCGTCTGCAGCCACTGCTCGCGCGACGCGCGCAGGACGTCCCAGATCACGCCGAGCATCGTGGTGAGCAGCTCGTTGCCCGCGGCTTCGCCGATGACCTCGTGGAAGCGGGTGTCCTCGTCGACGTACGGCTGGCTCTGGTCGACCTTGCGCGCCTGGGCGGCGAGGAGGTCGCGCAGCTCCGCGAGCTGCGCGACGTCGATGCGCCTCGCGGCGAGCGCGGCGATCGCCGGCTCGACGATCCCGCGGAACTCGATGACGTCGGGGATCGAGTGCCCGCGGGCGATGAGGCTCGTGAGCGGGCGCATGAGGTCGTCCGGCGCCACGCGGCGCACGAACGTGCCGCCACCCGCGCGCGTCTCGACGACGCCCAGGAGCTCGAGGGTGCGCAACGCCTCCCGCACCGAGGCACGCGAGACCTGGAGCTGCTCGGCCAGCGTTCGCTCCGCCGGGAGCTGATCGCCTGGCCTGAGCTCGCCCTTCTCGAGGAGTGCCTCGATCTGCTCGACGATGCCCTGGTAGAGCTTGCTGCGCCGGATCGGCTCGATCGTGGCCCCAGTGCCTCCTGCTCTGGTCAGGTGGCCTGACCAATCAATCGGAGGCTATCGGCGGTGGCGAACGTTGTCAAACGTGGGCGCTCGGGCGTTCCTGAATGCCAGGCCGTTCCGGAGGCCGAGCTCCACGACCGCACGAGGACGACCCCGATCGGGTTCATTTTGCGGCGGCGGGCGGGGCCGCGGACACGCGTCGGACCTGGAGCGCCTTGCCGATGAACGGCCACGCGAGGAGCAGGGCGGCGATCGCGAGGAACACCGCCGACGCCGGGCTCGTGAAGAAGACGGTCCACTGCCCGCTGCTGCCGATGAGCGCCCTACGGAGCTCCACCTCCGTCGCATTGCCGAGCACGACGGCCACGACGAGCGGGGCGAGCGGGTACTTCATCTTGCGCAGCCAGTAGCCCACGACTCCGGCGACGATCGTGATGGCGACGTCGAGCATGCTGTTGTTCAGCGTGTACGAGCCGATCACCGAGATGATGATGATGAGCGGTGTGAGGACCCCGTGCGGCACCCGCATGATGAGCGCGAGGAGCGGTACGGCCGTGAGGGTGATGAGGAACGTCAGGAAGTGGCCGACGTATATGCTCGCGATGAACCCCCACACGAACTCGGGGTGCTGGATGAACAGCAGCGGTCCCGGTACCAAGCCCCAGATGAAGAGACCGGCCATGAGGACCGCGCCCGTCGGCGACCCCGGCACGCCGAGGGACAGCAACGGCACCATCGCGCCGACCGCCGACGCGTCCGCGGCAGCCTGCGGCGCCATGATCCCGGAGATCTCGCCCTTCCCGAACTCCTCCTTGTTCTTCGACCACTGCCGCGCGAGGCCGTAGCCGAGGAACGACCCGGCCGTGGCGCCGTGCCCGGGAAGGCTGCCGAAGAAGAAGCCGATGATGCCGTTCGCCGCCACGAGCAGGAAGCGCTGCTTCAGCGCGGCGAGCGTCTCGAGCAGGTCCTTGAGGCCGACCTTCGCGGCGATGGCTCCGGCGGCGCCGATCGCGGCCTCCTCGTTCGCGGCGATGACCTCGCCGATCCCGAAAAGCCCGATGGTGACCGGGACGAACCCGATGCCGTTGAGCAGCTCGACCTGCCCGAACGTGAGCCGCGGCTCGCCCGTGATCCTGTCGAAGCCGACCGCCGCGAGGAGGAGCCCGAAAGCGACCATCATGACGGCCTTGATCGGCGATTCGGCGCCGAGACCGATGAGCGTCGCGAACGAGAGGACGAAGATGGCGAACAGGTCGGCTGGACCGAACTGGAGGGCGATGTCGGCGATGGTCTTCGCCAGGAACGTGAGCAGGATGGTCGCGAAGAACGCGCCCACCCACGACGCGACGAACGAGCTCGCCAGCGCCACCCCGGGTTTGCCCCTGCGCCTGGCGAGGGGGTAACCGTCGAACAGGAGCGCCACAGCCCACGGCTCGCCCGGGATGTTGAACAGGATCGAGGTGATGACCCCGCCGAAGAGCGCGCCCCAGTAGATCCCGGCGAGGAAGATGATCGCCGTCGTGGCGCTGTTGTCCCGCGCGATGAAGACACTGATCGGCAGGAGGATGGCGACGCCGCTGGTCCCACCGAGCCCGGGGAGGACCCCGATGATGAGCCCGAGCAGGACTCCGGCGAGCAGGAACACGAGGTTGGTCGGTTGCAGCGCGGTGCCGAACCCGCCGAGCAGCGAGCCGAAGGCGTCCAATCTAGTGCTCCGACACCGCGAGCTCGGGATCAGCGGCCACCGGCTCGAGCGGATTCCGTCTCATCGCGGGATCGAGTTGGAACGGCACTAGACGAGACCTCCGATCAGAATGGCAGCGTGGGATAGAGGAAGCTCTTCGGGAGCAGGGCGCTGAAAGCGAGCTCGAACGACAGGTAGATGAGGACGGGGATCACGATGCCGGAGGCGAGCGCGTAGTACCAGCGGTAGCGCGCGACGACGCCGGCGTAGTAGCCGAGATAGAGCCCGCTCGCGATGTAGAACCCGAGCAACCCGGGCGACATGAGCCACCCGACGAGGGCCATCGGGACGACGAACTTGGCGAGGTCCACGATCTGGCGGCGGTCCGTGAAGGCGCCCTCCGCGGGCTGGGCGGTCGTGAGGGCGCGGACCGTCGCCACGAGGCCCGCGAGGGCGACGATCGTGGCCGCCCAGAACGGGAACCAGCCCGCCCGCAGGCCGCCGGGAACGAGGCCCGTCGGATCGGGCAGCGCGCCGGCACGCGAGTCGAACATGGCGACGGCGGCAATCAAGACGAAGATCACCGCCGTCGCCGTCTGGTACGGACGCATGAGGTTACGGGTTGTACCAGCCGTTCTGAATGGCGATGTCGGTGTGCAGCTTGGTGTACTCGTCGAAGAGCTTCTTCGCGTCCGCGCCGGTCCTGAAGTCGGCGACGAGGACGTTCTGGGTCACGAAGTCCTTCCACTCCTTCGCGTCGTTCACCTTCTTGAACACGTCACCCCAGTACGCGATCTGGGCGTCGTTGAGGCCCGGCGGGCCGACCACTGAACGCAGGTTGAAGTAGTCGGTGATGTCGAGGCCCTGCGACTTGCACGTGGGCACGCCCTGGAAGGCGCCCGCGGGCGGATCGGGCAGGAACGCGCAGATGGGCCGCACCTTGGGCGGTGACGCCTGCCACAGCCCGAGGCCCTCGCTGGGGTTGTTCACCGTGACCTCGGTTCCCCCCGCGTGCCCCGCCAGGGACGCCGCGACGGTGCTGCCCTCGTCGTACGGGATGTAGTTGAAGGGTTTGGTGCCGGCGAGCTTCTCGATGCGCCGGAACATCACCTCGTCCTCCTGCTTGGAGCCCGTGCCGGCGACGGTGATGGATTTCTCCTTGGCCGCGGCGATGAAGTCCTGCGCCGTCTTCCACGTGCTATCGGCGTTCACCCACAGGAAGAACGGGTCTTTGGCCAAGACCGCGATCGGGGTGAAGTCGCTCGACTTGAACGGCAGGTTCTGCACGAGGATCGTGGTGAAGAAGCTGTTCAGCGTCACCATGAGGTAGTGGGGATCGCCGATCTTGGAGATGGTGTACTGGAAGGCGATCGCCCCGGCGCCGCCCGGCTTGTTCACCGGAACGACGGGCACGTTGACGAGTTTCTGGGACGTCATGATCCCGGTCCACAGCCGCGCGTAGAGGTCGGAGCCGCCGCCGGGGCCGGTGCTGATCACGAACTCGACCGGGCGCGTGAGAATCGGCGCGGCCGAGGCCGTTGGGGCCGGTGGCGCGGACGACCCTGCCGCCGACGGCGTCGGGGAGCTCGCCGCCGGACTGGCACAGCCGGTGGCAAGCAGCGTGACGGTCACGAGCAGCGCGAGGGAGCGGGCTACAGAACGACTCATCGCTTTCATCCACCTCGGTTCTCTTTAGAGACGCGCCTGGTCAGACTGACTGGTGGTCAGACCTTGCGGGATGGTATATCGCCGTGCAAGACGGGGACAGCAGCACCCGTTCGTCGCCTGGGCGACGACGCGCCGAGGGTGGTCAGAGGTCTGTCGTGCTCCTCGCCGGTACGGGGTTCGTAGGCCACGAGGGCGTGCCTCGGATGGTCTGACCGGACGCAGGCGTCCTGTCGATCCCGCAGGCGCTTAGGCTTTGCCCTCCTTCGCGTAGGGGACGCCGTCGGCGGCCGGCGGGACCGAGCGGCCGACCACCCCGGCGAGGATGACCACGGTGAGCAGGTACGGCAGCGCGGCATACCAGAACGTCGGGATCGAGCGCAAGATCACGCCCAGGTCGCCCTCGGCCGGCCGCACGCTCACGACGACGCCGAAAGCCGTCGCCGTCCCGAAGAGGAGCGCCCCGAGGAAGGAGCCCACCGGCGTCCAGCGGCCGAAGATCATCGCCGCGAGCGCGATGAAGCCACGGCCGCCGGTCATCCCGTTCTGGAACGAGCCGGTGGACTCCAGCGTGAGGAACGCGCCGGCGAGCCCGGCGAGCGCGCCGCCGAGGATGACGTTGAGGTAGCGCTGGCGGAAGACGTCGATCCCCAGCGTGTCGGCCGCCTTGGGGTGCTCGCCTACCGCGCGCGTCCGAAGGCCCCACCGGGTCCGGAACAGCCCGAACTGGAGGACCAGCACGAACACGATCACGCTCATCGCGATGGGCCCCTGGTCGAGGAACATCGCCAGGATCGGCCCCACGACCGGCAGGTCGGCGAGCTCCGGCGGGATCCGGAACGGCGGGATGACCCCGGCGCCGCCGCGGCCGGAGGGGGTGATGATGAGCCGGTTGAGGTAGCCGGTGACCCCCAGGGCCGCGATGTTCATCATCGTCCCCGCGATGATCTGATCGGCGCGCACCGATACGGAGAGCCAGGCGTGCAGCAGCCCGAGGAGCGCGCCGACGCCGACCGCGACGGCGATGCCGAGCCAGATCGCGACCGCGCTGCCGACGGTCTGGTGGAGCGCGAAACCGGTGAGGTACCCGAAGAAGGCGGACATGAGCATCATGCCCTCGATCCCGATGTTGACGACCCCGGAGCGCTCGTTGAGCACGCCGCAGAGCGCGCCGAGCGCGAGCGGCGTCGCGAGCGCCAGGATGATCGGCAGCAGGTCGGGCAGGACCGTGAGGAGGTACACCGCGAACTCGAAGACGAGGCGGGGGATCGCGAGGAGGTCCATCAGTCCCCGCCGCCCGGCGTCGTGCTCGGCGTGGTGCCGCCCCAGGTCTTGGTGACGGTCTGCAGCTCGGCGATCTCAGGCTTCGCGGCTCGGACGCGGAACAGCCTGCGGACGATGAGGTCGGCCGCCAGGAAGAGGATCACCAGGGCCTGGATGATGTCGATGACCTCGATCGGCACGCTCGTCTCGATCTGCATGAGCGGCGCCCCGGCGCGGAACGCGCCGAAGAGCAGCGCCGCGAACAGGATGCCGATCGGATCGGACCGGCCGAGGAGCGCGACGGCGATCGAGTCGAACCCGACCGACGCGGTGATGCCCGGAGCGTAGAAGCCGATGACCCCGAGCATCTGGATGGATCCGGCGAGCCCGGCGAGAAGACCCGAGAGCGTCATGGTGAGCGCGGTGATGAAGACCGGCCGCATGCCGGCGTACCGCGCGGCCTCGGGGTTCAGGCCGACCGTGCGGATCTCGAAGCCGAGGGTCGTGCGGTCGAGGACCCACCGCACGACGAAGATCGCGACGACCGCGAGCACCACGCCGAGGTGGAGGTTGCGGCCGATGAGCACCGGGAGGGCGCTCTCTCCGACGGCCGCGGTGCGAGGGAAGGTGAAGCCTGGTGCGCGGACCAGGTCGTTGACGGCCCAGGTGAGCAGGAGCGTCGCGGCGTTGTTGAGCATGATCGTGGTCACGACCTCGTGGGCCCCGGTGCGCGCCTTGAGGAACCCGGGGATGAAGCCGTAGGCGGCGCCGGCGAGGGCGCCCGCGAGCACCGCGAGGGGCATCCCGACGAGCATCGGTGCCCCCGCGAGGCTTGCTCCGACGACCGCCGACGCGAACGCCCCGACGAGGAACTGGCCCGCGACGCCGATGTTGAACAGGCCGGCCTTCAGCCCGAGGCCGACGGCGAGGCCCCCGAACATGAGCGGCGCGGCCGCGACGAGCGTGTTCGAGATGCCGCTCGGGCTGCCGAACGCGCCGATGAGCAGGCGCAGGTACGCCGCGAGCGGGAGCAGCGGGTCGAAGCCGGTCGCGGTGAAGGTGCTGGAGACGATGATGACGACCGCGGCGACCAGGAGCGCGAGCAGGATGCTGTAGACGGGGATCGAGGCCACCCGCCAGGCGGCCCGCAGGCGCGTCACGCCGCCGCGCCCTTCGCCATGAGGAGGCCGATGCGGTCGCGCTGGGCCTCGGAGGCGGCGAACTCGCCGACGATGCGGCCGCGATGCATCACCAGCACGCGATCCGACAGCTCGAGCACCTCGTCGAGCTCCGCCGAGACGAGGAGCACGCCGACGCCGGCGTCACGCCGTGCGATGACCTGCCTGTGGATGAACTCGATGCTGCCGACGTCGAGACCGCGCGTGGGCTGGTCGAGCACCATGACCTTCAGGTCCTGGCGGAACTCGCGCGCGACGATCACCTTCTGCTGGTTGCCGCCGGAGAGCGTGCTCACCGGGTCGCGCTCCGAGGGCGTGCGGATGTCGAACTCCGCGATGAGGCGCCGCGCCGCCTCGTCGATCGCCGCATCCTGCCGGATGAACGTGCCGAGGCCGCCGACGTACGGCCGCTCCGCGTAGCGAGTCAGGACGAGGTTGTCCCGGACGGTGTACGGAAGGACCAGCCCGTAGCGGTGGCGGTCCGCCGGGACGAACGCGAATCCGACGTCGCGCCGCCGGTCGACGCTGGCGCGGGTGACGTCCCGCCCGGCGAGGCGGACGGCGCCCGCGGTCGGCCGCCGGAGGCCGACGAGGCACTCGATGAGCTCGTCCTGCCCGTTGCCGGCCACGCCGGCGATCCCGACGATCTCGCCCGCACGCACGGTGACGTCGACGCCGCGGACGGTCTCGTGCCGGCGGTCGTCGTTCGCGCGGAGCCCGACGATCTCGAGCGCGGGCGCGCCCGCGTGGGAGGTCCCGCGGTCCACACGGAGGGAGACGCTCCGACCGACCATGAGGTCCGCGAGCTCCTGCTCGCTCGTCTCGCCGGGTCGCCGGCTGCCCACGACCCTGCCACGGCGGATCACGGTGATGCGGTCGGCGATCTCGAGCACCTCGTCGAGCTTGTGGCTGATGAAGACGATGCTCGCGCCGTCCTGACGGAGCGCGCGCAGCACGCCGAAGATCTCGCGGGTCTCCTGTGGCGTGAGGACCGCCGTCGGCTCGTCGAGGACGAGGATCCGCACGTCGCGGTACACGGCCTTGGCGATCTCGACGCGCTGCTGCTGCCCGACGGAGAGCCCGGAGACGCGCGCGCCGGGGTCGATATCGAACCCGAGACGGGCGCCGAGGGCCCGGATGCGTCTGCCCGCCTCGGCCAGGTCGAGGATCTGCGCGGCCCGCGTGATCTCCTGTCCGAGGATGACGTTCTCGGCGACGGTGAGGACGGGTACGAGCATGAAGTGCTGGTGCACCATGCCGATGCCGCGCGCGATCGCGTCCGCGGGATCGTGGATCGTCGCCACCGCGCCGTCGATCCGGATCTCTCCCGCGTCAGGCACCAGGAGGCCGTAGAGGATGTTCATGAGCGTCGTCTTGCCGGCGCCGTTCTCGCCGAGGAGCGCATGGATCTCGCCGCGCCGGACGTCGAGGTCGATCCCGTCGTTCGCCAGCGTCCCCGTCGGGAATCGCTTGGTGATGCCGCGCATCTCGAGGACGGGACGGGCCGACCCAGCGGTCGGCCCGTCCTTCATCTCGCGGTCCACCACAGGCCAGTCGGCTAGACCGGCTTCAGCTTCCCGGACTTCATGTCTTCGGTGGCCTGCTTGATCTTGTCCTCGAGACCCGCCGGGACGGGGCTGAGGTTGCGGATCGGCGACGCGCCGATCCCGGCGTTCGTCGCGTCGTTGGTGTAGTTGCCGCTCTGCTTGCCCTTGTCCTTGAACCGCTTGATCGCCTCGCCGGCCGCGTTCTGCAGCCGCTTCTCGGCGCTGGTGACGATGCAGCTCTGCAGGTCGGGGAGCGAGAGGTACTGGTCGACGTCCACGCCGATGCCCCAGACCTTCGCGTTGCAGGCGGCGCGGAGGACGCCAGCGCCGGTGAGGCCGGCGACCTGGAAGACGACGTCGGCGCCCTGCGAGATCATCGTCTTCGCCGACGCCTCGCCCTTGTCGGGGGCGTTGAAGTCCTCCGTGTAGTTCACGAGGACCTGGACGTTCGACTTCACGGATTTCGCGCCGTTTTCGTAGCCCTTGATGTAGTTCACGACGGGCGGGACGTCCGAGCGGCCGCCGACCGCCCCGATCTTGCCGCTCTTGGTGATCGTCCCGGCGACGATGCCCGCGAGGTACCCGGCCTGCGCCTCGTTGAACACGAGGCCCTGGTAGTTGTCGGGGACCTTGCCCTTGCACTCCTTGTCGTTCGCGTCGGCCGGGACGCAGATGAACTGGTCGATCCCGAAGAACTGGATGCCCGGGTTGGCCTGGGCCGCCGCGAGCGTGTCGGTGCCGATGAGGAAGCCGACGGTGACGATGACGTCGTACTTCTGGTCGACGAACTGCTGGATGTTCTGCTTGTAGTCCGCGATGTCCTTCGTGACGATGACCTGCGCCGTGCCGCCGACGGCCTTGGCGCCGTCCTGGACGCCCTTCCACGAGAACTCGTTGAAGGACTTGTCCTCGAGCTGGCCGATGTCGGTGACCATGCCGATCTTCAAGCCGCCGCCGATGCCAAGCGTGCCGCACGACGTGCTCAGGATCGCGAGGATCGAGATGAGCGCGAGCGGATTCAGACGCTTCATGCAGCCTTCGCGACCTCCCTCTCTTCGAGCGGGCGGGAAGCATCCGCCCGCGTCGAGGTGATTCTATTCTTCAGGCCTGGGCGGTCGCTCTCGCTACACCAGGACGCTCCAGAGCACGTATCCGATGAACACCACGTAGAGGCTGCCGCCAAGCATCAGCGCACTGACCGGGAGGGCGTTCTCACGGGCCCGGAGGCGCAGCTGCAGCCAGATCAGGCCGCCGGAGAGCAGGGCGAAGACGGCGGCGACGGTCCCGAACCGCCCGATCTCCCAGGGCGTGAGCAGGACGCCGATCGTCACCGGGATCGTGGACTGGAAGACCATCGCGCCGGCCACGTTGCCGAGCGCGATGACGTCCTTGCCGTCCTTCGTCCAGATGAGGCTGTTCGCCGCCTCGGGCAGCTCCGTGGCGAGCGGCGCGAGCACCAGCGCCACGAGCAGCGTGTTGAACCCCATCGCGTTCGAGAAGTCCTCGACGAACGAGGCGAAGAACTTGGCGCCGAGCACGATCGCGCCGAACGAGATGAGCGTCTGCGCCAGGACCAGCCAGAGCGGCGGGCGCGCCGGGGCCACGGCGAGCCCGATGCGGCGCAGATACGTCGCGAACGTCAGCGCGCTGAACGCCGCGCGCTCCTCGGCCTGCTCCTCGAGGTCCGCATGGCTCCTCCGCGGTGTCCGGAGCACGAGGAAGAGGTACAGCACGTACGCGGGCAGGAAGACCCAGCCGACGATCCCCTTCACGGACCGGACCCCGGCCGGCAGCAGCGCGAGCGCGAGCGCGAGCGTGTACAGGACCAGGAAGAAGCCCATGTCCCGCGTCGCGTGCGCGGCGTCGACCTGCAGCGTGTCGCGCCCGCGCCGCCCGCGCAGCAGGAAGGCAGTCGCGCCGATGAGCAGCATGACCAGCGTGCCCAGCATGAACGGCGCGCCGAGGATCGCGCCGACGCCGATCTCGGCCGCGTCTGCGGACCGCGTGAACAGGATCGCGACGACCGGGATGAGCGTCTCCGGCGTCGCGGTGCCGAACGCGGCGAGGATGCTGCCGGTCGCGCCCTCCGTCATGTTCAGCATGATCCCGAGCCACTCGACGCCGTTGGTGAAGACCTCGGCTCCGACGAGGATGAGGACGAACGCGCCGGCGATGAGGCCGAGGTCGAGGGGGGTCACCCGCCGTCGCCGGCGGGCGCGGAGCCGGTCCTGCGGGAGCGTGCGCGCAGCCAGTTGATCGCCAACACCACCACGGACTCCTTTTGCCTTGCTCGCGAACGGACGCACGCCGGTCTGACCAGCCGGGATGCTAGCGGTCTGACCACGTCAGGCAAGCCCGGGCCCGGCCGGCGCCGTGTCACAATGCGAGAACGAGGTCGGCGCGGGGACGTGCAGTCGGCCGGACAGGTTCGCCGACGGCGACCGGATGAGGAGACGCAGCATGGTCCAGGAACTGAGCCGGCCCGCGAAGCTGCCCAAGGGCGCCGCGCCCGATTCCGCCTGGGCGTACCTGAACGGCGCGTTCGTGCCGATCCGCGACGCGAAGATCAGCGTCATGACCCACGCCTTCAACTACGGCACGGGCGTCTTCGAGGGCATCCGGGCGTACTGGAGCGCGGACGACCAGCAGCTCTACGGCCTCCATTTCCGCGAGCATTTCACCCGGCTCCACGGCTCCTGCCGGATCATGCGCATCTCCCTCCAGCACTCCGTCGAAGACCTCATCGACATCGCCATCGAGCTGCTTCGCCGGTGTGGCTACCGCGAAGACACTTACCTCCGGCCCATCGCCTACAAGGCCAGCGAGCTCATCGGCGTGCGACTCCATGACCTCGAGGACGCCTTCACCATGTTCGCGGTCCCGTTCGGCAACTACGTCCCGATCGAGGGTGGGATCTCCTGCCACGTCTCGTCCTGGCGGCGCGTCGACGACAACGCCATCCCGGCTCGCGGCAAGATCACCGGCTCCTACGTGAACCCCGCGCTGTCGAAGACCGAGGCCGAGCAGGCCGGGTTCAACGAGGCGATCGTCCTCACCGACGACGGGCACGTTTCCGAGGGGAGCGCCGCGAACCTCTTCCTCGTCCGCGGCGGAGCGCTGGTGACGCCGCCCGCGAGCGACAACATCCTCGAGGGCATCGTCCGCTCGAACATCCTGCGCATCGCCGCCGACGAGAAGATCCCCGTCGAGATCCGGCGCATCGACCGCACCGAGCTGTACCTCGCCGACGAGGCGTTCCTCTGCGGCACGGGGGTCCAGGTGGCTCCGGTCACGACCATCGACCACCGGCCCGTCGGCACCGGCGAGGTCGGGCCGATCGCGAGGCGGATCGCCAGGATCTACTTCGACTCGGTCCGCGGGAAGAACGCGAAGTACCGCGACTGGCTGACGGCGATCTACAAGAAGTAGGTCACTTCGCGGTCGCCGGGCCCCGGTAGTCGGAGCCGAGCCGGACGACCACGTCCGGCAGCCCCGTCCCGGTCGAGGTCTCCACGGGGATCCCGAGGAGCTCCTTCAGCTGGTCGGCGGTGTAGCGTTTCGCGGGGTTCCGCAGCACGACGGCCGACGGTGCGGGCTCGGCATCGCCGACCTCGCCCACACCGTAGGCGCGCTGGGCGAGGAGGTCGGCCACCTCGCGTGCCGCACCCGGCGGCGCGCCGGCGTTCTCGACGTCGACGCGCGCGGCCTCCCGCCGGATCCGCGGGTCGTAGAACAGCCGCGCCACGAGCGCCCGCACCTTCGCGTCGTCCGGGATCAGGAAGTAGCCGCCGTCGGTCCGCTCCGTGAGCTGGCAGGGATTCAGGCCGGCGCCGCACGGCACGAGCACGGCGCTTTCGATCCGCGAGCCGTCGATGCCCGTCGCGGTGCGCGCGAGCGGAAGGACGTTCGCCGGGTCGAAGTCGGTCTCGATGGTCGTACCGACGCTCCCGATGAGCGCCGGCAGGCCGCGGAACGCCTCCGGCTGCGCGAGGCGTGTGCGCAGCGCGGCGATGACGGTCTGCTGCCGCGCGGCGCGGCTGAAGTCGTTCGAGTCGTGGCGCGAGCGCGCGTACTTCAGCGCGACGTCACCGAGCATCAGCTGCGGGCCGGCCGGGATATCGAGGCGCTCGACGCCGTAGCTCTCCGTCGGGTATGCCTCGTCACGGAGCGGGCGGCGGGCGTCGACGACCAGACCGCCGACCCCGTCCACGATGCGCGTGAACGCGGCGAAGTTGATGAGCGCGTACGAGTTGATGCGGATCCCGAGGAGGTCGTCGACGACCCGACGCGCGAGCTGCGGGCCCCCGGCCGCGAATGCGGCGTTGATCTTTCCCTGGAAGAGACCGGGCCGGTCGACGTAGATGTCGCGCGGGATCGACAGCATCGCGCCGGTCCCGTTCGACGGATCGAGCGACAGGACGATCATCGTATCGGTGTTGCGGTCCACCGGATCGCCGTCGCGGCTGTCGATCCCCAGGAGGAGGACGTTGAGGCGCTCCTCGCCGGTCCACGCCGGCGGCGGCTCGCGCCTATCGCCCGGGGTCGTCGCCGGAGCGCGCGAGAGCGGCGCGAAGACGCGCGCCGCCAGCGCCGCCCACGGCGCCGACTCGCGGTAGATCGTGCCGTACCCGGCGACGAGCGCGACCGTGACCAGCGCGAGCGCCGCGTAGTCGAGGGCGTGCCGGCCGCGCAGCCGGTGCATGCGGCCCGCGAACGCGTCGCCGACGACGAACAGGTGGAAGGCGAAGGCGCCTCCGATGACGACGAACGCGACGAGCGGCGCGTTGCGGAACGCGAACGCGGCGAGCGGGTCCGCCCACACGATGAACGCCGTCCCAAGCGTCAGGACGAGCACCGGGGTGATGAGCATGAGGATGCCGCGGATCCACCGATGGCCGTAGGCCTGTCCGAGTCCCGGCAGCAGGCCGGAGAGCAGCGCGGCGAAGCCGGGTGAGACCTGCTCGGACGTGAGCGGGATGGCCTGCGGGCCGCGCGGTCTGGACGTCGGCCGCGAATTCGACATGGACCTCATAGCGTATGAGACTCCGAGCGATGGAGCGCGGAGCTCATGTGAGCACCGGGACGCTGCGCGAGGCGCGCTTCGTGGCCGTCGTGAGCGCGGTGCTCCTGCTGATGCCCATGCTGCTCTCCTTCGTGTTCCCGACCGCGTTCCTCATCGCTCCCTACCACCGCGTCTACGAGCGGATGCTGGCGGCGGTCCTCGGCGCGCTCGCGCTGGCGCTGCTGCTGGTCGTGCGCGACCCGATCCGCAACGCCGGCGTCTTCGCCGTCATCGGCCTCACCGCCGGGACCCTCGACGCCGCGACGATCTACTCGCTCATCTTCGACGGCGTTGACCCCAGCCACTGGTTCGTGCAGGTCCCGCTCCTCGGCGCGGTCGCGGCCGCGCTCGTCGTCACCTACATGCGTCTGCGGCGGCCGCACCCGGTCGTCCTGCGGATCGTGGTCGCGGCCGTGCTGCTCCTGCCCGCGCTCCTCTTCATCCACGACAAGCTGTATCGCGCGCTCGTGCAGCCGTGAGCGGACCGATCGTGTCGGTGCGCGACCTGCGCAAGAGCTACGGCGCGATCGAGGCCCTCGCCGGGGTCTCGTTCGACGTCGCACGTGGGGAGATTTTTGCCCTGCTCGGCCCGAACGGAGCGGGGAAGACCACGACGGTGGAGATCCTGGAGGGGCTGCGCACGGCCGACGCCGGCAGCGCCGTCGTCGCGGGGATCGACGTGCGGCGCGACCCCTCCGGAGTGAAGGAGCGCATCGGGGTGCAGCTGCAGTCGAGCGCGTTCCCCGAGAACTTCCTCGCGCGCGAGATCGTGCAGCTCTTCGGCGTCTTCTATGGGCGCCGGGTCGACGCGATGGAGCTGCTGCGGTCCGTCGGGCTCGAGGAGAAGGCCGGCCAGCGGTCGGAGAAGCTCTCCGGAGGACAGCGGCAGCGGCTCTCGATCGCCGTCGCCATGGTGAACGAGCCGCAGGTGCTCTTCCTCGACGAGCCGACGACGGGGCTGGATCCGCAGGCGCGCCGCAACCTCTGGGACCTCGTCCGCGGCATCCGCGCGCGCGGGACGACGGTGCTCCTCACGACGCATTACATGGACGAGGCGGAGGCGCTCTGCGACCGCGTCGCGATCGTGGACCGCGGCCGGGTCGTCGCCCTCGACGCGCCCCGGGCGCTCGTCGACGGCCTGCTGGCGCGGGGGTTCACCAAGACCGTCGTCCAGCAGCAGGCCGACCTGGAGGACGTGTTCCTCGACCTGACCGGCCACGCGCTGCGGGACGACTAGTGGGTCGGGTGCTGCGCTACACGCTCTTCCTCAGCCGCGCGTACCTGCGCGACCGCACCGCGCTCTTCTTCGGCTTCTTCTTCCCGCTCCTCTTCATGGGGCTCTTCGGGGTGCTGGACCTCGGCGCGTTCGGCACGGTGAGCCTGGGGATCGTCGACGAGGCGGGGAACGCGGACAGCGCGGCCTTTCGCGCCGCGCTGGGGAGGATAGAGACCCTGCGGCTCACCGAGGGCAGCCGCACGGACGAGCTCACGAGCCTCGGGAAGGGTGAGCGCGACCTCGTCGTCGTCATCCCCGGCGACTTCCGCATCGCGCCGGCCGCGGCGGGTTCGAGCGTGCCCGTCCTCACGCTCTACGAGAGCGAGGCCCGGCCGGAGCAGGCGAACGTGGGCTCGGCGATCATCACGCAGGCCGTCGACCAGATGTCCTTCGCGGTCTCGCGGACCCAGCCGATCGTCGCGCTGCGGCGCGAGGCGGTGCAGGGCCGGAGGCTCTCGTACGTGGACTTCCTCACGCCCGGGATCGTCGGCATGACGATCATGCAGCTCGGCGTCTCCAGCGTGATGTTCGGCTTCGTCGTGGACCGCCAGCGGGGCGTCATCCGGCGGATCATGGCGACGCCCATCCCGCGCCGGAGCTACATGGCCGCGCACGTCCTGCACCGGCTCGTCGTCGCGATCCTGCAGGTCCTCATCCTCATCGGCGTCGCCGTGCTCGCCTTCGACGTGCGGATCGTCGGCAGCATGGCGGCGGTGCTGCTGCTGGCCCTGCTCGGCAGCGTCCTCTTCCTCTGCGTCGGCTTCGCGGTGACCGCCTTCGTCGCGACCGAGAACGCCGCACCCGCCGTGATGCAGCTCGTCACGCTGCCGCAGCTGTTCCTCTCAGGGGTCTTCTTCTCGCGCGACGTCGTGCCGGCGTTCCTGAGGCCGATCTCCGACTACCTGCCGCTGACGTTCCTCAACGACGCGCTGCGGCAGGTGGCGATCGCCGGCGCCTCGCTCGGTGACGTGCGCGGCGACCTGGTGGGCATCGTCGTGTGGACCGCGATCACGTTCGCGATCGCGGTCCGCTTCTTCAGGCTGGAGTAGTCAGCGCCGCGTGCGCCACGCGGTGCACCACCGCGCGGAAGCGGCCCCACGCGCGCCAGTCGCCGCCGATGTCCAGCGTGCCGGAGGTCCGCAGGTCGTCGAGGAAGTCCGCGACCGTGGGCAGCTCGGCCGGATCCGCCTCGTGCCACGCCTCCATGTGCTCGGCGGGATCGATGCCGAGCTCGCCGCCCAGCTCGTCGAGAAGGAACGCGAACGTGTGGAAGACGGGCGCGGCGCCCGGGTGCGCCTTCGGCGTGTAGGCGATGCGCGCGAGGAAGCGGCGGACCGCGGTCCGCAGGCCCGTCTCCTCCTCGGTCTCGCGGACGAGCGCGTCGAAGACGCCCTCGCCGTGGTTGATCCCGCCGGTCGGCAGGCGATACGCGCCGCGCGGATAGAAGGTCTTGATCGAGAGCAGGAGCCTGCCGTTCGGCCGGAGGATCACCATGCACACCTCGCCGAAGCGGTCGCGCCGCCAGATCGGATCCCTGAACGAGTCGTCGATCGGCGCCTCGACGCGCCGCGGCGCCCCATAGCGCCTCGCGAGGTCGTCGAGCTCGGCGGTGACGGCGGCGGGCAGCTCCACCCGTCCAGGCTACGCGCGCTCGTACTTGCGCAGCAGGTCGTCGAGCGCCTCGCGCAGGAGCACCGCCTCCTTCTTCTTCATGCGCTCGGCGAGCCCCTTGAGGCGGCCGAGCTGCGCGGCGCCGTAGTAGGACGACTTGAGCACCATGTCGTCCGCCGGCGTCAGGCCGACCGTGTCGCCGCCCTGCTCCTTCGCCGCGTGGAGCGCCAGGTCCGCCCGCCGCAGCAGCTCGCTCGCGGCCTCCGGCCCGCGGGCCCTGGTGTCGCGCGGCGTGTTCGCGACGCCGATCGTCACCGTGCAGCGTTGACCCGGCGGGAGCGCCTTCGCGAGCGCGGCATCGGTGTCGCGGCGGATCTGGTCGGCGCGGAGGAAGGCCGCCTCGAGGGCGACCGCGGGAGCGAGCAGGGCGAACTCGTCGCCGCCGATGCGGCCGAGGGTCCAGCCCTGCTTCCTGGCGACCGCGCCGAGCGCGGCCGTGGTTGCGGCGATGGCGCGATCCCCCGCGTCGTGCCCGTGCGCCTCGTTCAGGTCCATGAGCCCGTCGAGATCGACGTCGAGGAGGGTCGCCACCGGGTCGCGCCGCAGCGCCGCTGTCACGGCGGGGCGACGGGGGCGGGGGCCGCGGCGCGCCCCGCTGTAGACTTGCCCCGAAAGGCGCCGAGGGGCCATCCACCCCGAGCTGCCGGAAGAAAGCCCTCGACGGGCGACTAGACCCGGCCGGAGCGGCCGCTCCGTTGTCAAGCGGCGGACGTTGTTTGACGTCTCCAAGAGGAGTGGCCCGGTCCGGAGCGGGAGCGGGCAACTCGGGTGGTACCACGGCTTTGCCGTCCCGAGAGCGGGACGGCTTTTTTGTTGGAGAGGAGCGCATGGCGAGGACGCAGGACGAGAAGACGCCTTTCGCGGCGGTGGGGTCGAGCTTCGACCAGCCCGAGCTCGAGCACGGGATTCTCGAGCTGTGGGAGCGCGAGCGCTCCTTCGATGCGCTGCGCAAGAAGAATGCCGGCGGGCCGCGCTACTCGTTCATCGACGGCCCGATCACCGCGAACATCGAGGCGATGGGCATCCACCACGCGTGGGGGCGCTCGTACAAGGATCTCTACCAGCGCTACAAGGCGATGCAGGGATTCGACCAGCGCTGGCAGAACGGGTTCGACTGCCAGGGCCTGTGGGTCGAGGTGCAGGTGGAGCGCGAGCTCGACCTGAACAGCAAGCGCGACATCGAGACGTACGGCATCGACAGGTTCTCGCGCGCCTGCCGGGCGCGCGTAGACCGCAGCGCGGCCGCGATCACGAAGCACTCCATCCGCCTCGGGCAGTGGATGGACTGGGACAACTCGTACTACACGTACAGCGACGAGAACATCTCGCACATCTGGCACGTGCTGAAGCTCTGCCAGGAGAAGGGCTGGCTCTACAGGGGCCACCGCGCCATGCCCTGGTGCGCGCGGTGCGGGACGGCGCTCTCGGAGCACGAGATGACCGGGTCGTACAAGGAGATGACGCACACCTCTCTATACGTGCGTTTCCCGGTGCTCCCCGAGGGAAAGGGCGCCGTGCTGGCGAAGCAGCGCGCCTCGTTCCTCGCGTGGACGACGACGCCGTGGACGCTGCCCGCGAACGTCATGCTCGCGGTGCACCCCGACCTCGACTACGCGAAGGTGCGTGTCGTCGCGGACGGAGCGACGGAGCCCGAGGTGCTCATCCTCGGCGCGAAGGTGTTCGCGCAGACGAAGTGGCACCGCGCCGAGCTGCTCGGGACGGTGAAGGGCCGCGAGCTCCTGGGGCTCCGCTACGCCGGTCCGTTCGACGAGCTGCCGGTGGGGAAGACGTCGGGCCCGGCGCACAGGGTCATCGCGTGGGACGAGGTCGGGGAGGAGGAGGGCACCGGGATCGTCCACATCGCGCCCGGCTGCGGCGCGGAGGACTTCGCGCTGGGCAGGCGCGAGGGCGCGCCGGTGATCGTGCCCATCGACGAGAACGCGCACTTCGCCACCGGCTTCGGCTGGCTCGACGGGAAGGAGGCGCGCGACGTCGCGCACGAGATCGCGGACGACCTGCGGCGGCGCGGGCTGCTCTTCCGCGAGGTGGCGTACACGCACTCGTACCCGATCTGCTGGCGGTGCAAGGAGGAGATCGTCTTCCGCGTCGACGACGAGTGGTTCATCTCGATGGAGGAGCTCCGCCCGCGCCTCAAGGAGGCCGCGGTGAAGGTGCGCTGGCTGCCCGCGTTCATCGGACAGCGCATGCAGAACTGGCTCGACAACATGGGCGACTGGAACATCAGCCGCAAGCGGTACTGGGGCCTCCCGCTGCCGTTCTACACGTGCGCGACCGGGCACTTCTTCGTCATCGGGAGCGAGCGGGAGCTGCGCGAGCGCGCCCTGCGCGGGCTCGAGCGTCTCGAGGAGCTGCATCGGCCGTGGATCGACGAGGTCGTCGTGGCCTGCCCGGAGTGCAAGGCCGAGAGCACGCGGGTGAAGGAGGTCGGCGACTGCTGGCTTGACGCCGGCATCGTGCCCTTCTCGACGCTGCACTGGCTCGACGACCGCGCGTACTGGGAGCGGTGGTTCCCGGCGGAGTTCATCGAGGAGAACCTCGAGCAGGTCCGGCTCTGGTACTACTCGCAGCTCTTCTTCAGCGTGGTGCTCACCGGGCGCGCCCCGTACGAGACGGTGCTGTCGAACGAGTTCGTCTACGACGAGAGCGGCGAGGAGTTCCACAAGAGCGGCGAGAACTTCATCGACTTCCCGCAGGCCGCCGAGCGCGCGGGCTCGGACGTGGTCCGCTGGTACTACGCGCGCCACGACGTCGCGGAGAAGGTGCTGTTCGGGTACCAGGTCCTCGGCGGGGTGAAGCGCCGGCTCCTCGTGCTCTGGAACACGTACGCGTTCTTCGTGACGTACGCGAACCTCGACCGCTTCGATCCGGCCCAGCCGGACGTCCCGGTCGCGCGGCGGCCGCTGATGGATCGCTGGCTCCTCTCCGCGCTCGAGCGTCTCGTGCGCGACGTGCGCGCCGCGCTCGACCAGTACGACGCCCAGACCGCGGCGCTGCGGATCGAGGCGTTCTGGGACGACCTCTCGACCTGGTACGTGCGCCGCGGCCGGCGCCGCTTCTGGAAGGCGGAGTCGCGCGGCGACTCGCTCGCCGCGTACCAGACGCTCTACGAGGCGCTCACCACGCTCATCCGTCTCTTCGCGCCGATGATGCCCTTCCTCGCCGAGGCGATGTACCAGAACCTGGTGCGCGGCGCGGTCGCCGGCGCGCCGCCCTCGGTGCACCTCACCGACTACCCGCGGGTGCGGCCGGAGCGCATCGACGACGAGCTCGAGCGCCGCATGCGCGCCGCGATCCGCGTCGTGTCGCTCGGGCGCGCGGCGCGCGCCGCCGCGAAGACGAAGGTGCGCACGCCGCTGCCGAGGCTCGTGGCAGTGTTCGACGAGGGCGACCGCGACCGTGGCGCGCTCGACGGCCAGGACGCGCTCGCCGCGATCGTGCGCGAGGAGCTCAACGTGAAGGACTTCGAGGTCCGCGACCGGGCCGAGGGGCTCGTGCGCGAGGTGGTGAAGCCGGAGCTCAAGACGCTCGGCCCCCGCCTGGGGAAGGACCTCCCGCGCGTCCGCGCGGCGCTCGCCGAGGGGAGGTACGAGCGCCGCGACGGACGCATCCTCGTCGAGGGCCACGAGCTCCTGCCCGAGGAGGTGCTGGTATCGCACGAAGGCGAGGCCGGGCACGCCGTCGCGCGCGAGGCGGGGCTCGCCGTCGCGCTCGACACCACACTCACCCCGGAGCTGGAGGCCGAGGGTCTCGCGCGCGAGATCGCGCACAAGCTGAACGACATGCGCAAGGATGCCCGCCTGGACATCGCCGACCGGATCGCCCTGCGCTTCGACGGCGAGATCGCGCCGGCGATGGAGCGCTACCGCGACTACATCGCGGAGGAGATCCTCGCGACCTCGATGACGCGCGGCCTCGCCGGCCGCGGACACGGCTGGAGCGGCGAGCTGAACGGCGTCAGCGCGGCGCTGGAGATCGAGCGGGCCTGACGAGCGCGGCCACCGCGCGCGGTCAGAGGACCGCGCTGCGAAGCGCGGCCGCGACGAGGCGCGGTGCCCGCCGGCGCGCCGGCCCGGTGAGCGCGGTACGCCACGTCGGGTAAGACAGCAGCGCGTGCGCGAGCGCGACCGCGTCCTGCGTTCGCACGCGTAGGGCTCCGGTGCGCGCGAGGTCGTTCATCGTGCGGGCGATGAGCTGCAGCCGGACGGCGTCGAGGTCGCGCAGCAGCGCGGCGACGCCGCGCGGCAGAGCACCGTCGACGAGCGTCTCGAGGAGCAGCGCCGATTCGCCGCGGTACTCGCGCTCGTGGAGCGCGACCATCTCGTCGAGGATGCGCTCCGGCGTGTCGCCCCGCGGGCGCCAGGCCTGGACGCGCGCGATGAGCGCCGCGCCGCGCCGCCGGAGCGCCTGCTCGACCAGCCGCTCCTTCGACGAGGCATGGAGGTACACCGTGCGCTGCGACACGTGCGCGCGGCGCGCGACGTCGCTGACGCGCAGGTCGGGGTAGCCCTTGCGCGCGACCTCACGAAGCGCCGCGCTCTCGATGGCGGCCGCGGTGCGCGCGGTCCGGCGCGCTCGCTCGCGCTGCACGTAGCGGCGACTATTCATTGCAGGTCCACTGTAACGGAAGAGCCACGGCCCTCGACGGGCGGCATGCCTGGCTGCTACGGTAGAGCTGCTCATGGCAGCGCTCGCGTTCGTGTTCCCCGGGCAGGGGTCGCAGCTGGTGGGGATGGGCCGTTCCGTGTACGAATCCTCTCCGGCGGCGCGCGCCGTCTTCGAGGAGGCGGATCGCGTGCTCGGCTACCCGCTGACGAGGATCTGCTTCGAGGGGCCCGAGGAGCGTCTCAACGACACGACCGTGGCCCAGCCCGCGGTCCTCACGACGAGCATCGCGCTGTTCGAGGCCATGGTGGAAGCGGTCTCCCAGCGATTCGGCCGGCGGGCCACCGACGGCAGCGAGCCGCGCGGCGTGCTCGCCCTGCCCGAGCCGCTGCGACCGGCGTTCGTCGCGGGCCACTCGCTCGGCGAGTTCACCGCGCTCGTCATCGCCGGCGTGCTGCCCTTCTCCGACGCGCTCCGCCTGGTGGCGCAGCGCGGCGAGCTCGCGGCGACGCGCGGCGCCAAGGGCGCGATGGCCGCGATCATCGGCATGAGCGCGTCCGAGGTGGAGCGGGTCATCCGGAGCACGGTCGAGGAGGGCCGCGTCGTCGTCGCGAACGACAACGCGCCCGCGCAGGTGACCATCGCCGGTGACGGCGAGGGCATCGCGCTGGTGGCCGCCGCGCTCGAGGCTGGTGGGGCGAAGAAGGTCGTGCCGCTGCGGATCTCCGCGCCGTTCCACTTCCCGGCGATGGGCCGGATCGGCGAGGACCTGCGGGCGTTCATGCGCACGCTGCGGTTCCGCGAGCCGGTCGTCCCGATCGTCGCGAACGTGAGCGGCCTGCCGCATCCGAACGTGTCGGCGATCCCCGATGCGCTCGTGCGTCATCTCTCGCAGCGCGTCGAGTGGCTCAAATCGGTTCGCTACATGGTCGAGCGCGGCGCGGGCACCTTCGTCGAGTTCGGCGGCGGGCCCGTCGTGAACAGCCTGGTGAAGCGGATCGCCGACGTGAAGCTCGTGAACGTGACCGACCATGCCTCCATCAGCGGCGCCATCGCGTCGCTCAAGGCGAAGGCGGCGGCGGTGACGGCGCGTTGACGGACCGGCGCGTCGTCGTCACCGGCCTGGGCATGGTGACGCCGCTCGGTCTCGACGTGCCGTCGACGTGGGACGCGCTCGTGCACGGCAGGAGCGGCATCGCGCGGATCGGTCGCTTCGACCCGGCGCCCTACGAGACGCAGATCGCCGGCGAGGTCAAGGGCTTCGAGCCGACGACGTACATGGACCGCAAGGAGGTCCGCCGCACGGATCGGTTCACGCACCTGGCGGTCGCCGCGGCGGCCCAGGCGCTCGCCGACGCGAAGCTCGAGCCGCCGGCCGATCCCGAGCGCGTGGGAACGGCGATCGCGACCGGCGTCGGCGGGCTCGAGACGCTCATCGACCAGGTGGTCCTCATGGAGCAGCGCGGGCCCAGCCGCCTGTCGCCGTTCCTCGTGCCGATGCTCATGGCGAACGCCGCGTCCGCGCAGGTGTCCATGCAGTTCGGCCTCAAGGGTCCGAGCCTCACGCACGTCTCCGCCTGCGCGTCCAGCTCCCACGCGATCGGCGAGTGCGGCGAGATCATCCGCCGCGGGCAGGCCGACGTGATGGTGTCCGGCGGCGCGGAGGCCGCGGTGCTCCCGCTCGCGATCGGCGCGTTCTCGACGATGCACGCGATGAGCCGGCGGAACGACGACCCCGCGCGCGCCTCGCGGCCCTTCGACAAGGATCGCGACGGGTTCGTGCTCTCGGAGGGCGCGGCGGTCGTCATCCTCGAGGAGCGCGAGCACGCCGCCGAGCGTGGCGCGCGGATCTACGGCGAGCTCGTCGGCTACGGCGCGACCGCCGACGCGTACCACATCACCGCTCCCTCACCCGATGGCGAGGGCAACGCGCGCGCGATGCGCCAGGCGCTCGACGACGCGGGGCTCCCGCCGACGGCCATCGACTACATCAACGCGCACGGCACGTCGACCCAGCCGAACGACCGTGAGGAGACGGCCGCGATCAAGCGGGTCTTCGGCGACCACGCGTACAAGCTCATGGTGTCGTCGACGAAGTCGATGAGCGGACACCTGCTGGGCGCGGCCGGCGCGTTCGAGGCGATCGCGTGCCTCCTCGCGCTGCGCGACGGCTGCGTCCCACCGACGATCAACTACGCGACGCCGGACCCGGCGCTCGACCTGGACTACGTCCCCAACGAGGCGCGAGCGGCCCCGATCAAGACCGCCCTGTCCAACTCGATGGGCTTCGGCGGCCACAACGCCTCGCTCATCTTCACGAGATGACGAGTCGCACGGCGCCGGCCCGGCCGTAGGGCCGGTCGAGCGGCCGGCTCGCCGGTCGTCCCACACCTGGAGACGAGGCCCGCACCGACGACCCGGTCACGGCCCGGATCAGCGCGTCGCATCTCCGGGCGCGCCCGGTAGTCTTGGCGCATCAGCGAGCGCGGCACGGCCAGACTCGACGCGAAGCGGCTGAGCGAGATCCGCTCTCTCACCCGCTCGCTGCTCGTCGCGCTCGGCGAGGACCCCGACCGCGCGGGTCTGCGCGGCACGCCGCGGCGCGTCGCCGCGTGGTGGCGCGACTTCCTCCGCGCCGGCGCGGGCGACGTCGACGTGACTTTCGCGCTCCACTCCTCGTCGCAGCTCGTGAGCGTGCGCGGGCTCCGGCTGTGGTCGATCTGCGAGCACCACCTGCTCCCGTTCTCGTGCGACCTCTTCGTCGGGTACGTCCCCGGTGGCCGGGTCATCGGGCTCTCCAAGATCGCGCGCATCGCCCACCGCCACGCCGCGCGGCTGCAGATCCAGGAGCGGCTCGTCGCCGGCGTCGCCGACGAGCTCGAGCGCGTCGTGCGCGTGGCCGACGTCGCGGTCATCGGGCGGGGCGCGCATCTCTGCATGCTCATGCGCGGCGTGCGCGAGCCGGTCGCGGTCGTCACCTCGGAGCTTCGTGGCCGCTTCCGCGGTGACGCGGAGCTGCGGCGCGAGCTGTTCGCGGTCCTGCGCACCGCCGATCCGGCGCGTCACGCCTGGCCGGACGACGACTCCGCGCGGCGCGGCCATCTGCCCTAGCGTCGTGAGGACCACGACTTCGCGCCCGTGCCAGGCGATCCGCATCGCCTGGTCATGAAGATGAGCACGGTCGCACGAGCGCTCGACGTCCCCTGGCCCTGATCCGAAGCCATCTCTGAGATGCGCGCACCTGCGCGACCGGACTCCCTCTACTCCGCCTCATCCCAGAGCCGCTCGGCGACCGCCAGCCCGAGCAGGTCGCGCGCCTCGCCCACCAGTGCGAGCGATCCGCTGACGCAGATGACGTCCCGCGGGGATGCGTCCGCGCGCGCCGCGGCGAGGGCCTCGGCGAGATGCGGGAAGGCGCGCGTCGCGCGGCCGCCGAAGCGCGTCGCGAGCTCGTCCGCGTCGAGCGCCCGCGCGCTGCGGGGTGCCGTCGCGTAGACCGCGGCGGCGAGCGGCCGGAGCTCGCGGGCGAACGCGCGGACGTCCTTGTCCGCGAGCATTCCGACGACGAGGCCCAGCCGAGGTAGCGGCCCCTGTTCAGCCGAGCGAAGCGAGGCGTGGCCCGCGAGATCGTGACGGAGCGTCGCCGCGAGCGCGCGCGCCGAGCCGTCGTTGTGCGCGCCGTCGAGGACGATCGTCGGCGCGCCGGTCAGGACCTCGTACCGGCCGGGCCAGCGCAGGCGCGCGAGGCCGTGGCGGATCGCGCCGTCGCCGGTCGCGAGCCCGTGCTCGGCGAGCGCGCGCGCGGCGGCGACGGCCAGCGCGGCGTTCTGGAGCTGGTGCGCGCCGGCGAGCGCGAGGCCGCGCGCGAGCGGGTCGCGTGGAGCGAGAGGGGGCATCACGCGCAGCGCCGCGCCGGTGCGCGCGCAGGCCGCGGCGATCGCCGCCGCCGCGGCCGGCGGCTGCGTCGCGCTGACGAGGACGCGTCCCGGCCGTGCGATGCCCGCTTTCTCCCTCGCGATCGAGGAGAGCCGCCGTCCGAGGACTGCGGTGTGGTCGTGGCTGATCGACGTGACGACCGACACGAGCGGATCGACCGCGTTCGTCGCGTCCGCGCGGCCGCCGAGCCCGACCTCGAGCACCGCCGCGCCGCAGCCCCGCCGCGCGAAGTGCAGCAGCGCGAGCGCGGTCACGATCTCGAACGTCGTCGAGGCGCCGGCGAGGTGACGCGGGAGCGCCGCGACGGCGGATCGCAGCTCGCCTGCCGCGGCCGCGAAGGCGCGGCCGCCGATCGCCCTCCCGTCCACGCGGACGCGCTCGCGGTAGGACTGCAGGTGCGGCTGCGTGTACAGGCCGGTCCGCGTCCCCGACGCGGCGAGGATGCTCGCGAGCATCGCCGCGGTCGAGCCCTTTCCCTTCGTGCCCGCGACGACGACGATCGGCATCCGGCGGTCCGGAGCGCCGACGAGGTCGAGCAGGGCGCGCGTGCGTCGCGGATCCCAGCCACGCGCCGGCCCGCGGCGCGCGGGCGGCGCGCCTCGCTCCATGTCCGGAAAGCCGAAGAGCCAGCGGAGCGCCGCGTCGTACGCTGCGTCGGTGCGCTCGCCCGAAGAGCGGCCGCTCGTCATGGCGGTCCTCAACGTCACCCCAGACTCATTCAGCGGCGACGGCGTCGTGGCGGACGCGCCCGCGCTCGTCGCGCGCGTCGAGCGGCTCGTCGCCGACGGCGCCGACATCATCGACATCGGCGGCGAGTCGACGCGTCCGGGCAGCGCGCCGGTCCCGCTCGAGGAGGAGCTGCGCCGCGTGGGCCCGCTCCTGCGCGCGCTCGACGGCCGTGGCATCCCGGTGTCGATCGACACGCGGAAGGCGGAGGTGGCGGAGCTCGCCGTGCGCGCGGGCGCGGAGATCGTGAACGACGTCTCCGGTCTGCGCGACGAGCGCCTCGCGGCGGTCGCCGCCGATCACGGCGCGCGTCTCGTGCTCATACACAACGGCTGGGAGCTCGCCGAGCGCGGGATCCCCGACGGAGGCGACCCCGTCGACCGCGTCGTGCGCGAGGTGGAGCGCCTCGCCGCGGTGGCGGAGCGCCGCGGCGTGCCGCGCGAGCGGCTCATCGCCGACGCCGGCGTCGGCTTCGGGAAGACGCCCGAAGAGAGCCTCGCGCTCGTCGCACGGACGGACGAGCTGCGCCGGCGGGTGCACCCGCTGCCGCTCCTCGTCGGCCCGTCGCGCAAGCGCTTCATCGGTCACGCGCTCGAGCTGCCGGTCGAGGAGCGCCTCGAGGGGACGCTCGCCTGCGTCGCGATCGCCGCCTTCGCCGGCGCCGCCCTCATCCGCGTGCACGACGTCCGGCCCGCGGCGCGCGTCGCGCGGATGGCCTGGGCGCTGCGCGCCTCCGTCCCCGCGCGAGACTGACCTCCGCGGCCTCGCTCGCCGCGCCGAGCCCGGGTGGACGCGGCTTCGTCACGCGGACGCGGACCTCCCGCGCGCCGAAGCGGTCGAGGAGCGTACGCGCGACGTCGGCGGCGAGTCGCTCGAGCAAGGTGCGCGGCGTGCCGCCGACGACCTCGCGCGTGACCGCGGCGATGGCCGCGAGATCGGTGGTCTGCGCGAGGTCGTCCGTCCGGACGGCGTCGGCGAGATCCGTCCGCAGGGCGACGTCCACGAGGAAGCGGCGCGCGCGCCGCCGCTCGCCGGGGTACGCGCCGTGCCGCCCGGCGCAGCGCAGCCCCTCGATCTCGAGCCACCCCTCGATCAGCTCCGCGGACGACATCGCGGTCGATACTGCCAGTACGTGCCCACCGTCCACCTCGGCCTGGGGAGCAACGTCGGCGACCGGCTCGCCGCGCTGCGCGCCGCCCTCGCGCGCCTCTCGGAGCTCGGCCCGGTGGAGGCGGTCTCGTCGGTGTACGAGACCGCGCCGGTGGGCGTGCTCGACCAGCCGCCGTTCCTCAACGCCTGCGCCACGATCGCGACGGAGCTCTCGCCGCGCGAGGTGCTCTCGCGGGCGCGCGACGCCGAGCGCGCCCTCGGCCGCGCCGAGCGGCGGCGCTGGGGGCCGCGCGAGATCGACGTCGACGTCCTGCTCTTCGGCGACCTTCGCGTCGCGGAGGCGGACCTGGTGGTCCCGCACCCGCGCATGACCGAGCGCGCCTTCGTCCTCGTGCCGCTCGCCGAGATCGCCGGAGGCGCCGTCGTGCCGGGGACCGGCGCGACGGTGGCGGCGCTGCTCGAACGCCTGCCGCGGACCGCCGGTGACGTGGTGCGCGTCGCCCCGCCGTCGGCGCTGCGGGGCCCGGACGCGACGGACGCGCGACGGCCGCCATGACGACGGTTCCCAGGTGTGGATCTCGTCAGTGCGGCCGTCAGGAGGTTGGAGGGGCTCGTTCTGCGCGCATCGCGCGATGCGAGGGGCGCTTCGGCGCGGCGCGGCGCTAAGCCCGCGACCGTTCAGCGGGAGCCGCGGTCGAGGATGTCTCGCGTCGCGACCGGCAGCGCGGCGACCGCGAGCGCGACCTTGTACCGGTCGCCGGCGACGAACGGGAACAGGCCGGCCTCGAGGACGCCGACGGGGAGCGGGAACCGCGCGAGCCCGGCGAGCCCGAACACGTAGATCGCGGCCTAGCCGGCGAGCATCGCGGCGAGCGCGGCGGGGAGGCGGCGCGTCCATCCGCGCTCCGCCAGCCACCCGACGACCGCCGCGGCGACGACGAAGCCGGCGAGGTAGCCCCCGGTCGGTCCGACCAGGCGCGCCACTCCGCCCGTCGCGCCGGCGTACACGGGGAGGCCGGCCGCGCCATCGACCAGGTAGAGCACGACGGCGAGCGCTCCGAGCCGCGCGCCGTACGACGCGCCGATGAGCGGCACCGCGAGCGTCTATCCGGTGACCGGGACGGGGCTGAACGGCAGCGGGACCGCGACCTGGGCCGGGAGCGCGAGGAGCAGGCTGCCCGCGACGACGAGCGCCTTCCGCGAGGCGATCCCCGCGGGCACGAGCGCGATCGCGAGGGGCGCGGCGCGCATCAGACGTCGCTCCCGTCGCGCCGCGCGCTGAGCGCGTAGACGACCGCGACGACGGCGATCGTCGGGATGGTCGCGCCGATCGCCGAGCGCAGCTCGGGGAAGGCGAACGCGATGACCCAGTAGAGCGCGGTGCCGAGCGCGAGGCTCGCGATGCCGGGCCAGTGGACACCGCCGCCGTACCAGTACGCGCCGCCGGCGGTGCGGAAGAGGTCGTCCGAGTACCGGCCGCGCCGCACGACGAAGTGGTCGACGAGCACGATCGTCCACAGCGGCACGACGAGCGCGCCGACGAAGTCGAGGAAGAACACGTAGCTCCCGAGCAGATCGGCCGCGAAGAGCGGCAGCAGGCTGAGCGGGAGCACGACGATCGCCGCGACGAGCAGCAGCGCGCGCATGGACAGTCCGACCCGAGGGAAGAGCTGCGAGATCCCGAGCGCCGACGCGTAGACGTTCCCCGCGTTCGTCGCGACCGTCGCGAAGAGGATGACGAGGTACGCGCCCCAGCCGAAGCCGAGCGCGGTCGCGACGGACGAGGGGTCCGAGCGCGACGGATCGAACTGACCGCTCTGCACCGCCAGGAAGACGACGCCGAGCGCACCGACCGAGAACCACCAGCTCTGCGCGAGGTTCGCGCCGATCCACGGGCCGACCGCGCCGGCGCGCGGCGTGCGCGCGAAACGCGAGAAGTCGCCGATGAACTCCCAGGTCCAGTTGTACGCGACGAGGAGGTCCACCAGCAGCGCGAGCGTGATCACGTAGCGGAACGATCCGACCGACGTCGTGATGCCCTCCGGCGGACGCCACGCGAAGAGGTCCGCGACGCCCCAGGTCGTGAGCGCGAGGTACGTCTCGTACGCGCCGAGCACGATGAGCCCGGCGACGGCGAGCCACTCCATGGCGCGGATCGCGCGGTGCCCGGCGACGGCGAAGGCGCCCTGGACCACGCAGGTGATGACGATCGCGACCGCCATCGGTCCGGCGGCGCCGGGCTCGCCGAGCGCGGGCGTCCCGAAGATCCCCTTGAAGATGAAGGACGTGCCGATGGACCCCACGAAGACGTTCACCGCGGCCCAGCCGAAGCCGAACACGAGGTAGAAGGCCGCGGGGACCGCGGAGCCGCGCAGCCCGAACGCCGGACGCACGATCGTCACCGACGCGCCACCGACGCGCGCCGCGATGAGTCCGAGCGCGGCCCATGGCAGGAACGCGAGCGGGCTCACCACGAGGATGAGCAGGAGCGCGCCGCCGAGGCCGGTCCAGCCGGCCATGATCGCGCCGTACAGCCACGCCGCCGGGAGGCTCGCGGCGCCGAACCACAGCGCCGCCTCGTCGAGCAGGCTGAACGAGCGCGCCGGGACGGGGACCTTGTCGAGCGCCCGGTACTCGGCCCCGATGGCGGAGAGCCCGGTGACGGGCGTGTTGCTCATGTCGGTGCGGCACTTGTAGGGCGCGCGCGTACCGGCCGTCAAACCCGCTGTGCGCTCGTCACCGCGCGATGGAGCGCGCTGGGCGAGCGAGTCCTGCGCGGCGGCCCTCGGCCGCTCGTCCGCCGCCGGTCGGCGTTTCTTCTAGCCTTCGCTCGATGAGCGGGCAGAGGGGTCGCACCGCCCTCGTGACCGGGGCCTCCCGCGGGATCGGCCGCGCGACGGCCGTACGGCTCGCGCGCGACGGCGTGAAGGTCGCGGTCAACTACAAGGGCAACGCCGCGGCGGCCGAGGAGACGGGGCGCCTCGTGGAGCAGGCCGGCTCGAGCGCCGCGCTCGTCCAGGGCGACGTCTCGGTCGAGGCGGACGCGGACCGGGTCGTGAAGGAGGCGGTCGCGTTCGGCGGCGGCAAGCTCGACATCCTGGTGAACAACGCCGGTACGACGCGGGACGATCTGCTGATCCGCATGACGCTCGAACAGTGGGACACCGTGCTCGACCTCAACCTGCGCGGCGCGTTCCTCGTCATGCGCGCGGCGATGCGCCCGATGATGAAGCAGCGCTACGGGCGCATCGTGAACGTGTCGTCGGTCGCGGGCGTGTCCGGCAACGCGGGCCAGGCGAACTACGCGTCGGCGAAGGCGGGCCTCATCGGCCTCACCAAGACGGTGGCGCGCGAGATGGCGAGCCGGAACATCACCTGCAACGCGGTGGCCCCGGGGTTCGTGCCAACGGACCTGACGAGCGCGCTCATCGGGCAGATGGAGCAGACGATCCTGAAGCAGATCCCGCTCGGGCGGTTCGGGACCGTCGAGGACGTCGCGAACGCCATCGCGTTCCTCGTCTCGGACGACGCCTCGTACATCACCGGTCAGGTGCTGCAGGTCGACGGCGGGATGGTCACCTAGTCGTCGCGGTCGGGCGCGCGGCAGTGGCGCGCTCTAGCATCATCTCGTGTCCTCACGCCGTCTGCTGCTCATCGGCGCCATCGCCGCCGCCGCGTTCGTGCTCGACCAGATCACGCAGAGCTGGGTCGAGCGCAACATCCCCCTGAACGGCGGGGTCCGCGTCGTCGACGACTATCTGCGGATCGTGCACGCGAGGAACACGGGCGCGGCGTTCGGCCTCCTGGCGGACCGCACGACGCTCCTCTCGCTGCTCTCGGTCGGCGCGGTCATCGCGATCGTCCTCTACTACCGCCAGATCGCGGGCCGCTCGGCACTCGTCGCGGCGACGCTCGGGCTGCAGCTCGGCGGGGCGTTCGGCAACCTCGTGGACCGCGTCGGCCAGGGCTACGTCGTCGACTTCATCGACGTGGGGGTGCCCGACGGGCCGCGCTTCTGGGCCTTCAACGTCGCCGACTCGTCGATCGTCGTCGGCATCATCCTCGTGACGCTGCTGCTCTGGCTCGAGGAGCGCAAGGCACAGCCGGCCTCGGCATGAGCGAGAGGCGGATCGCGCTGACGGTCGAGGAAGGCGGCCAGCGCGTGGACAAGCTCCTCGCCCAGCACAGCCTCCTCTCGCGGAGCGCGATCCAGCGCCTCGCGCGCGACGGGCGGGTCCGTGTCGACGGCGCGCCGGTCGAGCCCGCGTACCGGGTGCGCGCGGGACAGGAGCTGGTGGTGGACGTGCCGCCCGCCGAGCCGGACCTCGTCCTCCGGGCCGAGGACATCGCCGTGGACGTGCTGTACGAGGACGAGGACGTCGTCGTGGTGAACAAGCCCGCGGGTCTGGTCGTGCATCCGGCGTACGGGCACAAGACCGGCACGCTCGTGAACGCGATGCTCGCTCGCATCGCGTCGCGTACGGGACGCGAGTCGGGGCGGCCCGGCATCGTCCACCGCCTGGACAAGGACACCAGCGGCGTGATGGTGGTGGCGAAGACCGACGTCGCTCAGCTCGCGCTCGCGCGGCAGCTCCAGCAGCGGCGGTTCGCGAAGGAGTACCTCGCGCTGGTGTGGGGCGACCCCGGGGAGACCGAGACCGTCGTCGACGCGCCGCTCCTGCGTGATCCCGACGACCGGCGGCGCACGGTCGTGCGCGCCGGCGGCCGTGAGGCGGTGACGCGGTTCCGGCGCATCGCGAGCTGGGGCGGCGGGAGCGACCGCAGGGCGCTCCTGCACGTCCGGCCGGTGACGGGCCGCACGCACCAGATCCGCGTCCACCTCGCCTACGCGCGGTTCCCTCTCGTTGGCGACCCGGTGTACGGACGGCGCGGCGACACCAGCGGGCTCGGGCGGCAGTTCCTGCACGCCTGGCGCCTCTCGCTGCGGCTCCCGCACGCGGGCGAGCGCACCTTCACCGCGCCGCTCGCCGACGACCTGCGGGCGTACCTGCTCTCGCTCGGCGCGCCGGTGTGGCGGGCGCCGCTGTTCGCGGAGGTCGCGTGACCGCGATCGACGGGAAGGGGCTGCTCGTCATCGTCTCGGCCCCCTCGGGGGCGGGGAAGGACACGGTGATCGACCGGCTCATCCGTGAGGTCGACGACGCGGTGGTCTACGTCACCGCGACGAGCCGGCGTCCGCGGCCGGGCGAGGTCCACGGGACGCACTACTACTTCTACTCGCCGGAGAAGTTCCGCGAGGAGATCGAGGAGGGGAACTTCCTCGAGTGGTCGATGGTGCACGGTGAGTTCAAGGGCGTGCGGCGCGACGTGCTCGCCGACACGCTCCGCGACCATCGCGTCGTCATCGTCAAGCCCGATCCGCAGGGGATGCGGAAGATCAAGGCGAAGCTGCCGGAGGCCCTGACGGTGTTCATCATGCCGCCCTCGGTCGACGCGCTCCGCCGGCGCCTCGACAACCGCGGCACCGAGACGCCGGAGCAGCGCGAGGTGCGGCTGCGCAACGCCGAGATCGAGATGGCCGCGGCGCCGGAGTACGACTACGTCGTGGTCAACGAGGACGGAAGGATCGACGAGACCGTCCGTGAGATCGCCGCGATCATCCGCAAGGAGGCCGCGCGCCCCCGTCGCTACGACCTGTGACCCGCACCGCCGAGATCGCGGTCTTCGCCGGGCTGCGCGGCCCGGCGCGCACGTTCACCTACGCGGTCCCCGACGGGATGGACGCGGCTCCGGGGCACCTCGTCCGCATCGGCTTCGGCGCCCGGTCGACCGCCGGCGTGGTCACCGCGCTCGACGTGCCGTACGAGGGGGCGCTTCGACCGATCGACGCGCTCGTGCACCCGCTCCCCCTGCTGCGCGCGCACCAGCTCGCGGTCGCGTCGTGGATGGCCCGCGAGTACCGCTGCGGCCTCGCCGACGCCGTGCGCGCGATGCTCCCACCGGCCCTCGCGGCGCGCGCGCGGAGCGCGCTGCCGCCGGCCCGGGGTGAGCGCCGCGAAGCGCTTTTCGCTCTGCTGCCGGCGGGCCGCGACGCGCTCGCGGCGGGAGCGGGTCTGGGGGTGCGCCAGCTCGTCACGCTGCGCGCGCTCGCCGCGGGCGCGCTGACCGGCGCGGACCTCGCGGCGGCGCGCGGGTCGGCGGTCGCCGCGCGGGCGCTGGCGCGGCGCGGCCTCGTCGCGGAGTCGTCGCGGGCGGTGCGCCGCGTCCCGGTCGAGTTCCGCCTCGGCGAGGAGGACGCCGTGCGCCACGCGGCGCCGACCTCCGGCCAGCGCGACGCGCTCGCCGCGATCGTCGGGCGGCTCGCGTCGGGCGGCGCCTTCCTGCTGCACGGCATCACCGCGAGCGGCAAGACCGAGGTGTACCTGCGGGCCGCGAGCGAGGCGCTCGCGCTGGGGCTCGGCGTCGTCGTCCTCGTGCCCGAGATCGCGCTCACCGCGCAGGTCGTCGCGCGCTTCGTCGCGCGCTTCGGCGACCGCGTCGCGCTCCTGCACTCGGCCCTCTCCGCGGGCGAGCGGTTCGACGAGTGGCGCCGCGTGCTCGACGGCGTCGCCGACGTCGTCGTCGGCTCGCGGTCGGCGCTGTTCGCGCCGCTCGCGCGGCCGGGTCTGGTGGTCGTCGACGAGGAGCAGGAGCCGTCGTACAAGCAGGGGAGCACGCCGCGCTACCACGCCGTCGACACCGCGATCGCGCTCGGGCGCCTCGCCGGCGCGGTGGTGGTGCTCGGCAGCGCCACGCCGCGGGTGACGACGTATCACGCGGCGACGACCGGCGCGCTCCGCCTCCTCCGGCTGCGGGAGCGCGTGAACGAGCTGCCGCTGCCGCCGACGACGATCGTCGACCTGCGTGTCGAGCTGCATGCCGGAAATCGCGGCACGCTGTCGCGCGCGCTGCGCGTGGCTCTCGAGGCGACCGTCGCGAAGGGCGAGCAGGCCATCCTCTACCTCAACCGCCGCGGGTTCGCGACGGTCGTCCTGTGCCGCGACTGCGGCCACGTCGTGCCGTGCCCCTCCTGCGAGATCCCGTTCGCCTACCACCTGGAGGGCGTCCTCGTCTGCCACCGCTGCGGCCGGCGCGACGACCCGCCCGACCGCTGCCCGGCGTGCGGCGGGGCGCGCATCCGCCACCTCGGCGTCGGGACGCAGCGCGTCGAGGACGAGGCGCGCGCGGCGGTGCCCGGCGCGTCGCTCATCCGGATGGACCGCGACGCGGTGCGCCGGAAGGGCGCGCACGCGGCGCTGTACGAGCGCATGCGCACCGGCCGCGCGCAGGTCATCGTCGGCACGCAGATGGTCGCGAAGGGGTTCGATCTCCCCGGCGTGTCGCTCGTCGGCGTCGTGAACGCGGACACGATCCTCAACCTGCCGGACTTCACCTCCGCCGAGCGGACGTTCCAGCTCCTCACGCAGGTGCTCGGCAGGTCGGGGCGCGGCAGCGCGGGCGGGCGGGGGATCCTGCAGACGTACCTTCCGGACCACTACGCGATCCGCGCCGCGGCCGCGCACGACTACGAGGCGTTCGCCGCCGCCGAGCTCCTCGGGCGCCGCCGCTTCGCCTACCCGCCGTTCGGCCGACTGGTGCTGCTGCAGACGCAGGCGAAGCGCGCGGAGACCGTCGACCGCCGGGCGGAGGCGTACGCCGCGGCGCTGCGCGCGGCCGCGGGCGCGGACGCGCAGGTGCTCGGTCCGGCACCCGCGTTCGCCGCGAAGCGCGCGGGCTCGTTTCGCGTGCAGCTCGTGCTGCGCGGCTCGCGTCCCGAGCGGCTGCTCGACCGCGTGCCGCCCTCCGCGGAGTGGACGGTGGACGTGGACCCGGTGACACTGCTCGGATGACCAGCGAGAGCGAGCCGACCGAGAAGGGGCCGGCCCCGCCGCCGCGGCTGCGCGTGACGAAGGGCGCGCCGTGGCGCATCGACGCCGGCCGGCGCGGGAAGTGGTCGTCGCCCGGATTCCTCGCGAAGAATGCGGTCGACGTGCGCCAGATCGGCGATCCGGTGCTGCACGCGCCGGCGAGGAGGCCGCGCCTGCGGCGCGGGGACCTCGAGGCGCTGGCGGCGCGCATGTTCGCCTCGATGGTCGCGGCGCACGGCATCGGCATCGCGGCGCCGCAGATCGGCATCCCGCTGCGCGTGGCGATCATGGACGTGGACGACGCCGGCATCGTCGCGCTCGACCCGGTCCTCGAGTGGGTGAGCGACGAGGTCGAGGAGACGACCGAGGGGTGTCTCTCCGTGCGCGGCCTCTACGGGATGCTCGAGCGCCCCGTCGCCGCGCGCATCGTCGCGACGGACCTCGCCGGGAAACGGTTCACCGCCGAGGGCGAGGAGTTCGGCGCCCAGTGCATGATCCACGAGACCGAGCACCTCTCCGGGATCCTCTACGTGGATCGCCTGCGCTCCCGCGACGACCTGCACCCGGTCGAGACCGAGGAGGATCGCGAGCGGGAGTCGGCCTGAGCACGCGGGTCGTCTTCCTCGGCACTCCGGCGTTCGCCGTGCCGTCGCTCGACGCGCTCGCGCGCCTGCGCGACCGCGGGGTCGTGGAGATCGCCGCGGTGGTCACGCAGCCCGACCGGCCGGCGGACCGAGGCCGGATCACCGCCCCGCCGGTGAAGCAGCGCGCGGCGGACCTCGGACTCCCGGTGCTGCAGCCGGCGCGCCTCACGCGGGCCGCGGTCGCGCAGCTCCAGGCGCTCCGCCCGGACCTGCTGGTGTGGGCCGCGTACGGCAACCGCATCCCCGCCGCGCTCATCGACGCGGTGGGAGGGCGCGCGGTGAACGTGCACGCGTCGCTCCTGCCCCGGTGGCGCGGCGCGGCGCCGATCGCGCACGCGATCCTCGCGGGGGACGCCGAGAGCGGCGTCACGCTGATGAAGGGCACCGCGGAGCTCGACGCCGGCCCGGTCCTCGCGCAGGAGCGGACCCCGATCGGCGCGAGCGAGAACGCCGGTGAGCTCACCGCGCGGCTCGCCGCGCTCGGCGCGTCGCTGCTCGAGCGCGAGCTGCCGCGCCACCTCGGGGGCGTGCTGCGCGCCGTGCCGCAGGACGAGGCGCGGGTGAGCTGGGCGCCGAAGCTCGATCCCGCCGACGGCGCGCTCGACTTCGCGCGTCCGGCCGAGGAGCTCGCGCGCCGCGTCCGCGCGTTCACGCCCGAGCCCGGGGCGTTCACGGCGTTCGGCGGGCAGCGCCTCGTCGTCGTGCGCGCGTCGGTGGCCGGAGGATCCCCGAAGGAGCACGGCGCGGTCGAGCTGCGCGAAGGCACGCCGCACGTCGCGGCCGGCGCCGGGTGGGTGCGGCTCGACGAGGTGCGCCCCGCGGGAAGGCGGACGATGAGCGGAGCCGACTGGGCGCGTGGCCGGCGCGGCCTCGTAGGAGCGCGCCTGCCGTCGTGAGTGATGACGTGCAGCCGCGTCGGGCGGGACACCCGCCGCCGGCGATCACCGACGTCGACGAGCGCGCGCTCGCCGCGTGGCTGCGGGAGCACGGCGAGCCCGCGTACCGCGCCAGGCAGATCCGCCGCGCGTTCGCGCGCAGCAGCGCCGCGGACTGGGACGGGCTCACCGATCTGCCGAAGCCGCTGCGCGCCGCGCTCGCCGCATCCTTCCGCTGGTCCGCGGTCGAGCCGGTGCACGAGGTCGAGAGCGTGGACGGCGAGACGCGCAAGGCGCTGCTGCGCCTGCACGACGGCCATCACATCGAATCGGTGCTCATGCCGCACCACGGGGCGCGGAACTCGGTGTGCTTCTCGACCCAGGCGGGCTGCCCGATGGCCTGCGCGTTCTGCGCCACGGGAGAGATGGGCCTGGTCCGCAACCTCACGACCGGTGAGATCGTCGACCAGGTGCGGCACTGGAGCCGCGAGCTCGCCGCGCGCGGCGAGCGCGTGTCACACGTCGTCGCGATGGGGATGGGCGAGCCGCTCGCGAACCTCGACGCGGTCGTGGGCGCGGTGCGCATGCTCATCGACCCGGAGCTGTTCGGCATCAGCCCGCGGCGCGTGACGATCTCGACGGTCGGCCTGGTGCCGAGGATGGACGCGCTCGCCGCGCTCGACCTGCCGATGAACCTCGCGGTCTCGCTGCACGCGCCGAACGACCGCATCCGCCGGCGCATCGTGCCGGCGAGCAGGCGCTGGACGATCGACGAGGTGCTCGCCGCCTCGCGCCGCTACGTCGAGCGGACGAAGCGCCGCGTGACGTTCGAGTACGTGCTGCTGGCCGGCGTCAACGACGCCGAGCGCGACGCGGCCGAGCTCGCGGCGCGCATCCGCAGGCTCGGACGGACCGCGGACTTCCACGTGAACCTCATCCCGGTGAACGCCGGGCCCGGCGGCTTCGAGCGGCCGCCGGTCGAGCGGATGGAGCGCTTCGCGGAGGTGCTCCAGGAGCGGGGCATCGCCGCGACGCTGCGCATCAGCAAGGGGCAGGACATCGCCGCGGGCTGCGGTCAGCTCAAGGTCCCCGAGGGTCGGGCAGCGCGCGTGGGCGCGGAAGACCTGGGCTAGCGCGCCTTCGCCTTCTCCCGCTTGCGCGCCATGCGCGTCGCCTTGGTCCGCGTGCGCCGGCAGCGGGTGCAGACGAGGAGCTTCCGGCCTTCGACGAGGGCCGCGTGCAGGTTCGCGTCGAACCGGCGGCGCGTGTGGACCTTCGAGTGGCTCACGTTCGATCCGTAGGCCGCGGTCTTCCCGCAGATCGCACAGGCGCGTGGCATCGGCGGCAACTCCTCAGGGGGACTGAACATGAATGGTACAGTCGCGGCCATCGCGACGCAATGCGACGGACGTGCTCTGCTGCGCATCCTCGAAGCCGCCGCCGAACGTCTCGCGGGGTGCGTGGACGAGGTGAACGCGCTGAACGTCTATCCCGTCCCCGACGGCGACACCGGCACGAACATGCTCCACACGGTGCGCTCGGCGCTGAAGCACGCGCGCGCCGCCGAGGCCACGCTCGCCGCGGTGAGCGCGGCCGCCGCGCACGGCGCGCTCATGGGCGCCCGCGGCAACAGCGGCGTGATCCTGTCCCAGGTCGTGCGCGGCCTCAAGGAGGCCTTCGCGGCCGCCGAGACGGCGGGCGCCGGCGAGGTGCGGCGGGCGCTGAGCCTCGCGCACGTCTACGCCCACGACGCCGTCGCCGTCCCCGCTCCGGGCACGATCCTCACCGTCACGGCGGCGGTCGAGGCAGCCGCCGCGGACACGTCGGGCGGCGTCGGGGCGGTAGTCCGGCGCGTGCTCGGCGCCGCGGAGGCCGCGGTCGCGCGCACGCGCGAGGAGAATCCGACCAACCGGGCGGCGGGCGTGGTCGACGCGGGCGCCAAGGGGCTCTTCTACCTGCTCGACGGCGCGCTCGCCGCGATCGAAGGGCGTGCCGTTCCCACCGGGACGGCGGCGGCCCCGCCGATCGTCGCGACCGAGCTCGTCGCGAGCGAGGTGTCGAGCTGGAGGGGCGCGTACGACGTGCAGTTCCTCGTGGAGCGTCCGTCGCGGCCGGTCGCCGACGTGCGCCGCGATATGGCGGAGTTCGGCGCCGACTGCGTGCTCGTCGTCGGCGACGAGTCGGCCATGAAGGTGCACGTCCACACGCTGCACCCCGACCAGATCATCCGCATCGGCCTCACCGCGGGCCGCATCGGCGACGTCGTCGTCGAGGACCTCGACGCGATGACCGCGGAGCACGAGCGGGCGACCGGCCTCGTCGTCGCGCCGCCCGAGCCGCGCCGGCGCGTCGGCGTGCTCGCGGTCGTGCCGGGCGAGGGCTTCGCGGCCATCGCGCGCTCCCTCGGTGCGACGCCGCTGCGCGGCGGCGCGACGATGAATCCCTCCACCGAGGAGCTGCTCACCGCCATCCGCGAGGTGGGCGCCGCGCACGTGATCGTGCTCCCGAACGACAGGAACGTGATCATGGCGGCCGAGTCGGCGAGCGCCCTCGCGGACGTCCCGGTGACCGTGATCCCCACCCGGAACGTGGGGCAGGGGATGGCCGCGCTCGTCGCGTTCGACGGCGAGAAGGACCCCGGGCGCGTCGCCACCGAGATGCGTGAGGTCGCGGAGCGCGCCCACGGCATCGAGGTCACGCGCGCGATCCGCGACTCCGAGGTCGACGGTACGAAGATCGCGATGGGCGAGGCCATCGCGCTCCTCGACGGACGGCTCGTCGCGCACGGGGACGACGAGGTCGCGGTCCTCGTGGACGCGGCGAAGCGGCTGACGGAGGCGGAGATCTTCACGCTCTACAGCGGCGCGGACGTCGACGCCGCGCGCGTCGAGTTCGCCGCGCAGCGCCTGCGCGCGGGGTGCCCGCGCGCGGAGGTCGAGGTGAAGGTCGGCGGGCAGCCGCATTACCCGTTCATCGTCACGGCGGAGTAGCGTCGGCTCGCGCGACCTCACGCGGGTCCTGGCCGTAGGCGCGGCATGCGGCGACGGGGTCGGCCTGCGTCACACTTGCCTCGTGGCCGTCCGCACACGCGCGCGCACGGGGCGTTCGTCCTCTCTGGAGCTGCGCGTCAGGGCGTTCCCGGGTGTGGGGGACCGGTACGGCAAGCTCCTCGAGCGGCTCGGGATCCGGACGTTCGCCGACCTGCTCTGGCACCTGCCGACGCGCTACCTCGACTACTCCCGGTTCGTCCCGCTGCGCATGCTGCGCCCGGGGAAGGAGCAGACGGTGGAGGCGCTCCTCGGGCGGATGACCCAGCGGCGGACGTCGCGCGGCCAGCCCATGACCGAGGTCGAGCTGAACGATCCCGCGGACGGGCTGCCGAGCGGGGTGAAGGCGACCTGGTTCGGCAGGCAGTTCATCAGGGAGCGCTTCCCGGAGGGGCAGCTCGTGCGGCTCTCGGGCGAGGTGAAGTGGTTCGGGCGGACGCCGCAGCTCGCGAACCCGAAGATCGAGCCCGCGAGCGCCGAGGCCGTGCACACCGGGCGGATCGTCCCGGTGTACGGGCTCACCGAAGGTCTCAAGGAGGGGGTGCTGCGCCGCTGGCTGCACACCGCGGTCGAGGGCGGGCCGAAGCGCTCGCCGGTGGTCGATGAGGTGCCCGAGCGGCTGCCGGACTCGATCCGCGAGCGCCGCGGGCTGCTCGGCGTGCGGGACGCGCTCCGCGAGGTGCACTTCCCCTCCGACTGGGGGCACCTCTTCGCGGCGCGCCGACGCCTCGCGTTCGAGGAGCTCCTCGTGCTGCAGCTCGCGCTGGGGCAGCGCCGGGCGCGCTGGACGAGGGACGCGAAGGCGGTCGCGCTGCGCGCCGACGACGCGGCGGTCGAGGCGTGGATCGCGGACCTGCCATTCGTGCTGACGACCGGGCAGCGCACCGCGCTCGCGCAGATCCGCGCGGACCTCGCGCGGACGGTGCCGATGTCGCGCCTGCTCGAGGGCGACGTCGGGTCGGGGAAGACGGTCGTCGCGGCGCTCGCCGCGCGCATCGCGGCCGCGAGCGGCGCTCAGGCCGCGATCATGGCGCCGACCGAGCTCCTCGCCGAGCAGCACTTCCGCTCGCTCGCGTCGCTCTACGGCGAGGGCGGACCGCGCATCGCCCTGCTCACCTCGAGCGTGTCCGGCGCCGCCCGGCGCGAGACGCTCGCCAGGATCGCCTCCGGCGCGCTCGACGTCGTCGTCGGCACGCACGCGCTGGTGGAGGAGCGGGTCGCGTTCGAGCGGCTCGCGCTCGCCGTCGTCGACGAGCAGCACCGTTTCGGTGTGCGCCAGCGCGCCACCTTCCGCGAGAAGGGCATCGATCCGCACCTCCTGCTCACCACCGCCACGCCGATCCCGCAGACGCTCTCTCAGACGCTCTACCGCGACCTCGACATGAGCGTGCTGAACGAGATGCCCGCGGGCGAGCGGAACATCGAGACCGTGGTCCGCGGGGCCGACGCGCTGCCGAAGATGTGGCCCTGGCTGCGCGAGAAGGCCGAGCAGGGGGAGCAGGCGTTCGTCGTCACGCCTCGCATCGAGGAGGACGCGGACGCGGATGTCCCGAGCGCGGAGGCGACACACCGCGAGCTCGCGAGGAACGAGCTGCGGGGCCTGCGGCTCGCGCTTCTGCACGGGAAGATGCCCGCGAAGGAGCGCGACGAGATCATGCGGCGCTTCGCGGCGCGCGAGATCGACGTCCTCGTCGCGACGACGGTCGTCGAGGTCGGCATCGACATCCCGAACGCGGCGGTCATGGTGATCCTCGGCGCGGAGCGGTTCGGGCTCGCGCAGCTCCACCAGCTGCGCGGCCGCGTCGGGCGCCGCGGGCAGCGCGCGTTCTGCGTCCTCGTCTCCGAGAAGGCCGGCGAGTCGGAACGCCTGGCGGCGATGACCGCGACGAAGCGGCGCCCCGACGGGACGGAGGTCCCGCTCGACGGGTTCGATCTCGCGAGGAAGGACCTCGAGATCCGTGGAGCGGGCGAGTTCCTCGGCGAGGCGCAGAGCGGGATGGAGAACGAGCTGCGGATCGTCGACCTCGCCGACGTCGACCCGACGCTCCTCGACGAGACCGCGCTCGAGACCGACGGCATCCTCGACGCCGATCCGCAGCTCGAGCGGCCCGAGCACGCCGGCCTCGCCGCGGCGGTCGAGGACCTCTGGCGCCGCTACGCGCTGGCGTAGCCGATGCGCGTCATCGCCGGCAGCGCCAAGGGACGCAGGCTCGTCGCGCCGAAGGGCACCGCGACGCGCCCGGCGACCGACCGCATCCGCGAGACGCTCTTCGCGATCCTCGAGCCCGACCTCCCGGGGGCTCGCGTGCTGGACCTCTTCGCCGGCGCCGGCACGCTCGGCATCGAGGCGCTGTCGCGCGGCGCCGGCCACGCGACGTTCGTCGAGCGGTCGGCCGCCGCGCTCGCCGCGCTCCGTAGGAACGTCGCGGCCACGGCGTTCGGCGACCGCAGCGACGTCGTTCCGGCGAACGTGCTCGCCCACCTCGCGGTACGGCTTGCCGCGCCGTACGACGTCGTGTTCTGCGACCCGCCGTTCGCCGACGTGGCCGTGCTCGAGGAGGTCCTGCGGCGGCTGCCGGGCGCCGGCGCGGTCGGCCCGGGGTCGCTCGTCGTCGCGCGGGTGCTGCGGAGGCACGCGCCCGCCCTGCCCGCGGGCGTCCGCGTCGCGCGGACGAAGGAGCTCGGGGAGGAGAGCCTCCTCTTCCTACGGTACGATTCGGCCGGCGGAGGAGGGTAGCCGTTGGACATCCAGTTCCTCGTCGAGCGGCTCGAAGCGCTGGTCATCAACGCCCGCAAGCTCCCGATGACGAGCCAGGTGATCATCGAGCAGGCGACCATCCTCGACCTCATCGACCAGCTCCGCGTGGCGATCCCCGAGGAGGTGCGCCAGGCGCGCCGCATCAATCAGGAGAGCGACCGCGTGCTTGCGAAGGCCCGCGAGGAGGCGGAGCAGATCATCGCCGCCGCGCAGGAGCAGGCGGCGCTCCTGTTGCAGGATCAATCCATCCTGCGCGAGGCCGAGGTGAAGGCGCAGGAGATCATCGACCGCTCCCAGGCGAAGTCGGACGAGACGATGCGCGGCGCCGACCAGTACGCGGCGGACGTCCTCGTGCGGCTGGAGAGCGACCTGGTGAAGACGCTCTCGGTCATCAAGAAGAGCCTCGAGGTGCTCGAGGAGAGGACGCCCCGACAGACGGAGGGCTGACGGTCATGAAGATCAACGTCGCGCCGCTCTTGAAGCAGGACGTCGGCGCGCGGGCCGACTACCACATCACGGAGGACCCCATCGACCCGCACGGAGAGAACGCCGGCCTGCGCGAGGCGGGGGCGACGTCGATCGACGCGGACATCGTCGCGACGCACACCAACCCCGGCGCGTACCTCGAGGGTGGTGCCGACGCGAGCGTGGCGGTCGCCTGCAGCCGGTGCCTGAAGCCGATCGAGACGCGCGTGCACGCGAGCTTCGCGGAGCAGTACTACGCGACCATCGGCGTCGTGCACGGCGAGCCGATGGCGGAGGCGCCGCGCGACGCGAAGACCATCGGCTCCGACTTCCGGGTCGATCTGGTGCCGCTGCTTCGCGAGGAGCTCATCCTCGCCACGCCGCTCGCGCCGCTCTGCCGGCCGGACTGCAGGGGTCTCTGCGAGGTGTGCGGTCGCGACCTCAACCTCGAGCCGCACGCGCACGAGCCGCCGGCGGACGAGCGCTTCGCGAAGCTCCAGGCGCTGAAGGACTTCCACGCGGAGCGCGACTGAGGCCACCGCGGCCCCGCGAAGCGAGCGCGGCGCCCTACAATTCGATCCGATATCCCAAAGGAGTTCGCCCCTTGGCCGGTCATCCCAAGAAACGCATCCCGCACGCGGCGCAGGGTGAGCGGCGCAGCCACCTCGCGCTCAAGGCGCTGAACCTCGTGCCCTGCCCGCAGTGCCGGAGCCCCAAGCCCGCGCACCAGGCCTGCCCGCACTGCGGCACGTACCGCGGCCGTCAGGTCATCCAGATCAAGCAGAGGCGCGCCGCGTCCTGACGCAGGTGCGCATCGCCGTCGACGCCATGGGTGGCGACCACGCCCCGGACGAGATCGTCCGGGGCGCGCTGCTGTATCGGGAGCTGGGCGGCTCGGCCGAGCTCCTGCTGGTGGGCGACGAGGGGCGCGTGCGCGCGGCGCTCGGCGCCGGCCGGGCGGGGATCGAGGTGGTGCACGCGGGCGGGGTCGTCGGGATGGGCGAGCATCCCGCCACCGCGCTGCGCCGTCGCGACGACACCTCCATCGGCGTCGCGACACGTCTCGTGCGTGAGGGGCGCGCCGACGCGGTCGTGTCCGCCGGGAACACCGGCGCGACGATGGCCGCCGCTCTCCTCATCCTCGGCCGGGTGCGCGGCATCGACCGCCCGGCGCTCTGCGGGATGCTGCCGGTGACGAGCCCGAGGCGCGCGACCTGTCTGCTCGACGCGGGCGCGACGATGGACGCGAACGCGACCAACCTCCTCCAGTACGCGCGGATGGCCACGGCGTTCATGGAGAGGGTGCACGGCGTGGAGCGTCCCTCGGTCGGGCTCATCAACGTCGGCGAGGAGCCGGAGAAGGGTGACCGCCTCGCGCTCGAGGCGCACGCGCTGCTGCGCGCGGCGCCGGACCTCCACTTCTACGGGAACATCGAGGGGCGGGACATCCTGCGCGGCGTCACCGACATCGCGCTCTGCGACGGCTTCACCGGCAACGTCATCGCCAAGAGCCTCGAGGGCGCGTTCGACGTGCTCTCGAGCGGGATCCGGACGGACATCTTCGGCGGCGTGCTGGGGAAGATCGCGGGCGTGCTCGCGTACCCGGGGATCCGCCGCTTCCGCGGCCGCTTCGACTACGACCCGTACGTCTCCGCGCCGCTCCTCGGCATCGCCGGCGTCTCGGTCGTCACGCACGGGCGCGCGCGGGCGAACATGCTGCGCTGGGCGATCACCGTCGGCGAGCGCGCGGTCGCGAGGCGGCTCATCGACGCGATCGGCGCCGGCGCGGCGAGCGCGGCGTGACACACTGTCGGACGCGATGCGAGCGGCGCACCCGTTGAAGCAGCGACCGCCGAAGGCCGGCCGTCACCCGGCCCGCCGCGTCGCGCTGCAGACGCTGTTCGAGATCGACTTCAACCGCGCGGACCCGAAGGAGACGTGGCAGCGCGGCTCGTTCCGCACCGGGCTCACCGAGGGCGCCGCGGCGTTCGCGTGGCAGCTCGTCGAAGGAGTGCTGCGGCACCGGCGGGAGCTCGACGAGGAGATCGCGACGCTCGCACCCGAGTTCCCGCTCTCGCAGATGGCGGCGATCGACCGCAACATCCTGCGCATCGCGCTGTACGAGCTGCGCGTCCTCGGCGACGCGCCGGCCGCCGCGATCATCGACGAGGCGGTGGAGCTCGCGAAGCTCTTCGGGAGCGCTGCCGCGCCGAAGTTCGTGAACGGCGTCCTCGCGACCGCCGTCGGCGGCCGCAGGGACGCCTCCACCTAGCGCACGGTCAGCGGGATCGCGACGACGCCCTGCTCGCTGCCGTCCTTCGCGCTCACCTCGAAGACCTCGAGCGTCACGTTCCCCGCGACGGACGCGGGCAGCGTGACCTGTGTGCCGAACGCGCCCCACACCGCGCTGGTCCCCAGCGACGCCGTGGTGTTGCCCTCGGCGACGACGGACTGCCTCGAGTCCTTCACCCGCCACACGACGTTCGCCTCGAAGGTGCGCGCCGCGCCGCTCAGCGTGAACGTGCGGCCGACCGAGGGTGGCGTAGCCACGCTCCCTCCCTGGACAGGCTGGATGAGCGCGGGCGAGTAGACCGCGATGCGGTCGCTCACCGCCTGCGTGGCGCCGCCGACGTCGACGACGATCCGGGCGGGGTCCTGCAGGGTGAACACGCGCCAGGGGTAAGCCGCGTCGAGCTTCAGCTGGTAGATCGTCCCGCCTCCGGAGGGGACCGTGTTCACCGAGCGCAGCGGTGAGCGATCGATGCCCCGCAGGCCGACGTTCGGGTCCGCCCACGGCACGGTGATCCACAGCGACGCCTTCCCGCCGAGGCCGGACTGATCCCCCGCGGAGGGTCCGTACAGCCTGACGTCGACGGGAGGGGTGTACTCGCGCGGCAGCGCTCCGCCGGTGCGCTCGACCCGGATGACGAAGCGCGCGAGCCCCGGGGCCACGCTGTCGACGGAATACGACGTGCTCGAGCGAAGCTCGCTCGCCGGCACGTCGCCGATCGCGCCGGCCGAGACGCTGTCGGTCGCCTGCGCCGCGTAGCCGGCGACGTCCTCACGCGCGAGGGGCTTGTCCCAGAGGATGTGGCCCGTGCTCATCGGCGCGCCGTTCTCGGTGACGAGCACTCGCCTCACGGTCGGGTCCTCCGTCGCCGTGTAGACGATCTGCTGCGCGAGAGCGGTGTCGCCGAGCGTCCCCGACACGGGGAACGTCGCCGAGTAGTCGACGACGGCCGTCTCCCCATCGATGCGGACCGATCGGACGTAGAACTGCTTCGGATCGGCCGACAGGATGGTGCCCGAAAGACCCGAGACCGCGCTGTTGAGCGCGTCGAGGCGCGCCTTGATCCGCTCCTCGATCGGCGCGCTCGGCGGCACGGCGAGCGACACCGTGCGCAGCACCGGCGGAAGACCGTCGCGCCAGGTGTAGACGACGTACGTGGACCGTCCGGGCTCCGGTGTCGCCGTCGCCGCCGGGGTGCTCGTCGGCGCCTCGCTCGGCGTCGATGTGGCCGCCGCCGGCGGCGTCTCGCGCGGCCGCGTGAACCACGCGCCGAAGGCGAGCGCGAGCACCAGCACCGCGGCGGCGCCGAGCGCCTGCCAGATGGGGAAGCCGCGCCGGGCCGGCCGGGCCGCGAGGCGGGACCGCTCGTAGGGGGTCTCGTGCGCCCGCTGGGTCTCGATCGCGCGCGCCAGGGCGCGCCCGAGGATCTCGTCGTCGCGTCGCTCGTCGCTCATCGCATCGCTCCCCGCGCGAGCCGGCCGGCGATCTGGACCTGCCGCAGGCGCTCGATGGCCTGGTGCAGCGTCGCCCCGACCGTCCCGCTCTTGATCTCGAAGTGGCGTGCGATCTCGTCGTAGGACAGGCCGTAGAAGTAGCGGGCTACGACGATCGCGCGCTGTCGCTCGGGCAGCTGCCGCAGGGCGGCGAGGAGGTCGGCGCGCTCGGCGACCGTGTCGGCGCCCGGCGTCTCGGAGACGGCGCGGAGCGCCCACTTCTCGTCCTCGACGCGCCGGCGGCGGCGGCTCCGCAGCAGCTCGCGTGTCCCCACGACGAGGAGCCACGCGCCGGGCCGGTCGAGCGAGTCAAGTCCCGCTCGATGCGCCCGGACGAAGGCCTCCTGGGCGGCATCCTCCGCGGCGTCGGCGTCGCCGCCGATCGCCAGGAGCGCCCTCAGGAGCCGCGGGTACTCCATCTCGTAGAGCTCGCGCCACCTGTCGGTCATCTGCTGCACCAACGAGTCACGGGCGGCCGCGTTCCTTTAGCGCCTCGGAAGGCCCGATTGACAGCCATCGCGGCCCCACCCGACTATTCCTTGGGCTGTCCGCGGGCGGACGGGTGGCAGCCTGACACGCGGAGGAGGATTGTCGGTTGGCCCAGGGAAACACCTACGAGCGGCTCAAGAAGATCGTGGTCGAGCAGCTCGGGGTAGACGAAGGCGATGTGAAGCCCGAAGCGTCGTTCGTGGACGACCTCAACGCCGACTCCCTCGATCTGGTGGAGCTCATCATGAGCCTCGAGGAGGAGTTCGGGATGGAGATCTCGGACGAAGAGGCGGAGAAGATCAAGACCGTGGGCGACGCCGCGGAGTACATCGAGGAGCACGTCGCGTAGCGCCGTCCGCGGCACAACGGGAACGCGCAAGGGGAGGCGGGGGCAGTGATGTCCCCGCCTCTTCGCATCCGCGGGAGGAGATGAGCGAGCTGGAGATCGCGGGCTACCGGTTCCGGGACGAGGCCCTCTTCGTCGCGGCGCTGACGCACAGCTCGTACCTGCACGAGCATCCGGAGGAGGACGTCCGCGACTTCGAGCGCCTCGAGTTCCTGGGCGACGCCGTCGTCGACCTCGTCGTGGGCGACGAGCTCTTCCGGCGCTTCCCGCGGGCGGCCGAGGGCGAGCTGACCACGCTGCGGGCGGGCCTGGTGTCGTCGGGGCCGCTGGCGGGGGTGGCGAAGGAGCTGGGCCTCCCCGGCCGCGCCCGCCTCGGCCGCGGAGAGGAGGAGACGGGTGGCCGCGCGCGCGTCGGCCTGGCGGCCAGCCTGTACGAGTCGTTCATCGGCGCGGTCTACGTCGAGGCCGGGTTCGACCGCGCCCGCCGGATGGTGCTCGAGACGATGGCCGACCTGCTCGACGACGTCGCGTCTTCGCCGACCAAGTCGGCGAAGACGCTGCTCCAGGAGTGGGCGCAGGGCGAGCGGCGCCCGCTGCCGACCTATCGCGTGCTCGAGGCGACCGGGCCGGAGCATCGGCGCGGCTTCGTCGTTGAGGTGGAGGTGGAGGGGAACGTGGCGCGCGGGACCGGCGCGTCGAAGCGCGAAGCGCAGGAGGAGGCCGCCGCGCGGCTGTTGGAGATGATGACGTCATGACGGACGAGCTCGAGGTGATCGAGGGCGGTGTGAGCGCGCCGAACGCGGTGCTCAAAGAGCTCGAGGTGAGCGGCTTCAAGTCGTTCGTCCACAAGACGCGGCTCGAATTCGCTCCGGGGATCACCGCCATCATCGGCCCGAACGGGTCCGGAAAGTCGAATTTCGCCGACGCGATCCGCTGGGCGCTCGGCGAGAACAACGCGCGCGTCCTCCGTGCGAAGCGCAACGAAGAGCTCATCTTCGGCGGCAGCGAGACGCGCAAGGCGCTGTCCATGGCGGAGGCGATCCTGCAGCTCGACAACACCTCGCGCCGCCTCCCGATCGACTTCACCGAGGTCGAGGTCGGGCGCCGCCTCTACCGCAACGGCGAGGCCGAGTACCTGGTGAACCGCGCGCGGGTGCGCCTGCGCGATCTCCAGGACCTGCTCGCGGGCGCGAACCTCGCCGACAACCCCTTCGTCGTCATCGGCCAGGGCCTCGTCGACCAGATCCTCGCGCTGCGCCCGTCCGACCGCCGCACCGTCATCGAGGAAGCCGCGGGCACGCGTCGCCTCCAGCTGCGGCGCGACGAGGCGCTCACCCGGCTGAAGCACGCCGACGCCGAGCTCGTGCGCGTCATCGACATCCTCCGCGAGATCGGGCCGCGCGTGGACATGCTGAAGGAGCAGGTCGCGAAATGGAACGAATACGAGACGGTACGCGCCGAGCTGCGGCGCAAGGCGCTGCGCTGGTACAAGTCTTCCTTCGGGAGCACCGCGGACCAGCGCGCCGAGCTCGCCGCGAGGATCGAGGGCGTCGACCGCGAGATCGGCCGACTCGACGACTTCGCGACGGAGAGCGAGACGCTCTCGCTCGGCACCGAGGAGGAGCTGCGGACCGCGCGTGAGGAGGAGGAGCGTCGTCGCATCGCGTCGGCGGACGCGACCGCCTCCGAGGCCGGCGTGCGCGAGCGGGTCGCCGCGCTCCAGGCGAGCCTCGAGGCGATCGGCGCGGAGCGCGAGCGCACGCGCACCTCGCTCGCGGCGCTGCCGGCCGAGCTCAGCGCGCTGCGCGAGCGCCGCCAGCGCGTCGAGGACGAGGCCGCCGACGCCGCCCGGCGCGCGCGCGAGTCGGCGGACGCCGCCCGCGTCGCGGAGGAGGAGGCGTCGCGCACGCGGGTCGCGCTCGCCGAGGCGCGCGCCGCCCGCGTCGAGGCCGAGCGCGCGCACCTGCTGCGCGAGAGCGACGAGCAGCGCCTCGCGACCGAGGAGCGGACGCTCCTCGCGCGTGACGAGGAGCTCGGGCGGAGCGCCGCGGCGCTCGCCGCGGAGCGCGCGGCGCACGAGAAGCAGCGCTCGCGTCTGGGGGCGGACCTCGAGCGCGCCGGCGACGGCGTCGCCGAGACCGCGCGAGCCACCGAGTCGGCCGCCTCGCGCGCCGGAGCGGCGCGGAACGACCTGCAGCGGATCGACGGGGACCTCGCCCTGATGCGCGGGCAGACGACGGCGCTGCGCGAGGCCGCGGAGCGTGCCGAGGGCGAGCTCGCCGCCCGCGAGGCGGGCGCCCGGAGGCCCGCGCTGCCGGCCGGCTTCGCGTGGCTCGGCGAGCGCATCCGCGTGCCGGAGGCGGCGGTGCTCGCGCTCGGCGACGCCGTGGCGATCGTCGACACGGACGACGCGCGCGAGCTCCCCGTGCCGAAGGGCTGCCGCCGCGCGGCCGACGGCGTCGCCATCTTCGTCGCGCCGGACGACGCGACCGCGATCGCCGCGGCCGCCAGCATGAAGGGCGGAGCCGTCGTCGCGGCGAGCGGGATCCTCGTCCTCCCGGGGCTCGTGCGCTACGCCGATCCGCGCCGGAAGAGCGAGCAGGACGCGCGTGCGGAGCTGCGGGCGATGGCTTCGCGGCTGCGCGAGGAGCTCGCCGCGTCGGAGCGCGCGCTCGGGCAGCTCCAGCGCGAGCGCGGGGAAGCCGAGCAGCGGCTCGCGGAGCACGAGGAGCGCCTGGCCGCGGCCCAGCGCGCGCGCGGCGACGCCGAGCGCGCCGTGGACGAGCTCGCGACGGCGGACGGCGAGCTGCGCGACCTCGTCCGCGTCGCCGAGGCGCGCGCCGCGTCCGTCGAGCGTGAGCGCGGCGAGCTGCGCCGGCGGCGCGAGGCTCTCGCGGCCGACCGGGCGTCGGCGGCGGCGGCGCGGACCTCCGCGGGAGAGCTGTTCGCGGCCGCGGATCGGGCGGAGCAGAGCGCGTCCGACGCGCACGCGGAGACGACGCGCCGCGCCGAGGGCGCGCGGCTCGAGTCGGCGACGAGCGAGGAGCGGCGTGCGTCGCTCGTGCGCCTGCGCGACACGCTCGACGAGCAGGTCGCGGCGACGGAGAGGCGCATCGCGGACGACGAAGAGCGCCTCCGCGCGCTCACGGCACAGGAGCGCGACGCGAGCGCTCGGCTCGAGGCGGCGCGGTCGGATCTCGGCCGGGCCGCGGCCGCGGCGAGGGAAGCCGAGCGCGCGGCGGAGCTCGCGCGCCAGCGCGCGCTCGCGGCCGAGGGCTCGCGGCGCGAGTCCGAGCAGCGTCTCGCGAAGGCGCGCGAGCGGCTCGCCGAGCTGCGCGGCGAGCGCGGCAAGCTCGCCGTCGAGGAGGAGCGCGCCGCGGGCGCGCTGCGGCTGCTCGAGGAGCAGGTGCGCGCGGAGCTGGGCATCCCCGAGGACGAGCCGCTCCCGGATCCGACGACGCTCGACGTCGAGGACGCGGCCGACGAGAAGGAGAAGGCCGCCACCCTGGCCGCGCTCCAGCGGCTGCGGCGCCGGCTCATCGCGCTCGAGCCGGTGAACCCGCTCGCCGCGACCGAGCTCGCCGAGGTCGGCCAGCGCCATGAGTTCCTCACCACGCAGAGGGCGGACCTGGAGAGGGCGATGCACGATCTGCGCGCGCTCGCGGACGAGCTCGCGACGACCATCGCCGAGCAGTTCTCCGCGACGCTCATGGCGGTCGACCGGGAGTTCGGCCTCTTCTTCCAGCGCCTGTTCAGCGGCGGCCAGGCGTCGCTGCGGACCTCGGACGATCCCGAGGAGCCGGGGATCGACATCTACGCGCGGCCTCCCGGCAAGCGCATCGGCTCGCTCGCACAGCTCTCCGGCGGCGAGCGCGCGCTCACGGCGACCGCGCTGCTGCTCGCGATCCTGCGCGTGAAGCCGGCGCCGTTCTGCGTGCTCGACGAGGTCGACGCGGCGCTGGACGAGCGCAACGTCGGGCGCTTCACGCAGGCGCTGCGCGAGCTGACCGACCGCACGCAGTTCGTCGTCATCACGCACAACCGCGGGACGATCGAGGCGGCCGACACGATCTACGGCGTGTCGATGGACGACGCCGGCGTGTCGAAGGTCATCTCGCTCAGGCTGTCCGAGCTGGACGAGCAGCGCAGCGCGTCGGCCGGGGCCTGAACCGGCGCGCTCGCGCTCCCGCGGCCCACACCGTAGCGTTGCCGTCGTGAGCCTCGCGACCGGCCTCGCGAAGACGCGCGGCGGCTTCCTCTCGCGCCTCTTCGGCCGCAGGGCGGAGGAGCCCCTCACGCCGGCGTTCCTCGACGAGCTCGAGGAGGGGCTGCTGCGCGCCGACGTGTCGGTGTCGCTCGTCGATCCGCTCGTGGCCCAGATCCGCGACCTCGCGTCCACCGGCGAGCTCCGGACGGTGCCGAAGGCGCTCGACGCGGTGCGCGAGGTCCTCGTCGCCGAGCTCGCGAAGGCCGACGCGTCGCTGCGGCCGGGGACCGCGAGGCCCCGGGTCATCCTCGTCGTCGGGGTGAACGGCAGCGGGAAGACGACGACGGCGGCGAAGCTCGCCAAGCGCCTGCGGGACGCCGGCGAGACGCCGCTGCTCGCCGCCGCCGACACCTTCCGCGCCGCCGCGGTCGAGCAGCTCGAGACGTGGGCCTCCCGGCTCGACATCCCCATCGTCTCCGGCCGGCCGGAGGGCGATCCGGCGGCGGTCGTGTTCGACGCGGTGAGCGCCGCGACGGCGCGCGGCAACAGCACGGTGATCGCCGACACCGCCGGCCGGCTCCACACCAAGGGCCACCTCATGGACGAGCTGGGGAAGATCGTGCGCGTCGCCGGGCGCGCGCGCGACGGCGCGCCGGACGAGGTGCTCCTCGTGCTCGACGGCACCGCCGGGCAGAACGCGATCCAGCAGGCGCGGCAGTTCACCAGGGACGCGAAGGTGACCGGCCTGGTGGTGACGAAGCTCGACGGGACCGCGAAGGGCGGCGCGGTCTTCGCGATCGTCCACGAGCTGGGGCTCCCGGTGAAGCTCCTCGGCGTCGGCGAAAAGGCCGACGATCTCGTGCCGATGGACCCGCGGGCGTTCGTCGACGCGCTGCTGCCGCGCGCGGCCTGAGCCACACTGAGCGGATGGCCATCGTCCGTCTGACCCCGCGCGAGCTGCGCAACGCGATCGAGGACGACGCCTTGTCGCTCCAGTTCCAGCCGCAGGTGCGCGCGACGACCGGGGCGCTCGTGGGCGTCGAGGCGTTCGTGCGCTGGCCGCACCCCGCCTACGGCATGCTCGGCCCCGGCGACATCATCCCGCTCGTCGAGCAGGGGTCGCTCCACGTCGCGCTCGACCGCTGGGTGCTGCGGGCGATCTGCGCGCAGCTGGTGCGCTGGCGCGACGACGCGTTCGACGTGCACGTCGTGTCGGCGAACATCTGGGCGCAGACGCTGCGCGCGCCGGACGTCGTCGAGATGGTGCGCGGCGTCATCGTCCCGAGCGGCCTCGCGCCGCGGGTCATCGAGATCGAGTGCCCGCGGACGACGCTGCGCGACGAGACGCTGGCGGAGCCGGCGCGGCGGCTGCGCGGGCTCGGGCTGCGCACGTCCTCGGAGGAGCTCGGCGATCCCACGGTCGCCGACCGCGCGAGCGACTTCGACACGCTCAAGGTCGGCTATCCGGTCGCGCGCGACCTCTTCGTGGAGGGCTCGGGCAGCGCGGACGCCGTGCGCGCCATCGTCGCCGCCGCGAAGGCCGCCGGCGCGCGCGTGGTCGCCGACAGCGTCGAGACGCCGCAGCAGGAGGCCGCGCTCGTCGCACTGGGCTGCGACATCGTCCAGGGCTACCTCTACGGCCCCGAGGTGTCGGCGGCGGAGCTCCGGGTGCTCGCGTCCGCGGGAGAGAAGCCCACCGGGTCGTGAGCTCGGACCGGGTCGGCCGCTAGCCTGTAGGGATGTTCGAGCAGCTCTCCGACAAGCTCAACGCGACGTTCGAGCGCCTGCGCGGGCGGCCGCGCGTGAGCGAGACCGACCTCGAGGAGGCGCTGCGCGACGTGCGCGTCGCGCTCCTCGAGGCGGACGTGAGCTTCAAGGTCGTGCGGCAGCTCGTCGCCACGGTCCGCGAGCGTGCCCTCGGCGAGAAGGTCGTCGAGTCGATCACCGGCGCGCAGCAGGTCGTGAAGATCGTCCACGACGCGCTGGTGGAGATGCTCGGCGGCGAGGCCGTCCCGCTCGCGCGCGCGGAACGCCCGCCCACCGTGATCCTGCTGGTGGGTCTCCAGGGCTCGGGCAAGACCACCACCGCGGCCAAGCTCGCCAACGTGCTGCGCAAGCAGGGCCGCCGGCCGGCGCTCGTCGCGGCCGACGTGTACCGCCCGGCGGCGATCGATCAGCTGCGGACGCTCGGCAAGCAGCTCGGCATAGGCGTGACCACGGTGGATCCCTCGCGCGTCGCGGCGGACGTCGCGGCGGCGGCCGCCGCGGCGACGGCCCAGAGCGCCGACACGGTCATCGTCGACACCGCGGGCCGGCTGCACGTCGACGACGCCATGATGACCGAGGTCGAGCAGGTCGTCGCGGCGTCGCATCCGGACGAGGTGCTCCTCGTCGTGGACGCGATGACCGGTCAGGACGCGGTCGAGGCCGCGAGCGCCTTTGCGGCGCGCCTGCCGGTCAGCGGCCTCGTGCTGACCAAGGTCGACAGCGACGCCCGCGGCGGCGCGAGCCTCTCCATCCGCGCGGCGACCGGCATCCCCGTGAAGTACCTCGGCGTGGGAGAGAAGCTCGACGCGCTCGAGGTGTTCCACCCCGACCGGCTCGCGCAGCGGATCCTCGGCATGGGCGACGTCCTCACGCTCGTCGAGCGCGCCCAGGAGGCGGTCGACCACAAGACCGCGGAGGCGCAGGCGAAGAAGATCCTCGAGGCGCGCTTCACCCTCGACGACTTCTACGCCCAGCTCCAGCAGCTCAAGAAGATGGGCCCGCTCGGCGAGCTGCTGAAGATGATCCCGGGCATGGGCGCCCTCGCGAAGCAGCTCCCGGAGGGGCCGGAGGCCGAGGCCGAGCTGCGGCGCATCGAGGCGATCATCTCGTCGATGACCAGGGCGGAGCGCGCCGACCCGAGCATCGTCAACGGGTCTCGGCGCCGCCGCATCGCCGCCGGGTCGGGCACCACGGTCGCCGACGTGAACCAGCTCATCAAGCAGTTCGGCGAGATGCGCAAGCTCATGAAGCAGATGGGCGGGATGGCGAAGGGCGGCCGGCTCCCGCGCATCCCCGGCATGCCCCGCCTGGGGTAGCGCTGCTACACTGGCCTTCCGCGCCATCCGCATTTCGCTGGGAGGATCACCCGCAGTTGGCTGTGCACATCCGCCTGCGCCGCGTGGGGAAGACGAAGGCCCCGACCTACCGCGTGGTCATCGCCGATTCGCGCGCGCCGCGCAACGGCAGGTTCATCGAGTCCATCGGCCACTACGACCCGCGCACCGAGCCCGCCGCGGTCGTCGTCGACGCCGATCGCGCCCGCCACTGGATCAGGAACGGCGCGCGCCCCACGGCGACCGCGCGCACCATCCTCGTCCGCGCCGGCCTGCCGGACAGCGAGGTCCCGCCCGCCGTCCGGTGAAAGACATGATCGAACACGCCGCTAGGCAGCTCGTCGACGAGCCGGACGGCGTCGTCGTCACCGAGGAGACGGACGGCGACTTCCTCAAGCTCCACCTGCGCGTGGCGGAGGGCGACGTCGGCAAGGTCATCGGCAGAGGCGGCCGCATCGCCAAGGCGCTGCGCGCGCTCCTCAAGGTCATGGCCACGCGCGATGGCTCCAAGGTCAACCTCGAGATCGACTGAGGACGACGCGCTCGTCGTTGCCTGGATCCTCGGTCCGCACGGCATCCGAGGCGAGGTCCGGATCGACCCGCGCACCGACGTCCCGGATCGCTTCGTGACCGGCGCCGTGCTCCTCTGCGACGGCGTCGGGCCGGTGACCGTCGCCGCGCGCCGCGGGACGGCGGCGGCGCCGATCCTGCGCTTCCGCGGCATCGACACGCGCGAGGGCGCGGCCGAGCTGCGGCACCGCTTCCTCCGCGTGCCCCGCGCGGAGTCGCGCCGCGCGACGAAGGGGGCATACCTCTGGGCCGACCTCGTCGGCGCCACGGTGGTGACGCCGCAGGGCGCGGCGCTCGGGTCGGTCCGCGACCTCATCCGCGCCGGCGAGAACGACGTCCTCGTCGTGGGCGACGACGACGGGCGCGAGCGCCTCCTGCCGATGCTCGAGTCGGTGATACGCGAGGTCGACCTCGGCGCGCGGCGGATCGTCGCGGTCCCGCAGGACGAGGCGTCCTGATGCGCATCGACGTCCTCACGCTCTTCCCGCGGATGTTCGCCAGCCCGTTCGAGGAGAGCATCGTCGCGCGGGCGCGGCAGGGCGGCCGGCTCGAGCTCGCGGTGCACGACATCCGCTCGTGGACCACGGACCGCCATCACGTCGTCGACGACGCGCCGTACGGCGGCGGTGCCGGGATGGTCCTCAAGCCGGAGCCGCTCGCGCGCGCGATCCGCGCCACGCGCGGCGAGGACGGGCACGTGGTGCTCCTCTCGGCGCAGGGGCGCGTCTTCGACCACGAGGCGGCCCGCCGGCTGGCCGCCCAGGCGCACCTCGTGCTCGTGTGCGGGCACTACGAGGGCGTCGACGAGCGCGTCATCGAGGGCGACGTGGACGAGGAGCTCTCGATCGGGGACTACGTGCTCACCGGCGGCGAGCTCGCCGCGATGGTCGTGATCGACGCGGTGACCCGCCTCGTGCCGGGCGTCATCGAGCCGTCGTCGCTCGCGGACGAGTCGCACACCGGAGGGCTGCTCGAGGGCGCGCAGTACACCCGGCCGCCGGAGTGGGAGGGCCGCGCGGTGCCGCCGGTCCTGCTCTCCGGCGACCACGTCGCGATCGCGAAGTGGCGGCGCGCGGAGGCGATCAGACGGACCGCGGAGCGCCGCCCCGATCTCCTCGGCAGCGCGAAGCTCACCCCGAGTGAGCGTGCCCGGCTGCCGAGGCCGAAGCGCTCGCGCGAGGTGCGCGACGCCGACCTCGCCGAGGCGTACCGATCGGGGGTCGGCTCGTATCGCATCGCCGCGCGTTTCGGCATCTCGCCGGCGACGGTCCGCTCGCGGCTGCGCGCGGCCGGCGTGAGGCTGCGCGCGCCGCGCAGCATCCCGCGCGGCCCGACCGCCGCCGAGGTGGCGCGGCTCCGTGCGACCGGGCTCACGGTGCGCCAGCTCGCCTCGCACTTCGGCGTGTCGCACGTGACGATCCTCGACCGGCTCAAGAAGACGAAGGCCGGGGGCCGGCGGAGGGCAGAGCCCCCCGCGTAGCTCGTTCTGCTATCCTGCGATCACTCCGTGAGCGCTCTCACCATGCCGATGAACGACGTCTTGAAGACGCTTGCCTCCGAGCAGCAGAAGGCCGAGGTCCCCGAGATCCGGCCCGGCGATACCGTCGCGGTCTCCGTCCGGGTCGTCGAGGGGAACCGCGAGCGCCTCCAGAAGTTCGAGGGCACGGTCCTGCGGGTGCGCAACGGCGGGCTCGACGAGCAGGTCACGGTCCGCCGGATCGCCAGCGGCGTCGGCGTCGAGCGCACGTTCCTCGTGCACTCGCCGCGGGTCGAGAAGATCGAGGTCACCCGGCACGGCCACGCGCGCCGCGCGGCGCTGTACTTCCTCCGCGAGCGCGTCGGCAAGTCGGCCACGCTGAAGGAAAAGCGCCGCTAGCGAGCGAGCGACCGCGGACGATCCCGCCGTACCCTGATGCGCGTGCCGACGCTGCGCTTCGAGAAGGAGCTCTGGGACCGCGGTCTCGCGCGCGTGGTCGGGGTGGACGAGGTCGGCATGGCCGCGCTCGCCGGCCCCGTCGTCGCGGCCGCGTGCCTGGTCACGCCGGGCACGAAGCTCATCCGCCGCGTGAAGGACTCCAAGATGCTCACGCGCGTCGAGCGCGAGACGCTGCTCGACCTCATCCGCTCACGCGTCGTGCGCGTCGGCATCGGCGCCGCGTCGGTGGCCGAGATCCACCGCCTGAACATCTACCACGCGAGCCACGTCGCGATGCTGCGCGCGCTGCGCCAGATCGGCGAGTACGACTGGGTGCTCGTCGACGGGCGCCGCATCCTCGATCCGGCGTTCGCGCCCGGTCGCCACACCGAGATCGTGAAGGGCGACACGAAGAGCTTCGCGATCGCGGCCGCGTCGATCGTCGCGAAGGTCACGCGGGACCGGCTCATGGCGCGCCTCGCGCGCACGTACCCCGGGTACGGCTGGGAGCACAACGCCGGCTATCCCACGATCGACCACCGGCGGGCCCTGCGCGAGCGCGGGCTCACGCCCCTGCACCGGCTCGACTTCGGGACGGTGAAGCTGCTGCGCGCGGTGGAGCACCAGCTCGCGCTGGCGATGGACGCGGCGACCTGACCGTCGCCGAGTCGACGTTCCGTCGCGTAATCCCGCCCGCGTAGACTCCGCCGCGATGGCCACCGCGACGACGCGGCTGCGTCCCTTCGCGCCCGGCGACGACGAGGCGTGGGTCGCGGCGTGCAACCGCTGCTATCCGGACTACGCCGGGAGCGTCGCGGAGCTGCGGCATCACGACGGAGCGTTCGATGTCACGCGCTTCTTCAAGCTGCGTCTGGTCGCCGAGGAGGCCGGTCGCGTCGTGGGCGGCGTCGAGACGGCGCACCGCCCGTCGCGCTACCACCCCGACCGGTATTCGTTCGACCTCTGGGTCGTGCCCGAGGCGCGTCGGCGCGGCCACGGCTCGGCGCTCTACGAGGAGGCGATCGCGGCGCTGCGCGCGCGTGACGCGCTCGCCGCGACGACCGGGGTGAAGGAGTCGATGGCGGACGGCGTGGCGTTCGCGCGCGCCCGGGGGTGGGTCGAGGTGAAGCGCGACTGGGAGTCGCGCCTGCGTGTCGCCGGCTTCGACTTCGCGAGGCTCGCGACGGCCGACGAGCGTGTCGCGCGCGAGGGCATGCGCATCAGCACCTACGCGGACGAGCTCGCGCGCGACCCGGACGCGGAGCGCAGGGCCTACGAGCTCGTCATGGCGCTGCGGGTCGACGTGCCCGCGACCGACCCGGCGACGCCGGAGACCGTCGAGGAGTTTCGCGCGCACTGGATCAGCTCGCCGGCGTTCCTCGCCGACGCGTTCTTCGTCGCGATCGACCGCGACGGTCGCTGGGTGGGCATGTCGAACCTCGAGCGGCAGATCGAAGATCCGTCCTTCGTGTGGCAGGGCCTCACCGGCGTCCGGCGCGAGGACCGCGGACGCGGCATCGCGATGGCGCTCAAGCTGCGGACCGTGCGTTACGCGCAGGCGATGGGCGTGGACCACATCAAGACCTGGAACGACCAGCGCAACCGGCCGATGCTGCGGATCAACGAGGCCCTGGGCTTCGCGAAGGAGCCCGCCTGGATCGCGTTCGAGAAGCGCCTGCGCGGCTGACCGTGACCGGTCGCGCGGCGCTCCCAGCGCCGGGCGGCGGATCGCGGCCCGGGTGGTCCCGGCCATCCGGCACGCAAGCCGCCGCCGATGTGTCCTGTGTGGACCGGCGCGTCCTGGGACTGGCGGGCGAGCACCTGGCCGGGCGTGAGCTCGAGCGGCGCGGCCTGCGCGTGGTCGCGCGCAACGTCCGCACCCGCTACGGCGAGATCGATCTGGTGGCCCGGGAGCGCGGCGGCTACGCGTTCGTCGAGGTGAAGACGCGCCGCGCCGGCTCGTTCGTCGCGGCGGCCGAGGCGGTGGATCGGCGCAAGGCGCGGCGCCTCACGCTGCTCGCGGAGTCGTGGCTGGCGCAGCGCGGCGAGCGCGGCGCGCCGTGGCGGATCCTCGTCGCGGCGCTCACCGTGTCGCCGCGCGGGACGACGGTCGAGCTCCTCCCGCTCGAGGCCGTGTAGTACTCCGGTCCCGGCGGGGCGTCCCGTCGCGCGCGGGGCGCCCGCGCCGCAGCCTCGCCGCGTGACCATGCTCGCCGCGGCGCCCAGCCTGGCGGGCGCGATCGCGCGCGTCCCGACGTGCGCGCTCTGGGGGCTCGAGACGGCGCTCGTGACGGTCGAGGTGGACGTCGCGAGCGGCCTGCCCGCCTTCCAGATCGTGGGTCTTCCCGACACCGCCGTGTCCGAGGCCCGCGAGCGCGTGCGCGCCGCGATCCGCAACTCCGGCTTCGAGTTCCCGCTGCGGCGCGTCGTGGTGAACCTCGCGCCCGCCGAGCGGCGCAAGGAGGGCACGGGGTTCGACCTGGCGATCGCGCTGGGGGTGCTGCGCGCCAGCGGCCAGCTCCGGCGCGATCCGGAGGCGCTCTGTCTCGGCGAGCTCGCGCTCGACGGCGGCGTCCGCGCGGTGCGCGGCGTCATGCCCCGCGTGCGCTGCGCGCTCGCCGCGGGCTCGCGCGACGTCCTGTGCGCCGACGAGAACGCGGCGGAGGCCGCGGCGGCCGGCGGCACCGCGTTCGGCGTCGCGTCGCTGCGCGAGGCCGTGGCCCACGTCGCGGGCGACGCGCGCCGGCCGCCGGCCGCGGTGCCGGCGCCCGGGCCGCCGCCCCGGCCCGCGGTGGACCTGGCCGACATAGCGGGGCACGGCACGCCGAAGCGCGCGCTCGAGATCGCCGCGGCCGGCGGGCACAGCCTGCTCCTCGTCGGCCCGCCGGGGACGGGGAAGACCCTGCTCGCGCGCGCGCTTCCGTCGCTCCTGCCGCCGCTCGACCCGGACGAGGCGGTGATCGCGAGCGCGCTCCACAGCGTCGCGGGCCTGGTCGACCCGGCGCATCCGCTGCTCGCGGCGCGTCCGTTCCGCGCGCCGCACCACACCGCGTCGCACCACGCGCTCGTCGGCGGCGGCTCGCCGCCGCGTCCCGGCGAGGTCTCGCTCGCGCACACCGGCGCGCTCTTCCTCGACGAGCTGGCCGAGTTCTCGCCCGCGGTGCTCGAGACCCTGCGCGAGCCTCTCGAAGAGGGCGCGATCACGATCTCGCGCGCGGGCGCGTCCGCGACGTACCCCGCGCGCGTCACCCTCGTCGCGGCGATGAACCCGTGCCCGTGCGGGCACGCCGGGGACAGCGCCGCGCAGTGCACCTGCCTGCCGGACGCGGTGGAGCGCTACCACGCCCGTCTCTCCGGACCGCTCCTGGATCGCATCGACCTGCGGGTCCACGTCCCGCGCATCGCGTACGAGGAGCTGCGCGCCGAGGGCCGCGAGCGGTCCGCCGCCGTGCGCGAGCGCGTCGCCGCCGCCCGCGAGCGCATGGGCGCGCGCCTCCGCGGGACGGGCCGGCGCACCAACGCCGAGCTGACCGTCGGCGAGATACGCCGTCATTGCGTGCTCGGCCCCGATGCCGACGGGCTCGCGGCGGAGGCGATGCGCTCGCGGCGGCTCTCCTCGCGCGGGGTCCATCGCGTGCTCCGCGTCGCGCGCACCGTCGCCGACCTCGCCGGCGCGGACGGCATCGCCGCGGAGCACGTCGGGCTCGCGCTGCTGCTGCGCGGCCCGTGATCGTGCTCCGGCGCGACGACGGGCGCTACCCGGCTCGGCTGCGGGTGCTGTCGCGGCCGCCCGAGACGATCTGGGTCGAGGGCGATCCGGGCGCGTGCGCGGGTCCCGCGGTGGCGGTCGTCGGGACGCGGCGCATGACCGGCTACGGCGAGCGCGTCGCGCGCGAGATCGCGATGGCCTGCGCCGCGGCGGGCGTCGTCGTGGTGTCCGGGTTCGCGCAGGGCATCGACACCGCCGCGCACCGCGGCGCGCTCGACGGCGGCGGACGCACCGTCGCCGTGCTCGGGGAGTCGATCCCGGTGTTCCTCGCGACCGTCCGTGGACGCCGCCGGCCGCTCGTGCCGCGCGTGCGCGGCTCGGGCGCGCTCGTCTCGCAGTTCGCGCCGCCCGTCGGCCCGCGGGCCTGGACGTTCGTCGAGCGGAACGCGACGATCGCGGCGCTCGCCGACGCCGCCGTCATCGTCGAGGCCGGGGTGTGGTCCGGCGCGCTCATCACCGCGGCGGACGCCCGGCGCCTGCGCCGCGCGCTCTTCGCCGTCCCCGGCCCGCTCGGGTCGGCCGCCTCGGTCGGCACGAACGCGCTCATCGCGACCGGCGTCGCGCGGGCGCTGACCTCGCCGAGCGACGTGCTCGACGCCGTCGGCGCCCGTGCCGTCACGCCCGCGGGGCCGGAGCGCGACCCGATCCTCGCGGCGCTGCGCGACGGCCCGCTCGGCGTGGACGAGCTCGCGGCGCGGACGCGCATCCCGCTCCCCGGTCTCTCCGCGCGCCTCGCGCCGCTGCTCGTGCGTGGCACGCTCCGTCTGCTCGGGGACGGGCGCGTCGGACTCGTCTCGTGACGGCGTCGCGTCTGGCAGACTCGGGCGGTGCCCGCGGAGATGGCGCGGATCCTCGACGCGCGGGGCGCGACGCGCGTGCGCGTCTCGCCGGACGAGCGCTGGGTCTGCTACGTCACCGACGTCACCGGGACGCCGCAGCTCTGGCGCGTGCCGGCAGCCGGCGGCATGCCCGAGCGTCTGACGTTCGACTGCGACCGCGTCGGGGCGTACCGGTTCTCGCCCGACGGATCCCGCATCGCGTACGGCGCGGATCGGGGCGGCAACGAGCGCTGGCAGCTCTGGGTCATGGACGCGGGCGGCACGAACGCGCGGCGCCTCTCCGAGCGCGAGGACCGCATCCATCATCTGCGCGCGTGGACGGTGGACGGCCGGTCGCTGCTCGTCCACGCGAACCTGCGCGACGAGCGCTTCTTCGACCTGGTCTCGTACGACGCCGCGACCGGCGCCGCGCGTCTCCTCCACCGGCACGACGGCACCGCGTCGGACGCGACGCCGCTGCCGGACGGCGCGGTGGTGCTCACGCTGAACCGCCGGCGCGGCGACGAGCATGATCTCGTCCTCGTGACCCCCGACGGCGCGACGCGACGGCTGACGCCGGACGATCCGCCCGCCCGGCACGTCGTCGTCGGCGCCGGTTCCGACCACGTCATGGTGCGGACCGATCGCGGGCGCGAGCTCAGCGGGCTCGCCGTGGTCCGGCTTGACGGCGCGCTCGAGTGGGTTCGATCGCCGGATCACGACGTCGAGGACGCCGGCGCGAGCCGGACGACGCGCGCGTACGCGGTGAACGTCGATGGCTGGTCCGAGATGCGGGTCGAGGGCGATGGCCGTGAGTCGCCGCTCGCCGGCCTCCCGCCCGGCGCGCTCGCGCAGGACCTCATCGGCGACAGCCTTTCGGTCGTGGGCGACACGGTGGCAGTCGCGTGGGCGCGCTACGACGCACCGGCGACCGTGTACGTCGCGCGGCGCGGCGAGACGGCGCGCGTGCTGGTGCCGCCGGGGCTCTCCGGTCTCGCGCCGTCGGCGCTCCCGCGGACGCGGCTGGTGTCGTGGCCGACGTTCGACGGGCGGACGATCCCCGGCTTCCTGCTCACGCCGCGCGGCGCGGCGCACGGTCCGCGGCCGACGGTCATCGACGTCCACGGCGGGCCCGAGAGCCAGGCGCGTCCGAGCTGGAACCCGCGGAGCGTCGCGCTCGTCGCGGCCGGCTTCAACGTGCTCTGGCCGAACGTGCGCGGCTCCACCGGCTACGGGAAGACGTACCAGGCGCTCGACGACGTCGAAAAGCGCCTCGACTCCGTGCGCGACCTCGACGCGGCCGCGGCGTGGCTCGCGGACGCCGGGATCGCGCCGGCCGACCGCATCGGCGTCATGGGGCAGTCGTACGGCGGGTACATGACGCTCGCGGCGGTCGCGTTCTTCCCCGAGCGGGGCTGGGCCGCGGCCGTGGACGTGTACGGCATCGCCAGCTTCCTTTCGTTCTTCGAGCGCACCGACGCGTGGCGCCGCCCGCTCCGTGCGGCGGAGTACGGCGACCCGGTGAAGGACCGCGACCTGCTCGTGTCGCTCTCGCCGATCACCCGGCTCGACGCGATCCGGGCGCCGCTCATGGTCATCCACGGCGCGAACGACCCGCGCGTCCCGATCGGCGAGACGGAGCAGATCGTCGCCGCGCTGCGTGCGAAGGGCCGCGACGTCGAGTACCTGCGCTACGAGGACGAGGGCCACGGCCTGGCGAAGACGAAGAACCGCGCCGACGCGTACCCGAAGGTCGTCGCGTTCTTCGAGCGCCACCTCATGCGGTAGCGCGCCGCCGGGCACGCGCGCGGTGCGGGGCACACTGCGAGTGGTGCGCGAAGAGCCCATCCGCATCGCCGACCGGCTGGAGGGGACGCTGCGCGTGCCCGACGAGGCGCCGCGCGCGATCGTCGTCATCGCGCACCCGCTGCCGACGCACGGGGGCACGATGCGCAATCCGGTCGTCGCCGCGATCGCCCGCGCGTGCGCCTCGCGCGGCGCCTACGCGTTGCGCTTCAACTTCCGCGGCGTCGGCGAGAGCGCCGGCGAGTGGAGCGACGGGCGCGAGGAGTGGCGGGACGTCGCCGACGCGGTCGCCCACGCGCGCGGGCTCGCGCCGCGGCTGCCGCTCGGCGCGTGCGGGTACTCGTTCGGCGCGGTGATGACGCTGCGCTGGATCGAGCAGGGCGGCCGCGCCGACGCGCTCGCGCTCGTCGGCCTCCCGCTGCGCTCGGTGCGGCAGGCGCCCGGGGGCGGGGGCCATCGTGCGGCGAGCGAGGCGAGCGTGGCGCCGCCGCCGGTGCCGGAGCGGACGTTCGTCGTGGCCGCCGAGCACGACCAGTTCGGCACCGCCGCGGAGCTGCGCGCGGCGTATCCGACCGCGCGCGTCGCTCTGGTGGGGGGCGTGGATCACTTCTTCGTCGGCAAGCGCGACGAGGTCGGCCGGCTCGTCGCGGACGAGCTGGCGCGCTCGTTCCGCTAGCATCGATGCTCCCATGACCGCAGCGGTGAGCACGCCGAAGATGACCGCACCCGCCAAGCGGACGCGCAAGCGCATCCTGACGGGCGACCGCCCGACCGGCCCGCTCCACGTCGGCAACTACGTCGGCACGCTCGCCAACCGCGCGAGGCTCCAGGACGAGTACGACACGTTCCTGCTCGTCGCGGACCATCACATGCTCACGACCCGGCTCACCGCCCTCGCCGAGATCGAGGCGAACATCCGCGACGACGTCCTCGACAACCTCGCCGCGGGCGTCGATCCGGAGAAGGTGACGTACGTCCTCCAGTCGCTGGTCCCGCAGATTCCCGAGCTGCACCTGTACTTCTCGATGCTCGTCTCGGTGCCGCGGGTCCAGCGCATCCCGACGCTGAAGGACCAGCTGCGCGACCTCGGCCTGAGGGAGCCGACGTACGGCCTCCTCGGCTACCCCGTGCTCCAGGCGGCGGACATCCTGTGCGTGAAGGGCGACCTGGTGCCGGTCGGCAAGGACCAGGAATCGCACGTCGAGCTCACGCGGGAGATCGCGCGCCGCTTCAACGAGCTCTTCGCGCCGATCTTCCCCGAGCCGCAGGCGCTCCTGCCGGACGTGGGCCTCCTCCCCGGGACCGACGGGCGCGAGAAGATGGGGAAGAGCCTCGACAACGCGATCTACCTCTCCGACGACCCCCGGACGGTGGAGCGCAAGGTCATGGGGATGTACACCGACCCGAAGCGGATCCGCGCCACCGACCCCGGCACGGTCGAGGGGAACCCGGTCTTCGTCTACCACGACACCTTCAACACCGACCGCGCGGAGGTCGAGGACCTGAGGCGCCGCTATCGCGAGGGCCGCGTCGGCGACGTGGAGGTGAAGCGCCGGCTGCTCGCCGCGCTCCAGGCGTTCCTCGCGCCGATCCGCGAGCGCCGCGCCGAGTACGCGGCGAGGCCGCGCCTCGTCGACGAGATCCTCGCCGCGGGCAGCGAGCGCGCGCGCAGGGAAGCGGCGCAGACGCTGCACGAGGTGCGCGCCGCGATGAAGCTCGACTACTTCGGACGGTAGGTGCCGCGCCTCTACGCGCTGGTGCTGAGCGGCGGCGCGGGCACGCGCCTCTGGCCGCTCTCGCGCCGCGCCACACCCAAGCAGTTCCTGGACCTGGTCGGCGGGTCGACGCTGCTGCGGGACACCGTGGAGCGCGTGAGCGAGCTCGTGCCGACCGAGCGCATCTTCGCCGTCGCGCCGCCCGAGCACCGCGCGCTCATCCACGAGCAGCTGCCCGAGCTGCGCGCCGACCACTTCGTCGTGGAGCCGTACCCGCGGGGCAACGCCGCCGCCATCGGCCTCGCGATGGCGGCGCTTTACGCCTTCGATCCGGAGGCCGTCGTCGCGGTGCTCCCGTCCGATCACGTCGTCGAGAAGCGCGCCCGCTTCCGCGAGGTGCTCATCGCGGCGACGGCGGGGGCCGAGCGCGGCCACCTCGTCACGCTGGGGATCACGCCGACGCGCGCGGACACGGGCTTCGGCTACATCGAGGCGGGCGAGCGGCTCGACGTCGCGGCGCCGGTGGAGGTGCTCGCGGTGCGGCGCTTCATCGAGAAGCCGAAGCGGGAGGCGGCCGAGCGGATGGTCGCCGCCGGCGGGCATTTCTGGAACGCCGGGATGTTCGTCTGGCGCGTCGACCGGATCCTCGCCGCGTACCGCGAGCACCTCCCGGCCACGGCGCGCGCGATCGACGCGCTCGCGGAGGCGACCGGCGGCCCGCGGTACGAGGCTGTCCTGGCGGAGGTCTGGGAAGAGACCGACCGCACGACGATCGACTACGGCATCCTCGAGAAGGCGCGCGACGTCGCGGTCGTGCCGGCGGACATCGGCTGGCACGACGTCGGCAGCTGGGCGCGCCTCGCGGAGATCGTCGCCCAGGGACGGAACTGGGCGAGCGGCGGCCACGTCGCGGTCGACGCCGAGGACAACTACGTCTGGGCGCCGGGCAAGCTCGTGGCGCTCGTCGGGGTGGAGGGCCTGGTGGTGGTGGACACCCCCGACGCCCTCCTGGTGGTGCCCAAGGAGCGGGCCGAGGACGTCAAGGCGGTCGTCGACCGGCTCCGCCGCGAGGAGCGGGACGAGCTTCTCTAGGGCCGAGGATCGGCCGTTTTCCGGCCCGGGCCGGGGCCCGGGCAAGGGTCCGGCTGGCCGAGGCGTTTAGAGTGGAGTGACGGGAGCGCCTCGGAAGGGGCGCTTTTCGTTGTGCGAAAGGAAGCGCGGTGGCTGAAGCCAAACAGGATCTGGTCGTCGTGGAGTCCCCGACGAAGGCGCGGACGCTCGAACGGATGCTCGGGAGCGAGTACAAGGTCGAGGCGTCGTTCGGCCACATCCGTGACCTGCCCAAGTCGAAGCTCGGCGTCGACCTCGCGACGTTCCTCCCGGAGTACGTCGTGCCCGACGATTCGGCGAAGCAGGTCCGGACCCTGCGCAAGGAGGCGAAGGAGGCCGGGCACGTCTGGCTCGCGACCGACCTCGACCGCGAGGGCGAGGCGATCGCCTGGCACGTCGCGGACGTGATCAAGGTGCCGCAGTCCAAGCTGCGCCGCGTCACCTTCCACGAGATCACGCCGCAGGCGATCCGCGACGCGTTCCGCCATCCGCGCGAGATCGACCAGGACCTGGTGAACGCGCAGCAGGCCCGGCGCGTGGTGGACCGGCTGGTGGGCTACACCATGTCGCCGCTCCTCTGGAAGAAGATCCGCTACGGGCTCTCCGCCGGGCGCGTCCAGTCGGTCGCGCTGCGGCTGGTCGTCGACCGCGAGCGGGAGATCCAGGCGTTCGTCGCGCAGGAGTACTGGAGCATCGAGGCGACGCTCGCGAACCACGCCGGCGAGTCGTTCACCGCCGAGGTCATCCAGCACAGAGGGCACAAGCTCCACATCCCCGACGCCGCGCACGCCGAGCAGCACAAGGCCGCGCTCCAGGGTGCCGCCTACGCGGTGAAGAGCCTCGAGACCCGCGAGACGTCTCGCAACGCGGCGCCGCCCTTCACGACGTCGACGCTGCAGCAGGAGGCCTCGCGCAAGCTCGGCTTCTCGGTGAAGCGCACGATGGTCCTCGCGCAGCAGCTGTACGAGGGCGTGTCGCTCGGCGACGCGCCGGTGGGTCTCATCACCTACATGCGCACCGACTCGCTCCACGTCGCGGAGGGAGCCCTGCGGCAGGCGAAGGACGTGATCACGAAGGAGTTCGGCGCGGACTACGCGCTCGAGCACCCGCGCCACTACAAGACGCGGTCCAAGGGCGCGCAGGAGGCGCACGAGGCCATCCGGCCGACGGATCTCTCGCGCACGCCGACGTACCTGCGCAAGCACCTGCGGCCCGACCAGCTGCGTCTCTACACGCTCGTCTGGCAGCGCACGCTCGCGTCGCAGATGACGCCCGCGAGGTTCGAGAACACGCGGCTCGACGTCGAGGCCGGGCACTACCTGCTCCGCGCGAACGGCCGCCGCGTCACCTTCGACGGGTTCCTGCGCGTGTACACCGAGGGCACCGACGAGCCGGAGAAGGAGGTGCCGCAGCTCCCCGCGGTCGAGCCGGGGGAGCGGCTCGCGCTCCTCGGTCTGGAGGCGGCCCAGCACTTCACCCAGCCGCCGCCGCGGTACACCGAGGCGTCGCTGGTGAGGGCGCTCGAGGAGTTCGGCATCGGCCGGCCGTCGACGTACGCGCCGACGATCTCGACGCTGGTGGGCCGCCGCTACGTCCGGAAGGAAGGGCGCGCCCTCATCCCCGAGGACGTCGGGTTCGTGGTCACGGACTTCCTGAAGGAGCACTTCGCCGACATCGTCGACACCGGCTTCACCGCCCGGATGGAGGAGGACCTCGACAGGATCGCGCAGGGCGAGGTCGAGTGGGTGCCCGTGGTGCGCGACTTCTTCGAGCCGTTCAACCGGCGCATCGAGGAGAAGACGAGGACGGTGAAGAAATCGGACGTGACCGAGGAGGCGACCGACCGGACGTGCCCGAAATGCGGCCGTCCCGTCGTCATCAAGCTCGGACGCTTCGGCCGCTTCTACTCGTGCACCGGCTTCAAGAAGGCGAAGAAGGGCCAGCCGCTGCCCGAGGGCGCGTGCGACTACGCGGAGCCGCTCGAAGGCCAGCGGGAGCCGCAGCTCGAGGTCATCGAGGGCGAGACGTGTCCGCTGTGCGGGAAGCCCCTCGCGAAGCGCCGCGGCCGGTTCGGCCCGTTCATCGGCTGCACCGGGTACCCCGAGTGCAAGTACGTGAAGAAGACGCAGCAGAAGACCGGCGTGACCTGCCCGCAGTGCGGACAGGGCGAGCTCGTCCGCCGTCGGGGCCGGGGCCGCTCGACCTTCTACGGCTGCGAGCGCTATCCCGAATGCACCTTCACCGCGCGTGAGCTTCCGGGAGCGCCGGGCAAAGACGCGGCATGACCCTGCGCGCTCGTCCGGCGACCGAGGCGGAGACGCGCGACTGGGACGCGCTGGTCGCCGCGACGGGCCGCGCGCACGTCCTCCAGACACGCGCGTGGGCCGAGCTCAAGGCCGCGACCGGCTGGGGCGCTCGCCGCTTCGTCCTCGACCGGAGCGAGGCCGTGCGCGGCCTCGCGCAGGTGCTGCTGCGCCGGCTGCCCCTCGGGATCAGCGTGGCGTACGCGCCGCGCGGCCCCCTCGTCGCGCCCGGCGAGGTCGTCGAGGCGATCACCGCGGTCCGCGCCGCGCTCGCGGCCGAGCGCTGCGCGAGCCTGCTCGTCGATCCGGAGGTGGAGGACGACGCGGCGCTGCGCGCCGCGCTCGCCGCGGCCGGCATCCGCCGCTCCCCGGTGTTCGTGCAGCCGCGGCGCACGCTGCTCGTGGACCTCACGCGCGAGCCCGACGAGCTCCTCGCGGCGATGCGCAAGAAGACCCGGCAGTACGTCCACAAGGCCGAGCGCGCCGCCGTGGTGACCGAGGAGACGCGCGACCTCGACCGCTTCCTCGCGGTCCTGCGCGCGGTGGCCGCGCGCGACCGGTTCGCGCTGCACTCGCGCGGGTACTTCGCGCGCCTGCTCGAGGCGTTCGGCGAGCGGGCGCACCTGCTCATGGCGCGTGTCGGTGCCGAGGACGCCGGCGCGCTGCTGCTCGTGCGCCTGGCCGATCGCGCGTGGGAGCTCTACGGCGGGTGGAGCGGCGCGCACGCCGAGGCGCGTCCCTTCTACCTGCTCAAGTGGCGCGCCATGCAGCGCATGCGCGCGCTCGGCGCGCGCCGGTACGACATGTGGGGCCTGGCGGAGGGCGCCGACGATCCGCTCGCGGGCGTGGAAAACTTCAAGCTCGGCTTCGGCGGCGAGGTCGCGACGTGGATCGGCCCGCTCGAGGTCCCGGTGCGCGCCGCGCTCTACCCGCTGTGGCGGCTCGGGGCGCGCCGGCGCCTCGCGCGCGGCGCGGCCTAATGGCGACTGCGCCGAGCGGCTGGGACGACGCCGCGGCGCGCTCGCCGTGGGGCCACGTGCTCCAGTCGAGCGCGTGGGCCCGCGTGCGCGAGGCGCAGGGCTGGCGGCCGGAGTTCGTGCGCGTCGGCGATCCGCTGCCGCTCGCGCTCGTGCTGTGGCGCGACGCGCTCCCCGGACGCCCCATCGCCTACGCGCCGCGCGGGCCGATCGTCGCCCCCGACGACGCCGCCGGACTCCGGCGCGCGCTCGACGCGCTCGCCGCGCTGGCGCGCGAGCGGCGCGCCGTCTTCCTGAAGGTCGATCCCGAGCTCTCGCCCGAGCTCGCGGCGGCGCCGCTGCGCGACGCGGGCTACCGGCGCTCCGTGCAGGACGTGCAGCCCGTGCTCGCGACGCTCGAGCTGTCGCTCGAGCCGGACGAGGACGCGCTCCTCGCGGGGATGGAGAAGGACACGCGCTGGAGCGTGCGGCAGGCCGGCAAGCGCGCCGTCGAGGTGCGCGAGGCGAGCGACGAGGCCGCGCTGCGCTCCCTCTACGAGCTCTACGCGCTCACCGGCCGGCGCGCGCGGTTCATCACGCGGACCTGGGACTACTACCGCGTGATGTGGCGGGCGCTGCTCGACGCGGGCTTCGCGTCGCTGCGGATGGCGTACCTCGCGGGCACCCCGGTCGCCGGTGCGCTCGTGTGGCGGTGCGGGGAGCGCGTGCTCTACCAGACCGGCGCCACGAACGAGGAGGGGCGCCGCTCGTACGCGGCGTATGGTCTCCTCTGGGACTGCATCCTCGCCGCGAAGCGCGCGGGCGCGCGCCGCTTCGACCTGGGCGGCATCCCGGTGGACACGGAGCGAAAGGACGATCCGATGTACGGCCCGTACCTGTTCAAGCGCGGCTTCGGCGGCTCCGTGCGCCGCTGGGTCGGGGCCCACGACGTCGTGCCTTCGGAGGCCCTCTACCGCGCGTACCTGCTCTCCGAGCCCCTGTACACGACGGCGCTGCGCGTCGCGGGCCGGCTGCGCCGGTGAAGCTCGGTCCGCTCCTCGACGCGTGCGCGATGAGCGTGCCGGAGGGCACGGCCGCCGTCGAGGTGCGCGCGCTCGCGTACGACTCCCGGGCGGCGGCGCCCGGGTCGCTGTTCGTCGCCATCCGGGGCTTCCACCGCGACGGTCACGACTTCGCCGCGGACGCGGTGCGTCGCGGCGCGGTCGCCGTCGTCGCCGAGCGGGCGCTCGCGGCCGGCGCGCCGGTGATCGTCGTGCCCGACACGCGTGCCGCCCTCGCCGACCTCGCGGCCGAGCTGTACGACCACCCGACGCGGCGGCTGCGCGTCGTCGGCGTGACCGGGACGGACGGCAAGACGACGACGGTGCACCTCGTCTCCGACGTGCTCGAGGCGGCCGGCGAGCGGACGGGCTTCGCGACGACCGTGGACTTCAAGCTCGCGGGTCGCACCTGGGCGAACGAGACGCGGCAGAGCACGCAGGAGGCGGTCGAGGTGCAGGAGTTCTTCTCCGAGCTCCTCGTCGCCGGCGGGACCTGGGGCGTGCTCGAGGCGACGAGCCACGCGCTCGCGCTCCGCAAGCTGCGCGGCTGTGACGTCGACGTCGCCGTGTTCACCAACCTGTCGCCCGAGCACCTCGACTTCCACGGCACCCTGCAGGCGTACCTCGAGGCGAAGGGCATCCTGTTCGAGATGCTCGGCCGCGGCAGCGACAAGGGCGTCGCGAAGACCGCGGTGCTCAACTCCGACGACCCGCACTGGCGCTACCTCGCCGACCGCGCGCACGGCGCACGCGTGCTGACCTACGGGATCGACGCGCTCGCCGACGTGCAGGGCGCGATCACCGCGGCCGACGCGAACGGCTCGCGCGTCCGTATCACCGCGTCTTCGCAGCAGGTGGACGTCGCGCTGCCGCTGGTGGGCCGCTTCAACGTGCAGAACGCGCTCGCCGCCGCCGGGGCCGGCGTCGCGGCGGGCGTCCCGCTCGCGACGGTGAAGACCGCGCTCGAGCGCGCCCGGCCGGTGCGCGGCCGCATGGAGCGCGTCGACGCCGGGCAGCCGTTCACGGTGATCGTGGACTACGCGCACACCCCGGAGTCGCTCGACAAGGTGCTCGCGCTGCTGCGCCCGCTGACACGCGGCCGCCTGCTGGCCGTGTTCGGCAGCGCCGGCGAGCGCGATCGCGCGAAGCGCCCGCGTCTGGCCGAGGTCGCCGCGCGCTACGCGGACCTCTTCGTCATCACCCAGGAGGACCCCCGGCTGGAGGATCGGGCGAGCATCCTGCGCGAGATCGAGGCCGGCGCGATCGGCGCGGGCAAGCGCTCCGGGTCGGACTACCTGGTGATCGACGACCGTGCCCAGGCCGTCCGCGAGGCGATCCGCCGCGCACGGCCGGGCGACACGGTGCTCCTCGCGGGAAAGGGCCACGAGGGCTCGATCATCGTCGGCGAGGAGAAGCTCCCCTGGGACGAGGCCGGCGCGGCGCGCGACGCGCTGCGCGATGCGGGCTTCGCCGCGTGACCCGCGCGCGCCTGCCGGGCGCACGCTCCTCGCGCGCGGGCCTCCGCGCGCAGACGGACGCCCTGTCGGCGGATCGGCTCGCGCTCGCGGCCCAGCTCCGCGGGGAGCTGGGCGTCCCGGCGGTCCCGAGCGGTCGTCCCGCGCTGGTCATGCTCATGGGCTTCCCTGGGGTGGGGAAGACGCACTGCGCGCGCCTGCTGGCCGCGCGGCTGGGCGCGGCGCACGTCGCCACCGACCACATCCGCAGCCGGCTGTTCATCGCCCCGTCGTACTCGGCCGACGAGAACGCGGCCGTGTTCGGCGTCGCGCAGGCGCTCGTGGACGACCTGCTCGGTGCCGGCCACACCGTCGTGCTCGACGCGACGCATCTGCGCGCCCGGTACCGCGCGCCGGCCGAAGCGGCCGCGCGCGCACGGAGCGTGCCGCTCCTGCACGTGCTGGTGAGCGCCGACGACGCCGACACGCGCGCCCGGCTCGCCCGGCGCGTGCGCGTTCGCGCCGCCGGAGACCGCAGTGACGCCGACGTCGCGGTGTACGAGCGGATGCGCGCCGCCGGATTCGAGCCGCCGCCGGCGTACGTCGAGCTGCGGAACGGGCCGGACCTCGCGAGCGAGGTCGAGCGGGTCGCCGTTCGGGTCGAATCGTCGTGAGGCGCCGGCGCGAGCTCGTCTTCGGCGTCATCGCGGTGGTCCTCGTCATCGGCTACGGCGTGCTCGGCGCTCGCGTCGCGCCGCTGCTCGTGCCCGCGGGCACGCCGCGGCCGACCCCGTCGAAGCCGGTGAACACCGAGGTCGCCGCGCCGCGGCTGCCCGGCACCATCGCGTTCGCGCTTCGCGGCGACGTCTACCTGCTGCGCGACGGGCGCTACTCGAACGTGAGCGCCGACGGCCGCAGCTCGCAGCCGAACCTGTCGGCGGACGGCCGGACGCTGCTCTTCGTCCGGCGCGGGTCCATCGACGGCAAGCGCCTGGCCGACGGCCAGGTGGTGGACGCGATCCTCGGATACGGCGACGTCGTCGGCCGCACGGTGGCGACCGGCGCGGAGCGGGTCATCCTGAGCGGCCTGCGGCAGCGGGCGGCCAACGGGTTCCACGTCGTCGCCTTCGAGGACGGACCGGCGCTCGCGCCCGACGGCAAGCGCCTCGCCGTGATCGGCACCGTGAACCTCGCGGCGGACCTGGAGGTGTACGACGCGCAGCGCGGGACGCGCGTGGCGCTGCTCTCGCAGGGCTCGAACCTCGCCGATCCGGCGTGGTCGCCCGACGGGAAGACCATCGCCGTGACCTCGTACACGCTCGGCGTCCCGCGGCTCCTCCTCGTCGCCGCGGACGGCTCGCGCGCCGATCCGCTCGTGATCACCGCGGCGGGCGAGCCGTACCGTCCGTCGTTCTCGCCGGACGGCGCGTGGCTCACCTACACGCTGCGCCTCCCCGCCGGCGGGAACGACATCCATGCCGTCGAGCTCCGGACCGGCCGCGACGTCGCCCTCACCGCCGACGGCAAGAGCTGGGGCGGCGTGTTCTCGCCCGACGGGACCAGGCTCGCGTTCCTGCGCGAGGCGGGCGGCGTGATCGACCTCTACGCGATGGACCTCGGCACGGCGCTGACCACGGGCGGGCCGCCCGCCGCCGCGGTGAAGCTGACGGGGGGCGAGGGCGTCGACGGCGAGAGCCGGCCGTCGTGGGGCGGGTAGCGGCGTACCGCACCGTGAGCTGCGGCGCGCGGCGCTAGAGCAGTCGCTTGCGGATCTGGGCCGAGAAGAAGTCCATGGCCGCGACGGTGATCACGATGGCGAGGATGATCGCTCCCGCCTGTGGGTAGCGGAGCAGCTGTAGGTTCTGGAACAGGACGAGGCCGATGCCGCCGGCGCCGACGAACCCCAGGATCGGCGCGAAGCGGACGTTCGCGTCGAGCCGATAGATCGTGAGCGCGATGAACGGCGTCACGATCTGCGGGAGGACCGCCGTCCAGATCACCTGGAGCCGGTTCGCGCCCGTCGCGGTGACCGCCTCGATGGGTCCCTGGTCGATGTTCTCGATCGCCTCGGAGTAGAGCTTCCCGAGCACCCCCACGTTGTGGAAGCCGATGGCGAAGACGCCCGCGGCGTTCCCGATGCTGAACAGGATCACGCCGATGATGCCGACGATGAGGATGTCGATCGAGCGGATGATCGTGAAGAGCAGGCGGACGGCCGAGTACACGGCGAGCGAGACCGGATGGCCGGACATGATGTTCCGCGCGCCGAGGAACGAGAAGGGGAGCGCGAGGACGATCGAGGCGGCCGTGGCGACGACGGCGAGCATGATCGTCACGACCATCAGCCCGAGCCCGGTGTCCCAGACGGACTCGACGTCCTCCATCGAGAACAGGGCGTTCCAGTCGGGCCGGAAGAGCTGGCCGAAGACGATCTGGGCGGCGTACTCGGGGTTCGCGCGGCTCGTGTCGATGTCCGTGATCCGCACGCCGACGGCGAGGACCGCGAGGGTCGCGGCGATCGCGGTCCACCTGCGCCAGCTCGTGCGCCACGCCGGGCCGAGCTCGGCGGGGACCGGGAGGCCGCGGGCGGTGAAGTACTTCGCGCTCATCGGTCGGGGATGTCGATGAGGTGCTCGGCGGCGCTCGCCTCCGCGCCGGTCGGCACCTTGGCGAGAAGGGGCGCGTCCTGGCCGGGACCGATCTCGACCTCGACGGCGTCTTCGCCGTAGATCTCGCGGAAGCGGCCGTCGTCGATGCCCGCGGGCGGGCCGTCGTACGCGACGCGACCCCCCTTGAGGGCGACGACCCGCGTGCCGTAGCGGCGCGCGAGCGAGAGGAAATGCAGCGAGCAGATCACGGTGATGCCGTCGGCGTGGTTGATCTCCTCGAGGTAGCGCATGACCGAGTGGCTCGTCGCGGGATCCAGGCTCGCGACGGGCTCGTCGGCGAGCATGAGGTCCGGACGCTGCATGAGCGCGCGCGCGATCCCCACACGCTGCTGCTGGCCGCCCGAGAGCGCGTCGGCGCGCGAGAACGCCTTGCCGAGGATGCCGACGCGCTCGAGGTTGGCGAACGCCAGCTCGAGGTCGACGCGGGAGGGCCGGCCGGCGAGCGTGCGCCACAGCGGCTGGTAGCCGAGGCGTCCGGCGAGCGCGTTGTGCAGCACCGACGAGCGGCGCACGAGATTGAACTGCTGGAAGATCATCCCCATCCGCCGCCGGATGCGCCGCAGCTCAGCGCCGCGCGCCGCGGTGACGTCGGTGCGGTCGAACACGACGCGACCGGAGGTCGGCTCGACGAGCCGGTTGATGCAGCGCAGGAGCGTCGACTTGCCCGATCCGGAGAGGCCGATGAGCACGACGAACTCGCCGCGCTCGACCTGGAGGCTCACGTCGTCGAGGGCCCGCGTCCCGCCCGGATAGACCTTCACGATGTGCTCGAGGGAGAGGAGCGGCGGCACTGGCGGCAGGATAGCGAAGAGGAAGAACGGCCGCCCCTCGCGGAGCGGCCGTTCGTCGCGTCTGGTCGTGCGCTCCGTGCTAGCCGGAAGCGCTTGGCTTGGGCGAGGGTGTCGGCGGCGCGGTCTTGTTCGCCTCCTGCTGGATGTCGAGGCCGGCGAGCTTGGCCGCGTTCCGGACCGGATCGTAGAACGAGGTGTCGACGCTCTGCATGCCGTCCCAGCTGTACAGCGCCTTGAAGGTCGCGGCGCCGTCCGTGGTCTTCGAGTAGTCCTCGAGCGCCTTCTGGATCTGCGCGCGGACGTCGTCCGGGAAGCCCTTGCGGTACGCCGCCCCGTCATTCGGGATCGGGCCCGCGGTCGCGATGCGCTTGGTCTTCTCCATGATGTCGGCGGGCATGCCGGCGAGCGTGCGGGCGTCGATGAACGAGGCCGCGCCGTCGACGGTCCCCTGGTACACGGCGAGGACGGCCTTGTCGTGGCCGCCCGCGAACACCGTGCTGCTGAAGAACGCCTTGGGGTCCTGGCCGGTCTTGTCCTTCACGAGCAGCGTGGGGAAGAGGTAGCCGGAGGTCGAGACGGCGTCGGTGAAGGCGAACTTCTTGCCCTTCAGGCCGCTGATGTCGGTGATGCCGCTGTCCGCTCGCACGATGATCTGCGACTGGTACGTGGTGGCGAGCTTGCCCGTGTCGTCCTTGCGCAGCGCCGCGAGGAACGGCGTCGCGCAGCCCTTGTCGCCGGCGAGGACCATCATGAGCGGCGCGAGGAAGGCGATGTCGATCGACCCGGCACACATGCCCTCGATGACGGCGGCGTAGCTCGTCGGCACCGAGACCTTCCACGAAAGGGCGGTCGCCTTCTCGAGGGATGCCTTGATCTTGTTGCCGCTCGCGGTGACGCGCGCGAGGTCCTGCGACGGGGTGAACGCGAGCACGATCGGGCGGTTGAACGATCCGAGTCGATCCGTGGGTTTCGCGGTCGCGGTGGCGGCCGCGCTGCCGGCGGGTGAGGGAGTCGTCGTCCCGCCCGAACAGGCGGTGATGACGAGCCCCAGGGCGAGCGCGATCACGACGGGACCGCGCACGGCGATACGCATGGGTCGTGTCCCCTCCTTCGATTCTGGAAGCGTCCGTATCATACGGTGCGACGTGTCGTTCCTGAGCAAGCTCGCGGCCGCATCGCGAGCGCGGGACAGCATCGTGTGCGTCGGCCTCGATCCCGAGCCCGCTCTCATACCGGACTCTCTCGGTCGCGGGCCCCAGGCGGCGCTGCGGTTCCTGCGCCGGATCGTCCGCGCCACGAGCGACCAGGTCTGCGCCTACAAGCCGAACCTCGCGTTCTACGAGCGCTACGGCAGCGCGGCGTTCGACGTCCTCGGCCTCGTCCTCCAGGCCATCCCCGACGACATCCCGGTGATCCTCGACGCCAAGCGCGGCGACGTGCCAAACACCGCGGTCGCCTACGCCGACGCCCTCTTCACGGCGTTCCGCGCCGACGCCGTGACGGTCGCGCCGTACGTCGGGCTCGACGCGATCGAGCCGTTCTGCCGCGGCGGCCGTTACGCGTTCGTGCTCGCTCGGACGAGCAACCCGGGCGCGGGCGACCTCCAGGACCTCGTCTCGGAGGGCCGGCCGGTCTACCAGCACGTCGTCGAGTCGTGCGTGCGCGCGTTCCCCGCGCAGGCGTGCGGCTTCGTCGTCGGCGCCACGTACCCCGAGGAGGCGGTGCAGCTCCGGCGTATCGCGCCGGATCGGCTGTTCCTCATGCCGGGCGTGGGGGCACAGGGGGGCGACGTCGCGACGGCGCTGCGGGCGGCGCTCGACGCGCGCGGCGCGGGTGTGCTGCCGGCGGCGTCGCGATCGATCCTCTACGCGTCGCGGGGCGCGGATTTCGAGCGGGCCGCCGCTGCGGCGGCCCGCGCGCTGCGGGAGGCCGCGAACGCCGCGAGGGTCGTGGGCGCGCGCTGATGTTCGGCATCGGGCCCGAAGAGCTCGGCCTCATCCTCCTCTTGGCGCTGCTGGTGCTCGGACCCGAGCGGCTCCCGCAGATCGCGCGCGACATCGGGCGCACCGTCGGCGAGCTCCGCCGGACGTCGGACGAGCTGCGCGAGGAGTTCCTCAGCGCCGACCGGTACCTGGAGCGTTCGGCGAAGCCGCCGACGCCGCCGAGCGACGCCGCCGGCACGGGCGCGCCCGCCGGTCCGCCGGGCGAGACGGCGTTCGAGCGGGAGATGCGGGAGGCGCGCGAGCGGCTTCGCGATACCTGAACCGGGCCGCGCACCTATACTCGGGGATGACGAGCGCCCTGGGGGCGCTCTTTTCACGCCGGAAGGGGAACGCCGCTCTTGGGTCGTCTCGGTCCCTGGCTCGTCGGGATCATCGTCGTGCTCGCGGTCTTCGTGGACATCCCGAAGCACCAGATCTCGTTCCCGTTCCCGCCCAGCTGCCCCGGCGTCTGCATCAACATCGGCGACCTCAAGATCAACGAGGAGATCAAGACGCGCCTCGGGCTGGACCTGCAGGGCGGGACGCAGCTCATCCTGCGGATGCAGACCGAGAAGCTTCCCACGGGCACGACGACGCCGCAGGCCGACCTGCAGACGCAGGCGATCCGCGTCATCGAGCGGCGGATCAACGGCCTGGGCGTGTCCGAGCCGGTCATCCAGGGCCTCGGCGCGGACAAGGTGCTCGTCCAGCTCCCCGGCGTGTCGGACATCCAGCAGGCGAACAGCGTCGTCACGCAGCAGGCCTTCCTCGAGATCAAGGTGCCCGACCCGGCGAAGGCCGGAACGTACAAGTCGCTCGAGCCGCCGCTCACCGGCGCGAACCTGAAGCCGACGTTCGTCACGTTCCAGAGCGGCACCGAGCCGGTGGTGAACTTCGAGTTCACCGGCCAGGACGCGCAGCGCTGGCAGGACCTGTCGAAGCAGTACGTGGGCCAGCCGGTCGAGATCACCCTCGACGGCAAGGAGATCTCCGCGCCGGTCATCCAGGTCGTCTTCACCTCGGGCTCCGGGGTCATCTCGGGCAACTTCACGACGCAGTCGGCCAAGGAGCTGTCGCTCCTGCTGAACTCCGGTGCGCTGCCCGTCCCGCTCGAGGTCATCCAGTCCTCGCGGGTGGAGCCGACGCTCGGCCGCCAGTCGGTGGACCGCAGCCTCGTCGCCGGCGCCATCGGCCTGCTGCTCGTCGTCTTCTTCATGGTCGCGTACTACCGCCTGCCCGGCGTCATCGCGGTGCTCGCGCTCTTCTACTACACCACGCTCACGTACGCGATCTTCCGGCTCGTCCCCGTGACGCTCACGCTCGCCGGCGTCGCGGGCTTCATCCTGTCGATCGGGATGGCCGTCGACGCGAACGTCCTTACGTTCGAGCGCCTCAAGGAGGAGCTCCGCTCGGGCAAGTCGCTGCGCGCGGCCGTCGAGGAGGGGCGCAGGCGCGCCCTCCCCTCCATCTTCTACTCCAACCTCGCCACGATCCTCACCGCCGTCATCCTCTTCTGGTTCGGCACCGGCACGGTGAAGGGCTTCGCGCTCACGCTCAGCATCGGCGTCGCGGTGTCGTTCTTCACCGCGGTCATCGTGACGCAGATGCTGCTGCGCGGCGCCATCGAGATCCCCTCGCTGCGCCAGCGCCGTCTGTACGGCGTCGAGGAGCGCCCGGCCGAGGCGCGCGCGCGGGGCGCGCCGGCCACGGTCTGATGGTCCCAATCGTCGAGCGGAAGTGGTGGTACTTCGCGCTCTCGGGCCTCATCATCTTCCCGGGCCTGGTGTTCCTGGCGCTGGGCGGACTCAAGCTGGGCATCGAGTTCCGCGGCGGCACGCTGCTCGACGCGACCTTCTCGAACGTGCCGACCGTGGCCGCGGTGAGCGAGGTGATGGGCTCGCTCGGGCGCGAGGAGGCCGTGGTCCAGGCCGCCGAGGGCGGGCGGATCCAGATCCGCACCTTCGAGATGAGCCCGCAGCAGATCACCGATACGACGAAGGCGCTCCAGGACCGGTTCGGTGCGGACACGAAGGTGGACGCGTCGGTGGTGAGTCCGTCGTTCAGCGCCGAGCTCATCGACAACGCGGTGCGCTCGATCGCGCTCGCGAGCGTGCTCATCGTGCTGCTCATCGCCTGGGCGTTCCGCGACTTCGGGTGGTCGGCGTTCCGCTACGGCGTCGCCGCGATCGTCGCGCTGCTCCACGACGTCGCCCTCATCCTGGGTCTGTTCGCGATCCTCGGCTACTTCTTCAGCGTCGAGATCGACAGCCTGTTCGTCACGGCGGTGCTCACGATCATCGGCTTCTCGGTCCACGACACGATCGTCGTCTTCGACCGTATCCGCGAGAACCTGCGTCTCAACCCGGGTGAGGCGCTGAACCCGGTGATCAACTTCTCGGTCATCCAGACCATCACGCGGTCCGTGATCACATCGCTCACCGTGGTGCTGACCCTGCTCGCGCTCTACCTCTTCGGCGGCTTCTCGATCCGCAACTTCGCGCTCGCGCTGCTCGTCGGCGTCATCTCCGGGACCTACTCCTCGGTGTTCAACGCGGCCCAGGTCGTGTCGCTCTGGCAGGAGCTGGACGACCGCATCCGCCACCGCGCCGCGCCGAGCCCGGCCTAGCGTCGCGCGCCGGAGAGGCGCGCGCGCGGCGTCCGTCCGAGACGCTCGGGATCCGGCGATCGAGCGCGTCGCGCACCGCGTCGCCGACGAGGTTCACCCTGAGCACGACCGTGTTGATCGCGACGCCGGGGAACACCGAGAGCCACCAGGCGACGCGTGGGTACCTGCGCGCCTCCGCGAGCGTCAGGCCCGCCTCGGCCATGGGCGGCAGCGCGCCCAGGCCGAGGAGAAGAGAGCGAGGCGATCGAGAGGATCGCCGTGGCGAGCCCGAACGTCGCGTGAATCCCGGGGTGCGACACTGGAGCCATGGATCCGCTGACGCTCGCCATCGCGGCCGCTCCGTCGTTCGTCGCGAGCGCGGTCGAGTTCGTCGAGGCGACGACGATCGTGCTCGCGGTCGGCATCACGCGCGGCTGGCGCGCGCCGCTCGCCGGCGCGACGCTCGCCGCGCTCACCCTGGCCGTCATCGTCGCGACGCTGGGCGTCGCGCTGGTCACGGTGGTGCCCGAGCGGCTGCTCCTCGGCCTCGTCGGCGCGCTCCTCCTCCTCTTCGGCCTGCGCTGGCTGCGGAAGGGCGTGCTGCGCTTCGCGGGGATCGTCGCGCTCCATAACGAGGAGGAGATCTACCGGCGGGAGGTCGCCGAGCTCCGCGCGCAGGGCCTGCGGCGGACCGAGTGGGACTGGGTCGGCACGGCCGTCGCGTACAAGGCCGTGCTGCTCGAGGGCACCGAGGTCGCGTTCATCGTCATCGCGTTCGGCGCCGCGGGCATCGCCGCGATGAACGCGGCGATCGTGGGCGCGGTCGCGGCCGGCGCCCTCGTCATCGCCGTCGCCGCGCTGCTGCGCCATCCGCTCACGGCCGTGCCCGAGAACTGGATGAAATTCGTCGTCGGCGCCATGCTCTCGACCTTCGGCGTGTTCTGGTTCGCCGAGGGCGTGGGCGCGCGGTGGCCGGGCGACGCGGCCTCGGTGCCGGTCATCCTCGGGGCGTTCCTCGCCGCGAGCTGGGTCGCGACGCGGATCCTGGCCGGCCTGCTGCCGGACGGCGCCCGGGTGGAGGCGCGCAACGTCTAGCGTGCCGCGTGAGATCTGGGACAACGTCTACGGGCTGCTCGTCGATGACGGGCAGCTCGCCCTCGGCGCGATCGCCGCGCTCGCCGTCACCTGGCTGGTCGCCACGCGCGGCACCCAAGCGGTGCGGGAGGACAGCGGATGGCTGCTCCTCGCGCTCGTCCTCGCGCTCGTCGTCGCGAACCTCTACCGCGCGGGCCGCAACGCGCGGCGCCACGTCTCCTGACCGCCGATCCCATCCTGCGCGGCGGCGCCGTGGCGTCCTGCATGGCCGCGCCGGCGAGCGCGTGGCCGTGGGAAAGCTCGCCGACCTCGTCGTGCTCTCGCGGGACATCCGCTCGCTCACGCCGCCGCAGATCGCCGCGACGCGCGTCGACCTGACCATCCTCGGCGGCCGCATCATCCACCCCGCCGACGTGTAGGGGACCGCGTGGCCCCGGCGCGCTCCGCGCGGCCCCTATCTTGTCGTGCATGCGTCGCCGCGCTGCCGGGCTGCTCGTCGTCCTGCTTCTCGTCGCCGCCGTGGTGTGGTGGCCGCCGCTGCTGCGGCCGATGTGGCGCGGGGCGGTCGTGGTGCTCGACGTGTACTCGTCGGCGCTGTCCGGCGAGAACGCCGCCGCGCGGATCACGCCGGCCCCGCGCGTCGCCGAGGAGCGCATCACGCTCGCGGGCGAGGACGCGCGCGTGACGTGGTGGGAGCCCGCCCGCGGGGAGCGGCACCCCGCGATGCTGCTGGTGAACGGCGCGACGCCGCTCGGGAACGACGACCCGGAGACGCGGCGGATCGCCGAGGCGCTCGCGCGCGCCGGCTACCTGGTCATGCTGCCGCAGCTCGCCTTCCTGGTCGACGCGCGCCTGGAGGCGTCGGCGCCGGCGCGCGTCGACGCCGCCTTCGCGACGCTGCTCGCTCGCCCGGACGTGGACCCCGAGCGCGTCGGCGCGTTCGGGTTCTCGGTGGGCGGCGGCGTCATGCTCGCAGCGGCGGGCCGGCCGGGCGCGGCGCTCGGCCGCGCGGGCTATCTCGGCGCGCTCGGCGCGTACTTCGACGTGGACACCTACCTCGCGAGCGTGATCAGCGGCCGGCAGCGTCGCGGCGGAGCGCTCGAGACCTGGACGCCCGATCCCGAGGCGCGCCGCAAGCTGCCCGCGGGAGCGGCGCAGGCCGTGGGCGACGCGCGCGATCGCGAGCGTCTGGTGGCGGCCCTCGAGGCCTCGGGCGGCGTCGCCGCGGGCGAGCCCCCGCCCGGCCTGGGGGAGGAGGCCGTGCGCCTGTGGGGCGCCCTGGCCGCGCCGGATTACGACTCGGCGCTCGCCCGCCTCGCGGCGCTGCCGGCCTCGCTGCGGACGACGTTCGACGCGTTGTCGCCGCGGACGCGGTGGGCGGACGTGCGCCCGCCGGTCTACTGGCTGCACGACGAGGGCGACCGCTTCGAGCCGATCGCCGAGGCCGAGGCCGCCGCCGCCGCGGCGCGCACGGCGCCCACCCGGCTGCAGAAGACGCGGCTCCTCTCGCACGCCGCGGCGCTCTCGGGCGACGCCCGTTCGCGCGGGCTGGACTTCTGGGTCCCGGAGGTCGCGGGCCTGCTCGGATTCGCGGCGGACGTGCTGCGGAGAGCGGGTTGATGACCGCCACCGGACGCGAAATGGACCTTATGCCCTACGGCCACCGGTAGACTTCACGCATGGGACGACTCGTCGGCTGGATCCCCGCGACGGTGCGGCTGGCCGTCGGCATGCTGTTCGTCGGCGGCGTGGTCGGCTTCGCGCTGGCCGCGGCCGGCAGCACGGTCGTCGCCGACCAGGGCTGGTTCTCGGGCTCGGGGGAGTCCGCGCAGGCGCGGACCTACATGATCCGCCTCCTGTCGCGCGACGCCGCGGGCCTGAACGCGATGCGCCCCGAGCAGGACGTCATCTCGCGGGCGCTCTCCGAGCAGTCCGCGCAGCAGAGCCAGCAGAGCAACGTGAAGGCCCTTTCGCTGACCTACCTCGGCGGCCAGTCGCAGGGCGGGCTCAGCGTGCACATCTACGCCGTCGAGGTGCAGGGCTCCGGCGGCCGGCAGCAGCTCTTCCCGCTCGCGCTCACGCTGTCCGGCGGCAGGGTGGTCCTGACGAGATGACGCTTGGGGCGCCGACCGTGGCGGTGGAGCCGGCATGAACGAGGCCCGCGCGGCCCTCGTCCTCGCGCTCTTCGTCGGCGGGGTCGTCGGCGGCGCGGTGCTGCAGCGCGTCACCGACGCCGGCGTCCCGCAGAACCCGTATCCCAGCCTCGACCGCATCGACGAGCCGGCCGTCGGGGCGCAGGTCGCGGCCGCGCTGCTGAACAGCGACTCCCGCGCGCTCGCGCAGCTCGTCGCGCCGGAGGCGCTCACGGCGCTCCGCGACGCGCTGATGAGCCCGATGGGGACGCCGGTCGTCGACGTCCGCAGCGTGAGGTTCGTCGGCGCGACGGCCAAGGACGGGACGACCCTCGCGGCCTACGTGCTGACCGGGAAGGACGTGCAGGGGACGGACGCCATCGTCGGATTCGTGTTCGACATCCAGAACGGCGAGATCGTAGGGGTGAACTGATGCAGACACCCGCGCTGACTCCACAGCAGAACCGACCGGCCGCGCCGCGGTCGCGGGAGGGCATGGTTACCGCCGCGTACGTGCTCGAGCACAACATGAAGCGCCTCATCATCCTGGCGATCGTCGTCGGCGCGCTCCTGCTCCTGTACGGCATCCGCGGCGTGTTCGAGGGGATCCTGGGCATGATCAGCCAGGCGCCCACGCTGCTGGTCACGCTCCTCTTCTACGCCTTCGCGTTCATCGCGCAGTTCGGCGCGCTCATGTGGTTCCTGTCGCGCCCGCGCACCTACACCGTGACCCCGGAGAGCCCGCAGATCGGCCTCTCGTTCGAGAACTACCGCGGGCAGCCGGATCTGCTCGAGCACGCGAAGAGCCTCGTGCGGATCCTGCGGGGCGTGCGGAAGTTCCAGGACGCCGGCGGCGAGATGCCCAAGGGGATGCTCCTCGCCGGACCGCCCGGCACGGGGAAGACGTTCCTCGCCGGCGTCGTCGCCGCGGAGGCGGGCCTGCCGTTCATCTACGTCGACGCCTCCAGCCTCACGAGCATGTGGTTCGGCATGGACGCCCTCATCGTCATCTCGCTCTTCAGCAAGGCGCGGAAGCTGGCGCGCAAGTACGCGGGGCCCGACAGCCCCGGCGCGTGCATCATGTTCCTCGACGAGCTCGATTCCATCGGGCTCTCGCGCGGCGGAGTCCAGGGCGGCCAGCAGCAGGGGATGATGGGCCCGATGGGCATGATGGGTGGGCGAGGGTTCGCCCTGAACACGATGCTCAACCAGATGGACTCGCTCGGGCAGCACGTCGAGGACCGCTGGAGCCGCAAGGCCCTGCGGTGGCTCGGATTCATCCGCGGCCCGGTGCCGCCGAAGCCGGTCGTCTTCGTCATCGGCGCGACGAACCGCCCGGACGTCCTCGATCCCGCGCTCGTGCGGCCGGGCCGGCTCGATCGGCGGCTGAACGTCTACGAGCCGGACGGCGACGGGCGGAGGGACATCATCCAGTTCTATCTGCGCCAGAAGGCGCACGAGGTCGGCATCCCCGTCGACCTCATGGTCGCGGATTCGATCGGATGGACGCCGATCGAGATCAAGACGGTCATCAACGAGGCGCTCATCGTCGCGCACGACAACGGCCGCGAGCAGCTCTCGTACAAGGACTGGCTGTCCGCGCGCGACGCGCGCGTGCTGGGCATCAAGCAGCCGATCATGAGCATGTCCGCGCACGACAAGCGGACGATCGCCTACCACGAGGCCGGACACGCCATCGCCTCGCACTACCTCAACCAGGACGACCGCATCCAGAAGGCGTCGATCATCCGCATGGGCGACGCGTACGGCGTCGTCATGCCGACGCCGAAGGTGGAGCGGCACCAGGTCCACGCGCAGGAGATCGAGAACGACATCATGGTGTCGCTCGGATCGCGCGCGGTCGAGGAGCTCATCCTGGGTACGAAGACGGCGAACGCGTCGTCGGACCTGCGCAACGCCACCAACCGCGCGCTCGCGTACGTCGGCAGCTGGGGCATGGGCTCGACGCTCGTCGCCTTCCCGCCGTCCGCCGCCGGCGCGCCGCCCCAGGTCCTCGCGCTCGCCGACCGCCTGCTCGAGCAGCTGTACGAGGAGACCAAGCGCCTCATCCGCGAGAAGGAGTACGCGGTCCACGCGGTGGCGGGCGCGCTCATCCAGCGCGGCGAGCTGATCGGTCCCGAGCTCGACGAGATCTTCGACGCGGCCGACGTGTCCAATCCCGCCGCCGCGACGCCGTTCGTGCGCAGGCCGGTGGTCCTCCCGCGGCTCTCCGATCTCACGCGCGAGCGGGAGCCGGGTCCGGAGGTCGTGCCGGTGCCGGTCGCCGCGTCCGGCGACCCGACGCCGCAGCCTCCTTCGGCGAGCGGGTAGGCGGCACGTCGCGGCGCTCCGCCGAGGCGAGCCGTCTCGGCGTGCGAAAATCGTTCGTCGTATGACGTTTTCCGCACAGCGGCGCTGGCTGCTGCCCCAGACGCGGCCGACCGAGGCGCCCCCGGGGATCGCGCCGCTCGTCGCGCGCATCCTCGCGAGCCGTGGGCTGAGCGTGGTCGAGATGCCCGGCTTCCTCGCCGCCCGCGCACCCGAGGACGGGCCGCCGATGCTCGACCTCGACAAGGCCGTCGCCCGGCTCCGTCGTGCGCTCGCGGCTCGCGAGCGCATCGTCGTCTATGGCGACTACGACGTCGACGGCCTCGCCGGCTCGGCGATCCTCGTGCGCGCGTTCCGCCAGCTCGGCGTCGCGGTCGGCGCGTACATCCCCGACCGCTACGAGGAGGGCTACGGGCTCAACGAGCCGGCGATCCGCGGGCTGGCCGGAGACGGCACGCGGGTCATCGTCTCGGTCGACTGCGGCGTGACCGCGGCGCGTGAGGCGGCCCTCGCGCGGACGCTCGGCGTCGACCTCATCGTCACCGACCACCACCATCCACCCGCGGAGCTGCCGGACGCGCTCGCCGTCGTGAACCCGCGGCGTCCCGACGATCCGTCGCTCGACAGGGACCTCGCCGGCGCGGGCGTCGCCCTCGTGCTCGCGCGGGCGCTCCTCGGCGAGCTCGCGTACGCGCCGCGCGAGGACGAGCTGCTCCAGCTCGTCGCGCTCGCGACCATCGCCGACGTCGTCCCGCTCCGCGGCGCCAACCGCTCGCTCGTGCGGCGCGGCCTCGCCGCGCTCAACCGCGCCCCGATCGCCGGCGTGCGCGCGCTCGTCGAGCGGTCCGGGCTCCGGCTCGGGCGCGTGAACGCGGCGGACGTCGGCTACGTGCTCGGGCCGCGGCTCAACGCCGCCGGTCGCATCGCCGACGCCGAGGAGGCGCTGCGCCTCCTGCTCACCGAGGACGCCGAGGAGGCGACGGCCATCGCCGAGAAGCTCGAGCGGAAGAATGCCGAGCGTCAGGAGCTCACGCGACAGGTCGTGAAGGGCGCGCGAGAGCGCGCCGCGGAGCGGCCGGACGCGTGGGCGACCGTCGTCGCCGACGAGGCCTGGCCCGCCGGCATCGTCGGCCTCGCGGCGTCGCGGCTGGTCGAGGACCACGCCCGGCCCGCCGCGGTGATCGCGATCAGCGGCGACGAGGGGAAGGGGTCGTGCCGCTCCATCGGCGCGCTGCACATCGCCGAGGCGCTCGACGAGTGCGACGATCTCCTGCTGAAGCATGGCGGCCACGCGATGGCCGCGGGCTTCTCCGTCGCGCGCGGCGCGATCCCGGCGCTCGCCCTGCGGCTGGACGAGATCGTCCGTCGCCGTCTCGGCGGGATCCGCCCCGTGCCGACGCTCCGCGTGGACGCCGAGATCGAGCCCGAGGCGCTCTCGCCGCGGCTCGCGCTCGAGCTCGCGGACCTCGAGCCGTGCGGCGCGGCCAACCCGCGCCCGCACCTGCTCGTGCGCAACGTGCGGGTGTTCGGCATCCGCCAGGTCGGCGCCGACGCGGATCACCTGCGCTGCAAGATCACGCTCGGCCGCTTCACGTTCGACGCGATGGCGTTCCGGCGCGGCGACCACGCCGAGGCGATGACCGACGCGGGCTCCGTTGACGCGGTCGTCACCGTGGGGAACGGGCTGCGCGGCCTCGTGGAGCTGGAGCTGCGGGACTTCGGTCCGGTCGGGACCGCCGACCGCATGCGCGCGGACATGGCGGTGGCATGACGATGAACCGAGCGAGGGGCGGCGGGTAGTGGCCAGAGCGAATCCGATCACCGCGCGCATCACCGGCATCACCGAGCGGCTGCGGCCGCAGCGGCAGGGCAGCGCCGACGCGGAGGCGGTCGTCCGCGAGATGCTGCGCCACTACCCCGAGGGCGACGCCGAGCTCGTCCGCCGCGCCTTCGCGTACGCGGCCGAGGCGCACGAGGGCCAGCGCCGCGTCTCCGGCGAGCCGTACGTCACGCATCCGGCGGCCGTCGCGATCCTCGTGGCGGAGCTCGGGATGGATCCGGCGACGGTGGCGGCGACGCTGCTGCACGACGTCCCCGAGGACACGCCGCGCACCAACGAGGACATCCGGCGCGAGTTCGGCGACGAGATCGGCCGCCTGGTGGAGGGCGTCACCAAGCTCGGCAGGCTCCAGGGCCAGTCGCGCGACCTCCATCAGGCCGAGAACGTCCGCAAGATGTTCCTCGCGATGGCCGACGACCTGCGCGTCGTGGTCATCAAGCTCTGCGACCGGCTGCACAACATGCGGACGCTGGCGCCGCTCCCGCCGGAGAAGCAGCGGCGCATCGCGCAGCAGACGATGGAGATCTACGCGCCGCTCGCGCACCGGCTCGGCATCTGGCAGATCAAGTGGGAGCTCGAGGACCTCGCCTTCAAGTACCTCGAGCCCGAGCAGTACCGGGAGCTGGCCGAGCAGCTCGCCGCGCGCCGCCAGGTGCGCGAGCGCTACATCGAGCAGGCGATGAAGACCCTCGCCCACGAGCTCGAGAGGGCGGGCATCCGGGCCGATCTCTCCGGGCGCGCGAAGCACCTCTGGTCGATCGCGCAGAAGATGCGGCGCAAGGGCGTCGGGTTCAACGAGGTCTACGACCTGCTCGCGATCCGCGTGATCGTCCAGGACGTGCCCTCGTGCTACGCGGCGCTCGGCGTCGTGCACACGCTGTGGCCGCCGATCCCGGGGCAGTTCGACGACTACATCGCGGTGCCGAAGGCGAACATGTACCAGTCGCTGCACACCGCGGTGATGGGGCCCGGCGGCCAGCCGCTCGAGATCCAGGTGCGCACGCAGGAGATGCACGGCCTCGCCGAGTACGGGATCGCCGTGCACTGGCGGTACAAGGAGGGCGGCCGGGCCGACCGCGACTACGAGTCGAAGCTGGCCTGGGTGCGCCAGCTCCTCGAGTGGCAGCACGACGTCACCGACGCGCGCGAGTTCGTGGAGTCGCTGAAGGTCGACGTCTTCCAGGACCAGGTCTTCGTGTTCACCCCGAAGGGCGAGGTGAAGGCGCTGCCCGCCGGCTCGACGCCCATCGACTTCGCCTACCGCATCCACACCGACGTCGGGCACCGGACCATCGGGGCGAAGGTGAACGGCCGCATCGTGCCGCTCGACGACCGGCTCCAGCAGGGCGACATCGTCGAGATCATCACGAGCAAGGCGGCGCGGGGGCCCTCACGCGACTGGCTCGGCATGGTGCAGACGCCCGGCGCGCGGGAGAAGATCCGCCAATGGTTCAAGCGCGCGGAGCGCGACGAGAACATCGCCCACGGGAAGGAATCGCTCGACCGGGAGCTGAAGCGCCTCGCCCAGCGATCGCTCGGCGACATCTCGGACGACGACCTCCGCCGGGTCACCGAGGCGATGAACATGCACGACGTCGACACCCTCTTCGCGTCCCTGGGCTACGGCGCCGTCACCGCCGCGCAGGTCGTGACGCGCCTCGGGATCCTCGACGACACCCAGACCCAGCTCCCGGAGATCGCCCCGGCCATCCCGCCGACCGGCGCGCGCGGCGGCGTGCGCGTGAAGGGCGTCGGCGACCTGCTGGTGCGCTTCGCGGTGTGCTGCAACCCGGTCCCCGGCGACGCCATCGTCGGGTACATCACCCGTGGCCGCGGCGTCACCGTGCACCGCGCCGACTGCGCGAACGTGCGCGCGAGCGGCGAGAAGGAGCGGCTCGTCGAGGTCGAGTGGGAGCGGGTAGGGGCGCGGACCTACCCGGTCGCCGTCCGCATCGAGGGGTGGGATCGCGAGGGCTTCCTCCGCGACGTCGCGGCGGCGATCAGCGAGCATCAGGTCAGCCTCCTGTCCCTCTCGGCCGTGGCGAATCCGGACAAGACCGCGACGGTGAACGCGACGCTCCAGGTGACCAGCGTCGACCAGCTCTCGCGCGTCCTGGCCCGCCTCGAGAGCGTGCGGGACGTCTTCAGCGTCCACCGCGACGGGCGTTAGGTGAAGCGAGGAGACATCCGCAACGTCGCGATCATCGCGCACGTCGACCACGGGAAGACGACGCTCGTCGACGGCATGCTGCGCCAGAGCCGGATCTTCCGGGAGAACCAGCAGGTCGCCGAGCGCGTGATGGACAGCGACGCGCTCGAACGCGAGCGCGGCATCACGATCATGGCGAAGAACACCGCCGTCACCTACCGGGGCACCAAGATCAACATCGTCGACACGCCGGGCCACGCTGACTTCGGGGGCGAGGTCGAGCGCGTCATGAACATGGTCGACGGCGTGCTGCTCCTCGTCGACGCGGTCGACGGGCCGATGCCGCAGACGAAGTTCGTCCTCCGCCAGGCGCTGCGGCGCGGTCATCGCGCGATCGTCGTGATCAACAAGATCGACCGGGCTCAGGCGCGGCCGAACCACGCGCTCAACGCGACGTTCGACCTGTTCCTCGATCTCGGCGCGACCGAGGAGCAGGCCGAGTACGAGACGATCTTCACGAACGCGCTCACCGGCTCCGCGGGGACGGACCATCGCCATCTCGGCCCGACGCTCGAGCCGTTGTTCGACGCCATCCTCGCGACCATCCCACCGCCCGACGTCGACGAGACCGCGCCGCTGCAGCTCCTCGTGACGACGACGAGCTACGACGACTACAGGGGCAGGATCGCCGTCGGCCGCCTGCAGAGCGGCGTCCTCCGCCGCGGCCAGCAGGTGGCGCGCGTCGACCACACCGGCCGGATCACGCGGGCGAAGGTCACGGACCTGTTCACGTTCCAGGGGCTCGCGCGCGAGCCTGCCGAGGAGGTGCGGGCCGGTGACATCGTCGCCGTCGCCGGCATCGCCGAGATCGCCATCGGGGACACGGTGACCGATCCGGACGACCCGCGGCCGCTCCCGCCGATCACCGTCGAGGAGCCGACGCTCCGGATGAGCTTCGCGGTGAACACGAGCCCGTTCGCCGGCCGTGAGGGACAGCACGTGACCAGCCGGAAGCTGCGCGAGCGGCTCTTCGCCGAGCTCGACCGCGACGTCGCCCTGCGCGTCGCCGAGACCGAGAGCCCGGACACCTTCATCGTGAGCGGCCGCGGCGAGCTGCATCTGGCGATCCTCATCGAGAACCTGCGCCGCGAGGGCTACGAGCTGCAGGTGTCCCGACCGGAGGTGATCGAGCGGATCGAGGGCGGCGAGCGGCGGGAGCCCTACGAGCAGCTGGAGGTGGAGGTCGCGCAGGACGCGCTCGGCGCGGTCGTCGAGCTCGCGGGGAAGCGGCGCGGCGAGCTCGTGGACATGAAGTACCGCGACGACGGCTCGGCGCACTGCGTGTACCGCATCCCGACGCGCGGGCTGCTCGGCTTCCGCCAGGCGTTCCTCACGTGCACGCGCGGCCAGGGCGTCATGAACACGCTCTTCGCCGGCTACGGGCCGTACGCGGGCGACATCGACTCGCGACAGTTCGGGTCGCTCGTCGCCTGGGAGGACGGCGCGACGACGACGTTCGGGCTCTCCCAGGCGCAGGAGCGCGGGACGCTGTTCGTCGGCGCCGGTGTCGACGTGTACGCGGGGATGGTGGTGGGGGAGCACATCCGCGACCGCGACCTCGATGTCAACGTCGTGCGCCGCAAGCACCTCACGAACATGCGCAGCAGCACGTCGGACATCGCCGTGCGACTCGACGGGATCCGCGAGCTGTCGCTGGACGACGCGATCGAGTTCCTCGCCGGCGACGAGCTGCTCGAGGTCACGCCGAAGGCCTTCCGCATCCGCAAGCGGCTGCTCAGCAAGCAGGACCGCGACCGCGCCATCGGCCAGCGCAAGAGGACCGGCGTCGCCGGCTGAGCGCGGCGCCGCGTCAGCCCGCGGGCGTCTCCGCGGGCCGCGCGCCGAGCGCCGCGCGCACCGCCGGCGCGACCTTCGTCGCGTACAGCTCGATCGAGCGCATGACCTTGTCGTGCGGGATCGAGCCGATGGTCATCTGCATGAGGAAGCGGTCGTGGCCGAAGATGCGATGCTGGAAGAGGATCTTCGCGACGACGTCGTCCGGGCTGCCGATGAAGTTCGCTCCGCGCAGCGCCGCCTGGGCCCGGAACGCCTCGGGCGACTGCGGTCCCCAGCCGCGCTCGCGGCCGATGCGGTCCATCATCAGCAGGAAGGGCGGCAGCGCCTCCGCGATCGCCTCCTCCCTGGTGTCCGCGACGAACCCGTGCGAGTTGATCGAGAGCGCGGGCCGCGGGCGGCCGGCGGCTCGTGCGGCCTCGCGGTGGATCTCGGCGAAGGGCGCGAAGCGCTCCGGCAGCCCGCCGATGATCGCGAGCGCCATCGGCAGGCCGAGGGCGCCGGCGCGCGCGGCGGACTCGGGGTTGCCGCCGACGGCGATCCACACCGGCAGCGGGTCCTGCACCGGCCGCGGCCAGACGCCCTGCCCGGCCAGCGGCGGGCGGTGCCGGCCGCTCCACGTGACGTGGACGGACTCGCGGACGCGCAGCAGCAGCTCGAGCTTCTCCGCGAAGAGCTCGTCGTACCGCTCGAGGTCGTAGCCGAAGAGCGGGAACGACTCGATGAACGAGCCGCGGCCGGCCATGATCTCGGCGCGCCCGCCGGAGATGAGGTCGAGCAGCGCGAACTGCTGGAACACACGGACGGGGTCGTCGGAGCTGATGACGTTGACGGCGCTGGTGAGGCGGATGCGGCGGGTGCGGGCGGCGCCCGCGGCGAGGACGACGGCGGGTGAGGAGACGATGAAGTCCGGACGGTGGTGCTCGCCGACGCCGAACACGTCGAGGCCGAGGCGATCGGCGAGCTCGATCTCCTCGATGAGGTCGGCGATCCGCTGCCGCGCCGAGACGGCCTCGCCCGTGCGCCGGTCGGGCGTGAGCTCGCCGAAGGTGTAGAGACCGATCTCCATCCGCTCGTCACAACGGGCCGCGCCCTAGGATGATTCCGTGACCCCGACGGCGCCGCCTCGGCCGACGTCGCACGCCACCGAGCCGCTCTGGCGGAAGCGGTTCCGCGCGGCGCGCGTGCTGTTCCCGCAGTGGGCGCGCGACGATCCGGAGCGCCTCATCTACCTCACCAACGTCTCGGGCAAGTTCGAGGTGCACGCCTGGGACCGCCGGGCCGGCGAGCACCGGCAGCTCACCGATCGCGCCGAGGGGACGGGCTACCGCGTCGCGGCGCGCCTCGAGCCCGACGGGCGGCACGTGTGGTGGTTCGACGACGCGAAGGGCGACGAGCTCGGCCGGTGGGTGCGCGAGCGCTTCGAGGGCGGCGGCAGGGAGACCGTCGCGCCGTCGCTGGAGCCGTCGTACAGCGCGGGCCTCGCGCTCGGCGACGGGGTCGCCGTCGTCGGACGCTCGCGCGGCGACGAGGGTACGACCGTGTACGTGCTGCGCGAGGACGCGGCGCCCCGCCGCATCTATGCCCATCCGCAGAGCGCGTCCGTCGGGGACCTCTCGCGCGACGGCCGGCTGCTCGCGCTCGCGCACTCCGAGCACGGCGACAGCCGCAACCGCGCGATCCGCATCCTCGACCTGGACGGCGCGAGCGTCGCCGAGCTCTGGGACGGGCCGGGGAAGGGCCTCGCGCTCGGCGACTGGTCGCCGGTCGACGGCGACCGGCGGCTGGTCGTCGGTCACGACCGCGAGGGCCGGCGCCGCGTCCTCGTCTACGACGTCGCGACGCGGAGCGAGACGCCCGTCGTCGTCGACCTGCCCGGCGAGGTCGCGATGGCGCGCTGGTATCCCGACGCGCGCGCCCTCCTGCTGGTCCACGAGCATCGGGGCCGAGGCGAGCTCTACCGCTACGACCTCGCGGGCGCGACGCTCGAGCCCGTCCCGACCGAGCGCGGCAGCATCGCCGCCGCGCGGGTACGGCCGGACGGCGCGGCGTGGTACCTGCTCGACCGCTCGTCGGAGCGCGCGACGGTGCGGTCGACCGCCGGCGAGGCCGTGCTCGTCCCCGGCGGCGGGGCCGCGCCCGGCGGCGTCGCGTACGACGACGCGGACGTCGAGGGCGTGCACGTGTTCGTCGCGCGGCCCGAGGGGCCGGGTCCGCACCCGGCGTACTTCCTGATCCACGGCGGGCCGGAGGCGCAGGACAGCGACGCGTTCTCGCCGACGGTGCAGGCGTGGGTCGATCACGCCTTCGCCGTGGTGATGGTCAACTACCGCGGCTCGAGCGGATACGGGAAGGCCTGGCGCGACGCGATCGTCGGGCGCCCCGGCCGGACCGAGCTCGAGGACATCGCCGTGGCGCACGAATGGGCCATGCGGATCGGCCTCGCCGATCCGAACCGCTGCGTGCTGGGCGGCGCGTCGTGGGGCGGCTACCTCACGCTCCTCGGGCTCGGCACGCAGCCGGGCCGCTGGGCGGCCGGCATCGGCATCGTGCCGATCGGCGACTACGTCGCGGCGTTCGAGGACGAGATGGAGCCCCTGAAGCGCTACGACGCCGCGCTCTTCGGCGGCACGCCGTCCGACGCGCCCGAGACGTATCGCGTCGCGAACCCCATCACCTACGTCGAGCGGGTGCAGGCGCCGATGCTGCTGCTCGTCGGCCAGAACGACCCGCGCTGCCCGTCGCGGAGCGTGGACGTCTACGTGGAGCGCTTGAAGGCGCTGCGCAAGCCCTTCCAGGAGTACCGCTACGACGCCGGGCACGGGTCGCTCGTGATCGACGAGCAGCTCGAGCAGGTCGCGATGCAGATCGACTTCGTCGCGAAGCGGCTGGGGACGCCGGCCGCGCGCTGACGCGCGTGCCGTCCCGGTGTCCTGTCTAGCGCATCGCCTCGAGCAGCGGCGTCACGTCGCGCCTGAACGTGTCCGTCTCGACGAGCGGCGTGTCCTTGAGCGCGGGGATGCGCCTGCCGACCTCGTCCTCGTACGTCGGCAGGTCGACCTGGTAGTAGACGCCGATCGGGATGGGCTCGCGCTCGTACGATCGCGCGACCGCCGCGGCCTTCTTCGCGACGATCTCCTGCTCGTCGGCCGGATCCTGGACCCGGCCGTCGTAGCCGCGCTCCTCGAGCTTGTAGAGCCGCGACGTCTTCTGCTGGAGGTCCGCGCCCTCGTACCACTCCTTGGTGTAGAGGTCGTTGTAGGTCGGGCACGTCTGGAGCACGTCCACCAGCGCGGAGCCGCGGTGCTGGATGGCGCGGGCGATGATCTGGGCCGTGTACTTCGGCTCGAGCGCGTACGCGCGCGCGATGAACGTGTAGCCCGCGGCGACCGCCATCGCGATCGGGTTGATGCCGTCCTGGATCGCCTGCTCGGGCATGGACTTGGTGCGCTTGCCCTTCGAGAGCGTCGGCGACGCCTGGCCCTTCGTGAGCCCGTAGACGTTGTTGTCGTGCACGAGGTAGGCGAAGTCGAGGTTGCGGCGGCCGGCGTTCACGAAATAGCCGGCGCCGATGCCGTACCCGTCGCCGTCGCCGCCGAGCGCGATGACGGTGAGGCCGGTGTTCGCGAGGCGGCCGCCGGTCGCGACCGGGAGCACGCGGCCGTGCAGCGTGTGGAAGCCGTACGCGTTGATGTAGTGCGGGGTCTTTCCCGAGCAGCCGATGCCGGAGAAGACCGCGACCCTGTCGGGGTCGAGCTGGAGGCTGGCGAGCGCCATCTGGATACCGGTGAGGATGCCGAAGTCGCCACACCCGGGGCACCAGTCGTTGTGGAGCTCGGACTTGTAGTCCTTGATGGTGAGCCTGGCCGGCGCGCTAACGGACATTCGTCACCACCGCCTCGACCCTGCCCGCGTACGCCTCGCGTATCGCGCGCACCATCTCGTCCTCGCTGAACGGGCGGCCGTCGAACTTCGTGATGCGCTCGCGGATGAGCACGCCCGTCTCGGCGGCGATGTGCTGCGCGAGCTGGCCGGAGTAGTTCTCCTCGACGCACACCAGCCGCTTCGCCCTTCGCAGCACGGCGCCCACGCCCTCGGCCGGGAACGGCTTCATGAGCCGGCACTGGAGGAAGTTGACGCGCTTGCCCTCGGTCTCGAGCCGCCCGAGCGCATCGAGGATCGTGCCCTTGGTCGAGCCCCAGGCGACGATGGTGAGGTCGGCGCCGGCGGGGCCGTGCAGCGCGTACTGCTGATCGGCCGGGATCGCCTTCGCGGCGAGATCGAGCTTGCCCATGCGCTTACGCATCATCGCGACGCGCATGTCGACGCCCTCGCTGATGTGGCCATCCGGGTCGTGCTCGTCGCTCGTGGACCAGAAGCGGCCGCCCTCGATGCCGGGACGGCTGCGCGGCGAGATGCCGGTCTCGGTGAGCGCGTAGCGCAGGTACTCCTTGACCTCGCCGTCGTGCGCCTGGCCGTCGTTCGGTCCCTTGGCCTCGACCGGCGTCCACTCGCTTCCGGTGAAGCGCTCGCCGCGGTCGATCTCGTCGTACTTCAGCTCGAGCCGGTCGATCGTCGTGTAGACGGCGGCGAGCTTCTTGTCCGCGAGCACGATGACCGGCATCTGGTAGCGCTCGGCCCAGTTGAAGGACGAGAAGACGTCCTGGTAGATCTCGCGCAGGTCGCCCGGCGCGGTGACGATGTGCGGGAAGTCGCCCTGCGCCGGGTGGAGCGCGAAGAGGAGATCGCCCTGCTCCTGCCGCGTCGGGAGTCCCGTCGACGGCCCGCCGCGCTGGTACAGCACGAGGACCGGGCCGGGCGCCTCGGTGATCGAGGCGAAGCCGATGCCCTCGACCATGAGCGCGAACCCCGGGCCGCTCGTCGCGGTCGCGGCGCGCACGCCCATGTGCGCCGCGCCGACGGCCATGTTGATCGACGAGATCTCGTCCTCGCACTGCACGACGAGGAGTCCGTACTCGCGCTGCTGGCGCTCGAGGTACACGCTCTCGTCCGTGGCGGGTGAGATGGGGTAGTAGGTCTGGAAGGCGCAGCCCGCTCTGAGCTTCGCGATCGCCGCGATCTCGTAGCCCTTCGCGAGGATCCGCGCCTTCGCGTCGGGGCCCGGCCGGAGCGTGTACGGGAAGCCGGCGACGTCGAAGTGCTCGCGCACGTGCTCGAACGCGAACTGCGCGGCGCGGACGTTGAGCTCGCCGACCTCGGAGCGCTTGCCCTTGAACTGACCCCGGATGACCTCGGCGACGAGGTCGAAGGGGTAGTCGCAGAGCGCGAGCGACGCCCCGAGCCCGACGGTGTTCTTCATCACCTCGTAGCGGCGGGCCTGCTCGCCCTTGCCGACCTCGTCGAGCGCGCGCTTGATGACGTCCATGAAGGGAACCGCGTAGAACCGCAGGCCCGGTCGCCCGCTCGATCCGGGCGAGAAATCGATCTCGCTGTCGTAGATGACGCCGCCGCCCTCGTTCACCTCGTGCAGGTGCCCGAAGTGCGTGGCCCAGCGGCGATGGTCGGCGTCGCCGGCGAGGGTCTCGTGGTCGAGCGCCACCAGGATGTCCGTCCTGTCGCGGTACGAGCGGACGTCCTCGTCCCCCACGCGCACCCGGTAGAACGAGTGCTTGCCCATGATGTTGGAGTGGTATTCGATGTTCGCGTACACGCGCAGGCCCGCTCGGGAGCAGGCCTTTGCGAACACCTCGGCGGAGGCATTGATCCCGCTTCCCTGGGGTCCGCCGATCATCCAGGTGAGCCGATTCTGTTGCACGCGGAATCCCTATTCTAGCCGAGGACCGGCGAAGGAGTGGACATGGCGACCGCAGTCGGATCGCGTTCGGCCACGCGCCGCGAAAAGGACACCCTGGGGGAGATCGAGGTCCCGGCGCAGGCGCTCTGGGGCGCGCAGACGCAGCGCGGCATCGAGAACTATCCCATCTCCGGCTACCGCGCCTTCCCCGCGTTCGTCCGCGCCTTCGTGAACGTCAAGAAGGCCGAGGCGATCGCCAACGCCGAGGTCGGCCGGCTGGACGCCAAGCGCAAGGACGCGATCGTCGCGGCCTGCGACGAGGTCCTCGGCGGGCGGCACGCCGAGCAGTTCGTGCTCGACGTCTTCCACTCGGGTGCCGGCGTCTCGTTCCACATGAACGTGAACGAGGTGCTCGCGAACCGCGCGAACCAGCTCCTGGGCGGCGGTCTGGGCACGTACGAGCACGTGAACCCGAACGACCACGTGAACATGGGGCAGTCGACGAACGACACGACCCCGACCGCCATGCGCCTCGCGCACCTCGAGCTCACCGGGATGCTCTGCGACGAGCTCGACGCGCTCGCGGCGTCGCTCGAGGCGAAGGCGGTGCGGTACGCGAGCGTCGTGAAGCCCGGGCGCACGCACCTCCAGGACGCGGTGCCGATCACGTTCGGCCAGGAGATCGGCGGCTGGGCGGCGCGCGTGCGCGGCGCCGCGGCGCGGCTGCGGGCCGCGCGGGCCGAGCTGTGTGCGCTCGGGATCGGCGGCACCGCGGCGGGCACCGGGCTCAACGCCACGCCCGGCGTGCGCGAGCGCGTCTGCGCGCTGCTCGCGGAGTGGTACCGCGAGCCGATCGTCCCGGCGGAGGACCTGTTCGCGGCCATGCAGACGATGGCGCCGTTCGTCCGCGTCTCCAGCGGCATGCGCACCGCGGCGCTCGAGCTCTCGCAGATCGGGAACGACCTCCGCCTGCTCGTCTCGGGTCCGAAGACCGGGTTCGGCGAGCTCGTCATCCCCGCGGTGCAGCCGGGCTCGTCGATCATGCCGGGAAAGGTGAACCCGGCCATCGTCGAGATGGTGAACATGGTCTGCTTCCAGGTGATCGGCAACGACACCGCGGTGGCGTGGGGCGCGCAGGCGGGGCAGCTCGAGCTCAACGTGATGATGCCGGGGATCAACTACGCGGTGTGCTTCTCGGCGACGATCCTCGCGAACGCGGTGAGGCAGCTGCGCGAGCGCACCGTCGAGGGCATGCGCGTGGACGAGGAGCGCGTCGCCGAGCTCATGGACCTGTCGCCCTCGCTCGTGGTGACGGCGCTGTCGCCGCACATCGGCTACGCGCGCTCGGCCGCGCTCGTGAAGCGCGCGCTCGCCGAGCGGCGGTCGCTCCTCGACGTCGCGCGCGAGGAGAAGGTCATGGACGAGGCCAGGCTGCGGGCCGTCCTCGACCCGCTCCCCATGACGAAAGGCGGGGTGCAGTGAAGGAGGTCGCCGTCGCGTTCCCGAACGACGAGGCGACGGGCGAGGTGCTCGCCTCGCGCCTGCGGGCCGCCGGCATCTGGGCGCGCGTGGACCGGGGCCTCTGGGGCACCTGGCAGGCCGGGACGCCGGGGCAGATCAGCGTGGTGACGGACGGCCGGCTGGCGAAGCGCGCGCGGGCGGTGCTCGGCGCGGCGGAGGGGGGCGTGCCGGCGGGGACGCTCGCACCGCGCCTGGCGATCGCGATGATCGTCGCCACGCTGGCGCTCGGCGCCGTCGCCATCGCGGGGTCGGTGTTCCGGTAGCGGCCCGCGGCCGCCTCACTCGACCGCGATCGTCTTGATCTTGTCGCCGACCTTGATGCCACGCACGACGTCCATGCCCGCCGTGACCTGACCGAAGTTCGTGTACTGCCCGTTGAGCCACGCCGCGTCCGTCTTGACGACGAACCACTGGCTGTCGTTGTTGATCTTGATGTCCGGGCCGCGCGCGACGCCGACCGCCCCCGCGGCGAACGGGAGGTCGTTCAGCTCGCTCGGCATCTGGCCGCCGCCGCGGCCGGTGCCCTGCGGATCGCCGCCCTGGACGACCCAGTCCTCGACGCGGTGGAACGTGAGCCCGTCGTAGAGCTTCGCGCGCGCCTTCGTGGCGAAGTTCTCGACCGTCTTCGGCGCCTTGTCCGAGCGCAGCGCGATGGTGAACGAGCCGCCCTTGGCGAGCTCGACCGTGGCCTTCGTCGGCATCTTCGTACCTCCCGCGGTCTGGGTCGCGCCGCACGCCGCCGCGACGGTGGCGAGCGTGGCGGTGAGCAGCGATCGTCGATCCATGCCTCCGACGATACGGGCGCGAGGCCCGGAGCGCGAAAGCGCTTATCGTCAACGGTGCGGTGGCGAGCTACCAAGCCCCCCGCGGCATGCGGGATCTCCTCCCCGAAGAAGCGGCCGGCATGGATGCGCTCTTGGCCGTCGTCCAGGCGCGCGCGCTGCGCTACGGCTACCCGCGGATGGTGACGCCGGTCGTCGAGGAGCGGCGCGTGTTCATCAAGACCACCGGCGAGTCGTCCGACGTCGTGAGCAAGGAGATGTACGAGGTGCGCCTCGGCGGCGAGGGCGACCTCGCGCTCCGCCCGGAGGCGACGCCGGCCATCGCCCGCGCGTTCCTCGACGCGGGGCTGCACCGCTCGCCGCGGCCCCAGCGCTTCTTCGCCTACGAGGCGATGTTCCGCGGGCAGCGGCCGCAGAAGCTGCGGTATCGCCAGTTCTGGCAGTGGGACCTCGAGTGCTTCGGCGCCCCCGAGGCGTCCGTCGACGTCGAGATCATCGACTTCACGAACGGTCTCTTCCGCGAGGTCGGGCTCACCGGCTACGAGATCCGCCTCAACACGATCGGCGACGACCGCTGCCGCGCGCGGGTGCGCGAGACGCTCGCCGCCTACTTCCGGCGGCACCTCGACGCGCTCTCCGAGGTGTCGAAGCGCCGCGTCGAGACGAACGTCCTGCGTGTGCTCGACTCGAAGGAGCCGCAGGACCGCCCGCTCGTCGACGGAGCACCGGCGATCCTCGACCTCCTGTGCGACGAGGACCGCCGGCACTTCGCCGACGTGCGGGAGGGCCTCACCGGCCTCGGGGTCCCGTTCACGGTGACGCCCACGCTCGTGCGCGGCCTCGACTACTACACGCGCACCGTCGTCGAGTTCGTCCTCACCGCGCCCGAGTACGAGGGCATCGCCGTCGCCGGCGGCGGGCGCTACGACGGTCTCTTCCGGACCATGGGCGCCGAGGACATGCCGGGGACCGGCATCGCCGGCGGCATGGACGTCCTCTACTACGCGCTGAAGCAGGAGGGGGTGGCCGTGGCGGAGGATCCGAAGCCCGACGTGTACGTCGTCTCGGCGCGGCCCGACGACGCGGCCAACCGCATGCAGCTCGCGGCGCCGCTCCGCGACGCCGGCTTCACGGTCGCGATCGACTACTCGACACGCCCGCTCGACCGGCAGCTCGAGAGCGCCGTGAAGCACGGGGCGAAGGTGGCGATCATCGCCGGGACGCCCGAGGCCCGCGGGGGGTACGTCATCGTGCGCGACCTCACGAAGAAGGAGCAGCGCAACACGCGTCTCGCCGCCGTCGTCACCGAGGTGGGACGGCACGTCCGGCCGCGTCCGCTGCCGACGCTCTGGCGGCCGCCGGCGGATCCGGACCAGATGGAGCAGGGCGCCGCGGGCGAGACGCCGTACCTCCAGGATCCGAGGGACTAGGCCGTGCTGCGCACGAGGACCTGCGGCGAGCTGCGCGCGCCGGACGCCGGGTCGGCGGTGACGCTGGCCGGATGGGTGCACACGCGTCGCGACCACGGCAACGTCACGTTCATCGACCTGCGCGACCGCTACGGCATCACGCAGGTCGTCGCGCACGCGACCGAGCAGCCGGCGGCGCACGCCGCGCTGAAGGACGTGCGCAACGAGTGGGTCATCCAGGTGCGGGGCTCGGTGCGCCCGCGCCCCGAGGGCACCCGCAACCCGAAGCTCCCGACGGGCGACCTCGAGGTCGTCGCGTCCGAGGTGACCGTGCTCAACGAGTCCAGGACGCCGCCGTTCTACGTGAACGAGGAGACGTCGGTCGAGGAGACGCTGCGCTGGAAGTACCGCTACGTCGACCTGCGCCGCGAGCGCTCGAAGGACCTCATGCGGCTGCGGCACGAGGTCGTCGCGTTCATCCGCGAGTACATGACGACGCGTGGCTTCTGGGAGATCGAGACGACGAACCTCATCCGCTCCGACCCCACGGGCGCGCGCGACCTCGTGGTGCCGTCGCGCTACTTCCCGGGGAAGTTCTGGGCGCTGCCGCAGTCGCCGCAGCAGCTGAAGCAGATCCTCATGGTCGGAGGGATCGACCGGTACTTCCAGATCGCGCGCTGCTACCGCGACGAGGACCCGCGCGCCGACCGCACGCTCGAGCACACGCAGCTCGACGTCGAGATGTCCTTCGTCGAGCCGAAGGACGTGATGGCGCTCGCCGAGGACCTCTACACGCGGGTCTTCGAGAGGTTCGCGAGCAAGCCGTTCAAGCAGGTCCCCTGGCCGCGGCTCACCTTCGAGGAGGCCGTGCGCCGCTTCGGCACCGACCGCCCGGACCTGCGGTTCGGCATGGAGCTCGTCGACCTCACCGACGTCTTCCGCGCGACCTCGTTCAACGCGTTCCGCTCGGCGATCGACGCCGGCGGCGCCGTGCGCGCGATCGTCGTTCCGGGGAAGGCCGAGGCGACGCGCAAGGAGGTGGACGGCTGGGGGGCGATCGTCAGGCGCAAGGGCGCGAAGGGCCTCGCCCAGTTCGCGATGAAGGGAAGCGAGGTGTCCTCACAGGTCGCGAAGTTCCTCACCGCCGCCGAGCTCGAGGCGCTGCGGCGCGGCACCGGCGCGACGGCCGGCGACCTTGTGCTCGCGGTCGCCGACACCTACGACGTGGCGAGCGGGTCGCTCGGGGCGCTGCGCGAGCACCTCGGGCAGGCGCTCGGCCTCGCGGACGCCTCCGCCCACCACGCCCTCTGGGTGCACGAGTTCCCGCTCGTGCAGCGCACCGCCGAGGGCGGGTGGACGTTCGCCCACAACCCGTTCTGCGGCCCGCTCACCGACCACGACATCGCGCTCCTCGACACCGCGCCGGAGAAGGCGCGGAGCAAGCAGTACGACCTCGTGGTCGACGGGCGCGAGCTCGGCGGCGGCAGCGTCCGCATCCACCGCCGCGCGATGCAGGAGCGCGTCTTCCGCCAGATGGGCATCGGCACGGAGGAGGCGCGGACGCGGTTCGGCGCGCTCCTCGACGCGCTCGAATACGGCGCACCGCCCCACGGCGGCATCGCGCCCGGGATCGACCGGCTGGTGATGACGCTCGCCGGGACGGAGAACATCCGCGAAGTGCAGGCCTTCCCGAAGACGCAGACCGGCTACGACCCGATGCTCGAGGCGCCCGCGCCGGTGACCGACGACCAGCTCCAGGAGCTCGGCCTGCGGGTCGTCGCGCCGCCGGACGAGAGGCGTTAGCCGCCGGGAGGCAGACGCCCGCGCCGGCCGCCGGGAAGACGCGGGCGGCGCCGCGCCCGCTCGACGGAGCGCTCGGCGAGCAGCAGGAGACCGAGCACGACGAACAGCACGAGGGCGCCGAGGAACGGGAGCACGCACCTAGACTTTAGGGGTGAAGCGCGTCTACCTCGACCACGCCGCGACGACGCCGGTCGACCCCGAGGTCGCCGAGGCGATGGCGCGCGTCCACCGCGACGTCCACGGGAACGCCTCGAGCATCCACGCCGAGGGTCGCGCCGCGCGCGCCATCGTGGACGAGGCGCGCGAGCGGGTCGCGGCCGTGATCGGCGCCGAGCCCTCGGAGATCATCTTCACCGGCGGCGGCACGGAGGCGGACAACCTGGCGCTCCGCGGCGTCCTGAAGGCGCACCGCGGAGAGCGGGACGGCCTCGTGACGAGCGCGATCGAGCACCACGCGGTGCTCGACACGGCCCACGACCTCGAGCGCGAGGGCGTGCGCGTCGCGGTCGTCGGCGTCGACGCGACGGGCCGCGTCGATCCACGTGCCGTCGCCGGCGCGATCGACGGGCGCACCGCGCTCGTCTCGGTCATGGCGGCGAGCAACGAGATCGGCGCGCTGCAGCCCATCCGCGAGATCGGCGCGATCTGCCGCGAGCGCGGCGTGGTCTTCCACAGCGACGCGGTGCAGGCGGTCGGCGCGGTCCCGTTCGACGTCCGCGAGCTGCCGGTCGACCTCGTCTCGCTCAACGCGCACAAGCTCCACGGGCCGAAGGGGGTGGGCGCGCTCTACGTGCGGAGGGGCACGCGCCTCGCCACCGTGCAGACCGGCGGCGGACAGGAGAAGGGACGGCGGGCCGGGACGGAGAACGTGGCCGGCATCGCCGCGCTCGGCCTCGTCATGCGTCTCGCCGGGGAGCGGCGCGAGCGCGAGTCGGTGCGGCAGGCCGCGCTGCGCGACCGGATCATCGACGGCGTGCTCGCGCGGGTGCCCGACGCGAGCCTCACCGGCCACCGCACCGAGCGGCTGCCGAACAACGCGTCGTTCGTGTTCCGCGGCGCCGACGGGCCGTCGCTGGTGATGGCGCTCGACCTCGAGGGGTTCGCGGTCTCGAGCGGCTCGGCCTGCACCTCGGGCGACACCGCGCCGTCGCACGTGCTCCTCGCGCTCGGGCTCGACGCCGAGACCGCGAAGGGCTCGCTGCGGGTCACGGTCGGCCGCGCGACGACCTCCGGCGACGTCGCGGCCTTCCTCGCCGCGCTGCCGCCGATCGTGGCGCGCATCCGCGGTGCGGCGGCGGTCCCGGCATGAGTCGCGTCTTCGTCGCGATGAGCGGGGGCGTCGACTCGTCCGTCGCGGCGGCGCTCCTGGCGGAGCGCGGCGAGGACGTCGTCGGCGTGTGGATGCGCCTGGTCCCGGCCGGCCACGACGCCGGCGCGCCGCGCTGCTGCGGGACCGACGAGGCGGGGGAGGACGCGCGGCGGGCCGCGGGCGTCCTCGGCATCCCCTTCTACGCGCTCGACTACGCGGACGTGTTCGGCCGGAGCGTCGTCGACCGCTTCGTCCGCTCGTACGCCGCGGGCGAGACCCCGAACCCCTGCGTCGCCTGCAACCGGCACGTGAAGTTCGAGGCGCTGCTGCGCGACGTCGTCGCGAAGTTCGGGGCGGACCGGCTCGCGACCGGTCACTACGCGCGCGTCGCCCACGACGGCGCCCGGCACCGTCTGCTGCGGGCGGCCGATGCGGCGAAGGACCAGTCGTACGCGCTCTACATGCTCGGCCAGCGCGAGCTCGCGCGCCTCGCCCTGCCCGTCGGCGAGCTCGCCGACAAGGCCGAGACACGACGGATCGCCGCGCGCTTCGGCCTGCCGACGGCGGCGAAGCCCGACAGCATGGACGTGTGCTTCATCGGCGGGGACTACCGGGACTTCGTGCGCGCGCGCGCCCCCGAGGCGTTCAGGCCCGGTCCCGTCGAGCGGGCCGACGGCACGGTCGTCGGCGCGCACGCCGGCATCGGCACGCTGACCGTCGGGCAGCGGTCCGGGGTGGGCGTCGCGACCGGCGAGCGCGTCTACGTCCTGCGGCTCGACCTCGATCGGCGCGCGGCGGTCGTGGGCACCCGTGAGGAGGTCGCCGCGACGACGTACGAGGTGCGCGACGTCTCCTTCACCGGCTCCGCGCCCGACGAGCGCTTCCGCACCGAGGCGGTCCTCCGCTACCGCGGCACGCCGCTCGGAGGGTGGGTCGACGTGCGCGCGGACGGAGCCACGCTGGAGCTCGACGCGCCCGCCCTCGTCGCCCCCGGCCAGGCGGTGGTCTGGTACGACGGCGACGAGGTCGTGGGCGGCGGGACCATCGCTCGTCCGCGTCACTGAGTGCGCGCCCTCGTCCGGATCGCGGCGATCTCCGTCGCCGGCGCCGCCCTCTACTACGCCGGGATCCTGAACACCATCATCACGCAGCGGCCGGAGCGGCCGGGGGCGATGGCGGTCGTGCTGGCGATAGGCCTCGCGCTCGTCGTGGCGGTCATGGCCCTCGCCGGCACCGGCCTCGGGGATTCGCGCGGCGCGCCGCGGGCGGTGCGCGCCCATCGCGCGGTCTGGCTCTTCGTGTGCGTCATGGCCGTCGTGTCGCTCGCGTGGCTCGCCACCGTCCTGCGCGCCCAGCCCGAGGGCTGGACGCCGTACCACAACGACGCGATCGCGCTGAACGAGTGCGCGGCCGGCGAGCTCCTCGCGGGGCGCGACCCGTACGCGACGCTCGACATCTTCCGCTGCTACGACGCCCTCGGCATCGGCGCCGACCGGACGACCCCGCTGCGGCGCGGGCTCTTCGCGTCCGTCCCCCTGTACCCCAGCGACGACCAGCTCGACGCGGCGTGGGCGGTGCGGGGCCGGGAGGGCGGCAACGTCGAGTTCGTCTCGAACCCGTCGTACCCGGCGCTCTCGTTCGTGCTCCTCGTGCCGTTCGTCGCGCTCGGCCTCGACACCAACTACCTGTACCTCGCGTCGCTGCTCGCCGCGATGGCGCTCGTGGTGTGGCGCGCTCCGGCCGGTCTGCGTCCGTTCGTGCTCACCGGGCTCCTCGGGGCCGCCTCGATCACCGCGTTCACCGTCGGCGGCAGCGCCGACCTCCTCTACGCGCTCCCGCTGGTGATCGCGTGGATGTGGCGGGAGCGCGGCCTCGGCGCGCTCGCGTTCGGCGTGTCGGCGTCGGTGAAGCAGCTCGCGTGGTTCGCGTGGCCGTTCTGGGCGATGGCGATCGGCACGCGGCAGGGATGGAGGGCGGCCGCGCGCCAGACGCTCGTGGCCGCCGCGGTCTTCGTCGCGACGAACGCGCCGTTCGTGCTCGCCGACCCGCGGGCATGGATCGACGGCGTGCTGACGCCCACCGCTCTGCCGATGTTCGCGCGCGGCGCCGGTCTCGTGTTCCTCTCCACCGGCGGCGGCTGGCCGCTCCTGCCGAGCGGCGTCTACCTGGCGCTCGAGGTCGCGGCCGCGCTCGGCTGCCTCGCGCTCGCCTGGCGCACCCGCCGCACGAGCCCCGAGCTCGGCATCGTCCTGGCGTTCGTCCCGCTGTTCTTCGGCTGGCGGAGCCTCTTCTCCTATTTCTTCCTCGTCCCGCTGTTCGCGTACGCCGGGCTCGCGCGGATGCCGCTCGGGAGCCTCGACGCGTCGGAGGCGCGCGACGCCGGTGCGATCACGCTCTTCGCCATGCCGTCCGGGCCGCGCGCGACGGCCGGCCGCGAGCGCGCGGCCTGATGCCTCCCGCCCTGGTGCCGCTCGCCCTGGTCGCCGTCGGCGTGCCGGCGGCGCTGCGCGCGCTCGTCGGCCGGCCGCGGTCGCTCGGACGGGCCTGGCTGCTGGCGCTCGCAGGCGTGGCCATCGCTCAGGCGGCCGGCGAGCTGACGGCGAGCCGTGTCGGCGTTCTCGGCGACGCGCAGGTCGCGTTCGCGATCGTCGCTGCCGCGATCGCGGCCGTCGGCGTGAGCCTCGCGGAGGGCCGTGGCAGGCGCTAACGTGGGATCGTCACGCGGGCGAAAGGGGGGTCAGATGGGCTTCTTCATCGGCGTCCTCACCGGTGCGGTCCTGGCACTGCTGTACGCGCCGAAGCCGGGCGACATGACCCGCGAGGAGCTGCGGCAGCGCACCGACGAGCTCCGGCGCCGCGCCGAGGAGCTCCAGAGGGCGGCACAGGAGCTGTCCCTTCAGGCACAGGTGAAGGGCCGCGAGCTCGCCGACGAGGCGAAGAAGCAGTGGGAGCGCTACGGCGCGGCGAAGTCGGAAGGCACCGAGTCGCGCTCCTGATTCGCTAGACTCTCATCTCGTAGGCAGGGGAACGCGGGGAGTGACCGTGCGGTCGCCCCGCGTTTTTTCGTACCGGCGAGGCCGGGACCCGTCCCGGTTCACCGCGAGCGCGGCAGCCGAAGGCGGCGAAGGGAGTAGGGACACATAGACAGCGCTGAGATCCGGGAGCGGTTCGTCAAGTTCTTCGAGGCGAGGGGGCATCACCGCATGCCCAGCTGGCCGCTCATCCTGCGCGACGACCCGAGCGTGCTGTTCACCAGCGCCGGGATGCAGCCGCTCGTGCCCTACTTCCTCGGCCGCAAGCAGCCACCCGCCAAGCGCATCGTCACCGTGCAGAAGGTCTTCCGCTCGACGGACATCGACGAGGTCGGCCGCGACGGCTACCACCAGACCTTCTTCGAGATGCTCGGCAACTTCGGGATCGGCGACTACTGGAAGAAGGAGGCCATCGCCTGGGGATGGGAGCTCCTCACGAAGGAGTTCGGCTTCGACCCCGGCACGCTCGTCGCGACCGTCCACACGAGCGACGACGAGGCGTACGAGATCTGGACGAAGGAGCTCGCGTACCTGCCGCCGGAGCGCGTCTACCGCCTCGGCGACGAGCACAACTTCTGGGCGCCCGGTCCGACGGGCCTCTGCGGCCCCGACAGCGAGGTGTTCGTCGACAAGGGCCCGCAGCCCGGCGCCGCGCCGCACGACTGCGACCCGGGCGACGACTGCGGCCGCTTCATCGAGATCTGGAACTTCGTGTTCCAGCAGTACGACCGCAGGCCCGACGGCACGCTCGTGCCGCTCGCGAAGAGGAACATCGACACGGGTTCGGGCCTCGAGCGGATCACGCAGGTGCTGCAGGGCGTGACCGGCGACACGTTCCGCACCGACCTGTTCCAGCCGCTGGTGAAGAAGATCGAGGCGCTCTCGGGAAAGACCTACGGCGAGTCGGCCGAGAGCGACGTCTCGATCCGCATCGTGGCGGAGCACACGCGCGCCGCGACATTCCTCATCGCCGACGGGATCTCCCCGTCGAACGAGTGGCGCGGCTACGTGCTTCGGCGGCTCGTTCGCCGCGCCGCCCTGCACGGCCGGCGCCTCGGCCTCGCCACGGGCTCGCTGGCGGTCATCGCCGGCGAGGTGATCAAGACGATGCAGCGGCACTTCCACGAGCTCACATCCGGCCGCGATCGCATCGTGCAGGTGATCGGCGACGAGGAGGCCAAGTTCGAGAGGACGCTGGCGAACGGCCTGGCCCTCCTGAACGAGGCGATCGAGCGCGCGCGGGCGCGCGGGCAGCGCTTCATCGACGGTGACACCGCGTTCCGGCTGTACGACACCTACGGCTTCCCGCTCGAGATGACGCGCGAGATCGCGAGCACGGCCTCGCTGGAGATCGACGAGCACGGATTCCGCCGGCTCCTCGAGGCGCAGCGCAGCCGGAGCCGTGCGACCGCGAAGTTCTCGCTCGACGCGATGAGGTTCGGCCAGTTCTACGCGATGCTGAAGGAGACCGAGGGCGTCCGCTCCGAGTTCACCGGGTACGGCGAGCTCGAGACGGACGGGACCGTGCTGTCGCTCGTCGTGAACGGGGAGCGCGTCGAGGCGGCGCACGAGGGCGCCGACGTCGAGATCGTCCTCGACCGCACGCCGTTCTACCCCGAGGGCGGTGGACAGGTCGGCGACCGCGGGACGATCACCACCGACGAGGGCCGCGCGCTCGTCGCCGACACGCAGACGGCGGCCCCCGGCGTCATCGTGATGAGCGCGAAGGTCGTCGACGGCGTGCTCCGGCTGCGGTCGGCGGCGAAGGCCGGGGTGGACGCCGACCTGCGCCGCGACACCATGCGCAACCACACCGCGACGCACCTCCTCCACGCGACGCTGCGGCGGCTCTTCGGCGAGGACGTGCACCAGGCCGGATCGCTCGTCCACGCGCCGAACCTGCGCTTCGATTTCACCTTCGGCCGCGCGCTCACGCCCGAGGAGCTCGGGCGCGTCGAGGACGAGGTGAACCGCGCGATCCTCGAGAACGCGAGCGTCCACGCCCGTGTCATGCCGCTGCAGGACGCGCTCGCGTCCGGCGCGATGGCGCTCTTCGGCGAGAAGTACGACGACGAGGTGCGCGTCGTCGAGGCCGGGCCGAGCCGTGAGCTGTGCGGCGGGACGCACTGCCACTGCACCGGCGACATCGGCCTCTTCCTCATCACGAAGGAGGAGAGCATCGGCGCTGGCGTCCGGCGGATCGAGGCGGTGACCGGCATCGGGGCGCTCCGCGAGGTCCGCGATCTGCGCGACGGGCTCGCGCAGGTCGGCGCCATGCTCCGTGTGCCGCCGCCGCGCGTCCCCGAGGCGGTCGCCCAGCTCGTCGACTCGCGGTCGCGCCTCGAGAGGGAGATCGCCACGCTCGAGCGGAGCGGGGTCGAGAGCGTGGCCGCGTCGCTGCTCGATACGGCCGAGCTCGTGAACGGGACGAAGCTCGTCGCGGCCGACGTCGGGGACGGCGACGTGAAGCACCTGCGGGCTCTCTCCGACCGCGTGAAGTCGGCGATCGGCTCCGGCGTCGTGGTGCTCGGCGGGATCCGGGAGGGCAAGGCGTACCTCGTCGTGACCGCGACCAGGGACGTGGCCGGCCGAGTCGACGCGGACGCGATCATCAAGCGGGTCGAGGCGATCATCGCCGGCCGCGGCGGCGGCAACGCCGAGAGCGCCTCGGCCGGAGGAAAGGACGTAGCTCGGGTCGGCGACGCCGTGGCGGCGGCACGGTCGGCGGTCCACGAGCGCTTGAACGGGGGACGTGGCACCAGCTAAGCCGATCACGCACGGACGCGAGGTGCGCCCGGTGGCCTCGAAGGGGATGGCCGTCGCCGGCGTGGATCTCTGCGCCGGATCGATCCACGTCGTCATCGGGCACGGCGACGGCGGGCGCCTCCGAGTGACCGGCCGAGGGGACGCTCCGCTCGGCGACGGGGTCGTCACCGCCGGCCTGGTCGCGGACCGCCGCGCCGTCGCCGACGGGCTGCGCGCGGCGTTCGCGGTCGCCGAGCGGTCGCAGCGTGCCGAGCACGTGGCCATGGCGCTCGACGGCGACGACGTCCGCACGTACCAGATCCAGACGACGTTCGCGCGCGACGACCTCCGGCACCCGGTCGCCGCGGGCGAGGAGCTTCGCGCGCGCCGCGAGGCGGCCGCCGACGCGGTGCGGCAGGCGGCCGCGGCGACCGAGGAGGACCCCGCGCTCCGCGGCGTCGCCACCGCGCGGCTCGACGAGGATGTCGCCGGTCTGGCGCTCGACGGCCGCGCCCTCGCGTCGCTGGTCGGCCACCGCGGCCGGCTCGTCGAGGTGTGGACGGACGTGACGATCGCGCCGCTCGTCGTCACCGGCGCCGCGACCGCCGCGCTCGAGGCGGTGCGCCGTCGCGGCCGGGTCGTGTCCGGTGCCTACGCCCTCGGACGGCTGCTCGCCTCGTCCGGCGTGAGCGACGCGGGGGTCGTCCGCGTCACCGCGGACACGACGAGCGTCGCCGTGCTGCGGGAGGGCCGGGTCGTCGCCACGCGCGTGTTCGCGCTCGGCCGCGCGGCGCTGCTCGCTCGCGCCGATCGCCTCGCGGTGGACGCCGACGTCTGGGCGGAGTGCGTCATCGCGTCGCTGCGCGGGGTCGACGGACCGCTCCCGGGGCGCTGGCTCTTCGCCGGCATCCCCGACGGCATGCTCGCGCTGCCCGCCGCGCTCGCCGCGGCGGTGGGTGCCGTCCGCGGGGACGGGGTCGAGACCGCGCCGCTGGTGCCCGCCGTCGCGGTGCGTGTGTTCAGCGACGTCGGCCTGCGCCCGGAGGACCTCGTGGCGGCGGGGGCCGCCGCGCTCGGCGCGGAGATCTACGGATCGTGACGGTGGCGGTCGCCAACCGGACGGTGATCGACCTCGGGGCGCGGTCGAGCGTGCTCGACGGGATGGACCGCGTGCGCGCGGCGGGCCCGGAGGACGAGCTCGTGCTCGTCGTGGCCGCCGGAGCGCCGCTGCTGCGCAGCGCCGCGTTCCTCGAGGTGCTCCGTCGGGCCGCCGGCGCGCGCCGGCTCGCCATCGTCACCGCCGACGCCCGCGCGAGGTCGCTCGCCGCGGCGGTGCACGTGCCGGCGTTCGCGACGGTCGCCGCTCTGGAGCGGCACGAGCTCGATCCCACCGAGCCGCTCGGCCCGGCGCGGCGGGCGGCGATCGTGCGCGCGGAGCCACGCCGGTCGTCGCCGCTTCGCGCCGCGGTCATCGCGCTCACGCTGCTCCTCGCGGCCGCCGTGCTGTTCAGCGTCGTCGCGCCCACCGCGACCGTCGTGGTCGCGCCCGTGCTCGTCCCGCTCGGGCCGATGGAGTTCGACCTCCGCGCCGGGCCGGGCGGCGACATCGCGGCGGAGACCCGCGTCGCGCAGGTGAGCACGACGTACACGGGGACGGCGACCGGCTCGCGCACCGAGGAGACCAGGGCGACCGGGGTCGTCCGCTTCACGAACCGCACCACCGACGAGGTCGCGGTCCCGAAGGGCACGACGATGCGCACGGCGGAGGGGATCGCCTTCCGGACGACGCAGGACGGGCGGGTCCCGCGCAGCGGGATCGGGCTCCTCCCGCCCTTCGTCACGTTCGGCGTCGTGGACCTGCCGATCGAGGCGGTCGAGCCGGGGCCGGGCGGCAACGTCGACGCCGGGAAGATCACCGTGAGCCCCAGCCCGGGGCAGTACGCCGTCTCCAATCAGGTCCCCACGACCGGCGGCGACACGAAGAAGATCCCGATCGTCACGCTCGCCGACTACGACCTCGCGGCCTCGCGCGCGGACGACGAGCTCCGGAGGGCGGCCGACGGCCAGCGCGAGATCTGGCAGCGCGACGCGCCGTCGGGTCACGTCGTGTACGGGGTGCGCTCGCAGCGCACCGGTCTCACGTCCGCGGCCGAGGTGGTCGGCACCGAGGGGAAGGACACGTTCGAGCTCACCGCGAGCGGCACCGCGACCGGGTACGACGTGGCCGCCGCGGAGCCGCGCACCGCGGCGATCGCGCTGCTGCGGCAGGCGGCGCCCGCGGCGAACGACATCGACGCCGAGGGCGCGGCCGTGGACACGGTCCTCGGCCCGACGGTCGGGGCCGACGGCGTGACCTGGCGCGTCCGCGCGCGGACCGTCCAGTGGCAGCGCGTGAACGAGGCCGCGATCAGCGCGGCGCTGGCCGGCCGTCCGTTCGAGGAGGCGGCGGACGTCGTCGAGGGGCTCGGCCTGAGCCTGCGGCGGATCAGCACCTGGCCGGGCTGGTGGCCCCGTCTTCCGTTCCTGGACACGCGCGTCGAGGTGCGGAAGGAGACGACGGCGCCGGCCGCGCCGTGAGTCGTGCGGTATCTTGCGCTCGACGTCGGCGATCGCCGCATCGGCGTCGCGGTGGGTGAGGAGACCTTCGGCATGGCCCGCCCCCTGCGCACGATCGTGCGGCGCGGCCTCGCGGCCGATCTCGACGCCATCCGCGACATCGTGACGAAGGAGGACGTCGGCGCGCTGGTGATCGGGCTCCCGCTGACGCTGCGCGGCGAGACCGGACGGCAGGCCGTGCGCGTCCGCCGGTTCGCCGACGCCTGCGCCGCCCTGGGTCTGCCCATCGCGCTGGTCGACGAGCGCTTCACGACCGCCGAGGCCGAGCGCACCGGCGCGATCGACCTCGACGCGGGCGCGGCGGCGATCCTCCTCGAGGACTTCTTCTCGCAGCGACGCGCCCGGTCGTGACGACGCCGCGCGGACCGCAGCCCGGATTCGCCAGGCGCTCGCGCGCGCCTCGCCGCCGCTCGAACGCCGGGCCGCTGGCGTTCCTCCTCGGCACCATCGTGGTCATCGCCGCGCTCGTCGTGGTGGGGCGTCCGCTGGCGCTGGACGCGCTCGCCGCGTACGTCGCGGACCGGCCGACGCTCCTGCGGCAGGGCATCGTCCGCTCGCTGCTCGAGGAGCGCGTCCGCGACGTCGCGTCCGCGGCGAGGGATCCCGCCGCGGCGGAGACCACGTTCGTCATCGGGCGCGGCGACACCGCCGCTGACGTGGCGAGCCGCCTGGAGGCGGCGGGGATCGTCCGCTCGTCGCTCGCGTTCTCGTGGACGCTCTACGACCTGAGGAAGGAGGACGCGCTCCAGGCCGGCACGTACCGCGTGTCGGCGGCGATGACGCCCGCGGATCTGGTGACGCTCTTCGAGAGAGCTCCCGATACGCAGGTGACGCTCACGATCATCGAGGGCTGGCGGCTGACCCAGATCGCCGGCGAGGTGGCCAAGACGTTCCCGTCGATCAGCGCGAGGTCGTTCCTCGACGCCGCCGTCGTCGGGGACCGGCGCTCGCCGCTGCTGGCCGGCCTCGACCCGAAGACGCCGCTCGAGGGGTTCCTCTTCCCGGACACCTACTTCTTCCGCGCGGACGCGACCGCGTCCCAGATCGTCGACACGCTCCTGGCCCAGCTCGAGACGCGCGCGGGCGACGAGCTTCGTCAGGCGGCGGTGGACCGCAAGACGACCGTGTACGACCTGGTGAAGCTCGCGTCGATCGTGGAGCGCGAGGCGCAGGACCGCTCCGAGAGCGCACGGATCGCGGGCGTGTACCAGAACCGGCTGCAGATCGGCATGAAGCTCGACGCCGACCCGACCATCCAGTACGCGCTCGGCGACTGGCGCGAGCTCACGCTCGACGACCTCAAGCTCGACTCACCGTTCAACACCTACCTCGTCGGCGGGCTGCCGCCGACGCCGATCAGCAGCCCCGGCCAGGCCGCGCTCGACGCGGCGGCGAAGCCGGAGCGGCACGGCTACCTCTACTTCGTCGCGAAGAACGACGGCACCGGCCAGCACGCGTTCGCGCGGACGCTCGAGGAGCAGGAGGCGAATCGCGTCAAGTACGGCAATCGGTGAGGCGGTGAGCACGGTGCGTCTGCTCGGGCACCCCGTCGCGCACTCGCTCTCGCCCGCGATGCACGACGCCGCGTTCGCCGCGCTCGCTCTGCCGCATCGCTACGTGGCCGTGGACGTCGCTCCGTCCGCGCTCCGCGAGGCGATCGCGTCGCTGCGCGCCGACGACGTGCTCGGCGCCAACGTGACGATCCCTTACAAGGAGAGCGTGCTGCGCCTCCTCGACGAGGTCGCCGACGAGGCGCGCGCCATCGGCGCCGTGAACACGGTCGTGCGGAGGGGATCGACGCTGGCCGGCGACAACACCGACGGCGTGGGGCTCTTCGCGGCCGCGACCGAGGCGCGCGCGTGGCCGCGTAACGCGCGGGTGCTCGTCCTCGGCGCGGGCGGGGCCGCGCGGGCCTGCGTGCGCGTCCTGCTCCGTGACAACGACGTGCTCGTCGCGAACCGCGGCGCCGAGCGCGCCGCACGCCTGGTGCGGGAGATCGAGGCCGGCGGGCGCCGGGCGCGCCGGGCGGAGTGGCCCCGCGACACGCGGGCGCTCCGCGCGCTGCGCGTCGACGCCGTCGTCAACGCGTCGCCCCTCGGGATGGCCGGCGAGGACCCGCTCGCGGGCATCGAGCTGCCCGCGCTCGTCCTGGACATCGTGCCCACCGCGGAGGTCACGCCGCTCGTCATGCGCGCGCGCGGGAACCAGAATGTGCACGTCATGGACGGGCTCGCGATGCTCCTGCACCAGGCCGCGCGCTCCTTCGAGCTGTGGACCGGCCTGCCGGCGCCGCTCGAGGTCATGCGCGCCGCGCTGCCGAGGCCGGTATGAGCGGACCGTCGTCTGGGTCGGTGACCGGTGGCGCGGCGCGCGCGTACGGGGTGGCAGGGGCGGAGCCACTGCGAGGGATGGGTCCTCGGCTCATGGCGGCGGAGCCGGTGAGCGGACCGTCGTCTGGGTCGGTGACCGGTGGCGCGGCGCGCGCGTACGGGGTGGCAGGGGCGGAGCCCCTGCGAGGGATGGGTCCTCGGCTCATGGCGGCGGAGCCGACATGAGGCTGCTGACCGCGGGCGAGTCGCACGGCAGGGGGCTGGTGACGGTCGTGGACGGCGTCCCCGCGGGCCTCGCGCTGACGGCGGCGGAGATCGACGTCGACCTCCGGCGGCGGCAGCTCGGGTACGGGCGCGGCGCGCGCCAGCGCATCGAGCGCGACGCGGTCGTCATCCTCGGCGGCGTGCGGCACGGCCGCACCACCGGGGCGCCGGTGGCGCTTCAGGTGGCCAACCGCGACGCGGTGAGCTGGGAGCGCGTCATGAGCCCCGAGCCCGTCGCCGACCCGCCCGCCGCGGTGACGCGTCTGCGGCCGGGACACGCGGACCTCGCCGGCGCGCTGAAGTACGGCCACGAGGACGTGCGCGACGTCATCGAGCGCTCGAGCGCCCGCGAGACGGCGGCCCGCGTCGCGGGCGGGGCCGTGGCGAAGGCGCTCCTGCGCGTCGTCGGCATGGAGGTCTGGAGCGAGACCCGGTCCATCGGCGAGGTGGAGTGCGAGCCGACCTTCGACGAGGCGGCGGTCGAGGCGTCGGAGGTGCGCTGCGCGGATCCGGCGAAGAGCGCGGCGATGATCGCCGCGATCGCCGCGGCGCGGGACGCCGGCGACACGCTCGGGGGCGTCGTCGCGCTCCGGGTCAGCGGGGTGATCCCCGGCCTGGGCGCGGTGGGGCAGTGGGACCGGCGGCTCGACGGGCGCATCGCGCAGGCGCTGCTCTCGATCCAGAGCGCGAAGGGCCTGCAGGTCGGCGACGCCTTCGCGGCGGCCCGCGAACGGGGGAGCGCGGTCCACGATCCGATCGGGGTGCGCGACGGACGCTTCGTGCGCGAGCGCAACCGCGCCGGCGGCCTCGAGGGCGGGATGACGAACGGCGAGGACCTGCGGACGGACGTCGCGTTCAAGCCCATCTCGACGCTCATGCGGCCGCTCCCGTCGGCGGACCTGCGCACCGGAGCGCCGTCCCCGGCGCACGTCGAGCGCAGCGACGTCTGCGTCGTGCCCGCCGCCGGGGTGGTCGCCGAGGCGATGCTCGCGTTCGTCCTCGCGGACGCGCTCTGCGAGAAGTTCGGCTGTGACACGGTCGACGACCTCTGCGCGTCCGTCGAGCGCTACCGGACGCGCCTCGCGCCGATCGACCTGCGCCGGTAGCGCGTGTACCTCTTCCTCGTCGGCCCGCCGGGGGTCGGCAAGAGCACCCTCGCGCCGCTCCTCGCGGGGCTCCTCGCCGCCGACGTCGTCGAGATCGACCGCGCGACCGAGCGCCGCGCGCGGAGGAGCAACCGCCGGATCATCGAGGACGACGGCATCGAGGCCTTCCGGGACCTCGAGACGCGCGTCCTCGCGTCGCTGCGGCCGACACCGGCGTGGACCGTGGTCGACACCGGCGGCGGCACCGCGATCCGGCCGGGCAACCGCGCGCGCATGCGCGAGCTCGGGCTCGTCGTCGGGCTCCGCGGCTCGCTCGAGCGGATCTCCGGCGGCATCGCGGCGACGATGGGGAAGCGCCCATACCAGGACCTGGCGCCCGTCGAGCGCGCGCGGCAGGCGCTCCGTACGCGCCGAGCCGCCTACCGCGACGTGGACGTGGGCTTCGACGTCGACGGGCTCACCCCGCCGCAGACGGCGCGCGCCATCGTCGCCTGGCTCGCGGCGGGCAGGGGCGTGCGCATCGACGTCGGTGCGCCGTCCTATCCGGTGCTCATCCGCGCCGGGCTCCACGCGCGGGTCGGCGCGCACCTCGCCGATCTCGGGTGGCGCGGCCGCGTCGCGCTCGTGAGCGAGCCGACCGCCCTGCGCCTCCACGGCGCGCAGGTGCGGCGCTCGCTCGAGCGCGCCGGCATGACCGTGACCGCCGTCCGCGCGCCGACGGGCGAGCGCGCGAAGTCGGTGCGCGCCGTGGCGCGGATCTGGGAGGCCCTTGCCGCGGGCGGCGTCGGACGCGACGGCGGCGTCGTCGCGCTGGGCGGGGGCGCGCTCGGCGACGCGGCCGCCTTCGCGGCCGCGACGTACGCCCGCGGGATCCGCGTCGCGCAGGTCCCGACGACCCTGCTCGCGATGGTCGACGCCGCGATCGGCGGCAAGAGCGCGATCGACATCGCCGCCGGGAAGAACCTCGTCGGCGCGTTCCACGACCCCGACGCCGTGCTCGCCGACGTCACGGCGCTCCGCAGCCTCCCGCGGCGCCAGCTCGCCTCGGGGCTCGCGGAGGTCGTGAAGTGCGCGTTCCTGTGCGACCGCGCGGCCGTCGCGCACGTCGAGCGCGGGATCGAGGGCGTGCTGCGTGGCGAGCTCGGCGCCACGCTGACGACGGTGACGCTCGCGGCGGAGGTGAAGGCGTCCGTCGTCACGGCCGACCCGCGCGAGCGGGGGCCGCGCGCGCTGCTGAACTTCGGCCACACCATGGGCCACGCCTGCGAGGCGTCGAGCGAGTACCGCGTCACGCACGGCGAGGCCGTCGCGATCGGCATGGTCTACGCGGCGGCGCTCTCCGAGTCGCTCGGGCTCGCCGAGCCCTCGCTGCGCGCCGGCCTGGAGCGCGTGCTGCGCCGTGCCGGGCTGCCGGTGCGGGCCCGCATCCCGCGCGCCGCCTGGGCGCTGCTCGAGCGGGACAAGAAGGCCCGGCGCGGGACGGTGCGCTGGATCCTGCCCCGGCGTGTGGGACGCTTCAGCGAGGTGACCGACGTCGGCGCGCGCGCGCTCGAGCGTGCCGCGCGGGTGGTGGAGGGCAGATGAAGCGCTTCCTGCTCGTCAACGGCCCCAACCTGAACACGCTCGGGACGCGCGAGCCGCGGATCTACGGCACCACGACGCTCGGCGAAGTGGTGGAGCGCTGCCGCCGGATCGCGGCCGAGGCCGGCGCGGAGCTGGTCGCGTACCAGTCCAACCACGAGGGGGCGCTCATCGACTTCCTGCAAGCGCACGCCGTTTCGGAAGGTGCCATCATGAATCCGGGCGGGCTCGCGCACACGTCCATCGTCCTGCGCGACGCCGTCGCGGCGTGCGCCTTCCCGGTGGTCGAGGTCCACGTCAGCGACGTGACGAAGCGGGAGCCCTTCCGACACCACAGCTACCTGGCGGACGTGGTGGCGCGGCAGGTCATCGGCGAAGGGGTGGCCGGCTACGAGACCGCGCTCCGCTGGCTCATCGAGGAGACGAGGAACAGGTGATCAGCACCGGAGAGATCAAGCGCGGCATCACCGTCGAGATCGACGGGCAGCTCTACCAGATCGTGGAGTTCCAGCACATCAAGATGGGCCGCGGCAGCGCGCAGGTGCGCATGAAGCTGCGCAACGTGCGCCGCGGCGACCTCATCGAGAAGACGGTGCAGGCGGGGGAGCGCTTCCAGCGCGCGCGTCTGGACCACCGCACCGTGCAGTTCATGTACCGCGACGGCGAGCACTACTACTTCATGGACACCAGCACGTACGACCAGCTCCCGCTCGACGCGGCGAAGCTCGGCGACGCCGTCGACTACCTCACCGACGGCATGCAGGTGACCCTCAACGAGTACCAGGGCGAGCCGATCGGCGTCGACCTGCCGGCGTCGGTCGTGCTCGCGGTGACCTCCACCGAGGTGGGGCTGAAGGGCGACACCGCGACCGGCGCGTCCAAGCCGGCGACGCTCGAGACCGGCCTCAGGGTGAACGTCCCGCTCTTCGTGAACACCGGCGACAAGATCAAGGTGGACACGCGGTCGGGTGAGTACCTCGAGCGCGCCTAGCCGCGCGCTCCGCGTCGGCCAGCTCGCGATGCGCCTGGCCGAGCGCATCCAGTCCGTCGAGGACTTCAAGGACCTGTGGGTCGAGGGCGAGGTGTTCCAGGCCCGCCGCTCCGACGCCGGTCACGTGTACTTCACGCTCCGCGACAACGTCGGGCAGCTCGCGTGCGTCCTCTTCGCGACGCAGGCCGCGCAGGTCGCGCTCACGCCGCGCGACGGCATGAAGGTCGTCGTGCACGGCTACGTCGAGGTGTACCTGCGCGACGGCCGCTGCCAGATCCGCGTCGACGACCTGCGCCCCGCCGGCGCGGGCGACGCGCACCTGCGGCTCGAGGCGCTGAAGCGCCGGCTCGCCGCGGAGGGGCTCTTCGCGGCCGAGCGCAAGCGCGCGCTGCCGCCGAGCCCGCGCCGCGTCGGCGTCGTGACGAGCCCGCAGGCCGCGGTCTGGCGCGACATCCAGAACGTCGTCGCCCGCCGCGATCCGCGCGTCGAGCTCGTCCTCGCGCCGGCCGTCGTCCAGGGCACGGGCGCGGTGGAGTCGCTCGTCGCGGCGCTCGACGGCCTCGCGCAGCTGCGCGACCTCGACCTCGTCATCGTCGCGCGCGGCGGCGGGGCGGCCGAGGAGCTGTGGGCCTTCAACGACGAGGCGCTGGTCCGCGCGATCGCGCGCTTCGCCCGTCCGGTCGTCTCCGGCGTCGGCCACGAGACCGACGTCACGCTGTGCGACCTCGCCGCCGACGTGCGCGCGGCGACGCCGTCGGCGGCGGCGGAGCTCGCGATACCCGACGCGCGTGTCGGTCAGATGGCCGCCGAGCGGCACATCCGGCGCGTCGCGGCGCGCGTGCGCGACCTCGCCGCCGGCCGCCGGCGCGACCTCGCGAGCGTGCGTCGGCTGATCGAGCGACGCGCACCGCCGGCGCGGATCGCCGCCTACCGCCAGCGGCTGGACGACGACCGCCGCGCGCTCGACCGCGTCATGGCGCGCGTCGCGCCGGCGCGGCGCCAGCGGCTCCTGCACGCGAAGCGGCAGCTCGACGCGCTCTCGCCGCTGGGCGTGCTCGGGCGGGGCTACGCGATCGTGGAGGGCGCCGACGGGCGCGTGCGCGCGGACGCCGCGTCGCTGCGCGAGGGCGAGCGGGCGCGGCTGCGGATGCGCGACGGGCGCGCCGCGGTGACGGTGGAGGAGGTGGAGCGCCGTGGCTGAGGCCGAGCCGACGATCGAGGAGGCGCTGCGCAGGCTCGAGGAGATCGCCGAGAAGCTCGACGATCCCGAGCTCGACCTCGACCGGGCGGTGCGCCTGTACGAGGAGGGCCTCGCGCTCTACGAGCGCTGCGCGAAGCGGCTCGACGCCGCGGAGCTGCGCATCACCCAGCTCGCCGAGGCGCTCCAGAAGCAGAACCGCTCGTAGCCGCGGCCGCGCCGCTACTGCGAGCGGAGCCTGCGCAGGAAGGGCTCGATGTTCTCGAGGAACTGCTCGGGGCGGTAGCCGTGCACGAGGTGGCCGGTGCCGGGGAAGCGGCGCACCGCGACGTCCGCGATGGCCTTCTTCATCCGCCACTCGGCGGCGTCGTCCACGGTCGAGCCGAGGCGCGGCTCACCGGCGAGGACGAGGGTCGGGGCGGCGACGCGCCCGATCCACGAGGCGATGAGCGCGGCGTCGTCCTCGCCCGCGACGCGCGCGTCGATGAAGGCCGGGTCGACGTCGCGGAAGTACGTGACGACGCGCTCGGCGGCGTAGAAGCCGCGCATCTCGCCGTACGTCCTCTCGCCGCGCGGACCGGGCGAGGGGAGCGCGAGCCGCGCGACGGCCTTCTGGAGCGCCGTCGTGTCGCCGGCGGCGAGCGCGTCGCGCAGCGGCGCGTACGTCTGGCGCGGCCAGGGCGCGCCGTAGCCGAGCGCGGGCTCCTCGAGCACCAGGCCGGCGACGAGCGCGGGCGCGTCGGCGGCCGCGGCGAGCGACGCCAGCGCGCCGAGCGAGTGGCCGATGAGCACCGCGGGCGTCCTCACGACGTCGCGCAGGACGCGCGCGAGGTCGTCCGCGAACGGGCGCAGCGCGTAGTCGGCGGCGCGGCCGCTCCTGCCGTGGCCACGTGCGTCGTACGCGACGGTGCGGTAGCGCGTCGCGAGCCGCGGGAAGACGTTCTCCCAGTCTTCCGCGCGGAAGAGGCTCGCGTGCGCGAGGACGACCGCCGGCTCGCCCGGCGCGCCGCCGCCCGAGTCGAAGTACGCGAGCGCCGGCTCGCCCTTCAGCGTGCGCGCGCGCGGAAGGCGCCTGGGCATCCGTCGCAGTATGCGAAATGCGCCAGAATCGGGCTGGTGGCCCGCCGCGTCCGCCTCGACCGCCTCCTCGTGCAGCGCGCGCTCGCGCCGAGCCGCGAGCGGGCGCAGACGCTCATCCTGGCCGGAGCGGTCCGCGTCGACGGCATCCCCGTCCGCCGCGGCGCGGACTCGGTCTCCGCCGACGCGGCGCTCACGGTCGAGGGCGGCCCGCGCTTCGCCTCGCGCGGCGGCGACAAGCTCGACGCCGCGCTCGACGAGCTCGGTCTCGACGTGCGCGACCGCGTCGCGCTCGACGTCGGCTCGTCGACGGGCGGGTTCACCGACTGCCTGCTCCAGCGCGGAGCGCGGCGCGTGTACGCGGTGGACGTCGGGAAGGGGCAGCTCGACTGGCGGCTGCGGAGCGATCCGCGCGTCGTGGTCATGGAGGGCGTGAACGCGCGGGAGGGCTTCGACCTGCCCGAGCCCGTCGGCGTGCTCGTCGCGGACCTCTCGTTCATCTCGCTGCGCCTCGCGCTGCCGCCGTCGTTCCGCCACCTGCGCGAGGGCGGCGACGTCGTCGCGCTGGTGAAGCCGCAGTTCGAGGCGGGTCGCGACGCCGTCGGCGCCGGCGGCATCGTGCGCGACCCGGCGGCGCGCGCCGGCGCGGTCGTGGCCGTGGCCGAGCGCTTCGCCCGGGAGGGCGTGCCGGTCGTCGCGATCGTCCCCTCGCGCGTGCCGGGACGCGAGGGCAACCGCGAGATCTTCGTCCACGCCGTGCGCGGCGGCACGCCCCTGCCCGCCGAGCGCCTCCGCGACGCCGCCTCGCGGGCGGCCGCATGAGGCTCGCGGTCGCGGCCCGCTCCACCTACGCGCACGCCGCCACGGCCGCGCGCGCCGCCGCCGCTCGGCTGCGCGATGCCGGTCACGACGTCGTCGACGTCGCGCTCGACGACGGCCTGCGCGAGCAGCTCGGCCCGCTCGACCTCGCGCTGGTGTTCGGCGGCGACGGGACGATGCTGCGCGCGGCGCGCACCTTCGCCGCCGGCGGCACGCCGCTCCTCGGGGTCAACCTCGGTCACCTCGGGTTCCTCACGTTCACGACGGTGGACGACCTCGACGCCGCGTTCGCCGACGTGGCCGCCGGGCGCTGCACGATCGAGGAGCGCGCGATGCTGTCGACGCACCTCGTGCGCGGCGGCGAGCACGTCGTGCGCTCGCTCGCGCTGAACGACGTCGTCGTCGCTCGCGGCGCGCTGGTGCGCTCCATTCACGTCGGCATCCGGGTGGACGGCGAGCCGCTCATCGTGTATTGGGCCGACGGGGTGATCGCGGCCACCGCCACCGGCAGCACCGCGTACGGCTTCTCGGTGGGCGGTCCGCTCATCCTCCCGTCCTCGCGCGCGATCACGCTCGTGCCCGTCGCGCCGCACCTCTCGTTCGGCAACGCGTTCGTGTTCGATCCCGACCAGCGCATCGAGATCGAGCTGCAGGACGAGCCCGCGCGGATCTCGATCGACGGCCAGGAGGAGCACGACCTGCGCGCGGGCGACCGCGTCCACGTGCGGCGCGCGGACGAGGTCGTGCGTCTGGTCCGCACCGCGCACGCGCGTCCGTTCCTCGCGCTCCTGCGCCAGAAGATCCTGAAGGAGCCGCCCGCATGACGCTCGACCCGGCGGCCGCCGTCGCGGCCATCAGCAAGCTCACGGCGAAGAGGCCGACCGTCGCGATCGTGCTCGGGAGCGGGCTCGGCGCGCTCGCCGAGGAGGTCCGCCCCGCCGACCGCATCCCCTACGAGCGCATCCCCGGATGGCGCAGGAGCACCGCGCCGGGGCACGCCGGCGAGCTCGTCGTCGGGACGCTCGGCGGCAAGACCGTCGCCGTGATGCGAGGACGCCTGCACTACTACGAGGGCTACGACATGGCCGAGGTGACGTTCCCGGTGCGCGTCCTGAGGGGGTGGGGGATCGACACGATCATCCTCACGAACGCGTGCGGCGGCCTGAACCCGTCGTACCGGGCCGGCGACCTCATGGTCCTGAGCGACCACATCAACCTCATGGGGGCGAACCCGCTGCGCGGTCCCAACGACGAGGCGGTGGGCCCGCGCTTCCCGGACATGGTCGGCACCTACACCGCGGAGCTGCGCGCTCTCGCGCACCAGGTCGACGGCGGCCTCCGCGAGGGGGTGTACGCCGCCGTCGCGGGTCCGAACTTCGAGACGCCGGCCGAGCTGCGCATGCTGCGCGGCATGGGCGCCGACGCGGTCGGCATGAGCACCGTCCCCGAGGTGCTCGTCGCGCGCCACATGGGCATGCGCGTCCTCGCGATCGCGACCGTGACGGACATGGCGACGGGCCTGCCCGGGCTCATCGGGCACGTGAGCAGCGACGAGGTGCTGGCGGTCGCCAACCGCGCCGGTGCGCGGCTCGGCGCCGTGGTCACCGGCGTCGTCGCCCGCCTGTCGTGAGGGTCGTCGAGCTCATCGAGCGCAAGCGCGACGGCGGGCGGCTGGCCGCCGACGAGATCGACGCCGTGGTCCAGGGGTACGTCAGGGGCGAGGTCGCGGACTATCAGATCGCCGCGCTGCTCATGGCCATCGTGTGGCGCGGCATGGACGCGCGCGAGACGGCCGCCCTCACGTCGAGCATGGCCTCCTCGGGCCAGCGGCTCGACCTCGCGCGGTTCGGGCGGGTCGTCGACAAGCACTCCACCGGCGGAGTCGGCGACAAGACGACGCTCGTCGTCGCGCCGATCGTCGCGGCCTGCGGTCTGCCGGTGGCGAAGATGAGCGGGCGCGGCCTCGGCTTCTCCGGCGGCACGCTCGACAAGCTCGAATCGTTCGCCGGGTATCGCGTCGATCTCACGACCGCGGAGTTCCTGGAGCAGCTCGAGCGGGTCGGCATCGTCGTGACCGGGCAGACGAAGGACCTCGCTCCCGCCGACGGACTCCTGTACGCGCTGCGCGACGCGACCGGCACCGTGCCGTCGATCCCGCTCATCGCCTCGAGCATCATGTCCAAGAAGATCGCGGCCGGCGCGCACGCCGTCGTGCTCGACGTGAAGGTGGGCAGCGGCGCGTTCATGAAGGACCGGCGCGCGGCGACGGCGCTCGCGCGGACGATGGTCGCCATCGGCGCGGCCGACCGCCTCGCCGTCGTCTGCGAGCTCAGCGACATGGATCAGCCGCTCGGGCACGCCGTGGGCAACGCGCTCGAGGCCGCGGAGGCGATCGAGGCGCTGCGCGCGAACGGCCCGGCGGACCTGGTGGAGCTCGCCCTGACAGCGTCGACCGAGATGCTCCTGCTCGGACGCGCGGCCCGCGACCGCGCCTCCGCGCGCCGGCGCGCCGAGCGCGCCCTCGGCGACGGCAGCGCGCTTCGGAAGCTGCGCGAGCTCGTCGCGGCGCAGGGCGGCGACGCGCGCATGGTGGACGATCCCGCGCGCCTGCCTCGGGCGCCGAAGACCGAGGTGCTGCGCGCGGCGCGCACCGCGTACGTCGCGCGCATCGCCGCCGACCGCATCGGCCAGGCCTCCGTGCGGCTCGGGGCAGGGCGCGAGAAGAAAGGCGATCCGATCGATCACCGGACCGGCATCGTCCTGCGCGCGAAGGTCGGGGACCGCGTCGAGCGCGGGTCCCCCTACGCGGAGGTGCACCTGGCCGGGCGCGCGGACGACGCGCGCGCGATCGACGAGGTCCGCGGGGCGTTCCGCTGGAGCGCGCGCCGCGTGCCGCGCCGGCGCCTGCTGCTCGGTCGCGTCGCGTCTCGCTCCGGCGATCGTCCCTAGACTGAGCCCGAGTGATCGGCGCACGACGCGGGATGGGCGGGCCGGGCGGGATGAACCCGCTCCTGCTCATAGGTCTGCTGCTCCTGCTCTACGCGTGGCTGCAGGGCGGCCTGGTGTCGCCGGTGCAGTACGCCTCCACCGACCCGGTGGGGTTCGTCGCGTTCATCGTCGCCATCGTGCTCGGCATCACCGTGCACGAGTTCATGCACGCGTACGCCGCGCACCGGCTCGGCGACGACACCGCGCGGCTGCTGGGCCGGCTGAGCCTCAACCCCATGGCGCACCTGGATCCGTTCGGGACGCTGCTCCTCGTCCTGGCGGGCTTCGGCTACGGCAAGCCCGTCCCCTTCAACGAGTCGCGCCTGCGCTCGTCTCTCGGCGTCACGGCCGTCGCGCTCGCCGGCCCGCTCGCGAACGTCGCGCTGGCGGCGGTCGCCGCCATCCCGCTGCGCTTCGGCGGCGCCGACGCGCTGGGCGACGTCTACCCGCGGATCCTGGCGGCCATCGTGTACTGGAACGCCGTCCTCGCGGTCTTCAACCTCGTCCCCATCCCGCCGCTCGACGGCTCGAACGTCGTGTACGGCCTGCTCCCGCCGCGGCAGCAGTGGTCCTGGCGCAGCTATCAGCGATACGGTCCGTTCATCCTGCTGTTCCTGCTCCTGCTCGCGCCACAGGTCTTCTCCCTGCTCGTCGCCGGACCCGCGGTCGCGCTCGCGCGCTTCCTCCTGGGAGGGTGATCGGCGTGCTCCACCGGGTCCTGCAGACCTGGCGCTACCTCGCCGCCGCGCGCGGCGACGAGGCGCACGCCGAGCACACCGCGCGCAGGCTGCGCGAGCTCGGAGCCGACGAGGAGCTCGTCCTCGCCGGCCTGCTGCACGACCGCGCGAAGCCCGCGGGCACGCGCCTGTGGCATCGCGCCGCCGCGGTCCTGCTCGACGCCGCGGCGCCGCGCGTCCGCGCGCGCCTCGCGGCCGCCGACTCCACGTTCGCGCGCTACCTCGACCACGCGCGACGCGGCGCCGAGCTCGCCCGCGCGGAGGGGCGCTCGGAGCGCGTCGTGCGGCTCATCGCGCGGCACCACGAGCGGCCGTCCGACGCCGACGAGTCGCTCCTCGCACGAGCCGACCGCGAGGCGCTGCCCTGATGCTCGCGAGCGAGGGACCGCGGGTCACCGTCGAGGGATTCGACGGTCCGCTCGAGCTCCTCCTCGAGCTGGTCGAGGAGAAGAAGCTCGACATCCTCACCGTCCGTCTCGGCGATCTCGCCGACGCGTACCTCGCGCGGGTGCGCGGGCTCGCGGCGCTGCCCGCCGACGAGGTCGCGTCGTTCCTCGCGCTCGCCTCGCGCCTGGTCCTCCTGAAGGCCCGCAGCCTCCTGCCGGCGCTCGAGCCGCTCGCGCCGGAGGACGAGGGCGAGAGCGAGGAGGAGCTGCGCGCCCGCCTCATGGAGTACGCGGTCGTGCGCGAGCGCGCCGCGTCGCTGGGTCAGCGCCTGCGGTCGGGCGAGCGGGCCTTCCATCGCGAGGGCGGGACGCCGGTCGACCTGCCGCCGCGCGGCGGAGAGGTGGGCGCCCTCGCGGCGGCATGGACACGCGTGCTCGCCCTCGCCGCGCGCCAGCGCCAGGAGGACATGGTCGCACCGGGCGAGCGGTACTCGGTCGAGGAGCGCACGGCGGAGATCGAAACGATCGTGACCGAGCGCGGCGCGGTGGCGTTCAGCGAGCTGCTCGGTCCGGCCCCCACGCTCGGGTGGGCGGTCGTGACGTTCATCGCGCTGCTCGACCTGTACCGGCGCGTCGTCGTCGACCTCGAGCAGAGCGGCCTCTTCGCCGACATCCTCATCCGCAGGAGGGAACGCGGCGGTGCGCTCGCAGACCGCTAGCGCCGTCGAGGCGGTGCTCTTCGTCGCGGAGAAGCCCGTCTCGCGCGGCGAGCTCGCGAAGATCGTCGGCGCGACCCCCAGGCAGGTGGAGGCGGCGCTCGCCGAGCTCGCCGAGGCCTACGCCGGGTCGGGGCTGCGCCTCGCGCACGACGGCGACGACTGGCAGCTCGTCACGTCGCCGGAGCAGGCCACGGCGGTCGCCGCGTATCTGGGTGTCGATCGGCTCCGCGTGTCACCCGCGTCGCTCGAGACGCTCGCGGTCATCGCCTACCGCCAGCCGGTGACGCGCGCCGAGGTGGAGGCGATCCGCGGCGTGAACTGCGACCAGACGATCTACACGCTCATGCAGCGCCGGCTCATCGAGGAGCGCGGCCGGAGGGAGGCGCCCGGGCGGCCGATCCTCTACGGCACGACCTGGGAGTTCCTCGAGTGCTTCGGCCTCGCCAGCCTCGACGAGCTCCCGCGGGCGCTCACGCCCGAGGGCGCGATCACCGGCCCGTCCGCGCCGTGATCCGGCTCCAGAAAGCGCTCGCCGACCGTGGCGTCGCGTCGCGGCGGCGCGCCGAGGAGCTCATCGCCGCGGGGCGGGTCCGGGTCGACGGCGAGACCGTGACGACGCTCGGGACCAGGGTGCCGCCCGGCGCGCGCATCGACGTCGACGGCCGGCCCACGCGCGCCGCGCGCCACCGCTACATCGCGCTGCACAAACCCGCCGGCGTACTCTCGACGGCGCGCGACGAGCGCGGGCGCCGCAGCGTCGTCGACCTGGTGGACGCCCGCGAGCGCCTCTACCCCGTGGGCCGTCTGGACGCCGACTCGGAGGGCCTCGTCCTCCTCACCAACGACGGCGAGTGGATGGAGCGAGTGCTGCATCCCCGCTACGGGCACGAGCGCGAGTACGACGTCACCGTCGTCGGCGACCTGGGCGGGTCGGCGGTCGCGCTCCTGCGCCGCGGCGTACGACTCGAGGAAGGGGTCGCGAGGGCCGAGCGCGTCCAGGTGCGGTCACGCGCGGGCGCGACGGGCCGCCTGCGGCTGGTGCTGCGCACCGGCTGGAAGCGCCAGGTGCGCCGTATGTGCGCCGCGGTGGGCCTGCGTGTGACGCGGCTCGTCCGCGTACGCATCGGGGGAGTGACGCTGGGCCGGCTCCGGGCCGGAGAGTGGCGCGAGCTCGCGAGCGCCGAGGTGCGCGCGCTGGCCGCCGCCGAGCGGGGTCGCACGTGACGCCACGGACCATCGCGATCGACGGCCCGGCCGGGGCGGGGAAGAGCACGATCGGCGCGCTCGTCGCGGAGCGCCTGGGGTACCTCTTCCTCGACACCGGAGCGATGTACCGCGCCGTCGCCCTCGCGGCCCTGCGCCGAGGCGTCGATGCTGACGACGGCGACCGGCTCGCCGCGCTCGCGCGGGAGGTCCGCATCGCGATCGGCCCGCCGACGGTGCGCGACGGCCGCGCGTACACCGTGCTCCTCGACGGCGACGACGTCACCTGGGCGATCCGCGACGCCGGCGTGGACGCGGTCGTGTCACAGGTGGCGCGCATCCCCGCGGTCCGCGACGCGATGGTGGCCCAGCAGCGCGCGCTCGCGGAGCGCGGCCGCGTCGTGATGGTCGGGCGCGACATCGGCACGGTCGTCCTGCCGGGCGCGGAGCGCAAGATCTACCTGACGGCCTCCGCCGCGGAGCGCGCGAAGCGGCGGGAGGAGGAGCTGCGCGCCCGCGGCGACGTGCGCGGGCGATCGGACTTGCTGGACGAGATCCTGCGCCGCGACCGCATCGACAGCGAGCGCGCGGTGGCCCCGCTGCGCGCGGCCGACGACGCCGTGCTCGTGCGTACCGACGGGCTCTCGGTGGGGCAGGCGCTCGAGCGCGTCCTCGCCATCGTCACGCGGTCGTGATCGAGCGCCTCTTCCGAGACGCGCCGGTGCAGCCGCCCTCGGAGCTGTGGCTCTGGCGCCTGCTGTTCCGGCCGATCCGCTTCGTCGTGTTCCTGTTCGCGCGGTTCGAGCTCCGCGGGCGGGAGCACGTCCCCGCCGCGGGCCCGTACATCGTCGTCGCGAACCACCAGAACTGGAAGGACCCGCCCGTCGTGTCGCTGTCGCTCGGCATCCCGATCCGATGGATGGCCAAGGTCGAGGCGTTCGACTGGTTCGTCGTGGGCTTCCTCATGCGCGGCGCGGGGAACTTCGCCATCCGGCGAGGTGAGAGCGACCGGCGCGCGCTCGAGCTCTCCATGCGCGTGCTGCGGCACGGCCTGCCGCTCGGCGTGTTCCCCGAGGGGCACCGGAGCCCCGACGGACGGCTGTTGCGCGCCCGGCCGGGGATCGCGCTGCTCGCCGAGCGCTCCGCCGCCCCGATCGTCCCGTGCGCGATCGTCGGGACGCGGACGGCGCGCATGCGCCTCGTCCGCCGCACCGAGGCGGTCATCACCTTCGGCGCGCCGTTCCGCTTCGCCGACCTTCCCGCCGAGGTGCGCCGGGACCGCCAGGCGTCCGCGGACGCGATCATGCGCCGCGTCGCGGAGCTGCTCCCGTACGAGATGCGCGGGGTGTACGCCGACTAGTGTCGCGCACCGGGAATCCCTTGCCGCTGCATCGGCCCAGACGGCCGCTGCCGGTGTCGGCCTCGGCCGGGCGCTCCTCACGTATCCGCGGATACGCTCCGGCGCGTCCTCCTCGGCTCCGTGGCCTCGGCCGTCCGGGCCGCGCGTCGTCAAGGTATTCCCGGCGCGCGACACTAGACTGATACGCATGGAGGTCCTCCTCGCGCGCGAGAACGGGTTCTGCTTCGGCGTGAAGAAGGCCGTCGAGCTCACCGAGGCGGCGGCCGAACGCGGCCGCCCCGTGCACAACCTCGGTCAGGTCGTGCACAACCCGGAGATCAGCCGGCGCCTCGCCGAGCGCGGCGTCCGGGTGATCGGGGACCCGTCCGAGGCGGTCGAGGGCATCGTCGTGATCCGTGCGCACGGCGTCCCGCCGGCGGTGCGCGCGCGCATCGAGGAGCGCGGGCTCGACTGCGTCGACGCCACCTGCTCGCTCGTCCTGCGCGCGCAGCGGTTCACGAAACGGCTCGCGGACGAGGGCTATCACGTCGTCATCCTCGGCACGCGCGAGCACCCCGAGGTCGTGGGACTGCTCGGCTTCGCCGGCGGGGACGTCTCGGTCGTCGAGACCGAGCAGGAGTGGACGAGGCTGCCCAAGATGAAGCGCGCCGGCGTCGTGTCGCAGTCGACGCAGCCGCCGTGGGCGTTCACCGCGCTCGTGTCGCACGTCGCGACCATCGCGCAGGAGCTGAAGGTCTACAACACGGTGTGCCCGGTGACGGTGAAGCGGCAGCACGCCGCGAGCGAGCTCGCGGAGCGGGTGCGCACGCTCATCGTCGTCGGCGGGCGCAACTCGGCGAACACGCGGGAGCTGGTGAACCTCGCGCTCATGCAGGGGCGCGACGCGCACCACATCGAGACCGCCGACGAGGTGCGGCCGGAGTGGGTGCGCGGCCGGGACCGGGTAGGGCTCATCGGCGGGTGCTCCACCCCGATGGACACCCTGCTCGAGGTGAAGGAGCGGGTCGAGGCGCTCGCGCAGCCTGTCTCGGTGTAGGTGGCTCGCGCGGTCGCCGCGATCGTCGGTCGCCCCAACGTCGGGAAGTCCACGCTGTTCAACCGTCTCGTCGGCGAGCGCGTCGCCATCGTCGAGGACGTCGCCGGCACGACCCGCGACCGGATCTACGCGACCGCCGAGTGGCGCGGGCGCGAGTTCTCGCTCATCGACACCGGCGGGCTCGAGGACGCTCGGACGGGCGAGATCGGCGCCGCGGTGCGCCGCCAGGCCGAGGCCGCGATCGCGGAGGCCGACGTCGTCCTCTTCCTCGTCGACGCGAAGGCGGGCATCGTCCCCGTCGAGCACGACGTCGCCGACCTGCTGCGGCGCAGCCGCAAGCCGGTGCTCCTGGTGGCGAACAAGGCGGACTCCTGGCGGGGCGAGGCCCAGGCGGCCGAGTTCTACGAGCTCGGCCTCGGCAAGCCGCACCCGGTGTCCGCGATCCAGGGGATCGGGACCGGCGATCTCCTCGACGAGGTCGTCGCGCTCCTGCCGCCCGAGACGCCGGCGGAGCGCCCCGGCGACGCGCACCTCGCGATCGTCGGCCGGCCCAACGTCGGAAAGTCGAGCTTCCTGAACGCGCTCGTCGGCGCCGAGCGCGCGGTGGTGAGCGAGGTGCCCGGCACGACCAGGGACACCGTCGACACGCTCGTCGACTTCGACGGACGGCCGGTCGTCCTCGTGGACACCGCGGGCATCCGGCGCCGCGGCCGGATCGAGGAGGGCATCGAGAAATACGCGCTCGTCCGCACCGCGCGGGCGCTGGAGCGGGCCGACGTCGCGATCCTGCTCAGCGACGCCACCGAGGGCATCACCGCCCAGGACGTGCACATCGCCGGCTACGCGCTCGAGGAGCGCGTCGGACTGGTGCTGGCGGTGAACAAGTGGGACGTGGTAGACCGTGGCACGGAGATGACGGCCACCGTCGAGGCGGAGATCGCGCGCGAGTTCCACTTCGCGCCCTGGATGGGCCATCGCTTCGTGTCGGCGAAGACGGGGCGCAACGTGCGCGAGACGGTCGCCGACGCGCTCGCGATCGTGGAGCGGCGGCGGTGGGCGATCCCGACCGGCGACCTCCACCGCATGCTCGTCGAGGCGGTCGCCGCGCATCCACCGCCCGCGTTCCACGGGAAGGAGATCCGCTTCCGCCACGTGACGCAGGCGCGCGGCAAGGCGCCGACGTTCGTGTTCTTCACCGATCACCCCGACGCGGTCCACTTCACCTACCGGCGCTACCTCGAGAACGAGATCCGGCGCCGCTTCGGATTCGCGGGGACCCCGATCGTCATCGAGCTGAAGGCGTCGTTCGAATGACGCTCACCGGTGCCGCCGCGTTCGCGGTCGTGGCCGCCGTCGGGTACCTCGTGGGCTCGATCTCCAGCGGCTACGTCGTGGGACGGGTCTACCGCAACGTCGACCTGCGGGCGGTGGGGTCGGGCTCGACCGGCGCGACGAACACGTTCCGCACGCTGGGGCGCGGCGCCGGCCTGCTCGTCGCGACGCTCGACATCCTGAAGGGCGCCCTCGCGGTCGTCTTCGCGCAGCTCGTGTTCGCCGACGGCGCGGGGCGCCCGATCGCCGAGGCGCTCGCGGCGGTCTTCGTCGTCATCGGCCACTGCTGGCCGATCACGCTGCGCGGCCGCGGCGGCCGCGGGGTCGCGACCGGGTTCGGGGCCCTGCTCTTCGTCGCGACCCCCGCGTGGGCCTCGGCGGTGGCCGCGTTCGCGATCGGGCTCGCGATCACGCGGATGGTCTCGGTCGGGTCGCTCGCCGCCGTCGCGGGCGCGCTCGCCGGGTACCTCGTCTTCAGCGCCACCGGCTGGGTGTCGTTCCACTGGGCCACCCTCGCGTTCATCGTGATCGGCGGCCTCATCGTGTACGCGCGGCACCTGCCGAACATCCAGCGCATCGTGCGCGGCGTCGAGCCGCGCGTCGGCGCGTAGCGCCGATGGGCGCCGTCGCGGTCCTGCAGGCCGGGTCGTGGGGGACGACCCTCGCGACCATCCTCGCGCGCGACGGCGGCCGCCGCGTGACCCTCTGGACCCGCGAGGCCGCGCAGGCCGAGCGCATCGCGGCCGAGCGCGAGAACCGCCGCTACCTCCCCGGGATCCGCGTGCCGGACAGCGTCGCGGTGACCGCGGACCTGCGGCGCGCGCTCGCCGACGCCGACGACGTGATCGTGGCGGCGCCGAGCATCGGCGTCCCGGCGCTCCGCGACCGCGTCGGGTCGCTCCTGCGCGCCGGGCAGTACGTGCTCTCCGCGACGAAGGGCCTCGCCGAGGACGGAAGGCGCATGAGCGAGCTGTGGACCGAGGTCGTCGGGGCGTCGCGCGTGGCCGTGCTCTCGGGGCCCAACATCAGCCGCGAGATCGCCGCGGGCCATCCGGCCGCGACCGTCGTCGCCGCGGCCGAGCCGGAGACGGCGAGGCGGCTCCAGACGGTCGTCGGGACGCCGATGTTCCGCGCGTACACGGACGCCGACGTGGTCGGCGTCGAGCTCTGCGGCGCGCTCAAGAACATCGTCGCGCTCGGCGCGGGAGCGATCGACGGCATGGGGTACGGCGACAACGCCAAGGCGGGCTTCATGACGCGCGGCCTGGCGGAGATCGCCCGGTTCGGCTTCGCGCACGGGGCGAATCCGCTCACGGTCGCCGGCCTCGCCGGCGTCGGCGACCTCATCGTGACCTGCTTCAGCAAGCACTCGCGCAACCGGACGGTGGGGGACCTCCTCGCGCAGGGCCTGAGCCTGCCGCAGATCCGCGAGCGTCTGGGGGGCCAGATCGCGGAAGGCCTCACCACGGCGGAGGCCGCCTACCGCGCCGCGGCCGCCGAAGGCGTCTCCATGCCGATCACCGAGCAGACCCACCTCGTGCTCTCCGAGGGCAAACCGATCCGCCAGGCGATGCGCGACCTCATGCGGCGCGAGCGCGGCGAGGAGATCGCCGGCCCGCTCGCCGAGGTCTCGCGCCTCATCGCGAGCGCCGCGGCGGCGCGGCGCGGCTGAGCGCGTTCCCCCGCCGCGCCGACCCCGTTATGCACGGGTGATGAGGGTGCCGGCGCTCCTGATCGTCGTCGCCGCCGCGTGCTCGTCGCCGGTGCCGACCGTCACGCGGTCCGCGCCGCCGAGCGAGCCGCGCGCGTCCACGCTGCGCGTGGTCGTGACGGGCACGGCGGGGCGGGCGGTCGCCGGCGCGCGCGTCTGCGCGTCGTCGACCAGGGTCGAGGAGCGCTGCGTCGACGCCTCGGCCTCCGGCACCGCCGAGATGACGCTGTCCGGCGGCACGTACTTCGTGCGGGCGAGCGGGCCGTCGGGCGGCCGCGGCTGGTCGGTGGAGCGGCGGGTCGCCGACCTCGCGCGCGGCGACGCGGCGCTGTGGATCGAGCTCGCCGAGATGCACCGCGTCGCGGGGTCCGTGCGCGACGCCGCCGGCGCACCCGTCGCGGGCGCCCAGGCGTGCGCGCGCCCCGCCTCGGACGAGGCCGCCACCTGCGAGCGCAGCGGAGCCGACGGCGCGTACGCGATCGACGTGAAGGCCGGCGTCTATCGCGTCGAGGTGAACGGCCCGCCCGGCGGGAGGCTCGTCGGCCAGTGGGCCGTCGGCCGCGCCTTCCTCGAGGAGGCGAACGTGTACGACGCGCGCACCGAGGACGTCACCGGTGTCGACGTCGTCCTCGCGCGGGGCGTCGCGCTTCGCGGCACGGTTCGCTTCGACGGCAAGCCCGTGGAGCAGGCGCAGGTCTGCCTGAAGACGCTCGCCGAGCCGCTCCCCTGGGAGTGCGAGCGCACCGACAAGGACGGCCGCTACGCGGCCCTGCGCGTGCCGGGTCGGTACTGGGTCTGGGCCGTCCCGCCGGACGACTTCCCGGCGGTCGCGGTCTGGTACGACGGCGCGCTCGACGGGTTCGACGCGAGCCCGTTCGACCTGCGAGCCGACGCGACGCTGGACGTCGCGCTCCGCGCGGGGCCGGCGCTGCGCACGATCAGCGGCACGGTGCGGTCGGCCGGCGGGGAGCCCGTGAGCGGCGCGCTCGTGTGCGTCGACACGCCCTTCACGACGGGCCGGATCTGCCGGGAGACCGGGAGCACCGGCCGGTACGTCATCGCGACGCGGCCCGAGACGTACGTCGTGAACGTCGTCCCGCCGGCGCGCAGCGGCTACGTCGCCGAGTACTACTCGCGGAAGCGGACCTGGAACGACGCCGACACGGTCACCCTCGGGTCGAGCGACGTGACGCTCGATCTCGTGCTGCGGCCGGGGACGCTCGTCACCGGTGTGGTGCGTACGGCGAGCGGGATCCCGGTCGCCGGCGCGACGCTCAACTTCCTGGACGACATGGGCGCTCTCGCCGCGGTCGAGACCGACGTGGCCGGACGGTTCGCGGCCGCGGTCTTCCCGGGCCGCTACCGCGTGCAGGTCTTCCCTCCGCGCGTCGGCGAGCTCATGGGCCGGGACCTCGAGACCGACGCGCCGCGAGTGGACGAGATGGAGATCGTGCTCGACAGCGCGTCCGTCCCCTGATCTAGAGTGGGTGGGCGCCCGGGCGCCCCGGGCAGCTCCCATGGAAGCCGAGGAGTCCGCCATGTTCGCCCGACTGTTCGAGCCGACCGCGGTCGCGCACGCGCACTGCGACATCCCCTGTGGCATCTACGACCCGACGCCGGCGAAGATCGCCGCCGACACCGTGGCGAAGATGGTCGAGAAGATCGGCGCGCTCGACCCCAAGGCCACCGACTTCACCACGCGCGGGACGTTCGCCCGCATGATCGCGGTGAAGGAGGAGCACGCGCAGATCTGCAAGAAGGAGCTCGAGATCCTCTGGTCCGACTACTTCAAGCCGGAGCACCTCGAGAAGTTCCCGAAGCTGCACGACACCTTCTGGAAGGCCGCCAAGCTCTGCTCGAAGAACAAGCAGAGCGTGGATGCCCAGGCGGCCGCCGATCTGCAGGCCGCCGTCAAGGAGATCAGCGACATGTTCTACGCGACGAAGAAGTAGCGCCGCGGCCGTGCCGTGGCGCGTGGCCGTCCGCGGCCACAGCATGGAGCCCGCGCTGCGGGAGGGAGACTGGCTGCTCGTCCTCCCCCAGCGCCGGCCGCCCCGCGCGGGCGAGGTGGTGGTGGTGCGCGACCCCCGTAAGCGCTCCCGGCTGCTGCTGAAGCGCGTCGCCGAAGTGCGCCACGACGGCGTCGTCGTCCGCGGCGATCGCGCCGACCACTCCACGGACAGCCGCGTCTTCGGCGTGGTGGCGTTCGCCGACGTCGTCGGGCGAGCGGCGCTGCGTTACGCGCCCCTCGCGCGCTTCGGCGTCATCGCCCGTGGCTGACGTGACGTGCGTCCGGTGCGGCGAGCGGCGCGAGGGCGCGGGGAGCGTGCTGCCCGGGATGCTGGGGGAGCAGATCGCGCGGAGGGTGTGCTCGGCCTGCTGGGCGGAGTGGCTGCAGGAGCAGATCAAGGTGATCAACCACTACGGGCTGCGCCCGGCGCTGCGCGAGGACCGCGAGCGGCTGTACGGGATCACGCGGGAGTACTTCGGGCTGCCGCCGGAGGACCTGCCGGAACGCTCGTGATCGCTGTCGGGGTGGGCAGATTCGAACTGCCGGCCTGCTGAACCCCATTCAGCTGCGCTGCCAGGCTGCGCTACACCCCGCGCCGATGCCCAGTGTAGGCGTCGTGCGGCCGCGTCGCACCGGCGCGTCCGACACCTTGACAACGCAGCCAGTGCAGGTACAGTCATGCGACGCAGGTGATGCTCGTAGAAGCAGCCTTCGCAGGAGCCGCAGTGGCCGGCAGACCTCCGCTTGACCCCGACGCCCAGCAGGAATTCCTCACGACGGACGAGGTCGCCCGCCGGCTGCGCGTACACCCCACGACCATCCTGCGCCGACTCGGCGCGGTGGACGACCCCGACCCCACGCGGATCCCCGCGGTGCGGGTGGGTCGGGTCTGGCGCATCCCGCGACGAGAGTTCGAAGAGTGGCTCGCTCGATCCAGCCAGGCCTCCCGCCTGGCGGGTCGCCAGCGACGCCTCTTTTGATAGCGGGCGCGTCAGATCACTCAGGTGGGAAGGGAGGTGATCCTCGATGCCGGCCAAGAAGAAGAAGGCAGCCAAGAAGGCGAAGAAGCACTAAGACTGTGATGGAGGCGAGGCGCCGCGGGCGGGCGGCGCCTTCTCCGAGCGTCCGGCGGTCGTACTAGCCCAAGCTTCCCGGGATAACGGGGCCCCTGTCCCGCCCGTTCTGCTCTGCGAGTGGTGAGGCAGGGCGTCGGCTTCGTCGCGCGCGCGATGGTGGTCGCTTCGCTCGTCCTGACGACGACGGTCGCGCGCTCCACGCCCGCCGACGCCGACGCGGTCTCCGGTGCCGCGATGGTCGCTCTGCAGAACCAGCTGCGTGCCGCGATCGGCGCGCCGCCCGTCGTGGGCGACTCGCGCGTGATGCTCGCCGCGCAGAACCACGCGAACTACAACAGCGCGAACCGCGTGCTCGGGCACTACGAGACCGCCGGGCTGCCGTACTACACCGGCTACGCGCCCCGCGATCGCGTCGCCGCCGCCGGCTGGTCCACCACGTTCGTCAGCGAGGTCGCCACGTCCTACGGAGGCGGCCTCAACGGCGTGCAGCAGCTCTGGGACGCCCCCTACCACCGGCTCGGTCTGATGCACCCGAGCGCGATCGCCACCGGCTGGGGCCACTCCGAGCTCGCCGGCTCCGCGACGGTCGCCAACATCGTGTACGACTTCTCTCGCCGGCCGGTGGATTTCGTGCGCTCGCCCGCGGCCGGCCAGACGAACATCCCGCCGTCGTGGAGCGGCAACGAGACGCCCAGCCCGCTGCCGTCGGGGGTCCGTGGCCCGGTGGGCTATCCGATCATGGTGGTGTACTCCGGCGGCCAGCCGGTGGACATGCGCGGCGCGACGGTGCTCGCGCCGGACGGCACCGTCGTCCCGATCTACTACGCGCCGCAGCAGTTCGAGCGCGACTACCAGGTCGTCGTGCCGCAGCTGCCGCTCGCGTCCGGGACGACGTACCGCGTCAAGTTCGACCTCACCGTGAACGGCGCGGCGGTCACCAATCAGTGGGAATTCACGACCGCCGGAACGCCGAGCTTCGCGCCGGCGATGACCTACCGCTCTTCCTTCCTCGACCAGTCGGCGTTCCCGACGCTCGCGCCGGGCGCGACGACGCAGCTGACCGTGCGGTTCAGCAACACGGGCACCGCCACCTGGAAGAAGGGCGTCGCCGGCGAGCAGGCCAACCTCGGGATCAACGGCGACGACCGCACCTTCTCATCGCTCGGCATGGCCGTGGGCTGGCTCGCCCCCGACCGGCCCGCCGCCCAGAGCGAGGCCACCGTGGCGCCGGGCGCGACGGGGACGTTCAGCTTCACCGTGCGCGCGCCGGCGACGGCGGGCACCTACCGCATTCCGCTGCGTCCGGTGATCGATGGACGCCAGTGGATGGAGGACCAGGGTGTCTACCTGCTCGTCGTGTCCGATACCGGCTACCACAGCCGGTGGGCGTCGCAGTCCGCGTACCCGACCCTGCGCGCGGGAGCGGAGAGCGGCCCGCTCACGATCAGCTTCACGAACACCGGGACGCGGCCCTGGGCCAAGGGCGTCGCGGGCCAGCAGGCGAACCTCGGCGTCGTCGGTGACAGCGAGGCCTGGGCTCCGCTGGGCGTGGGCTGGCTCACCGCGAACCGCGTCGCCGCACAGACCGAGACGACGGTGCCGCCCGGCGCGGTCGGGTCGTTCACCTTCCAGGTGCGCGCTCCCGGCACGGCGGGCGTCTACCGGATCGCCCTCCGGCCGGTGATCGACGGCACGACCTGGATGGAAGACCAGGGCGTCTTCCTCGTCGTCACCGTGACGAACTAGCGCGCGACGCTAGGGCGCGTCGGAGAACAGCACCTCGAACTCCTCGCGGCACTTCGGGCAGCGCACGGTCGCGGCGTAGGGCGGGTTCGGCGGCACGTCGAGATGCTCGCGCGTGACGAAGCGCGGCCCGACCGTCGTGCCGCAGAAGGGGCACGCGACGGCGTACCTGAGGAACCGGTGCCGCTCGACGCGCACGCGCCGGCCCTGATCGATGGTCATGCGCGGACTACTCTACGGCGGATGGCCCCTCCGACCGGGCGCAGCAAGCTCGCGACCGAGACGAAGACACTCCGGGTGGGCGACCCGGCACCCGACTTCCGCCTCGCCGCGCACGACGGCACGGAGGTCGTCCTGTCTTCGCTGCGGGGCACGCGCGTCGTGCTCGCGTTCTACGCCTGGGCCTTCAGCGATACCTGAAACAGCGAGGCGCCGGCGCTGAACGCGCTCCAGGAGCGGTTCGCCGGCGGGAATGCCCGGGTCGTGGGCATCACGTGCGACGCCGTCCACACGCTGAAGGCCTGGGCGGGATCGCTCGGCGGCGTCGCGTACCCGCTGTGCAGCGACTTCTGGCCGCACGGGGCGACCTCGCGGGCGTACGGCGTCTTCAACGACGAGCTCGGCCGCCCCGAGCGCGCGATCATCGTCGTCGACGCCGCGGGGATCGTCCGCTACGTCGACGTGCACCAGCTGCGCGAGGTCCCGGACGCCGAGGAGATCGCGGAACAGGTGGACCGGCTCAGCGCGTCGGGATGAGGTAGGCCTTCCCGTCGGCCGCGACCGTGAACGCCACCGCGTCGCCCACTGCGGCGCCCGCGAGCGTGTCGCCGCGGACGAGCACCGGCGCCCCGCAGTCGACGACGGCGACCTCACCGGTCTCGCCGACCACGCCCTCGACCGTGGCGCCCGCCCCCACGACGCCGTCCGCGGCCCGGCGCGCGCCGCTCCCTCGCGTCACGTCCTTCGCGGCGAACTCGATCGCCATCGTCACCCGGTCGCCGATCGCCAGGCGCTGCTTGCGCACCGCGCCGGTCGCGTCGCGGCCGCGCAGATCCACGCGCTGCGCGCCATCGCCGACGCGAAGCGTCACGACGACGTCGCCGCGCGTCCCGTCGAGCGCGACGACGACGCCGCGGCTCGCCCTCTGCCGCCACTTCTCGATGAACGCGAGCTGATCGAAGTCCAGCATGCGCCGATACGATAGCCACATGGGCCTGCGCGCCGTCCTGTTCGACGTCGGCGACACCATCGTCGAGCACTGGGCGCCGCGCGAGCGCGTGAACGCGCTCCGTCGCGAGGCGCTGCGGCGCGAGTTCGGTGAGCGCGACTGGTACGACCGCCTCCTGGACGCGGATCTCGGACCGTTCGGCTCGGCGGACGGCGCGGGCGCCCCCGAGATGGAGGAGTCGCGCCTTCGCCAGGAGACGCTCCGCTGGTACGAGGACTGGCTGCGGGGCGCCGCGGTGCGGATCGACGACATCTCGCTCGACCGGCTGCGGATCGCCCTGACCGTCCCGCTGGACCTGGTCTCCACGCCCGTCCCGGGCGCGTTCGGCGCGGTCCGGTGGTGCAGCGAGCGCGGTCTCAAGGTCGCGCTCGTGACCAACACGCTCGCGCGCGGCGACGAGGACGTGTGGGAGGACATGCGCCGGTTCGGCCTCGCCGACGCGATCGACGCCGTGGTGAGCTCGCACAGCACCGGATGGCTGAAGCCGCACCCGCGCATCTTCGAGCGCGCGCTCGCGCTGACGAGCGCCGAGCCCGCCGACGCGGTCATGATCGGCGACCGGCTCGACGCGGACGTCTGGGGCGCGTCGCGGCTCGGCATGCGGACGATCCTCCGTCGCACGCCGAGCAGCCAGCCGGCGCTGGATGTGCGACCGGATGCGATCCTTGACGACCTGACGCGGCTCCCCGCCACGCTCGAGGCCTGGCTCGGGCCGCCAGCCGCACGGTGAGGCGTGCCCGGCTCGCCCGCCCTCGAGACGCTCGTCGCGCACGACCAACGGAGGGATCCAGTGGGGGAGCCTCATCGGCGTCCCGATCGAGAAGGGGTAGCCTGCCCGGCCGCATCATGTGCGCGTGAGCGGCACCCGAGCGGACATGGTGCGGCACCTGAGACGTCTGGGGATCGCGGACGAGCGCGTGCTCGCGGCGATGTCGCGCGTCGCGCGCGAGGAGTTCGTGCGGCCGCGGGACCGCGACGCCGCCTACGACGACCGCGCGCTGCCGATCGACGAGGAGCAGACGATCTCGCAGCCCTACGTCGTCGCCCGCATGACCGAGCTGCTCCGCGTCGGGGAAGACCATCACGTCCTCGAGGTCGGCGGCGGCTCCGGCTATCAGGCCGCGGTCCTCGGCGAGCTGGCGCGCGACGTCGTCAGCGTGGAACGGCACGCGGTGCTCGCCGAGCGCGCGCGCGCCGTGCTCGAGCGACTGGGGTACCGCAACGTGCGCGTCGTCCACGGCGACGCCTCGGCCGGCTACCGCCCCGACGCGCCGTACGACCGGATCATCGTCACCGCGGCGTCGCCGGCGATCGACGCGGCCCTGCTCGACCAGCTCCGGCCCGACGGGATCGTCGTCGCGCCGGTCGGAACGCTGGAGACGCAGGACCTCGTCGTGCGCCATCGCGACGGCCGCGAGGAGCGCGACGGCGCGGTCCGCTTCGTCCCGCTCCGCGGTGAGGCAGGATTCCGGTCGTGAGGCCGCTCATCATCCACGGCGGCCGCGTCCACGTCGGCGACGGCACCTCGGCGGAGGCGCTCCTCGCGCGCGAGGGCCGCATCGCCGCGCTCGGGCGCGCGGCGGACCTGCGCCGGGAAGCGCCCGGCGCCGAGACGCTCGACGCGCGCGGCGGTCTCGTCGTGCCGGGCTGGTGCGACGCGCACGTGCACTTCATCTGGTGGGCGCTGCAGATGGCGCAGCTCGACCTGCGCGACGCCGCCACGGTCGACGCGGCGCTCACCGCCGTGGCCGCCCACGCGCGGCGGCTGCCCGCCGGGGCGTGGATCCTGGGCGGCCGGTTCGACAAGAACGCCTGGGGGCGCTGGCCCACGGCGAGCGAGCTCGATCGCGTCAGCGCCGGTCATCCGGCGGCGCTGCGCAGCAGGGACGGCCACTCCCGGTGGGTGAACAGCGAGGCCCTGCGGCGCGCCCGGGTGACGCGCGACACGCCGGCACCGCCGGGCGGCGCGATCTTCCACGACGAGCGCGGCGAGCCCGCCGGCGTGCTGCAGGAGAACGCGAACGGCCTCATCGACGCCGTCGTGCCCCCGCCGACCGACGACGAGATGCTCGCGGCCGCGCGTCTGGGCCAGCGCGAGGCCTGGAGGCGGGGCCTGGTGGGGTTCGAGAGCCTCGACGCGTTCAGCGAGCGCGTGCCGCTCGCCGCCTTCGAGCGCATGCGCGCGGCGGGCGAGCTGGGCATGCGCGTGAGCGCGGGGATCCCGCGCGCGAGGCTCGACGAGGCCCTCGGGCTGGGGCTGCGCACGGGCTTCGGCGACGAGTGGCTGCGCATCGGCCACCTCAAGATCTTCACCGACGGGGCGCTCGGCTCGCAGACCGCGGCGCTCGACGAGCCGTACGCCGGGACCGACGACCGTGGGCTGCTCACGATCGAGCCGGCCGCGCTCGAGCGCGACGTCGCGCGGGCCGCGGCGGGCGGCATCGCCGTCGCGGTCCACGCGATCGGCGACCGCGCCGTGCACGCCGCCCTCGAGGCCATCGCGCCGACACGCGCGACCGCTCCCGAGCTCCGCCAGAAGGTCGAGCACCTGCAGCTGGTCCGAGCGGACGATCTCACTCGCTTCGGCTCCCTCGGCATCATCGCGTCGATGCAGCCGATCCACGCGACGAGCGACCGCGACCTCGCGGACCGCTACTGGGGCGCGCGGCGCGTCGTCCGCGCGTACGCGTGGCGCACGCTGCTCGCGAGCGGCGCGGTGCTCGCGTTCGGCTCGGACGCGCCCGTCGAGCCGATAGACCCGCTCCTCGGCATCCACGCCGCCGTCGCGCGCCGCCGGCCGCACGACGCCGAGGCGTGGACGCCCGCGCAGCGCCTCTCCGTCGACGAGGCGCTCGCCGGCTACGCGCGCGGCGCCGCCTACGCGCTCGGACGCGAGCGCGAGGCCGGCACGCTCGCGGTCGGCAAGCGCGCGGACGTGACCGTCGTCGACCGCGACCTCGCCCGCGTGAGCGAGGACGAGCTCGCGACCGCGCGCGTGCGCGCGACGGTCACCGGCGGCATCGTCCGCCACGCGGAGGACGGGTGATCGCGCAGGGCGGGCTCAGCGGCGTGCGCGTGCTCGACCTCACGCGCGCGCTCGCCGGGCCGTACTGCACGCTCATGCTCGGCGATCACGGCGCCGACGTGATCAAGGTCGAGATGCCCGGCGACGGCGACGAGACGCGGCAGTGGAAGCCGCCCGAGATCGGCGGGACCTCCGCGTACTTCCTCGCGATCAATCGCAACAAGCGCAGCATCACCGTCGACCTGAAGCACCCCGAGGGGAAGAGGCTCGTCGAGCGGCTGCTCGAGGCGTCGGACGTCCTCGTCGAGAACTTCAGCCCCGGCACGCTCGCCCGTCTCGGCTTCCCCGACGAGCGCATCCGCGCGATCAGCCGCCGCACGATCGTCTGCCACCTGTCCGGCTTCGGTCAGGACGGGCCGGGACGCGCGTGGCCCGCCTATGACCTCATCGTGCAGGGCATGGGCGGGATCATGAGCCTCACCGGCGCCCCCGGAGCCGAGCCGGTCATGGTCGGCGTGCCGCAGGCCGACGTCGTCGCGGGGATGTTCGCGGCCCACGCGGTCGTCACCGCGCTCTACGCGCGCGAGCGGACCGGGACGGGGCAGGTGATCGACGCGACGATGATCGGCGGTCAGGTCGCGCTGCTCTCGCGGCAGGCCGCGCGCTTCTTCGCCGACGGGACCGTGCCGCATCCCGAGGGGAACGTGCACGCCTCGATCGTCCCGTATCAGACCTTCCGCGCGTCGGATGGCTACGTGAACGTCTGCGTCGCGAACAACGCGCTCTTCGAGCGCCTCTGCCGCGCGCTGGAGCTCGAGGAGCTCCTCGAAGATCCGCGGTTCGCGGACAATCCGCGCCGGGTCGCGCACCGCGGGGAGCTCGTGCCGATCCTGGAGCGGCGGATCGCCGGTCTCTCCAAGACCGGCGTCGTCCGGCTGCTCCGCGAGGCGAACGTCCCGGTCGGCCCGATCAACGGCCTCGACGAGGTCTTCGCCGACCCGGTGGTGCGGCACCTCGGCCTGATCGCCGAGGTCGACCACCCCACCGCCGGGCGGGTGCGTGCTCCGGGCATCCCCGTGCGGATGGACGGCACGCCGCCGGCGGTGCGGCTCCCGCCGCCGCTCCTCGGCCAGCACACCGACGAGGTGCTGCGCGAGGCCGGGTACGGCGGCGACGAGATCGCGGCGCTGCGGCGCGCGGGTGCGGTGTGAGCGCACGGCCGGCGGCCGCGCCGAGGCTCGGGCGCCGGCGGCCGCTGTGGCTCGTCGGCGCGCTCACCGTGCTGTCGCTCGGCGCCTACATCCCCATCTGGTTCGGCCTCACCTGGGCCGAGCTGCGCCGCGAGGACGGCGATCGGCGCAAGGACCCGGTCGCGCACGCGCTGTCGATCTTCGTCCCCGGCTACAACGCGTGGCAGGCGCACCGCCACTTCCGGGCGATCGGGGACCTCGCGCGGCGGTCGGGCGGCACGCCGCGCATCGACGCGACGACCGCGGCGCTCGGCGTGGCCATCTGGTGGGTCACCTTCACGCACTACGCGAGCGATCCGATCTTCCTCGTCCTCGACGCCGTCGAGCTGGTGGCCGGGACGGCCGTGGTCGTCTACGGGCAGCGCGCGCTCAACGCGCTCTGGGCCGCGCGCGGCGCCGAGGAGCGCGTGCTCGACACCGACTGGTTCGCGCTCGCGGTCGCCGGGACCTACGCGCTGCTCACCGTGATCGGGTTCCTGGGCGCTCCGGCCTGACATGGCCATCCTCGTCGTCGGCTCGGTCGCGTACGACGACGTCCGGACGCCGGGCGACGCGCGGGCGGGGGTGCTCGGCGGTGCCGCATCCTACTTCTCGGTCGCCGCGTCGCTCTACGCCCCCGTGCGGGTCGTCGGCGTCGTCGGCGACGACTTCGCCGAGGCGGACGTCGCGCGCCTGCGCCGCCCCGGCGTGGACCTCGGCGGTCTGGAGCGGCGGCCCGGACGCTCGTTCCGCTGGAGCGGGACGTACGACTACGCGCTCAACACGGCCGAGACGGTCAACACCGAGCTCGGCGTCTTCGGCGACTGGCGCCCGGCCATCCCGGCCGCGTTCCGCGACAGCGAGCTGCTGTTCCTCGCGAACATCCACCCCGAGATCCAGCTGGCCACCCTCGAGCAGGCCGGCTCGCCTCGGCTCGTCGCGCTCGACACGATGAACTACTGGATCGAGCACTGCCGCGCCGCGCTGCTGGGCGTCATGGGCCGCGCCGACATCGTGTGTCTGAACGAGACCGAGGCGCGCCAGCTGTGCAGCACCTTCAGCATCGTCCGCGCGGCGCGCGACATCCTCGGGCTCGGGCCGAAGGTCGTGGTGGTGAAGCGGGGCGAGTACGGCGCGACCATGTTCACGCGCGAGACGTCGTTCTGGGCGCCCGCGTATCCCGTCGACGACGTGGCCGACCCGACCGGCGCGGGCGACGCGTTCGCCGGCGGCATGCTCGGCCACCTCGCCGAGTGCGCGGCGCTCGACGACCGCGCGCTCCGCCGCGCCGTGCTCCACGGGACGGTGTGCGCGTCGTACGCGGTCGAGCGGTTCAGCATCGACGGCATCGCCGCGGCCACACGCACGGGGGTCGAGGCGCGGTACCGCGCGCTCCAAGACCTCGTCACGGTCTGAGGCGGAACCGCACGGCGCGGATGTTGTAGTGGGTGCGGACGGCGTTCGCGATCCGTTGGAGGGCCGACCGACGGACGACACGGAGCTGGTGGAGCGTGCGAAGCACGGCGACGCGGATGCGTACGGCGAGCTCGTGGTCCGCTATCAGACGCTGGCGGCGCGCACCGCGTACGTCATCACCGGCGACGGCGCCGACGCGGACGATGCCGCGCAGGAGGCGTTCGTGAAGGCTTTCTACGCGCTCGACCGCTTCCGCCCGGGCGCTCCGTTCCGACCCTGGCTGCTGCGGATCGTCGCGAACGAGGCCATCAACCGCCGCAAGGCGGCCGGCCGCCGACCGACGGTCGGTCTCAGCGTGGCCGCGGACCGCCCCTCGGCCGACACGGCCCTGTCGCCCGAGGGCGCGGCCGTGGCCGCCGAGCGGCGCGAGCTCGTGCTCGCGGCGCTCCGGCGCCTGCCCGACGAGGACCGGCTCGTCATCGCCTACCGCTACTTCTTCGACCTCTCCGAGGCGGAGATGGCCGACGCGCTCGGGGTCGCCCGGGGCACCGTGAAGTCGCGCCTCTCCCGCGCGATGGCCCGGCTGCGCGGGCTCCTCCCCGCGGCGGCCGAGCGTGAGTAGCCTCATGGACGAGCGCGCCCTCGTCGCGACGCTGGTCGAGATCGGCGCGCGGCTCGACCACCCCGTGCCGACGCGGATGCGGGAGGGCGTCCGCGCGCGCATCGCCGAGCGGCGCGCCGCGCGGGCCGCGAGGGCGGCGCGCCCGGCCTTGGTGCCCGCGGCGCTCACGGCGATCCTGGTCGCGCTCGCCGTCGCCCTGGCGTCCCCGCAGGTGCGCGCGGCCGCCGCGGACCTGCTGCGCCTGGGCGGGATCGACATCTTCCGCGTGCCCTCGCCGCCGACGGCTCCCGCCTCGCCGACGGCGAGCCTCGTGTTCCCGGGCGAGCTCGTGACGCTGGAGCAGGCACGCAGGCGCACGAGCATGCCGATCGCCGTGCCCGCGGCGCTGGGCGAGCCCGACGCCGTCTACGTCGAGGCCATCCCGGGCGGCGAGCGCGTCACGCTCGTCTACCTCGCCGGGCACGGCCTTCCGACGTCGTCGCTGCCGCCGGTGACGGCCGTCGTGGTGGAGCTTCGCGGGGTGCTCGAGCGCGCCTTCATGGCGAAGGCCGTCGGTCCGGGCACCACCGTCGACGACGTCACGGTGAACGACGAGCCCGGCCTGTGGCTGGCCGGCGCGCCGCACCTTTTGTTCTACCGCGACGCCACGGGGCAGGTTCGCGAGGAGACGCTGCGCCTCGCGGGGAACACGCTGCTCTGGCAGCGCGGCGACGTCACGGTCCGCCTCGAGGCTCAGATCACGCGCGACGAGGCCCTCCGCATCGCCTCCTCCTCCAAGTAGCGTTCGCATGGCGAAAACGCGGACTTGACAGGCGCAAAGGTTGGGAATCGAATGACGCGGATTCCAGCCATCGCGCAGCGGGGTAGGAGGTGGAAACGGCACATGGATCTTCTCTCGTCACGTCGCGGCATCCTGAGGTACCTCTCCATGGTGGGGTCTCGTCGTTCCTCGGCTCGTGCCTCTCCGCGAACGCGCCCACGGGCACGACCGCCCCGTCGGCGGCGGCGTCGTCCGGGGCGACCGGTGGCGCGACGACCGCGAAGCCCGCTGAGACGATCACATGGAAGATCCAGTCCGGCTGGGCCGGCAAGGACATTTTCCAGACGATGTTCCTCAACTGGGCGAAGAGCGTGGACGAGATCTCGGGCGGCCGGCTGAAGATCGACACGCTCGCGGTGAACTCCGTCACGAACATCAACACCGCGATCGACGCGGTGAGCTCGGGCACGCTCGACGGCGCGCACCACGTGCCCGCCTACTACTACGGCAAGGACCACGCGGTGAGCCTCTTCGGCACCGGTCCGATGATGGGCATGAGCGTCGCGAACTGGCTCGCCTGGTACTACTACGGCGGCGGCCAGGCGATCTACACGAAGATCATGCAGGAGAAGCTCAAGCTCAACGTGGTGTCGTTCTTCGCAGGGCCGGCCGGCCACAACCAGCCCCTCGGGTGGTTCAAGACCCCCATCACCTCGCCGGCGGACTTCCAGGGCATGAAGTTCCGCACCGTCGGCCTGGCGACCGGCATCTACCAGGCGCTTGGGGCGAGCGTGGTGTCCGTGGCCGGCGCGGAGGTGGCCTCCGCCCTCGACCGCGGCGTCATCGACGCCGCCGAGTTCAACAACCCCACCTCGGACATCGCCTACGGCCTGCCCGACGTTCGCAAGGTCCTCATGACGCAGTCCTACCACCAGCCGAGCGAGATGCTCGTGGTGGACCTGAACAAGACGAAGTTCGACGCGATGCCGAAGGACCTGCAGGCGATCATGAAGTGGTCGCTCATCGCGGCCGCGAGCGACGGCGAGTGGATCCTCGAGGACCAGAACTCCAAGGACTTCAAGGTGCTCCAGGACAAGGGCGTCCAGATCATCGTGACGCCCGACTCCGTGAAGCAGGCGCAGCTCAAGGCCTGGGACGACGTGGTCAAGGCCGAGTCGGCGAACAACCCGGACTTCGTCGCGGTCCTCAAGTCGCAGCGCGCATGGGCCGAGCGCATCTTCCCGTGGTCGTCGGCCATCGACATCAAGACTCCGGATCCGGTGTCTTACGAAGCGCGACCGAAGGTATAGCGAGCGCCGAGCGGGTGACCGACGAGTCCAGCGGGGCCCTGGGCGACCGGGGCCCCGCTGCCTGACCGGGGAGGGGTGAGGAGCGTGCAGCAGGTCCTGTTCTCGATCGACCGGGTGAGCGCCTGGAGCGGGAAGATCGTCTCGTGGATCATCCTGGTCAGCACCTTCCTCATCTCGTTCGACATCGCGATGCGCTACCTGAGCAAGTGGTTCGGTCCGGTCGTCCGCCAGATCTGGTTCACCTACACCTTCTCGTACGACATGTCCTATTACTTCTACGCGACGCTGTTCATGCTCGGCGGCGCCTATGCCCTCTCGCGTGGGGCGATGGTGCGAGGCGACATCTTCTACCGGAACTGGCCGGTGCGGACGCAGGCGACGGTCGACTTCGTCCTCTACATCGGCGCGTTCTTCCCGGGGATGCTGGCCCTGGTCTCCGTCGGGTTCCAGTGGGCCGTCGCGTCGTTCCTCATCGGCGAGCGCTCGTTCACCTCCGCGTGGGCGCCGCCGCTCTGGCCGCTGAAGTTCGTCATCCCGATCGCCGGGACGCTCATGGCGCTCCAAGGCATCGCGGAGACGATCCGCGCGTTCCAGGCGATGCGGACCGGCGCGTGGCCGCGGCGCCTCGCCGACGTCGAGGAGACCGAGACGGTCCTCGCGCGGCAGAGCGAGCTCTAGGTGAGTCCCGAGGTCCTCGGCGTCACGATGCTGCTGCTCCTGGTCGTCGCGATCATGATCGGCTTTCCGACCGCGTTCACCATGATGTCGCTCGGCATCACGTTCGGGTTCCTAGGCATCGGCTTCGTCGTGTTCGACCTCGTCGTCCAGCGCACCTTCTTCGTGATGCAGAACGACGTCCTCGTCGCGATCCCGCTGTTCCTCTTCATGGGCTACCTCGTCGAGCGCGCCGGCATCCTCGACGAGCTCTTCCACGCCGTGCAGGTGATGTTCGGCTGGATGCCGGGCTCGCTGGCCGTCGCGACGCTCGCGACCGGCACGATCTTCGCGACGGCGACCGGCATCGTCGGCGCGTCGGTCACGCTCCTCGGGCTCCTGGCGTTCCCGGCGATGATGCGCGCCGGCTACAACCGGCAGTACGCGGCGGGCACGATCACCGCTTCGGGCACCCTCGGCATCCTCATCCCGCCGAGCGTGCTGCTCATCCTGTACGGCTTCGTCGCGGGCGTCTCCGTCCCCAGGCTGTACGCCGGCGCGTTCCTCCCGGGCTTCATGCTCGCCGGGCTGTACTTCGGCTTCCTGGTGCTCTGGGCGATCTTCCGCCCGGCGGTCGCGCCGATGATCCCGAAGGCCGAGCGCGAAAGGGTCACCGCCGCGGAGATGCTCGCGCTCGTCCTCCGCGGCTTCCTGCCGATCGTCGGGCTGATCCTCGCGGTGCTGCTGGCGATCTTCTTCGGGTTCGCGACGCCGTCGGAGGGCGCCGCCCTCGGGGCCCTGGGCGCGATCGTCCTGGCCATCGGGCACCGCAAGCTGAACCTCGGGATGATGCGCGAGTCCGTGTTCCTCACGGTGCGCACGTCGGCGATGGTGGGCTGGCTGCTCGTCGGCTCGAGCATCTTCGCGGCCGTCTTCGCTCGGCTCGGCGGCGCGGCCGTGATCGGCGACTTCGTCGACTCGCTCAACCTCGGACCCGAGCAGTTCTTCTGGGTCGCCCAGGCCGTCATCTTCCTCCTGGGGTGGCCGCTCGAGTGGACGGAGATCACGATCATCTTCCTGCCGCTGTTCCTCCCGCTCCTGGCCGGCTTCAACGACCGCTTCCCGGACAACTACGCGACCGACCCCTTCTTCTTCGGGATCATGATCGCGCTCAACCAGCAGACCTCCTTCCTCTCGCCGCCGGTCGCGATGTCGGCCTACTACCTGAAAGGCGTCGTGGGCGAGGGCGTCACCCTCAACGAGATCTTCCAGGGCATGTACCCGTTCATGGGCATCCAGGTCCTGGCGATGGCCGTCCTCTGGTTCTTCCCGCAGCTCGCCTACTTCTTGCCCGAGCTGGTCTACGGCAAGGGCTTCTAGACCTCTTCAAGCCACCGCCGTGCGTACTCGGGTTGCTCCAGCGGTAGTCGTTTGCCGCGCCGCACGCTGACGGCGAACACGATCGGCCGACCCCCTCGTGTCGGCGGGAACAGACCGTACAACGAGATCCTCTTGACGACGGTCACGCGGGCCTCGGCGCCGGCAGGGGCAGGTGGAGCAGGACGATCGGTGTGCCCGAGAAACGCAGGATCGGTCCGCAGATCAATGGAGTCGCGGCAATCTCAGGTACGGACGGTGTCGCGGCCCTCGCCGACGTGCCCCTGCCCCGGGCCTCGGCCATCCGGTACCGCGCATCGTCAAGGTATCCCCGGCGCGCGGCGCTGGGCCGAGCGCTCGCCCTCCGCGTACAGCCGGCTGACGAAGCCGAGGAGGTTCGCGCGCTGGCGGGCCGCGCTGATCGCGAAGATCGCGGCCGGGGCCAGCGCGCCGGCCGCGACGACGACGGCGTCGAGCGAGCCGGACGGCGCGCTCGTCCGCAGCGCGAGGAACTGCACGACCGCGGCGGCATACAGGACGTAGAACAGCACCGTGAGGATGCGGGCCCGCGGGTTCACGTGGAACTCCACCTCGATGCGCGAGCCGCCCCGCCGGCCCCGGACCCGACCCACCGCGTGGACCGCGTGAGCGCGCCGCTCCCATATCTCGAACGCGTCCGCGGCGACGACACCGACGTACTCGTTCTGCGTCTTGAAGATCCCGAGCGCGCGCTTCCTGGGGAGGTTGATCGAGGCGCGGACGCGAGCGAGCGCGGCGTCGGGCGGGAGTGGTACGTCGAGCGGCCACACCATGAGGGAGAGTAGGCCATCAGGCCGCCGTCCCGTCCCGCAGCCGCTGACTCCGCGATCGTCGGCGGATCGGTTGGCGCAGACGATCTCGCATTCCGCGAGCTCCTCTCGCGCCAGGCCGATGCGGCCGCGGCGGACAGGTCCGCGAGGTCCCCGCGCGGCGCCGGTCGAATCGCTCGCGCTCGCGGGCCGCGCTCGCGGCGGGACGTTGCGGTCCATAGGAGGTCGCGATCCGGCAGTGCCCTCAAGGTCCGGCGACCCGCGAAAGCCGCTCGTGTCGGGGTGGAGAGATTTGAACTCTCGACCTCTTGGTCCCGAACCAAGCGCTCTACCAAGCTGAGCCACACCCCGCGAACGTGAGCCACCTTCGGGGATTCGTCCATCGCGCTCGCGAGGGTACGGTGATCGCTCGCACGACGAACGCACGCGGGCTCACTCACGAAAAAGTATAGGTTCGCGTGGTGACGCTCGTCCTCACGGTCGTGCTGCCCATCGCGGGCGCGGCCGCCGCCGTGATCGCCGGCGCGCTCGGCCGGCCGCGCGTGGCCGGCGCGGTCGCCTGCGGTGCGCTCGCGCTCTCTTTCGTCGCTGCGCTGGCGATGACGCAGGCATTCGCCGCCGGGAAGGGGTCGCTCGTCGCCGAGCTCGGGCCGTGGCTGCCGCTGTCCGGCGCGGACCTCGCGCTCCGCCTCGACCCGCCCATGATGCCGCTCGTCCTCGCGCTCACCGGCGCCTCGGCGCTCGTCTGCGCCGCGTCGCTCGCGGCGCGGCAGCGTCCGGTCGCGCACGTGGCGTCGCCTGTCCTCGTCGCCGCGACCCTGGTGATCCTCACCGCGTCGAACCTCGTCCTCCTCCTGGCCGGCTGGGAGCTCGCCGCGTTCGCCGCTTACGCGCTGCTCGGCGAGCGCGCCGACCGCGCGGCCGCGGCCGACGCGGCCCGCGCGTCGTTCGCCGTGGCGAGGCTCGGCGACGTCGCGCTCGTCGTCGGCACGCTCGGGCTCCTCACCGTGTTGCGCACCGTCGACCTCCAGGAGCTGCGGGCGCGCGTCGAGGCGGCGCCGGTCGTGCCGGGCGCCGTGGAGGCTCTCGGCTGGTCCGGCGCGCTGCTGCTCGTGGCGGCGATCGCGCGCTCGGCACAGCTGCCGCTGCACCGCTGGCTCGTCGACGCGACCGAGGCCCCGGCACCCTCGCTGGCGCTCGTGCGCGCCGTCGCGCTGGCGCCGGCCGGCGCCGTGCTGCTCGTGCGGATCGCCGAGATCGTGCCCCAGGGCGTGCTCGCGGCCGGGACCGTCGCCGGCGCCGCCACCGCGGTCGTCGCCGCGGTCGGTGCGCACGCGCAGCACGAGCCGCGGCGCGCGTCGGCCTGGATCGGCATCGCGCAGCTCGGCGTCGTGTTCGCCGCCGTCGGCACGGGCAACACGTTCGTCGCGCTGCTCCTGCTCCTGGTGCACGTGCTGGCGCTCGCCGCGCTCTCCCTGCTGGATCGCGGGCGCACGCCGAGCGGCGCGGTGGCGAGGGCCGCGCTCGCCGTCGCCGCCGTGGCCTCGAGCGCGTTCGTCGTCGGCGGTCCGCTCGCGGGCCGCCGTCTGGCGCTGGCGCTCTCGTCGGCCCCCGCCGCCGCCGGCGGGGCCGCCGTCGCCGATGCCGCCGCGCTCGCGCTCGCCGCGGCCGCCGCGGCGCTGCCGCCGCTCGCCGTGTCGGCGCTGTCGCTGGGCGTCGCGCGCGATCCGCTGCCCGCGCCGGTCGTCGCCGCGTGGGCCACGGCCGCGATCGGCGGTCTCGTCGCCGGGTACCTCGCCGCGCGGCGTCGACCCGCGCCGCTCGCCCGCGCGGCCGGGGCGGTGCGTGGCGTGCGCGCGCTCGACGGGTGGGGCGGGGCCGCGCTCGCCGCGGTCACGCGCACGCTGGAGCGCGGGACGGAGGAAGTGCTCGGCGCGGCGACCGACGTCGTCGCGCTCGCCGTCGAGATGCTCGGCAGCCTCGCGGCGGCCGCGCACCGCGCGCCGCTCCGCGTCTCCCAGGCCGTCCTGCTCACGGCCACCGTGGCGCTCGCCGCGTTCTGGATCGTGCGGTGATCGCGACGCTCCTCGTCGCGCTGCCCCTCGCGGCCGCCGTGGCGTGCCTCGTCCCGCGCGCCGGGCGCGCCGCGCGGTGGATCGTGGCCGGCACGGCGCTCGCCTCGGCCGCCCTCGCCGCGTACGCGGCCGTCGCCGCGCCCTCGGCGGTCCGCCTGCCGTGGATCCCGGCGCTCGGCGCGACGTACGCGGTCGGCGTCGACGGGCTCGCCGGGTCGCTGGCCGCCGCGGCCGGCCTGCTCTTCTCCGCGGCCGCTGCCGCGAGCGCGCGCGTCCCCGACCGCCGCGCGTACTTCGCGCTCCTGGCGGTGCTGCTCGCCGGCGCCGACGGGGCGCTCGTCTCGCGCGACCTTGTCCTCTTCTTCGTCTTCTGGGAGGCCCTCCTCATCCCGCTCGCCGTCCTCGTCGGGCGCTGGGGCGGTCGGCGCGGGGCGGACGCGGTACGGCGGCTCGTCGGACCGGCCCTCGCCGCCGACGCGCTGCTGCTGGTGACCATCGTGTCGCTCGCGGTGCTGCGCGGCGGCGCCGACGTCGACGCGCTCGCCGCGCGGCCGCTCGCGGCGACGGCACAGCTGGCTCCGCTGCTGCTCGTGCTCCCGGCCCTCGCGGCGCGGCTTGGCGTCTTCCCGCTCCACGTCTGGGGCGTGCGGCTGTACGAGCGGGCGCCGCTCCCGCTGGCGCTCGTCCTCCCGTCCGCGCTCGCCCTGGTCGCGCTCGCGGCGACCATCCGTCTCGCGCTCGGGCTCTTCCCCGACGCCCTCGCCGCGGCGGCGCCGCTCCTCGTCGCGTTCTGCGCCGTCGGCGCCGTCTACACCGCGCTCATCGCGCTCCGCCAGGACGATCCGCGGCGCCTGGTCGCGTACCTCGTGCTGTCGGAGCAGAACCTGGCCGCGCTCGGGCTGTTCGCGGCCAGCGGCACGTCGGTCGCCGGGAGCGCGGTCGTCGCCCTCTCCATCGGGCTCGCGGCCGCGGCGCTGCTGCTCTGTCTGGACGGTCCGCCGTCGCGCGTCGCGCCGTTCCCGCTCCTCGCGCCGGCGGTCGGCGCGCTCGTCGCCGTTCCGGGAAGCGCGACGTTCGCCGGAGCGGTCCTCGTGCTCGCCGGGACGTACGCCCGCTACCCGGTCGCGGCGACCGTCGCCGCCGCCGCCATGTTCGTGGTCGCCCTCGGTGGGCTCTCGCTCATCCGCCGGCGCGCGCACGGACCGGTCCCCACGACGCGCGGCGTCCGCCGTCGTGACGCGCTCCTCGTCGCACCGCTGCTCGCGATCGTCATCATCCTGGGGGTCGCACCGGTGCTGCTCACGGACCGCCTTCCCGTCGACATGGTGCGGATCGGAGCGGCGCGTTGACGGCGGAGCTGCTCGTCGCGCTTCCCGTGCTCGTGCTCGCGGCCGGCGCGGCGCTCCTCGTGCTCCTGCACGAAATCGCCCCGGCGGACGAGCGTGCCGTGGTCTGGCTCGCGTCGGTGATCGCGCTCGCGGCCGGCGTGACGGCGCTCGCCGGCCCGGATGGCGCGACGATCGCGGGCCTGGTGCGACACGATCCGCGCGCCGTCGTGTTCACGGTGCTGGCCACCGGCGCGGCGGCGCTCGCGATGCTCGCGGGCGTCCCGCAGGCCGGGGCGACGCGGGTCCCCGCAGCCCACGTCGCCGCGCTGCTGCTCCTGTCGACCGCGGGCGCGCTCGTCGTCGTCGCGGCGCAGGACCTCGTGGTCGCGCTCGTCGGCTTCGTGCTCGCGTCCCTGCCGCTGCACGTCCTCGGACGCGTCGCCGATCGCGAGGCCGGCGTGCGCGACGCGTCGGGCGGGGACCTGCTCCTCGGCATGAGCGGGGCCGCGCTCATGGCGCTCGGCATCGCGCTCGTCTGGGCGGCGAGCGGTTCGACGGACGTCGGCATCGCGGGCGTCGCCGGCACGCCGCTCGCGCGCGTCGGCCTCGCGCTGGTGCTGGCCGCGATCGCGGCGGCGGCCGGCCTCGTGCCGTTCTCGTTCGGCGCGGCGGGGTCGCGCGCGTCCGCGGCGACCGGGATCGCGGCGTTCCGGGTGCTCGTGCCCGGCATCGCGGCGTTCGCGCTGCTGCTGCGGATCGCGGACCCGGTCACGCTGACGGCGCCGCTCGATTGGCGCGTCACGATGGCCGCGCTCGCAGCCGCGACGATCGCCGTTCCGACCCTCGCCGCCCTCGTCGAGCGCTCGCTCCGGCGCGTGGTCCTCTTCGCGGCGATCGCGCAGCTCGGCTACGCGGCGGTCGGCCTCGCGGCCGGGAGCGCCGCCGCCGGCGCGGTCGCGACCATGCTCGCCCTGACGGCGCTGACGACCATCGGCGGCTTCGCCGCGCTCGCGGCCCTCGGGCCCGGGGTGAGCGCCGACGGCCTCCGCGGCCTCGCCCGCACGAGCCCGCTCGCGGCGGCCGCGCTCGGGCTCGTGCTCCTCGCCGCCGCCGGCGTGCCGCCGACCGCGGGCTTCGTCGCGCGCGTGTATGTGCTCGAGGCGGCCACGGCGGCGCAGCTCGCGTGGCTCGTCGCCGTCGGCGCGCTCGCCGGCGCGGCCTGGGCCGTCGTCGCGCTCCGCGTGCTCGCGTCCGCGCTGCGCGACGGGATGGGTGAGTGGTCTCGGGGCGATCCCGTGAGCCGCGCGGTGCTCGCGGTCTGCGCGCTCGCGGTGACGGCCCTCGGGATCGTGCCGGGTCCGCTGCTCGAGGCGATGGAGCAGGCGCGGTTCTGAAGGCGGCTCGCCGTCGCGCAGCCGAGGCGAGGACGCCGCGGGAGGGGCTGGCCGGAATCGAACCGGCGACGCCCGCCTTAGGACGGCGGCGCTCTATCCGCTGAGCTACAGCCCCATACGCGTCCGCCCGGCACGGGTGACCGCTCGCCTCAATGCTACAGAGCGACGATTTCAGTTGAGCTGCGCGAACGTGGCCGGAGGCTCGTGGCGTCGTCTGCGGCGGCGACCGTCGCGCAGCTCGAGCATGCGCTCGGTGTCGGTCACGCGGTAGCTGCGGCCCTGCTTGTCCATGACGACCTTCGTGCGACGGCCGCTGTCCTCGACGGTGATCTGACGCCATTCGTAGTCGACGAACGCCTGGAACGCGTAGGTGGTCTCGATCCCGGCCTCCAGCGCGTCCAGGAGCTCCGCCGGCGGCTTCGACAGGGAGAAGAGCGCAGCCCCGTCCTCGGTGCGCATGGGGGTCCCGCTCGTCATCACGATGTCCCCCGACTGGTCGACGATCCGGACGCGTGCCGGCCGGTGCGACGAGGCCACGCACTCGAGCTCCATGTTCGCGCGGTGGCCGTCACGATGGACCGCCCAGCGGAAGTGTGGGACGCTCGCTCCCTCGGCCGCCGGCGCGAACGGGCCCGGCTCGCCCGTGGCCGTGGCGAAGGTCGCGATCTCCTCACGCGCCTGCGCCAGGTCCTGTTCCAGCGCGCGGATGCGGCGCTCGCGCTCGTTGGCACGGTCGAGGAGCGCGTCGACCGCCGCTTCGCCGCGCTCGACCTGGCGCTTCAGGTGGACGACGTCGTTCACGGCCCACTCGAACTGCCGGATCACGGTGGCGACCCGTCCGTCGGCGTCCTCGGCGAGGGCCTGGAGGTCACGGGCGTGGGCGGCGCGCAGCCCGCGCCGCGCGGTACGGACGCTCTGGACCGCGCAGACCGCCGCCAGCGAGACGGCGATGACGGCGCCGACGCCGATCCAGCGCAGCGCCCCGTCGCCGAGCGACGCGAGGAGGACGCCGGCCGCGAGGACGCCGACCCACGCGATGAGGTCGTCACGGTGCTCCGCCGTCGGCGGCGCGGGCGTGGCGTCGGCGCTCCCGTCGCACAGCGAACATGCGTGCTCATCTGCCGCGACGTCGATTAGCCGGGCGCTGAGTACCGCCACGTGACCTCCCCGTCCCAGGCAGCCTGTGCCGCGCGCGGACACGGAGCATCACCCGATGGGGTGATTCGGTGTGACACTTGCCGCATGGCGAGCCTGACCGCGCCCCGATCCCCGCTCGGGTCGGCCGTGCTCCTGGTACCGGCGCTGCTCTTCGGCCTGCTGGTGACGCTCCAGTGGCGGACCCAGGCCGATCGCAGCGACGTGAGCCTCCGCCGCACCGCGCCGCTCCTCGACGCGGCGCGGTCGCTCCAGGACGAGCAGAACGGGCTCAAGACCCAGCTCGCCGACCTGCGCGCGCAGCTCGACGAGATCCAGCGCTCGGCCTCCTCACAGAACGCCGTCGCGCGGGATCTCCAGGTACGTATCGACGAGCTCCGGCGGGCGGCGGGCCTCACCGAGCGGAGCGGAGACGGTGTGGTCGTCGTGCTCGACGACACGCGGCCGGCCGCCGGCGTCGCGGGGTCCGACGCCGAGCGCGCGCTCTGTCATTCCACCGACCTCACCGACATCATCAACGCCACGTGGCGCGGCGGCGCCGTCGCGATCTCGGTGAACGGGGAGCGGGTCGTCGGCTCGACCAGCGTGTACTGCATCGGCTCGACGAGCATGGTCAACGGCACCCTCATGGCGCCGCCGTTCTCCATCGTCGCGATCGGCTCCCAAGACCAGCTCATGGCCATCCTCGACGACCCGGCGCAGCTCGCCGACATCAAGCGGCGGCGCGACGCCCACGGGCTCGCCTTCACGGTCACGCGTGGCGCGGGGCTGAAGGTCCCCGCGTACACCGGTGCGCTGAACGTCCGCAGCGCGACGGCGCGCTAGCGGTGCGCACCATCAGCGGCGGTGTCAGCGCGGCGCTCGTGGCGCTCTTCCTCGGCGTGCTCGTCGTGACGCAGGTCCGCACGCAGGACGTGTACTCGCGCAGCCTCGAGCTCGAGACGCCGGCGTCGCTGACGACGCTCATCGCGAACCTCGCCGAGCGGAACAGCGAGCTGGGCCGCGAGATCTTCGACCTCCGTCTGCGGACCGAGGCCGCGCGCGCGGACGCCGCGAGCGGCACGGGGACCCTCAGCGAGGCGCAGCGCCAGCTCGAGCAGCTCGAGGTCTTCACCGGTGGCACGAGCGTCGGCGGCCCGGGCATCAGCGTGCGCATCGACGGGCCGTTCGACGAGAAGGCGCTCTCCGATCTCGTCAACGAGCTGCGCAACGCCGGCGCGGAGGCGATCTCGATGAACGGCCTGCGGATCGGCCCTCGGTCGTGGTTCGGCTTGACCGTGGACGGCGCCCTCACGATCGACGCGGTCGCGGTCCCGGGCCCGTGGACCATCAGCGCGATCGGCTCACCCGACGTGCTGTACGTCGCGATGACGCGCACCGGAGGGATCGTCGGCCAGTTCGAGCTCATCTATCGCGGCACGCGGTTCGTGGTCTCGCGCGAGACGACGCTGGAGCTGCCCGCCCTCCGAGCGGCGCCGCGCGGCTAGTGTCGTGACCGGGAATACGTGCGCAGCCGCATCGGTACCGGATCCGCCGATGCCGGTGTCGCCTTCGTCCGGGCGCTCCTCACGGTAGCTGCGGCTACGCTCCGGTGCGTCCTCCTCGGCTCCCTGGCCTGGCATCCCGGTACCGCGCATCCGCACATGGCTTCCGGGTCACGACACTAGACCCCGCACTAGACTCGCGGCATGAGCGAGGTCACCAGTGCGGCGCGCGCGAGAGGCCCCCTGCCTCTGTTCCTCGACGACGTCGTGGCCCTCCGCAAGGCCCACCCCTGTGGCGGCGACACGTGGCGCGTCGTGCGTCTGGGCGCCGACATCGGCCTGCGCTGCCTCGCGTGCGGCCGGCGGGTTCTCGTCCCGCGGGCCGCGCTCGAGCGAGACATCAAGCGCTTCGTCGAGCGCGGGCCGCTCGCCCCGAGGGACTAGCGCCCCCGTTGGCCGAGATCGCCCGCGCGGCGGAGCGCGACCTCCTCCGCAATCGTGCCTTCATGGCCCTGTGGGCCGCGCAGATCCTGTCGCAGACCGCGGCGAACGCGGTCACGTCCGCGCTCATCATCCTCGTCGCCGAGCTGACCCGCTCGAACACCTCGTCCTCGTTCCTCATCCTCCTCGCGATCATCCCGGCCGTGCTCTTCGGCATCGCGGCCGGCGTCATCGTGGATCGCAGCGATCGGCGCCTCGTGCTCGTGATCACCAACGCGGCGCGGGCCGCGGCGATCGTGCCGCTCATCCTCGCCGGCGAGAGCGTCACGACCGCCTACCTCGTGAACTTCCTCGTCGCGACCGTGACCATCTTCTTCGTCCCGGCGGAATCGGCCACCATCCCGGCGATCGTGCGCAAGCAGGATCTCCTGGTCGCGAATTCGCTCTTCACGTTCACGTTCAACGGAGCCTTCCTGCTCGGATTCATCATCCTGGCACCGATCGTCGTCAGCCTCTATGGGTTCTACGCGCTCTGGTTCGTCATCGTCGCGATGTTCGGGCTCGCCTCGCTGCTGTGCGCGACGGTCCCCCGGGCCCCGAGGGCGGCGCACCTCGGCGTGGACGTCGCCGGCACCGCCGTGGCCGAGACCCGCCGCGCCATCGCCGAAGCGTTCCACTACCTGCGCGCCACGCCGATGCTCACGTGGGCGATGGTCTACATCGCGCTCACGTACTCGCTCGTCGCCGTCGCGGGCGCGCTCGCGCCCGGCTTCGTGCGTGAGGTGCTGCGCCTCGGCGAGCGCAACGTCGTCGTGCTGGTCGCGCCCGCCGGCGTCGGCGTCGTCGCCGGCCTGGGCGTCCTGAACGCCGTCGGCCGGCGTCTCGGCCGTGCGCACGCCATCGGCACGGGCCTGGTGGTCACGACGGTCGCGCTCATCGTGCTGGCGGCCGCACGACCGTTCGCCGAGGTGTTCGCCTCCTCGCGGTTCGGCGGCGGCCTCGGCGGGGCGCTGCCGTTCTTCATCGGCATCGTCGGCGTGACCGCCTTCGTCTTCGGCGTCGCCTACGCGTTCATCACGGTCCCGGCCATGACCCTGCTCCAGGAGGAGCTGCGCGACGACATCCGTGGGCGGGTCTTCGGGGTGCTGAACGTCCTCGTATCGCTCTTCAGCTTCATGCCGCTCATCGTGGTCGGTCCGATCGCCGACGTCTGGGGCGTCGCGCCGGTCTTCACGCTCGGCGCGGTGGTCGTGTTCGGCGTGTGGCTGGCCGGCCGCGGCACACGTCTTCGCTCCGGCAGGCGATCCGCGAATGTCACGCCGGAGACAGAGCGCCTCGGGTAGACTCGCACTCGAGTGACGTCGTCTCGCGATACGTTCTTCGGGTACCTCGGCCGCTACAAGCTCCAGCTACTCGTCGGATTCCTCGCCGGATCGGTGAGCGCGACCGCCGCCGTGGTGCCCCCGCGCTTCATCGGCGAGATCATCGACGCGCTCCAGCGAAGCGACACCCGGTTCGACGCGATCGTCGGGCTCGCGGGGCTCATCGCGGCGTTCGCCGCGATCGAGGCGGTCTTCCGTGCGGCGAGCCGCTTTCTCATGCTCGACGCCTCGCGGAAGGCCGAATACCAGATGCGCAACGACCTGTTCGCGCACCTCCAGCGGATGCACCTCGCGTACTTCCAGCACCAGCGTGTGGGCGACCTCATGGCACGCATGACGAACGACCTCGCCTGGGTGCGTCAGATGATGGGACCCGGGATCATGCAGGGCTCCTTCACGATCATCACCTTCGTCGTCGCCCTCCTCTCGATGATCTCCGTCTCTATCAGGCTGACGATCATCGCCATGCTGCTCATGCCGCTCACCTCGCTCACGTTCTGGTACATCGGCCGCCGCGTCCACGTCCGTTTCGAGGCCCTGCAGGCGCAGTTCGGCGACATGTCCACGAAGGCACAGGAGAACTTCTCGGGCATCCGCGTGGTGAAGGCCTTCTCGCAGGAGGAGGCCGAGGTGGGCGACTTCTCGCGCGTGAACCGCGAGTACTTCCGGCGCGCGCTCTCGCTCGTCGCGATGCAGGGCCTCATCTGGCCGTCGATGTCGTTCATCGTCGGCCTCGCGGTCCTTTCGATCCTCTACGTCGGCGGCCAGGATGCGATCCGGGGCGAGATGACGATCGGACAGCTCATCCAGTTCGTCGCGTACCTCTACCTGCTGCAGATGCCGATGATCAACATCGGCTGGATCTCGAACATGTTCCAGGCCGGCTGGGCGTCGCTGGGGCGACTGCAGCAGATCTTCGACGCACGGCCGGCGATCACCGAGCCGGTCGACCCGGTCGACGCCCCGATCCGCGGCTCGGTCGAGCTCCGTGGCGTCTCGTTCGCGTACGGACCGACGATCGTGCTCCACGACGTGTCGTTCCGCGTCCCGGCCGGCGGGTCGCTCGCCATCGTCGGGCCGACCGGATCGGGCAAGTCCACGCTGGCGAACCTCATCCCGCGGCTCTTCGACGCGCAGCAGGGCGAGATCCTGATCGACGGCGTCGACGTCCGGCGCTACCCGCTGCGCACGCTGCGCCGCGCCATCGGCTACGTGCCGCAGGAGACCTTCCTCTTCTCCGTGCCGCTGCGGGAGAACGTCGCCTTCGGCCTCGAGGAGGCGCTCAGCGATGCACAGCTCGAGTGGGCCGGCGACGTGTCCCAGCTCAACGGGGACGTCGATGACTTCCCGGCGCGGTACGACACCATGATCGGGGAGCGCGGCGTGACGCTGTCGGGCGGGCAGAAGCAGCGGGCCGCGATCGCGCGCGCCGTGGCCAAGGACCCGCGCATCCTCATCCTCGACGACGCGCTCTCCGCCGTGGACACCTACACCGAGGCCGAGATCCTGCGGCGGCTCCGCGGGGTGATGCGCGAGCGGACGAGCATCGTCGTCGCCCATCGCATCTCGACCGTCAAGGATGCCGACGAGATCCTCGTCCTCGACGACGGCCACGTCGTCGAGCGCGGCAGCCACCGCGAGCTCCTCGCGCGGGGCGGTCTCTACGCCCAGATGTACCGGCGCCAGCTCCTCGAGGAGGAGCTCGAGGTGGACGAGGAGAAGGAGCAGCACGACAAGCGCCTGCGCGCCGAGCGCGAGGGCGAGACCACGCCGTACAGGCGGCCTCCGGGCATGGGCGGCATGGGGCCCGAGGGAGGGCCCTGATGGGCTTCCACGGCGGCGGGGGACACGGCGGCCGGGGGGCGTTCGACGAGGACGAGATCCTCGGCAAGGCCTACGACGCGCGGCTCATGAGACGGCTCCTGGGATACCTCATGCCGTACCGCGGCCTCGTCATGGTGGCGCTCGTCGTGCTCATCGGGCTGTCGTTCACCGAGGCGGCGCCGCCGGTCCTCGCGAAGTTCATCGTGGACAACGCGATCACGCCGGCCGTCACGGGGGACATCAGCGCCGAGACGGGCTTCGCGCGGCTCGTCCCGCTCGGTCTGGGGTACCTCGCCGTCCTGATCGCGAGCTCGCTCCTCCGCTACGGGCAGAACGTCCTCGCCTCGTACGTGGGGCAGAACGCGATGTACGACCTGCGGGTCCAGCTGTTCCGGCATCTCCAGGGACTGTCGCTCTCGTTCTTCGACCGCAACCCCGTCGGCCGCCTGATGACGCGGATCACCAACGACATCGACGCCCTCACCGACATGGTGACGCAGGGCGTCGTCTCGATCTTCGGCGACGTGCTCGTCATCCTGACGATCTCGGTGGTGCTCTTCGTACTCGACGCTCGCCTCGCGCTCGTGACCTTCGCGGCGCTGCCCGTCCTGGTCTGGATGACGACGTACTTCCGCCGGATCATGCGCGAGTCGTTCCGCGCGATCCGCATCCGGCTCGCGCGCATCAACGCGTACCTGAACGAGAACATCAGCGGCATGGCCATCGTTCAGCTGTTCACGCGCGAGCGCGCCGCCCTCCGGACCTTCGACGACCTCAACACCGACCTGCTCGAGGCGAACCGCGGGCAGATCCGCGCCGTGTCCATGTTCTTCCCGGCGGTGAACCTGACGCGGAGCGCGACGACCGCGGCCCTGTTCATCGCGGCCGGCTACTGGATCCTCGGGGGGTCCATGACCATCGGGACGCTGCTCGCCTTCTGGCAGCTCGTGGACCGCTTCTTCAGCCCGATCCAGGACCTCGCCGAGAAGTACAACATCCTCCAGGCGGCGATGGCGTCGTCCGAGCGCGTCTTCCGTCTCCTGGACACCGAGCCCGGGATCGTCGACCCGCCGCACCCGCGCGACCTCCCGGCGGTCCGTGGCGAGATCCGTTTCGCGAACGTGTCGTTCGCCTACAACGAGGGCGACTGGGTGCTCCGCGACGTCGACTTCACGATCGCCGCCGGCGAAAGCGTCGCGATCGTCGGGGCCACAGGCGCGGGCAAGACCTCGATCATCAGCCTCATCTCGCGCTTCTACGACGTGCAGAAGGGGCGCATCGAGCTCGACGGCATCGACATCCGCGAGCTGCGGCAGCGCGAGCTCCGGCGCCACATCGGGGTGGTGCTCCAGGACCCGTTCATCTTCGCCGGCAGCGTCGCCTCGAACATCCGGCTCAACGATCCCTCGATCAGCGACGAGCGCGTGCGCGCCGCCGCGACGTTCGTGAACGCCGACCGGTTCATCGAGCGGCTGCCGCAGGGCTACGAGACCGTCGTGACCGAGCGCGGCTCGACGCTCTCCGTCGGCCAGAAGCAGCTCCTCGCGTTCGCGCGAGCCATCGCGTTCAACCCGGAGATCCTGCTCGTCCTCGACGAGGCGACGAGCTCGGTCGATACCGAGACCGAGCACCTCATCCAGGACGCGCTCGCGAAGCTCATGACGGGCAGGACCTCGATCATCATCGCCCACCGCCTGTCGACGATCCAGAACGTCGACCGCATCATCGTGCTGCACAAGGGGCGGATCGTGGAGGTCGGCACGCACCGCGATCTGCTCGCGCAGCGGGGCGTCTACCATCGGCTGTACGAGCTCCAGTACCGCGCGCACGAGCAGACCGCCAGCGCCTAGCGTCGCGCAGCGGCACGACGCGCGGCCGTGAACGAGGTCCGGGTCGCGATCGACGCGGCGCGCACCGCCGGGACGGTGCTGCTCGGCGGGCGCGCCTCGCGCGCGAGCGGGCTGCGGACGAAGTCGAGCCGGACCGATCCGGTGCTCGCGGCCGACCGCGCCGCCGAGGCGGCCGTCGTGCGCGTCCTGCGCGGGGCCTACCCCGACGACGCGATCGTCGCCGAGGAGGGCTCGGGCGGCGGCGCGGGCACGAGCGGGCGCCGCTGGTACGTCGATCCGCTCGACGGGACCGTGAACTACCTCTACGGCATCCCGCAGTTCGCGGTCGCGATCGCGTGCGAGGATGCCGAGGGGCTCCTGGCGGCCGTCGTGCTCGATCCCTCGCGCGACGAGCTCTTCAGCGCTTCGCGCGGCGCGGGGGCCTGGCTGGGCCCCGACCGCCTCGCGGCCTCGGGGGCGAGCGAGCTCGGGACGAGCCTCATCGCGACCGGCTTCGCGTACCTGGCGGACGCCCGGGCCGAGCAGGCGCGCATCCTGCGGCACGTCCTTCCGCGCGTCCGCGACGTCCGCCGCTTCGGGTCCGCCCAGCTCGACCTCGCCTGGGTCGCCGCGGGCAGGATCGACGGCTACTTCGAGTGGGTCGAGAGCCCCTGGGACTGGAAGGCCGGCGCGCTGCTCGTGCGCGAGGCGGGCGGCCGGGTCAGCGAGCTGCCGCACGCGCAGAGGGGCGAGCCGCGCGTCGTGGCGAGCGCCGCCGCGATCCACGACGGTCTCTCCTCGCTCCTGCGCAGCGCCGTGCAGACGCGGTAGGAATCAATAGACTTGGCATCGATGGCGATCGAAGAACGGCCCGCGGAGCGAGCGCCGGGCGTTCCCATCGATTTCGAAGAGGACGTCATCCAGCGCCGTCCGCTCACCTCCCAGGCCGGCCTGGGCTTCGAGGAGCCGCGCGGCCGCCCGGGCGTCGTCGCGAGCGAGGACAACCTCGTGCTCACCACGGTCGCGAACCTCGTGAACTGGGCGCGCTCGCGCAGCCCCTGGCCGCTCGGCTACGGTCTCGCGTGCTGCGCCATCGAGATGATGACGACGGTGAGCCCGCACCACGACATCTCGCGCTTCGGCGCCGAGGTGTTCCGCTCGAGCCCCCGCCAGGCCGACGTGATGATCGTCGCGGGGACGGTGACGCACAAGATGGCGCCGCGGCTGCGGCGGCTCTACGAGCAGATGCCCGAGCCGAAGTGGGTGATCGCGATGGGCAACTGCGCGTCGAGCGGGGGCGAGTTCTGGGACTCGTACGCGACCCTCCAGGGCGTCGACACGGTCGTCCCCGTCGACGTGTACGTCGCCGGCTGCCCGCCGCGCCCCGAGGCGCTCCTCGAGGGATTCATGCGCCTGCGCGAGAAGATCTCGAGGGGCGGCTGACCCTGGCCACCGACGTCGAGCGGCGCCAGATCGAGGAGGGGGCGCGCATCGAGCTCCCCGTCATCGAGACCGAGGAGGGTCTCGAGACCGAGGAGCTCATCCTCAACCTGGGGCCGCAGCACCCCGCGACGCACGGCGTGCTGCGCGTCGTCCTGCGGCTCTCCGGCGAGAAGGTCGTCGAGTGCGTGCCGGTGATGGGGTACCTGCACCGCGGGCTCGAGAAGATCTTCGAGTGGCGCACGTACCACCAGGGCATCCGCTACACGGACCAGTCCGACTACATCTCGAACATGCTCAACGAGCACGCCTACGCGGGGGCGACGGAGGCGATCGGCGGCATCGACGTCCCGCGCCGCGCCGAGTACATCCGCGTCATGGTCGACGAGATGAGCCGCTGCGCGTCGCACCTCGTCTGGCTCGGCACCTACGGGCTCGACATCGGCGCGACCACGCCGTTCTTCTGGTGCCTGCGCGACCGCGAGGAGATCCTCGACATGTTCGAGGAGCTCTGCGGCTCGCGCATGAACTTCAACTACTACCGCCCGGGCGGCGTCCTCTACGACCTGCCGGAGGGTTGGCTCGGCAAGCTCGAGCGCTTCCTCGACCGGTACGAGGCCCACATCGGCGAGGACTACCGCCGCATCCTCGAGGGGAACGAGATCTTCCTCGAGCGGACCATCGGCGTCGGGACCATCCCGGCCGACCTCGCGAAGCGGTACGGCCTCACCGGGCCGATGCTCCGCGCCTCCGGGGTCGACTTCGACCTGCGGCGCGACCGCCCCTACTCCATCTACCCGGAGCTGAAGTCGCTGCGGCCCGTCGTCGAGAGCGCGGGCGACGCGTACGCCCGATACAAGGTGCGCGTCGGCGAGATGTACCTCGCCATCAACATCATCCGCGAGTGCATCGCGAACATGCCCGGTGGATCGGTGCGCGCCCGGCTCGGCCACGTCTGGAAGTGCCCGAAGGGCGAGGCCTACTACACCGTCGAGAGCAGCAAGGGCGAGGTCGGGATCTACATGATCAGCGACGGCCGCAGCCCGAATCCGTACCGGGCGAAGATGCGCGGCGCGTCGTTCCACAACCTCCAGATCCTGCCGTGCCTGCTCAGGGGCCGCCTGGTCGCCGACGTCATCGCGATCCTCGGCTCGATCGACATCGTGCTTGGTGAGATCGACCGATGACGCCGGGCGTCCGCGCGGCGGCGATCGCGCGGTAGCGGTAGATGTTCGGCATCGGCACCGGGCTCGTCCGGACGCTCCAGCACCTCCTGCGTCCGCGCATCGTCACCCGCAAGTACCCGTACGAGAAGCGCGAGCTTCCGGAGCGCTCACGGGGGCTCATCGCGCTCCTGCTGGAGCCCGAGACGAGCTTCTTCAAGTGCGAGTCCTGCCTGATGTGCGAGAAGGCCTGCCCGCCGCGCGCGATCTCGATCTCGTACACGTTCCGCAACGGCTGGCGCAAGCGCCCGCTCCTCGCGCCGCGCGCGTCCTACTACCGCATCCGCATGGTCGAGACGGCCCCCTACGGCGCGCGCCGGCCGCTCTCCACGGCGGTCGTGACCGTCCCGGCGGAGGAGGAGGCCGGCCTCGACCTCACGCCCGTCGAGCGGCTGCTCGCCGACGAGGCGCCCGGACCGGACCGCATGACGCGCGTGCTCTACCGGACGCACGAGGCGTACGGCTACCTGCCGTGGTCAGCGGCGGAGCGGATCGCGGTCGCGTTCGGCAAGCAGATGACCGACGTCTACACGGCCGGGTCGCTCCTCTCGAACTTCCGCGGCGCGCCACCCGGGAAGGGGACGCCCGTCCCGCGCGGCGGCCGCCGCTACACCGGCAACCTCGGCATCGCGGGCGCCTGGCCGCCGGTCACCCCGGCGCCGGCGCACGACACGCTGCACGAGGCCGAGGCCCATCACGTCCTCGAGCCCACCTATGCCCGCTAACCCGACGCTCCTCGAGGCCCGCGCCACACGAGCGCTGGAGGCGATCGGCGAGACCACGCCCGACGAGCTCGTCGCGCTGATCGAGCGCAGCGGGCTGCGGGGACGCGGCGGCGCGGGTCACCCGCTCGCGCACAAGCTCGCCGCGGCGCGCGCCGCGGCGGCGACGTCGGGCGCCTCGCCGCTCGTCGTGGCGAACGCGTACGACGCCGACCCCGCGAGCCCGCTCTCGCGCACGCTCATCACCAGGGGCGCCGCGGCGATCGTCGACGGCGTCGCGATCGCGGCGCGCATCGTCGCGTCGAGCGAGGCGATCGTGTACCTCCATCCCGACGCGAAGAGCGAGCGCGCGGCCATGGAGCGCGCCATCGCCGAGCGGCGTCCGCGTCTGGGCGGTCTCGACGTCACGACGGCGCTCGGCCCCGGCGGCTTCATGGGCGGTGAGGAGAGCGCGCTCATGAACGTGCTCGAGTCCAGGCGCGCCATGGCGCGGCAGCGCCCGCCGTATCCCGCGCAGCAGGGCGTCGCGATGCGGCCGACGCTCATCGGCTGCGCCGAGACGCTCGCGTGGCTGCCGCTCATCGTCGACGGCGGCGCGGCGCCCCTCACCAAGCTCGTCTCGGTCACCGGCGCGGTGCGCGCGCCCGGCGTGTACGAGGTCGCGCTCGGCACGACGCTCGGCGCGATCCTCGAGAAGGCCGGCGGCGCCGACGGAGCGCTCAAGGGCATCCACGTGGGCGGGCCGACGAGCGGCATCCTCGCCGCCTCGCGGGCCGACGTGCGCTTCGACTTCGAGGACCTCGCGGCGGCCGGCGTCCACATGGGCTCCGCGCAGGTCCGCGCGGTGCCGGCGACGGCGTGCATCGTCGCCGAGGCGGCTCGGCTGTGGTCGTACCTCGAGCGCGAGAACTGCGGCATCTGCGTGCCCTGCCGCGTCGGCACCGCGCGCGTGACCGGGATCCTGGAGGGGGTGCAGAGCCAGCTCGGCCGCGAGAGCGACCTCGCCTGGCTCGGCGAGCTCGGCGACCACATGGCGGCGTTCTCGCTGTGTGGGTTCGGCCTCACCGCACCGTCGATCCTGCGGACGACGATGCGGGAGTTCGCCGCGGACTACCGCGCGCACATCGACGAGCGCCGCTGCCCGACGGGGACCTGCGCGGTCGTGCGCTCGCGAAGATATGAGACGATGGCCCAGCCATGAGCGTGAGACGTGAGACCGTGACGAGCAGGGGAGAGCAGACGTGAGTCTGGACGTGAATCTGATGGCTGAGCGACGAGCGGCTCACCCGCGAGGAGCGAATCCACCAGCCCTGGGCGTGTCTCGCGGCGCAGCCGCGAGATCGAGCGGGGGAGAGCAGACGTGAGTCTGCTCGAACGGTACGTCCAGCCGACCGAGTCGCAGATGCCGACGGTGTCGCATCAGGGCGCGATCCCCGCGGGCCAACCGACGTGCACGATCTGGATCGACGGGCATGAGGTCACCGCGGTCGTCGGCGAGGCCATCCTCCGCGCGGCGCAGCGCGCCGGATTCGACATCCCGACGCTGTGCGACGACGAGAAGCTCGCCCCGGCGGCCGCCTGCCGCATGTGCTTGGTGAACGTCGAAGGCTTCGACCGGCCGATGCCGTCGTGCCACCTCGCGGTCGAGCCGGGCATGAAGGTCACCGCGGTGAGCGACGAGCTCTTCAAGCTGCGCCGCCAGAACCTCGAGTACATCCTCAGCGACCACAACGCCTACTGCATGCCGCCCTGCCAGATCGGGTGCCCGACGCACATCGACATCCCCGGCTTCCTCGAGCTCATGGCCAAGGGCCAGCACGTCGAGGCGGGCAGGCTGCTCAAGGAGACGCTGCCGTTCCCGTACGCGCTCGGCCTGGTGTGCCCGGCGCCGTGCCAGGAGGTGTGCCGCCGCGGCCTGGTCGAGGAGGAGATCGCCATCCGCCAGTGCCACGGCTACTTCGGCGAGGTGTACCTCGAGATGGACGAGGCACCGACGCCGTTCCCGCAGAGGACCGCGACCGGGAAGCGCGTCGCCGTCGTGGGCGCCGGGCCGGCGGGCATGACCTGCGCCTACTACACCGCCCTCAACGGGCACGCGGTCACGGTGTTCGATCAGATGCCGAAGCAGGGCGGCATGCTCCGCTACGGGATCCCCGAGTACCGACTGCCCAAGGTGAAGCTCGACAAGGAGCTCAACTCGGTGTGGCAGCTGCGGGACACCGAGTTCCGCGGCGGCATGGCGCTCGGCCGCGACTTCACGATCGACGACCTCCTCGCGCAGGGCTACGACGCCGTGTTCCTCGGCATCGGCGCGTGGCGCAGCAACGAGCTGCGCATCCCGGGTGAGGACCTGCCAGGCGTCATCGAGGCGATCAGCTACCTCAACCAGAACGCGCGCGGCGACCCGGTGCCGGTGGGGAAGCGGAGCAAGGTCGTCGTCATCGGCGGCGGCTTCACGACGTTCGACTGCGCCCGCACCTCGCGGCGGCTCGGGGCCGACGTCACCGTCGTGTACCGGCGCTCGCGCAAGGAGATGGGCGCGCACTACAGCGAGGTCGACGACGCGGAGCACGAGGGCATCCGCCTCGAGTTCTTCGCCGCCCCGGTGCGGATCGTCGAGAAGAACGGCCGTGTCGGCGGCGTCGAGTTCCAGCGCATGGCGCTCGGCGAGCCCGACGCCTCGGGGCGTCGCCGCCCCGTGCCGATCGAGGGGAGCGAGTTCGTCATCGAGTGCGACACGGTGATCCCGGCCATCGGCCAGGTCCCGAACCTCGACTGGTACGACCGCTCGCCGGGCCTGCGCAAGAGCCGGCGCGAGACGATCGTCACCAACGGCGCGCTCATGACCGATCGCCCCGGCGTCTTCGCCGGCGGCGACGTGCAGATGGGCGCCGTCACGGTCATCCAGTCGGTCGCGCAGGGAAAGCTCGCGGCGAAGGCGATCGACCGCTATCTCGCGGGCGACGACATGGCGGCGGTCGCCGAGGAGATCGACGAGGAGGAGAAGGTCCCCGAGCTCATCGACATCGTCCCCTACAAGCCGGTGGAGCCGCAGGTCCGCATGCCGTTCCTGCCGTTCGAGCAGCGCGTCCGCTCGTTCGACCTCATCGAGTCCGGCTACGACAAGGCCGCCGCGGAGAAGGAGGCCGCGCGCTGCCTGCAGTGCGTCTGCCCCGACGTCGGCCGGTGCCACCTCCAGCGGCTGTCGCTCGAGCACGGCCTGACCGACAACCGCTTCCACCGCGCCGAGCCGGTCGACTACCACGACTACGAGTACGACTTCAGCCACGACTTCATCCTTCGCGACCTGAACAAGTGCATCAACTGCACCCAGTGCGTGCGGATCTGCCGCGACGTCATCGGCGCGAACTGCTACGGCCTCATGGGCGCGGGCTACGACTCGATCGTCACGACGCCGTGGAACGTGTCGCTCCAGTACACCGACTGCGTGTCGTGCGGCGCGTGTGCGGAGACGTGCCCGACCGGTGCGCTGATGATGCGCGAGCGCGACCTGCGGACGTACGAGCTCGACGTCGTGCGCTGCATCTACTGCGGCGACTGCGTCGAGGTGTGCCCGCATGGCGCGCTCGGGGAGACGCCGAACTTCGAGCTCGCCAGCTACCGGCGCTTCGGGACGACCGTCCTCGCGAAGGAGGAGCTCGCGGTCGCGCGCACCTGGAAGCCGAGCGAGCACATCCCGGCGAACGGCGACGGCAAGGCCGCCGTCCGCCCGCCCGAGGTCCGTCCGCCCGCGCCGCCGCGCTGGGGAGCGTGATCCCGCCCGGCCGGCTCGCGGATCCCGCGGCCATCCGGACGAAGCTGGTCTCGTGACGCTGCGCGAGCGGCTGGTCGCGCGCATCCGCGCCCGTGGGCCCCTGACGTTCGCCGAGTACATGGAGGCCGCCCTCTACGACCCCGACGAGGGCTACTACACGACGCGCGTGGCGCTGGGTTTCGAGGGCGACTACCTCACCGCCCCGGACCTCGGCACCCACCTCGGACGAGCCCTCGCACGCGCCTTCGTCGAGCTGTGGGGATGCCTGGGCCGCCCGGCCGCGTGGGACCTGGTGGAGGCCGGCGCGGGCCGGGGGAGGCTGCTGCGCGACGTCCTCGTCGGGCTCGAGCGCGAGCGCGCGGATGCCGCCCGCGGCGCGCGCCCGGCGATCGTGGAGGTCTCGCCGCGCCTGCGCGAGGAGCAGGCCGCGGCGCTCGATGGGCGGGACCTGCGCTGGGCGTCCGAGGCCCGGGCGCTCGCGCCGCTCCAGGGGGTCGTGTACGCGAACGAGGTCCTCGACGCCTTCCCGGCGCACGTGCTCTCGCGGGAGACCGACGGCGTCCGCGAGGTCTACGTGGGCGAGCGGGACGGCCGGCTCGTCGAGATCCTGCGCCCGCCGAGCGCGTCCGACCTGCGGTACCGCGTGCCCGAGCGGCTGCCCGTCGGCGGGCGCTGGGAGGTGAGCCCGGCGGCCGAGGGGTGGGTCGCTAGCCTTGCCGCCGCCCTCACACGCGGCTACGTCCTGCTCATCGACTACGGCGGTGACGAGGACGACCTGCTCACGCGGGGCGGCGCCGGCACCGTGCGCGGCTTCTCCCGGCACCACCTCGTCAGCGACCCGTTCGCCGATCCCGGGGCGCACGATCTCACGGCGAGCGTGAACTTCACGGCGATCCGCCGCGCCGCGGAGGGCGCCGGCCTGACGTTCGGCGGCCGCACGTCGCAGCGTGATGCGCTCCTCGCGCTCGGGATCCGCGACGTCGCCGCGCGCCCGACGACCCCGATCGACCGGCTCCGCGCGTACGGCCGGCGCTCCGCGATCGACACGCTGCTCGACCCCTCGGGTTTCGGGGCCTTCCAGGTCGCGCTCTTCGCGAAGGACGCGCCGGTGGACGGCGTGCGCCTGTTCGCCGGGCGCCGCAGCGACGCGCGCGTCTGACGACCGCGCCGCACCTCGGGCCGCCGCCGCCGGCCGGCTGAGCGAGTAGACTCGTCCCCAACCGACCGTTTCCAAGGGCTCGTAGCTCAGCTGGTTAGAGCGCAGCGTTGACATCGCTGAGGTCCCGTGTTCGAGCCACGGCGAGCCCACAGGTAGCGGCCCCGCTCCTCCTCGATGCGCATCCGCGGGTCACGGTTGACCAGATGCCCGTGGCCGCCGTCGATCGGCTCGACGAGCTGCCAGCCCTCCGCCTCGAGGTCGGCGAGCCACGCCGCGAGCTCGCGCAGCATCCCGGACGCCTCCGACAGGGTCCGCGCCTCGTCGGCCGCCCACCTCACGCAGACCGTCTCGAGCCGTCCCCGCTCGAGCTCCTCCTCGCTCAGCCCCGCCGCGATCTCCTCGGCCTCGTCGGGCGTCAGCTTCGCCCCGATGCCCTTCCCGTAGCGACGCACCCGCGCACCTCCGGCAGCCTCTCCTCTGCCTCACAGATCGGCGCGGCGTTGCGGGCGCCTGGTCGCTCGTCCGGCCAACACCGGCCGCCGCGCGACAGCACCGCGAGCCTGCTGGACGTGCTCGACCGGCTTCTCGACACGGGCATCGTGATCGAGGCGCGCGTCGCCCTCGCCGTGGCCGGGATCGGCATCGCGGAGGTCCGCTCGACGGTCGCGATCACCTCGATCGAGACCCGGCTGCGCCCGCGCCGACACCGCGCCGGGAGCCGAGCCGGTGGTGCCGGCGGTGGAGGCCTACCTGCGCGAGAAGGCCGAGGCTCCCGAGGCCTTCGGCCGGCCTAAAGCCTGGTTGCCCGTGCGCCTGCCGCCACGCCAGAATCGGCCCCGGTGGCGCGGGTGTGGAGGGTCGTGGCGTTCGGCCTGCCGGCCGGAGCGGGCCTCGGGCTGCTCCTCGGCGCGCTGCTTGCCATCCCGGCCGCGCCGCTGCTCTCCGGGAGCCGTTCGGTCGTCCTGGCGACCGCGGCCGTCGGCGCGCTGGCCGGCGCGCTGCTGGCGGCGTGGCGCTCAGCGAGCCCTCCGCCGAGAACGAGCGTCCTGCCACAAGAACGTTCTAGCCATGTCGGCGTTGAAGACGTAGTGTCCCGACTAGTGTTCAAGCGACCGAGCGGCAAGGGGAGTCGGTCGACGACGCCGGTGTGGCGCGCCGCCGAGCCGCCTGCGCCGAGGCGCGAAGAGGAAGCAGCGGAGGGCGATGCGATGCAGCAGCGAGACAGTCGCGACTACACGATGACCACCGGAGGCCCCGACCTCAACGCGCTCCTGGGTCGCGGATCCGAGTTCGAGGGCAAGCTCGCCTTCGAGGGCAAGGTCCGCATCGACGGCACGTTCACCGGCGAGATCTCCACGAACGACCTGCTCATGGTCGGTGAGGGCGCGAAGATCCAGGCCGAGATCTCCTGCGGCACGATCGTCGTCGAGGGCGAGATCACCGGGAACATCAAGGCGACGCAGGCGGTCGAGCTCCGCCGGCCGGCGAAGGTCCACGGCGACATCACGACGCCGTCGCTCGTGGTCGAGAAGGGCGTGCTCTTCGAGGGTCGCTCCAAGATGGAGGAGATGGCCTCCTCGAACGTCGTGCCGATCTACGCCGCCGCCGACGAGTCCTAGACCAGACCGCAGGGAGCCGCTCGTCGATGCAGGGCGTCCTCATGCTGAGTCGTGTCACGGTCCGCGACGCGGACTTCCGCCGCGTGACGTTCGATCAGTTCGCTCCCGAGGGGTGCACGTTCGAACGGTGTGACTTCAGCGGGCAGGCGCTCGACCGTCGCTACCAGCCGCTCTTCTCCTCGCGCAAGCAGTCGGTCTTCCGCGACTGCCGCTTCGACGGCGCCGACCTGACCGGCGTCCGGCCCGGACAGGCGCGCTTCGAGCGCTGCACCTTCGACGGCGCGAAGATCGACGCGTGGGAGTCGTTCACCGCGGAGTTCGTCGACTGCCGCTTCGCCGGCCGCGTCGTGAACGCGCGCTTCTACGGGCGGCCGTGGGGGAGTGGCGCCGAGCGCCTCGATCCGGTGCGCAAGGTGAACGCGTTCACGGGCAACGACTTCCGCAAGGCCGACCTCGTCGGCGTCCTCTTCATCCACGGCATCGACATCAACAAGCAGCGCTGGCCCGAGGGCTCGCAGTACGTCGTGCTCGACCGGATCCACCAGCGCATCGCGAAGACGCGCGTCGGCGTGCTCGAGTGGCGCGACCACAAGGCACGCCAGGAGGCGCTCGACATGCTCCAGGCGGCGTCGCTCCTGTACGCACACCAGATGACGATCATCGGCCGGCGGGTGGAGGAGCGCTGGACCGCGTCGCCGGTGGTCCAGGAGCGCGTCTGGGACGCGCTCGCGTCCGCGATCGCCTAGTCTTCGCGGGCCCGACGCGCGCGTCAGCTTTCCCACACCGCCCTCACCGAGTCCGCTGCCGCGAGCCCCTGGTCGCGCCCGGCGCGCGCGGACGGAGCGCGCGTGGCAGGGCTCAGCACGTTCCGACCGATCGCCTTGCGTGCGGCCGCGTCCGGCGTCAGCACCACCGAGCGCACGCCCGCGCCGAGCGAGCCGAGCTGCACGGAGATGCGGCCGCTGCGCCGGAGCGCCACGGTGATGGGAGCGAGCACGACCACCCGGTCGCATCCGACCGCGAGGTCGGCATTCGTCGCCGAACGGACGCCGCCGTCGACGTAGCGGCGGCCGCCGATCGTGACCGGCGGCCAGACGAGCGGGACCGCGCAGCTCGCCGCGACCGCGTCGACGAGCCGCACGCCGCTTTCGCGATCGAACACCCTGGGCTCGCCCGTCTCGGCGTCGACGGCGGTGATGAGGAGACGCCGGCCGGGCCACGGCGGGTCGCCGAGCCGGCTCTCGATGACCCTGCGGCGCTCGGCCTCGCCGGTCGTGCGGGCGCGGACCGCCATGCGCCCGATCCGCGCCCGCGCACTCTCGTCGCTGCCGGGCCACAGCGACAGGGCGAGGAAGAGAGCCAGGTCGATGAACCGTAGACGCGCGGCGGTCTCGCCCGCCGGGGCGGCCAGCTGCGTCGCGTAGAGCGTCGCGAGCGCCGCTCCCCCGCGCAGCTGCGCGCCGACGACGGACCCCGCCGACGTCCCGACCACGACGTCGGCCGTCCCCAGATCGACACCCGCCTCCGCCAGGCCGGCGAGGACGCCCGTCTCCCAGGCGATGCCGGTGACGCCACCGCCGCCGAGCACGAGGGCGCGTACGGGCGCGGACACCCCCTCACGATGTCATCCCCCTCGAGCGCGCGCGATCGGACTCGCCCGACCGGGCGCCCTCAGCCGAGCGTCACGCGGTACCGGACCTCGCGCAGCACGACGTCGCCGCGCTGCTCGGTCTTCCTACCGCCGTCCGCTCGCCAGCCGGCGGTCTCGTAGAACCTCCGGGCGCGCACGTTCGTCTCGAGCACGCACCGGATCCCCGCCCCCAGCCCCGTGGGTGCACCGCATCCTCCGCGACGAGCTGCGTCCAGCGGCGCGCCGCGGCATCGGCGATCCGCCCTCCCACCACGCCGCACGCCGCTCCAGATCCGCGGTGAGCCCATCGAGGTAGCGGTCGGCGATCTGTCCGCGGTACGCCGTCCGCCAGGTCTCGACATGGACACGCGCGATCGCGGCGCCGTCCCCCGGCCGCGCCGCGCGGATCGCGCGCTCCATCGCGACGTATGATGTGCTCACGCGACGACGCGGACAGCGCCGGCGGGGAGCGCAGAAAGCGAGCCGGGGACGGTGTGAGCCCGGCGTGGCGGACCCGCGGGAGACCACCGCCGAGCGGAGTGGGTGAGCCCCGTACAGCTCGAAACGAGAGCCCCGCGAGGGGAACTCGGGTGGAACCACGGGAGCGGCGCCTCTCGTCCCGAACGAGCCAGGACGAAGGCGCTTTTTCTTTGTCCGAAACGAGGAGGCGGCGATGGCGAAGACGGAGCGGAGGGCCGATCACGGTGACGAGCGCCTCTACGCGCTGCGGCACTCGACCGCGCACGTCATGGCCGGTGCGGTCCTGGAGCTCATCCCCGAGGCGAAGTTCGGGTTCGGCCCGCCGATCGCCGACGGCTTCTACTACGACTTCGACCTGCCGCGGCCGCTCCAGCCCGAGGACCTCGAGAAGATCGAGGCGAAGATGCGGGAGGTCGCGACGCGGGATCGTCCCTTCGAGCAGCGCGACATGAGCGTCCCGGAGGCGCTCGAGTTCTTCAGCGCTCGCGGCCAGACGTACAAGGTGGACCAGATCCGGAAGCTCGCGAAGGAAGGTGCGGACAGGGACAGCGACGACCGCGTCGAGGGGGGGAAGGTCTCGATATACCGGCACGACGGCTTCGTCGACCTCTGCCGCGGCCCGCACCTCGCGAGCACGGGCGAGATCAAGGCGTTCAAGCTCCTTTCGATCGCCGGCGCGTACTGGCGCGGCAACGAGCGCAACCCGCAGCTCACGCGCATCTACGGCACGGTGTGGCCGTCGCAGTCCGAGCTCGACGCGTACCTCCAGAAGCTGCGGGAGATCGAGCGGCGCGACCACCGGACGCTCGGGCGCGACCTCGAGCTCTTCCGCATCGACGACGAGCTCGGGTCAGGCCTGGTCCTCTGGCTGCCGAACCTCTCGATCGTCCGCGAGGAGCTCGAGACGTGGTGGCGCAAGGTGCACAAGGAGCGCGGCTACACGCTCGTCTACACGCCGCACATCGCGAGCGAGAAGATCTACCAGCGCTCGGGCCACCTCGAGAAGTACGGGGAGAACATGTACGGCCCGCTCCTGCTCGACGACGGAGGGGCGAAGACCCCCGGCAGCTCGTTCTGGATCAAGCCGATGAACTGCCCCGGGCACGTCAAGGTCTTCCAGTCGAGGGTGCGCTCCTACCGCGAGCTGCCGATGCGCATCGGCGAGCTGGGCACCGTCTACCGCTACGAGCGCGGCGGAACGCTCCACGGGATGCTCCGCGTGCGCGGCTTCACGCAGGACGACTCGCACATCTTCTGCTCGTGGGCGGATGCGCAGGACGAGATCGGCAAGGTCTTCGACCTCGCGATGGAGTTCCTGCGCGTCTTCGGCTACAGCGACCCGAAGATCTACCTGTCCACGCGTCCGGAGAAGCGTCTGGGAAGCGACGAGCTCTGGGACAGGGCGGAGAAGGCGCTCGCCGACGCGCTCGCCGTCCGCGGGGTGCCGTACGCGATCGACGAGGGCGGCGGCGTGTTCTACGCGCCGAAGATCGACATCAAGGTCCTGGACGCGATCGGCCGCGAGTGGCAGGGGCCGACGATCCAGATCGACCTCAACCTGCCCGAGCGGTTCGACGTCACGTTCGTGAACGCCAAGGGGGAGCGCGAGAGGGCGGTGATGATCCACCGCGTGCTCTTCGGGTCGCTCGAGCGGTTCGTCGGCGGGCTCATCGAGCACTATGCCGGCAGCTTCCCGCTGTGGCTGGCGTGGGAGCAGGTCGCGATGATCCCGGTGCGCGAGAGCGCGCTCCCTTACGCCCGAGGCGTCGCCGAGCGCCTGCGCGCCGGCGGCTTCCGCGTGCACCTCGACGACCACGTGGCCGACATGCGCGGTCGCATCAAGGAGGCCCAGGAGCGCCGGGCGAGCTACATGCTCATCGTCGGCGACAAGGAGGCCGCCGCGGGGACCGTCTCGGTGCGCCGCCGCGGCTCGCGCGAGGAGGAGCGCGGCGTGACGGTCGACGCGTTCGTCGAGCGTCTGGCGCAGGAGCGGGACAGCAAGGCGCTGCCGCCGGACTTCGCGGCGCACCGCGCGAGCGTCGCCGACAGCCTCTCGTGAGGGAGGCGGCGCCCACGCTGCGGGGCGAGCGCGTCACGCTCCGCCCGATGACCCACGCGGACGCGCCCGCGCTCATCCGCTGGGGGAACGACCCCGACTTCGCGTGGCTCCAGTGGGGCCGCCATCCCGGCCGGTGGACGGACGAGGCCGCCGCGCGCGAGTGGATGGACCGCTTCGCCGCGCGGCAGGGCGCTCTCTTCGCGATCGAGCACGAGGGCCGGGCGATCGGGCAGGCGAACTACCGCGACTGGCAGCCGAAGGGGCGCAGCGCCGAGGTCGGCATCGGCATCGGCGAGCCGGCGCTCTGGGGCAAGGGGCTCGGGCGCGAGGCGCTCGGCCTGCTCGTGCGGCACCTCGTGGACGACCTCGGCGCCCACCGCGTGTCGCTCCACGTCCTCGCCTACAACGACCGCGCGATCAACTCGTACCGGGCCGCCGGCTTCGAGGTCGAGGGGATCGAGCGCGATGCGGTGATGACCGACCGCGGCTTCTACGCCGACGACGTCGCCATGGCCTACGTCGTCGGCCGCGCGCGCCCGGCCTTCGACCCGCGACCGGTGACGCTCACCGGCCGGCACGTCCGGCTCGAGCCGATGCGCATGGAGCACGCGGCGGAGCTGCTCGAGGCGCTCCGGGATCCGGCGACGTGGGCGTACCTTTCGGATCCGCCGCCGACGACCGTCGCCGACATGGAGCGCTACCTCCGCCGCGCGCTCGACCTCGCCATCCGCGGCGAGCACCTCCCGTGGGTGACGCGGCGCCTCGGCGACGGGAGGATCGTCGGAACGACCCGCTACGGCGCCATCGACCGTCCGAACCGTTCGGTCGAGATCGGCTGGACCATGCTCTCGCCGGCGGTGAGGCGCACGGCGGCCAACACCGAGGCGAAGCTCCTGCAGCTCGGTCACGCCTTCGACGGCCTCGGCGCGGTGCGGGTGTGGCTGAAGACGGACGTCCTGAACGAGCGCTCGCAGCGGGCGATCGAACGGCTCGGCGCGAGGCTCGAGGGCACGATCCGCCACGAGCGCTTCGTGCGGGCTGGACGCCTGCGTGACGCGAAGTACTACTCGATCCTCGACAGCGAATGGCCCGCGGTGCGCGCGCGGCTCGGACGGATGGTGGGCGATTAGCACGGCGGCCGTTCCTCCCGTATCGTGTCGCTCGATGTCCACGTCCGCTCCCGCGGTCCGCTTCCAGAGCGTCTACAAGGCGTTCATCGCGCGCGAGCGCGCCGCGCAGCCCATCCTCGCGCTCGAGGACATCTCCTTCGTCGCGAATCCCGGCGAGTTCGTGAGCCTCGTGGGCCCGTCGGGGTGCGGAAAGTCGACGTGTCTGAACCTCGTCGCGGGGCTCACCGCACCGTCGGCTGGTCTGGTGGAGCATCAGGGCGCGCGGGTGTCGGGCGTGAACACCAAGGTCGGCTACATCACGCAGGACGACAACCTCCTGCCCTGGCGGTCGCTCGTCGGGAACGTCGAGCTCGGCCTCGAGTTCCGCGGCGTGCCTGCCCCCGAGCGGCGCCGGCGGGCGCGAGAGCTCATCGACGTCGTCGGCCTCATCGGCTTCGAGCACCACTACCCGCACGAGCTGTCCGGCGGGATGCGCAAGCGCGCGAGCATCGTACGAACGCTCGTCTACGACACCGACGTCGTGCTCATGGACGAGCCGTTCGGGCCGCTCGACGCGCAGACCCGGGTCATCCTTCAGGCCGAGCTGCAGAACCTGTGGCAGCGGAGCCGTCCGAGCGTCCTCTTCGTGACCCACGACCTGGTCGAGGCGATCGCGCTCAGCGACCGCATCATCGTCTTCACCAACCGGCCCGGCACGATCAAACGTGAGTATCGCGTCGATCTCCCGCGGCCACGCGACATCTTCCATATCCACGAGACGCCGGGCTTCAGCGACCTCTACGACGCCCTCTGGGCCGATATCCGGGCTGAGATCGGCGCCGCCCACGCGCCGGTCGCGGGCGAGCGCATCGCGTGACCGCAGACGCAGCCGGGGCGGTCGTCGCGGGAGCGGTCGACCGCCAGCGGCGCACGGTCCGCGCGGACCGTGCCATCGTCAGCGCGGGCATCGTCGGCCTCGGCGTCGGCGCGCTGCTCTTCTGGCAGTTCGCGCTCGGCCTGATCATCGACACGCGCTACGTGAGCACCCCGCTCGAGATCGCGCGGAGCATCGTGGCCCTCGCGGCCGATGGCTCGCTGCTCCGGAACGCCCAGGCGACGCTCGGCGAGGTCACCATCGGATACCTGATCGGGGTCGGGATCGGCCTCGCCGGCGCCCTGCTGCTCCTGATGAGCACGGGCGGCTACGAGATCCTCGAGCCGTATCTCCTCGCCTTCTACTCGATCCCGAAGATCGCGCTCGCGCCGCTGCTCACCATGTGGTTCGGGCTCGGCCCGACGCCCAAGGTCGTCCTCGCCGCCCTCATGGTCTTCTTCATCGTCTTCATCAACACCGTGGCCGGCGTGCGCGCGGTGGACCGCAGCCTCGTCGACGTCGTGCGCGTGATGGGCGCGCGGCGCCTCACGACCCTGCGCGTCGTGCTCCTCCCCGCCGCCGCTCCCGCGATCGCCGCGGCGATCCGTGTCACCTTCGCGCGCGCCATGGTCGGCGCCGTGCTGGCGGAGCTCATCGCGTCGAGCGAGGGCCTCGGCTACCTCGTCATGCGGGCATCGCGGCAGTTCGACATCGCGAGCATGTTCGCCGGCGTCGTGGTCATCGCGAGCATCGTCATGGTCGTGAACCTCGTCATCGCCGCGGCCGAGCGCCGTCTCTTCCCGTGGGCCTCGGGAACGGTGCACGGGTGACCGCGGTCGGGGAGCGCATCGCGCTTCCGCGTCCCCCGGCCGACGCGGCCGTCCGCGTCCTCGAGGACACGCTGACCCGGCGGCAGGCCACGCTGCGCGCGCGGCGCCGCACGGTGTGGCTCGCGCGTCTGGGCATCCTCGTCGGCGTCATCGTCGCGTGGGAGCTCTCGTCGGGTACGCTCGTGCGTACGTTCTTCGTGAGCCGCCCCGAGGCCGTCGCGGCGCGTCTGGTCGAGTGGACGCTCAACGGCGATCTCTTCTGGCACGGCCAGTTCACTCTCACCGCGACGTTCATCGGCTACATGGTCGGAGCGCTCGCCGCGATCCTGCTCGCCTGGCCGCTGGGACTCATGCCGCGCGCGTACCGTGTCGCCGAGCCGTACATCCTGCTCGCCTATTCGATCCCCGCCGTCGCGCTCGGCCCGGTGTTCATCCTCTGGTTCGGACTGGAGCTGCTCCCGAAGATCATCCTCGCGGCGTACTTCGTCTTCTTCGTCGTGTTCATCAACACCGTGGCCGGGTTCCGCCAGGTCCCGCGCGGGCTCATCGACGTGAGCCTCGTCATGGGCGCGTCGCGCGCGGCCCTCTTCCGAACGGTGATATTGCCCAGCGCGGTCCCCTACGTGCTCGCGGCGCTGCGGGCGACGCTCCCCGCCGCCATGATCGGTGCGGTGGTGGGAGAATTCATCGCATCGAATCGCGGGCTCGGATATCTGGCCTCGGCCGCGGCGTCCGAGTACGAGACGGACGGCGTCATCGCCGCCGCGTTCGTGATGGCGGTTATAGTGCTCGCCTTGACGGTGCTCCTGCGCCCTCTCGGACGAGTCACCCGCTGGCAGCGTGGCGTCGACGTCAGCGAAGGAAGCCTGTGAGCGCGATGCTGGCTTACGGATCAAAGCGTAGCGATAAAGCGTAGCGATGAGGAGGAACAGGCAGGATGCGTAGGTTCATCGCGCTCGGGACGATGTTCGGGATCATGGCCGCGGCGTGCGGCGGCGCTGCCGCACCCAGCCCCACGGCGTCCGCGGCGTCGGTCGCCCCCACCGCGACAGTGGCCGCGACGAAGGCCGCGCCGACGAAAGTGAACGTGGCCTCCGCGCCGAACATCTTCCTCTCCGCTCTCTACGTCGCCGACGCCGAGGGCTACTTCAAGGCCGAGAACATCGATCTCACGATCACGGCCGTCTCGAGCGGTGTGGACTCGGTCGCGGCCATGGTGTCCGGCAGCGCCCAGTTCGCCGACATCGGCTTCGAGGACCTCATCGGGCTGTCGGAGAAGGGCGAGAAGAGCCTCGTCCTGGCCTTCAACGTCCTCAGCCGCAACACCCTGACGCTCGTCATGCGGACGGACGTGGCCAAGCGCCTCGGCGTCAGCCGCAGCACCCCGATCGAGCAGCGGTACGCCGCGCTGAAGGGCCTGCGCCTCGGGATCACCCGGCCGGGCGCCCCGACCGACAACTACATGCGCTTCTACCTGCGCCAGGCGGGCCTCAACCCCGACCGTGACGCCCAGATCGTGGCGATCGGCGGCGGCGCGGCCCTCCTCGCGGCGCTGGAGTCGAACCAGATCGACGCCTTCCAGCTCTCGCCGCCGACCCCGTACCTCGCCGCCGACAAGGGGACCGGCACGATCATCATCGACGGCCCCGCCGGCGACGTGCCGCAGTTCGCGAGCATGATCTACACCGCGTTCGCGACGAACCGCGACTGGGCGGCCAAGAACCCGGCCGCCGCGTCAGGGTTCATCCGCGCGCTGCGGAAGGCGATGACGAAAGTGCGCGCCGACCCCGCGGGCGTCGCTCCGACGGTGGCGAAGGCGGTCGGCAGCACGGACGTCGCGCTCACCGAGCGGGTGCTCAGGACGCTGCTGCCCGCCATGTCGGACACCGGCTGCATGAGCCTCGCGACCGTGAACACGACGCTCGACGCGCTCTACAACGGAAAGCTCACCGCGGTGCGCGGCGACCCGGCCGACGGCGTGCTCTGGACGGGCAAATACAACAGCTGCTGATCCGCCCACCACGCGCGGACTCGAGAGCAGGGCGACGCGGATGGTATCCTGATGCCGTCTTGAAGCGTCCTGCCGACCGGGACCAGCGTCTCCTCCTGTCGGAGCGTCGCGCATAGCCGCCCCTGAGCTCCGGGTCAACGAGCAGATCCGCGTGCCCGCCGTGCGCCTCATCGGCCTGAACGGCGAGCAGCTCGGTGTCCTGCCGACCGCCCGCGCGCTCGCGCACGCCCGCGACCTGGGGTACGACCTCGTGGAGATCGCGCCCAACGCCGCGCCGCCGGTCGCCCGGGTGCTCGACTTCGGCAAGTACCGTTTCGAGAAGCAGCAGGAAGCGAAGGAGGCGAAGAAGCGGCAGCGCTCGGTCACCTGGAAGGAGATCCGCGTCTCGCCGAAGATCGACGACCACGACATCGAGACCAAGGTGAAGTCCGCCGCGAAGTTCCTGGGCGAGGGGGACAAGCTGAAGGTGACGGTCCGCTTCCGCGGGCGCGAGCTCGCGCACCCGGAGCGCGGACGGACGCTGCTGATGCAGATCGCCGAGCGGCTGAAGGACAGCGGTACGGTCGAGCGCCAGCCGCTCCTCGAGGGCCGCTCGATGTCGATGATCATGAACCCGGTCCGCGGCGGTGTGCCGCAGCCGCCGCCCGCGCCGACCGGCGCCGCCCCGGCCTCGCCGGCGCGACCCGCACCCGCCGCGCCGCGTCCGGCCGCACCGGCCCTCGCCCGCCCTGCGGCGGCGCCCGCGCCGCGCGCGACGTCGACGCGCACTCCCGGTCGACCCGCGTGAGCCTCTAGAATGTGTTTTCACGCCACGCCGACCTGAGGAGGAGCCGTCCGTTGCCCAAGATCAAGACCCACAGCGGCGCGAAGAAACGCTTCGGCGTGACCGGGCGCGGCCGCCTCACTCGGATGAAGGCCTACAAGGGCCACCTCAACCAGCACAAGGGACCGTCGCGCAAGCGCCGGCACCAGGGGAAGGGCCTCGTCGCGAGAGGCGACCTCCGGCTCGTCCGCAAGCTCCTGCCGAATCTGTAAGGGGAAGACATGTCACGAGTGAAGCGCGGCGTCGCCGCACACAGAAGGCACAAGAGGCTGCTCCAGCAGGCGGAAGGACGCCGCGGCGCGAAGCGCAAGCTCGTCCGTCCGGCCCGCGAGGCGGCGCTCCACGCGCTGACGTACGCGTTCCGTGACCGGCGCAGGCGCAAGGCGCAGTTCCGCGCCCTGTGGATCGCCCGCATCAACGCCGGCGCTCGCGAGTCGGGGGTGTCGTACAGCCGGCTCATGGCCGCGATGCGCGCGGCGGGCGTCGACCTCGACCGGAAGATCCTCGCGGACATGGCCGTGCGCGACCCCAGGCTGTTCCGCCAGTACGTCGACATGGTGAAGGAGAAGAGCAAGGGAACATCCTGAACACGGCGCGGAAGGAGAGCAGTACCGCGGCACCGCCGCCACAGAGAGACGGGACCGGTGAAAGCCCGTCGCGGCACAGGACGCGCGAATTCGCTCCGGAGCCGATGCGGAGCAGACCGCATCCGGGTGGAGCCCGATAGCGCTCCCGATCGAGAGCCCGGCGCGAGGCGCCGGGAAACCGGGTGGTACCGCGGAGGCCCGCCTTCGTCCCGACAGGACGATGGGCGGGCGTTCTTTTTGGAGGCGCTGTGGCGGTGAGCACGGACCTCGCGAGGCTCGCGGACCAGGCGGCGGCGGAGATCGCGGCCTCGGCGGACGAGGCCGCCCTGGAGTCGACCCGTGTGCGCTACCTCTCGCGCAGGGACGGCCTGCTCACCGCCGCCACGAAGCGGATCGCGGGACTGCCCGCGGCGGAGCGGCCCGCGTACGGCCAGGCGCTGAACGACGCGAAGCGGACCATCGAGGCCGCGCTGGAGGCGCGCGGCGCCGTGCTCCGGTCGGCCCACCTCCGGCGGAGCCTGGGCGAGCAGGCCGACCTCACGCTCCCACCGCGCCGCGTCCGCGTGGGCCGGCTGCACCCGGTGAGCCGCACGATCCGCGACGTGTCGCGCATCTTCGGGACGATGGGCTTCGAGACGGTCGAGGGGCCCGAGATCGACGACGACTACTACAACTTCGAGGCGCTGAACATCCCGCCCGGCCATCCCGCGCGCGAGAAGTGGGACACGCTCTGGATCGCGAACCCGCTGGGCGACGACCCGGCGCGGCCCCTCCTCGGCCGCACGCACACGTCGCCGATGCAGGTGCGCGTCATGGAGCGGCGTCGGCCGCCGGTCCGCGTCGTCGTCCCGGGCCGCTGCTACCGCTACGAGGCGACCGACGCGATCCGCGAGAGCATCTTCTTCCAGTACGAGGGCCTCGCGATCGACGAGCGGCTCAGCATGTCCGACCTCAAGGGCGTGCTCTACTCGTTCGCGCGCCAGTACTTCGGCGGCGAGCGGGCCGTCCGCTTCCGGCCCGACTACTTCCCGTTCACCGAGCCGTCGGCGGAGATCGCCTTCAGCTGCTTCGTCTGCGAGGGCAGGGACCCCGGGTGCCACACCTGTGGCGGCGACGGCTGGATCGAGGCCGCCGGCTGCGGCATGGTGCATCCGAACGTGCTGCGACGCGTCGGCTACGACCCCGACCGCTACCAGGGCTTCGCGTTCGGCGGAGGCATCGAGCGCCTCGCGATGCTGCGGACGGGGACCCCCGACATCCGCCTGCTGTACCAGAACGACCTGCGCTATCTGGAGAGCGTCTGATGCTCGTCCGCGTCCCGCTCTCCTGGCTGCGCCAGTACGTCGACGTCGCCGTCCCCGTCGACGACCTCGCGCTCCGCCTGCACATGTCCGGCACCGAGGTGAAGGGCATCGAGCGGCCCGCCTGGAAGGACATCTGGGTCGGCCGCATCGCGGCGCTCGACAAGCACCCGAACGCGGACAAGCTGCTGCTCGCGACCGTCGAGTACGGCGCCGGGCGGCGCAGGCAGGTGGTCACGGGTGCCACGAACCTCCGCGTCGGCGCCCTCGTCCCGTACGCGGAGCTCGGCGCTGAGTACGTCGACGGCCACACCGGCGAGCGCACGGCCATGAAGGCGCGGGTCATGCGTGGCATCACGAGCGAGGGCATGGTGCTCTCGGAGAAGGAGCTCGGCCTGGGCGAGGATCACGACGGCATCCTCCTCCTTCCCGACACCGCAGCGGTCGGCGCGCCGCTGTCGGAGGCGCTCGGCGAGACGGTGCTCCTGCTCGAGCTCCAGCCGAACCGTCCGGACTGCACCGGCATCGTCGGCGTCGCGCGCGAGGTCGCCGCCCTCCTCGATACCTCCCTGCGCGAGCCGGCCGGCGACGAGCTCGCGGCCCGTGCGCCGGCGGACCTCGACGTGCGCATCGACGATCCGGATGCCTGCCCGCGGTTCGCCGCCGTCCGTCTCGACGGCGTCCGGGTCGGTCCGTCACCGGAGTGGATGCAGCAGCGCCTCCTCGCGGCGGGTATGCGGCCGATCTCCAACGTCGTCGACGTCACCAACTACGTCATGCTCGAGCTCGGGCAGCCGCTGCACGCGTACGACCTGCGCGAGATCCGTGGCGGGAGGCTCGTCGCGCGGCAGGCTCGCCCCGGCGAGCGCCTCCGCACGCTCGACGGCGTCGACCGCGACCTTCCGCCCGGCACGCTGGTCATCGCGGACGCCGAGCGCGCGCTCGGCATCGCCGGGATCATGGGCGGGGAAGACTCCGAGATCCGCGCCGACACGGCGACGATCGCGCTCGAGTGCGCCTCGTTCGAGCCGCGCGGCATCGGACGCACCGCGACGAGGCTCGAGCTGCGCGGGGCGAGCGCCGCCGCACGCCGCTTCTCCTGGGAGCTCAGCCCCGACCTCGTCCCGACGGCGCTCCGTCGTGCGGTCTCGCTCCTGCGGCAGCACGCCGGCGCGCGCTCCGTCGGCGTCGTCGATCGCTACCCGCGCCCGCGGCCGGTGGTCGACGTCCGCCTGCCCATCGCGAAGATCGAGCGGCATCTCGGCATCCCGGTCGGCCGCGATGACGCGGTGCGCGCGCTCGAGCGCCTCCAGTTCGCGGTGCGCGTCGAGGACGGCGAGCTCGTCGCCACGCCGCCCGTCGCGCGCACCGACATCTCGATACCCGAGGACCTCATCGAGGAGATCGCGCGCAGCATCGGCTATGACCGGCTCGCCACACGCATGCCCGACGGCCCGCTGCCGGTGCCGGAGGCGCATCCGCTCGAGGAGCTGCGGGAGCGCGTCCGCGACGTCCTCGTCGGGTTCGGGCTGCAGGACACGGTCTCGTACGCGGCGATCGACCCCTCGTGGCTGGCACGCCTCACCGCGGACGGCACCTGCATCGCACCCGAGCCGCTGCGCATCGTCAATCCGACGACGCTCGCGCAGTCGGTGATGCGGCCGACGCTCCGCGCCAGCGTGCTCGACACGGCATCGCGGAACCTCCGCTTCCGCGACGGCGTCGCGCTGTTCGAGATCGCGCCGGCATACCTTCCGCGCGCCGGGGACCTGCCCGAGGAGCGCTGGAGCGTCGCGATCTGCCTCGCCGGGCAGGGCGAGCCGGTCCGCGCGGGCGAGACCTGGCTCACCGGAGAGCGCCTCTTCGACCTGCACGACCTCCAGGGAGTCGTCACCGGGCTGCGTGATGCGCTCGGCCTCGGCGCGCCGAAGGAGACGGTGCGCGGCGCGCCGGGACTGCATCCGGGGCGCTCCGAGCGGGTCGAGCGGAGCGGACGGACGGTGCTGGTCCTCGGGCAGCTCGATCCGCGTGTCGCCGAGCGCTGGGAGCTTCCCGAGGCGACCTACCTCGCCGAGGTCGATGTCGCGTGGCTCCTCGCGGAGGTGCCCGCACACGGCGCCGCCAAGGTACCGCCCCGCTATCCGCCGGCGACCCGCGACCTCGCGATGGTCGTCGACGAGGCGGTGTCGTACGGACAGGTTTCTGACGCCGCCCTCGAGGCGGGCAGGGGGTCGATCGAGTCGGTCGCGCTCCTCGACGTCTACCGCGGGGCCCAGATCGGGCCGGGCCGGAAGAGCTTCGCCCTGCGCCTCGTCCTCCGCTCGGCGGCCGGCACGCTGTCCGAGACCGATGTCGAGAAGGCCCTCCGCCGAGTCCGCGGACGGCTGGAGCGCCAGCTCGGAGCCGTCCTCCGCGGCTGAACCCGGCGGACCCCGCCTGGTACCAACTTGTGTGACCGGCGTCACGAATGTAGCCTCGGCCGCATTCGCGGACCGGCCCCCGTATGGCGGTTGCGGCCGCGGGAAGCGTTGGAGGTGGACCAGGCGGTGAGTCACTACAGGCGAGCACTGGCGATCATGGGAGCCGCGCTGCTGCTGGTCGCGGCGTGCGGTCAGCAGGCCGGCACGACGCCGACCGCGACGGCGTCCGTCGCGGCGACCGCGACCGCGTCCGTCGCACCGACGGCGGCGCGCGGCACGGGTGGGAACCTCACGATCCTCTACTGGCAGGCACCGACGATCCTCAACCCGCACCAGGCGGGCGGCACCAAGGACAACGACGCGTCGCGACTGATCATCGAGCCGCTGGCGTCGTGGGGCCCTGACGGCAAGCCGCTCGCGAACGGCCTCGCGGCCGAGATCCCGACGACGCAGAACGGCGGCGTGAGCAGCGACCTCAAGACCGTGACCTGGAAGCTCCGTCCGAACCTCAAGTGGTCGGACGGCTCGGCCTTCTCGGCCGACGACGTCGTCTTCAGCTGGCAGTACCGCTGCGACAAGGGCACCGCCGCGACGACGGCGATCTACTGCGAGGACATCGCCTCGGTCACGGCGAAGGACCCGAACACGGTCGTCGTCACCTTCAAGGCGCCGACCGCGAACTACTGGGGCGAGTTCGGCGTGGGCCCCAGCGAGGGCGTGCTCCAGAAGGCGCAGTTCGCGAACTGCGTCGGCGCCGCAGCCAAGGACTGCCCGGCGAACCAGAAGCCGATCGGCACCGGCCCGTACAAGCTCGCGTCCTTCAAGGCGGGCGACGTCGTGACCTACGACGTCAACCCCAACTACCGCGACCCGAACAAGCCGTTCTTCAAGACGGTCACGATCAAGGGAGGCGGCGACGCCGAGGGCGCGGCACGGGCCGCGTGCCAGACCGGCGAGGCCGACTACTCCTGGAACCTGCAGGTCCCGCTGGCGGTCCTGCAGCCGATGATCAGCGCCGCGGATTCGAAGTGCCAGTTCGCGGCGACCTACAACGCGCTCGAGCGCATCACCGTGAACTTCGCGAACCCGGACCCCGCGCTCGGCGACAAGCGCTCCGAGCCGGACCAGAAGCACCCGTTCCTCGGCGACATCAACGTGCGCCGCGCGCTCGCGATGTCGGCCAACCGCGCGGCGGTGGCCGAGCAGCTCTACGGCAAGCCGGGCGGCGAGCCGTACTGCAACGTCATCGTCTTCCCGCGCTCGAAGAGCACCGACAGCCTCGACGTCTGCAAGTACGACCCCGCGGCCGCGGAGAAGGTGCTCCAGGACAACGGCTGGGTGAAGGGGTCCGACGGCATCCGCGCCAAGGGCGGCGTGAAGCTCGTCATCAACTACCAGACCTCGACCAACGCCGTCCGCCAGAAGACGCAGGAGATCCTGAAGGCCGACTGGGAGAAGATCGGCTTCAAGGTCAACATCACCAACTCGTCCGCGACGACCTTCTTCACCAACACGGCCCCCGACGGGTACGCGAAGTTCTACGCCGACCTGGAGGAGTTCGCCTCCTCGCAGGACCCCGACCCGACGGGATTCCTCCAGCAGTACATCTGCGACGAGCGGAACGCGAAGGCGAACAACTGGAACAAGAACAACGTGGGCCGCTTCTGCGACCCCGCGTACGACACCTTGGTGAACCAGCTCAAGAGCGAGACGGACCCGGCCAAGCGCGACGCGCTGGCGATCCAGGCGAACGACTACCTCGTGAAGAACGTGGTCGTCATCTCGCTGGTGAACCGCACGGCGCCCACGCCGAACGGCTACTCGAAGGCGCTCAAGGGCGTCCAGGGCTCGCCGTTCGAGTCCTCGCTCTACGACATCGCGAACTGGACCAAGTAGCGGGCCGCTACGGCGTGATGGTGCCGTCCTCGTGACGGCACCATCCGCCGGGCCCCGCGGGTAGGAAGAGCATGGGGCGCTTCATCCTCCGACGTCTGCTCGTCGCGATCCCCACGCTGATCGCGATCAGCTTCGTCATGTACGCGATCCTCGCGCTCGCCCCGATCGATCCGCTCGCGCAGTTCGCGCTCGACCCGCGCGTGCCGCCGGAGGTGCGCGAGAACGTCCGCCGCTCGCTCGGGCTCGACCAGCCGTGGCCGATCCGCTACGCGAAGTGGCTCACCTCGCTCGCCCAGGGCAACTTCGGGATCTCGTTCATGACGCGCTCGTCGGTCTCCGACCTCATCTGGCAGCGGCTGCCGAACACGCTCGCCGTCGTCGGCGTGGCGTACCTCGTCGGCGTGCTCATCGGGCTCCCGGCGGGGATCCTCTCGGCGATCCGGCGCAACACCGTCGTCGACCGCGTCATCTCGCTCTCGGCCTACGCCGGCTTCTCGGTGCCGACGTTCTTCACCGGCATCCTCCTCATCATCATCTTCAGCATCAAGCTGCGCTGGTTCACGTTCATCTACGACTCGCGTCTCGAGGTGACGGACCTCCAGACGCTGTGGCTGCAGATCCGGCAGTCGATCATGCCGATCACCGTGCTCGCGCTCTTCGACGCCGCGGTGCTCACACGCTACGTGCGCGCGTCGATGCTGGAGAACCTGCCGCTCGACTACGTGCGCACGGCGCACGCGAAGGGTCTCCGCGAGCGGTTCGTGGTGCTCCGGCACGTGCTCCGCAACAGCCTCATCCCGGTGGTGACGCTCATCGCGCTCGGCGTCCCGGCGGTCTTCGGCGGCGCCATCGTCACCGAGCAGATCTTCCGCGTGCCCGGCATCGGGGAGCTCCTGGTGACGTCCATCGGCACGGGCGACACGCCCGTGGTCGCCGCCGTCGTCATCATCTTCGCCGTGCTCGTGGTGGGGTTCAATCTCATCGCCGACGTCCTCTACGCCGTCCTGGACCCGAGGATCAAGTACACCTGATGGCCGCGGCAGAGCAGGAGCTCCCGAAGATCGCGGCCTCGGTCGCCGCGCGTCCGGCGCGGTCGCTGTGGCGCGACGCGTGGTTCACCTTCACCCGCGACAGGCTCGCGGTCACCGGGCTGGTGGTGCTGACCATCATGGTCCTCGGAGCGCTCGTGGGTCCCTACCTCTGGACGCAGCCGGCGACGGCGATCGACTTCACGATCGCCCTCAAGGGACCGAGCCTCGAGCACCCGTTCGGGACGGACGACCTCGGACGCGACATGCTCGCGCGCGTGCTGTTCGGGGGGCGGATATCGATCGCCGTCGGGATCACCGCCGTCGTGCTCGCGGTCACGCTGGGAACGGCGATCGGCGCCTTCGCGGGCTACTTCGGCCGGCTGGACAACCCGCTGATGCGGCTCACCGACCTCTTCCTGTCGCTCCCCGTGCTGCCGGTGCTCCTCGTCCTCATCTACCTGTTCCGCGAGTCGCTTCAGCGCTCGCTCGGCAGCGAGATCGGGACGTTCGTCATGATCGTCGGCGTCATCGGCGTCCTCAACTGGATGGCCGTCGCGCGGCTGGTCCGGGCGGAGTTCCTGTCGCTGAAGCGGCGCGATTTCGTCGAGGCGGCCCGCTGCACCGGCGCGAGGGACGGCCGGATCATCTCGCGGCACATCCTGCCGAACTCGCTCAGCCCGGTGCTCGTCGCGGCGACCATCGGCGTGGGCGGCGCGGTCATCACCGAGTCCACGCTCTCGTTCCTCGGCCTCGGGTTCCCGCCGGACGTCCCCAGCCTCGGCCGGCTCCTGTTCGACGCGACGAACTACCTGGATTTCGCGCCACACTTCGCGATCTTCCCGGGGCTCGCGATCTTCCTCATCGTACTCGCCATCAACTTCATCGGTGACGGCCTGCGCGACGCGCTCGACCCGCGGCGCAAGATATAGCGACGACGGGCCTCGGTCCGCGGCTCCCGCGGTCGTTCTACGCGCGCTCCACGCTCGCCGTGGCGCGGGACCTCCTCGGCAAGGTGCTCGTCTACGATGACCCGCATGGGCGGCGCGCCGCTCGGCTCGTCGAGGTCGAGGCGTACCACGGTCCGCGCGATCCGGCATCGCACGCCCACCGCGGACCGACGCCGCGCGCGGCGGTGATGTTCGGCGCGCCCGGCCACGCGTACGTCTACCTCTCGCACGGAGTGTGGCCCTGCATGAACGTCGTCGCGCACCTGCCCGGCGTCCCCGGCGCGGTGCTCCTGCGCGGCGCCGAGCCCGTCGTGGGGCTCGGCGGCGATCCTCGCCGGCTCGCCGGTCCGGGCCTGCTGGCCCGGGCGTTCGGCCTGCGCACGGCGGACACCGGAGCCGACCTGGTGCGCTCGCCGCTGCACCTGCGGGACGCACCGGCCGTCGCCGCGCGCGACGTGGCCCGCGGGCCGCGGATCGGGATCGCCCCGAGCGTCACCAGCGAGCGCGCCTGGCGGCTCTGGATCCGCGGCTCGCCCGGGGTCTCGCGGCGATGAGCGCCATCACCGAGCGCTCGCTGGCGACGCTCGAGCTGCCCGCCGTGCGCGCGCTCCTCGCCGAGCGCACCTCGCTCGCCCCGGCGCGTGAGCTCGCCGAGACCATCGCACCGGTCGGCGACGTGCGCGACGCGGAGCGCCTCCAGGAGGAGACCGCGGCGGCGCGCGCGCTGCTGCGCGCCCTGCCATCCGCCGGCACGGCCGGGGCGCGCGACTACCGCGACGCGCTGCGCCGCGCCCGGCTGGGCGGCACGCTCGATCCGGATCAGCTCCTGGCGATCGCGGACACGGTCCGCGCGGCGGAGAAGCTCTTCGCGGACGTGCATCCGTACCCGCCGCTCGCCTCGCTCGCGCACTTCGCGCGTCCGCCGCGCCCGCTCGCCGAGGCGGTCGAGCACGCCATCGCCGGCGGCGGCGAGGTGCTCGACCGTGCCAGCCCGCGGCTCGGAGGCCTGCGCGCCGCGCTGCGGGCCGCCCAGACGCGGCTGCAGCAGCGGCTCGACGGCCTGCTGCGCTCGCCCGAGCTCGCGCGGGCGCTCCAGGAGGCGATCGTGACGCAGCGCGGCGGCCGGTACGTCGTGCCGGTGAAGGCCGAGATGCGCGGCACGGTCAAGGGGATCGTGCACGATCAGTCCGCGAGCGGAGCGACGGTGTTCATCGAGCCACTCGAGATCCTCGAGGCGAACAACGCCCTTCGCGAGGCCGAGCTCGCGGAGCTGAACGAGGTGCGGAGGATCCTCGACGAGCTCTCCCGGCGCGTCGAGCGCGACGCAGCTGAGCTCGAGGCCGTGCTGGGCGCGCTCGCGCGGATCGACCTGGTCCTCGCGAAGGCCCACCTCGCGGACGCGCTCGACTGCGAGCGGCCCGTGCTCGACGCGACGGGAGAGCTGGACCTCATCGCCGCGCGCCACCCGCTGCTCGTCGCGCGGGGCGGCGCCGCCGTCCCCATCGACGTCCGTCTTGGCTCCGACTTCCGCGTGCTCGTCGTGACCGGCCCCAACACGGGCGGGAAGACGGTGACGCTGCGGACGATGGGCCTCTTCGTGCTCATGGCGGCGTGCGGGCTCCACGTGCCGGCCGCGCGCGGCTCGCGGATCCCCGTGCTGCGCCGCGTATTCGCGGACATCGGCGACGAGCAGTCGATCGCGCAGAGCCTCTCGACGTTCAGCTCGCACCTGCGCAACGTCGTGGCGACCCTCGCGGAGGCCGAGGCGGGGGACCTCGCCCTCCTCGACGAGCTGGGCGCCGGGACGGATCCCGACGAGGGGGCGGCGCTCGCGATGGCCGTGCTCGAGACGCTGCTCGCGCGCGGCGTGCTCGTCGCGGCGACGACGCACTACCCGGAGCTCAAGGCCTTCGCGCTGAACACGCCCGGCGTCTCGAACGCGAGCGTGGAGTTCGATCCCGAGACGCTGCGGCCGACCTTCCGCGTCCACGTGGGCCTGCCGGGGGCGTCCAACGCGTTCGCGATCGCCTCCCGCCTCGGGCTCGCCGCGGAGGTCCTGCACCGGGCCGAGTCACACCTCTCCGAGCTCCATCGCTCGCTCGAGCGCACGCTGCGCGAGGCGGAGCGCCGTCGCACCGAGCTCGCGGCGGCGCTCGACGAGGCGCGCGTCGCGGCGGAGGACGCGCGGCGCGCCACCGCCGACGCCGAGCGCGAGGCGGCGAAGCTCCGCGACGACGCCGACCGCGCGCTGCGCCGCGCCCGCGCCGAGGCGGACGAGCTCCTGCTGCAGTCACGCCGCGCGCTGCGGCAGGCCGAGCAGGCGCGCGACCGCGCCGCGAAGCGCAACCTCATCGACGAGGCCCGCGAGGCGCTGGCGGGCGCGGAGCGCGCGCGCGAAGCGCACGGGGAGACGGCCCCGGCGCGAGCGGCGACGGTGCCCATCGCGGTCGGCGCCCCGGTCCTCGTCGAGGGCGTGAGCGAGCCCGGCCGCCTCATCGCGATCGACGACCGCGGGATGGCCGACGTCGCCGCCGGCGCCCTGCGCCTGCGCGTCCCCGTGGCGAGCCTGCGCGAGGCGCCCGCTCCCGAGCCGGCGCCGGCGTCGGCGCGTCCGACCGTCGCGGGCAGCGCGGCGGCGGTGCCGCTCCAGCTCGACCTGCGCGGCGCGCGGGCCGAGGAGGCCCTCGCGGTGCTCGACCGCTACCTCAACGACGCCGCCGTCGCGGGCATCGACCGGCTGCGCATCGTCCACGGCAAGGGCACGGGCGCCCTGCGAGCCGCGGTGCGCGAGATGCTCGCAGGGCACCCGCTCGTGCGCGCGCAGGAGCCCGCCTCCCAGAGCGAGGGCGGCGACGGCGCGACGATCGTGCGGCTGTGACGCGAGACGGGCGCACGCTCATCGTGGCGCCGTGCGTCAGCCGACGCGTCGCATGGAGACGCTCGTCGCGCGCATCGCGCGCTCGAGCGCCGCGTCGTCCTCCGAGCGAAGGCCGGCGTCGGCGAGCTCGCGCCGCAGGGCGGGGTGGAACCCCGCATCCAGCGGGGACGCCCAGCGGAAGGCGGAGCCGTCCTCGGGACGCGGCTCGCCGATAGCACGCGCGGCGAAGAGGTGGACGAGAGCGCGGAAGTCCTCGGTGCGCTCGTCGACCTCGTAGCGGGCGACCGCGCGCAGGCCGGCGAGCTCGCACCCCGTCTCTTCGCGCATCTCGCGACGAAGGGCCTCCTCGAGCGTCTCGCCGTCGTCGACGCCGCCGCCGGGGAGCAGCCACGCGCCGGCGAAGGGACCGCCGCGCTGGCGGACGAGCAGCACGTGCCCCACGCCGTCGACGCAGGCGACGATGGCCGTCACGCGGCGCGTGTCGCTCACTCGACGCGATCTACGGCGGCGTCGGCGGCGGGGCGACCGTCGGGATGGGGAGCGGCGTCCCCGACGGCGGCGGCGTCACCGGCAGCGTCGGGCCGCCGGACGGCGACGGGGCGGGGGAGCCGGATCCCGACGCGCTGGGCGACGGGCTCGGGCTCGGGCTGGGGCTCGGGCAGGGCTGGCTCCCGAGCACGTTCCATGAGTAGCGGCCGTACGAGTACTGGCCGGCGTTCGCGCCGGCCACCCACGCGTCGGTGTAGCGCTGCCACTCCGGCGGCGCCTTCTCCCGCAGCTGGAGCGCCGGCTTGCGCGACCCGTCCGCCGCGGGGCAGCCCTCCACGTACCAGTTGTCCGGCTGCGTGGGCTGCGTGCCGCGGATGAAGTTCTCGGTGATCGAGAAGGGCGAGAGGGCCGAAGGCGCCAGCCCCGAGCCGTAGCCGCCGTAGGCGCCCGGCGCGACGACGACGCGCGCCGTGACGATGTTGTCCGGACGCGGCCAGTCGGACTTCGGCGTGTCCGCGAGGGCCTCCTTCATGTAGGCCTGCCAGAGCTGGCCGGGGCCCATGGCGCTCGAGAAGTCGACCGAGGACATCGGCTCGCCGTTGTTGTTGCCCATCCACACGCCGGTGACGAGCGTCGGGACGTACCCGACGGCGTACACGTCCTTGAAGTTGTCGGTTGTCCCTGTCTTGAGCGCCGCGGGGCGGCCGATGGTCGTCCACGATCCGAAGATGAAGCTCTTCGCGGGATCGGTCATGTCCTTGAGGATGTCGGTCATCAGCCACGCGATGCCCTGGTCGAGCACGCGCTTCTGCTCGTAGTCCTTGTGCTCCCATACGACGTTCCCGCGGGCGTCCTCGACGCTCAGGATGTACGTCGGGGCGACGCGCACGCCCATGTTCGCGAGGACGCCGTACGCGCTCGTCATGTCGACGAGCTTGACCTCCTTCGAGCCGAGCGTGAGCGAGAGGCCCACCTGCGCCGGGTCGATCGGCGTGGTGATCCCCATGTCCTTGGCGGTCTGGATCGTCGCCTCGATGCCGCTGTACTGCGAGAGGAACTTGACCGCGGGGACGTTGCGCGACTCCCGCAGGGCCTGCCGCATCGTCACCGGCCCGTGGTACTGCTGGTCGGCGTTCTCCGGGCAATAGCCGCAGGTGTTCTTGTTCATGTTCTTGGGGTCGGCCTTGCCGGTGAAGTCTGTGCGGGCGTCCACCACGACGGTCGCGGGCGTCGCGCCGTTCTTCAGCGCGGTGACGTAGTTGAACACCTTGAAGGCCGAGCCGGGCTGGCGGAGGCCGATGCCGGCGTCGTCGAACTGGCCCTGCACGCGCGGATCGTCGCGGTTGTAGTAGTCGACCGAGCCGACGTACGACAGCACCTCGCCGCTGCGCGGGTCGATCGAGACGAGCGCGGCGTTCCACACGTTGCGGTCCTTGAGCTTGTCGACCCAGGTCCGGACCTGGCGCTCGGCGATCTGCTGCTTGGTGAGGTCGAGCGTCGTGATGACCTTGTAGCCGCCGGTCATGACGGCGCCCTGGTCGCCGCCGAGGAGCTCCTGGAGCTGGTTGCGCACCTGGAACACGAAGTGCGGCGCGGTGATCTGGGTGATCTGCACGCCGGCCACCTTGATGGGCTCGACGTCGGCGGCGGCCGCCTGGTCCTCGGTGATGGTGCCCATCTCGACCATCTGCCCGAGGACGTACGAGCGGCGTGCGGTGGCGGCCTGGAGGCTCTCGGGCTGGGAGGGGTCGAGGCTCGACGGCGACTGCGGCAGGCCCGCCAGGAGCGCGGACTGCCCGAGCGTGAGCTGCGAGAGGTCCTTGCCGAAGTAGGCCTGGGCCGCCGCCTTGATGCCGTAGGCCTGGTTCCCGTAGTAGATCTGGTTGAAGTACAGCTCGAGGATCTGCTGCTTCGAGTAGGTGCGCGTCACCTCGATCGCCAGGATCGCCTCCTTGATCTTGCGCTGGATGCTGACCTCGTCCCCGACGATCCGCCGCTTCACGAGCTGCTGCGTGATCGTTGACGCGCCGCTGACGACGTCGCGGTTCAGGAGATCGTCGCGGACGGCACGCGCGATGCTCAGGACGTCCACGCCCGGGTTGGTCCAGAACGTCTTGTCCTCGGCGGCGAGCGTGGCGTCGATGACCTGCTGGGGGACCTGGTCGAGCGTGACGATCTCCCGCCGCTCGGTCTCGAACTGGTAGAGCAGCGTCTGGCCGGTCCGGTCGTACACCTTGGTGGGGAGCGCGAGCGGGTCCTTGGCGAGCTCCTCCGGTGCGGGAAGGTCGCTCGCGAAGAAGGCGAACGCCGCGACGGCGCCGACGCTCGCCAGGGCGACGGCGGCGAACAGGAACGCGGCGAGGAGCGACGGGATGATGGCCAGGCGAGCCTTGACGCCGCCCCCGTTCCGGCGTCGCAGCCGATACGAGCCCCGTCGCAGCGCGTGATCGCGTGTGGTCCGTGAGCGCGCGATGCCTCAATGCTAACCGCCGCCCCGCCGGACTCCTATCCTCTCCTCGTGCCCGCCGTCCCATCGCGCGCCGAGCTCGACGAGTTCCTGACGCGCGCGGTCGCCGAGGTGATCGTCCGCGAGGAGCTCGCCGCCCTCCTCGGGTCGGGCGAGCGCCGGCTCCGCGTCAAGCAGGGCTTCGACCCGACGCGTCCGAACCTCCACATCGGTCACGCCGTCGGCCTGCGGAAGCTCCGCACGCTCGCCCGCTGGGGCCACGAGATCGTCCTCATCGTCGGCGACTGGACGACGCAGATCGGCGACCCGACCGACAAGGACGAGACGCGGCCGACGATGTCCCACGAGCAGGTCCTGGAGAACGCGGAGACCTATCTCGAGCAGTTCCACAAGGTGGTCCCGCGCGAGCAGAGCCGCGTCGTGTTCCAGTCGGAGTGGTACGGGAAGTTCGGGCTGCGCGACGTGATCGAGCTGGCCGGACGCTTCACCGCGCAGCAGATGCTCGCGCGCGAGGAGTTCCGGAAGCGGATGGAGAAGAAGACGCCCATCCCGATCAAGGACCTGCTCTACCCGCTGCTCCAGGCGTACGACTCGGTCGCGATCGAGGCCGACATCGAGATGGGCGGCACCGACCAGCTCTTCAACATCCTCGCCGGACGCGAGCTGCAGGCGCAGCTCGGCCAGCGCCCGCAACAGGTCTTCATCGTGCCGCTCCTCGAGGGGCTCGACGGGGAGAAGATGAGCAAATCGAAGCCGAGGACCGGCATCTGGCTGACCGACCCGGCGAACGACGTGTTCGGCAAGGTCATGTCGATCGACGACGAGCTCATGCCGCATTACTTCGAGTGGGCGACCGACCTCCCGTGGGCCGAGGTGAAGGCGATCGACGCGGCCCTGGCGAAGAGGGAGCTGCCGGCGAAGGAGGCCAAGGAGCGGCTCGCGTGGCAGATCACGAGCGAGCTGCACTCGCCGGCCGCGGCGGACGAGGCGAGGGCCGCGTTCGCGCGGCAGTTCCAGCAGGGCCAGGCGCCCGAGGACATGGGCGCGGCGGACCTCGAGGCCGACGGCGAGCGTGAGATCCCGATCGTCGACCTCCTCGTCAGGACCGAGATCGCGAAGAGCCGCACGCAGGCGCGTCAGCTCGTCGAGCAGGGTGGCGTGAGCGTGGACGGCTCTCGCGTCAACCTCGGCTCGACCGTGCCCGCGGAGGGCGAGCACGTGGTGAAGGTCGGGAAGCGCAAGTACACCCGCGTCCGCTTCCGCTAACCGGGTGCGCACCCGCCCGGTCGTCGCGGTCGTTCCGTTCGCGGCGCCCGGCGGCGACACGCGCGACGGCGCCATCGCCCGCCAGCTCGCACGCCGGCTCGTGGAGCGTCTTCCGGACGACGAGGCCATCGAGCTCCGGCCGGTCTTCCTCGTCACCGTGCCCGAGGGGAGCGACGCCACCGGCCACCTGATCTTCGGCTCCGCGCCGCCGCCCGACCTCGCGGCGCGGTACGGAGCGTCGCTGGGGGCCACGCACGCCCTGGTGGGGACGCTCCGGCACGCCGGGGGCGAGCGTTCGCTCGACGCGACGCTCGTCGACGTGGCGGCCCGCACCGTCCTGGCGCGGCGGACGTTCACGGCCGCGGCCGGCCGTCTGCCGCACCTCGAGCACGACCTCGGCGAGTGGCTGGCCGAGACGACCGGCGCGCGCGGCCGCCGAGAGGACCTGGTGCCCGCCGTCGCGAACGAGGAGGCGTACGTCGCGCTCCTGGAGGCGATGGAGCACGAGGTGAACGCGACGCTCCTCGAGCGCGGCGACCGCACCCGCGCCGCGGACGAGCGCGCCGAGGCGCTCGAGCGCTACCTGGCGGCGGTGCGCGCCGACGCCGAGGCGGCACTCCCGGAGGAGCGCCTGCTCGTCCTCGCGGCCGGCGGCCTCGAGCGCCGTGACCCCGTGCACGAGCTGCGCGCGCTCGAGGAGCTCGCCACGCTCAGGCCGCGCTCCTGGCGGGCGCACTACGTCCTCGGGCGCGTGCGCGCGCAGGCCGGCGATCCGAACGGCGCGATCGTCGCCTTCGAGCACGCGCGCTCGCTGCACGCGCTCCCCGACGAGGACGTCGTACGGCTCGCCGAGCTCTACGCGAACGCCGGAGCGCCGGCGCCCGCCCTCGCCCACCTCCGCCGCGTCGCCGCGACGAGCCCGGCGTACGGCGCGGCCCAGGAGCTCCTCGCGATCATCTCCTTCCAGCGCGGCGACCTCGCATCCGCCCGCGAGGCGTTCGCGCGCGCCGAGGCCGCCGGGACGTCGAGCTGGGAGCTGCACGCCTCGTATGGCGCGGCCCTCCACGCGCGCGGCGACCTCGCGGAGGCCGCCACGCGCTACGAGGCGGCCCTCGCCGCGGGTGGACCGGGCGCCGTGCGGCTGAGCCTCGCGCGCGTGCGGCTCGCGGCGGGCGACCGCGAGGGAGCGCTCCGCGAGCTCGAGGCGCTCCTCGCGGACGAGCGTACCGGCGAGGTCGCGGGCCAGGCGCGCCGTCTTCGCTTCGGGCTGCGCGAGCCGGAGCACGAGCGCGAGCTCGAGCGCGCCGGGCGGCTCGCCGTCGACGGTGACGCGCGCGCGCTGGACGAGGCCCACGACGCCTTCGCGCGCGCGCTCGCGGCCGAGCCCGACCTCTGGGAAGCGCACTTCGGCCTGGGCCTGGTCGCGCGTCAGCGCGGCGACACGGGCGCCGCGCTCGCGGCGTTCCGCCGCGCGCTCGGGCTCTGGCCCGACCAGCCCGACGCGCTCCACGAGCTGGGCGTGGCGCTGCTGTCGAGCGACGAGAGCGCCGCGGCGCTGCGCGTCCTCGAGCACGCCGCCGCGCTGCGTCCCGGCGACGCCGGGTACCTCGCGGACGCGGGCTTCGCGCACCTGCGCGCCGGGAACCTCGTGACGGCGCGGCAGCGGCTCGAGCGCGCGTCGCGCCTCGACGCGAACGACCCGATCACGCGCGCCTACCTCGCCGAGCTGGACCGCGCCGAGACAGCGCGCAAGGGAGAACGGGCGTGACCGCGAGGCGTGTCGTCGTCGTCGGGGGCGGGTTCGCCGGCCTCCATCTCGTCCGCCGGCTCGAGGGGCTGCTGCGCCCCGGCGAGGTCGACCTGACCCTGGTCGACCGCAACAACTTCCACCTGTTCACACCGCTGCTCTACCAGGTCGCGACGGGCGAGCTGCCGCCGCACGCGATCGCGTACCCGCTGCGCGTGCCGCTGGCGCGGGCCGGCCACCGGTTCGTGCGCGCCGAGGTGACGGGCGTCGACGTCGCCGCGCGACTCGTCCGCACGAGCGCGGGGGACCTGCCCTACGACCACGTCGTCGTCGTCCCCGGCGCGGTCCCCAACGACCGCGGCATCCCCGGCGTCGCCGAGCACGCGCTCCAGGTGAAGTGGCTCTCGGACGGGCGCGCGCTGCGCCACCGCATCCTCTCGACCTTCGAGCGTGCCGCGACCGAGCCGGACCGGGCGCGCCGGCGGGACCTCCTGTCCTTCGTGATCGTGGGCGCGGGTCCGGTGGGCATCGAGCTCGCGGCGTCGATGCGCGACCTCATGGATCACACGCTGCGCGCGATCTACCCGTCGATCGACATGCGGCGCGACCCGTCGATCACGGTGATCGACGGCGCCGACCGCGTCCTGCCGACGATGGACCGGCGCCTCTCGGCCATCGCGGCGCGGCGCATGGCGGCGCTCCGGGTCAACGTGCTCCTGGGCACGTTCGTCTCCGAGGTGGGGCCGGACGCGGTCCGCACGAAGGCGGGGACGACCGCCGCCGCGCGCACCGTCGTGTGGGCCGGCGGCGTGCGCCCCGATCCGATCGTCGCCGCGCTCGACGTGCCGAAGGCCGAGGACGGACGGCTCCTCGTGGACGGCGCCTTCCGCGTCGCGGGGCGGGACGACGTGCTGTCGTTCGGCGATGCCGCGGCCTTCATGCAGGAGGGCAGGCCGCTCCCACAGCTCGCGCAGGTCGCGGTGCTCCAGGCGCCCGCCGCCGCCCGCAACCTCGCGCACCTCGTGCGTGGCGAGGGCGTCGAGACGTTCCGCTATCACCGCAAGGGCGACCTCATCGCGCTCGGCCGCACCAGCGCGGGCGCGGAGTTCGCTCGGTTCGGGGACGTCGTCGTCGGCGGCGTCTTCGCGTGGACGGTCTGGCGCGCGAACTACCTCACGCAGCTCGTCGGCGTGCGCAACCGCGGCACGCTGCTGTTCGAGTGGCTGCTGTCCTACCTGTCGCGCCGGATCGTCACGGACATCCAGTGACGCGGCCGGCGCCCAGGGTCGGCCCCGATGCCGCGCTCGCGCATCTGCGCCGGCTCGGGTACGACGCCGGGGCGGTCGAGCCGCTCTCCGGCGGCGAGTGGTCGTCGGCGTTCGCCTTCCGCGCCTCCGGCCGCGAGCTCGTGGTCCGCTTCCACGAGCGGCGCGACGACCTCGCGAAGGACGCGTTCGCGGCGCGCTGGGCCGCGCCGCACCTGCGCACGCCGGCGATGCTCGAGATCGGCGATCTGGCCGACGGCGGCGCGTACGGCATCTCCGAGCGCGTGCGCGGGCGACCCCTCGACGACCTCGACGAGGCCGGCATGCGGCGCGCGCTCCCCGCGCTGCTGCGGACGCTGGACGCGCTGCGGGAGGCCGACGTCTCCGGGACGACCGGCTTCGGGCTCTGGCACGCGGGCGGGACGGGCGAGTACCCGTCCTGGCGCGACGCGCTGCTGGGACGCGGCTCGGCGCGCGGCGACGAGATGGCGGCCCGTCGCCGTCTGCTCGCGCGGACGCCCATCGGCGTCGACGCGTTCGACGTCAGCCTGCGACGCATGGAAGCGCTCGTCGGGTCGTGCCCCGAGCGGCGGTACGCGGTGCACAACGACCTCCTCAACCGCAACGTCCTCGCCGACGAGGACGGCGTCGTGCTGCTCGACTGGGGCGCGTCGATCTTCGGAGACTTCCTCTACGACGCGGCGCTGCTCGCGTTTTGGTGGCCGTGGTACGGGAGGTGGGGCGGGATGGACGTCCGCGGCGAGATCCTGCGTCACCACGAGCGGATCGGCCTCGCGGTCCCGGCGCTCGCCGGGCGCCTGCTCTGCTACGAGCTGCACATCGGCATCGTGCACATGGACCATCAGGCGGCGCGCGGGCGATGGGACGAGTGCGCCTGGACGGCCGCCCGCACGCTCGCGCTCGCACGCTGACGTAGCATCCGGGAGTGACGACGACGGTGCGCGCGGCCGGACGCATCGACGTCCGCGAGCTCTGGTCGCTGCCGTCCCTCTACCATCCGGTGCTGTCGTGGGCCCGAGACCGGGCGGCCTTCTACTGGGACCGGACCGGCCGCATCGAGCTGTACGTCCTCGACATCGCGAGCGGCGCCGTACGCCAGCTCACGCACGGCGAGGCGCCGCGCGCGCTCCGGTCCTTCTACGTCTGGAGCCGCGACGATCGGACGCTCGTGTTCGCGCGCGACGAGAAGGGCGACGAGAACCACGACCTGTACGCGGTGGACGTCGCGACCGGCGCGGTCACGCGGCTGACGAACGACCCGCGCAGCGAGAAACACGCGGTCGAGCTCTCGCCGGACGGCGCGTGGCTCACGGTCAACTCGAACGGCCGCCTGCCGGAGACGCCCGACGTCCCGGGCCAGATGAACGTCTGGATCGCGCGGGCGGACGGCGGCGATCTCCGCCCGCTCACGCGCTACCGCTCGCCGGCGAACGGCGGCCGCTGGAGCCCGGACGGGCGCTGGCTCCTGTTCACGACGGACGAGGAGCGCCCCGGGACGCGCAACCGCGACGGGTACGTCGTCCGTCCGGACGGATCCGAGGCGCGGCGGATCTTCCGCACGCGTGCCGGCGCGCAGGACCTCGCGCTGCGCTGGCTGCCCGACGGCGGGCGCGTCGTCGTCCAGAGCGACACGACCGGCGTGACCCGCGCCGGCGTGCTCACCATCGCCTCGGGCGAGGTGCGCTGGCTCGGCACGGGCGAGCACGACGAGAGCGTGATGGACCTCTCGCCCTCCGGCCGCCAGCTCCTGGTGGCGCGTCACGTCGACGCCGCGCACAGCCTGGTGGCGTACGACCTCGCCGACGGGTCCGAGCGGGTCGCGCGCCTGGCGCCCGGCGTCGTCGGCGCGGCCGAGTGGACCGACGACGACCGCTTCGTCGCCCTGCACGGCACCGGCGCGACGCGCGCCGGCATCATTCGCCACGATCTGCGGCGCGGGACGACCGACACGCTCGTCGCGCCGTCCTACGGCTCGATCGATCCGGCGCGCTTCGTCGAGGCCGAGCACGTCTGGTACGACTCGGCCGACGGCGTGCGCATCCCGGCGCTGCTGTACACGCCGCGCGACGCGAGGGCAGGGGAGCGGCGCCCGGCGATGGTCCAGGTGCACGGCGGGCCGACCGGGCAGTGGACGCGGACGTTCGACCAGCTCGCCCAGGCGCTCGTCGATCGCGGGTTCACCGTCATCCAGCCGAACGTCCGCGGCAGCACCGGCTACGGGGTCGCCCACCGCGACGCCGCGCTGCGGGACTGGGGCGGCGTCGACCTCGAGGACGTCGTCGGCGCGGCGCGATACCTCCGGTCGCTCCCGCACGTCGACGGCGACCGCCTCGGGATCATGGGCGGAAGCTACGGCGGGTTCATGACCTTCATCGCCGCGACGAAGCGGCCCGAGTTGTGGCGCGCCGCCGTGCCCTCCTACGGCGTGACCGACCTGCACGCGATGTGGGCGGAGAGCAAGGAGCACTTCCGGTCCTTCCTGCGCATCCAGATGGGCGACCCGGAGGCCGACCGCGCGCTCTGGCGCGACCGCAGCGCGGTCGAGTTCGCGCACCAGGCGACCGCGCGCCTCCTCATCCTCCACGGCACGAACGACCCGCGCTGTCCGGTCTCGCAGTCGCGGCTCTTCGTCGAACGGCTCCGCGCGCTCGCCCGCCGCGAGGGCGACGACTTCACCTACGTCGAGTGGGACGACGAGGGGCACGGCAGCGTCGACATCAACGCCAAGCTGCGGCGGTTCGGCCTCGTGCTCGACTGGCTCGACCGGACGCTCAGCTGACGCCGCCGGCGATCCGCCCGCGAGCGAGCGCGAAGGATCAGCGCGCCGCCGCGGCCTCCGCCGACTCCTCCTCGTGCGCGGCGATGACCTTCTGCGCGATGTGGGTCGGGCACTCCTCGTACGCGATGAAGCGCGAGCTGAAGGTGCCTCGCCCGCCGGTCATCGAGCGCAGGTCCGTCGCGTAGCGGAAGATCTCGGCGAGCGGCACCTGCGCCTTGATGCGCTGGTACCCGCCGCCGGTCGCCTCCATGCCGAGCACGCGCCCGCGCCGGCCGTTGAGGTCGGCGAGCACGTCACCCATCTGCTCCTCGGGCACGAGGACGTCGAGCTCGTGGATCGGCTCGAGCAGGTAGGGGTCCGCGTCCTTGACGCAGGCCTGCAGCGCGAGCGACCCCGCGACGCGGAAGCTCATCTCGTTCGAGTCGACGGCGTGGAACGACCCGTCGTACAGCGTCGCCCGGAAGTCCGACAGCGGGTAGCCGGCGATGACGCCGCGATCCGCCGCCTCGCGGATGCCCTTCTCGACCGCCGGCCAGAAGTTGCGCGGCACGGAGCCGCCGACGACGCGCGTGGCGAACTCGACCCCGCTGCCGGGCGCGAGCGGCTCGACCTCCACCCAGGTGTCGCCGAACATGCCGTGCCCGCCGGTCTGCTTCTTGTAGCGCCCCTGCGCCGACGTCTTGCGGCGGATCGACTCGCGGTAGGGGACGCGTGGCGTCCTCGTCGTGACCTGGACGCCGAACTTCTCCTTGAGGTGGTGCACGGCGGTATCGATCGCCGACTCGCCGATCCCCGAGAGGATCGTCTCGTGCGTGGCGTCGTCGCGGCGCACGTGGAGCGACGGATCCTCGTCGGTGAGCTTGTGCAGCGCCTGCCCGAGCTTGTCGAGGTCGGCCTTCGACTGCGGCTCGATCGCCACGGAGAACGACGGGGGCGGGAACTCGATGGGCGCGTACAGGAGCGGCGCGTCCTTGTCGCAGAGGGTGGCGTTCGTCGACGTCGCGGTGAGCTTCGGGATGGCGCAGATGTCTCCGGCGACGACCGACTCGGTCGCCTCCTGCTCCTTCCCGCGCAGGAAGAAGATCTGCCCGACGCGCTCGGCCTCGCCCTTCTGGGCGTCGAAGACCTGCGAGTTGTGGTGCAGCGTGCCCGAGTAGACACGGACGTACGACAGCTTGCCGACGAACGGGTCGGAGAGCGTCTTGAACACGAAGGCCGAGGAACGCTCGGACGGATCGACCTTGCGCGCCACCTCCTCGCCCGAGACGCTCTTGCCGATCACCGAGCCGACCTCGGCGGGCGAGGGAAGCAGCTCGCGGATCGTCGCGAGCAGGCCGGCGTAGCCGACGTCACGGCTCGCCGAGGTGGCGACGACCGGCACGACCTCGCCGGCGCGCACGGCCGCGTGCAGCGCGTCGCGCAGCTCGTCGTAGGAGAGCTCCTTGCCGTCGAGGTAGCGGGTGAGGAGGTCCTCGTTCGTCTCGACGATCGCCTCCACCAGCTGCCGCCGGTACTCGCCGACGCGGTCCCTGTCGGCCGCGGCGATGTCGCCCGGCTTGTCTTTGGGACCGCGCAGCACCGTGCCATGGAGCAGGTCGATCGTCGCGCTCGTGTCCTGGTGGGTCCCCACCGGGACGTGCAGCGGCACCACGTGGATGCCGTACCTCTCGCGCAGCCGCGCGAGGACGTCGTCGAAGCTGGCGTTCTCACGGTCGAGACGCGAGATGACGGCGACCCGCGGGGTCCCGGCGGCCTCGAGGTCGCGCCACACGGTCTGGGTGCCGACCTGGATGCCCGACGACCCGTCGACGACGACCAGGGCGGCGTCCGCCACGCGCAGCGCGGCGTGCTGGTCCCCGGCGAAGTCGGCGAAGCCCGGCGTGTCGAGGAGGTTGATCTTCACCCCCTCGCTGGTGAAGGAGGCGATCGCGACGTTGATGCTGATGCGACGCTTCTGCTCTTCCGGGTCGGTATCGAGGATGCTGGTGCCGTCGTCGACCTTGCCCAGCCGCGTCGTGGCGCCGACCGCGAACAGGAGATGCTCGATGAGCGTCGTCTTCCCGGAGCCACCGTGACCGACGACGGCGACGTTGCGGATGGTGTCAGGAGTGACCGGAGCCACGAACGTTCTCCCCTCTCTGTGGCGTCTCGGCCATACTATTTCGGTTGTGTCCGGGCACTCAAAGTGGAGCCAGATCAAGCGGCAGAAGGGCGCCGCCGACGTCAAGCGCGGCGTCGTGTTCACGAAGATGACCCGCGAGATCATGCTCGCGACGAAGGAGGGCGGACCGGATCCGGAGGCGAACTTCCGGCTCCGCCTCGCGGTCGACCGGGCGCGCGCCGTGAACATGCCGCTCGCGAACATCCAGCGGGCCATCGACCGCGCGAGCGGCGGCGGCGAGGGTGCGGCCCTGGAGAGCGTCGTCTACGAGGGCTACGCGCCCGGCGGCGTCTCGGTGATGGTCGAGGCGGCCACGGACAACCGCAACCGCACCGCGGCCGAGATCCGGTCGACGTTCGTGAGGGGCGGCGGCAAGCTCGGCGAGTCGGGCTCGGTCCAGTGGCTCTTCGAGCAGAAGGGCATCATCGAGGTCGACGCGGGCGGCCGGTCGACCGACGAGATCCAGCTCGTCGCCATCGACGCCGGCGCGGAGGACGTCGAGGTCGACGGGTCGCTCGTCAGCATTTTCACGACGCCGTCGTCCTTCGAGCGCGTGAAGAAGGCCATCGAGGCGGCGAGCATCACGGTCGCGTCGGCCGAGATCTCGATGCGCCCGACCACGACCGTCCGCGTCGAGGGCGAGCACGCGCGGCAGGTCATGCACCTCGTCGAAGCGCTCGAGGAGCTCGACGACGTGCAGAAGGTGCACGCGAACTTCGACATCCCCGATGAGGTGCTCCAACACGCCTAGCCCCCGCACGGTGCTGGGCATCGACCCCGGCACGACGGGGATGGGATACGCGCTCCTGACCCTCGACGGCGAGCCGCCGGCGCTGCTGGGCTGCGGCCTCGTGCCGACGCCGCGCGACGGCTCCGCGGCCGAGCGGCTGCGCGGCATCGCCGACACGCTCGACGCGCTCATCTCCGAGCACGCGCCGCTCGTCCTCGCGCTGGAGCGTCTGTACTTCAACCGCAACGTCCGTACGGCGATGCGGGTCGCCGAAGCCCGCGGCGTCGCGCTGCTCTGCGGCGCGCGCGCCGGCCTCGAGATCGCCGAGTACACCCCGCAGGAGGTGAAGCAGAGCGTGACCGGGAACGGCGGAGCCGAGAAGCGCGCGGTGCAGCTCATGGTCCGCCACATCGTCCGGCTCGACGCGCCGATCACCGAGGACAACGTCGCGGACGCGGTCGCGGTCGCGCTCACGCACGCGCAGCGCGCGCGTCTCGCCGCCGCCATCGCGATGACCAGGTGAGCGAGCACCCCGTCACGCGAGCGCCGGATGGTGCCGGCACGGGCCGTCCGCGGGTGCGGCTGGCGTGATCGCGCTCGTTCGCGGCGAGATCGCGGAGCGCGGCGCGGATCACGTGATCGTGGACGTGCGCGGCGTCGGCTACAAGGTGTTCGTGCCCCGGCATCCGGCGTCGGACTCGGTGACGCTGTTCACGCACCACGTCGTGCGCGAGGACGCACAGCAGCTCTACGGCTTCGAGTCGCGCGAGGAGCTCGCGCTCTTCGAGCTGCTCATCACGGTGCCGAACGTCGGCCCGCGGGCCGCGCTCTCGCTGCTCTCCGTGTCGCGGCCGTCGGCGCTCGCCGCGGCGATCGCCTCCGGCGACGTCGCGGCCCTCGCACGCGCGCCCGGCGTGGGGAAGAAGACCGCGGAGCGCCTCATCGTCGATCTGCGCGGCAGGGTCGGGAAGGGGGAGCGCGACCAGAGCCTGCGCGCCGCCGCCGTCGACGACGAGGCCGCGAGCGCGCTGCAGGCGCTCGGCTACACCGCCGCCGAGGCGCTGGCCGCGCTGCGCGGCGTGCCCGGCGCAGGCGCGGCCACGACGGAGGAGCGCGTCACGGCCGCGCTGCGCGCCCAGGGCCGCGCCGGGGTGGCGGGACGGTGATCTTCTTCCGCGGTCGGCTCACGAACCTGTTCTCGAGCATCGGCAACCGCCTCACGCGGGGCCGAGCACGGCGACCGGCTCGCCCCGACCTTTTGCCCGCTTTGCTATAGTTTTCTTTCGAGCCCATCGGGAGGTTCCCGGCGGGTCTGGGCGCCGCGAAAAGTGGGTCGGACCCCACTTTTTTTGTCGCCCGGATCGAAATCGAAGAGAGGGGAGCGGCATGAACCGAGAGCTCGTCACCGGTCTCGCGCAGCTCTCCGCCGAGAAGGGCCTCCCCAAGGAAGTCGTCGGCGACATCATCGCCCGCGCGCTCAAGCGAGCGTACGGCGCCGAGGAGAACATCGACGTCAAGGTCGACATCTCGACCGGCGCGTTCAAGGTGTACCTCCTCAAGACGGTCGTCGAGAAGGTCGAGGACCCCAAGCTCCAGATCGAGCTGAAGGCCGCCCAGCGGATCAAGCCGGAGGCCCAGCTCGGCGACATCGTCCCGCTCGAGGAGTCGGCGGCGGCGCTCGGCCGCATCGGCGCGCAGACCGCGAAGCAGGTGATCCAGCAGTCGCTTCGGGAGGCCGAGCGCGAGCAGGTGTTCGCGGAGTACGCCGACCGCGAGGGCGACATCATCAACGGCCAGATCAGCCGGTTCGAGGCGGGCTCCGCGATCATGGAGCTCGGCAAGGCCGAGGCGATCCTGCCGCGGAGCGAGCAGGCGTCGCACGAGCGGTACTTCATCGGCCAGCACCGCAAGGTCGTCGTCCTCGAGGTGCGCAGGACGCTGCGCGGCCCGCAGATCATCGTCAGCCGCGCGCACAAGGCGCTGGTCAAGCGCCTCTTCGAGCTCGAGGTGCCGGAGATCTACCACGGGCAGGTCGAGATCGTCGGCATCGCGCGCGAGCCGGGGTCGCGGACGAAGATGGCCGTGCGCGCGCGGCAGCCCGGCATCGACGCACGCGGTGCGTGCATCGGGCAGCGCGGCCTGCGCGTCCAGGCGATCGTGAACGAGCTCGGCGGCGAGAAGATCGACATCATCGAGTGGTCCGAGAAGCCGGAGCAGTACGTCGCGAACGCGCTCGAGCCGGCGCACGTCGTGCGGGTGGACATCGTCGTCGACGACAAGACCGCGTACGTGGTCGTGCCGGACCGCCAGCTGTCGCTCGCGATCGGCAAGGAGGGCCAGAACGCCCGCCTCGCCGCGAAGCTCACCGGCTGGCGCATCGACATCCGGAGCGAGTCCGAGGTCCGCGCCGAGCTCGAGCCCGAGCCCGAGGCCGTGACCGAGGCCGCGCCGGCGGTCGAGGCGCCGGTCGTCGACGAGTCCGAGGCGGAGATCCGCCACGATCTCGTCGCCGAAGTCGAGGCCGAGTCCGCTCTCGCCGATGAGGAGGAGCTGGATGAAGAGGACCGGGCGCTCCTCGGAGGCAAGAAGAAGCGCGACCGTCGCTAGCCCGGCGGGGCCGCAGCGCACGTGCGTGGCGTGCCGGGCGGTGCGGCCGAAGCGCGACCTCGTGCGCATCGTGCGCTCGCCCTCGGGCGAGCTGTCGGTCGACCTGCGAGGCAAGGTCGCCGGACGAGGCGCATATTGCGATCCAGACCCCGCGTGTCTCGAGCGCGGGCTCCGGGACGGGGCTCTCGCCAGGGCGCTCGAGGTGACCATCGACGCGGACACCGCGGGACGTCTCGGGCAGCAGATGGCCGAGGCGGCGAAGATACGACGGACGGAGAGGACCACGTAGATGCCGAAAGCAAGACCACGCCGACCCCCGCCGCACCGCGGTCCTCGACCGAGGGGCCGCCGCCCGCAGCGTCCGCCGCAGCAGGCGCCGGTGCCGGAGCCCGTGGCCGCCGCCACGGGGGTCGTCGAGGGCAAGGCGCCGGTCGTCCTTCCCAGGTCGATCGTCGTCGGCGACCTCGCGAAGCTGCTGGACGTCCCGGTCGTCGACCTGATCCGCGCGCTGGTCGGACTGTCGGTCATGGCGTCGATCAACCAGACCATCGACTACGAGACCGCGTCGCTCGCCGCGGGGGAGCTCGGCATCGAGACGGTCGCCGAGGTCGAGGCCGCGCCCGCGGCCGAGGAAGCCGCGGGCGCCGAGGCCGCGCCGATCAAGCCCGAGCTCTGGACCGAGGACGACGCGTCGAAGCTGCGCGACCGCCCGCCCGTCGTGACGGTCCTCGGCCACGTCGACCACGGCAAGACGAGCCTCCTCGACGCGATCCGCGCGACGAACGTCACCGCGCGCGAGGCCGGCGGCATCACGCAGCACATCGGCGCGTACCAGATCGAGCGCGACGGGCGGAAGGTGACCTTCCTCGACACACCCGGTCACGAGGCGTTCACCGCAATGCGGGCGCGCGGGGCGCAGGTCACCGACGTCGCGATCCTCGTGGTCGCGGCGGACGACGGCGTGCAGCCGCAGACGGTCGAGGCGATATCGCACGTCAGGGCCGCCGGTGTCCCGATGGTCGTCGCGCTGAACAAGATCGACAAACCCGACGCGAACCCCGACCAGGTGAAGGCGCAGCTCGCCGAGCACAACGTGGTGATCGAGGACTACGGCGGCGACGTGCCGCTCGTTCCCGTGTCCGCGCGCACGAAGCAGGGCATCGATGATCTCGTCGAGGTCGTCCTGCTCGTCGCGGACGTCGCCGAGCTCAAGGCGAATCCGGACCGCCCGGCCATCGGCCGCGTCATCGAGGCCCACCTCGACGCCCGGCGCGGCGCCGTCGCGACCGTGCTCGTGCAGACCGGCACGCTCGAGCGGGGCGATCTCGTCGTCGCCGGCACGGCCTACGGCCGGGTGCGCGCGATGACCGACGACCGCGGCAAGAACGTGGGACGCGCCGAGCCGTCACGCCCGGTCGAGATCCTGGGTCTGCCGACGCCGCCCGAGGCGGGTGACGTCTTCCGGGCGGTGCCCGACGAGAAGACCGCGCGCGCGCTCGTCGCGCAGAACGAGCGCGAGCGCGCCGGCGGGGCCGCGGGCGAGCGGCCCGCGACGCTCGACGAGATGTTCGCCCAGGTCAAGGAGGGCAAGGCGAGGGAGCTGAAGATCGTCCTCAAGGCCGACGTGCAGGGATCGCTCGAGGCGATCAAGGGCGCGCTCACCAAGCTGCCGCAGGAGGAGGTCGGGCTCCAGGTCATCCACGACGCCGTCGGCGACATCAGCGAGTCCGACCTCACGCTCGCGACCGCGTCCGGCGCCGTCGTCATCGGCTTCAACGTCAAGATGGACGCGCCGGCGAAGCGCGTCGCCGACGCCACGCACGTGGACGTCCGCCTCTACAAGGTGATCTACGAGATGCTGGAGGACGTCGAGAAGGCGCTGCGCGGCATGCTCGAGCCGGAGATGGTCGAGTCCGTGCTCGGCCACGCCGAGGTGCGGCAGCTCTTCACGGCCGGCAAGACGGTCATCGCGGGCTGCATGGTGCTCGACGGCAGCGTCCGTCGCGGCGCGAGGTGCCGCCTCATCCGCGGCGGCGACGCCGCGTACGAGACCACGATCGCGTCGCTGCGACGCGTGAAGGAGGACGTCCGCGAGGTGAGCGCCGGGATCGAGTGCGGCATCGTCCTCGAAGGCCACAACGACGTGCAGGTGGGCGACGTCATCGCGGCCTTCGTCGTGCAGCCCAAGCCGCGGTAGCCGTGACGTACAAGCGGGCCGACCGCGTCAACGCGCTGCTGCAGCGCGAGCTCGGGACGATCATCAGCGAGGAGCTGCGCGACCCGCGGATCGCCTTCTCCACGGTGACGGCCGTCGAGGTCACCGACGACCTGCGCAGCGCGCGGGTCCACGTGAGCGTGCTCGGCGACGACGAGCAGGTCGCGAGCACGATGCGCGCGCTCGACGAGGCCAAGGCCTACCTGCGGCACGAGCTGGGCTCGCGGGTCGACCTGCGCTTCGTCCCCGAGCTCACGTTCGTCTCCGACCAGTCCGCCGCGCGGTCCGCGCGCATCGCCACGCTGCTGCGCGAGGCCAGACGCCCGGAGGGAGGCGACGAGCGATGACGCGGCTCGAGGACGCCGTCCGCGAGCTCCGTGCCGCGTCGCGCGTCGCCATCGTCGCGCATCGCGACCCGGATCCCGACACGATCGGATCGGCCATCGCGCTCGGTCTCGCGCTCGAGTCGCTCGGGAAGCGGGTCAGCATCCACAGCGCCGACGGCGTCCCCGAGCCGCAGCGCTTCCTGCCGCGGGCGGAAACGATCCTCACCGATCCGCCCCCGCCGGACGTCGACCTCGTCGTCACGGTGGACTTCGGCTCCCTCGAGCGCGCCCGCTTCGCGCTCCCGGCCGGCCCGCGTCTGCTGAACATCGACCATCACGCCTCGAACGAGGCCTTCGGCACCGTGAACCTCGTGGACGTGACCTCCGCGGCGTCCGCGGAGCTCGTGTCGCGCGTCATCGACGCGCTCGACGTGCCGTGGACCGCGGAGATGGCCACCGCCGCGCTCGTCGGCATCATGACCGACACCGGCTCGTTCCAGTTCCCGTCGACCGACGCGCGCGCGCTCGAGCGCGCCGCGCAGCTGCGCGACGCCGGCGCCGACCTGCAGTCCATCACCTACAACGTCTTCCGCAACAGGCGCTTCGAGGCGATGCGGCTGTGGGGACGCGCGTTCGCGCGCATGCGCCGCGCGGAGGCCGGGGCGCTGGTGTGGACCGAGGTGTCGCCGGCCGACTTCACGGCGGCCGAGGCGCGGGACGAGGACGTCTCCGGTCTGGTGGAGCAGCTCGCGCGCTCCAGCGGGATGCGCGTCGCGATCCTCTTCAACGATCAGCGCGGGATCGTGAAGGTCTCCTGCCGGACCTCGCAGTGGCCGCCGGCGGTCGACGCGGCCGCGCTCATGTCCGCCTACGGCGGCGGCGGGCACGCCCGCGCCGCGGGCGCGCTCGTGAAGGGCTCGCTCGACGAGGTGCGCGAGGCCGTCCTCGACGCGGCCCGCGCCGCAGTGCGCGCCGGAGCACCGACGCCCGCCGGCCGCTGAGCCGCCGCGTGGAGGGCGTGCTGGCGATCGACAAGCCGGCCGGCTGGACCTCGTTCGACGTCGTCGCGGTCGCGCGCCGCGTCCTCGGCGTCCGGCGCGTCGGCCACGGCGGCACGCTCGATCCGCTCGCCACGGGACTCCTGCCGGTGCTGGTCGGGCCGGCCACGCGGTTCGCCGACCGACTGCACGCCGCTCCGAAGGTCTACGCGGCGTCCGTCCGCTTCGGCGCCGAGACGGCCACGGACGACGCCGAGGGGGCGATCACGCGCAGCGCGCCGCCGCCGCCGCGGGAGGCGGTCGCGGCGGCGCTGCCCGCGTTCCGCGGGGTCATCTCGCAGCGGCCGCCGGCGTACGCCGCGGTGAAGGTCGGCGGGCGCCGCGCCTACGCTCGAGCGCGGGCGGGTGAAGTGTTCGAGCTTCCGGCGCGCCAGGTGCAGGTCTACCGGCTCGACGTGACCGGCTGGGGCGAGCGCGGCCTCGGGCTCCTCGTGGTGTGCTCCGCCGGCACCTACGTCCGCGCGCTGGCGCGCGATCTCGGGCGCGCCTGCGCCTCCGCGGCGCACCTGGGGGCGCTGCGGCGTCTCGCCGTGGGAGCGCTCGACGTCGAGGACGCGACGGGCATCGAGGAGCTGCGCCGCGGCGGTCGGGAGGCCGCCGCGGCGCTCCTGCGGCCCGCGGACGAGCGGCTGCTCGCGCTCGACCCGCGCTACCTCGAGGCACCCGCCGCCTCGTTCGCGATCGGACGGCCATGAGGGAGGCGGAGCGGGCCACGCGAGCGCTGACCGCGTTCTGGGGGGGACTCTCGCTCGACGCGCGCGTCGTCGGCGTGCTCGGCGTGTTCAACTGGCTCCTGCTCTTCGCCAACCACACGACCGTCGCGGCGACGCGAGACCTCCCGCTGTGGCGTCTCTTCCCGACGGGCCTCGACACGGTCTTCCTCATCCTCACCGGCTCGCTCGCGGTGACGTACGTCGCCCGCGACCACCGCTCGCGTGAGCGCTTCACCCTCCGGCAGCGCGCCGTCCACCTCGGCGCGGCCCTCGCCGCGTTCACGGTGCTCCCCACGGTCGCCTCGTTCGTGCTCCGCGTGACGGGCGAGCCGTACACCTACATCCACGACGGCGCGCTGATGATCGAGTGGGCCGCGCGCAAGCTCATCGCCGGGCAGAACCCGTACGTCGCGAATTACCTCGACACGCCGCTCTACTACTGGCCGATGGTGAACAACCCCGCGCTGTACCACCTCACGTACTTCCCGCTGCTGTACCTGGTGACGGTCCCGTTCGTCTGGGTCTTCGATCGCGTCGGGCTCTTCTGGGACGAGCGCATCCTCTACCTGCCCGCGTACGTCGCGGCGGTCGCGATCGTGCCCCTGCTCGCGCGCCGCCCCGAGCACCGGGTCGCGCTCGCCGCCCTCGTCGGCCTGAACCCGCAGCTCTTCCCGTTCGTGGTCGAGGGACGGAACGACTTCTTCGTCCTGCTCTTCCTCTTCGCCGGCCTCGTGCTGCTGCAGCGCGACCGCCGCGCGCTCGGCTCGCTCGCGATCGCCGCTGCCGCGTCGGCGAAGCTGCACGCGGGCCTGCTCCTCCCGTTCGTCGCCGTCTGGCTCGTCGCCACGCGCCGACCGCGATCGCCGCGCGAGGCCTGGGGCGCGCTCTGGCCGACGCTCGCGCCCGCCGCGGCGCTCCTCGCGCTGGTGTTCGTGCCGGTCCTGGTCAACGACTTCGGCGCGTTCTGGGACGACATCGTGTCCTACAACGCCGGCGGCGCGGCGTGGTCGTACCCGATCTCCGGCGTCGGCTTCTCCGCGCTGCTCCTCCAGATCGGCGCCATCCCGAACGCGCAGGCGCCCTTCCCGTTCGCGGCGATCGAGCTCGCGGTCGCGACGCCCGTCGCGGCGTGGTGGCTGCGCAGGCTCTGGCGCGCGCCGTCGCTCACGACGCTGCTGGGCGGCTACGCGCTGACGCTCCTCGCGTTCCTCTTCTTCGGCCGCTACTTCCAGGGCAACTACCTCGGCTTCATCGCCGCCGTCGCCACCCCGATCCCGTTCCTCATGCGCGAGGCCGCCGCGCCGGCCGCCGCGCGCGCGCGGCGGCGGGCCGCGCCGGGACCGCCGACGCCCGCGGCCGATCCCGCCGCCGAAGGGCGACCGACCGCGGAACCCGAACCGGCCGGCGTCGAATAGCCTCTGCGCTCGGGTGGTGCTCCACGACTTCGCGGGATGGCCGCGCGGCCCGCTCCACGTCGGGATCGGCGTGTTCGACGGCGTCCACGTCGGACACCGCTCGCTGGTCGGCGAGGTCGCCGCGCGCGCGCACGCCGCGGCCGGCGCGGCGATGGCGATCACGTTCGACCCGCTGCCGATCGAGGTCTTCGCGCCCGGCGCGCCGCCGTCGCGGCTCTCCGACGTCACCGAGCGCGTCGCGCTGCTGCGGGACGCGGGCGCCGACGCCGTCGCGGTGCTCCGGTTCACGCACGAGGTCGCGTCGTGGCCGCCCGACGAGTTCGCCGAGCGGGTCGCCGCGGCCGGTGAGGTTCGTGAGGTCGTGGTGGGGGAGGACTTCCGCTTCGGCCACGACCGCGTCGGCGACCTGGCGATGCTCGCGTCGCTCGGTCGGCGGCTCGGCTTCGCGGTCCGCGTCGCCGCGCCGGTGCTGCGCGAGGGGCGGATGGTGAGCTCCACGCGCATCCGCAACGCGCTCCTCGCCGGCGACGTCGCGGACGCCGCCGCGCTCCTCGGCAGACCGTACGCGGTCACCGCGAGCGTCGAGCGCGGCGATCCGCACGGACGCGAGCTCGGCTATCCGACCGTCAGCCTCCTCGTGCCCGCGCGCCGTCTGCTGCCGCGGGACGGCATCTATGCGGTCTGGGCGACGGTGGGCGGCCGGCGCGTCGCCGCGGCGGCGAGCCTCGGCATCCGCTCGTCCAGCGGTGAGCGACGGCTCGAGGCGCACCTGCTGGACCGGTCGGTCGCGTCGTACGGCGAGCACGTGCGCGCCGAGTTCGTCGCCTGGCTGCGCGAGGAGCTGCGCTTCGCGTCGGCGGACGAGCTCGCCGCGCAGATCGCGCAGGACGTCGAGCGCACGCGCGCGGCGCTGCGCTGACCCCGGTTCGGGCGACGGTGGCGGACCGGTGCCGCTTCCCTCTACACTACGGAGGAACGAATACGGATCTACAAGATCTCAGAAAGGACAGTGGGTGCCGCCCGCGACGACGACATCCAAGCGTGAGACGGTCGCGACGTACCGTCGCGACGACACCGACAGCGGATCTCCCGAAGTACAGATCGCGCTGCTCACCGAGCGGATCAAGCACCTGACCGAGCACCTCCGTGAGGCCCGACATGACAGCTCGAGCCGCCGCGGCCTGCTCATGATGGTCGGACGTCGGCGGCGACTGCTCGCCTACCTGCACTCCAAGAGCCCCGAGCGCTACCAGGCGATCCTCGGGCGATTGGGTCTGCGCCGGTAACGGGCCCGCGGCGGGGCTCCCACAACTCGATACATGCCAGTGACCCAAGCGACCGCGACCATCAACGGCCGTCCCCTGACCCTCGAGACCGGCAGGTTCGCCAGGCAGGCCGGAGGCGCGGTCACCGCTCGCTACGGCGACACCATCGTCTTCGCCGCCGCCACGGTGGCGAAGACCACCCGACCCGGCATCGACTTCTTCCCGCTCACCGTCGACTTCGAGGAGCGGCTCTACGCGGCGGGGAAGATCCCGGGGTCGTTCCCACGCCGTGAGGGCCGTCCCTCCGAGGAGGGCATCCTCACCGCCCGCCTCGTCGATCGCCCGATCCGGCCGCTGTGGCCGAAGGGCTTCAAGAACGACGTGCAGATCATCGTCTCGGCGTGGTCGAGCGATCAGGAGAACGACTACGACACGCTCGCGGTGAACGCCGCCTCCGCCGCCCTCGTCATCTCGAACGCGCCGTTCGAGGGCCCCATCGGCTGCGTCCGCGTCGGCACCGTGGACGGCGAGCTCACGCTCAATCCGACGATCTCGCAGCTCACGGACAGCGACCTCGACCTGGTCGTCGCGGGGACGCGCGACTCGATCATCATGATCGAGGCGGGCGCGGATCAGGTCAGCGAGGACCGGCTGGTGAAGGCGCTCGAGCTCGCGCAGACCGGCATCCGCGCGATCTGCGCCGCGCAGGACGAGCTCCGCTCGAAGGCCGGCAGGCCCAAGCTCGAGCTCGTCCCGGCGACGCCGGACACCGCGAGCCTCGGCACGGTGCGCGCGTTCCTCGAGGGGCGCCTGCGCGCGAAGCTGCGCAACCCGGACAAGCTCCAGCGCGAGGCCGGCCTCGACGAGCTGAAAGGCGAGGCCGCCGCGCGGTTCGCCGTCGAAGGCGGCGCCGTCGGCGCCGACGACGTGGGCGCCGTCTTCGAGGAGGTCCTCGAGGAGGAGTTCCGCCGCGCGGTCACCGAGGAGAATCTCCGGCCCGACGGCCGCGGCACGAAGGACATCCGCGAGCTGTCGATCGACGTCGGCGTCCTGCCGCGCACCCACGGCTCCGGCCTCTTCACGCGCGGGCAGACGCAGGTGCTCTCGATCGCGACGCTCGGCCCGACCGGGGACGAGCAGATCATCGACACGCTCTCGCCCGTCGACACGAAGCGCTACATGCACCACTACAACTTCCCGCCGTACTCGGTCGGCGAGGTGCGCATGATGCGCGGCGCCGGCCGCCGCGAGATCGGCCACGGCGCGCTCGCCGAGCGCGCGCTCGTCCCGGTCCTCCCGACGAAGGAGGAGTTCCCGTACACGATCCGCGTCGTGTCCGAGACGCTCGAGTCCAACGGCTCGTCGTCGATGGCGTCGACCTGCGGGTCGACCCTCGCGCTCATGGACGCGGGCGTGCCGATCAGGGACATGGTCGGCGGCATCGCCATGGGCCTCGTCACGCACGGCGACCGCTACACGATCCTCACCGACATCCAGGGCCTCGAGGACCACTACGGCGACATGGACCTCAAGATCACCGGGACGGCCAAGGGCGTCACGGCGCTGCAGATGGACCTCAAGGTCAAGGGCATCTCGGTCGAGGTGATGGCCAAGGCGTTCGCGCAGGCGCGCGAGGCGCGCCTGGTCATCCTCGACGCGATGCGCCGGGTCATCGCCGCCCCGCGGCCGGACCTCAGCCCGTACGCGCCGCGCATCGACGTGTTCAAGATCCACCCCGACAAGATCCGCGAGGTCATCGGCCCCGGCGGCAAGATGATCCGCGCGATCCAGAGCGAGACCGGCACGGCGATCGAGCTCGAGGACGACGGCACGGTGCGCGTCACCGGCGCCAAGCCCGAGGGCCGCGAGAAGGCTCGCCAGATGATCGAGGGCATCACGAAGGAGCCCGAGGTCGGCGAGGTCTACGACGGCAGGGTCACGCGGATCATGAGCATCGGCGCGTTCGTCGAGTACCTCCCCGGGAAGGAAGGGCTCGTGCGCGCCTCCGAGATCTCATCGGAGCGCGTGAGCCGCATCGAGGACGTGGTGAAGATCGGCGACAGCGTCAAGGTGAAGATCGCGGAGGTCGATCGGCAGGGCCGCGTGAATCTCTCGATGCGGGCGGTGAGCGAAGACGGGAACGGCTACGCGGAGCGGCAGCGCGCCGAGCGCGCGCGGTATCGCGAGCGCGAGGGTGACCGCGGCGGGTTCCGCCGCGGGCCCGGCGGAGGCGGCTTCCGCCCGAGCGGCCCACCGCGCGGCTGACGCGCCCTGCTGACGCTCGTCATCCCCGCGTACAACGAGGCTCGCCGGCTCCCGGCGAGCCTCGCGGCATGCGCCGAGTTCTTCGCCAGGAGCGACCGCGCGGCCGAGGTGATCCTCGCCGACGACGGCTCGACCGACGGGACCGCCAACGTGTTCGGCCGGGCCGTCGCCACGCTCGCGGCCGGGCCGGCCCGGTTCCGCTACCTGCGGCTGCCGCATCGCGGCAAGGGCGGGGCGGTGCGCGCCGGGGTGTTCGCGGCCACCGGCGACCCGATCATGTTCTTCGACTCCGACCTGAGCATCCCCCTCGACCTCGTGGACGCGTTCCTCGCCGCGCTCGCGGACGGCGCGGACATCGCCGTCGCCTCGCGCTACGTCCCCGGCTCGACCCAGCACCGGCCCTGGTGGCGGCGTCTCATGGGGACGGCCTTCCGCGCGTGCGTCCACCTCGTCGTGCCGGTCGACGTGCGCGACACCCAGTGCGGCGGGAAGGCGTACACGGCCGCGGTCGCGCGAGACCTGTTCCAGCGGTCGCGGCTCGACAGCTTCGCCTTCGACGCCGAGGTCCTGTTCCTGGCGCGCCGCTCGCGCTACCGGGTCCGCGAGATCCCGTTCCACCTCGAGCAGGGCCGCGTCACGAGCGTCAACTTCGTCCTCGACACGCCGAAGATGCTGCGCGACCTCGTCGTCATCCGGCTCGGCGCGATGACCGGGCGCTACCGATGAGGGCCGCCTGATGGCCGGCGCCACCACCAGCGCCGCCCTCGGCCGCGCGCTGCGGCGCTACGTCGACGCGCCGCTCGTCGCGCGGCTCTTCGTCCACGGGCGCGCGTTCCTGTCCGACTTCGCCGTCATCGAGCGCTACGTCCCGCGCAAGGGATTCGTCGTCGACCTCGGCTGCGGCTACGGCCTCTTCGCGTGCGTGCTCCGCGAGACCTCGCCGACCCGACGGGTCCTCGGCATCGACCGCGACCCGCGCAGGATCGCGGTCGCCCGCGGTGCGATCAAGGACACCCAGTGGCTCCGCTTCGAGACGGGCGACATCGTCACGGAGGCGCCGCCGCGCTGCGACGCCGTGACCATCGTGGACGTGCTCTACCTGCTGCCCCTCGAGCAGCAGGAGCGGGTGCTGCGCAGCGCGGCCGGCGCGCTCGGCGAGGGGGCGCCGCTCATCGTGAAGGCGCAGGAAGCCCGGCGCGATCCGCGCTACGCGCTGACGTACGCCCAGGAGCTCGTGACGACGGGCCTCGGCCTCACCCGCCGCGGGCGCGAGCGGTTCTTCTTCCCGTCGCGCGAGGAGGCGCTCGCGATGTTCGAGCGGGCGGGCTTCCTGGTGGACGTCGTCGAGATGCCGCGCCGTCCGTACACCGACGTGCTGTACCTGGCGCGCAGGGCGCCCGCGAAGGCATGACCGCGACGCATAATCACGAGCGAATGGAGCACGACGCCCTCACCGCGCTGGCCGCCGAGATCCGCGCCTGCACCGCCTGCCCCCTCCACCGCAGCGCCCGCCAGGCCGTGCCCGGGGAGGGGAGCGCCGAGTCGGGGATCTTCTTCCTCGGCGAGGCGCCGGGGTACAACGAGGACCAGCAGGGCCGGCCGTTCGTCGGCGCGGCCGGCCAGCTGCTCGACGAGCTGCTCGCGGGCATCGGGCTGGACCGCGGGAAGGTCTTCATCACGAACGTCGTCCGGCACCGGCCACCCGAGAACCGCGATCCGCTCCCGGAGGAGATCGCCGCGTGCGACGTCTGGCTGCGGCGGCACCTCGAGCTCCTCCGGCCGCGCGTCGTCGTCACGCTCGGCCGCCACGCCATGTACAAGTTCTTCCCGGCCGAGTCGATCTCCCGCGTCCACGGCAGGATCCGCGCGACCCCCGGCGGCCTCGCGGTGTTCCCGATCTTCCACCCCGCCGCCGCGCTGCACCAGCCGGCCCTGCGGTCGGCGCTCGTCGCGGACTTCGCCGCGCTCGCGCTGTTCCTCGCGGCGGAGCCGCCGAAGCCCGCACCGCCGGAGCCGCGGCCCGCCGACCAGATGACGCTGTTCCGTGACTGAGGCTCTGCGCGTGATCCCGCTCGGCGGCGTCGGCGAGATCGGCAAGAACATGCTCGCGCTCGAGCAGGGCGGCGAGATGCTGCTCATCGACGCCGGCCTGATGTTCCCCGACGAGGAGATGCTCGGCATCGACCTCGTCATCCCGGACACCACCTACCTGCGCGAGCGCAGGGAGAAGCTGCGCGGCATCGTGCTCACCCACGCGCACGAGGACCACATGGGCGCGCTGCCGTACGTGCTGCGCGACTTCGCCGACGTGCCGGTCTACGGGACGAAGCTCACGCTCGGGCTCATGCGCACGAAGCTGCGCGAGCACAGGCTCGCCGACAAGGTCGACGGGCGAGAGATCACGGCCGGCACGCCGTTCTCGGTCGGCTCCTTCCGCTGCGGCGCGTACGCGGTGTGCCACAGCATCCCGGACGCGGTCGGCATCACCGTGGAGACGCGCCACGGCACCATCGTCCACTCGGGTGACTGGAAGTTCGATCACACGCCGGTCGACGGCCGGCAGACGGACTTCGCGGCGCTCTCCGAGATCGCGGCGCGCGGCGTGCTCCTCCTCCTCTCGGACTCGACGCGCGCGGAGGTCCCCGGGTACACGCCGTCGGAGCGGCACGTCGGCGAGCTGATGGACGCGATCATGTCGCGCGCCCCCGGGCGCGTCATCACGACGACGTTCGCGTCGAACATCTCGCGCATCAAGCAGATCGTGGACATCGCGGCGGCGTGGGGGAGACGCACCGCGATCGTCGGCCGGTCGATGGAGAACTACACGAAGACGGCGCGCGAGCTGGGCTACCTCGCCTTCCCGGAGGGCTCGCTCATCCACCCCAAGGAGATCGACAAGCTTCCCGACCAGGAGGTCTGCATCATCACCACCGGCAGCCAGGGTGAGCCGACGAGCGCGCTGTCGCGCATGGCCCTCGGGGACCACCGCCACGTCGTGGTGAAAGAAGGCGACACCGTGGTCATGTCGGCGACGCCGATCCCCGGCAACGAGGAGCTGGTGTCCCGCACCGTCGACAACCTCTTCAAGCTGGGCGCCGAGGTCGTGTACGAGGCCGGCGCGCGGCCGCACGTCTCGGGCCACGCCAGCCAGGAGGAGCTCAAGCTGCTCCTGAACATCCTGCGGCCCCGCTACTTCGTCCCGATCCACGGCGAATACCGGATGCTCGTGCGCCACGCGCGCATGGCGATCGACGTGGGCGTGCCTCCGGAGAACGCCTTCGTCATCACGAACGGCGACGTCCTCGAGATCGACGAGCGCGGCGCGCGGCTCGCCGGCAAGGTGCCCTCCGGCGTCGTGTACGTCGACGGAATGGGCGTCGGCGACGTGAGCCAGTCGGTGATGCGCGACCGCTGGTCGATCGGCAGCGACGGGATCTTCCTCGTCGTGGTGACGATCGACCGTCAGACCGGCGCGGTCGTGGCGGGCCCGGACATCGTCACGAAGGGCTTCGTCCCCGAGGAGGACGCCGCCGCGCTCATCGAGCGGACGCGGCAGCGGGTGCTCGAGGGCCTCGCGGAGACGCAGAGCGGCGAGCACCTCGCCGAGGTCGCGACGCTGCGCGACTCGATCCACGCGATCGTGAGCGAGTACCTCTACGAGCGCACCAAGCGGCATCCGATGGTGCTGCCCGTGATCATGCAGGTCTAGCGTGGCCAGGAAGACGTTGGCGCGCAGCGGTTCAGCCGCGAGGAGCGAGACCGCCAGCCGTGAGCGCGTCTGCCGGCCGGAGGCCGCAGATTGAGCAAAGCAGTGAAGCGCAGCCGCGGAGCGGTTCCGCGGTCGAGCCGAGCGACGAGCGGTTCAGCCGCGAGGAGCGAGACCGCCAGCCGTGAGCGCGTCTGCCGGCCGGAAGCCGCAGATTGAGCAAAGCAGTGAAGCGGAACCGCGGAGCGGTTCCGCAGAACGACCCGCGGATCCGCAACGAGGTCGTCGCGATCGTGCTCGCCGCGCTCGCGGTCCTGTCGCTCGTGGCGCTGCTCAGCGACCAGGGCGCGGTCCTGCACTGGTGGCGGTCGTCGCTCCTGTGGCTGCTCGGCTGGGGCGCCGCGGCCGTGCCGGTCGTCCTCGCGGTGTTCGCGGCGGAGCTCTGGGTGGGGCTGCTGCGCCGCAGCATGGCGCTGCCGATCGCCGGCGGGATCGTCGTGTACGTCGCGCTCCTCGCCCTCCTGCAGCACTACCAGCAGGGCGACGTCGACGCGGGGGAGGCGGCGGGGGGCGTCGTCGGCGCCGCGGTGCAGGGCGCGGCCACCGGCGCCCTCGGCGAGGTCGGCGCCCCCGTGGCGCTCGGCGCGCTCGTCCTGGTCGGGGTCGTCATCGCCGCGAACCGCACCCTCGCGGACCTCGCCCGGCCGGCCTGGCGCCGGCGCCCGGCTGTCCCGGCGCTGCGGCCGGGCGCCACGCTGCCCGGCGGCACCGCCGCGCGCTTCGCCCGCGCTCGCGCGACGGGGGAGGAGGCCGAGGCGGTTCCGTCGGGCGCCCAGCCGGTCCAGGAGCCGCTGCGCATCAACCTGCCGCCGGAGCGTCCGCGCGCGGCCGCGAAGGCCCAGCCGCCGGCGACCGCGGCACGCGAGGCGACGCCGCCCGCCGCGGCCGCCGACGCGCTCGCGGCGGTGGCGGGCGGCCCCTCCATCGCGGGGCTCCCGGCGGCGGAGGTCGCCGCCGAGGGCGTCCTCCATTCGAAGGCCGATCGCGAGTGGACGCTCCCGCCGCTCGACCTGCTGTCCGGCGGCGAGCACGGCAAGGCCGGCGGCGAGACCGAGATCAAGCGCAACGCCGACGTCATCGAGGAGACCCTCGCGCACTTCGGCATCGCGGCGAAGGTGGTCGAGGCGACCGTCGGCCCGGTGGTGACGCGCTACGAGCTCAAGCCGGCGGCGGGCGTGAAGCTGTCGCGCATCGAGGCTCTCGCCGACGACCTCGCGCTCGCGCTCGCCGCGCGGACGCTGCGCATCGAGGCCCCCATCCCGGGCAAGAGCGTCGTCGGCATCGAGGTCCCGAACATCGCTGTCGGCCTCGTGTCGCTGCGCGACGTCGTCGAGACGACGGTGTTCAGGCAGTCGCACTCCAGGCTCACGGTCGCGCTCGGCCGCGACGTCGCCGGCTCGCCGATCGTGCTGGACCTGGCCGCGATGCCGCACCTCCTCGTCGCCGGCCAGACCGGATCGGGCAAGAGCGTCTCGATCAGCTCGGTCCTCTGCAGTCTGCTCCTCAACGCGACCCCGGACGAGGTCCGCGTCCTCATCGGCGACCTCAAGCGCGTCGACTTCACGAGCTTCGGGGACATCCCGCACCTCGTCACCGGCGTGATGAACGACGCGGAGAAGATCCTCAACGCCCTCTACTGGGTGACCGGCGAGATGGACCGGCGGTACCGGCTGTTCGCGCGCGCGAGCGCGCGCAACATCGCGCAGTACAACGAGCGCCACGCCGGGCCCGACCGCATCCCGTACGTCGTGTTCGTCATCGACGAGCTCGCCGACCTCATGCTCCAGGCGCCGATCCAGGTGGAGAAGCAGATCACGCGCGTCGCGCAGCTCGCGCGCGCGACGGGCATCCACCTCGTCCTCGGCACGCAGCGCCCGTCGGTCGACGTGATCACCGGCCTCATCAAGGCGAACATCCCGGCGCGCGTCGCGTTCGCGACGGCCTCCGCGGTGGACTCGCGCACGATCCTCGACATGACCGGCGCCGAGAAGCTGCTCGGGCGCGGCGACATGCTCGTCCTGCGGCCCGACCTCGCGAAGCCCATCCGGGCGCAGGGCGTGTTCGTCTCGGACAGCGAGATCTCCGCCATCAGCCACCACTGGACGGCGCAGTCGGGCCTGCGTTACGACCGCCACGACAAGGTCGTGGAGGGCCCCGACCGCCTCACGCGCCGCGAGCTGGAGGGCGACGAGCCGGACGACGACCGCTACGAGGAGGCCGTCGAGATCGTCCTCGGCGAGGGGAAGGCGTCCGTCTCGATGCTCCAGCGGAAGATGACGATCGGCTTCGCGCGCGCCGGCCGCCTCGTCGACATGATGGAGCGCCGCGGCGTCGTCGGTCCGGACCGCGGGCCGGGCAAGTTCCGCGAGGTGTACGGCGCCGCGCCGGACGGCGAGGGGTAGCCGGCGTTGTCACGGCTCGGCGACGCCCTGCGCGCGCAGCGCGAGCGCAAGGGGATCACGCTCGACCAGGCGGCGGCCGACACGCGGATCCGCGAGAAGTTCCTCAAGGCGCTCGAGGACAGCGACTACCGCTCGCTGCCGGGCACCGTGTACACGAAGGGCTTCCTGCGCAACTACGCCGAGTACCTCGACCTCGACGGTGAGGAGCTCGTCGTGCTCTTCCACCAGGAGCGCGGCGCCCCGGAGCCGCCGCGCACGTTCGAGCCGATGCGGCCGATCATGCACCGCAGCCTCATCTTCACCCCCGCGGTGCTCGTGCCCGTCGTGGTCCTCGCCGCCGTCGTGCTCTTCGTCGGATACCTCTATTACCAGTTCACGTCCTTCGCGGTCGCGCCGCCGCTCGAGGTGACCGATCCCGCGACCGACGTCATCGCCACCGACGCGAGCTACACGGTGAAGGGGCGGACCATCGCGAACGGACGGCTGACCGTGCAGGTCAGCCCCGGATCGCAGAGCCTCGAGGTGCGCTCGCTCGCCGACGGCACCTTCAGCGTCACCGTCACGCTCACGCCCGGCTCGAACCATGTGATCGTCCAGGTCTTCGACCCGGCCGGGAAGGTGAACCAGGTGTCGCGCAGCATCATCCTCCAGTCCGCCGCGTCCCCGATCCCGATCGCCCCGACGCTCGTGCTCGAGCAGCCCGCCGACGGGCAGACGTACACGAACACGGTGCCGGTGAGCGGCTCGTACGACGCGACGGTGACGGCCGTGACGGTGGGCGCCATCACCGTGCCGGTGAGCGGCGCGCGCCGCTTCGACCTCATCCTCACGCTCCCCGGCGGTCCGCAGACGATCCGCGTGGCCGCGCGGACCGCATCCGGCGCGGTGAGCGAGACGACGCGCACGGTGACCGTGCGCTACGACAGCGCGGTGGTGAACGTCGCGATCACCGGCGGCGACGCGTGGCTCGCGGTGACGGTGGATGGGACGCAGGCCGCGGGGACGGGCCGGGTCTTCACGACCGGCGAGACCGCGCGCTTCATCGGCAGGGAGGTCGTGGTGCGTACCGGGAACGGCGCCGCGACCGTCGTGAGCTACAACGGCCAGCCGGCATCGCCGCTCGGCGGCCAGGGCTCCGTCGTGGAGCGGACCTACCGCGCGCCGTGAGCGGCGCGGACCTCCTCTCACTGGCACGCGCGCTCGCGGTCGTGCCGGTCGCCTGGCTCATCGGCGTCGACGCGCGCGCGCCGGCGCTCGCGGTCTTCGCCGCGGCCGCCCTCACCGACCTGGGCGACGGCGCCCTCGCCCGACGCGCGGGTCCGACGCGTCATGGCGCGCTCATCGATCCGCTGGCGGACAAGGTCTTCGTGGTGGGCATCGCCCTCGCGCTCTTCGCCGCGGGCCTCGGGCGGCGTGAGGTGCTCCCACCGGCGCTCCTCGCCGCGCTCGGCGCGCGAGAGGTCGCGATGGCCCTCGTCCGGCTCGCCGAGCACCGCGCCGGATCGTGGCGTCCCGCCGACGCCGGCGGAAAGGTGAAGACCGCCCTGCAGATGTGCGCGCTCGGCGTGCTCATCGCGGTCCGCCCGCCGGAGCCGCTCGGCGTGGCGGCGGTCTGGCTCCTCGGGCTCGCCACGCTCCTCGGGTTCGTGCGCTTCGCACCGTCGATCGGGCGACGCGGGCAGCGCCCGCTCTAGGCTGGGCGCGATGGCGAAGACGAAGGCCGCGCCGACCCTCGCGTCGCTCGAAGAGCGCATGGCGGCGATCCAGCGCGCGCTGCTGCGGCGCAGGCTGACCGTCGCCGTCGCGGAATCGTGCACCGGCGGTCTGCTGGGCGCGGTCCTCACCGCGCACGGCGGCGCGAGCGGCTTCTTCAAGGGGGGCGCCGAGGTCTACAGCGACGAGGCCAAGACGATCTACGCCGATGTCGCGCCGCAGCTCATCCACGCGCACGGCGCGGTCTCCTCCGTCGTCGCCGGCGCGCTCGCCCGCGGCGCGCGGGCACGGCTGGGCGCGAGGATCGGCCTCGCCATCACCGGCATCGCCGGCCCCGGCGGCGCGACGCCGGGCAAGCCGGTGGGGCTCACCTTCGTGGCGATCGACAGCGAGACGCGCAGCACGGTGCGGAGGCAGGTGTGGCCGTTCGACCGCGAGGGGAACCGCCTCGCCTCGGTCGGCGCCGCGCTGGATCTGCTCGAGGCGCTCGTCGCGTGACCGCACCCCTCGGCGTCGGCCTCCTCGGACTCGGTACGGTCGGGTCCGCGGTCGCGCGCGCGATGGGCGACCGGCCGCGACGGCTCGAGCACATGGCCGGCCGTCCCCTGCGGCTCGCCGGCGCGGCGGTGCGGGACGGCGCGAAGGCGCGCGACGCGGGCGGCGTCTCGGTCACCACGGACCCGTTCGACCTCCTCGACGACCCGGAGGTCGACGTGATCGTCGAGGTCATCGGCGGGACGGATCCGGCGTTCGACCTGCACCTGGCGGCCTTCGAGCGCGGCAAGCACGTCGTCACCGCCAACAAGGAGCTCGTCGCCAGGCGCTGGAACGAGCTGCACGAGGCGGCCCGTCTGGCGAAGCGCGAGCTGCGCTTCGAGGCGTCCGTCGCGGCCGCCGTGCCGGTCGTCGCGGCCGCGCGGATGCTCGCCGCGTCGCGGCCGCGCGTCGTCCGCGGTCTGCTGAACGGCACGACGACGTACATCTGCGCGCAGCTCGACGCCCGACGCGCGTTCGACGAGGCGCTCGCCGACGCGCAGCGCCTCGGATACGCCGAGGCCGACCCGAGCGCCGACGTCGACGGCCTCGACCCCGCGTACAAGCTCTCCATCCTCGTGAGCCTGCTCGAGGGGCGGCACTTCCACCCCGACGACGTCCGCCGGACGAGCCTGCGCGGCGTCACGGCCGCGGACGTCGACGAGGCGCGGACCCGCGGCGCGGCGCTGCGCTACCTCGCCACGGCCGACTTCGGCGAGAAGGCAACGAAGGCCCGCGTCGCGCCGGAGGAGGTGCCGCTCGGCTCGCTCGAGGGCGAGGCGACGGGACCCCAGAACGTCGTCCGCATCGAGACCGACCTCGCGGGGACGCTCGTGTTCAGCGGCCCGGGCGCGGGTGGCGACGCGACCGCGTCGGCGATACTCGGCGACGTGATCGCGATCGCGCGGGCCACGCGATGACCCGCACCGTCCTGAAGTTCGGCGGGACCTCCGTCGCCTCGAAGGATGCGCTCGAGCACCTCGTCGCGATCGTCCGCGACCTCGCGGGCGAGCGCGTCGTGGTCGTCTCGGCGACCGCCGGCACGACCGACGCGCTGCACGAGGCCGCGCGCGCCGCCGAGGCCGGCGACGCGGACCGCGCGGAGCGGATCGTCCGCGGCCTCGAGGCGGCGCACGTCCGGCTCGCGGCGGCGGTCGGGCTCCAGGACGCGCCCGGGAGCGAGGTCGAACGCCTCACCGAGCGCGCGGTGAGCCTCCTGCGCAGCGTCGCGATCCTCCACGAGTGCACCGCGCGCACCCTCGACGCCATCGTCGCGTACGGCGAGCGCGTCTCGGCGCCCCTCGTCGCCGGGCTGCTGCACGCGCACGGCGTCACCGCCGAGCCGGTGTCGGCCGAGGGCCTCATCGTCACCGACGGCGCGTTCGGGCATGCCAATCCGCTCATGGGGCCGACGGCGGAGCGCGCGCGGAGGGACCTCGTCCCGCGGCTCCGGGCCGGGGCCGTGCCGGTCGTCACGGGCTACATCGCCGCGACCGCCGAGGGCGTCACCACCACGCTGGGGCGGGGCGGCTCCGACTACTCGGCGGCGGTGCTCGCCGCGGCGCTCGGCGCGGACGAGCTGCGCATCTACACGGACGTGAGCGGCGTCATGAGCGCCGACCCGCGCATCGTCGCCGACGCGGCGCCGCTCGCGGCGATCTCGTACGCCGAGGCCGCCGAGCTGTCGTACTTCGGCGCGAAGGTCATCCACCCGCGCACGGTGCTCCCGGCGATCGAGGCGCGCATCCCGGTGCGCATCCTCAACACATTCGCGCCGGCCGACCACGGCACGACGATCACCGCGGAGCCGGTGGTCGACGGCAGCGTGGTGAAGGCGACGACCTCGCTGGGCGGCCTCGGGCTCATCACCGTGCAGGGGGCCGGCATGAGCGGTGTGCCGGGGTTCGCGGCGCGCGTCTTCGACACGACAGCGGCGGAGCGGGTCTCCGTCCTGATGATCAGCCAGTCCTCGAGCGAGAACTCCATCTGCCTGGTGGTGCCGAAGGAGTCCACCGACCGGCTCAGGCGCGCGCTCGAGCGCATGTTCAGCGTCGAGCTCCAGCGGCACGACGTCGAGCGCGTCACCGTCGAGGCGCCGGTGGCCATCGTCGCGGCGGTGGGGGAGGGGATGCGCGGCACGCCCGGCGTGGCCGCGCGCGTGTTCGGCGCCCTCGGCCGCGGGAAGGTGAACGTCGTGGCCATCGCCCAGGGCTCGAGCGAGCTGAACATCTCGCTGGTGGTGCAGGAGGCACAGCGCGAGGCCGCGGTGCGCGCCATACACGACGAGTTCGATGCGCGACACTAGCCTCGTGCGGCGGCGCAAGGTCGCGGTCCTCGGGGCGTCCGGCACGGTCGGGCAGCGCTTCATCGCGCTGCTCGCCGGCCACCCGTGGTTCGAGCTCGCCGCGCTCACGACCTCCGACGCGAAGTCCGGCAAGCGCTACGGCGAGGCCACGGCGTGGCACCTCGGCGCCGACATGCCGGACGGCGTCGCGGACATGCGTCTCGAAGCGACCCGCGCCGGCCTCGACGCCGAGATCTGCTTCTCGGCGCTTCCCTCCGAGGCCGCGGCGCGGTGGGAGGCCGAGCTCGCGAAGACCGGGCATCACGTCTTCTCCAACGTCACGACGCACCGCGCGGACCCCGACGTGCCGCTCATCATCGCCGAGGTGAACCCCGACCACGCCGCGGCGCTCGAGGTGCAGCGCCGAACACGCGGCTGGTCCGGCTCCATCGTCACGAACGGCAACTGCTCGGCGATCACCTTCGCGCTCGCCGCGGCGCCGGTCCATCGCGCGTTCGGCATCGAGCAGGTGGTCGTCACGACCATGCAGGCGCTCTCCGGGGCCGGGTACCCCGGCGTCGCGTCGCTCGACGCGGTCGACAACGTCGTCCCGTTCATCGCCGAAGAGGAAGAGAAGATGGAGCGCGAGGCGAAGAAGTTCCTCGGGACCTGGGACGGCTCCGCCTTCCACGACGCGGCTTTCGCGTTCTCCGCGCACTGCAACCGCGTGCCGGTCCGCGACGGGCACACCGAGACCGTCACGCTCGCGCTGCGCGAGCGGCCCGCGGTCGACGAGATCGTCGCGGCCATGCGCGCGTTCCGCGGCCGTCCGCAGGAGCTCTGTCTCCCGACCGCGCCGGAGCGGCCGATCGTCGTGCGCGACGAGCGCGACCGACCGCAGCCGGTGCGCGACCGCGACGCCGGGCGCGGCATGAGCGTCGTGGTCGGCCGCGTGCGCGAGGACCGCGTCCTGGGGTACAAATACGTCGTGCTCGGCCACAACACGATCCGCGGCGCCGCCGGCGCCTCGATCCTCAACGCCGAGCTGTTCGTCGCCGAGGGGCTCCTCTGAGCACCGCCGACACGTTCGTCGCGCGTCTCGACCGCATCCCGCTGAACCGCTTCCACTGGCGCCTCCTCGCGGTGAGCGGGATCGGCTGGCTCTTCGACGCGATGGACGTGATCCTCATCTCGTTCCTCCTCGCGCCGATCACGCGCGAGTTCGGCCTCGCGCCGACGCAGACCGGGCTCATCGCGAGCGCCGGGTTCGTGGGCATGTTCCTGGGCGCGGCGGTGTCCGGCCGGCTCGCCGACCGCTACGGCCGCCGTGTCGTCTTCCAGGCGACGCTCGTCCTCTTCAGCGTCGGCGCGCTCCTCTCCGCCGCCGCGCCGACGTTCGAGACGCTCCTCGCCGCGCGGGTCGTCGCCGGCCTGGGGCTCGGTGGCGAGCTCCCGGTGGTCGCGACGCTGGTGTCCGAGCTCTCCCCGCGCGCCGCGCGCGGACGCATGATCGTGCTGCTCGAGTCGTTCTGGGCATACGGCACGCTCGCCGCGGGACTCATCGCCATCGGCGTCATCCCGGCGTACGGATGGCGCTGGGCGTTCGTCGTCGGCGCCGTCCCGGCGCTGTACGTCGCGTACCTTCGTCGAGCGCTCCCCGAGTCGCCGCGCTTCCTCGCGGAGCGGGGCCGCACGGCGGAGGCCGACGCGGTCGTGCGCCGCGTCGAGCGCGCGGGCGGGGGAGCGCTGCTCACGCTCGCGCCGGCCGTGCCGCCGGCCCGCGGCGGCCGGACCCGCGCCGGCGAGCTCCTCGCGCCCGCATACCGCCGGCGCACGGCGATGCTCTGGATCCTGTGGTTCGGGATCACGCTCTCGTACTACGGGATCTTCCTGTACGTGCCGTCGCTGCTGGTCGCGCGAGGCCTCTCCGAGGTCCGCAGCAACGAGTTCTTCTTCCTCTCGACGCTCGCCCAGGTCCCCGGCTACTTCAGCGCGGCCTGGCTCGTGGACCGCTGGGGCCGCAGACCGACGCTCGTGACCTATCTCGTCGGGACCGCCGTCGCGGCGGTCCTGTTCGGGAACGCCGGCACCGGGACGCTCGCCTTCGTGTGGGCCGCCCTGCTGTCGTTCTTCAACCTCGGCGCCTGGGGCATCGTGTACGCCTACAGCCCGGAGCTGTACCCGACGCAGGTCCGTGCGACCGGCGCGGGTGTCGCCGCGGCCGTCGGACGTGTCGGCGGGATCATCGGACCGTTCCTTACACCGGTCCTGGTGCCGCTGATCGCGCAGAGCGGAGTCTTCGCGCTGTTCATGGCGCTGCTGCTCGTGACCGCCGCCGCCGTGTGGCTGCTCGCCGAGGAGACGAAGGGGCGCTCCCTCGAGGAGATCGCCGGGCCGGTGGCCGCCTGAGTGAGGCCGCCGGACGATCCGCGGGGCGCCCTCGGCACGGTCGCGAGCGCGGCCCTCGGTCTCGGGCTCGGCATCGGGGTGCTCGTCCTCGGCGCGGTCGTGAGCCAGGTGTCGCTCGCGGGCGCGAGCGTCACGGTCACCGCGACGGCGACGCCGGCGCGGACGCCCGCGCCGACGGCGACCCCGCTGCCGACGCTCCCGCCGGCGACCCCGTCGCCGACGCCCGCGCCCACGGCGACGCCTGCTCCGCTCCGGGCCAGCGCGTACCGGGGGCAGGGCCTCCAGCTCGCCGCGCTCACGGCGCCGGTGGGCTACACGTACACGTCGCCCGTGACGGGGACCGTGCGCATCGAGGTGTACCAGTACATCGACGGCGAGATCCGCGCCGACGGCACTCCCGGGCAGCCTCGCTACCCCTACATCTTCGTCACGGGCGCGGACAAGGAGGTGAAGCTCCGTCCGGGTGCGATCGACGCGGACGTCCAGCTCCTGGTGCGGGATGGCCAGAACGTCACGCTCGGCGATCCGCTCTTCAAGACCGTCGCCGGCGGCGCCTCGTCGTGGCGCGTCTTCTACGACGAGACGGTCACCGCGCAGGTGATCGTCTCGGCGAGGGCGCTGCCCTCCGGCGACCAGATCGACCCGCTGCCGCTCTTCACGGGGCCGTGACCTCGTCCGGCTCCTCCCGCGCCCGCGCGTAACCCTCACGGTGCGCGGCACTAGACTGCTCGGCCGATGACCGACCTCTCAGGCCGCCGTGCCATCGTGACCGGCGCCGCGAGCGGCATCGGCAGGGCGATCGCCGAGGATCTCGCGCGGCAGGGCGCGCGCGTGCTCGCCGCCGACGTCAACGCGACCGACGGCGAGCGCGTCGCCCGCGAGATCGGCGCCGTCTTCGCGAAGGCCGACCTGAGCCTGCGGGCCGACTGCGACGGGGTGGTCGAGCGCTGCGTGCGCGAGCTCGGCGGCGTCGAGATCCTGGTGAACAACGCCGGGATGCAGCACGTCGCGCCGGTGGAGGAGTTCCCGGTCGAGCGCTGGGAGCACATCGTGCGGACGATGCTCTTCGGCGCCTTCTACCTGACACGCGCCGCGCTACCGCGGATGTACGCCGCGGGCTGGGGGAGGATCGTGAACATCGCGTCGGTGCACGGCCTCGTCGCCTCGCCGTACAAGTCCGCGTACGTCTCCGCCAAGCACGGGCTCGTCGGCTTCACCAAGACGGTCGCGCTCGAGGCGGCGGAGAAGGGCGTGACCGTGAACGCGGTCTGCCCCTCCTACGTGCGCACGCCGCTCGTCGAGCGGCAGATCGCCGATCAGGCGAAGGCGCACGGCATCCCCGAGGACGCGGTGATCCGCGACATCATGCTCGCGCCCGCGGCGCTCAAGCGCCTCCTCGAGCCGTCGGAGATCGCCGCGTACGTGCGCTTCCTGTGCTCGGACGACGCGAGCGCGATCACCGGCGCCGTGCAGGTGATCGACGCGGGGTGGACCGCGCGCTGATCCGCATCCGATCCGATCGCATCACGCATCGCGCGCGACGCGCTTGTAGAACGCCTTCAGCTCCGCGTCGCTCGTCCCGAGGTAGCGCTGGGTCGTCGAGATCTGGCGGTGACCGGCCAGGCGCTGCGCGGAGGAGAGGTCGTGCTTCGCCCACGTCGTCACCGCGACATGCCGCAGCCAGTGCGGGCTGACGTCCTCCGCGAGACCGGCGCGCTTCGCCGCGTCGCCCACGATGCGCTCCGCCGTCCAGACGCTCATCCGGCGCGACCCGTCCGCGCTCCTGCGGCCGGTGGCGAAGAGCGCCTTGTCGCCGTCCTTTCGGGTCGCGAGGTACTGCTGCAGCCACTCCCGGGCGCGGTCGTGGAGGTACACGCGGCGATACTTGCCGCCCTTGCCGAACACGGTCACCTCGTCGAGGATGCGGATCCCGTCCTTCGGCGTGCGCGCCTCGGCATCGAGCTCGACCTGGGCCCGATCGAGACCCACGACTTCCGAGACACGGCAGCCGCTCGCGAGGAGGAGCTCGAGGAGCGCTCGCGCGCGGACGCCCTTGTCCGTCGACGTGTCACACGCGTCCAGGAGACGCTTCACGCGCTCCTCGGCGAGGTGACGCGCGTCGGGGCTCGGCTGGACCGCCTTCGCGAGCTCGACCTTCTCCGGAGCGGGTACGGGCAGGTCGACGAGCGTCGCGAACTTGAGGAGCTGCCGGAGCGCGATGAGGTGGAGGTTCCGCGTGGCGGCCGAGATCGTGCCCTTGCCGCCGTAGCGGCCGTTCAGGACCGGCCGCCGCGCCAGGTGGCTGCTGAACGCCTTGAGCGCCCGGATGTCGATGTCCGAGACCTTCGCGGCGCGCCCATCGCGGTCCATGAAGGCGACGAACGCATCGAGGTAGGCGGCGTAGCGCGGCACGGTCTGGTCGCTGCGGCCCTTGTCCCGCAGATCCTGGAGATAGGCCGCCACCAGGTTCCTGAGCGGGCTGGAGGCCCCCAGACCGCGGGGGTCGACGTACTCGCCGGCCAGCAGCCCGCGCCAGCCCTCGCCCGTATCCCGTGCAATCTTCATTCCTTGTGATTCTGTGATCATGCATCGCCGGCGTCAAGACCCGCCGATCCCTACCGCCCCGCCGCGGGAGCCCGGCCATCTCCCACCGCCGCGCGGCCTCCGAGGACGGCGGACCCGCGTGTCAGTCCGGCTCGACCTCCGCCGCGAACGAGTCCGTGACGCGGTTGTTGAGGTTGGCGATCGACGCGTTGACGACGAGCTCGACGAGCTGGCGCTCGTCGAAGTACCGCCGCAGACGGTCGAAGGTCGCATCCGACAGCCTCGCCGTCCGGGTCAGCTCGGCCGACGCCGCGATGACGGCCTTCTCCTCGTCGCTGAACAGCGAGCTGCTCTCGGCGCCGGGCAGCGCATCGACCATCTCCTGCGTGATGCCGAGCGCACGGCCGGCAACGGTGTGCGAGTGCAGTCAGTAGCGGCAGCGGTTGGCATGGTCCGACGCCAGGAACGAGAGCATGCGCAGCTTCGGCACGAGCGACCCCTCGTTGAGCGCCCTGCGCAGGTCCCAGTAAGCCGCGGCGAGCTGCGGCGCGTGATTGAGCAGGCGGCGAAAGTTGTTCCCCTGCCCGACGTAGGCGATCTTCGCCACCAGGCGATTCTAGGGGCGCGGCGCCGCGCTCCTGCGGGCCGGGGCGGTCAACCGGCGGCCAGCCATGCGCCCAGCGCGCGCTCGTCGAGCCCGGCGGCGTCGAGCTCGCGCTCGCCGTCCGACAGCACCGGGATGCGCAGCGCGTAGCGCTCGAAGAGCTCCGGACGCCGCTCGATGTCGATCCGCTCCACCTCGAGCGCGACGACCCGCTGGACGCGCGCGACCGCGCGGAGCGCCTCCTCGCACAGGTGGCACCCCGGCTTCTCGTAGAAGCGGACACGGCGCGCGGGTCCGCGCGGTGGCATGGCTGCATCCCCCATCCGCCGACGCGCGGCGGCGCGGTCTAGAGTCTGCGCGTGAGCGGCTTCGCTCGTCCAGCGCTCTTCGCCTCGACCGACGAGGTCGCGGCCCGCCACGGCGATCCCGGCGTGCGCGTCGTCGACTGCCGCTTCCGCTTCGACGGCGACGCCGGCGCCGACTACCTCGCGGCGCACCTGCCGGGCGCCGTGCACCTGGACTGGTCGCGCGATCTCTCCGCTCCCCCGCCCCCGTCGGGCCATCCCATGTGGATGCTCCCCGGGCCGGACGCGTTCGCGCGCGCGATGGAGCGGCTCGGCATCGGCGACGGCACGCACGTCATCGGCTACGACGCCGAGGGCGGCCATCACGCCGCGCGGCTCTGGCTGGGCCTGCGGCGCTACGGGCACGATCGGATGTCGGTCATGGAGGGCGGGATCCAGAAGTGGCTGCGCGAGGGCCGCCCGACGGAGGCCGGCGCGGTCACACCGCCCACCGCGCGCTTCACCCCGCGGCCGCGCGAGGGCGTCATCGCGTCGAAGGAGGAGGTGCTCGCCGCGGTCCGCAGCGGCGATCCCTGGCTGCTCGACGTGCGCCGTGAGAGCGAGTTCACCGGCGAGGAGAAGCGCGCGGCGCGCGGCGGGCACATCCCCGGAGCGGTGCACCTGCTCTGGCGGGACGCGCTGGAGGACGACTGGACGCTGCGCGACGCGGACGAGATCGAGGAGCTCTACGCGACCGCGGGCTTCGGGCCGGAGACCGCGACCATCACGTATTGCCAGGCCGGCGTGCGCGCCGCGTTCACGCACCTCGTCCTGACCGCGCTCGGCCACGACGACGTACGCACGTACGACGGCTCGTGGGAGGAATGGGGCAACGACCCGGCCCTCCCGATCATCGTCGGCCGCAGCTAGCGTCGCGTCCGCTGCGCGCCGACATGCTTGCCCGATAGCTCCGCGGCGAGGTCCGCGGGCACGTCCGCGTCGATCTCGATCCCCGCCTCGCCGTACGCCGTCCCGTGCAGCGATCCGCGCTCGCGCACACGCTGCACGAGCGCGCCATCCCGGTACGGGACGGTCACCCTCACGCGCCGCCACCCGGAGGCCGCGTGCGCGGCCACACGCGCGCGCAGCGCGTCGACGCCCTCACGCGTCGTCGCGGAGGCGAAGAGCGCGTCGGGGAACTCCGCGCCGAGCGCCTCGCGCAGCGCGTCCCCCTCCGCGCCGCGGAGGACGTCCGCCTTGTTGAAGACGACCTGCACCGTGCGCTCGCCGAGACCGAGCGTCCCCAGCGTCTCGCGCACGACGCTCATCCGCTCGTGGAGGTTCGGGTGGCCGACGTCGACGACGTGCACGAGCAGGTCCGCGTCGGAGAGCTCCTCGAGCGTCGCGCGGAACGCGGCGACGAGCGTCGGCGGGAGCTTGTTCACGAAGCCCACCGTGTCGGAGACGAGGATCACCGTGCCCCCGTCGAGCGCGACGCGCCGCGTCGTGGGATCGAGCGTGGCGAACGGCTGATCGGCCACGAGGACCCCGGCGCCGGAGAGCGCGTTCATGAGCGTCGACTTCCCGGCGTTGGTGTAGCCGACGAGCGCCGCGAGGTAGAGGCCCTCCCGGCCCCGCGCGCGCCGGCCGCGCTCGCGCTGCTTGCGCACCTCGTCGAGGCGCGCGCGCAGGTCGGCGAGGCGGCGCTCGAGCACGCGGCGGTCGCTCTCGAGCTGCGTCTCGCCCGGGCCGCGGGTGCCGATGCCGCCGCCCGGACGCTCGAGGTGCCGCCACATGCCGCGCAGGCGCGGGAGGGTGTACTCGAGCTGCGCGAGCTCGACCTGCACGCGGCCCTCCTTGGTCAGCGCGTGGCGGGCGAAGATGTCGAGGATCACGGCGGACCGATCGACGACGCGCTTCCCGGTGATCTCCTCGAGCCCGCGCTGCTGCGTCGGCGTGAGCTCCTCGTCCGCGACGATGACGTCCGCGCCCAGACGCGACGCCTCCGCCGCGACCTCCGCGGCCTTGCCCTTCCCCACCCAGGTGTTCGGGTCCGGCGCGCGCCGCTGCTGCACGGCACGGCCGACGACGACCGCGTCGGAGGTCTCGACGAGCGACGCGAGCTCGTCGAGCGAGTCGTCCGCGTCGAAACGGGAGCGCGGCAGGCCGAGCCCGACGAGGTACGCCCGCTCCGCCGGGGTCCGTGTCTCGATCACGAAGTAACTATGCGGCGGCGCCCAGCGCCGCGGTCGCGAAGCTGAGCGGATCAACGGTCGTCGGATCGATCCAGCGGATCGCCGGGTCGCCGCGGAACCAGGTCATCTGCCGCCGCGAGTACGCCTTCGTGTCCCGGACGGTGAGCGCCATCGCGGCCTCGAGAGGGATCTCGCCCCGCAGGTGCGCCGCCCAGTGCACGTAGCCGTGCGCGGACATGCTCGGCAGCCGCGGGTCGATCCCGCGCTCCGCGAGAGCGCGCGCCTCGTCCAGCACGCCGGCGGCGACCATGTCGCGCACGCGCCGCTCGATCCGCTCCGCGAGCCAGGGCCGCGGCGGATCGAGGCCGATCTTCGTCGCCGGGACCGCCTCGTCGCGGCGCCACCGGGCGCTCACGCCGCCGGTGAGCAGCGACGCCTCGAGGTAGCGGATCACGCGCCGGCGGTTGCGCGGGTCCACCCGCGACGCGGCCTCCGGGTCGATCTCGCGCAGCCGCGCGTACACGTCCGCCCCGGCCGCCGCCTCGCGCTCCAGGCGCGCGCGCAGCTCGGGGTCGCTGGGCACCGCCGCGAGGTCGAGCCCGTCGAGGAGCGCGCGCACGTACAGGCCGGTCCCGCCGACGACGACGGCGAGCCGGCCGCGCCCGGCGATGTCCGCCAGCGCGGCGCGCGCCTCGCGCTGGTAGCGCGCGACGTCGTAGCGCTCGCCGGGATCGGCGACGTCGATCAGGTGGTGCGGCACGCGCGCGCGCTCCGCCGCGCTCGCCTTGGCCGTGCCGACGTCCATCCCGCGGTAGACCTGCCGCGAGTCGGCGGCGAGGATCTCCCCTCCCTCGGCCTCCGCGACGCGCAGCGCGAGCGCGCTCTTGCCCGACGCGGTCGGGCCGACGACCGCTAGGACTCGCGTCGCGCGCCCTCCACCCTCGCGAGCGCGCCGCGCGCGCGCGCGAGCGTTTCCGCCGACGGATCGATCTCGCCGTAGCGCAGCTCCTCGAACGCCCGCACGAGCGGCGTGGCGGCGCGCCAGGCGCCGTCCGCGGCGGCGATGCGCGTCTCGTGCTCGGACGGCGTCTCGGGCGCCGCGCGCCAGCCGGCGCCCCGCGCCTCGGCGAGCGCGAGGAAGCGCCAGTAGAGCAGGCGGAGCGCCGCGGCGGGCGAGCCGTCGTCGTGCGGCGCGCGCGGGCGGCGGGCGCGGCGCGGCCGCAGCGTCCGCAGCGTCTCGAGCAGTCCGAGCCCCGCGACGCGGCCGCGCTCCAGCGTGACGCCGGGCGCGAGCTGCGTGCGCCGCTCGCGGAGCATGCGGTCGACGATGAGCACGAGGAAGAGCACCGCGAACGCGACGGCCACGAGCTCGAGCGCGCCGAACACGAGCGGACGGTTCCGCTCGATCTCGCGCAGGAGGACGGCCTCATCCTCGGGCGAGCGCTGCGGCACGAGCTGCCGCGGGTCGGGCCACATCCCCGAGACGAGCGGCCGCAGCAGCTCGACGAGGAACCCCACGACGTAGGCGATCGGCAGCAGCACCCAGAACAGCACCTGCCCGGCGATCGGCCCGAGCGCGTCGCCCAGGCGGCCGAACGCGGTCTGGACCGTGGGCGCGAACAGCGACGCCAGGATCGCGGCGAGCGCGATGACGACGGTGACGCCGGTCGCGGAGGACGCGCGGGCCGTCCCGGCGGTGCCGCGGAACAGCGCCAGCTCCTCGTTCGTCCGCGCCAGCGACAGGGCGAGACCCGATGCCGCCAGCATGAGCAGCGCGAGCGGCGGCAGCGCCTCGTGCTCGATGGTGTTCGGCCACAGCGCCGCGAACGCGATCGCCAGGCCGGCGAAGGGGACCGCGTTGCGCGCGTCGCTCCAGCGGGTCGCGCCGCGCGCGACGCTCAGCAGGCGCCACAGGAGCGCCTCCGCGAGCAGCCCGAACGCGACGGCGCGCGAGAGCAGCGCGAGCCAGTCGGCGCCCTGGCGCACCGGCAGCAGCAGCGCCGTCCCCACCGCCGCGGCGAGGGCCGCGACGGCGAGCGCCGAGCTGCGCCGCTCGGTGCCGATCTCGCGCATGAGCGTGACCAGCAGGAGCCCGGCGCCGAAGAGCACCAGCGTCGCGGCGACGAGCGGCAGCGGCTCGCGTCCGGCGGCGACCGCGTGCGCGACCGCCGCGAGGGACGCGAACGCGACCGCCTCGACGAAGACGCGCGCCGCGACGAGGGCGGCGTGGAGCTCGCTAGCCCGCACGGCGCAGCTCCGCGGTGCGCAGGACGTCGAGCCGGACGCCGTGCGCGGCCAGGTGCGCCGCAAGGTCCGGCGGCGCCGGGCGCACCGACACCGCCAGGACGCGGTGCTGCGCTCGCCGCAGCGCGAGCAGCGCGGCCGCGAGGCCGCGTGTGAGCGTCGGCGTCACGACGACGAGCGTCGCGCCCCAGGGCAGCCGGCCGCGCTCGGCGAGGAACACCGCCTCCGGCGAGTTCACCGCATAGGGCCCCAGCCGGGCGAGGATCTCGAGGCTCCGGGTGAGCGAGCGCGGCCCGCGCGCGAGCGCGGAGCGCGGCCGCTCGTGGGTGAGGTTGTCGATGCCGTTGGTGACGAGCCCGACCTGCCGGCCGGCGCCGGCGGCCTGGCGCACCAGGTCCGCCGCGGCCGAGACGACGAGCTCGGCGGCCTCGGGGTCGGCCTGCACCCAGTAGCGCTCGTAGGACGCCACGTTGACCAGGAACACCGCGTCGAGGCTGGTGGCCGGCTCGTACAGCTTCGTCTGGAGCGCCCGCAGCCGGGCCGACGCCTTCCAGTGGATCTCCTTGCGCGGGTCGCCGGCGCGGTGCTCGCGGATGCCGCGGAACCGCAGCGGGTCGGGCAGGAGGCCTCGGCGCACCGCGGTCTCCGCGAGCGGCCGCAGCGAGGGGACGTGGCGGTCGCGCGTCGCGAGCGGGACCGGGTACGCGACGACGGTGAGCGCCACCGGGTCGGTCCGTTCCACCGACAGGAAGCCGAGCCAGTCGCTCGCGCGCAGCCGCAGCGGTCCGACGGCGTATGCGCCGCGCCGCGTCACGCGCAGCGGGAAGCGCACCACCAGCCGCTCGTGGCCGCGGGGCGCGAAGCCGGTGTCCACGAAGTCCTTCGCGAGCGGCACGCCCGGCGCCTCACGCGCGAGCTCGATGCCGTCGGGGAGCCCGAGGCGCACGTCGAGCCACGGCAGCGGGATCGGCTTGCGGTTCGCGACGACGACCGTGGCGACGACCTCCTCGCCCGCGACGACGCGGCCCGGGGCGACCTCGACCGACGCATCCAGCGCCACGAGCGCCAGACGCGCGGTGAGCCACACGACCAGCCACACCACGACGCCGCCGGCGGCGAGGACGATGAGCGCCGGCGAGCGCGACAGGCCGGCGAGCACGATGAAGAGCATGACGATCGGCCACTCGAACCGTCCGCTGCGCGACATCGTCAGCCCGCGGCGGACGCCGCGGTCTCCGCCGGGACGGGTGTCCGCGCGAGCACGTCGCCGACGACGTCCGCGCCGGTACGGCCGCGCATCTGCGCGTCCGCGCCGAGGAACACGCGGTGCCGCAGCACCGACGGCGCCTGCGCCTTCACGTCGTCCGGAAGCACGTACGCGCGGCCGCGGATCGCGGCGTGGGCCTGCGACGCGCGGAAGAGCGCGAGCGCCGCGCGGGGGCTCGCGCCGAGCTCGACGCCGTCCGCCGTGCGCGTCGCCCGCACCACGTCCGCGATGTAGCCGCGCACCGCGTCGGACACGCGCACCGCCCGCACCTCGTCCCGCAGCGCCGCGAGCGTCGCGGCGTCGTACAGCGGCTCGAGCTGCTCGGGCGCCACCGCCGCGGGGCCGTGGACCCGCAGGATCTCGTCCTCCTCGTCGCGGTCGGGGTACCCGAGCTTCAGCAGGAAGAGGAACCGGTCGAGCTGGGCTTCGGGGAGCGGGAAGGTCCCCTCGAGCTCGACCGGGTTCTGCGTCGCGATGACGCAGAAGGGCTCGGGCAGCGGGTGCGTCGCCTCGTCGACGGTGACCTGGCGCTCCTGCATCGCCTCGAGCAGGCTCGACTGCGCCCGCGGCGTCGCGCGGTTGATCTCGTCGACCAGCACGAGGTTCGCCATGAGCGGCCCCGGGCGGTACTCGAAGGTCTGGGTGCGCTGGTCGAAGATGGACACGCCGGTGATGTCCGAGGGCACGAGGTCGGGCGTGCACTGGATGCGCCGGAACGAGAGCGAGAAGGAGCGCGCCACCGCGCGGGCCAGCGTCGTCTTCCCCACTCCCGGGACGTCGTCCAGGAGGACGTGACCCTCGACGACGAGCGCGGCGAAGAGCTGCTCGGTGGCGCGCTGCTTCCCGACGACGACGCGCCCGACCTGCTCGACCAGACGCGCCGCCGCGTCGCGGACGGACCGCACTACGCCGCTTCGAGCGAAGGGACGTCCCCGGCGCTGTTCGCGCGCGCGTTGCGGATGGCGCTCGCCGACGCGAGCGCGACCGCGAGCGCGACGAACGCGGCGAGGGCGTGCAGTCCCAGCGCGACGGGATCGACCACGCGGAGCGCGAACGGGCTGAACGCGCGCTCGAGGAAGATGATGAGGGCGGTCGCGGTGAGCAGGCGCAGCGCGAGACGCCCGCCGTGGACGGCGCGCGTGGCGATGGTGAGCGAGACGATCGCGAACAGGTACACGAGCCAGCCGGACTCCTCTCCGGACACGCCCCAGCGGCGGCCGCCCGGTACGAAGCCGGCGATGACGCCGTCGGCCACGAAGATGACCGCGAGCAGCAGCGTCAGCAGGCCGATGAGCCACGAAGGCCGCGCGGCCGGCGCCGGCTTCGCCGCGGGCGGCTCCTCGTCGGCCGGCGCCGCCGGGGTGACGGCGTCGAGCGCGAAGAGCCGCTCGAGCTCACCCGACCCGACGGAGTGCCCCAGACGCCGCACCCGGAACGCGGATACCAGGATGACCAGCTCGACCGCCGCCGTGGCGAGGTGGATGGCGATCGACGCGGCCGATTTGGGGCCGACGAAGAAGGCGCTGAGCGGCCGCTCGACGACGAAGAAGAGCGAGAGCCCCATGCGGAGCGCGAGGCTCTTCTCGCTGCCGCGCCAGACGAGGATCGTGACGAACGTGTTCACCAGCGCGAACACGTACGACAGACCGGCGAGCTCGCCGAGCGACCAGGCGGCCCCGCCGGGGTAGACGCCGTCGATCGCGCCGGTGGCGACGAAGAGGACCGAGGCGAGGAGCATGAGCAGGACGACGGGTCGCAGCGCTCCGGCCATCAGGTCCTCCCCCCTTCCACAGCGAGCACATGGTAAAGGGCGTCCACGCTCCCCCGGGGCACGAAGACGCCGCCGAGCGGCGCCCCGTGCTCGCCGCGGCCGTGAAAGTCGCTGCCCCCCGTCGGGACGAGATCGTACCGGGCGGCCAGCCGTAAGTACCGTGCGGTCTCCTCCGGCGTGTGCGATCCGTAGTAGCACTCGATGCCGGCGAGGCCGGCCCCGACCAGCCGCGGCAGCACCTCGTCGAGCCGCGGCACGGTGCCGGGGTGAGCGAGCGAGGGCACCGCCCCGTGCGCACGCGCGAGCTCGACCGCCTCGAGCGGCGCGAGGCCGACGCGCGCCACGTACGCCGCCGAGTCCTTGCTGATGAGCGTGTCGAACGCGGCGTCGTACGAGGGGACGTGACCGGCCTCGAAGAGCGCCTGCGCGAGATGGGGCCGCCCCAGCGGCATCGCCTGCTCGGCGCCCTCGGGGCGGGACGATCCGCCTCGCGCGATCTCGCGTACGCGCTCCATCGAGACCGGGTATCCCAGCCGATCCAGGTTCTCGACCATGAGCTCGATGCGCCTGCCACGGTTCTCCCGCAGCCACCGCAGGCGCTCCTCGAGCGCCGCGTCCGCGGGATCGACGAAGTACGCGAGCACGTGCACGTCGCCCCACTCCGATTCGGTGTTGAGCTCGGTCGCCGGGATGACGCGGACGCCCGCGCGATCACCCTCGGCCTGCGCCTCGGCGACGCCGGACAGCGTGTCGTGATCGGCGAGCGCCTGGATCCGCACTCCGCGCTCCGCCGCGCGCCGCACGAGCTCCGTCGGCGAGAGCGCGCCGTCGGACCGCAGCGAGTGCGTGTGCAGGTCGACCGGAAAGGCGACGGTCACCCGCCCTCCCAGAGCCGATCGACGCGCTCGATCGAGCGCGCCGTCCCCGTCGCGTCGTCGAGGTCGACGAGCACGCTGTTGAACACCACCGGGCCGGACGCGACCTCGAAGCGACGCGGCATCCCGGTGGTGAAGCGCTCGACGATGATCGACGGATCCATCCCCAGCACCGAGTCGCGCGGGCCGACCATGCCCGTGTCGGTCACGAGCGCGGTGCCCCTGGGGAGCACACGCGCGTCGGCGGTCGCCACGTGCGTGTGCGAGCCCAAGACGGCGGAGAAGCGCCCGTCGAGGTGCCAGCCCATCGCGACCTTCTCGCTCGTCGCCTCGGCGTGCCAGTCGAGCACCCGGACGCGCGGCGCTGCCGTGCCCAGCTCCTCGAGGAGCGCGTCGATCGCGCGGAACGGGTCGTCCGCGGGCGCCATGAAGGTGCGGCCGATCGCGTTCACCACGAGCACGTCCCTGGCGATCACCCACCCGCGGCCGGGGACGCCGCGCGGGAGGTTCAGCGGGCGGACGCAGAAGTCGAGCCCGTCGATCTCCTTGACGAACTGGCGCTGGTCCCACACGTGGTTCCCGTTGGTGACGACGTCCGCGCCGGCTGCGTGCAGCTCGTGCGCGATCTCGGCGGTGAGCCCCGCGCCGCCCGCGGCGTTCTCGCCGTTCAGGATCGCGAGATCGACGCCGAGCCCGCTCCGGAGCCCCGGCAGCAGCGCGCGCACCGCGCTTCGCCCGGGGCGGCCGACGACGTCGCCGACGAAGAGGACCCTCACTGGCACGGCAGCGCGTCGAGGCGCGCCGCGACGTCGTTGCGCGTCGCCACGCCCGCATTGTGCGTCGCCACGGCGGCGCGCTCCTGCTCGGCGAGCGCGTTGTACCGCGCGACGAGGTCGTTGTAGGTCGCGTAGACCGCGGGCGGCAGGACGAGCGACGGGTACTGCGCCTCGATCGACTTGATCCGCCCCCGCAGATCGGCGAGCTGCGCGTCCATCGCGTCGACCGCCGCCTTCGACCGTGCGAGCGAGGCGTCCAGCGTCGCGAGCCGCGCGGCGAGCGCCGCCGACTCGTCCGCGCACGCGTTCGGCGGCGGCGCCGGGATGTCGGTGAAGCCGAAGGTGCGCAGCTCGCGCTCGGAGAAGCGGTTCGGGCAGCTGTAGAGGCGCGCCTTCACCAGGCAGGTGACCGGGTGGGTCATCAGCCCGTACCGATCGACGCCCTGCAGGAGCGGATCGGGGATCTTCTCCTTCCAGTGGCCGTCGGGGCCCGCGTCGGGCCCGCGGCAGCACCAGAGGTGGCCGAGCTCGTGGAGCGCGACCGCGACGAGGTTCTCGGGCGCCGTCGTCCCGAACTCGTCGGAGACGTACAGGAGCACGCGCCTGGTGCCGTCCGACGACCTGACGTTGAGCGACGTGCCCTCTCCCGGAAGCACGTACAGGACGATGTCCGCGTTCGCGTCCACGAGCGTCACCGCGCCGAGCCCGCGCGTCGCCAGCGACCACTCCTCCGCGAGCGTCGCGCGCAGCGCCGCGACATCCGCGTCGCGCGCCGGCGCGAGGCTCGGGTCCAGGCGCGCGCTCACGCCGCCGAGGCCGCCGATCGGATCGACCGGCTGGATGCGTGCGGTGAAGCCGCGCGCGTCGAGGGTCCGCTCGGCGACGGCGAAGTCGGCGGACGCCTCGGCGCTCCGACCGCCCGACTCGCAGACCGCGGTCTGCCGTCCGCGTCCCGCCGGGGCCGGAGGCGCCGGATAGGTGAACGACGCGGTGCCGTCGGCGGCCGCCACGCCGCTCACGCTGTCGGGCGGACCGTCGCCGAACTCGCCGCGCGGGACGCGGACGCGCACCGTGCAGGCCGCGCCCGGCGTCGTGCGCAGCTCGAGGGCGCCGTACGCCGAGCTGGCCACGCTGATACCGAGGGCGGTCGCGGACGGCCCGGCGGTCGCGGCGGGCTCGCCGCCGGCGGCCTCCGGCCCGGCCGGAGCCGTGCACGCGGTGGCGGCGAGCGCCGCCACAAGGACGGCGCGCGTCAGGCCACGCACTCGGCTCGGTCCGCTACTTCGCGTACTCGACGGCGCGCGTCTCGCGAATGACCGTCACCTTGATCTGGCCCGGGTACTGGAGCGACTCCTGGATCTTCTGCGCGATGTCGCGCGAGAGGCGCGCCGTCGAGAGGTCGTCCACCGCCTCCGGCTTCACGATGACGCGCACCTCGCGGCCCGCCTGGATCGCGAACGACTTCTCGACGCCGTCGAAGCTGTTGGCGACCGCCTCGAGCTCCTGGAGGCGCTGGATGTAGTTCGAGACGATCTCGCTGCGTGCGCCCGGCCGCGCGGCGCTGATGGCGTCCGCGGCGGAGATGAGCGTGCCCACCATCGTCACCGGCTCCACGTCGCCGTGGTGCCCGACGACGCCGTCGATGACCGCCTGCGGGAAACCGTAGCGCCGCAGGAGCTCGCCGCCGATCACCGTGTGCGCGCCCTCGACCTCGTGGTCGATGGCCTTGCCGATGTCGTGCAGGAGCCCCGCGCGCTTCATCGTCTGCACGTCGTACCCGGCCTCGGCCGCGAGCATCCCGGCGACGTGCGCGACCTCGATCGAGTGCCGCAGCACGTTCTGCCCGTACGAGGTGCGGAAGTGCAGGCGTCCGAGAAGACGGACGAGGTCCGGGTGCAGCCCGCCGATGCCGACCTCGTAGACGGCGCCCTCGGCGGCCTCCTTCATCACCTGGTCGATCTCGGTCTTCGACTTGGCGACCATCTCCTCGATCCGCGCGGGATGGATGCGGCCGTCCACGAGGAGCCGCTCGAGGGCGCGCTTGGCGACCTCGCGGCGGATCGGGTCGAAGCCGGAGACGACCACGGCCTCGGGTGTGTCGTCGATGATCACGTCGACGCCGGTGAGGGTCTCGAGGGTGCGGATGTTGCGGCCCTCGCGGCCGATGATGCGTCCCTTCATGTCGTCGCTCGGGAGCGCGACGACGGTCACGGTGTGCTCGGTGGTGTGCTCCGCGGCGTAGCGCTGGAGCGCCATGGTGATGATCTCGCGGGCGCGCCCGTCGGCCCGCTCGCGTGCCTCCTGCTCCATCTCGCGGACCCGCCGGTTGGTGACGTCGCGCATCTCCTCCTCGACGCGCTCGAGGAGCAGCGCCCGGGCCTCCTCCAGCGACAGCGAGGCGACACGCGAGAGCTCCTCTCGCTGCTCGGCCTGCAGCGCGGCGACCTTGCCGCGCTCGGCGTCCAGGTCGCGCTCGCGCGTCTCGAGCCGCCGGTCCCGCTCCTCCACCTGGGCGATCTTCTGGTCGAGCTGCTCGTCCTTCTTGTCGAGCCGTGACTCGTAGCGCTGCAGCTCCGCGCGGCGCTCGCGGTTCTCCGTTTCCGCCGCCTTGGCCACCTTCAGCGCCTCGTCCTTGGCCTCGAGGATGATCTCCTTCTGCTTGGCACGGGCCTCGGCGACGAGCCGCTCGGCGTTCGCGCGAGCGGTCGCCTCGCTCCCGAGGGCGAGCGAGCGGCGGAGCAGGAGGGCGATCCCGAAGCCGACGAGGCCTCCGACGAGGGCCGCAAGGCCCACGACGAGGATGTCGGGCATCTCTGGTGTTCCTTTCCGTGTTGCGCGAACGGAGGACGCCCGCCGTGTCGGGGCGAGTGCCCCCGGATCGCAAACCGGCCGGTGGGACGGCGTGCCCCTCCGGCCGGAGGGTTCACAAGTTCTAAGTGCGTCGAGGATAGCGCCGCGCACGTCACGTACGCAATGCGGACAGGCGGCGCCTGACGGTACGCTCGCAGGTCCGAGTGAGATCGCTCCTGAGCGGCTACGTGCCACCCGGCACGCGGCTGCTCCTGCTGTCGTCGTTCCTGGCGACCGTCCCACTCGGCTACCTCACCGTCGTGCTGCCGCTCTACCTCGCGCGCGTCGGCATCGAGCCCGCGGTCATCGGCGCGATGTACACCGTCTCCGGCGCGGTGAGCGCCGTCCTCGTGGCCGTGTCGGGGCTCTTCGCCGACCGGTGGGGCCGCCGCCGCTTTCTGCTCGCCGGCACGCTCGTCCCCGCCCTCTCGTACCTCGTCTTCGCGACGACGGCGGACGTCCCCTGGCTCTTCGCCGCGAGCCTCTTCGGCGGCGTGGGGATCGCGAACGGCGCCGCCGGCGCGCTCACCATCGCGACCTTCGACGCGCTCCTCGCCGACCGCACGACCGAGCGGACGCGCACGCGGGTCTTCGCGGCGGGTGGTGTCGTCTGGGGGCTCGCCGTCGCGGCCGGGTCGCTCGCCGCGGGTGTGCCGGATCTCCTGGGTCGCGCCTCCGGCATGCCGATGATCGACGCGTACCGGCTTCCCTATCTCGCGATGATCGTCCTCGCGCTCGCCGCGAGCGCGGCGCTCGTCCCGATCCAGGACGACCCCGAGCTGCACGCCGCGCGCGTCGCGTCGGGCTGGTGGCCGCGGCGTTCGCGCCGGCCCATCGCCGTCTACTCGCTGGGCATCGGCCTCGTCGGGTTCGGGCTCGGCATCGGCGTCCAGCTCCTCCCGCTCTGGTACCGCCTCCGGTTCGGGGTCGGCGAGGCGGATCTCGGCCCCTGGTACGCCGGCGGCCAGCTCGCCTCGTTCGCCGCGGTCGCGCTCATCCCCTACCTCGAGCGCCGCCTCGGCGCGGCGAACGCGATCCTCGCGCTCTTCGGCGGAGCGTCCGTCAGCCTCGCGCTCATCGTCCTCGCGCCGGTCTTCTGGGTGGCCGGCGTCCTCCATGTCGTCCGGAGCTTCCTCACCAACCTCGCGTGGCCCTTCCACCAGTCCGTCCTCATGACGGCGACCGCCCCCGAGGAGCGCGCGACCGCGGTCGGCGCGGGGTTCTCGGTCTGGGGCGCGACGAACGCGCTCGGTCCGCTCGCGGCCGGTGCGTTCCTCGGCGCGGGCGTCTTCGCGCTCCCGCTCCTGGTCGGCTCGGTCATGTACCTGGCGGGCGGCCTCGCCTTCGGGATCGGGTTCCGCCGCCTCCTCGGCACGCGCCCCGCGACCGCGACGAGCGATGCCGCTCCCTGAGAACGAGACGCGGCTCGACGTGGCGCTCGGACCGCAGGACCGCACCGTGCTCCCGCGCCCGCCGCGCGGGCGGCGCTACTCCTCGGGCGCCTCGCGGCGCAACACCTCTTCGATCGTCTCGTAGCTGAAGCCGCGCGCCGCGAGGTGCGCGTGGATCTTGCGCCGCCGCTCGTCGTGCGGGAGCGTGGACCAGCGCGTGAGCGGACGCGAGAGCGCGCGGCGCGCCTGCTCGATCTCCGCGTCCGGGGCGCGCTCGCCGAGCACCACCTCGACGACCTCGCGCGAGACACCCTTCCCGAGCAGCTCGCTGCGCAGCCCGCGCTCGCCGCGCGGTCGAAAGCGTTCGCGCTGCTCGACCCAGTACCGCGCGAACGCCTCGTCGTCGACGTAGCGCTGCGCCCGCAGCTTGTCGATCGCCGACTCGATCGCCGCGTCGTCGAAGCGCTTCGCGCGCAGGTGGCGGTGGATCTCGGCGACGCTCTTGGGACGCGACGCGAGGAAGCGCACGGCCTCGTCGTACGCGTCGACCGGATCCGGTGGCCGGCTAGTCCTCTTCGGCACCGTCGCCCGACGGGGCGACCGGGGCGGAGCCCGAGCGCTCGCGCACCTTCGCCTCGATCTCCGCGGCGACGTCCGCGTGGTCGCGCAGGAACTGCTTCGCGGCCTCGCGGCCCTGTCCGATGCGCGTCTTGCCGTAGTTGATCCACGCGCCCGACTTGTCGAGGACGCCCGTCGTGACGCCCATGTCGATGAGGCCGCCCTCCCTCGAGATGCCCTCGGATGCGAGGATCTCCAGCTCGGCGATGCGGAACGGCGGCGAGACCTTGTTCTTCACGACCTTCACGCGCACGCGCCGGCCGATGATGTCGGTGCCCTGCTTGATCGGCTCGATCGGACGGACGTCGAGACGGATCGAGGCGTAGAACTTCAGCGCGCGGCCGCCCGGCTGCGTCTCGGGCGAGCCGTAGATCACCCCGACCTTCTCGCGCAGCTGGTTGATGAACATCACGGTCGTCTTCGTCTTGGAGATCGTGCCGGTGAGCTTGCGCAGCGCCTGACTCATGAGCCGCGCCTGCAGACCGACGTGCGCGTCACCCATCTCGCCCTCGATCTCCGCGCGCGGCACGAGCGCGGCGACGGAGTCGATGACGACGAGATCGACGGCGCCGGAACGCACGAGCGTGTCGGTGATCTCGAGCGCCTGCTCGCCGTTGTCCGGCTGCGAGATGAGGAGCTCGTCCACGTTCACGCCGCATTTGCGCGCCCACTCGGCGTCGAGCGCGTGTTCCGCGTCGATGAACGCCGCGGTGCCGCCGCCTCGCTGGACCGCCGCGACCGCGTGGAGCGCGAGCGTAGTCTTGCCCGACGCCTCGGGGCCGTATATCTCGACGACCCGGCCGCGCGGGTAGCCGCCCACGCCGAGCGCGAGGTCGAGCGCGATCGACCCGCTCGGGATGGCCTCGACCTTCGCCTCGGCGTTCGCGCCGAGCTTCATGATCGAGCCCTTCCCGAACTGCTTTTCGATCTGCAGGATCGCCTGGTCGATCGCCTTCGACTTCTCGGTCACTGCCATTACCCTACCGTCCTCACATCTGGCGTCCGAATAACGAACGGCGCCGGCTTGCTGCACACCGGCGCCGTCTTCATTTCACAGGGAGAGTCTCTACCAGTCGACCTTTTCCTTGCGCTTGGGCTTCACGATCTCGAACGTCATCGGAGCCGTCGGGGACATCGAGCTCTTCTTCCTGAGCTCGCGCTCCAGCTGCTCCTTGGACTTCTTCTTCTTGTTCTTGTCTTTCGCCTCACCGCGGCCGCTCGGCATCCCATGTCCCTCCCGTCCGGCGGAAGCGTCCGGACGGAACGAGCATACCGCCGCGCACGCCTATCCTTCGGCCGTGCCCGCCCGCTCCGCCCGCGTGACGACCCGCACCGGGGACACCGGCGACACCTCGCTCTTCGCAAGGGGCCGGGTGCGCAAGACCGACCGCAGGATCGAGGCGCTCGGCGACCTCGACGAGGCGCAGGCCGCGCTCGGGCTGGCACGCTCCCTCGCGCCCCGCTCGAAGGCGGGGCGGGTGCTGCACGACCTTCAGCGGGGCCTGTACCTCGCCATGGCCGAGCTCGCGACGCCCGAGCCGGACCGCACAAGGCTACCCACCCGCCTGGACGGCGAGGCGGTCACGGCGCTGGAGCGGACGCTCGCGGCGCTCAAGGAGCGAACGCCGATCACGGGCCGGTTCGTCATCCCCGGCGACGAGCGCGTCTCCGCCGCGCTCGATCTGGCGCGGACCGTCGTCCGGCGCGCCGAGCGGCGCGTGGTGGCCTGCGTCGACGCCGGGGACGTCACGGGAGAGACGCTGCTCCCCTGGCTCAACCGCGCGTCGGACCTGCTCTTCGTCCTCGCGCGGACCGCGGAGAGGGGGGCCCGCCGGGCACGGTGAGCGGGGCCGAGGGTCCCTGGCTCGATCACGAGCCGTGGGGCATGGCGCCGGAGCTCGCCGCGCGCATGGAGCGGATCGCGCGCGAGGTCGCGGCGGAGTGGGGCCTCGCGCTCGGTCCGCGGATCGCTGCCGGCCGCTACTCGTACGTCGCGCCGGCGGGCGCGGACGCGATCCTCAAGGTCGTACCGCCCGAGGACGACGATTCGGATCACATCGCCGACGCGCTGCGCTTCTGGGACGGCCGGAGCGCGGTCCGTCTCCTGCGCCACGACGCGCCGCGGCGCGCCCTCCTCTTGGAACGGCTCGTACCGGGGACGGAGCTCGCGGGGCTCGGCGAGGACGCGGCGACGGCGCGCGCGGTGGAGGTCGGCCTGCGGATCTGGCGCACGGCGCCGGCCGGCCATCCCTTCCGCTCGACCGACGACTGGGTCCGGCGCTGGATGCCGCCCGACGGCGCGCACCCGCTCGTCCCCGCCGCGCGGCGGGTCCACGCGGCGATGGGGCCGCCCGCCGAAACGGTCCTGCACGCGGACTTCCACCACCACAACATCCTCCTCCGCGGGAGCGAGTGGGTGGCCATCGATCCCAAGCCGCTCGTCGGCGACCCGGAGTTCGACGTCCTCCCCTTCCTCGCGAATCCGCTCGGGACCGCCGCGACGCCCGAGCGGACCGAGCGGCGCATCGCCGCCTTCGTCCGGGCGGGGCTGAACGAGCGGCGGATCCGGCGGTGGGCCGTCGTCCGCGGCGTGCTCGACGGCCTCCCGACGCACCCGGGAGAGCCGGAATCGGACCGCCTGCGGATCGCGCGCGCCCTCCTCGCGAGGGACACGACCGACTGACGCGGACGTGCCGCTAGTGTCGTGACCCGGAAGTCATGTGCAGATGCGCGGCCCGGGACGCCGAGGCCAAGGAGCCGAGGAGGACGCACCGTAGCGCAGCCGCAGCTGCGTGAGGAGCGCCCGGACGAAGGCGACACCGGCATCGGCGGATCCGGTACCGATGCAGCTGCGCATGAATTCCGGGTCACGACACTAGGGCCGCAGCGCCGTCTCTTCGCCCGCCTGCGCGGTCTTCTCGGCGACCATCTCGCTGTGGAAGGGCCCTCGCGCGGTGCGCTGCGCGAGGACGAGGTCGGCGAGCTGCCGCTGCGTCGCGCGCTGCGCGTCGTCGACGTCGGCGAGGAGGACGAGCCCGTCGGCGAAGCCCCAGAGGATGAGCGCGTAGATGAGCGCGAACACGACGACGACGGCGGCGATGACGCCGGCGACGAGGTCGGGGAGCGCCTGCACGCCGAGGCGTGGGAGGTTGAAGAGCGCGACGGCGCCGCCGATGCTGCCGAGGGCGACGAGCACCGAGGCGATGCGCATCGCGCCGGCCGCGAACTTCACCGCGAAGTGGACGCGGTCGCGCGGCTTGGGCGTCAGCGCAGCCACGGCGGCGGCTCCCAGCGGTCCGGGAGCACGGTGACCTTCACCGGCATCTCCGCGGCCTGCTCGGAGACCGACTGGATCTGGTTGATGAGCATCGGCCCGTACGGGCAGAACGGCGTCGTGAGGACCATGCGGACCTCCGCCTCATCGGGCGTGAACAGCACCTCGCGGATGAGGTCGAGGTCGATCACCGAGAGCCCGATCTCCGGATCGAGCACGGCCTGGAGCGCGTTCAGGATCGCCTCCTGCTTCTCGGCCTCCTTCACGATCGGCGTCGCCGCCGGCTGCTCGGTGGCCTTCGTCTCCTCGCCCATGTCCTCCCTTTCCGGCCGCTCAGCGCCGAGCGAGCCACGCGAAGACGGACAGCGCCGCGGTGAGCACGATGCTCACCAGGATGGAGGTCGCGATCGGCAGGTAGACCGTCCACCCGTCGCCGCGCAGCGTCAGGTCGCCCGGCAGCCGGCCGAGCGGCGGCACACGGCCCGCGAACGTCAGCACGACGCCGAGGGCCGCGATGACGAGGCCCGCGACGATGAGCGTCCGACCGATGTCCACCCCCTCATTGTCGCACTCAGGCATCGCCCTGGGCCTCCTCCCAGAGCGTCACGGCGCTCGTCGGCGGCGTGCGCCCGAGGTGTCGGTACGCGTGCTCGGTGGCCACCCGGCCGCGGGGCGTGCGCTTGAGGAAGCCCGCGCGCATGAGGAACGGCTCGTACACCTCCTCGATCGTCTCGGCGTCGTCCGAGACCGACGCGCCGAGCGTCTCGAGGCCGACCGGTCCGCCCGAGAACCGGTCGATGATCGCGACGAGGAGGCGGCGGTCGGCGTCGTCGAGGCCCTGCTCGTCCACGTCAAGCGCCGCGAGCGCCTCGCGGGCGACCGCGAGCGTCACTCGCCCGTCGTGGCGCACCTGGGCGAAGTCGCGCACGCGTTTCAGGAGCCGGTTGGCGACGCGCGGCGTCCCTCGCGCGCGCGAGGCGATCTCGCGCGCGGCCGCCGGCTCGACCTCCACGCCCAGGATGCGCGCGGAGCGGCGCACGACCTTCTCGAGCGAGGCCGCGTCGAAGAGGTCGAGGAGGTAGGTCGCGCCGAAGCGGTCGCGCAGCGGGGACGAGAGCCTCCCGATCCGGGTCGTCGCGCCGACGAGCGTGAAGCGCGGCAGCGGCAGGCGCAGCGTACGCGCGCCGGGCCCCCTGCCGATGACGATGTCGAGGTGGAACTCCTCCATCGCCGGGTAGAGCACCTCCTCCACGATGCGCGGCAGGCGGTGGATCTCGTCCACGAAGAGCACCTCGCCGGGCTCCAGGCTGGTGAGGATCGCCGCGAGGTCGCCCTGCCGCTCGATCGCCGGACCGCTCGTGACGCGGATCGCGACGCCGAGCTCCGCCGCGATGACGTTCGCCAGGCTCGTCTTCCCCACCCCCGGCGGCCCGTAGAGCGCGACGTGCTCGAGCGGCTCCTTTCGCCTCCTCGCCGCTTCGATGAGGATGCGCAGGTTGGCCTTCACCTTGTCCTGGTTGATGTACTCGTCGTCGGAGAGGCCCCTCGGGCGCAGGCTCGCCTCGAGCGAGATCTCTCGCTCCCGCGCGACCGGCTGCACCTCACGCTCCGGCGCGCGCCTCGCGCTCACGGACGCGCGAGCTCCTTCACCGTGGCGACGATCTCGCCGCGCGGCACCAGCGTGCCGTTCTCCGCGCGGCGTCCCTTGAGCTCGACGGCGTCCTCCTTGAGCGTCCGCGCCGACACCGTGAGCCGCAGCGGGATGCCGATGAGGTCCGCGTCGGCGAACTTCACCCCCGCCGTCTCCTCGCGGTCGTCGTAGAGCACCTCGATCCCGGCCGATTCGAGCTCGGCGACGAGCGCGTCCGCGGCCGGCGGCACCGCGCCGTCCCTGCTCGGCAGCGCGACGACGTGCGCGTCGAACGGCGCGACGGCCTTCGGCCACACGATGCCCCGCTCGTCGTGGCTCGTCTCGATGATCGTCTGCACTGCGCGGCCGATGCCGATGCCGTAGGAGCCGAACATGAGCGGCCTGCGCGTGCCGTCCTCGGCGAGGTACGTGGCGTCCATCTTGTCCGCGTAGTACGGACCGAACTTGAAGATGTTCCCCACCTCGACGCCGCGCCGGACGGCCAGCCCGGCGCCGCACTTCGGGCAGCGGTCGCCCGCCGCGACGTCGTGCACGTCGACGCGCTCGCCGCGGAAGTCGCGGCCGGGAACGACGTCGCGCAGGTGCGTGTCCTTCCGGTTCGCGCCCGCGACGTAGCCGCGCGGCTCGACCGACGCGTCGACGAGGGTGCGCGCCCGAAGCGCCACCGGCCCGACGTAGCCGGGCACGGCCTTCGCCGCGGTGAAGTCCGCCTCGCTCGCGAACTTCACCGCCGAGGTGCGGAGCACCTTGCGCAGCTTCGCCTCGTTGAGCTCGCGGTCTCCGGGGAGGACGACGGCGACCACGCTCCCCTCGGCATCGCGCAGGAGCAGCGTCTTCAGGAAGTCGCGGGCGGGCAGGCCGAGACGGCGCTCGAGCGTCTCGATCGTCGTCGCATCCGGCGTGTCGATGCTCGCGTAGGCCGGAAGGTCGGCGGGCGCCGCCGCCGCGGGCGCCGGCGCGCGGGTCGCCTTCTCCATGTTCGCCCGGTAGTCGCACGACGGACAGACGACGATGCGGTCCTCCCCGACGTCCGTGAGGACCTGGAACTCGTGCGCGACGTCGCCGCCCATGTTCCCGGTGTCCGACTCGACGCTGATCGCGTCGAGCCCCATGCGCGCGAAGCTCCTCGCGTACGCGTCGTGCTCGGCCCAGTACTGCCGATCGAGCTCCTCGAAGTCGCGGGCGATCGAGTACGCGTCCTTCATGACGAACTCGCGCACCCGCAGGAGCCCGGCGCGCGGCCGCTCCTCGTCGCGCCCCTTCTCCTGGAAGTGATAGACGATCGCGGGGAGCTGGCGGTACGACTGGATCTCGCTCCGCGCGTGGTGCATGACGAGCTCCTCGTGCGTGTAGCCGATCATGTACTCGCGGCCGCCGTGGTCGCGCGTGCGGAACGTGACCGGCTCGAGCGTGTCCCAACGGCCGGTCTCCTTCCAGTACTCCGCGGGCGTGATGACCGGGATGCGGATCTCCTGCGCGCCGATGCGGTCCTGCTCCTCGCGGATGATCTGCTCGACCTTGCGCGCGACGCGGAAGCCCAGCGGGAGCCAGGTGTAGAGGCCGGCGGCGAGCGGCCGCGCGATCGCGGCGCGCAGCAAGAGCCGCGTGCCGGGTGTCGTCGCGTCCGAGGGCGCCTCGCGCAGGGTGCGGCCGAAGAGCGTCGACTGTCTCATCTGGTCAACTCCGAGGGTGGATTCTGACCGCGCGTTCGCGATGCCGGCGTCAACGCGACGCCGGCTAGCGCGGGATCCGGAACGTGGACCCTCGGGACGAGCGCATCGGCATCAGTCTAATCTCGCGCCGTGCCGTCGGCGACGACCTCCGTCTACATCGAGCAGGCCGCGAAGCGCGTCTTCGCGGCGGCCCTCGATTGGCCCGGCTGGGCCCGCGGCGCCCGTGACGAAGCGAGTGCCCTGCAGGCGCTCGTCGACTACGGCCCGCGGTACGCGAAGGCCCTCGCGCGGTCGCGCCTCGGCTTCGTCGCGCCGCGGTCCGCCGCCGCCCTCCGCGTGGTCGATCGGGTCGCGGGCGGCTCGGGGACGGACTTCGGCGTGCCGTCGTCGACCCCGCGCGCGGACCTCGCCGCGCTCGACAGCGCCGAGATGAGGCGCCTGCGCGCGATCATCGAGGCGGTGTGGCGCGCGTTCGACGCGGCCGCGGATCGGGCGCGCGGCACGACGCTCGCGAGAGGCCCGCGCGGCGGAGGACGGGATCTCGGCGCGATCGTCGCACACGTGCTCGAGGCGGAGCGCGCCTACGTCGGCGCGCTGGGATGGAAGTACACGGGCGACGACACGAAGGCGCTCCGGGCGGCGGTCTTCGAGGGCATGGGCGCCTCCGCGCGCGGAGAGATCCCAACGAAAGGCCCGCGCGGCGGCGTGCGGTGGAAGCCGCGGTACTTCGCGCGGCGACTCGCCTGGCACGCGCTCGACCACGCCTGGGAGATCGAGGACCGGGCCTGACGACTCGGTAGCGCCGCGGCCGGGTCCTGATATCGCGCGCTCGTGTCCCGTCACGCCGGACCCGGGGTCGCGCCTCCGGGATCGGGAGAGCGCGCGTGCTGCGACAATCTCGCCGATGATCACCCGATCGCGCGCGGCGTTCGTCTTCATCTTCATCACCGTCGTCCTCGACATGATCGCCTTCGGCGTCATCATCCCGGTGTTCCCCCAGCTCATCGCGCGGATCCAGGGCGTCTCCATCGCCGACGCGGCGCCGACCTTCGGTATCTTCGGGACGGCCTTCGCGCTCATGCAGTTCCTCTCGGCGCCGGTCCTCGGCGCGCTCTCCGACCGTTTCGGCCGCCGTCCCGTCGTGCTGCTCTCCAACCTCGGCCTCGGCGCCGACTACGTCGTCATGGCGGTCGCGCCGACGATCCCGATCCTCTTCCTCGGCCGCGTCATCTCCGGCGTGACGTCCTCGTCGTTCACCACGGCGGGCGCGTACGTCGCGGACGTGACCGAGCCTTCCAGACGAGCCGCGCGCTTCGGGATGCTCGGCGTGGCGTTCGGCATCGGCTTCATCGTCGGACCGGCGCTCGGCGGAATCCTCGGGGCCATCGACCTGCGCGCGCCGTTCTGGGCGTCCGCGGCGCTCTCCTTCACGAACTTCCTGTACGGCCTCTTCATCCTTCCCGAATCGCTCGCGCCGGAGCGGCGCGCCCCGTTCCGCCCGCGGGCCGCGAACCCGGTTGGCGCGCTGCGTTTCTTCGGCTCACGACCGCTCCTCACGACGCTCGCGCTCGCGGCCGCGTTCGCGTACCTCGCGCACGACTCCCTGCCGATCACGTTCGTGCTGTACAGCTCGTATCGCTTCGGCTTCGACGAGACGACCGTCGGGCTCGGACTCACGCTCGCCGGCCTCTCGTCGCTCATCGTGCAGGGGCTCGTCGTCGGCCGCATGGTGAAGGCCGTGGGCGAGCACCGCGCGCTCCTCATCGGCCTCGGAATCGGCGCGATCGGGCAGCTCCTGCTCGGCCTCGGCCCGATCGCGCCGATCTTCCTGCTCGGGATCCCGGTGTGGTCGCTCTTCGGTCTCGTGGTCCCGTCGCTGCAGTCGATCGCCTCGCGCGAGGTCGCTCCGGGCGAGCAGGGTCAGCTGCAGGGCGCGCTCGGCTCGCTGCGCGCGCTCATCACGCTCGTCTCGCCACTGCTCTACACGCAGGTCTTCGCGGCGGCGGTCGGCCCGCTCGCCTGGGTCGGCGTCCCCGGCGCAGCCTTCGTGCTCAGCGCCCTGCTGCTCGCGGCATCGGCGCTCGTCTTCACGCGACTCGGCGCGCCGGCACCGCAGCGGGCCGGGAGCTCGTCTCAGTCCTGACCGAGCAGGTCATCGGCCGCGGCGGCGACGAGAGCGTGCGCCGGCTGGTGGCCCGCATCGAACGCTTCACGCGCGAGTGGAGCGAGGGCGCCACGCCCTAGGCGTACGGGTCGCGGAGACGGATGCCTTCGAACTTCCGGAAATCGCGATCGTGGCTCCAGAGCGTGTCGACACCGTTCTCGCGCATGAGCGCCACGAGGTGGGCGTCCGACACGAGGTTCCCGCGCACGACGAGCCCCGACGCTAGCTCCTTGTAGTGCCGCCAGAACGCTTCGCCCTCGCCCGGAACACGCGCGTGCGGTAGCGCGATCAGGCGCTCGACATTCGCGGCGGCCGCGTCGGGCGCCAGCGGACGCGGAAAGATGGAACCATGGGTGGGTTTCGAACCGCTTCCTTGTCTTCGAGGTCGACCAGTGCCGGACCCATCCGCGCGGTGTGCCACCGGAAGCGCGGGTTACGTTCGCGCCGCGGTGCTTTGACGATCGGCGCGAGGAGCTCGGACGCCACCGCGCCCAGACTCTTGCCTTCATCGCGGGCACGCCGCTTGAGCTCGCGAAGGATCGTCGGATCAAGGTCGAGGGTCGTCCGCGACATGATTCATGATGCTTATCGCCTGCCGCATCAGATGACGAATCCTGAGTCTCACCTGCCGTCAGGCCAGGATCCGCTCCAGCAACGCCCACACGCGTGTCTGCACGCGTGTCGGCACGGCCGATCGCGCGTCCACGCGTGGCACGATGAGGTCATCCTGCTCGCGCCAGCGGGTCGTCAACTCGCGCAGCATCGCCGTCGCCGCGAGGCGCTCCGGCTGCACGTCCCAGCGCACGACCTCGGCGCGTGCGTGCGCGACGCGGCGCTGGAGACGATCGAGGCGGACGTAGCGGTCCGAGAGCGGCAGACGCTGCCGCGAGAGATCGATGCCGCGCGTGAACAGGACGTCCTCGAGCTCGGCGTCGCGCAGGTCGTTCGCGTCGAACTCGTTTCGCTCGCGCGGCGGGTCGAGGTGGTCCGCGGCGGCGCCGGTCGTCCGCCCGAAGAACCACACGTCCCGCAGCGTCCCGGCGAAGCGGCAGCCGACGAACTCCGCGACCTCGGCACGCCAGCCGTCGAGCTGCGCGTCGTCGAAGGTGCAGCGCTCGAACCGCGCGTACGCGGGCCGCACGCGCCGTAGGTCGGAGTTCTCGAAGCGGCAATCGCGGAACACGCTCCGCGGCTGTGCCGAGAAGAGCGGCTGGTAGCGGCGGTCGAGACGGACGCCGCGGAAGTCGCAGGCGAGGAAGAGGCATCCCGCCAGCCCGAACCGGTCGAATCGGGCTCTGCGGAAGTCGACGCCGCGGAGCGTCGCGCGCTTGATGTCGACGACGCGCTCGCTCGCGCCCTCCGGCGCGGGCGCCGATGGAGCCGGCCCGCGCGACGCGTGGTCGGGCTCGCTAGGTCCGCTGTCCCGCGGGGACACTGCGCCCTGGCGTGAGCTGGCCGGCGTGGCTCAGCTTCGGGGCCTTCTCGGAGTACGGCTCCTTCCCGTGCTCGACGAGGATCTTGTCGATCTCGGCGAGGAGCGCGTCCATGAGCTCGCTCTCCGGGTACGTCCCGACGACCTTCCCCTTGCGGAAGATCGCGCCCTTCCCGACGCCGCCGGCGATGCCGACGTCGGCATCCTTCGCCTCGCCCGGGCCGTTCACCTCGCAGCCCATGACCGCGACCTTCATCGGGTGCGGCAGCGCCCGCAGGCGCTCCTCGGCGACCTTCGCGAGCGGGATGAGGTCGATGTCCGCACGCCCGCACGACGGGCAGGCGACGAGCGTGAGGCCCTGGTCGCGCAGCCCGAGCGACTTCAAGATGTCGAAGGCGGCCTTCACCTCCATGACCGGGTCCTCGGAGAGCGACACGCGGATGGTGTCGCCGATACCCTCGTAGAGGAGCACGCTCATCCCCGCGGTCGAGCGGATCGAGCCCGAGAGGAGCGTCCCCGCCTCGGTGACGCCGAGGTGGAGCGGGTACGCGACGAGCTTCGCCAGGCGCCGGTACGCGGCGACCATCGTCGGGACGTCGAAGGCCTTCACCGAGACGACGATGTCGTCGAAGTCGAGGCTCTCGAGGATCCCGATCTCGCTCATCGCGAGGTCGACCATGCGCTGCGCCTCGTCGCGCAGCTCGCCAGGCCGGCGGTCGCCGATGGAGCCGTGGTTCACGCCGATGCGGATCGGGACCGCGAGCTCCTTCGCGCGCCGGACGACCTCGCGCACTCCGTCCTTGTTGTGGATGTTCCCCGGGTTGAGCCGGAGCTTGTGGACCTTCGCGTCGAGCGCCATGAGGGCGAGCCGGTGGTCGAAGTGGATGTCGGCGACGACCGGGAGGATCGAGCGGCGGACGATCTCCCCGAGTGCCTCACCCGCCCGCCTGTCCGGGACGGCGACGCGCGCGATCTCGCAGCCCGCGGCCTGGAGCTGCTCGATCTGCCGGATCGTCGCGTCGACGTCGTGCGTGAGGGTCGTGCACATCGACTGCACCGCGACCGGCGCGCCGTCGCCGATGGCCGTGCCGCCCACCCAGACGCGCTTGCTCGGCCGCCGCGGACGCGGCCCGACGCGGTCGGCGGGGAGGTTCAGATCGACGTTGAGCGGCGCGTCCACACGTCGAGTGTATCGGCGGCACCGTTGCGGACGTGAGACGGTTCCGGCCGGGGGAGAGCGTCGTCTGGCGGTCGGTCGACCGCGAAAAGCGCGCGCAGACGGTCTGGCCGTGGACCGTCGTTAGCGATTCGGATCCGTCGTGGACGACGCCGACCCTGCCCCGTGGCTGGCGCGAGTACGCGCCGGGGTAGCCACGCTAGCGTCCGGGTGCGACCTCGAGCCCTGCCGCCTCGAAGTCTTCGTCGAAGCCGAAGATCTCGCGGATCCGCCGTGACCGCGCGACGGCGATCGTGACGGCGTCGGTGAAGCTCAGCGGGACCTCGGCGTAGCGCGAAAGGACGTCCCAGGCCAGCCCCTCGACTCGCCGGTCGACCCAGACGACGCGCAATCGCCGCAACCGCTCGGCCTCGCGGATCGTGTCTCGGAACGCCAGCGCGACCTCGAGTCCGAGGTCGTACCGAAGACGGGTCGCCGTCTCGTCGAGGACGTAGCTCGTCGTGAGGAGACGCGCCCGGTCGGCCACGAGCTGGTCGGTCGGCGTGAAGCAGGCGACCGAGCGCGGCCTCGTGCCCGGCCCGCGCGCGCGCGTCGCGGTGGTCGCGCTCTCGCAGACCGGCGAGCACGGCGGCAAGTGGTTGCCGGAGCGGCGTCGTCACGCGCGTCGAGCACCCCGAGCTCCCGATGACCGTCGTCGACGGCGTCGAGCAGTGCGCAAGGCGACGCGCGCGCTCCTCCGGGCCGGCGCGGATCAGATCAAGGTGCACACCGCGGGCGGCGTCATGTCGCCGTCGGACGAGCCGACCTCCGCCGGGTTCTCGCCAGAGGAGATCGCGCCGATCGTGTACGAGGCGCACGCCCCGGGGAGACCGTCATGACGCACCCGCACGCGACGCAGGGCATCCGCAACGCCGTCGAGGCGGGTATCGAGTCGATCGAGCGCGGCATCTACCTCGACGCCGACACCGCGGAGCTCATGAAGCGCAAAGGCATCTACCTCGTCGCCACGCTCGTCGCGCCGCTCTGGGTGTAGCGCCGCGCGGAGAAGCGACCCGGCTCGGCGCCGCCCTACGCGCTCCGGAAGGCGACCGAGGTGGCCGACGCGCACCAGAGGACGTTCGCGATGGCGGCGAAGATGGGCGTGCCGATCGCGGTGGGACGGACACCGGCGTGGGCGAGGACGGCAGCAGCGCCGAGGAGCTCGTGTGGATGGTGAAGCTCGGCATGACGCCGATGCAGGCTATCGTCGCGACGACCACCGCGGCGGCGTGCTCGCGTTTCGGGAAGCTCACCGGGACGCTCGAGCCGGGGAGCGCGCGGACGTCATCTCCGTCGCCGGCGATCCGCTCGCCGACGTCGCCATCCTCCGGGACGCGCGGAAGATCACGCTCGTGATCCGCGACGGGACGGTGTTCCAAGCAAGCGGCTACCCCGAGTTGAGACGGCTCTGCCACGGCGACGGGCCTTGGCATCGCCGGATAGCAGTGCTAAACCCTTCCCAACTTTCCTGGCCGAGACATGAGGGGAGGGCGTGTGCGGCATGGAAGACCTATTCCGCTTCTTGTTGTTGCGGCCTGCCGATCCAGCCGACCCGCAGAAGACCACGGAACTCTCCGCATCGACACTCTTGCAGGAGATCCTGCGGGGTTCTCGCCGCGGTGCCACCTCAGCCGCGGCGGCGCTGACCAGGCTGCGCGAGCTCGGCCGGATCGTTTCGCAGACGGAGGATCTGACGTTCGGCAGCGCGATGGCTACGGTCTCGTCGTTCCTTGGTGCGACCTCGAAGCCCGCAGCCGATGTGGACAAGCAGGTCGCGCAGTCGACGGGCCACTCCTCCGCGGAGCTGAGCGGCGATCAGCGGTTCCGTGAGGACCTCGAGCGACTGGGCGACACGCTCATCGCGTTGAAGCTGGCCTCGACCGCGAGCGGCCTCAATCCGGCGGACCTCGTATCGCTCGCACACGGCTACGACGCGGTGCGACAGGTAGCGGCGAAGGCGCCGACGGTGGTGTCACGTACATTCGCCGTCCCCGGCGCGCTGTTCTCCCCCGGCTCGGGCGGCACGGGCGGCACGGCGGGTCCGGCGCAGACGACCACCGGCCACTCCGGTCCGGCGTCGGATCTCGATGCCAGGATCGGGAGGATCGACGACGCACTCGCAGCCCTGCAGCTCGCCGCTCGGACGGCGTTCGCGGTATCGAGTGCGAACGAGTCTCCCCCGATCTCCGCCACGGACGCGGGCGCCGCGGATGTGAGTCGTTCGCCGCTGGCCGCTGCCTTGCCCCCGGCCGGGCTCAGGGCGAGCGACACCGCGCGCGACGTCGCGGCCGCTCCGACGGTGGCGATGCGCTCGTCCGCCGCGGCGATCGGCGCGAGCGGGCGATCCTGGGAGCTTCCGAGCCTCGCCGTGGCCGGCCTGACCGACACCGTGAAGAACACGCTGCACGACGTCGCGGGTGCGCGAGCGGCGGAGCTTCCGGTGACCGAGCTCGGTCTCGTACTGACCCAGGCGCGCGATGGGCTGTCCGCGCAACGGACGATGAGCGCGATGGGCTCGTCGGTCATGAACGGCGTGACGCGCATCGGCAGCAACTGGTACCCCGTGGGCGTGGCCGGCATGGCAGGTCCCGCGCAGCAGCTACCAGCGACCTACGGCACCGTTCGCCCGATCGGCATCGGTGACCTTCTCCTCGTACGCGAGAACGTGAAGGCGTATGAAGCCGGCGAGGTCGCGCACATCGAGAACGTCCTGCGCAGCGAAAAGCTCTCACGCGAGACCCGTCGGCTCGAGCGGACGGTGCAGAGCATCACCGTCGAAACGGAGCGGACGAAGGAGGAGGAGCGCGACACCCAGACCACCGAGCGCTTTTCGCTGAAGCGCGAGACCAACGACACGATCACCACCGACGCGCAGCTGAAGGCCGGCGTCAGCGTGGACGCGAAGTACGGACCCATGGTCGAGGTGAAGGCGAACCTCGACGGCTCCTACCAGGTCCAGACGCAGTCCGCGACGCAGCAGGCCTCTGAGTACAGCAAGGAAGTCGTGACGCGTTCGGTCTCCAAGCTCACCGAGAAGGTCCGAGAGGCGCGCACGACGGTCACGACCACGGAGTTCGAGGAGTGGTACCAGCACGGCTTCGACAACACCAACGGCGCGACGAACATCAGCGGCGTGTACCAATGGGTCGACAAGGTCAGCGAGGCGCAGGTCTACAACTACGGCAAGCGGCTGCTCTTCGACGTGATCGTGCCCGAGCCCGCCGACTTCTACGTCTTCACGCAAACGAAGCAGCAGGCTGAGGGTCTGACCGTGACGAAGCCCGCGCCGTTCACGGCGCTTCCCGAGGATCTCGACGGCGGGTCCTATCAGGTGTGGGCGCAGCAATACGGCGCCACCGGCATCGACCCGCCCCCACCTCTCTTCAAGACCGCATCCAAGGCTTGGGACGCGGCAAACACCGCAGACCCGCCCATCGTGACGAAGTCAGACAGCCTCGCGATCGACGACGGCTACTCGGCGATCTCCGCGCGTCTCGCATACAGCGGCGTGCGCCGCACCGATGACGACGCCTCGTGCAACATCCTCGTGGGTCCCGGGAACATCAACTGCTTCACCGGCGTGAGCAGCGTCAACCTCGTCGGCGAGACCGGAGCGGTCCCACTCGGCCTCAAGGCGTACAAGGTCCAAGCGCTCGCGGTGACGATCGAGGTGCTGACGCAGCGGTCTGATCGCGTGTGGCAGCAGTGGCAGGAGAAGACGCACGCGGCCATCGCGCAGGCGTATGCGCAGCGCGTCCAGGAATACGCGCAGGCGCTCTCGGAGGCGAAGGCCGAGGCGTTCGCGGCGGTCGCGGGCCGGAACCCGCTCGCGAACAAGGCGATGATCGCGGCCGAGCTGCGCAAGGCCTGCATCGCGGAGCTGACCGCGCAGCAGTTCGACACGTTCGGGGCGACGTCGACGAGCGGTCAGGGCTATCCCGAACTGGACCTGACGCGAACGGATCAGCAGGGCCGCTACATCCGCTTCTTCGAGCAGGCGTTCGAGTGGGACCGCATCATCTACTTCTTCTTCCCGTACTTCTGGTCGCAGAAGACCACCTGGCCGGCGCGGTCGCTGTACGACGACGTGGACCCGTTGTTCGCGGATTACCTGCGCGCCGGCGCGGCGCGCGTCGTGTTCGCGGTGCGCCCTGGGTTCGAGCAGGCCGTCGTGCACTTCCTCGAGACCGGTGAGATCTGGAACGGCGGCGATCCCCCCGACATCTCGAGCACCATGTACGTCTCGATCGTCCAGGAGATACAGGAGGCCCAGGGCAAGCCCGGGAGCGAGGTGGCCCAGGGCGATCCGTGGAACGTGCGCACGCCGACGACGCTCGTCAAGCTGCGTGCGGACGACTCACTGCCCGCGTGGAAGCACGTCGGGGACGAGTGGGTTCCCGCGAACTGACGAGGGGGCGCATGCACGGGAGCGATGGCGCCGAATAGGCCGGGTCCGCTCGCGCGGCCGAATCCGCCCTCGCCGCTGCTCGCGCAACAGCGGCAGGCGCCGCCGCCCGCTCGCGGCGGTCAGGGCCCCGGCGGCATCGCGCGGCCGGCGCCACAGCGCCAGCCCGATCCACATGCGCGAGCGATGGCGGCGGCACAAGGCCTTCCCGCTGCCGCCTACGGACTGGACACCCAGAACCTTCCGGATCCCGCAGCTGGTCCATGGCGATTCATGTCGTGGGCCGCGCAGCGTTCGGACCTCCGCTGGGTCTGCGCGTATCTGACGACCGTCGACGGCGCCGCGACGACCGCGCTTCGCAACGCGTTCCCACTGCCCGCCGATCCGCACCGCGTGCAGCCGGACCGCATCACCGGAGAGATGCTCGACGTGGGTCGCGGATGGACGGCCGCTGGCGACGGGCTGCGCGAGCTCGGCTGGGGACTGGCGCCGACACTGCTTGGGCTGCAGGCGCTCGATCCGCAGACCGCACGGGTGCGCGACCAGCCGTTCATGGACGCGCCGGCGGGCCGGCGGCACGCGCGGATGGCCAAGTGGCTCGCCTCGCATGCCCACGGCATCGCACCCGGTTCGCTCATCCTCATCGACGACGAACCGGGCGAGCGCGTGCTCACCGCCGGCGAGCGCGCGTACTTCGTCGCATTCTTCGAGGAGCTCGCTCGTCGCACGCCCGGCGCGCAGGACCCGCTCGACCAGCTCGCCTACCGCCCGGGGTTTTACGGACACAACCACACCGCGATCCAGCTCGTCGCCGATCGACCCGACCTCATCGTGTGGCACGACGACCTCGTGACCGCGACGGCATTCTCCAACGTCGCGCCGTGGCGCGCGCAACCGCCGCGGATCTCGATGCAGTTCCCGCAGAACACGATCCCGGTGATCGCACCGATGGACCCGGCATGGCGGAGCTTCCAGCGCGGGACTCGGCGTTTCCCCGCGGCCGTGTGGCCGGTCGCGCGGCAGGCCATGTGGCTCGCGGCGACCATCGCGCTCCCCGACTTCGACCCGGCGAGGCAGAATCCGCCGGACCCGGCGGGGCAGGGCGTCCGGCCCACGGCGCCCTGGGACTTCAGCGTTTCGCTCGTGCCCGATCCGACGCATCCGGTCGCGACCCCGCGGATCGGCGCATCCGCCGGACAGAACGTCGCCGCGCTGTTCACGGTCCGCGCGGAAGATCCGCAGTGGTCGAACCCGCAGCGCGCGCCGGACACCCCGAAGCGGGGGTTCCTCACGAGCTACCGGCTCCGTCCCGATGGGACGCTCGGAGCACCGGAGCCGCAGAGCGACGGGCGCGCGGTCCGTTCGCGGCCATGGCACGGCGCGTTCATCGATGCGCTCTCACCGGTCTGCGGGGACCTCGGCGGCACCGGGATGCCGGGGGCGTTCGGCGCGGTCGTGCTGACGTCGCGCCGCCTCGCGATGGTCAACTACGCCGGCCCGCCCGACGTTCTGGCGCTCGATCTGCGCGATCGTCAGGACGCCCTCCAGGTCTGCACCGACGCGTGGGCGACGCGCCTGCCGCACGCCGTCGCGTTCGCGCGGCTCGACGCGCAGGTCGCCTTCATCACCTGGGTGGGGCAGGATCACCACGTCTGGGCCGCGCTCCCGTCGATCGCGCAGGGTACCGCGAACCCGCAGCCGCTCCGGAATGAGAACGTCCATCCGTTCAGCCACATCGCGGCGGTGCGCCGCGGCTGGGGGATCGACGTCGCGTTCTTCGACAACGACGGGCAGCTCGTCCACGCACGGTGGGAGACCGGCGACGGATTCCCCTGTCGACAGTTCGAGGTCGTCGCAGGCGCGAACACGCTCCTGCCGAGCGCGCCGCTCGCGCTCTGCGTGCCGGCGCCGAACATCCTCGTGCTTGTCGGGGTCGACGCCGACCTGCGCGTTCGGGTCGCGACGTATTCGGGACAGACACGGCGCTGGATCGCGCCCGCGACGATCACGAACGATGCGAACGATCGCGTGAGCCCGCACGCGGGGCTGAGCACGCTACGAGCCGCGGCGGATGCCGTGTACCTCGGCGCGGTCGCGCTGAGCAGCCGTGGGCGCATCTGGCGCTTGGAGGCGGCGAACAACTGGCGCGCCCAGGCGCCTCAGGACATCGGCGAGGACCACGGCGCCGATCCGGGCGCCGGCCAGACGCGCGCGAATCCGTTCGGCGACGTGCTCCTCACGAACGGACCAGGCGCACCGCTGCTTTTCGCGGCCGGCGCGATGAGCCCGCCGCAGGCGATCGGCGGCACCCTCGGCGCCGACTGGAGACGCGTTCGGATCAGCTGAGCGGCATCCGGCTCCGTGCAGCGCACGATCTTGACCGGGTGAGCGGTGGACGCCGCGCGGACCGCCGTCTCCCGGTACGCCGGGCACTGCTCGCAGAACCCGGCCGGCATCTGCCGGCCACGCCATCCGCAGTAAGGAGCGCCTCCCAGCGGAGGACGCGATCGTCAACCACCGACGACGCGGCGGATGTCGGCGATGGACACGACGACGAGCAGCGCGAGGAGCAGGACGAACCCCACCGCGTGGATCGCGGCCTCGACCTGCGGCGACGGGCGCCGACGGAAGATACCGCCGATGAGCACGAAGAAGAGCCGCCCGCCGTCCAGGCCGGGGAACGGGATGATGTTCAGGACCGCGAGGTTGACCGACAACACGCCGACGAGCTTCAGGAACGTCGGCACCCCGAGCTCGCTCACCTGCCCCGTCACGCGGAAGATCTCGATCGGCCCGCCGACCGCGGGCCCGCCGCCGGCGCCGGCCCCCGAGGCGAGGAGCTGGCCCGGCAGCTCGCCGATCTGCCGGATGACGTCGCCGCTGAGCGCGAGGGCCTGGCCGACGGCCTGCGGCACCGGCACCGCGACGGGCGCCTGCAGCTCCTCGAGACGGATCCCGAGCGGGCCCTCGCCCTCGGGCGGCTCCTCGCGCGGGATCGCGGTGATCGGCGGGATGGGGCCGCCGTTGCGCTTGATCTGGAGCGTCACCTCGTTCCCCGCGCGACGCTGCACGTAGCGCACGAGGTCGCTCGAATTCGTCACCGGCCGCCCGTCGATCGCGGTGACGATGTCCCCCACCCTGATGCCGGCGGCCGCGGCGGGCGAGCCCTGCGCGACCTGGTCGACCTGCACCTCGCCGGTCGGCGCGGTCGAGCCGGTGGTGAACGCCGCGGTGAGCACCACGATGGCGAGGACCATGTTCATCGTCACGCCCGCGGCGAGCACGATCGCCTGCGCCCACCACGGCTTCGACGTGAACGAGCCGGGCTCGCCCGCGCCCTGCTGCCGGATGGAGAAGTCGTCCTGCCCGAGGATGCGGACGAAGCCGCCGAACGGGATCCAGTTCACGCTGTAGGTGATGCCGGCGTGGACGACGGACCACGCCCGCGGCGGGAAGCCGAACGCGAACTCGAGCACCCGCATCCCCAGGAGCCGCGCGGTGGCGTAGTGCCCGAACTCGTGCACGGCGATGATCGCCGTGAACGTGACGAGGAAGAGGACGAGCGTCCGGACGTCGCCGAAGACGTTCGTGAGCATCAGCGCAGCACCTGCTCCGCACGGAGCGCGCCGCGGACCTCGGCGTCGATGTGACGGATCTCGGCGAGCGACGGCTCCGCGGAGCGCCCGTGCGCGCGGCCGAGCGCCGCGCCGCGGTGCAGGTACACGGCGATCTCGCCGAAGCCGATCTCGCCGGCGAGGAAGCGCTCGACCGCGACCTCGTCGGCGGCGACGAGCCCGATCATCGCCGCGAGGCTGCCCGACCGCGCGGTCTCGAGCACGGCCGCCAGGCACGGATAGCGCGCGGCCTCCACGGGAGCGAAGCGCAGCGTCCGCGGGAGGGTCCAGTCCATGGCGCGCGTCGGCGCGGGCGCGTGGCCCCACAGGAGCGCGTACTGGATGAACAGCCGCATGTCCGGCTCCGCGAGCTGGGCGCGCACGCTCCCGTCGGCCATCTCGACCATCGCGTGCACGAGCGACTCCGGGTGGACGACGACGCCGATGCGCTCGTACTCGAGACCGTAGAGCCAGCGCGCCTCGACGACCTCGAAGCCCTTGTTGGCGAGCGTCGCCGAGTCGACGGTGATCTTCGGACCCATGCGCCACGTCGGATGGCGCAGCGTCATCTCCGGCGTCACGTGCGCGAGCTCGTCGAGCGGCAGCTCACGGAACGGACCGCCCGACGCGGTGATGAGGACCCGCCCCACTTCCTCCGGCCGCGTCGCGAGGAGGCACTGCCAGAGCGCGCAGTGCTCGCCGTCCACGGGTCGTAGGCGATCGCCGGCGCCGTCGACGAGCCGGCGCACGAGGTGGCCCGCGGCGACGAGCGTCTCCTTGTTCGCGAGAGCGACGCGCTTGCCCGCCTCGAGCGCGGCGAGCGTCGGCTCGATGCCGTCGGTGCCGCTCGTCGCGACGAGCACGAGATCGACGTCCGCGGCGGTCGCGAGGGCCGCGAGCGCGTCGGCGCCGCCGTCGCGCTCGTACACGACGGCGCGCGCGCCGAACCGCTCGGCCTGGAGCGTGAGCTCGTCCGCGTTCCGCCGCGCGGCGAGCGCGACGACCCTCAGGCGATCGGCGTTCGCCGCGACGACGTCGAGCGCCTGCCGGCCGATCGAGCCGGTCGCCCCCAGGATCGCGACGCGCGTCGGTCCCATCAGCCCATCATCGCATTGCCGCCAGGCAGCAGCCGGGCCCGTAGAGCGCCGCGACGAGGAGCGACACGCTCAGCAGCGAATCGATACGGTCCAGCATCCCCCCGTGCCCCGGGAACAGGGTCCCGGAGTCCTTCACGCCGGCGCGCCGCTTCACCCAGCTCTTCAGGAGGTCGCCGGCGAGCCCGACCGGCCCGATGAGCAGCACGAGCGGTACGACGTTGGGCAGGTAGTCGATCCGCGCGATGACGAGGGCCACGGCGCCCGCGGCGACGAACCCGGCCAGCGTGCCCTCCCACGTCTTGCCGGGGCTGAGAAGCGGCGCGATCTTGCGACGGCCGACGGAGGAGCCCACCAGGTACGCGGTGACGTCGCCCGCCCATGTCGGGAGGACGACGATGAGGATGAGGGGGACCGACGCGGCCGGCTTGCCGCTGACGTCCGTGAGCACGCGGACCCAGAAGAGCGCGGAGAGGCCGAGCACGAGCAGGACGAGCTCGACGAGGGCGGCGATGCCTGCGCGGCGCAGTCGGTAGAGCTCACGCAGGCCGACCGCGCCGGCGAGCGCGACGGCGACGGCGAACAGCTGCCAGGGCAGGAAGGTCACGAGGAGGACGCCGGCTCCGTAGGCCGCGCCCGTGAGCGTGCGGACGCGCAGGTCCCGCATCAGCGGCCGAAGCGGCGTTCGCGCGAGGCGTACGAGCGGAGCGCCTCGTCGAGATCCTTCACCTCGAAGTCCGGCCAGAGCACCCGTGTCGCCCACATCTCCGCGTACGCGACCTCCCAGAGGAGGAAGTTCGAGACGCGGAGCTCGCCGCCGGTGCGGATGAGCAGGTCGGGGTCCGGATGGTGCGGCGCGTACAGCCGGCTCGCGATCGCCGCCTCGTCGACGGCGTCCGCGGCGAGGCCGTCGCCGACGATGCGACGCACCGCGTCGACGATCTCCGCGCGGCCGCCGTAGTTGAACGCCAGCGTCATGACCCCGCGCGTGCACGGCGCGGTCGCCGCGACGGCGCCCGCGATCGCGCGCTGGAGACCGGGCGAGAGCTCGCGCAGGCGTCCGATCACCTCGAGCCGCACGTCGTCCCGCACGAGCGTCTCGGTCTCGCTCATGATCGTCTCCTCGAGCAGCGCCATGAGCCCGCGCACCTCGTCGGGGTCGCGCGACCAGTTCTCGGTCGAGAAGGAGTAGAGCGTCAGGTACTCCACACCCCGCTCGCGCGCGGCGCGCAGGGTACGGCGGATCGTCTCGACGCCGGCGCGATGACCCGCGAGCGCGGGGAGATGGCGCTGGCGCGCCCAGCGGCGGTTGCCGTCCATGACGATGGCGATGTGTCGCGGAACGGGCGGATTCGCCGCTATACCTCGAGTATCTCTTTCTCTTTGGCCTGACCGATCTCGTCGGCCATGAGGATGTAGCGGTCGGTGAGCTTCTGGAGCGCGGCCTCGGCGCGCTTCACGTCGTCGGTCGACACACCGGCGCTCTTCTCCTTGGCCTTCATCTCCTCGTGCGAATGGCGGCGCAGCGTGCGGATCTCGATGCGGCCGTCCTCGACCTTCTTGTGCAGCACCTTCACGAGGTCGCGGCGACGCTCCTCGGTGAGGCTCGGGATGTTCAGCCGGACGAGGGTGCCGTCGTTGCTCGGCGTGAGCGCGAGGTCGCTCGCGAGGATGGCCTTCTCGATGGCCTTGATGAGGCTCTTGTCCCACGGCTGGATCACGATCTGCCGCGGCTCGGGGACGCTGATCGCGGCGAGCTGGATGAGCGGCGTGGAGACGCCGTACGCCTCGACCCCGAGCTGCTCCACCAGCGACGGCGCGGCGCGTCCGGTGCGCACCGTCGCGACGTCGTGCTTGAGCGCGTCGATCGCCTTCTTGAACCGCGCTTCGGTCTGCGCGAGGAGCTCCTCCAGCGCCATTACGAGTGGACCAGCGTGCCGACGTGCTCGCCCTTCGCGGCACGGAGCAGGGCGTCCGGCGCGGACAGGTCGAACACGATGATCGGCGTCTCCCGGTCGGCGGCGAGAGCCGCGGCGGTCGCGTCCATGACGCCGAGGTGCTTCTCCAGGACCTCGCGGTGCGTGAGCTCCTCGAACTTCTTGGCGTCCTTCGTCGTGCGCGGATCGGCGTCGTACACGCCGTCGACCGCGTTCTTGCCCATGAGGATCACGTCGGCGCCGATCTCGGCGGCGCGCAGCGCCGCGGCGGTGTCGCTCGTGAAGAACGGGTTCCCGGTGCCCGCCGCGAAGATGACCACGCGGCCCTTCTCCAGGTGGCGGATCGCCTTGCGGCGGATGTACGGCTCGGCGACGTCCTGGATCGTGATGGCCGACTGCACGCGGGTCTGCACGCCGCTCTGCTCGAGCGCCGACTGGAGGGCGAGGGCGTTGATGACCATCGCGAGCATGCCCATGTAGTCGGCGGTCGCGCGCTCGATGCCGTGCTCGGCGACCGCGGCGCCGCGCATGAAATTGCCCCCGCCGATGACGATGGCGACCTCGACGCCCAGCGCGTGCACCTTGCCGATCTCGGCCGCGAGGTACCTCACGTACTGCGGCGAGATGCCGAACTTCCGGTCGCCGAGGAGCGCCTCGCCGGAGAGCTTCAGCAGCACCCGGCGGTACTTTGCGGCGTGCGGAGCGTCCTCGGGGGGTCGCCCGGCGCCCAGGGGCCCCTCGGCCCCTCGGTAGCCCGTCATTCCTCCGAGTCTACGGACTCGCCCAGGGCGAAGCGCTGGAAGCGGCGCACGGACACGTTCTCGCCGGTGGCGACGGCCACCGCGCTCACGAGGTCCTTCACCGTCTTCGACGCGTCGCGGATGTAGGCCTGCGCGAGGAGCTCGTCGAGGTCGCCCGGCTTCATCGCCGCGACCTGCATCGCGATCTCCTGGGCGAGCTTCTGGAACTCCGGATTGCGCGCCACGAAGTCGGTCTCGCTCGCGACCTCCACGAGCGACCCGATCTTGCCGCCGGCGTGGATGTACGAGGCGATGACGCCCTCGCGGGCCTCGCGGCCGGCCTTCTTCGCCATGGAGGCGAGGCCACGCTCCTCGAGGAGCGACTTCGCCTTCTCGTAGTCGCCGTTCGCGTCCTCGAGCGCGCGCTTGCAGTCCATGACGCCGGCCTTGGTCTCCTCGCGCAGGCGCTGGATGTCCTTGGGGTCGATCTTCCTGTCTACCGTCATGACATCTCCTCGGCCGTCTTCTCGACCTCGTCGGGAGCGCCGCCGATGCGGTGCTCCTCCTCTTCTTCCGGCTCGTAGACGCGCGGTGTCCGCTTCGCGCGCGGCAGGCCGGCGGTCCCCTCGATCTCCGACACGGTGGTCGACGGCGCGTAGCCCATGTCCTCCGGCGTCGCCTCCTTGTGGCTCGCGTCGAACATCGAGCGGCCCTCGCTGATCGCGTCGGCCATCTTCTGGCAGATGAGCTTCACCGCACGGATCGCGTCGTCGTTCGCCGGGATGATCACGTCGATGAGGTCCGGATCGCAGTTCGTGTCGACCATGGCGATGACCGGGATCTCGAGGC
>DAIDAP010000033.1 GCA_027310565.1 Chloroflexota bacterium | reverse complement strand
GCGCACCGCTCTCGCCACCCGGCACGCCCTGGAGGCGCCTCGAGTCCGCGCTCGACGCGCTCCTCAAGGACGCCAACATCGCGGCCTGAGTGCCAAACTTCGTGCAGGTGGTCACATCGAAGCCAAGGGAGCATGGCTAGCCGCACGCATCCGGCAAGCCTCGTGCACCGGTGCCGGCGCGATGCCCGCCATCCATCGTTTCGCCCGCCCCGTCCGCGACGCCGAAGGGCGGGCCTACGTCGCCGAGGCGCACGGCCGCAGGGCCGCGACGGGTCTCTGGGAGGGGTGGCTCGAGTTCGTCGCCGTCGGCCGCGGCATGGTGCTGCGGACCGGGGTGGAGACCACGCAGAGCGCGCGGCGAGGCCTGGTGTACTGGGCCTCGGGGCTGCAGCCGAGCTACGTCGAGGGTGCGCTCGCCCGCGCCATGCGCGCGCGCCTGGCGGCACTCCGCGAGCGCATCGACGTGGACCGCTAATACCCGTAGTCGTAGTCGAGGCCGCTCGGGACGGGGGTCGGCGCGCCGGACGGGGCCGCCGGCGCGCCCGAGCCGCCCCGGCCGCCGCAGGCAGCCAGCGCGAGGCCGAGGACGGCGATCACGAGGAGCCGTCGCACGAGACGGATACGCGCATCGGCGACGGACGGATGTCCGGGGGCGGGTGGCGTCGGCCGGAGGACCCCACGGGTCGGGCCGTCCGGCGCTATCCGGCGGCCGGCCGCGGGCCGAACATCGCTAGGGAGGTGACCCGCATGCGATTCGAGGGCAAGGTCGTCATCGTCACCGGCGCGGACCGTGGCATCGGGAGGTCGACGGTCGCGAGGTTCCTCGAGGAGGGCGCGCGGGTGGTCGCCGCCGATCTGGCGCCGGCGGCCGGGCTGAAGGAGTACGAGCGGGACGCGCGCGTGGCCGTGGCGCTGGGTGACGTGAGCGTCCGCGCCGACGCGGAGCGGATCGTCGCCACGGCGGTCGACCGGTTCGGGAGGCTCGACGTCCTGGTGAACAACGCGGGCATCATGGACCGCTTCCTCCCCGTCGGCGAGGTCACCGACGAGCTGTGGCACAAGGTGCTCGCCGTCAACCTCACCGGGCCGATGTACCTCGCGCGCGCGGCGATGCCGCACCTCGTCGCGTCGAAGGGCGTGGTCGTGAACGTCACGTCCATCGGCGGCCTGTTCGGCGCGCGCGGGGGGGCCGCGTACGCCGCGAGCAAGCACGGGCTCATCGGCCTCACGAAGAACATCGCGGCGGCCTACGCCAAGGACGGCGTGCGCGCCGTCGCGATCGCGCCGGGCGGCGTGAACACCGGGATCAGCATCGGCGGCGAGCCGAGCGCGCGGGGCTACGAGGCGCTGAACCGGACGCTCCCCGCGGCCGTGCGCATGGCCGAGCCCGCGGAGATCGCGGCGGTGATCGCGTTCGCCGCCTCGGGCGAGGCGAGCTTCGTGAGCGGCGAGGTCCTCGTGGCCGACGGCGGGTGGACCGCATACTGAGCGCGTGATCGCGCGCGCTCCGTTCGGCCGCACCGGGCGGGAGAGCCCGCGCACCATCTTCGGCGCGGCGGCGCTGTCGCGCACGTCGCAGGCGGACGCGGACGCGGCGCTCGAGCTGCTCCTCGCGCGGGGCGTCGACCACCTCGACGCCGCCGCCTCCTACGGGGACGCGGAGCTCCGCATCGCGCCGTGGCTCGCACGCGAGGGCCGCGATCGCTTCTTCGTCGCGACCAAGACCGGCCGGCGCTCGTACGCGGAAGCGCGCGACGAGATCCGCCGGTCGCTCGAGCGTCTCGGCACCGACCGGCTCGACCTGCTCCAGCTGCACAACCTCGTCGCCGCCGACGAATGGGAGGCCGCCTTCGCTCGCGACGGCGCGCTGCGCGCCGCGGTCGAGGCGCGGAGCGCCGGCCTGGTGCGCTTCATCGGGGTGACCGGTCACGGCGTCGCCGCGCCCCTCCGGCACATCCAGAGCCTCGAGCGCTACCCATTCGACTCGGTCCTCTTCCCGTACAACTTCACGCAGACGCGGGACGCGCGCTACGCCGCCGACGTCGAGGAGCTCATCGCGCTGTGCGAGCGCCGCGGCGTCGCGATGCAGACCATCAAGGCGATCACGCTCGGACCGTGGCGTGGCCAGCGTCCGGCCACCCCGACGACGTGGTATGAGCCGCTTCGGGAGCAGGCCGACATCGACCTCGCGGTCCGCTGGGTGCTGGGGCGCCCCGGTCTCTTCCTGAACACCGTCGGCGACCTCGGCCTGCTGCCGAAGGTGCTCGACGCCGCGAGCCGCGGCGGCCCGCGGCCGAGCGACGAGGAGATGACCGCGCTCGTCGAGCGCGCCGCGATGACGCCGTTCTTCGTGTGACGCCGCTCCCGCGCAGCATCCGCGCGCGCGTCTTCCTGGGGTCCGTCGTGGCGATCGCGGTCGCCCTCGCCGTCGTGGCCGCGGCCGTCCCGACCATCGCGAGGGACCAGGAGGTCGACGTGCTGGGCTCCCGCCTCGAGAGCGAGGCGGCCCTCGCCGCCGACCTGGGCCGCGATGCGTTCGGCGCCGGGGACGCGGACGCGCTCGACGCGCTCGCCAAGCGCGTCGCGGCGGATACGCGGATCCGCGTGACCTTCGTCGCCGTGGACGGGACCGTGCTCGGCGACTCCGACGCGGATCGCCGCCTCATGGAGAACCACGCGACGCGTCCCGAGGTCGCCGCCGCGCTCGCGGGCGGCGCGGGGCATGCCGTCCGCCGTTCGGCCACCATCGACCGCGACCTGCTCTACGTCGCCGTCCCCGTCCGCGACGGCGCTCGCGTGATCGGCGTCTCGCGCGTGGCCCTCCCGCTCGTCGCCGTGGACGCGCTCGCGTCACGGCTCGCCGCGTCCCTCGTCGCGGGCGCCGCCGTCGCCTCCGTCGCGGCGGTCCTGCTGTCGTACTTCGTCGCCCGGGCGATCACGCGTCCGATCGAGCGCATCGCCGACCTGGCGGAGCGCGACCCCTCCGTCGCTCCGGGCGACGTGGCCGGCCCCGAGGAGGTGCAGCGGCTCGCCGGCGCCCTGCGCCGCGCCGCCGCCGGCGTCCGCGGGCAGCGCGCCGCGGCCGCCGCGGAGCATGAGCGGCTCGCGACGCTCGTCGACGAGCTCGCCGACGCGATCCTCATCCTCGACGAGGACGGCCGGATCGAGCTCGCGAACACCGCGGCGCGCGGCCCGGGCGCCGCGGACGTCGTCGGGCGTCCGGTCGCCGAGGTCATCCGGGACCACGAGGCGCTCGAGTCGATCGCGGCCGCGCGCGGCGGCCGCGAGCAGGTCGCGACCATCGAGCGGAGCGAGCCGCGGCGCTTCCAGCGTGTCGTGGCGCGGCCCCTCGGCGGTGGCCGCGTCCTCGTCGTGGTCCAAGACCTGACCAACCTGCGCCGCCTCGAGACGATGCGCTCCGACTTCGTCGCGAACGTGTCGCACGAGCTGCGGCGGCCGATCGGGTCGCTCAAGGCGATGGCGGAGACCCTCGAGGAGGGCGCGCTCGACGACCGCGCGGCCGCGCGTGACTTCGTCGGGCGGATGCACCGCGAGATCGACGGTCTCGCGCAGCTCGTGAACGAGCTTCTCGCGCTCACGCGGCTGGAGTCGCGCGCCGAGTCGCTGGCGCTGGTGCGCGTCGCGCCCGCGCAGCTGCTCCGCGATGCGGCCCGGCGCATGGGCCCGCTCGCGTCGCGCGCGGGCGTCGCGCTCGTCGTCGAGACGACGGCCGCGAGCGACGTGAGCGCCGACCCCGAACGCATCGCGCAGGTGCTCGCCAACCTCATCCACAACGCCGTGAAGTTCACACCGCCGGGCGGCACCGTCCGCATCGGTGCGCGCGACGAGGACGGCGCCGTGGCGTTCCGGGTGAGCGACACCGGCGCGGGCATCGCGGCCGGCGATCTGGAGCGGGTGTTCGAGCGCTTCTACAAGGCCGACCGGGCGCGCGCCGGCGAGGGCACCGGCCTGGGCCTCGCGATCGCCAAGCACATCGTGGCGGCCCACGGTGGCGCGATCGGCGCGTCGAGCGCGGGGATCGGACGCGGCGCGACCCTTCGCTTCACGCTGCCGATCGCGGCGTGAGGCCGCGCGCGCGATGGTAGCCTCGGCTGTGTCGTGGCTCGGCTCCTCCTCGTGGACGACGACGCGAACCTGCGTCACGCGCTCGGGTACGCGCTCCGCCAGGAGGGGTTCGAGGTGCTCACCGCGGCGGACGGCGAGGCGGGTCTCGCCGAGTTCCGGCGCTCGCGGCCCGACCTCATCGTGCTCGACGTCATGCTGCCCGGCCTCGACGGGTTCGAGGTCGCGCGCCGCGTCCGTCGCGAGAGCGACCTCCCGGTGATCATGCTCACCGCGCGCGACACCGAGCTCGACAAGGTCGTCGGTCTCGAGATCGGTGCCGACGACTACCTCGCGAAGCCGTTCTCCACGCGCGAGCTCGTCGCGCGGGTGCGCGCGCTGCTCCGGCGCGTGGGCCGGCCGGCGGAGCGCGCGGCCGCCGCGCGGCTCGAGGTGGCGGGGCTCGTCCTCGATGCCGCGCGCCACCGCGTGACGCTCGGCGAGCGCGAGGTCTCGCTCAAGCCGAGGGAGTTCGAGCTCCTCGCGTTCCTCATGGCGCATCCCGGCCAGGTCTTCGGCCGCGAGCAGCTGCTCGCCGGCGTGTGGGGCTTCGACTTCGCCGGCGACTCGCGCACCGTGGACACGCACGTGAAGACGCTCCGAGAGAAGCTCGGCGACAGCGCCGAGCGGCCACGCTTCATCGAGACGGTCCGCGGCGTCGGGTACCGCTTCCGCGAGACCGCCTGAGCCGCGTCGGTGCGAGGCGACGAGCGGCCCGGCGACCGACGCCGGCGTTCACCGTCCGCTCACCGAGCCCTCACCGCCCGCGCACCCGCGCACACGACGCTGTCATGCGGGCCGGCGACGATCGCACCGACAGAGATGTGGGAAAGGGAGATCAGATGAAGACCAAGAGTCCCCTCGCGCTCCTCGCCGTGCTCGCGACGCTCCTCGCCGCGTGCGGCGGCGCCGCCCCGGCCGGGAACGGCGCCGCGACCGCCTGCTTCCCGGTGACGGGGAGCTGCCCGGACGAAGCGAGGTCGCTCGACGGCGCCGGCGCGACGTTCCCCGCGGTCATCTACTCGAAGTGGATCGAGGAGTACGGCAGCGCCACCGGCGTCCAGGTCAACTACCAGAGCATCGGCTCGGGCGGCGGCATCAAGTCCATCACCGACAAGACCGTGGACTTCGGCGCCTCGGACGGTCCGATGACCGATCAGCAGCTCGCCGACGCCAAGGCGCCGATCCTCCATATCCCGACGGTGATGGGCGCGGTGGTCCCGACGTATAACCTGACCGGGGTGACGCAGACGCTCAAGTTCACGCCCGACGCGCTCGCGGGCATCTTCCTCGGCGAGATCACGAAGTGGAACGACCCGAGGATCGCCGACGCCAACCCCGGGGTGACGCTGCCGGCGAGCGACATCGCCGTCGTCCACCGCTCCGACGGCTCCGGCACGACGTACATCTGGGTCGACTACCTCTCGAAGGTGAGCAAGACCTGGGAGACGACCGTCGGCCGCGGCACGTCGGTGAAGTGGCCGGTGGGCGTCGGCGGCAAGGGCAACGAGGGCGTGGCCGGCACGGTGAAGCAGACGCCGAACTCCATCGGCTACGTCGAGCTCATCTACGCGATCCAGCAAAAACTGCCCGCGGGTCTCGTGCGGAACGCGAAGGGCGCGTTCGTCGAGCCGTCGCTCGACAGCGTCTCCAAGGCGGCCGAGGGGGTGACGATCGCGGAGGACCTCCGCGCGTCGATCACGAACTCCGACAATCCCGCGGCGTACCCCGTCTCCGGGTTCACCTGGCTGCTCGTGTACCAGGACATGCCCGATCCGAAGAAGGCTCTCGGCGTCACCCGGTTCCTCTGGTGGGCGATCACCGACGGCCAGCGGTTCGCGAAGGACCTCGGCTACGCGCCGCTCCCGAAGGACGTCGTCACGAAGGCCGAGGCCAAGATCCGGAGCGTCACGTCGGGCGGCAAGCCCGCGCTGCCCGCCGGGTGACCTCGCGAGCCGACCGCGTCTTCGCCTGGAGCGTGGGGGCGCTGGCCCTCCTGGTGCCCCTCACGCTCCTCGGCATCGCCCTCCTGCTCCTCGTCGACGCGTGGCCGTCGGTCGCGCGATACGGCCTGTCGTTCCTCGTCACCACCGAGTGGGATCCGGTGAAGCTCGTCTTCGGCGCCGGCGGCTACGTGTTCGGGACGCTCGTCACCACGGCCATCGCGATCCTCCTCGCCGCGCCCGTCGCGATCGGCGCCTCGGTCTTCCTGGTCGAGTACGCCCCTCGGCTCGTGCGCGGGCCGCTCGCGTTCCTCATCGAGGTGCTCGCCTACATCCCGAGCATCGTCTACGGCCTGTGGGGCTTCTTCGTGCTGGTCCCGTTCATGCGGACCACGGTCGAGCCGGCGCTGCAGGGGACCCTCGGCGGAGTGCCCCTGCTCGGCGCGCTCTTCTCCGGGCCGGTCGTCGGACTCGACCTCCTCACCGGCGGTCTCGTCCTCGCGATCATGATCCTGCCGATCATCCTCGCGATCGCGCGCGAGGTCGTGAGCGCGGTCCCGAGCGCCCAGCGCGAGGGCATGCTCGCGCTGGGCGCGACCCGCTGGGAGACGGTGAGCCGCGCCGTCCTGCCGTACGCGCGGGCCGGGATCGTCGGCGCGGCGGTCCTGGGTGTGGCCCGCGCGTTCGGCGAGACCATGGCGGTGACGATGGTCGTCGGCAACTCCTCGACCGACATCTCGCCGTCGCTCTTCACGCCCGGCTACACGCTCGCGTCGGCGATCGCGAACCAGTTCACCGAGGCCGACAGCGAGCTCTACTTCAGCGCCATCGTCGAGATCGCGCTCGTGCTCCTGCTCGTCGCGATCGTCGTGAACGCCGCGGCGCGCGTCCTCATCCGCCGCACGGGAGCCGCGCGCGAGGGGATGATCCTGTGACCGTCGCGGGCGCGACCCGCTTCGTCGTCCCCGAGAGCCACCGCGTCACGGCGCGTCGCCGGCTCGCGGCGCTCGTCATGGGCGTCCTGCTCGGCGCCGCGACGCTCCTCGCCGCGTCGCTCCTCGTGGTCATCATCGGATACGTCGTCGTCCGCGGCCTGCCCGCGCTGAACCTCGCGTTCTTCACCGACCGGCCGCGGCCCTTCGGCGTCGAGGGCGGCGGCGTCGCGCCGGCGATCCTCGGGTCGCTCGAGATGGGCGCGATCGCCGCGCTCATCGCGGTCCCGATCGGCCTCGGCGCGGCGATCTTCGCGAGCGAGTACCGCGCCGGCCGGTGGGCGGGCGCGGTGCGCTTCTGCGCCGAGCTCATCGCCGGGCTGCCGTCCGTCGCCGTCGGCGTGTTCGTGTGGGCCTTCCTCGTCCGGAGCGTCATCGGCAGCTACGCGGGCGTCGCGGGCGCGCTCGCGCTGGCGGTGATCATGATCCCGATCGTCGCCCGCACGGTCGAGGAGGTGCTCCGTCTCGTCCCGAGCGGTCTGCGCGAGGCCGGTCTCGCGCTCGGCGCGCCCCGCTGGCGGGTCATCCTGATGATCGTGCTGCCGACGGCCCGCGCCGGCATCGTGACCGCGGTCGTGCTGGCGGTCGCACGCGCGGCGGGGGAGACCGCGCCGCTCATGCTCACCGCGCTCGGGAACGTCTTCTTCAACTTCGATCCGCTGCGGCCGATGGCTGCGCTCCCGCTGCAGATCTACCAGTACGCCGTATCGCCGTACGACGATTGGCACGCGAAGGCCTGGGGGAGCTCGCTCGTCCTCGTCGCGGCCATCGCCGTTCTTGCCGTGAGCCTTAGGCTCGTGACACGGAGCCGCTCCCGTTGATCACTCTCCGGCGTCCCGAGGCGGGGCCAGCCGTCCCCGCCGAGCCGACCCCCCACGGGCGGCGCGCGAACGCGATCCGCGTCGAGCACCTCGACGCCTATTACGGGACGCATCGCGCCATCGGCGGCGTGACCTTCGACGTCGCCGCGGGCACGGTCACGGCGATCATCGGTCCGTCGGGCTGCGGGAAGTCCACCCTCGTCCGCTGCATCAACCGCATGCACGAGGTCACGCCGGGCGCATACGCGCGCGGCAGCGTGTTCGTCGGCGACGTGGACGTCTACTCGCCGTACGCCGATCCGGTCGCGGTGCGCAGCATAGTCGGCATGGTGTTCCAGAAGCCGAATCCGTTCCCGATGATGTCGGTGTACGAGAACGTGGCCGCGGGGCCGCGCCTGCGCGGATGGCGCCTCTCGCGGCGCGAGATGGACGACCTCGTCGAGCGGAACCTGCTCCGCGCGGCGCTGTGGGACGAGGTGAAGGACAAGCTCCATCGCTCCGGCGCCGCCCTCTCCGGCGGGCAGCAGCAGCGCCTCTGCATCGCGCGCGCCCTCGCGACCGGACCGAGCGTCCTGCTCATGGACGAGCCCTGCTCGGCGCTGGACCCCATCGCGACCTACCGGATCGAGGAGCTCATGCGCGAGCTCTCGCGCGAGGTCACGATCGTCATCGTCACCCACAACATGCAGCAGGCCTCGCGCGTGAGCGAGTTCACCGCGTTCCTGCTCGCCGGCGAGGACGGCGTGGGCCGGCTCGTCGAGTTCGGCACGACCGAGGAGCTCTTCACGACCCCGAAGGACGAGCGCACCGAGGCGTACATCACCGGACGCTTCGGATGAGCACCATCCACCAGCGCGCGACGCTCGACGAAGGGATCGCGAGCCTCCAGATGGCACTGCGCCAGCTCGCGAGCCTGGTGGACCTCGCGATCGAGCGGAGCCTGAGCGCCCTCGAGAGCCTCGACGAGCGGATCGCGGCGCAGGTGATCGCGGAGGACGAGGCGGTCAACGCGCTGCGCTACCGGATCGAGGACCGGGCCATCCACCTCATCGCGACGCAGCAGCCGATCGCCGGCGACCTGCGGCTCATCGTCGCGGTGCTCATGGTCGTCTCCGAGCTGGAGCGGATGGGGGACTACGCGGCGGGGATCGCGCGCGTCGTCCAGCTCCACCAGGGACGGGACCTGCTGAAGCCGCTCATCGACGTCCCGAAGATGGCGGCAACGGTGCGCGCGATGCTCCGGGACGCGGTCGACGCGTTCATCCGCCGCGACGCGGACGCGGCACGGCGTGTCTCGGCCCGGGACGACGAGGTCGACGCGCTCTACGCGTCCGTCTACCGCGAGCTCCTGGAGTTCATGCACCGCGACCCCGAGACCGTCGAGCGCGCGACCTGGCTGGTGTGGGTCGCGCACAACCTCGAGCGCGTCGGCGACCGGATCCAGAACATCTGCGAGCGCACCGTGTACGAGGTCACCGGGACGATGCATGAGCTGAACCGCCATGAGCCCGGCGCCTGACGCGCCGCGGCGCGTCCTGTTCGTCTGCACCCACAACTCGGCCCGGTCGCAGATGGCGGAGGGGTTCCTGCGCGCGGCGGGAGGGCGGCGGTATGCCGCGGCGAGCGCGGGTACCGAGGCGCGCGGCGTGCACCCGCTCGCGGTCCGCGCGATGGCCGACGCCGGGATCGACATCTCCGCCCAGACCTCGAAGACGGTCGAACGGTTCGTCGACGAAGCGTTCGACCTCGTCGTCACCGTCTGCGACGACGCGGCCGAGGCGTGCCCGGTGTTCCCGAACGCCCGCGAGCGGCGCCACTGGTCGTTCCCGGATCCGTCGGCGGTGCGGGGGAGTGAGGCCGAGCGCTACGCGGCGTTCACGCGGGTGCGCGACGACATCCGGCGCCGCGTCGCGGAGCTCGTCGCTAGCGAAGGATGAAGCCCTCGCGCAGCGGGTCGTGCGGGTCGAACCACAGCTCGCCACGACCCGAGATCCAGGCGCTCCCCTCGACCTCCGGCACGACCGCCGCGTGCGGTCCGAACGTCGTCTCGCGGACGACGCGGCCGACGAAGCGCGTGCCGATGACGCTCTCGACGACGAACGGCGTGCCGACCGCGAGGCGCCCGCGTGCGTGTTCGAGCGCGACGCGGCCGGAGACGCCGGTCCCGGTCGGTGAGCGGTCCACCTCGCCGTCGGCGAACACGCACACGTTGCGCGAGTCGCCGCCGGGACCCAGGGCCGGCCCGGTGAAGATCGTCCCGTACAGGAACGAGAGGTCCGGCTCGAACGGGTGCGGGATCGGCCGCGAGGCCATGACCGCCTTCTTGATGCGCCAGCCCGAGTCGATGAGCCGGCGGTAATCCCGCGGGGTCATCTCGAGCCCGACCTGCGCGACGTCGACGTACGCGTAGAAGGCCCCGCCGAACGCGAGGTCGTAGCGGACGCGTCCCATCCCCGGGACGTCCACCGTCTCGTCGAGCGCGAGCGCGAACGAGGGGACGTTCTCGAACGCGACGCTCGCGACCCGTCCGCCGGCGACCTTCGGACGAGCGGCGACCCGTCCCGCGGGCGCGTCGACGCGGACGACCTCGCGCGCGGCGAGGGCACCGGTCTCCAGGAGCACCGTGACCAGGGCGATGATCCCGTGGCCGCACATCGTGCTCCAGCCCTCGTTGTGCATGAACAGGACGCCGAGGTCGCCGTCGGCGGTGACCGGCTCGGTGACGATCGCCCCGTACATGTCGGCGTGGCCGCGCGGCTCGAACATCAGGCCACGCCGCAGGCCGTCGAGGCGCTCGCGCGCGTGGCGGCGCTTCTCGAGGATCGTGGCGCCCGGCGGCGGGTCGACGCCGCCGGTCACGACGCGGAGCGGCTCGCCCGCGGCGTGCGCGTCGATGACCGTGACGCGCCGCCAGCCGGCCGGCGGCGGCCACGACGTCGCGCGCTCGAGGTCCATGTGCGCCGAGGTTAACGGTGCGTCGCGCCGATCGCGCATACGCTACGCAGGACCCCGTGCTCCAGCCCTCGTACCGCGCGCTCGTCACGCTGCCCGGCGTCGGCCGGCTCGTCGCGAGCATGCTCCTCGCCCGCCTCGCGGGCCAGATGGTGTCGCTCGTGCTCGTCCTGTTCGCGCTCGGCAGCTACGGCTCCGCCGCGGTCGCGGGCGCCGTCACCTTCCTCGCGATCGCGCCGGGCCTCGTCACCTCTCCGATCGCCGGCGCGCTCCTCGACCGTCACGGCCGGACGCGCCTGGTCGTGCTCGACTACGCGTTCTCCGCCGTCGTGCTCGCGCTCATCGCCGCGCTCGCTCTCCTCGATACGCTCCCCGTGCCGGTCCTCCTCGTGCTGGTCACGGTGAACTCGCTCACGTTCCCGCTCTCGAACGTCGGCGTGCGCACCCTCTTCCCGACCCTCGTGCCGCCTCCGCTGTGGGAGCGCGCGAACGCGCTCGACAGCAACGGCTACGTCGTGGCGAGCATCTTCGGGCCCGCGATCGCCGGCGCGCTCGTCGCGACGGCCGGGGCGCCCGCGGCGCTCCTCGGCATCGCGGTGGTGTTCGGGGTCGCGGCGGTCGTCGCGCTCGGCCTGCACGACCCCGGAGCACGGACGGACCGTGGACCCGTGCTCGTCGACGCGCTCGCCGGGCTCGTCTACGTCGTGCGCCACCCGACGCTGCGCACGCTCGCGGTGTCGGTCTCGCTCGCGAACGTCGGGTGGGGGACCTTCTTCATCGCACTGCCCGTGCTCGTGCTCCGACGCTTCGGTGCCGACGAGACGTTCGTCGGGCTGCTCTTCGCGCTCACCGGCGTCGCCGGGTCGATCTCCGTCCTCCTCGTGGGACGGGTTTCGACGCTCGGGCGCGAGTACATCCTCCTCGCGCTCGCGATGCTCGGCGAGGCCGCCGCCTTCGTCGTCGCGCTCGCCGGATCCGGGGATCCGCGCCTCGTCGCGCTCGCGATGATCGCTCTCGGGATCGCGAACGGGCCGTTCGACGTCGCGCTGTTCACCGTCCGCCAGCGCCGCACCGATCCGGAGTGGATGGGGCGCGCGTTCGCCGTGTCGATGGCGCTCAACTTCGCGGGCTTCCCGATCGGTTCCGCCCTCGCCGGCTTCATCGTGCCGCTCTCGATCGAGGGAGCGCTGTTGCTCGCCGTCGCGGCGACGGCCGCCGGCGGGATCGTGTCCTACGTCGGGGTGCCGCACGAGGACCGCCGCGAGTCGGTCGCCCAGGTGAAGTCCTCCTAGGGCACTACGTCCCGACGTCGCGGCGCCGCATCGTGAGGAGCGCGACGGCCGTTCCCGCGACCCCGACCGCGACGAGGGTCGCCGGGCCGATCCAGTCGTCCTTCGAGAGCGGCGTCCCGTACAGCTGGTAGATCGAGAGGCGGCCGACCCACTCCGGCCACGCGAAGATCGCGCTGAACTGCTGCAGGAAGTACGAGACGACCGCGACGGTGCCGAGGCCGAGCACGGCGGCGCGCGGCGCCCAGCCGACGAGCGCCGAGCCGATCCCGGCGAAGGCGAAGATGACCGCGAGCTCGAGCACCGTCGCGAGGACCATGCGGTCGCCGGGGAGCGTGATGCCGAGCGCGTCCGTCGTCACGAAGACCACGAGCGAGCTCACCGCGGCGACGACCGCGGTGATGACGAGCAGCGCCGCGACGCGCTCCAAGACGACGCGCGGCCGGGACGCGCCGGACGCGAGCTGCGCCTCGAGCCGGCCCTCGGCGTCGTCCGCGGCCCAGCCGCTCGCCTGGGTGACGGCGAGGCCGGAGAGCACGAAGGGGCCCGTGCCGAACCAGAGCACGCCCACGAAGTCCGTGTACGCGGTCACGCCGAGACGCTCGAAGTACACCGCGAGGGTCGGGATCGCGAGCATGCTGTCGACGATCGTCCGCGCGAGCGACGCGAGGAACCACGCGAAGGCGGCGAACGCGACCGTCCAGCCGGCCAGGCCCCAGCGCTGCTGGTCGACGAGGGCGAGCACCGGCGCGCGCAGGAGCGGATCGCCCGACGGCCGCGACGACGCCCGCGCCGTCCGGCCGTTGCCGAGCCGCACGAGCGCCGCGCCGATGTCGCGCCGCGTGAAGGCGAGGGCCGCGAGCCCCACGAGCGCGGCGGCGATCGCGTAGAGGGCGACGGTCGCCGCGGCGTCGACGCCGCCCCCCGCGAGGAACGGCGCGCTCCGGGCGTAGAGCGCGAAGGGGTTGACCTCCTCGAGCACGCCGACGTCCATGCCGGCGCGCGCGGCGGCGTGCAGCTCGTAGAGCGCGATGACGAGGACCGCCCCGATGGCGCCGGACGAGCGGCGCGTCACGACCAGCTGGGCGACGACGAGGCCGACGCCGAACGTGCTGAGCACCAGACCGAGCGTCACGATCGTCTCGAGGACGGTCGCGTCGAGCGCGAGCGACTCGCCGGACCCGGCGGCCGCGGCCGCGGTCGCCGCGAACGTGACCCCGAGCGCGGCCGCGGCGGCCGTGACGAATCCGACGGAGCGGGTGAGGAGCCAGCGAGCCCGCGACACGCCCGCGGCGAGCCACTGCTCGGTGATCCCCTTCTCCTCGTCGCCGCGGCCGGCGCCGGTCGACGCGAGGATCGCCCAGATCGAGAAGACGAGCGAGAGGAGGCCGAACGCGCGCCACGTGAGGTAGCCGCCGAGCGTGTCCAGCTGGACCGGATCGGGGAGGAGGTACGCGAGCTGCTTGCCGAGCAGCTCCATCTCGCGCCCGAACGCGGCGCGCTCCGCGGCCGTCGTGCCCGCGAGCTGGACGAAGGCGGCGGCGTTGAGGGCGCCGCCGAGCGCGCCGATGACGGCCATGACGACGACGCTCGTGCGATGGGAGCGGAGCGCGAGGCGCAGGAGCGTCATCGCTCTCGCACGGCGTAGTACGAGAGGAAGATCTCCTCGAGCGACGGCTCGCGGCTCACGATGCTGAGGACCTTCTCGCGCGAGAGCGCGGCGAGGAGCGGGTCGAAGCTGCCGCGGTACATGCCGCTCACGATGTTGTCGTCGACGCTCACCTGCTCGAAGCCGGGGACGGCCGCGACGCGCGCCCCGCCCGCGGCGTCGGCGAGCTCGATGACGACGCGGTGCGCGCGCATCCCGAGGAGCTCGCCGATCGGTCCCGCGGTCACGAGGCGCCCCTCGCGCACGATCCCGACGCGGTCGCAGATCTGCTCGACCTCCGAGAGGACGTGCGACGACACGAAGATCGTCGCGCCGCGCGCCCGCGCGTCGCGCACCAGCCCGTAGAACTCCTGCTGGTGCAGGGGATCGAGCCCGCTCGTCGGCTCGTCGAGGATGAGCAGCGCGGGCCGCGGCGCGAAGGCGAGCAGGAGCGCGAGCTTCTGCTTGTTCCCGTGCGAGTACTCGCGGTACCTGCGCGAGAGGTCGAGATCGAGCCGCTTCGCGACCGCGTCGACCTCGGCCTCGCTCACGTCGCCGCGCAGGCCGCCGAGGTACGCGACGATCTCGCTGCCGCGCCAGCCGCCGAACGCCGGAAGCTCGCCGGGGACGTACCCGATGCGCCGCTTCAGCGCGACCGCGTCGCGCTCGGTGTCGAGCCCGAAGATGGTCCCGGCGCCGCGCGTCGCGCGGCTCATCCCCATGAGCAGCCGGATCGTCGTGGTCTTGCCGGCGCCGTTCGGACCGAGATAGCCGAACACCTCGCCCTCGTTCACGGTGAGGTCGAGGTCGAAGATGCCGCGCCCGCTCCCGTAGTCCTTGGTGAGGCCGCTCGTCTCGATCGCGGTCGTCATCGTTGCCCATCCTCCCCGACGCGCCGTGGGCGGGTCTTCTGTCGCATCGCTAGGGAGTGTGCGACACGTTCGCAGCGGGCACCGCACGGTCGCGCACGCCCGGCGCGCCCGGCGCGGCTGTCGGCAGAGTGAGCATGAACGGGCTCGCGTTGCCGGAATGTCGAAGCCGCAGGCCGGCGATGTCGCCGGCACCAGTGCTGAGCGGGAGACGGGTCTCGAACCCGCGAACCTGTTGGTTGGGAACCAACCGCTCTACCAACTGAGCTACTCCCGCACGCCGCTCATTGTAGACCGGACACCTGCGATCTCTCGGTCCTTTCGAGTCGCAGCGTGAGCCCGATCGAGCCGAACTGCGCAGCGGCCCGACGTCGATGGCAGCTCGCGCGGCGAATCTCGCACGTCGCGATCTCGGCCGCGATCTCGCTCGAGCTCTCGCGCGTCAGCATCGCGGCGATCTCAGCCTCCTTCGTAGCGGACACGACTCCATCCTCGATACCGCTTCTTGTTGCGTGGGCCGCGCGCGACGTACGTGCCTTGTTGCGCTCATCGCGCCGGTGGGGGAAACGTCTCGAACAGGCGTGCTATCACACTCGCGACGCCGTGCGAAGAGGCATCCTCGACCCGGTGAAGCTCGAGACGGACCTCGAGATCGAGCGCGCGCTGGTCGTGTACGCGCATCCCGACGACGCCGAGTTCGGCCTCGCCGGGACGATGGCGAAATGGGCGCGCGCCGGCGTCGAGATCACGTACTGCATGGTCACCAACGGCGCGTCGGGCTCGAGCGACCCGAACATGACGCGGGAGAGGCTCAAGGCGATCCGCGAGGCCGAGCAGCGCGAGGCCGCTGAGATCCTCGGCGTGAAACACTGCGTCTTCCTCGGCCACGAGGACGGGTACCTCTATCCGACGCTCGAGGTGCGCCGCGACGTCGCGCGGCAGATCCGCATCCACCGGCCCGACGTCCTGTTCGCGCAGGACCCGAGCATGCGCATCGCGCGCGACTTTTACGTCAACCACCCGGATCACATGGCGGCGGGCGAGGTGGCGCTGCGGTCCATCAACCCCGACGCGTCGACGCGGCTCATGTTCCCCGAGCTGTGGACGGAGGAGCACCTCGAGCCACACAAGCCGAAGGCGCTCTTCCTCCAGGCGTTCGGGGAAGGGGGCACGGTCATCGACATCAGCGACGTGCTCGAGATCAAGATCAAGGCGTTGCGCGCGCACCGCTCGCAGCTCGGCGAGAGCGAGGAGCGTCTGGTCCGCGAGTTCGCGCGCCGCACCGGCGAGCCCGCCGGCTACGCGGCCGCCGAATCCTTCCGGGTCGTCCGGCTCGACCGCGCGCCCTGAGGCAGCCGCGGCAGCCATCCGTGCCGCGCGATGTCGACCCGCCGTCCGACGAACGCGACGCGCTCGCGCCGCAGCCGCGCGTGCTGCGCGCGGAAGGTCGCGGCGAGGCTGCCGTCGGCGTGCACGACGCGATGGCACGGGACGGCCGGATCGTCGCACCCGCTCATGGCCAGGCCCACGGCGCGCGCCGCGCCGGGGCGGCCGGCGACGAGGGCCACCAGGCCGTAGCTGGCGACGCGTCCGGGAGGGATCGCGCGCACCACGTCCCGGACGCGCCGGGTCCACTCGCTCACGTGCGAGAGGGTAGCCGTCCCGGGCGCGTCGCTATCGGACGGGCAGCCGGCGCGCCGCCATCGGCGGCGCCTGCTCCTCGGAGCTCTCCGCGCGCTCGGTCGCGCTGATCACGACGCCGACGGCGGTGGCGATGATCGCGCCGACCATCGCCGACACGAGCAGCACGCTCTCCGACGCGCGGACGGCGGCGCTCGCGAGCGGACCCCAGGTGATGAAGAGCATGAAGAGGATGCTCGCGCCGGAGGCCGCTCCGACGGCCTGGGCGAAGACGTAGAGCGCGAACCAGCGGTTCGGGCGGCGCAGCATCGCGTCGAAGAACGTGCGCAGGACGCGCGTGACGCTCCAGACGACGAGGGCCGCGACGGTCCACGCGAGCACGGTCGCGATCGCGGTGATGTCCGCGCCGACGATGCGCGACACGAGCGCCGTCAGCTGGGACCACAGCGTGCTCGGGTCGAGCGTCTGCAGGAGCGGGCCGGTGCGGTCGCTCGGCGAAGTGATGAGGCTGAGCAGCGCGCCCTTCGTCTCCGCGGCGCGCACCGGGCTGAAGAGCGATTCCTGCTCGAGCGCGAAGCCGGTCTGCACGAACGCTCCGAACGCCTGCCTGCCCATCGCGATCGCGACGATGACCGTCATCAGCGCACCCCACGCCGCGGTGGCGGCGCCGATGAGCCCCTCGACGGCGGCGGCCGTCAGCACCATGGCCGGTGCGAGGCCGAACGGCGCCGTGACCGGCATCGCCATCGCGAGAGCGGTCTGCTCGGCCGGGACGTCGCGGATCCAGAGCCAGATGCCCAGGATCGCGTAGAGCACGGCGAGCGCGGGCACGAACAGGAAGAGCAGCGCGGTCTCCACCGCCCACGCCATCGCGAGCGCGATCCCGAGCTGCCCGCCGAGCGCGGCGAGCACGACGGCACCCGACGCCAGCGCCGTCGCGACGATGTTCAGACCCGCGAGCTGCGCGAGCGCGAACACCGGGAGCACCGCGAACAGAGCGAAGAACGCCTGACGCAGCGGCGCGCCGTACTGGGAGAGCAGCGCGACGACCGGGCTCTGCCGCATCGTCGGCACGAAGTCGCGGATCGGCTCGGTCATGACACCCGCGAAGCGCGTCGTTGCGAGATCCTTGTCGAGGTTCTCGATCGACATGAGCGTCTGCGCCATCTCGCTGACCTTCTGGTAGCGCAGGCCCGGCTGCTTCGCCAGCGCCTTCAGCACCACCGTGTCGAGCTCGCGCGCGAGGCTCGGACGGAGGTGGCTCGGCGGGACCGGCATGCGCACGACGTGGTCCCGCAGCAGCACGGCCGCGTTGGAGCTGGTGAACGGCGGCCTGCCGACGAGCATCTCGTACAGCAGCAGCCCGAGCCCGTAGACGTCGCTCGCCTGCGTCGCGGTCTTGCCCTCGACGCGCTCCGGAGCGACGTAGAGCGCCGTCGCGAAGAGCTGCGGCGTGTCGGCGTCCTCCTGCGGCGTGCGCGCGATCCCGAAGTCGCAGATCTTCGCGTGATCGTTCGCGTCGAAGAGGATGTTCGACGGCTTGAGGTCCGCGTGGATGATCCCCTTCGAGTGCGCGAACGCGAGGCCGTTCGCGATCTCCACCGTGTGGCGCACGGCGTCGACCGCGGGAAGCGGTCCGGCGCGCTCGATGCGCTGTTTCAGCGAGCCGCCCGGCAGGTGCTCCATCACGATGTACGGCAGGCCGTCGGCCTCGCCGACGTCGTAGACGGCCACGATGCTCGGGTGGGAGAGCGCCGCGAGCGCGCGCGCCTCCTTCACGAACATCTTCCGCAGGTTGCCGTCGGCCGCGGCGGCCGCGTCGAGCTGCTTCAGCGCGACCTCGCGGTTCAGCGTCAGGTCCTGGGCGAGGTACACCTGCGACGACCCGCCGGCACCGATAGGCGCCACGATCCGGTAGCGCTTGTCCAGCACACGCTCCACCGCGAGCTCCGACGCCACGAGGCGCGTGCCGACTATACCGCCGGCCCTCTGCCCGAACGTGCTCGACAGCGGGTTCCCCATCGGCCTCCGCCCTCCGCCCCTATCGTCACCAGTTGTGAACGGCGGGTGGTCGGCCGTCGTTACATCGGCTGCTCGCCCGCCGTCCGCACGGGCACGTTCCGCGACCGATCCGATACCGGCTCAGGCCTTCTGGCGCCGCTCCGCCCCCTTGAGGCTCCCCGGGCGTGCCTGATCGACGAACCGGGCGACCATCTCGCCGACCCGGGTCTTGAGCTGCGCGGCCTGGTCGGCCGTCAGCTTCCCGCCGGCCTGCGCCTGGTCGATCCTCGCGTCGGCCGCGCTGGTGATCGCCGCGACGAGGCCGTCGCGGCTCTTCCCCGGCGTCGCGTTCGCGATGTCCGCGAGGCTTCTGCCGTCGCGCAGCTGCTGCGCGAGGTCCTGCCGCGAGAGACCGAGGTAGTCGCGCGCCGCCGCCGACAGGTTGCCGATGAAGGAGAGGGCGCTCGGCAGCTTCGGCGACGGTGGCAAGCGCTGCGGCCAGACGCGGTCGACGAACGCCGCGATGCGCTGCGGCGCCGCGGCGGTCGCGCGGTCCGCCTGCTCCTGCGTGATCGTTCCGCCCGCGAGGGCCTTGGCGATCGCGTCCCGCACCGCCGTGTCCAGCGCGGCGACGAGGCCGTCGCGGCTCCTGCCGGGCGTCGCGTTCGCGATCGCCGCCAGGCTGGTGCCCGGGAGCTTCGCCTTCAGCTCCGCGGGGGTGACGCCGAGGTAGCCGGCGGACTGCTTCAGCAGGTCCGCGAACAGCTTCGCGATCGCGCGGCCGTCCTTGCCTCGCGCGTCGCCGACCGCGCCGAGGATGGCGTCCTCCTGCGCCTGCGTGATCACGCCCTTCGCGACCAGGCCGTCCAGGATGCCCTTGAGGCCGTCGCCGGCCGGTGCGTTCGCGGGCGTCGTCGTGCCGGGCCGATCCGGCACGCTCGTGAAGGTGTCCGCGCGCAGTGGCGTGAGGGCGCCGAGCGCCACCGAGCCGAGCAGCCCCGCGCCGAGCGCCGTGGCCGCGATCGTCAGCGCCGCGCCCCGTCCGATACCGAACATACCGTTCATCGCCTCCTCGTGTGGCTTCCCACAGGCCTACACACAGGGTCAACGAGGAGGTGTCGCCGGGCAATACGCCGAGAGGGGCGGAGAGCCCGGTCCTTACATCTCGTTAACATCCGGAGGACCCGTGAAGATCGTCTTTGCCGCGGCCGAGGCTGCCCCCTATGCGAAGGTCGGCGGCCTCGCCGACGTGGCCGGCTCCCTCCCCCAGGCGCTGGCCGAGCTGGGCCACGACGTGACGCTCTACCTCCCGCTCCACGGGACGATCGACCGCGCGCGCTTCGCCGTCCCGGCCCGCGCCCCGGTGCGCTCGGTGCCGTTCGGCGCCGCGCACGTCCGCGTCTCGTACCCGAGCGTCGCGCGCGACGGCGTTCGTGTCGTCCTGGTGTCGAGCGCGCGGATCGGGCGCGATCGCGTGTACGGTGAGAAGGACGACGACCGCCGCTACGCGCTCTTCTGCCGCGCCGTGTACGAGGATCTGCGCGAGTCGCCGCCGGACGTCGTGCACGCGCACGACTGGCACGCCGCGCTGCTCGTGCCGCTCGTTGCGCGCTCGCGCGGCGGGACGTGGCGGAGGACCGCCACGGTCTTCACGATCCACAACCTCGCGTACCAGGGACGGACGAACGCCGCGATCCTCGCGCGCGTCGGTCTGCCGCGCGCGCGGATGGCCGTCGAGGGACCGAACGAGTGCAACCCCATGGCGCGGGCGATCGCGTCCGCGGACATCGTGAGCACGGTGAGCGAGCGCTACGCGAAGGAGATCCTCACGCCCGAGTTCGGCGAGGGTCTCCAGGGGCTGCTGCGCGAGCGGAAGGGGCGGCTCCGCGGGATCGTGAACGGCATCGACACGACGGTGTTCGACCCCGCGGCCGACGGTCACATCGCGGCGCGCTACGACGCCGCCGACACGTCGGGAAAGGCGAAGGACAAGGAGGCGCTGCAGGTCGAGGGCGGCCTCGCCGTCGATCCGCGCGCGCCGCTCTTCGGGGTCGTGGGGCGCCTCGTCGAGCAGAAGGGCGTCGATCTGCTCACCGCGTCCGCACCGCACCTGCTCGCGAAGGGCGGACAGCTCGTGGTCCTCGGGGCCGGCGACCCCTCGTACGAGCGGAAGTGGAAGGCCTTCGCGCGGCGCTACGGGCGGAAGCTGTGGCTCACGCTCGGCTTCGACGCCGGCCTGGCGCAGCGCATCTACGCCGGCGCCGACCTCTTCCTCATGCCCTCGCGGTTCGAGCCCTGCGGCCTCGGCCAGCTCATCTCGTTCCGCTACGGCACGATCCCCGTCGTGCACGCCGTCGGCGGCCTCGCCGAGACGGTGCGCGACGTCGACGCCGACCCCGAGCGGGGCAACGGATTCTCGTTCTCCCGCTACACGGGCGAGGCGTTCGACGACGCGATCGACCGCGCCATGGGCGCGTATCGCGCCGACGGCGAGGCGTGGCCCGCGCTGATGCGGCGCGCCATGGAGGAGGATCACTCGTGGAGGGCGTCCGCGAAGCGGTACGCCGCCCTCTACCGGACGGCGGTGCGCCTACGAAGCAGCTGACGCGCACGATCGTCGACCTCGAGGAGGCCATCGCCTCGCTCCCCGCCGAGGCGCGCGCCGCCGCGTCGCGCATCTTCACGGTGTCGACGACCACCGGGCGCCTCGACCCGCCGTCGGAGATGGAGGCGTGGATCACGAAGCTCTTCGGCTCGGTCGACGCCGTGCGCGAGCAGCGCATCGTGCGCGTCACGAACACCGTCACCTGGGAGGGCGCGCTGTTCAACGACCTGCGCGCGATGCGGCCGATGGAGGTGAAGGGCGCCGACGAGGCGCGCGCGACGATCGCCGCGGCCGCGAACGACCCGTTCGACCATCCCCTGACCGGGACGCCGGCCGACACGTTCGGCCGCATCGAGGGCCAGCACGGCATCACCGCGTCCAACGTCGCGAAGTACGACGGCTACCACGGCGTGCTGGTGTTCAGGGAGCACGACCCGCTCGCTCCGGTCGACGCCGCGATCGTCGCCGACCACCTGCGCACCTGCCTGCGCTGGGGCGAGGCCGCGCTCGAGGCGGATCCCGCGGCGCGCTACCTGTTCGTCCTCTGGAACTGCCTCTGGCGCGCCGGTGGATCGATCGTGCACGGGCACATGCAGATGACCGCGACGCGCGGCATGCATTACCCGATCGTGGAGCGGCTGCGACGGCAGGCGCTCGCCTACGCGGAGCGCGAGGGCCGTGACTACTTCGACGACCTCGCGCTCGTGCACGACGCGCTCGGGCTCGCCGTGGACGTCGACGGCGTGCGCGTGCTCGCGTCGCTCACGCCGATCAAGGAGCGCGAGACGCTGGTCATCGGCCGTCCCGGGGCGGACGCCGTCACGCTCGCCCCCGCCATCGCGCGCGTCGTGGGAGCATTCCGGGCGGCGGGCGTCGTCTCGTACAACATGGCGGTCCTCCTGCCCCCGCTCTCTCCGGACGCCGAGGACTGGCGCCGCTTCCCACCGCTCGCCCGCCTGGTGGACCGCGGCGACCCCGCCAACCGAACGAGCGACATCGGCGCGATGGAGTTGTACGCCGCTTCGGTCATCGCGAGCGATCCGCTCCGCTTCGCGGCGCTCCTGCGTTAGGCAGTCAGTCACACCGGGCGTACACTCCACCTTCCGCCCGCCCGCTCCGGCCGCTCTTCCACCCGCTGGGCTATTGACGTTCCCCTCGCTCTCCTGCTTACTTTCGCCAATGGCGGACCTGACGTTCGTCTCACGCAGGGACTCGAGCTTCAAGGAGTTCCCGCCCGCGTCCGCCCAGATCGCGATGGTCGTCCCCTTCTACGGCGACCTCACCGTGTGGATCCGGTCGGCCGATGCGGGCGGCTGGCACTTCCCGACGAGCGCGCGACGCTCCGGCGAGACGATCCTCGAGGTGGCGCGGCGCGAGCTGTGGGACGCGGCGCGCATCGTCGCCCCGCGGCTCGACCTGCTCGGCGCGATCCGCTACGAGCTCCCCAAGCCGACCACCGCGTACGTCTACATGTGCGAGCTGGCGCACCTCGCGTGGTGGTACGACGCGCCGGAGCGGGAGAAGGTCGCCGAGGTCGGTGTGTTCACCCGCCTACCGCGGCCGATCGCCTCCGAGGCCGTCGAGGTCGTCCTCGAGGCCGCCCTGCGCGCCCGCCGCACCGGCCTCCGCTAGCCGCCCCGGACCGAACGCCCGCGCGATCACCCGGGCCAGCTCGTCCGCGCCGAGCCCGCTGCCGAGGTAGCCCTCGCCGATGCGCACCTCGAAGTGCAGGTGCGGTCCGCCCTCCGGGAAGCCGCTGCTGCCGACCGCCCCGATGACCTGGCCGACGGCCACCGCGTCGCCGACCGCCAGACCCGCGGCGACCGCGGACAGGTGCGCGTAGCGCGTGACGACCCCGCGCCCCTGGTCGATCCACACCTGCCGCCCGCGGATCCGGTCGAGCGTGTCGGGCGGCGTGTACCCGAGTCGTACCGCCTCGGCGATCGCGGTGCGCAGCTCGCCGGCGGTCCAGTCGGTGAAGTCGCGGTCGATCCGCACCACGTATCCGGGCGCCGCGGCGCGCGCGGGCGTCCCGGCGCGCGCGGGGAAGTCGATCCCCTCGTGCACCCCGGCGCGGTACGTCCGCGGCGAGTACGGCAGCAGGAGCGGGTCGGTCGGCGGCGTCGCTCCCTCGATCGGCGGCGCGAGCCCGCGCACGACCTGGATCGGACGGTCGCCGAGGCGCCCGATGAACGCGCGGTCGAGCTCGAGGCTGCGGTCCGGAGGCACGAGCGCCCGCGGATCGGGCGTCGCCCGCGGTGGCGGCGCGACCGCGGCGGGGGCCGCGGCCGGCGCGGGCGCGCGCGCCACGCCGGTGAGCGCCGCGCACCCCGCGACGACGCTCAGCCAGGCGACGGTGATGACGAGGCGCATGTACACTGAACGTAACGCACGACCTTTAACGACCGGTCCTGTGAGGCCGGGAAGGAAAGTCGCGAATGGCAGCACCGCGGGCCGTCCTGCTCACCGGCGACGACATCCGTCGCGCCGTCTCCCGCATCGCTCACGAGATCGTCGAGCGAGACCGCGACGTCTCCGCCCTCGCCATGGTCGGCATCCGCTCGCGCGGCGACGTGCTCGCCGCGCGCCTCCGGGACGCCATCCAGGCGCACGAGGGCACGCGCGTCCCCCTGGGCTCGCTCGACATCACCCTGTATCGCGACGACCTGACGCGCATCGGCTACGCGCCGGTCGTGCATCGGTCGGCGCTCGACTTCAGCGTCGACGACCGGGTCGTCGTGCTCGTCGACGACGTCCTCTTCACCGGACGAACGGTCCGCGCCGCGCTGGACGCGCTCGTCGACTACGGCCGCCCGCGCGCGATCCGGCTCGCGGTCCTGGTGGACCGTGGCCACCGCGAGCTGCCGATCCGCGCGGACTTCGTCGGGAAGAACGTGCCGACGAAGGCCGACGACGACGTCCGCGTGCACCTCGCCGAGGCCGACGGCCGCGACGAGGTGGAGGTCCTGTCGCGGGAGGGGGTGGCGTCATGAAGTGGTCCCGCCGGCACATCCTGGACACGGACGACTGGTCGCGCGACGAGATCGAGAGCGTGCTCGAGACGACCGGCGCGATGGTCGAGGTGCTCTCGCGCCCGGTCCGCAAGGCGCCGCCGCTGCGCGGCCGGACGGTCATCCTCTTCTTCGCGGAGGCGTCCACGCGCACGCGCGTGTCGTTCGAGCTGGCGGCGAAGGCGCTCTCCGCCGACGTGACGAACGTCACCGCGAGCGGGTCGTCGGTCGAGAAGGGCGAGACGCTCCTCGACACGGTGCGCACGCTCGAGGCGCTGGGCGGCGACCTCGTCGTCATGCGGCACGCCTCATCCGGAGCGCCGTATTTCGTCGCCGAGCGCACGAGCACGCCGGTGATCAACGCCGGGGACGGCGCTCACGCGCATCCGACGCAGGGCCTGCTCGACGCGTACACGCTGCGCGGCGCCCTCGGCGATCTCGACGGCAGGCGCGTCGTCATCGTCGGCGACGTCACGCACAGCCGCGTCGCGCGGTCGGACGTCAACACGCTCGTTCCGCTCGGCGCGCGGATCACGCTCTCCGGCCCGCCGACGCTCATGCCCGCCGCGTGGCGCTGCGGCGCGCTCCCCGACGGCGTCGCGTACGAGCCGGACCTCGACCGCGCGCTCGACGGCGCCGACGCCGTCATCGCGCTGCGGCTGCAGAAGGAGCGGCAGGAGAGCGGCCTGCTCCCGTCGCTCCGCGAGTACACCCGCGTCTGGGGCCTCACCGGCGCGCGCGTGGCGCGCATGCGGCCGGACGCGCCGGTGATGCATCCGGGTCCGATGAACGAGGGCATCGAGATCGACGCCGCCGTCGCGCACGGCACGCGCTCGCTCGTGGAGACGCAGGTGCGGAACGGCGTCGCCGTGCGCATGGCGCTGCTCTACCTGCTCGCCGGCACGCCCTCGCTGGAGGCGGCGTGATGGACCGCGGGGAGGCGCAGCGCGCCGGTCTGCTGGTGAGCGCCGGCTTCATCGATCTGCACGCGCACCTGCGCGAGCCCGGGTTCGAGGAGTCCGAGACGGTCGCGACCGGCGCTCACGCCGCGCTCCGTGGCGGGTTCACCACGATCTGCGCGATGCCGAACACCGAGCCCGCGATCGACGCGCCGGGCCTCGTCGCCGAGCTCCTCGCTCGGGCGGAGGCGGCGCGCGGCGCGCGGGTGCTGCCGATCGCCGCGATCACGCGCGGCCGCGCGGGGAAGGCGCTCGCCGACCTCGTGGAGCTCGCCCGCGCGGGCGCGGTCGCGTTCTCCGACGACGGCGCGCCGGTCGACGACGCGCGCCTCTTCCGCCACGCGCTCGAGTACGCGCGCGCCGCGGACCTGCTGCTCGTCGAGCACCCGCAGGACCTCGCGCTCTCGGGGAGGGGCGTCATGCACGAGGGCTCCGTCTCCGCGCGCCTCGGCCTGCCGGGCATCCCGGCGGCCGCCGAGGAGACCGCGGTCGCGCGCGACCTCAGCCTGCTCGAGCTCGTCGGCGGCCGGATGCACCTCACGCACCTCTCGACCGCCGGCTCCGTCGAGCTCGTGCGCCGCGCGAAGGGCCGGGGCCTGCCGGTCACCTGCGACGTCACGCCGCATCACCTCGCGATGACCGACGAGTGGGTCGCCGGGTCACGGACGTTCGCGTACGACGACCACCGGGCGGACTCCACCCCCAAGGCCCGGAGGGGGGTCCTCGGGGGGACGGAGTCCCCCCGGTGGGCGTACGACTCTTCGACGAAGGTGAACCCGCCGCTGCGCACCGCCACCGACGTCCGCGCGCTGTGGGCCGGCCTCGCGGACGGGACGATCGACGCCATCGCGACCGACCACGCGCCGCATGCGAGCGTCCGCAAGGACGTCGAGTACGACCAGGCCGCGTTCGGTGTGGCCGGGCTCGAGACCGCGCTGCCGCTCGTCCTCGGCGGTGTCCGCGCCGGCTGGTGCGACCGCGACGTCGCCCTCGCCGCGCTCACCGCGGGCCCGGCGCGCATCCTGCGCATCACCCCCGGCGCGGACGACTGGATCGCCATCGATCCCGACGCGGAGTGGGTCGTGCGCGGCGACGAGATCGTGTCGCTCGGCAGGAACACGCCGCTGCTCGGTCTGACGCTCCGCGGCCGCGTCGTGCAGGCCACGGTCGGCGGCGAGGTCCGCTTTCGGGGAGGCCGCGTTGGCGAAGCGCACGCCGCGGTCTAGCTCCGCCGCCGAGGTCCGCGGGGAGCAGCAATTGCATCTTTATGCACTGAGAACGTATAGTTATGCACCTATGAGCCGGGCGGCGGTCCTCGCCCTCGAGGACGGGAGCGCGTGGTGGGGCGAGGCGTTCGGCGACGCATCGTCGGCGCACGGCGAGGTCGTGTTCAACACCGCGATGACCGGGTACCAGGAGATCGCCTCCGACCCGTCGTACAACGGGCAGCTCGTCGTCCTCACCTATCCGCTCATCGGCAACTACGGGACCTTCGACCGCGCGAGCGAGTCGCGCCGCCCGTGGGTCGAGGCCCTCGTCGTGCGCGAGCTCGACGCCACCTGCCGCGAGGACACGCTCGACCTCGACGCGTACCTCCGGCAGCACGGCGTGCCGGGGATCGCCGGCGTCGACACGCGCGCGCTCGTGAGACGGCTGCGCGCGGCCGGCACGCTGCGCGGCGCGCTGCTCCAGGTGCCGCCGCACCTCGCGCACGACCCGGGCGTCGCGCAGGAAGCGGTCGCGAAGGCGCGCTCGTCCGCGCCGCTCGCGTCGCGGCCCCTGGTCGTCGAGGCGAGCGGGCTCACGCGCGAGGTCGGCAGCGGCGTCAAGGTCGCGATGCTCGACACCGGGGTGAAGGAGAACCAGATCCGCTGCCTGGTGCGGCGCGGCGCGAAGGTGAGGGTGTTCCCGGCGACCGCGTCGCCGCGCGAGGTGCTCTCGTGGTCGCCCGACGGCGTCGTCGTCACGAACGGCCCGGGCGACCCCGCGGCGATCCCGCGGATCGCGCAGAGCGTGAGGCTGCTGCTCGACGCCGCGCTCCAGCGCGGCGCGGCGCGGCCGCTCCCGATCCTCGGCATCTGCCTCGGGCACCAGCTCATCGGCCGCGCCATCGGCGCGACGACGTCGCGGCTGCCGTTCGGCCACCACGGGGCGAACCACCCGGTGCGGGACCTGCGCACCGGCGAGGTGGTCATCACGAGCCAGAACCACGAGTTCCAGGTCGATGAGTCGTCGATCCCCTCGGGATCGGGCTTCGTCGTGAGCGCGCGGAACCTGAACGACGGATCGGTCGAGGGCCTCGCGCACGAGGCACTCCCGATCCGCACCTATCAGTACCACCCCGAGGGCGCGCCCGGCCCGCGCGACAACGAGCCGGTGTTCGACGAGTTCCTCGCCGACGTGCGCAGAGCGGTCGCCGCCCGATGAGGACGCAGGTGGTCCTGCTCATCGGCAGCGGCCCGATCGTCATCGGGCAGGCCGCCGAGTTCGACTACGCGGGCACGCAGGCGTGCCGCGCGCTGCGCGAGGAGGGCGTGCGGACCGTCCTCGTGAACTCGAACCCGGCGACGATCATGACCGACGACGGCGTCGCCGACGTGACGTACCTCGAGCCGCTCACCGTCGACGTGCTCGAGCGGATCATCGCCAGGGAGCGGCCCGACGGTCTGCTTCCGACGTTCGGAGGCCAGACCGGCCTCAACCTCGCGGTGCAGCTCGCCGAGGCGGGCGTCCTCGAGCGCTACGCGGTGCGTCTGCTGGGCACGCCGCTGGCGGCGATCCATCAGGCCGAGGACCGCGAGGCCTTCAAGCGGCTCCTCGTCTCCATCGGCGAGCCGGTCCCGGAGTCGGCGGGAGTGCGCAGCGTGGCGGAGGCCCTCGCGTTCGCCGACCGCGTCGGCTACCCGCTCGTCGTGCGGCCGGCGTACACGCTCGGCGGCACCGGCGGCGGCTTCGCGACGGATCGCGCCGAGCTCGAGCGCGCCGCCGCGCGCGGCATCGCCGCGTCGCCCATCGGGCAGGCGCTCGTGGAGCGCTCCCTCGTGGGGTGGAAGGAGATCGAGTACGAGGTCATGCGCGACGGCGGCGACACCTGCATCACGGTCTGCAACATGGAGAACGTCGACCCGATGGGCGTCCACACCGGCGACTCGATCGTCGTCGCGCCGTCGCAGACGCTCACCGACAAGGAGTACCAGATGCTCCGCAGCGCGGCGCTGCGGATCATCCGCGCCCTCGGCATCGAGGGCGGCTGCAACGTGCAGTTCGCGCTGCACCCCGACCGCTCGCCGTCGGCGGATCCCGAGGCACAGGTCCCCTATTACGTCATCGAGGTGAACCCGCGCGTCTCGCGGTCCTCGGCGCTCGCGTCGAAGGCGACGGGGTACCCGATCGCCCGCGTCGCGGCGAAGATCGCCATCGGCAGGCGCCTCGCCGAGATCCCGAACGCGGTGACCAAGCGGACGTCCGCCGCGTTCGAGCCGGCGCTCGACTACGTGGTGGTGAAGATCCCGCGCTGGCCGTTCGACAAGTTCCCCGGCGCCGATCGCACGCTCGGCACGCAGATGAAGGCGACCGGCGAGGTCATGGCGATCGACCGCACCTTCGAGGCCGCGCTGCAGAAGGCGCTGCGCTCGCTCGAGGTGAAGGGGCAGGGCCTGCTCTGGGAGTCTCCGGCCTGGGTCGACCTCACCGACCCGGCGGCGTTCGTCGCGCGCCACCTCTCGCCGGCCGCCACGGACGACCGTCTCTGGCGGCTCTTCGCGGCGCTGCGGCGCGGCGCGTCGGTGGACGACGTGCACGCCGCGACGCGGGTCGACCGCTGGTTCCTGCGCAAGATGGCGGGCATCGTCCGCTTCGCCGAGGATGAGCTGCAGGGCAAGACGCCGACGCCCGACCTGCTGCGCCGCGCGAAGCGGCTCGGCTTCGCCGACAGCGACGTCGCGACGCTCGCCGGCATGCTGCCCGCGGACGTGCGCCGGCTGCGCGCGCAGTGGGGGATCCGTCCGGTCTACAAGATGGTCGACACGTGCGCGGCCGAGTTCGAGGCCGTGACGCCGTACTTCTACTCGACCTACGAGCAGGAGAACGAGGCCGCCCCGCTCCCGGGGGAGAAGGCGGTCATCATCGGGTCGGGCCCGATCCGCATCGGGCAGGGCATCGAGTTCGACTGCTGCTGCGTGCAGGCGGCGTCGGCGCTCCGCGCGCGCGGCGTCGCGCCGATCATGGTGAACAGCAACCCGGAGACGGTGTCGACGGATTTCGACGCGTCGGCGCGGCTGTACTTCGATCCGCTCGACGAGGAGTCCATCGCGAGCGTGCTGGAAAACGAGACCGGAGGGGTGCCGGGGGCCGAAGCCCCCTGCCTGGTCCAGTTCGGCGGGCAGACCGCGCTGAACGTCGCCGAGCGCATCGCGCCGATCGGCGGCGCCATCGCGGGCACGTCGGCCGACGCGATCGGGCTCGCCGAGGACCGCCGGCGCTTCCACGACCTCGCCGACGCGCTGGGCATCCCGCAGCCGCCCGGCGGCACCGCGGCGTCGCTCTCCGAGGCGCTCGCCGTGGCGCGGGAGGTCGGGTATCCGGTCCTGGTGCGCCCCTCGTACGTGCTCGGCGGCCGCGGCATGGAGATCGTCTACGGGCCGGACGACCTCGAGCGGTACTTCCACGCAGCTCTCGAGGCCGGGACGGGGCGCGTCCTGGTGGACAAGTACCTGCGCGGCAAGGAGGTCGAGGTCGACGCCGTCTCCGACGGCACCGACACGCTCGTCGCGGGGATCATGGAGCACATCGAGCGCGCGGGCGTGCACTCGGGCGACTCGTACGCCGTGTACCCCGCGCAGAACCTCCTGCCCGCCGAGCGGGCGCGCATCGTCGAGCTCACCGCGCGGATCGCGAAGGCCCTGCCGGTGAAGGGCCTGCTCAACATCCAGTTCATCGTCGAACAAGGCAACCGGGGGGCTGCGCCCCCCGAGAACCCCCTACGCATCTGGGTCCTCGAGGTCAACCCGCGCTCGAGCCGCACCGTGCCGTTCCTCACCAAGGTCACCGGCGTGCCGCTCGTCGCGCTGGCGGTCCGGGTCTCGCTCGGGTCGACGCTCGCGGCCGAGGGATACGCGCGCGCCGACGGCATCTGGCCGGAGACCGGGCTCGTCGCGCTCAAGGCCCCGGTGTTCTCGATGGCCAAGCTCCTCGACGTCGACACCTACCTCGGGCCGGAGATGAAGAGCACCGGCGAGGTCATGGGCGTCGATCGCTCGTTCGCGCCGGCGCTCTGGAAATCGCTCGTCGCCGCCGGGCTCGCGCCCGCGCCGTCGGGCGAGGTGCTCGTGACCGTCGCCGACAAGGACAAGGAGGAGGTCGTCCCGATCATCGAGGGCCTGCACTGGCTCGGGTACGACCTCGTCGCGACACGCGGCACCGCCGCGCTCATCCGCTCGCTCGGCATCGGCGTGCGCGAGGTCGGCAAGCTCTCGGAGGGGAACGACGAGATCCTCCGCGTCATCCGCTCGGGGAAGTGCGCGGCCGTCGTGAACACGCCGACCCTCGGGAAGACCGTTGACCGCGACGGATTCCTCATCCGCCGTGCGGCGGTCGAGGGGCGTGTGCCCTGCCTGACGTCGCTCGACACCGCGCTCGCGGTCGTCACGGCGCTCCGCGCGAGCGCGGTGACGTACGACGTCGCGCCGCTCGTCGCGTACCGCGCGGCCGCGGTGCGGGTCGCGGGGGAGTAGAACCAGCGTGGGCCGAGAGCGAGGACCTGGTCGCCGGATGATCTGTCCGCTATCATGTCGGACATGATGTCGTCGAACAACCGCTCTGCCCGCCGTCGCGTCAAGGTCGGAGCGACCCTCGACCCGGAGCTCGTCGCGGCGGTGGACTCGCACGTGGCACGCCATTCCGGGCTCGATCGCAGCGCGGTGATCGACGAGGCGCTCCGCCTTTGGCAGGAGCGCGAACAGGGTCTCGCCATGCAGCGTCAGATCCGCGAGGACGCCGGCCGGCGCGACGATCCGGAGCGTGTGGCATGGCGCCGCGTCCGCGACGCCGGCGCGGCGCGGACGTTCTGGCGGCGCCGCTGATGCCTCCCGCCCGCGGCGAGATCTGGTCGGTGCGGCTCCCCGGCAAGCCCGACGATCCGCACCAGCCCCGGCCCGCCCTGGTGATCTCGAGCGACTACCGCAACGAGGTGGCCGACGACGTCATCGTGGTGCCGATCTTCTCGGTAGGCGCGGAGGGTCCCACGCACGTGAGTCTCGCGCGCGGCGCGGGCGGGATCAAGAAGGACAGCGTGCTCTTCTGTGAGGAGCTCACCACGCTCGACGTGGACTTCCTCGTGCGCGGCCCGTGGGGACCGCCGGTGGACGCGGCGGTGCTGCGGCTGGTCGTGCGCGCGGTGCGCCGGGCCGTCGGCGAGGTCGTCCCGGAGCCGCGGTGATCCTCGAGGAGGGGCGTGTCGTCGCGAACACGGCGATCGGCGAGCTCGGCGCGCTGCTCCAGGTCCACGCGCCCGGCGTCGCCGGGCGCGCGGCCGCGGGACAGTTCGTGCACGTGCGCCCCGGGCGCGGCTGGGACCCGCTCCTGCGCCGGCCCTACTCGTTCAATCGCATCGATCGCCGCGCGGGCGACATCGAGGTCATCGTGAAGCCGCTCGGGACGGGCGGCGAGTGGATCGCCGAGCGCGGGCCCGGCGACGCGCTGGACCTCCTCGGCCCGCTCGGGAGCGCGTTCGTCGTCCGGCGCGACACGCGCAACCTCCTGCTCGTCGCGGGCGGCACCGGCATCGCGCCGATGCGCGTCCTGGCGGAGCGCGAGGCCGCGCGCCGCAACGTCACGCTCGTCATGGGCGGGCGGAGCGTCGCCCACCTCTGGCCGTCGGAGCGGCTCCCCGCGTCGGTCGAGTACGTCACGACGACCGAGGACGGCTCGTTCGGCGTGCGCGGCCGCGTCACCGACGTCCTGCCGCGGCTCCTCGTGTGGGCCGACCAGCTCATGGCCTGCGGGCCGTGGCCGATGCTCGCCGCGCTCGGCCGCATGCGCGACGACGCCGCGCGCGGTCCGACGGTCCCCGGACGGGCGCCGCTCCTCGAGGCGCAGGTCGCGGTCGAGCAGCACATGGGCTGCGCGATGGGCGTGTGCCGGGCCTGCGTCATCGTGACCGCGCAGGGCAACGCCCGCGTCTGCCGCGAAGGGCCGGTGTTCGCGCTCGCCGACGTGCGCTTCGAGGCGGGGGAGCCCGCGACGGTGGGGCTTCCGTAATGCCGTGGCGCCGTCCGCGCAGACGCGAGGAGCGCGCGTACGAGTCGCGCGAGTCGCCCGAGGAGCGGCTCGAGCGCGCGTCCGAGGCCGAGGAGGAGCGCGACACGGTCGAGCTCGCCGCGCTCGACGGCGCGTCCATCGTCGAGGCCGCGACCGGGGAGCCCGAAGCGGATGGCTCGGCGCCGTCGCTCGTGATCGACGCCTCGCGCATCGACGAGGCGCGCGCCGCGCGCGACGCCGCGCGCCCCGAGGAGGGCGTCGACCTCTCGGTCGAGGTCGCGCGCGGCCTGCGTCTGCGCAATCCGGTCCTGGCCGCGTCCGGGACGTTCGGGCAGGGCACCGAGTACGCCGAGCTCATCGACGTGAGCCGGCTCGGCGCGGTCGTGAACAAAGGCACGACACGCAACCCGCGGCCGGGCAATCCGCAGTACCGCATCGCCGAGACCCCGGCGGGCATCCTCAACTCGATCGGTCTCGAGAACCCCGGCGCGGAGGAGGTCGCGCGCACGTACGGACCGAGGTGGGCGAAGCTCGGGGTCCCGGTCGTCGTGAACGTCGCGGGGTACAGCGTCGACGACTACGTGTTCGTCGTCGAGACGATGCTCGGCACGCCCGCCGTCGTCGCGTTCGAGCTCAACGTCTCGTGCCCGAACGTGAAGGGCGGGATGCTCTTCGGCTGCGACCCGCTCCTCGCGGCCGAGGTCACGCGCGCCGTGAAGCAGGTCACCGACCTGCCGGTCATCGTGAAGCTCACGCCGAACGCGCCGGACGTGGTCGCGGTCGCGCGCGCCGTGGAGGAGGCCGGCGCCGACGGGCTCACCGCGATCAACACGGTGCTCGGGATGCGGATCGACGTCGCCAGGCGCCGGCCGATCCTCGGCACCGGGAGCGGCGGTCTCTCGGGGCCGGCGATCCGCCCGATCGCGCTCCACCTCACGTATCAGGTCGCGCAGGCGGTCTCCATACCGGTCATCGGCGCCGGCGGCGTGACGAGCGCGCGCGACGCGCTCGAGTTCCTCATGGCCGGCGCGTCGGCGGTGCAGGTCGGGACCGCGACGTTCGCGGACCCGGAAGCGCCGCTGCGCGTCGTCGAGGGCCTCGCCGCCTACGTGCGCGCGCAGGGCCTCGCGTCGATCCGCGAGCTCATCGGCGCGGCCCTCCCGGCTCGGGGCGCTCCCCTGGCCGAGTGACGCGCCGCCACCGCGTCGACCGGTAGGCTCGCCGAGGTGGCGAAGGACGACCCGCTCGCGTTCGGACCGCTCCTGCTGCTCGATGCCGCCTCGCGCGAGCGTCTTCGCTCGGTCGTGAAGGAGTCACGCGTCGCGGCGGGCGACGTGCTCATCGAGGAGCATCGGCCCGGCGCCGACGCGTACCTCGTCATGGACGGCGCGGTGCGCGTCGTCGCGCGCGCGGAGGGCCGCACGCTCGCGCTCGTCGGCGCGCCCGCGCTCGTCGGCGAGATGGCGGTCGTGACCGACCTCGGCCGAACGGCGTCGGTGGTGGCGGACACGCCGTGCACGGTCCTCACGCTCCCGGGCGGCGCGCTCCGCGCGCTCATGGCCGCGCAGCCGCTGTTCGCGCACGCGATGCGCGAGCGCACCGACCTGCTCCTCGCCGACGCGTTCCTCAAGCGGCACAGCCCGCTGCGCGACCTCCCCGCGGAGATCGTCGGCGCGCTCGCGTTGCGCCTGCGGCCGCGGCAGCTCGAGCCCGATCAGCTCATCGAGGGCCGCAGCGACGACCTCTACCTCGTGCGCCGCGGCGCGGTCGAGCGCCTGCGCGACGGCGCGCGGACCGAGGCGGGAGACTTCGTGCAGCGTGAGCGCGGCGAGCGCTACGCCGCGGTCGGCGACACCTGGCTCTACGAGCTGCGCGTGAGCGACGTCGCGCACGAGATCATCGCCCACCAGGCGCGTCTGCGGTCGATCGCGGCGGAGCTGGGCGACCGCGCCCGCGTGCGGGGGGTCGGCGGCTGCACGGCCGTGGAGGTCGACGATCTTGGGGGCACGCTCGTCCACGACGCCGCGCAGCACCGCGCGATCGTGTCCACCGCCGTCGGGGCGCTCATCGGCGCGCTCGACGGGAAGCGCACGGTGGAGGAGCTGGTCACCGCGTCGGGGCGCCCGCGCGGGGAGATCGTCGAGGGTCTCGCCGTCCTCATCGCCGCCGGGCTCGCCGAGCTGAAGCGGTAGAGTCGGCTCCGTGAGCGCAGCCACGTGAGCGGAGCGACGCGGCGAGGCGACGCGGCGGATGCCGCGGAGACGAGCGCGACAAGCGAGGCCTGGCGCGCCTCCCTGTGCGCCCGCCTCACGGCCGTCCACGTCATGCTCACGAGCGCCGTCGCCGACCTCACGCTCGACCAGGTCAATCACGTCGAGCGCAGGGGTGTGCTCCCGATCGCGTTCAGCCTCATGCACGTGGTCGGCAGCGAGGACCGCACGGTCACGCGGTACCTGGGCGGCGGCGCGAGCGTCTGGGATTCCGCGGGCTGGGCCGAGCGCATCGGGCTCAGCGGTCCGATCCCGTACCGCGGGACGCCGATGGACGAGGCGATGAAGGTGCGGTTCCGCCACCTCGACGGCTGGCACGAGTACCAGCGTGACGTCTTCACGCGCACCGAGCACGTCCTCACGAACGCGCCGCTGGGCCTGTTCGACGAGGACGCGTACCCTGAGGGACGTCCCGCGCCAGGCCCCGGCTCGTTCCTCTCGCTCCTCGTGCCTGATGGGGTGGTCCGCGTCCGCGACATCTGCGAGGCGTTTCTCTTCCAGCACGCGTGCCGTCATCTCGGGGAGATCGAGCACGCGCGCGCTCTCGTGGGGCTCGGCGGCCTGGGCTAGCCCGTCAGCCCCATGGGCAAGCGCCTAGCGGCGCAGGACGAGGCCGATCCGGCCGAAGGTCTGGCGCGGCTCGGCGAACACGCGCACGTCCCCGGCGCCCTCTACGACGCCGTCCGGCGTGCGGTTCTCGCCGCCGAGCTCGACGGCGGCGATCGAGGGGTGCGCCGCGAGCGCGCGACGTCCGATCTCGTGCACGAGGTGCTGGATCGAGCGGCTCTCGAAGGCGTCGAAGACCGCCTCGGCCTCGCGGCGCAGGGTGTCCGCCGGGACGTGACCGGGGCCCTCGCCGCGCGCGGCGGCCTCGTCCGCGTATCGCCAGCCGAGATCGAGCCCGATCGTGAGCGGACGGTCCACTAGCTCGGGGAGCGTCGTGTACGCGTCGCGCGCGAACGCCGAGAAGGAGGAGCCCGTCGTCTTCAGGAGCCGCATCCCCTCTATCCCGCTCCGCGCGTCGCTCATGACCGTCGCCTCGCCGCGGCGCGCGAAGCGGGCCTGGGCGCTCGCGGCGTCCGTGCGGGTCATGCGGAAGAGCACGTCGCTCGGCCGGCCTGCCGGCGCCGCGGCGTCGAGCGGGACCTCCCGCGCCGCGACGCGGATGGTCTCCATCCGCGGGTAGGTCCCGAGGAGCCGCTCGCCGAGGAACGCGACGTACGCTTCGAGGCTCGTCCCGGCGAACTCCGCGGCGGTCGCGTACACGAAGTTCTTCATCGTGTCGGTCGCGACGACCTCGCGGTTGTCGCCCTCGGTGTACGCGGCGCGGAAGCGCTCGCCGAGCACGTCGATGTCCACCCGCGCCGCGAACGGCGGCGCCGATCGCTTCGCGAGGCGATAGAACACGACGCGCGACTTGCCGTAGCGGATCTCCATGGTCACGTCAGCACCACGTTCGCCGCAGCCGGTCCGCGGCGATCGCGAGGAGCTCGTCGATGCCGCGCGCGAGCTCCTCGTCGCGCCGCCGCGCGAGGCGCTCACCGAGGACCGGCACGATCTCGCGGCGGCTGCGCCCGTTCACGAAGACGACGAAGCGGAATCCGAAGCGGCGCTCGTACTCGTCGTTGAGCCGCGCCAGGTCCCGCGCGACGTCCGTGTCCGTCGCGAGGCCCTGCTCCCGGCGTGACGGCGCGGAGAGCGTGCGTGGGTCGGCCCCGATGCGCGGGTGCGCGTCGAGGATCGCGACACGCTCGTCCTCGCTCATGCGCGCGATGAGGGCGCGCGCCTTCGTCACGATCGCCTCGGCGCCGTCATCGTCGGCGACGCGCTCGCGCAGGCGATCGACGAGGTCCGGCGCGCGCTCGAATGCCGCCGCCAGGCGCTCGTCGAGCGGCGTCGCGGTCACGAGCCGCGATACGACGTGACGCCGTACCGGGAGACGAGCAGCGGCACGTGCGTGTGCCCCTCCTCGAGGCGCACGTCGAGGGCGACGCGGACGAAGAACGCGTCGGCCGCGTAGGCGCGCGTCTCGAACACGAGGCGGTAGACGCCGGGCTCCAGGTCGCGGCCGAGCTGGCGGATGCGCCCGTCGTGGTCGGTGACGCCGCGCGCGACGGCGGCGCCGTCGCGATGCAGCTCGACGCGCAGGCCGGACGCCGGCTGGCCGCTCGTCGTGTCCAGGACGTGGGTCGAGACCGATGCCATCGCCATCGGCGGCGTATCGTACGCCCGCCATGCGCAGGCTACGCATCACCGCCGGCCCGTACACGTTCACCGCGCGGCTCGAGGAGGAGCTCGCGCCGAGGACCTGCGCCGCGATGCGCGCGCTGCTGCCGCTGCGCGCCAAGCTCGTGCACTGCCGCTGGAGCGGGGAGGCGACGTGGGTCCCGATGGGCGGGCGGCGGCTCGGCGTGGACTTCGAGAACCACACCAGCCATCCCGCGCCCGGGCAGGTGCTGGTGTACCCGGGCGGCATCAGCGAGATGGAGGTCCTCTTCCCGTACGGCGCCACGCTGTTCTCGAGCAGGGTGGGGCAGCTCGCCGGCAACCACTTCGCGACCGTCGTGGAGGGTGCCGAGCACCTCGCCGAGGTCGGACGGCTCACGCTCTGGGAGGGCGCGCAGGACTTCTCGATCGAGGAGGTCTAGATCGTGGGGCCCACGTTCCTGCTAGACAGCGCGCGACGTGATCCGGAGCTCATTCGGGTCCCATCCTTTCACCTTGAGCACGTGCGGTCGATGCGCGTAGAGGATCGACGCCGGGGTGCGTCCCTGCGTGCGGTAGCCGCGGTGCGGCCGCTCGAAGTTGTAGTGGCGAAGGAAGGCC
>DAIDAP010000027.1 GCA_027310565.1 Chloroflexota bacterium | reverse complement strand
GAACAACCCCGTCCTCATCGGCGAGCCGGGCGTCGGCAAGACCGCGATCGCCGAGGGGCTCGCGCAGCGGATCGTGCGCGGCGACGTGCCCGAGGGTCTCAAGGACAAGCGGGTCGTCTCGCTCGACCTCGGCGCGATCATCGCCGGGGCGAAGTACCGCGGCGAGTTCGAGGAGCGGCTCAAGGCGGTCCTCAAGGAGATCAAGGACTCCGAGGGCCAGGTCATCCTGTTCATCGACGAGCTCCACACGGTCGTCAGCGCGGGCGCGGCCGAGGGGGCAATGGACGCCTCGAACCTGCTCAAGCCGATGCTCGCCCGGGGCGAGCTGCACACGATCGGGGCGACGACGCTCGACGAGTACCGCAAGCACGTCGAGAAGGACGCCGCCCTCGAGCGGCGTTTCCAGCCGGTCGTGGTCGACGAGCCGACGGTCGAGGAGACGATCTCGATTCTGCGCGGCCTGCGCGAGCGTTACGAGGTCCACCACGGGGTCCGGATCACCGACTCGGCGCTCGTCGCGGCGGCCGTCCTCTCGAACCGCTACATCACCGAGCGCTTCCTGCCCGACAAGGCGATCGATCTCGTCGACGAGGCGGCGAGCCGGTTGCGGATGGAGATCGACTCGATGCCGGTCGAGCTCGACGAGCTCGAGCGCCGGCGGATCCAGCTCGAGATCGAGCGCGAGGCGCTGCGCAAGGAGACCGACCCCGCCAGCAGGGAGCGCCTCTCCAAGCTCGAGCACGAGCTCGCGGACCTGAAGGAGCGCTCCGCCGGGCTCCGCGGCCAGTGGCAGCAGGAGAAGGGCGCCATCGGGGAGATCCGCGAGAAGAAGTCGCGGCTCGAGAGCCTGCGCTCCGAGATCGAGAAGGCCGAGCGCGCCGCCGACTACGCGAAGGCGGCCGAGCTGAAGTACGGAACGCTCGCACAGGTCGAGCGCGAGGTCGCGGCGGCCGAGGCGAAGCTGAAGGAGCTCCAGGCGGGCCGGAAGATGCTCGCCGAGGAGGTCACGCCAGACGACGTCGCCGAGGTCGTCTCGCGCTGGACGCACATCCCCGTGACGAAGCTCCTCGAGGGCGAGGTGCAGAAGCTCCTGCGCATGGAGGAGCGGCTCCACCAGCGCGTCGTCGGCCAGGACGAGGCCGTGGCCGCGGTCGCGAGCGCGGTGCGCCGCGCCCGCGCGGGCATGCAGGACCCCGACCGCCCGCTGGGCTCATTCCTCTTCCTCGGCCCGACCGGCGTGGGGAAGACGCTCCTCGCGAAGGCGCTCGCGGAGTTCCTCTTCGACAGCGAGAAGGCCATGGTGCGCCTCGACATGAGCGAGTACATGGAGAAGCACACCGTCGCGCGCCTCATCGGCGCGCCGCCGGGGTACGTCGGCTTCGAAGAGGGCGGCCAGCTCACCGAGGCGATCCGCAGGCGTCCGTACGCCGTGCTGCTCCTCGACGAGATCGAGAAGGCGCACGCCGACGTCTTCAACATCCTCCTGCAGATCCTCGACGACGGCCGGCTCACCGACGGCCACGGCCGCACCGTCGACTTCAAGAACGTCGTCATCATCATGACGAGCAACGTCGGCTCGACGTTCATCGCCGAGCTCGCCGAGCAGCCGGACCTGCTGCGCAAGCGGGTGATGGACGCGCTGCGCGGGCAGTTCAGACCGGAGTTCCTCAACCGCGTGGACGAGATCGTCATCTTCCAGAACCTCGCGACCGAGCAGCTCATGGAGATCGTCGACCGGGAGAGCGCGCTGCTCGCGCGCCGCCTCGCCGAGCGGAAGATCAGCCTCGAGCTCACGCCGAGCGCGAAGGCGCTCATCGCGAAGGAGGGCTTCGACCCGGTGTACGGCGCGCGGCCGATCAAGCGGACCATCCAGCGGCTCGTCCTCGATCCCCTGGCGCAGAAGGTGCTCGCCGGCGAGTTCAAGGAGGGCGACACCGTGCTCGTCGACGCGCAGGGGGGGAAGGTCGTCTTCTGGTCGGAGCAGTACGCCGCGGAGACGGCCGAGCGACGCGAGAAGCGGCCCGCCCGCGCGGGGAAGATGAACTAGGAGTGCGCCGGCCGGCCCTCGCGGTCGCCGCCCTCGCGCTCGCCTGCGCGCCGACGGTCCGCTTCGAGGCCACGCCGGCACCGTCGGCCGCCGCGACGGCGACGGCCACGACCACGACCGCTCCGACGCCCTCGGCCACGGCGAGCGGGAGCCCGTCCGCATCGCCATCGCCGGTCGCCGACGTCCTCGCCCGCATCGACCAGTCCAGGCTCGACGCGCACCTCGCCGCGCTCACCGCCGTCGGGTCGCGCGACCCGCGCAGCCCGGGCCACGCCAAGGCGGTCGCCTACATCAGGGCGCAGCTCGCGGCGATCCCCGGCGTCATCGTCTCCGACCAGCGCACGAGCTACCAGGGCATCCCCCTCGAGAACGTCTTCGCGACGATCGCGCCGCTCCCGGATGCGCGGACCGAGGGCGCGCTCGGAGGCCTGGGGATGATCGCGACGCACTACGACTCGACGGCGGTCCGCACGCCGGGATGGGACCCCGCGCGCGACGCCGCCCCCGGCGCGGACGACAACGCCACCGGCACCGCGGCGCTCCTCGAGTACGCGCGCATCCTCGCCTCGGAGCGCGCCGGGCTGCGATCGCCGATCGTGCTCGCGTTCTTCGACGGCGAGGAGCTCTTCTTCAAGGGCAGCGCGGCCTACCTCGAGTCCCTCCCGCCGCCGGTGTTGTATGAATGGGTGATCGACATCGACATGGTCGGGTTCAACCCGCTCGCGGACCGGCTCGACCTCGTCTACTACACCGCCGGCTCGGCCGGGCTGCGCGATCGCGTGCGTGAAGCGAACGCCCGCTACGCGATCGGCGTCCAGCCGCTCGTGGAGCAGCTCGCCGCGAGCGGAGCGACGATCCTCGACGCCGCCCCCTTCGGCCTCGCCGGCATCCCGTCGGTGGCGCTCGTGGAGCGCTACGGCGGGGCGGACGCGACCTACCCCGGCAACACGGCCTTCCACACCGTGAACGACACGCCGGACCGGGTGACCAACAGGCGGCTCTGGATGAAGGCGGCGAAGCTCACGCTCGCGACCGCGCTCGAGCTCGCGCGCGGCGAGGTGCGGCCGTGACGGAGGTCCGGCCGGCGGTCCGGGAGCGACGGGCCGGCGTCGGGCGCCGGTGGGTCGTCGGAGGCCTGCTCGCGACCGCGATCGTCTTCGCCGCGGCGTTCGTCGCGCTGCGGCCGGTGCCCGCGCCGCTCTCGGACGCGGAGTACGTCGCGATCGCGAAGGACACGCCGCAGGCGCGGCTCTTCTTCACCCGCTACGACTCCCGCTGCCAGGTCGTCCGCGGGTGGACGGTCATGGTCAACTGCGACTACGCCGCCGCGCCGGGCTCGCCGACGCAGAAGCTGCGCGTCTACATCGACCCGCGCACGAGCCGGGTCGTCGAGGTCGAGGCGCAGTTCGACTAAAGGCGCGCGCCTGCGCGGCGTGCCTCGAGGCGCTCGCCGAGCGATGGGATCGCGCTGACCGTCGCCCGGTCGGTCCCAGAGACGCCGTGCGGCGCGCTCAACGCGGCGTAGATGCGACGAAGGAAACGGCTCGGATGCGTCGCGAGCAGCCGCGGCTCGCCGAACCCGGCGGCGAGCGCGACACCGCGCCACGTGTCGAACGAGAGCGGGTGGGGGACCCAGGCATTCCCGCTATCGGTGTCGTACTCGACGACGATCAGCCGTCCATCCGGCCCGAGCATCGCACGGACGCGCGCGAGCACGGGTGCCTTGTCCTTCACGAAGTGGAGCGAGTTCGCCATGAGCACGCCGTCGAGAGGGCCGATGGCGAGGTCGCGCGTGAAGTCCGCGACGGTCGTGCGCAGGTCCGGGACGGCGCGTCCACGAGCGAACGCGGCGTACCGCGCGCGCAGCACGTCCAGTGCGCCGCGGTCCCGATCGACCGCCTGGATCGTCGAGCCGTCCGGCAAGAGGTCGGCGAGCGCGAGCGTGAACGCGCCCTGGCCGGCGCCGAGATCCGCCCACGTCCCCCGTCTGCCCGGGACGCCGTCCCGCAGCAGCCGGACGTGATCCGCGTGCCGCACTACGCGGTCATCGTCTCCACCGCGACGTGGCGCGCCTCGCCGATGCCCTCGAGGTAGCGGCGCGCCGCGAGCGCGGCGGCGGCGCCCTCGCCGACGGCCGAGGCGACCTGCTTCGTCGCGCCGGCGCGGGCATCGCCCGCGGCGAACACGCCTTCCATCGAGGTCACGAAGCCGGGGGCGTCGATGAATCCCTCCGTGGTGAGGCGGACCGTGTCCTCGAGGAACTCGGTGTTCGGCTTGAGGCCGATGAACACGAAGATCGCCGCCGGCCGCATCGTGCGCTCGCCCTCCGGGGTGTCCATGACGACGCCCTCGAGGTGCGTGGAGCCGAGGAACCGCTTCACCGACGTGTTGAAGCGCACGTCCATCTTCGGATGGTTCAGCACCTTGTCGTGGTAGATCTTGCTCGCGGTGAGCTTGTCGCCGCGGACGAGCATGGTGACGTGTGAGGCGAACTGCGTGAGGAACGCGCCCTCCTCGCACGCCGAGTTGCCGCCGCCGATGACCGCGAGCTCCTTCCCCTTGTAGAAGGGGCCGTCGCAGGTGGCGCAGTAGTGGATGCCCGCGCCGATGAGGTCGTCCTCGCCCGGCGCGCCGAGCCGGCGGTACGCGCTGCCCGGCGCGAGCACGACCGCGTGCGCGCGGTACTCGGCGCCCTCGGCGGTGCGCACGACGCGCTCGCGACCCTCGCCGGCGACCGACGCCACCTCGGCGGCGGAGATCATCTCGACGTCGAAGCGCTTCGCCTGCTCCACCAGGCGCTTGCCGAAGTCCGCGCCGGTGAGCCCGGCGGGGAACCCCGGGTAGTTGTCGAGCCGCTCGGTGAGCGCGGCCTGGCCACCCAGCGAGCTTCGCTCGAGGACGAGCGTCGAGAGCCCCTCGCGCGACGCGTAGAACGCGGCGGTGAGGCCGGCGGGTCCGCCGCCGACCACGATGATGTCGTAGAAGCGGTGCCGCGCCATCGTCGGAAGGCCGAGCCTCTCGGCGAGCTGCGCGTTCGTCGGCTCCACCAGGACGGTGCCGTCCTCGAACACGACCGTCGGGATGATCGTCCTGCCGCCGCTCTGCTCCTCGACGAACTTCCGCCCGGCCTCGTCCTGCTCGACGTCGACCCAGCGGTACTCGATCTGCTGGTCGCCGAGGAAGCGCTTCGCGCGCTTGCAGTCGCTGCACCAGGTGGTGCCCATGACCGTGATGTGGTGTGGCACGCCCTACCTCCCGAGGTCCCCTTCGGCCCAGCCGTCGGTCGACACGACGATCGTCACCGGCCCGTCGCCCGCGATGTCCACGCGCATGTCGGCGCCGAATCGCCCCTGCGCGACGTGCGCGTCCGCGCCGCGCAGCACGCCGCAGAAGCCCTCGAACAACCGCCGGCCGGTCTCGGCCGCGGCCGCGGCGGTGAAATCCGGGCGCCGCCCGCGACGCACGTCGCCGTACAGCGTGAACTGCGGGACGACGAGGATGCTTCCCCCGACGTCGCGGACCGTCCGGTCCAGCCGTCCGCGGTCGTCGTCGAAGACGCGCAGGTCGAGGATCTTCGCGGCGAGGCGCTCGCCGTCCTCCGGGCGGTCATCCGCCCCCACGCCGAGTAGGACGACCAGGCCCGGCCCGATGCGCGCGATCTCGGCGTCCGCGACCACGACCGCCGCCGATCGGACGCGCTGGACGACGGCTCTCAGTGCGGCAGGCGCCCTTCCCGGCCCCGCCGCGCCCGGCTCAACCCAGCATCCAGGGATTGTCGCCGCGGACGACGGCCTCGACCTCGGCGGGGCCGAGGTGGCCCGCGGCGAAGACGGTCATGCTCCTCGCGAGCGGCAGCCGGGTGATGTAGGTGACCTTCCCGAAGCGGTAGCCGTGCTGGAAGAGGAACGTGATCCCGTCGATCTCCACGAGCTGCCGACGGTCGGTCGATGTCGCGGCCACCGGGCAAGTATGCGGGGGCGCTCCGCCGAGCGCCCGCGGTCACTGCGGGTAGCCGGGATCGACCGGAATGACGAGCTGGAGCTGCGGGTAGCCGGGATCCACCGGCGTGAGCAGCTGCGGCGTCCCGAGGCGCGAATGGGCACTGGCGGTGCCCGCCGTGAGCGCGACGAGGAGCAGCGCGCCGACGATGGCGCGCGTCAGGAGCCTGCGAAACCCACCCATACCGCGTTCTCCCCCGCCTCCGGGTCCCCCGACCGTGGGATTGCCGACGCATCCGGAGGTTCGCTAGTGTCGGCCGAGTCTACCGGCGCTGAACGGGCGTGGGCGCCAACGAACGGGCGCTCGTCTGTCAGTACGGTGACATGAGGAGTCCTGTGGGGAGCATCGACACGGCACCGACACCGATCCTGGGGGAGCGTGTCCGCGCGGCGCGCCGCGAGCGCGGCATGAGCCAGGCCCAGCTCGCCGGCGAGGAGCTCACGAAGGGGTTCATCTCGCAGGTCGAGTCGGGGATCGTCCGCCCCAGCGTGCGCTCGCTTCAGATCATCGCCACTCGCCTTGGCAAGTCCCTCGACTACTTCCTCGGCGACACGCCGCTCGCCACCGAGAAGCGCCTCGCGTTCCATCGCCTCGCCGCGGACGCCGCGGCGGAGCGGCGCGACTGGCCGGACCTGCGCGACCACGTCCGCGCCGGGCTCGAATGCGCTCCGTCCAAGCGCGACCGCGCGGCACTGCTGCGCCTGCTCGCGAACGCCGAGCTCGCCGAGGGGAAGCACGAGGCAGCGTTCGACCGGGTCGCCGAGGGGCTCTCGCTCGTCGATCCCGAGCGGGACGCGGACGAGGTGGCGCACCTGCTTCGCGTCCGCGGCATCACCTACGGCGGCCTGAGCCAGCACCTCGCCGCCGCGGAGACGCTCGAGCAGGCCCGCGACGCGATGGAGCGTCACGAGGTGAACGACCCGCGGCTGCGCGCGCGGATCCTCGTCGCGCTCGGCACCGCGTACCGCCGGCTCAACCGGACCGCCAAGGCCATGCAGACGTTCACCTCCGCGCTCGACCTGGCGAGCGGCGCCGAGGAGCTGCGCCTCGCCGCGCTCGGCTACGTCGGCGTCGCCGTGTCGCTCTACGACGCGGGCGAGCTCGATGGCTCCCTCACGAACTATCGGCGGGCCCTTGACCTGTTCGAGCGCGTTGCGGACCGCTCCTTCGAGCTCTCGGTCCTGCACTCGCTCGCCTCCATCCAGCTCGAGCGCGAGGCCATCGACGAGGCGCGCGACCTCGCGGAGCGCTGCGTCGCGCTCGCGCGCACCGGACACGACGAGGCGATGGCCGCGACCGCGGAGATCGTGCTCGCCCGCATCGCGCTGAAGAGGAACGATCCCGCGGAGGCGCTGCGCATCGCCCGGCGATCCGAGAAGGCCCTGGCCGAGGACCGCGTGCAGCGCGCCGACGCCTTCCGCGTCATCGGCGCCGCGCAGGACGCGCTCGGCGCGTACGGCGCGAGCGACCGCGCGTACCGGCGCGGGCTCGAGCTGCTGCACGAGGTCGGGGACCAGCCCGACCGCTCCGCCATGGCCGCCGAGTACGCCCACCGGCTGCGCGCGCGCGGCGAGGTCGAGCAGGCATTCCACTACCTGGAGCTCGCCCGAGGTCGCTAGCCTTCAGGACGTGCCACGCGAAGCGGCCACGGAATGAAGAAGCTCGACAACGAGGGCGTCGCGTCGGTCCTCGAGGAGATCGGGGACCTCCTCGAGCTCAAGGGCGAGAACGTCTTCCGGGCGGTGACCTACCGCGCGGTCGCCCGCGCGATCCGCGACCTGCGCGAGCCGATCGCCGATCTCGTCGCGCAGGGCCGGCTCGCGGAGATCCCCAAGGCCGGGCCGTCGGTGAGCGAGGCGATCACGCAGCTCGTGCGCACGGGCGAGTCGAAGCGCCACGCCGAGCTCCGCGCGGCCGTGCCGGAGGGGCTCATCACGCTCCTGCGCGTCCCCGGCGTCGGCCCGGCGACCGCCCGCACGATCTACCACGAGCTGAAGATCACCTCGATCGACCAGCTCGAGGAGGCCGCGAAGGCCCACCGGCTGCGAGAGCTGCCGAAGATCCAGGCGAAGACCGAGGAGAACATCCTCCGCTCGATCACGGCGCTGCGGCAGCGCACCGGACGCAGCCTGATCCACCACGCACGAGCGGCCGCGGCGGCGATGACGGCCGTGCTGCGCGAGCGCACCGGCGGCGAGCGCATCTCCGTGGCGGGCAGCCTGCGCCGGTGCCGCGAGACGATCGGGGACGTCGACCTCCTGGTCGCATCCGACGACGCCGCGCCGATCATGGAGGCCTTCGCCGCCGCGCCCGCCGTCGAGCGGGTCCTGGCGAAGGGCGAGACGAAGTCGTCGGTGCTCGTCGCGCGCGGGCTGCAGATCGACCTGCGCGTCGTGCCGCCGCGCTCGTGGGGGGCCGCGCTCCTCTACTTCACCGGCTCGAAGGAGCACAACGTGCGGCTGCGCGGGCACGCGCTGAAGAAGAAGCTCCTGCTCAACGAGTACGGCCTCTATCGCGTCGGCGCCGAGGAGCGCGGCCAGGAGATCGCATCGCGGACCGAGGAGGAGATCTACGCCGCGCTGGGCATGGACTGGATCCCACCGGAGCTGCGCGAGGACCACGGCGAGATCGACGCGGCGCTGGCGCACGCGCTCCCGGCGCTCGTCGGGCTCGCGGAGGTGCGCGGGGACACGCACACGCACACGAGCTGGACCGACGGCCGCGACGACCTGGCGGCGATGGCGCGCCGCGCGAAGGCCAAGGGTTACGCGTACATGGCGGTGACCGACCACTCGCCCGGCCTCGGCATGACCAACGGCCTCTCCGTCGAGCGCATCGCGGCCCGGCGGGCGGAGATCGCGACGCTGAACGCCGAGCTCGCGCCGTTCCGCGTCCTCATCGGGACCGAGGTGGACATCCGCGCCAACGGCGCGCTCGACTACCCCGACGACGTGCTCGCCGGGCTCGACATCGTGAGCGCTTCGGTGCACTCGGCTTTCGCGCAGACCCGCGACGTCATGACGGCCCGCATCGTCGGGGCGATGAGGAATCGGTTCGTCACCGCGATCTCGCACCCGACCGGACGCCTCCTCGAGCGGCGCGAGCCCTACGCGGTCGACCTCGACGCGGTCGTCGCCGCCGCCGTCGAGACCGGGACGTGGATCGAGGTGAACGGCGGCCCCGAGCGCCTCGATCTGCCGGACGTGTGGATCAAGAAGGCCGTGGAGCGCGGTGCGACGCTCGTCCTGTGCTCCGACGCGCACGCCGTGGAGGAGCTCGACTGGATGGAGCTCGCCGTGGCGACCGCGCGGCGCGGCTGGGCGCCACCCGAGGCGATCGTGAACACCCGTCCGCTCGAGGAGATGCTCGCGGCGCGGCGCAAGCGATGAGGGCACGCTTCGTCGTGCGTGGTCTCGTCCAGGGCGTGAACTTCCGCGCCGCGACCGTGGGCGAGGCCAGGCGCCGCGGCCTCACCGGACGCGTCCGCAACCGCGAGGACGGCGCGGTCGAGGTGGTCGCCGAGGGCGACGGCCCCGCGATCGGCGAGCTCGAGCGGTGGCTGCGGCGCGGGCCGCCGCTCGCGGAGGTGAAGACGGTCGAGCGATTCGAACTCGACGGGCCCGCGTGCTTCCGCGACTTCGCGGTCGCCTACGAGCGGCTCGTCTAGCGCCGGCGCTTCTTCCGCCGGCCGGCCGCGGCGGGCATGTACTGCTGTCGCCTGCGCTCGCGGCCCCACGCCGCTTCCTGCGGGGGGAGCCAGAGCTCGTAGATGTACACGAGCAGCGCGATGTTCGCGACGATCGAGAGCGCGATCACCCAGAACGGCACCTTCGCGACGAAGAGCGCGAGGAGCCAGATGATGAACACGACGTTGATCCAGAACGCCCACGGCTTGGCGACGTTCTCGGGGACCGACACGCGGCGGCGCCAGTTGTACCAGACGACGTTCACCGCGAGAGCGACCAGGAGCGAGTACACCGCCGGCCAGTAGAACCGGGACTCGGGGTTGAACGGCGAGAAGAATCGCACCACGAAGTGCGAGAGGTCGAACGGCACTTCTGACTATACTAGCCGCGCTGTACGGCGCGCACCCGTGAAGCTTTGACAGGGGGACCCCCCGTGCGAGCACTCCTCTCGGTCTCCGATCTGACCGGTCTCGTCGCGTTCGCGCGCGGACTCCGCGATCTCGGATGGGAGCTCATCGCGACCGACGGTACCCGCGCCGCGCTCCTGTCCGACGGCATCCCGGCCCGCTCCGTCGAGGAGGTCACCGGCTCGCCGGCGCTCCTCGGTGGGCGCGTGAAGACGCTGCATCCGCGCATCCACGCCGCCATCCTCGCGCGGCGGGACGACGAGGCCCACCGCGCGGAGCTCGCCCGTGAGGAGATCGAGCCCATCGATCTCGTCGCCGTGAACCTCTACGCGTTCGGCCGCGCCGCGGCCGCGGGGACGCAGGGCGCGGAGCTGCACGAGCAGATCGACATCGGCGGCGTCGCGCTCCTGCGTGCCGCCGCGAAGAACCACGACGCCGTCGTCGTCGTGTCGCGCCCCGGGCGCTACGGGGCCGTCCTCGACGAGCTGCGCGAGCGGGGGAGCGTGTCGCTCGAGACCCGCCGAACGCTGGCCGCCGAGGCCTTCTCGCACACCGCGGCGTACGACGCCGCGATCGCCGCGAAGCTCACCGCCGACGCGGGCGTCCGTTTCCCCGAGGAGATGACGCTCGCGCTGCGCAAGGTCCGCGACCTGCGCTACGGCGAGAACCCCCACCAGCAGGCCGCGTTCTACGCCCTGCGCGGCGAGGAGAGCGGCGCGATGGTCGCCGCCGAGCAGGTGCACGGCAAGGCCGCCTCGTTCAACAACGTGCTCGACATCAACGCCGCCTGGCGCATCGTCTCCGACTTCGGTCAGCCGACGGTCGCGATCGTGAAGCACCAGAACCCGTGCGGGATCGCGTCGGAGAGCAGCATCACGCCCGCCTACCGGCGCGCCTTCATGTGCGACTCGGTGTCGGCCTTCGGCGGCATCGTCGGGGCGAACCGCCGGGTCACGAAGGAGCTCGCCGAGGCGATGCAGGACACCTTCTACGAGGCGATCATCGCGCCGGGCTACGACGAGGACGCGCTCCCGCTGCTGCGGCAGCGCAAGAACCTCGAGATCCTCTCGGTGCCCGATGCGCTCGTCGACGGGCGCCACGTGCGCCGCGGCGACGCGAAGGCGTTCGACTTCAAGCGCGTATCGGGCGGCCTGCTCGTGCAGACGCCCGACGAATCGGTGACCGAGGAGGGCAACTTCAAGGTCGTCACCGAGCGCACGCCGACGCTCGAGGAGCTCACCGACCTGCTCTTCGCGTGGCGCTGCGTCCGCCACGTCACCTCGAACGCGATCGTCCTCGCGAAGGGTCTCGCCACGGTCGGCGTCGGCCCGGGGCAGCTCTCGCGCGTCGTCGCGGTCGAGGTCGCGGTGCGCAAGGCGGGGGAGAACGCGCATCTCGCGGTCATGGCCTCGGACGCCTACTTCCCGTTCCCCGACGGCATCGAGGTCGCGGCGCGCGCCGGCGTCACCGCGATCATCCAGCCGGGCGGCTCGCTGCGCGACTCGATGATGATCGAGACCGCGAACCGCCACCGCATGGCGATGCTCTTCACCGGCCGGCGGCACTTCAAGCACTAGACCGGCGCCGTCGTTCGCGACATGAGCGCCTCGCCTGGAACGTCGTGGCGCTATCCGAGCCGGGCGAGGAAGACACGCGGGGACAGCACGGCCGTGCTCTCCAGGGCGAGGAGGTCCTCATCGCCGGTCACGAGGATCGCCGCCGCGCTTCGCGCGAGGGCCACGAGATAGTCGTCGCCGGGATCGCGTGACACCCGCGGCCGATCGCGCGGATCGTTCATCAGCGAGGCCGAGCGGCGAAGGAGATCGACGAACGCGACCGCATCCGCCTCTGTGCCACGACGTCGGACCTTCGGGTACGCGAGGGCACGCGCGAGCTCGGCGAGGAGCGTCGTCGCGACGACGAGCTCGTACTCACCGTTGAGCCAGCGGCGAAGCAGCTCGGCGGGACTGCCACGCGGAGAGAGCAGCGCCGCGATCAGGACGTTCGGGTCGAGGGCAGCCCGCAATCAGCGGCGCCGCCGCGGCCTTGTTCGGTGCGTGGCCTCGTTCGCGAGCCGCAGCGCGTCGGTCTCGCTCATGTCGTTCTGGGACCAGATGCGCTCGAGCAGGTCGAGCCCGAGGTCGCGCCGCAGGGACTCCTCGATCACCTCGCTATCGCCCTTGCCCTGCCGCGCCGCGCGGACCCTCACCGACCGCAGGACCTGTTCGTCGAGGGTGACGGTCGTCCGCACCTTGCCCATCGCCGCATCATAGCATCACGATGCCGAGATGCGACGGCGCAGGTCGGCGCCGCTCGCTACACCCTCGCAGCGGCGCGTGTACCGCCGGCGTCCACGGACCGGCCATGCGGCTAGCCGAGCTCGAGGTAGCGGAACGCCTCGGCCGCGGGGATGCTCCAGGCGGCGCCGATCGTCTGCGCCCACGTGCGCATCCGCCTTCGGAGCTCGCTCCGTCCGCCGAGCTGCGACTCGTGCGCCTGGAGCGCCTTGATCTTCTTGTCCAGCGTGCCGCTGATGTCGAACCAGATGTTCGGCTCGCGCGAGCCCCAGAGGAGCATCCGCGTGACCCGGTGCAGCTTCAGCCTGCCGCCGCGCAGCTGCTGGGGGAAGAAGAGGTGATCGCGCGCGGCGATGACGCCGTCCATGCCCGTCCAGCCGGCGGCGCGATGGTCGGGGTGGATCTGGTAGTGGGACCACGGGTCCTGGGTGATGACGAGGTCCGGCCGGTGCTCGCGGATGACGCGGCAGACCTCGCCCCGCAGGGGCATCGAGACCTCCAGCTCGCCGTCCTGATGGCCGAGGAACACGAACCCTCGAACACCGATGGCGGCGCCGGCCGCGCGCTGCTCCCGCTCGCGGATCCGCGCCAGCTTCGCCGGCGGCATCTTCGGGTCGTGCGTGCCCTTCTGCCCGCCGGTGATGACGCAGTAGGTCATGTGGCAGCCGCGCTCGATCCAGCCGGCGACGGTACCGGAGCAGCCGAAGTCGACGTCGTCCGGATGCGCGAAGATCGCCATCGCGCGCCTGGGGACCTCGAACGCGTCGGCCATGCTCAGATCTCCATCGCGGGCGCGGCGGTGAGCACTTTCGCGTAGAGCTCCTCGACGCGATCGGCGACCATGCGCCAGGTGTAGTGCTCCGCCCGGTCGCGCGCTCCGTGCGCGAGGTGCATGCGCAGACGGGGGTCGCCGAGCACCCGCGCGATCGCCCCGGCGAGGGCCTCGGCATCGCCGGCCGGGACGAGCAGACCGGACCTGCCGTCCTCGATGAGCGTCTGCAGGCCGCCGACGCGCGTCCCGACCACCGGGGTCCCGCAGGCCATGGCCTCGAGCGCGACGAGGCCGAACGACTCGGTGAGCGACGGGACGGCGCAGACGTCCGCCGCCGCGTAGTAGAGCGCGAGCGTCGGCTGGTCGAGCGAGCCGGTGAACGCGACGTTCGGCTCCATGCGGTGCTCGTGGACGAGGCGCCGCAGCTCGTGGATCTTCTCGCTCTCGGAGGCGTCGTCGCTCGGATCGAGCGCGCCGCCGACGACGACGAGGCGGACCTGCCCGCGCAGCTCGGGACGCCGTGAGAACAGCGATCCGAGCGCGCGCAGCAGCACGTCGATCCCCTTGATCTGCTCGATCCGACCGACGAAGAGGATCATCTGCTCGCACGGATCGCGGCCGAGCCGCTCCCGCGCGTCGGCCTGACGCATCGGGCGGAACAGCGCGGGGTCGACGCCGCAGGGGATGACGTGGATCTTCGCGCGCTCCGCCTCGTACAGCTCGCGCAGCTCGCCGACCTCGATCCTGCTCGCCGCGACGATCGCGGCCGACTCCCGCACCGCGCGCCGCTCGATGGCGACGCGGACGTCGCTCTCGCCGTCGACGTCCTCGTCCATCACCTCGCGCTTCACCATGCCGAGCGTGTGGAACATCTGCACGCGCGGTACGCCCCAGCGCGGGGCGAGGGTGCGCGCCACCTCGGCCGACAGCCAGTAGTGGGAGTGCAGGAGGTCGTACGCCTTTCCCTCGGTGTCGACGTGGCCGATGAGGCGCTCCGTGAACTCGTCGAGGTGCTCGTACACGTCCATCTTCGGCCAGTAACCCATCGGCCCCGACGGGATGTGCACGACGCGCGCGTTGGGGCCGAGCGGCTGGATCCGCGGGTCGTCCTTCTCGCGCCAGCGGGTGAACACGTCCACCTCGTGGCCGCGCCGTCCCAGCTCGCGCGCGAGCTCGCGCACGTACACGTTCATGCCGCCCGAGTCGCGTCCACCCAGATGCGCCAGGGGGCACGCGTGCACCGACAGCATCGCGACGCGCGTCATCGCGCCGCCTCGAGGCGCCACAGCCAGCGATCGGCGGCGCCGAGGTCGTACTTGTACGGCTCGTCCCCGCGCAGCAGGTCGTACACGGCGAAGCCGCCCGCGATCGCCTCGCGGATCGCGAACGCGTGGCTGGCGATGCCGAGCGACAGCGACGCGAGCGCCGGATCGTACGCCGCGTTGTACAGCGCGAGGGTGTCCCCGTAGGCGAACGCGAAGAGGACCGCGGCGTCCGCGCCGTGCGCGCGGAGCACGCCGAGGCGCAGCCGGCCGGTCGGCGCGATCGCGTCGGCGACGTCGCGGAAGAACGCCTCGGTCTCCGCGGTCATGAAGCGCGCCTTGTCACCCTTGCTGAGCCGATGGAGTCCGAAGAAGCGATCGAGGACACGCGGCCGCTCGGCGTCGGTCGCCCAGCGGAACGACGTGTCCGGGGCGCCCTCGAAGCGCCGCAGCTTGCGGCGCAGCTCGTGCCGCTCCTTCTTCCCGAGGCCCTGCACGTACGTCTCGAAGTCCGCCGCGAGCGTGACGCGCGGGCTCGTGACGAGGCGCCGCCTGGTCACCGCGTACCCGGCGGCCGAGAGCACCTCGGCGAACGCGGCGAGCGTCGGCGTGTCGTCGGGGAGGTAGTCGAACCGGACGCGTCGCGCGCCGTCGGCCACGATCCACCGTGCGACCGACGCCGCGGCCGTGCGCGCGTCCCCGGGCGCCGCGGCGACGTCCTGCTCGTCGGTGAGCTCGCCGCCGGCGAACGAGAGCGTCCCGTCCGGCGCGCGCGCGAGGGCGGCCACGGCGCGCGGCTCCGCGCCCACGGCGAGCGTGACGTGTTCGGACGCGTCGTGCGCGCGCGCCACGGCGATCCACTCGGGCGTGAGGAAGATGCTGGCCGGCGACCGACGCGCCGCGGCCGCGCTCCACGCCTCGCTGATCTCGCCCGGGGCACGCGGGGTACAGCCCGCGTCAGGGCTCGTGGTGAGGGTCACCTGTGCTCCGAGTCTAGTGTCGCGCGCCGGAAACGCCTCGACGATGCGCGGCCCAGACGGCCGAGGCCACGGAGCCGAGGAGGACGCGCCGGAGCGTATCCGCAGATACGTGAGGAGCGCCCGGACGAAGGCGACATCCGCATCGGCCGTCTGGGCCGATGCAGCGGCGAGGGATTCCCGGTGCGCGACACTAGGTGCACCGGACGCGTAACGTCCGCGTCGTCCATATCATTCCGGCGTGCCCGAGCGCGAGGCGCCGCGGGTCGTGATCGCTCCCCAGTCGTTCAAGGGTTCGGCCGACGCCGTGGCCGTCGCGGCCGCGATCGCCCGCGGCGTGCGCGCCGCGTGGCCCGCGGCCGACCGCGTCGAGCTGCCGCTCGCGGACGGCGGCGAGGGTACGGTCCGCGCGCTGGTGTCGGCGACGCGCGGCGAGCTGCGGCGCGCGCGTGTGCACGACCCGCTCCTTCGCGAGGTGGATGCCGAGTGGGGCGTCCTCGGCGATCGCACCACGGCGGTCGTCGAGATGGCCGCGGCGAGCGGGCTGCCGCTCCTGCGCGAGGACGAGCGCGACCCCCGTGTCACCTCGACACGCGGGACCGGGGAGCTGATCATCGCGGCCGCGATGACCGGCGCGCATCGCATCGTCGTCGGGATCGGCGGGAGCGCGACGAACGACGGCGGCGCCGGGATGGCGCGCGCGTTCGGCTACCGCTTCGTCGACGCGGGCGGCGCGGACCTCCCCGAAGGCGGGGCCGCGCTCGCGCGTCTCGCGCGCATCGAGGGGCAGACGGACCTGCGGCTCATCCGCCCGGCCATCGACGTGGCGTGCGACGTGCGCAATCCGCTCCTCGGACCGGAGGGCGCGAGCGCGGTGTACGGGCCCCAGAAGGGCGCGACGCCGCAGATGGTCCGCCAGCTCGACGCGGCCCTGACGCGCTACGCCGACGTCGTCGAGCGCTTCGTCGGCCGAGGCGTCCGCGACGTCCCCGGCGCGGGGGCCGCGGGCGGCCTGGGCGCCGGGCTCATCGCGTTCCTCGACGCGCGCCTGGTGTCCGGGGCGCGGCTCGTGCTCGACGTCGTCGGATTCGCGAGACGCGTCGCGGGCGCCGCGCTCGTCGTCACGGGCGAGGGCCGGATCGACCGGCAGAGCGCGTATGGGAAGCTCACCCACGCGGTCACGCTCGTGGCGCGCGCGGCGGGCGTCCCGGTGGTCGCGGTCGCGGGGTCGCTCGGCGAGGGCTACGAGACGATGCGCGATGCCGGCGTCACCGCGTTCCAGCCGCTCGCGGCGACCGACGCCGAGCGCGAGGCCGCCATGCGGGATCCGCTGCCGCTCGTCGAGGCGGCCGCGGCGCGTGCCGTCCTGCGCTGGCGCCGCGAAGCCGATAGGGTGTGAGCGCGATGGGACCTCCGATCTCGAGCGACCGCACGCCGGGCCTCGAGCTCGTCCGCATCACCGAGGCCGCCGCGATCAGCGCCGCGCACTGGGTCGGCCACGGCGAGAACGACCGCGCCGATCAGGCCGCAGTCGAGGCGATGCGCAAGGCGATGGACGAGGTGTCGTTCAACGGCACGATCGTGATCGGCGAGGGCGAGCGCGACCAGGCGCCGATGCTCTACATCGGCGAGAAGGTCGGCCGTGGCGACGGCCCCGAGGTGAACATCGCGGTCGATCCGCTCGAGGGGACCAACCTCGTCGCGAAGGGCCGGGCGAACGCGATCACCGTGATCGCGGTCTCCGAGCCGGGCGGGCTGCTGCACGCGCCCGACACCTACATGGAGAAGCTCGTGGTGGGGCCGCCGGCGCGCGGGAAGGTGGACCTCGACCGGCCGGTGAGCGAGAACCTCGAGATCGTCGCGCGGTCGCTGGGCCGCGAGGTGCGCGACCTCACCGTCGTGGTCCTGGACCGCGAGCGCCATCGGCGGCTCATCGCGGAGGTCCGCGACGCCGGCGCGCGCATCCACCTCATCGAGGATGGCGACGTCATCGCCGCGCTCGAGGTCGCCGTCGGCGGCACCGGCCTCCACTGCGTCATGGGCAGCGGCGGCGCGCCCGAGGGCGTGCTCGCGGCGGCCGCGCTCAAGTGCCTCGGCGGAGAGATCATCGGCCGGCTCAGGTTCCGCAACGACGAGGAGCGCCGGCGCGCGAGGACGATGGGCATCGCCGACGAGGGGCGCGTCTACCGCACGGAGGACCTCGCGAGCGGGCACGACATCCGCTTCGTCGCGACCGGCGTGACCGACGGCGAGCTGCTGCGCGGCGTGCGCTTCTTCGGCCGTGGCGTGCGCACGCACTCGGTGATCCTCGACCGGCGCGTTGGCAAGATGCGCCTCATCGACACGACGCATTTCGAAGATCCCGCGCACCCGCCCGTCGTCCGACTCTAGCGTCGGACTCCCCGCTCTTCGCGAGCGGGTCGCTCGTCGCTCGCTCCGGCGCGTCCGACGTCCGAGCTACCTCGTCTGCTCCTCCGCCGCGGAGACGACGCTGCGGAGCAGGAGCGCGGTGGTGACGGCGCCGAGGCCGCCGGGAACCGGGCTCAGCGCGCCGGCGACCTGCGCCATGCCGTCGGCGTCGGCGTCGCCGGCGATCCCCGCGGGGGTGACGTTGATGCCCGCGTCGATCACGGTCGCTCCCGGCGCGATCATGTCGCCGCGCAGGAAGCCCCTCCGCCCGATCGCGACGACGACGATCCGCGCGGCGCGCGTGAGGGAGGCGAGGTCGGCCGTGCGGCTGTGCGCGAGCGTCACGGTCGCGTCCTCCTGTGTCAGCAGCGCCGCGGCCGGCCGTCCGACGATGGGGCTGCGGCCGATGACGATCGCGTTCGCGCCGCGCAGCGGGACCTCGTAGAAGCGCAGCAGCTCCAGGACGGCCTCGGCGGTCGACGGGATGAAGCGCGGCCGGCCCAGCGTGAGCAGGCCGACGTTGTAGGGGTGAACGCCCTCGACGTCCCGGTCCGGAGGGATCGCCTCGGCGACCTCGGCCTCACCGACGCCCGGCGGGAGGGGCGTCAGGACGAGCATGCCGTGCGCACCGGCGTCGGCGCGGCGGATGAGGGGGACGAGGCCGCTCGCGTCGCTCGCGACGAGCCCGTCGACGTCGATGCCGAGCTCACCCGCGAGCCCGCGAATGCGCCCGAGGTACGACTCCGCGGCGGGATCGGCGCCGACCCGAATGACGGCGAGCAACGGGCGGACGCGCCGCGCATGGAGGGCGGCGATCCGTTCCCGCGTTCGGGCGTTCACCCGCTCCGCGACGGGCCGCCCGTGGAGCAGCCGCATCAGCGGGCGATGCGCGACTCGACGAAGTCCGTGATCCGCTTGCGCTGCGCCTCGACGCCATCGAGCGCGCGGTCGAGGTCCTCGGAGAGCGCCTTCACCTGGCCCGGGTCCTTCACCGAGGACAGGTTGATCATCACGTTCATCGCGGCGCCGCGCAGGGCGGCCTCGGCCATGAGCGCGCCGACGCCGATGTCGCTCACCGCGGCCGCCGGCGCCGACTTCATGCCGCGCTCGCACGCGTCCAGCAGCCGCCGGCCGGTCTTCGCCACCTCGAGCGGCACGCGAGACGCGGCGAGGAGCGCGGACTGCAGCCGCTCGGTCCGCACGCGCTTGTCCTGGTCGCTCGCACGCGGGAGCTTCATCGCCTCGGCCACGCGCGTGTACGCGGCGGCGTCGTCGTCGACCAGCCGCAGGAAGTCGGCGCGGAGATGGTCGACCTCGGTGATGTACTCGCTCAGCGACGGGTCGGTCGCCTTCTTCGTCGCGATGCGCGCGACCATCGCCGCGAGCGCCGCGCCCACGGCGCCGGCGTACGCCGCGGCGCTGCCGCCGCCGGGCACCGGGGCGTCGGACGCGAGGTCGTCGGAGAACGCGCGCAGCGTCCGATCCACGAGGCGTTCGGTCATGGGCGAGGCGAGTGTACGTGCTAGCATCGGTCGAGCGACGCGTCCTTTCATCCAGAGAGGCTGAGGGAACGGCCCGACGACGCCTCGGCAACCGGCGGAGACCCGCAGTGGTGCCAACTCCGACCCATTTGGGAAAGATGAGAGGTCATCGGCATATGAGGCTGGCGGTGGCGGGGGCGCGGCCCCTGCGCCATCTCACGGCGGCGAGGCGGGCGTGAGCACCGTTCGGGAGCTCCACCGCCGCGGCGAGTTCGTCGTCACCGCCGAGCTGAATCCGCCGAAGAGCGCCGCCGCGAGCGTCGTGCGCCGCCGCGCCGGCGTGCTTCGCGGCTTCGTCGACGCGGTGAACGTCACCGACAACAACCGTGCGATCGTCTCGATGGCTGCGATCCCCGCCGCGGTGATCGTCCGGGGAGCCGGGCTCGAGCCCATCGTGCAGATGACCGGCCGCGACCGGAACCGCATCGCGCTGCAGTCCGACCTGCTCGGCGCCGCGGCGCTCGGCCTCGATCAGTTCCTGTTCATGACCGGCGACGACCCGAGGCGCGGGAACCAGCCCGACGCGGTGCATGTGAAGGACCTCGATGGGCTCGCGCTCGTGCGCATGGCCGTGGCCATGCGGGACGAGGGCCGGCTGCTCTCGGGCGACGAGATCAAGGAGCCGCCGCGGTACGCGGTCGGCGCTACGGCCTCACCCTTCGCCGATCCGATGGAGGCCGACGTGGCGAAGACCGTCGAGAAGGTGCGCGCCGGTGCGGACTTCCTCCAGACCCAGCCGGTGTTCGACCTCGCGACGTTCGGCCGCTGGCTCGCCGAGGTCCGCCGTCAGGCCGGCCGGCAGGCCGCGATCATCGCGGGCGTCTTCGTCCTGCGCTCCGCCGAGCAGGCCGAGCGGCTCGCCGGCATCCCCGGGATCGCCGTCCCGGCGTCGGTCCTCGAGCGCATCCGGGCGGCGCGGGATCAGGAGTCCGAGGGCGTCGCGATCGCCGTCGAGACCGCGCGCTCGCTGCGCGCGCTTCCCGGGGCGAACGGCGTCCATCTCTACGCGATCGAATGGCCCGAGGGCGTCGTCCGCGTCGTGGAAGGCGCCGGGCTGCTCCCGCGACCCACCGTGAAGGAGGCCGTGCGTTGAAGACCACCGTCATCGGCGCGTATCCGAAGATCAGCGACGAGCACCAGGAGCTGCGGCGCGCGCTGCACCGCCTCGACCGCGGCGAGATCGACCAGGCGGGTCTGGCGTCGGTCTACCGCGCCACGACCGCGTGGGCCATCCGCGAGATGGAGGAGATCGGCGTCGACGTCGTGAACGACGGTCACATCGCGTGGGACGACCTCCTGGCGCCGTTCGCGGCCGGTTGGAGGAGCTGCGAGCGCGGTCCGCTCGAGCGCTTCTACGACAACAACACGTACTTCCGTCAGCCGGTCATCACCGGCGCCCTCGAGGGCGACGGGCATGCGCTCGTCGCGCCGTTCCTCGAGGCGAAATCGATCGCGAAGCACACGCTGAAGGCAGCGGTGTGCGGGCCGCTCACGTTCGCGACGCTCACCGCGGCGGACCGCGGGTACGGGAGCCTCGAGGCGCGCACGCTCGCCGTCGCCGAGCTGATCGCGCGCGAGGTGTGGGGGCTGAAGGAGCACGGCGCGACGCTCGTGGACGTCGAGGAGCCCGCGCTCGCCGCGCACCCGGAGCTCGTCGGTCTGGCCCGGCGCGCGTACGAGCGGCTCGCGGAGGCGGGCGTGGACCTCGCGATCTACCCGTACTTCTTCGCGGCGGACCCCATCCTCGAGGAGCTCGCCACGTTCCCGGTCGCGCAGGTCGGACTCGACCTGCGCAGCCGCCCGACCCGCGCGCTGGAGCGGCTCTCGGTGCTGAAGGACAAGACCGTCGTGCTCGGGATCGTCGACGCGCGCAACACCGCCATCGAGACGCCCCGCGAGCTCGCGGACGTCATCGAGAAGGCCATCGGCCAGGTGTCGTACGACCGGCTGTGGTTCTCGCCGACGACCGGTCTCGAGTACCTGCCGCACGACGTCGCCGTCCGCAAGCTGTCGGCGCTCGTGTCCGCCGCCCGCGCGACGAAGGGAGTGCCCGCGTGAACGACGTCCTGCCCACCACGACGGTCGGCTCGTTCGGCAAGCCGGAGTACCTGCAGAAGGCGCGCAACGCCGCCTCCCGCGGCAAGGCATCCGCGCGCGAGCTCGAGGACCTCGAGCGGCAGGCCACGGCGGAGTGGATCCGCCGGCAGGAGGAGGTCGGGCTCGACATCCTCGTCGACGGCGAGATGTACCGCGGCGACATGGTCGCGTACTTCGCGGAGCGCCTCGACGGCTTCCGCATCGGCGGCCTGGTGCGCTCGTACGGCAACCGCTACTACCACAAGCCCGTCATCGCGGCGAAGGTCGCGCGGCCGAAGCCGATGACCGTCGACTGGTTCCGCTTCGCGCAGGACCTCACCGACCGGCCGGTGAAGGGCATGCTCACGGGCCCGTACACGATGCTCGACTGGTCGTACAACGAGGCCTATCGCACGCGACGAGACGCCGCGCTCGCGCTCGCGGAGGTCATCCGGCAGGAGGCCGAGGACCTCGAGCGCGCCGGCGCGCGCTACATCCAGATCGACGAGCCCGCCGTCCACGCCCGGCCCGAGGAGATCGAGATCGCGATCGAGGCGATGGGCGTGGTCACGCAGAACCTCCGGGCCAGGACGATCTCGCACATCTGCTACGGCGACTTCGCGGCGATCTACCCGAAGGTGCTCGAGCTCCCGGTGGACCAGCTCGACCTCGCGATGTCCAACTACGAGTACCGCTGGCTCGCGCTGTTCGACGCGCACCCGTTCACGAAGGAGCTCGCGATCGGCGTGGTCGACGTCCACTCGCACCGGCTCGAGACGGTGGACGAGGCCGCGGAGGGCATCCGCAGGGGGCTGCGGTACGTCCTGCCGGAGAAGCTCCTCCCGCATCCCGACTGCGGGCTGAAGACCCGAACGGTGGAGGAGTCACTCGACAAGTGCCGGGTGGTGGTCGAAGCCGCGCGGAAGGTGCGCGCGGAGGTCGCCCGCCGGGCCGTGGCATAGTCAGGACGTGCCCACCGTCGTCGACGAGACCACGGACCTCCTCCAGCACCTCATCCGCAACCGGTGCGTGAACGACGGGACGCCCGCGTCGGGGCATGAGATCCGGAGCGTCGAGACACTCGAGTCCTATCTCCGGATCCCCGGTGTCGAGATGAAGCGGTACGAGCCGTCGCCGGGGCGAGGCAGCCTCGTCGTGCGCATCGAGGGCAGCGATCCGAAGGCGCCGTCGCTCCACCTCATGGGCCACACCGACGTCGTGCCGGTCACGCCCTCGGGATGGCGCCACGATCCGTTCGGCGGCGAGCTCATCGACGGCGAGGTGTGGGGACGCGGCGCGATCGACATGCTCGACGTCACGGCGTCGATGGCCGTCGCGGTGCGGAATCTGCTCGTGGGCGGCTTCCGGCCGAAGGGGACGCTCGTCTACTCGGCGGTCGCGGACGAGGAGGCCCTCGGGACCTGGGGGGCGAAGTGGCTCACCGAGAACGCCTGGGACGACGTCAAGTGCGATTACCTCGTGACCGAGTTCGGCGGCGCGCGCTTCCCGCTCGGCGGCGGCACGAAGCTGCCGATCATGACCGCGGAGAAGGGCTCGCAGTGGACGCGGCTGCGTGTCCGGGGCACGCCGGGTCACGGCTCGATGCCCTACCGGTCGGACAACGCGCTCGTGAAGGCATCCGAGCTGGTCACCCGGATCGCGAAGTACAAGGCGCCGCTGCACCTCGAGGGCCTGTGGAAGCGCTTCGTCGGGTCGATCGACCTGCCGGCCGTGCAGCGAATGGCGCTGACGAATGCGGCGACGTTCGACGCGGCGCTCGACCGCATGCCCGCCGGCGCCGACCGCATGATGTACGCCGCGACGCGCACGACGTTCTCGCCGAACGTCGCTCGCGCCGGCACCAAGCTCAACGTCATCCCCGACAGCGCCGAGATCGACGTCGACATCCGCCTCCTGCCCGGCGACGAGGGCGACGGCGTGCGGAGCATGCTCGCGGACGCGGCGGGCGATCTCTGGAAGGACGTCGAGATCGTCGAGGAGGGGGACAACCCCGCGACGTCCTCGAAGATCGAGACACCGCTCTGGGACGCGCTCACGACGGTGACGCAGCGGCTCATCCCGGGGTCCACGACCGTCCCGTTCCTCATCGTCGGCGCGACCGACGCGCGCTTCTTCCGGCGCAGGGGCGTCGTCGCGTACGGCTACGGGCTCATGAGCGAGCGCATCCCGTTCGGCGAGTTCAGCAAGCTGTTCCACGGCAACGACGAGCGTGTCGACCAGGACACGCTCGCGCTCATGACGCCGCTCTGGGAGGGCCTCGTCCGGGAGATCGCGGCCTAGACCTGTCGGATCACGGACTCCGGCGTCGCAACGGTTCGCGACGCCGCGTGAATGCTGCCCTCGTCCACGCGCGCGGGAAGCTCGACGTTCAACGAGGCGGCGGACGTGCTCTATGCGGCGTGAAGGGCCGCGCGGAGCTTCGCGGCGACCTCCTCGGCCTCCCCTGGCTCGTACCGGCGCCGCATCCACAGCGGGCGGCCCGGCGAGAACATGCCGTCGCTCCTCCGCCGCGGCACGACGTGGATGTGCACGTGCGGCACGCTCTGGCTGATCCGCGTGTTCGACATGACCAGCGATCCGTCGCCGCCGAGCGTCGACTGCACCGCGATGGAGACGTCACGGACGACGCGGAACAGAGGCTCGAGGAGCGCGTCCGGCAGGTCGTCGAGCGTCTCGACGTGCGCGGTGGGCGTGACGAGCGTGTGGCCCACGACGAGCGGCGCGTGGTCGAGGAACGCGACGACGCGCTCGTCGCGGTACACGAGGTGGTGGTCGGCCCCCGCGACGACGTCGCAGAAGGCGCAGCGCCCCGCCATCGCTACCGTCCGTACAGCTCGAGCACCTCGCGCCGGAAGGGCACGTTCGCCTTCTCGCGCAGGTGCTCGAACTCGTCGAAGTCCCACTCGCCGACGAAGGTCACGGCGATGCCGGTCTCGCCGGCGCGGCCGGTGCGGCCGACGCGGTGCGTGAACGTCTCGGCGTCCTCGGGCAGGTCGTAGTTGATGACGTGGCTGATGTCCTCGATGTGCAGCCCGCGCGCCGCGAGGTTCGTCGCGACGAGGATCTTGATCTCGCCCGAGCGGAACCGCTCGAGCGTCCGCTCGCGGTCGCGCTGCGTCAGGTCGCCGTGGATCGCCGCCGCGGCGTGCTTGCGGCGCACCAGCTCGTCCAGGAGCCGGTCCACGCCGCGTTTGGTGTGGCGGAAGATGAGGACCTGCTCCGTCTCCCAGCGCCGCAGCAGCTCCTCGAGCGCCCTCGGCTTGTCCTCCTCGAGGACCTCGACGTACACCTGCTCGACCGTCTCGGTCGTGCGGCGCTCGGGGTCGATCGCGACCTGCACCGGGTCGTTGGTGAACCGGTGCGCGAGATCGCGGACCTCGCCCGTGAGCGTCGCCGAGAAGAGGGCGGTCTGACGGCGCTGCGGGACGAGACGGAGGAGACGCCGCACGTCCGGAGCGAAGCCCATGTCGAGCAGCCGGTCGGCCTCGTCGAGGATCACCACGCGGATCCCGGATAGGTCGATGGTCCCGCGCTGGAGGTGGTCGAGCAGCCGTCCCGGCGTGCCGACGACGATCTGCGCGCCGCGCCGCAGGGCGCGCTCCTGCGGCCCGTACGGGACGCCGCCGTAGATCGCGACCTCGTGGGTGCGCCGGTACTTCCCGAGCGCGCCGAACTCGCGCGTCACCTGCATCGCGAGCTCGCGCGTGGGGACGACGACGAGCGCCTGCGGCCGCTTGCGCTCGGGATCGACCGCCTCGATGAGCGGGATGGCGAACGCGGCGGTCTTGCCGGTGCCCGTCTGTGCCTGCGCGAGGAGATCGCGTCCCGCGCGCAGCACCGGGATCGTCTCCTCCTGCACCGGCGTCGGCGCCATGAAGCCGAGCTCGTCGATCGCGCGCGCCACGTCGGGGTGCATCTCGAGGGGACCGAAGCGCGTGAGCGTCATCCTCAGAGCAGTATCGCGCGATATGCTCGGCTGCGTGCCGGGCTCCGTCCGCATCGCGCGACTGCTGGGCATCGACGTGCGCGTGCACGTCTCGTGGCTGCTCATCTTCTTCATCGTCACGCTCTCGCTCGCCGATCAGGTGTTCCCGTTCAGCTATCCGAGCTGGTCGCAGCAGAAGACGTTCGTCGTCGCCGCGATCACCGCGCTCCTGTTCTTCGCGTCCGTCGTCGTGCACGAGTTCGCGCATGCGCTCGTCGCGCGCCGCTTCAAGATGTCCGTCTCGTCGATCACGCTCTTCCTCCTCGGCGGCGTCGCGAGCCTGACGAAGGAGCCGCCGAGCGCGAAGGCCGAGTTCCTCATGGCCGCGGCGGGACCGCTGACGAGCGTCGTCATCGGCGCGGCGAGCCTCGCGATCTCGCAGCTCGCGACCGATCGGCTGCACCTCTACCCCGGCCTCCAGCCGGTCGAGGCGATCGCGGGCTACCTCGGCTACGTGAACGTCGCCGTCGCGGTGTTCAACCTCATCCCGGGATTCCCGCTCGACGGCGGCCGCGTGCTGCGCTCGTCGATCTCGGGCATCTTCCACGACCGCGCGCGCGCGACGCGGATCGCGGCGCGGGGCGGGCAGGTCGTGGCGGGCCTGTTCGTGCTCTGGGGCGCGTACCGTCTGTTCGAGGGCGACGCCGGCGGCCTCTGGATCGGGCTCATCGCGTACTTCCTGTGGGGTGCGGCGTCGCAGGCGCTCGACCAGGAGCGGATGGTGCAGGCCGTCGGCACGACGCGCGTCTCACAGCTCATGACGACGGAGCCGCGCGCGGTCCCCAGCGGCACGTCGCTCGCGACGCTCGTGCGCGATCACGTGCTCCCGCGGAACCTGCGCGCCGTCGCGATCACGACGGGCGACCGGCTCGCCGGCGTCGTGACGATCGCCGACCTGCGCAAGGTCGAGCAGGATGACTGGCCGGTGACGCCCGTCGATCGGATCATGACGCCCGCGAGCGAGCTGCCCGCGGTCGCGCCGACCGACGATCTCGTGAGCACGCTCGAGCGCTTCGGCGCAGAGCTGTCGCTGCTGCCCGTCACGCAGGACGGCCGCCTCGTCGGCCTCCTCGACCGCGAGTCGGTGATCGGCTACATCCGCATGCGCGAGATGCTCGGCTTCGACGCGCGCCGCTGAGTCGCGGCCGTCGCCCGTCTCTATCCCGTCGCGCCGCCGGACAGCGCCGCCGCGATCTGCGCCGCGATCTTCGCGTTCCGCCGCAGCAGCGCGACGTTCGCGCGCAGGCTGCGGCCGCTCGTCGCCTCGCCGAGCGCGCGGAGCAGGAACGGGGTGAGCGCGGCGCCGCGGACGCCCGCGCGCTCCGCCGCCGCCAGCGCCCGCGCGACCTCCGCTTCGGCCTCGGCGCGGCCCAGGGCGTCGGCCTCGGGGACCGGTGCGGCGACGACGAGACCGGCGCCGCGCGCGAGCTGCTCTCGGGCGATGCGCGCGACCGCGGAGGGTTCGTCGGCGCGGTGCGCGAGCGCGATCCCGCTCGACCGCACGTAGAACGCGGGGAGCTCGTCGGTGCCGTAGCCCACGACCGGCACGCCGAGCGTCTCGAGCCGCTCGAGCGTCAGCGCGAGGTCGAGGACGAGCTTCGCGCCGGCGCACACGACGCAGACCGGGTTGCGCGCGATCGCCTCGAGGTCGGCCGACTCGTCGAACGAGCGCTCTGCGCCGCGGTGCACGCCGCCGATCCCGCCCGTGGCCACCACCGCGATGCCCGCGCGCGCGGCGACCTCGGCCGTCGCCGCGACCGTCGCCGCGCCGAGCCCGCCGCGCGCGAGCACCGGCGCGAGGTCGCGCAGCGAGACCTTCGCGACGCCCTCCTCCCTCGCGAGGCGCGCCAGGAGCGCCGCGTCGGCGCCGACGAGCGCGGCGCCGTCCGCGAGCGCGACCGTCGCGGGCGTCGCACCGGCCGCGCGCACCTCGTCCTCCAGGGCGCGCGCGGTCTCGAGGTTCGTCGGCCGCGGGAGGCCGTGCGCGATGACGGTCGACTCGAGCGCGACGACCGGCCGGCGCGCCTCGAGCGCCGAGCGCACCTCGGGCGCGACGCGGAGCCTCACGCGCGCCGGTGGCCGGCCTCGCCGCTCTCGCCCGCGAGCAGCTCGACCGCGTGCGGGAGCACCGGCAGGAGCACCGCCATCGACTCACCCACGGCCTTCGGCGAGCCGGGCAGGTTCACGACGAGCGTCGCGCCGGCCGCGCCGGCGACCGCCCGCGAGAGCATCGCGTGCGCGGTCTTCTCGAGCGACCGCGACCGCAGCGCCTCGGCGATCCCGGGCACCTCGCGGTCGATGACGCGGCGCGTCGCCTCGGGCGTGACGTCGTTCGGCGAGAGGCCGGTGCCTCCGGTCGTGAGGACCACGTTCGCGCCGGCGTGGATCGCGTCGAGGATCGCGGTCGCGATGCGCGTCGCGTCGTCGGGGACGAGCGCCGCCGAGACGACCTCGTGGCCGGCCGCGACGAGCGCCTCGCGGATCGCCGGGCCGCTCTCGTCGGGCCGCTCGCCGGCCGCGCCCTTCGTGCTCACGGTGACGATGCCGCCGCGGACCGCGATCACGTCGCCCGGAAGTCGCCGCTGCGGCCGCCGCTCTTGCCGACGAGCCGGACGTCGGTGAGGCGCGCGCCGCGCTCGGCCGACTTCAGCATGTCGTAGAGCGTGAGGCCGGCGACGGCGACGGCGGTGAGCGCCTCCATCTCGACGCCGGTGCGCTCGGCCGTGGCGACCGTCGCCTCGATCGCGATGCCGTCGTCCTCCAGCGTGAGCTCGACGCTGGCGTGCGTGAGCGCGAGCGGATGGCACAGCGGGATGAGCTCGGACGTCCGCTTCGCCCCCATGATCCCGGCGATGCGCGCCGCGGCGAGCACGTCGCCCTTCGGAGTCCGGCCGTCGCGCACCAGGTCGAGCGTGGCCGTCGAGACGCGCAGCAGGCCGCGCGCGGTCGCGCGGCGCTCGCTGACCGGCTTGCCGCCGACGTCGACCATGCGCGCGGCGCCCCGCGCGTCGACGTGCGTGAGCCGCCTGCGCGCGGGCACTCAGTGGTCCTCGGGGAGGTCGGTCCGGACGATCGCCACGGTCGCGCCCGTCTCGGCCGCCGTCGCGTCCTCGGGGAGGTCGATGAGGCAGTTCGCGAGCGACATCGAGCGCAGGATGCCCGAGCCCTGGGGTCCGGTCGAGCGCACCGTCCCCGCGTCCGCGTCGTGCACGCCCCGGGCGAACATGCGCAGGCCCTTCGGCTTGTCGACACGGTCGAGCAGCGTCGCCCGCGCGCGCGGCCGGTGCAGCTTCGTGTGGCCGGCCATGCGCAGCAGCGCCGGGCGCACGAACAGCTCGAACGTGAGCAGCGCCGACACCGGGTTGCCGGGCAGCCCGAAGATCGGCACCGTGCCGCGCTTCGTGCGCAGCTCACCGAAGGCCAGCGGGCGCCCCGGCCGGATCGCGATCGACCAGAAGTCCATCGACCCCATCGCGTCGACGACGGGCTTCACGTGGTCGTGGTCGCCCACCGAGACGCCGCCGCTGGTGACGACGAGGTCGCCGAACGCCGCGTTGCCGAGCGCGTGGCGCAGGTCCGACGCCTCGTCCCGCGCGATCCCGAGCTCGAACGCGGCGCAGCCGGCCGCGCGCACCGCGGCCGACAGGCTGTAGCGGTTCGCGTCGCGGATGCGCCCGGGTCCGGGCTCCTCGGCGATCTCGACGAGCTCGTCGCCCGTGGACAGCACCGCGACGTTGGGACGGCGCACGGCGCGCACGCTCGCCCGGCCGATCGAGGCGAGCACGCCGATCTCCGCGGGGCGCAGCGGCGTCCCCGCCGGGATGACGGTCTCGCCGCGGCGGAGGTCCTCGCCGGCCTGCCGCACCGCGGCGCCGGTGGGGGTCGCGCGCTCGACGAGCACGGTGTCGGTGCCGTTGTCGGTGTCCTCGACGCGCACGACGGTGTCGGCGCCCTCGGGCATCGGCGCGCCGGTCATGATGCGCACCGCCTCGCCCGCGCTCACCGCGCCCGCCGGCATCGCGCCGGCGGCGATCGAGCCGACGACGCGCAGACGGACGCCGGCGCGCCGCACGTCCGTGCCGCGGACGGCGTACCCGTCCATCGCGGAGTTGCGGAACGCGGGCACGTCGGCTCCCGCGACGGCGTCCTCGGCGAGCACCCCGCCGAGCGCGTCGAGCAGCTGCGTCTCGACCGGCTCGAGCGGCCTGATGCGCGCGAGCACGCGAGCGAGCGCCTCGTCGACCGTGAGCAGCGAGGCGGCGGCGCGGGCCGCGCTCGGACTCCTGGGCACGCTCGGAGTCTAGTGTCACGACACGAGGCGCCGGCCGCGCATGAGGGACCATACCGGCGTGCTCCGTCTCGCGTCCGGATCGCCGCGACGGATCGAGCTGCTGCGGCTGCTCGGCGTGCCGTTCGAGGTCGCGCCGGCGTCCATCGACGAGAGCGCGCACGCGTCGCCCGCGTCGGGCAAGGCCGATGCCGTCGCGCGGGCGGGCACGCCGACGCTCGCCGCGGACACCGAGCTCGTCGTCGGCGACGTCCGCGTGGGCAAGCCGCGTGACGCGGGCGGCGCCGTGACCATGCTCGCCGACCTCGCCGCGTGCGTGACGCACGAGGTGCGCACCGAGGTCGTCGTCGTGGACGCGGCGGGGCGGCGATCGGCGTTCGCGGTCCGCTCGCGGGTGCGCATGCGCGCCGCCCCGCTCCGCGAGATCGAGCGGTATGTGGCGACGGGCGAGCCGCTCGACAAGGCGGGCGGCTACGCGATCCAGGGTGAGGGCGCGCGCCTCGTCGCCGCGCTCGACGGGTGCCTCGCCAACGTCGCCGGGCTCCCGCTCTGTCACGTCTATCACGCGCTGCGCGCCGCGGGCGCCGTCGCGCGCGAGCGTCCGGAGCGCGCCTGCCAGGAGCGCTTCGCCTTCGTGTGCCCGGTGTGGCGCGCCGCGCAGCACCAGGGTCGCAACGCGTTCGACGGCGCGGAGCTCGCCTCCTGGAGCAGCGCGGTGGTCTAGTGTCGTGACACTAGGCCGCGGACGCCAAAGGCCCGTCCCGCTCGAGCGCCTCCTGCGCCAGGCGCAGCAGCGCGGCGCTCGTCGCGATCTCGTCGGTCCAGGTCGCCTCGCCGACGCGCACCTGCCACCGCGCGCCCGAGAACGCCCGCACGCTCGTCGTCATGCCGCGCAGGAGCTCGTCCAGCCGCGCCCGCAGGAGCGCCGCGAGACGTGCGCCGCGCCCGACGTCGGAGACGAGCGGCGCGACGATCGCGACCCCCGCGTCGCCGTACCGGAACGCGCTCGCGTCGCCGCCGAACATCGTCGAGCCGGCGCCGAGCGTCGCCCGGATGGTGCGGTGCACGATCGCGCGGCGCGTCGGCTCGGCCGACGCGTCCACGTCGGCGACGCCGAGCACGAGCGCGAACGAACGGCCGCCGTCACGCGCGGCCGCGAGGCGCTAGCGCAGCGCGGCGACGAGCACGCGGTCGAGGTAGGCCTCCGCGACCGCCGCGGTGCGGTGGCGGACCGGCGGCGGCTCGGCGAGGCGCGGTGCGGCGCGGGCGACGGCCTCGTGCTCCCCGACCAGGCGCGCCGCCGTCGGCAGCACCGCGCGCCACCGCTCGCGCTCCGCCATCCGCTCGGCCGCACCGAGCGGCGTGAGCGCCACCCTGCCCTCCTCGCAGGCGACGAGGTAGCCGCCCTCCAGCAGCGAGTGCAGCGCGCGGCTGAAGCCGCCGCTCGCGAGCGGGAGCCGCTCCGACGCGATGCGCGCGAGCAGCGCGGTCGGCCGGGCCGGCTCGGCGGCGAGCGCGTCGAGCAGGTAGAGGCGGTAAAAGGCGGTGGCGAGACCGGTGGCGGCGGGTCGGACCACGCGACGACCTCCGAGCGGGGCTCGAAGAGTCGAACGGCGGCGGCTTGCCGTCAGCTCTTGGAGTCGGCCTCCATCGCCTTCGCGATGGACGAGAGGAACTCCCGGTTCGTCTTGGTCTTGCCGAGGCGCTGGAGCAGGAGCTCGGTGCCCTCGATCTGCCCGACCGCCGAGAGCATCTTGCGCAGCAGGATGACCTGCCGCATGACCTCGGGCGCGAGCAGCATCTCCTCGCGGCGCGTCCCCGACGCCGGGATGTTGATGGCCGGGAACGTGCGACGCTCCTGGAGCTTGCGGTCGAGGATCATCTCGGAGTTGCCGGTCCCCTTGAACTCCTCGTAGATGACGTCGTCCATGCGGGAGCCGGTGTCGACGAGGCAGGTGGCGAAGATCGAGAGCGATCCGCCGCCCTCGATGTTGCGCGCGGCGCCGAAGAAGCGCTTCGGGGGGTAGAGCGCGACCGGATCCATGCCGCCGGACAGGGTGCGGCCCGACGGCGGGACGGCGAGGTTGTATGCCCGGGCGAGGCGCGTGATCGAGTCGAGGAGGATGACGACGTCGCGGCCGCCCTCCACCAGGCGCTTGGCGCGCTCGAGCGCGAGCTCGGCGACGTGCGTGTGGTTCTCGGTCGGCTCGTCGAAGGTGGACGAGAACACCTCGCCCTTGATCGAGCGGCGGATGTCGGTGACCTCCTCGGGACGCTCGCCCACCAGCACGACCATGATGTGGACGTCGGGGTGGTTGCCGGCGATGCCGTTGGCGATGTCCTTCAGGAGGGTCGTCTTCCCGGCCTTCGGCGGCGACACGATGAGCGCGCGCTGGCCCAGGCCGAGCGGGTTCACGAGGTTGATGAGGCGCTGGCTGAGGTTCGCTCCCTCGATCTCGAGGTCGAACATCTCGTCCGGGAAGACCGGCGTGAGATCTTCGAAGTGCGGCCGGCGCTTCGCGACCTCGGGGTCCATCCCGTTGACCGCCTCGACGCGCAGCAGGCTGAAGTACTTCTCGTTGTCCTTCGGCGGACGCGTCTGCCCGGTGATGAAGTCGCCGGTGCGCAGCCCCAGACGGCGGACCTGGCTCGAGCCGACGTAGACGTCGTCGGGCGAGGGGAGCAGGCTGCGGCGGCGGAGGAACCCGAACCCGTCCTCGACGATCTCGAGGATGCCCTGGGCGAAGATGTTGCCCTGCGCCTCGGTCTGCGCCTGCAGGATGCGCGTGATGACGTCCTGCTTGTTCAGCGAGGCGCCGAGGTCTCCGACGTTGAACTCCTTCGCGATCGCGAGGAGGTCCTTCGGCTTCGCCTCGGAGAGCTCGGTGATCGTGTAGTACTTGCGGGCCGGCTGGGCCGGCGGCTCGCGGCGGGCGGGAGGCTCGGCCGGCGCCGGTGTGCTCGTCTGGGGTGTCTGCGGTGTGGGCTCTGTGGTGTCCAACGCGGTGGTCGCTCCTTGCGTGTTGTGCTGGTGCGTGACGGTCTTCGGGGAACGCCGGCGGCGCAGAAGGTGCGCTCGTGCACGGCGGAGGGACGGGGAAGAGCGCTACGGAGCAGTATACAGCCTGGTGACGCTCCCCGACGCGCTGCGCACGGAACTCCTCACGCTGTCTTCCGAGATCCACGCCGACCCGGAGGTCGCGTATCAAGAGCGTCGCGCTTGCGGCCGCATCCGCGATCTGCTCACCGGGCACGGTCACGACGTCTCGACCGGCGTCGGGGGGCTCGAGACGGCGTTCCGCGCGCGCGTCGGGCCCGCGGGGCCGTCGATCGCCCTGCTCGCCGAGTACGACGCGCTCGCGGGCCTCGGTCACGGCTGCGGGCACAACCTCATCGCGATGACGAACGTCGGCGCGTTCCTGGCCGCCACGGCCGACCCGAGCGGCCTCGAGGTCGCCGTCGAGATCATCGGGACGCCCGCCGAGGAGGACGGCGGTGGCAAGATCGACCTGCTCGACGCCGGCGTGTTCGACGACGTCGGATACGTCCTGTCGACGCATCCCTCGGCGCAGGGCGCGTGGGTCGTGAGCGGCACCGGTCTCGGCATCGTGGGCAAGCGGGTCATCTACCGCGGCCAGGCCGCGCACGCCGGATCGTCGCCGGAGAAGGGCCGCAACGCGCTGAACGGCCTCATCCGGCTCTTCACCGGGATCGATGGATGGCGGCAGCAGCTCCCGCCGGATGCGCGGGTGCACGGGATCATCGATCACGGCGGCGACGCCGTGAACGTCGTCCCGGTGCGCGCCGAGGCGCGCTTCGGCCTGCGCGCCAAGGACCGCGAGACCCTCGACGCCATGGTCGCGGCCTTCACCGACGTCGCGCAGGGCGCCGCGCTCCAGACGGCCACGACCGTCGAGATCAGCGACTACCTCCGGCGGTACCTGCCGGTCACCGCGAACACGGTCATCGGCGACGCGATCGCCGACGAGCTGCGCGCGCGCGGCGTCGAGCCCGAGCGCGGCACGCTCGTGACCGCGTCGACCGACCTCGGGAACGTGTCGCAGCGGATCCCGACCGACTGGATCCGCTTTCCGGTGAGCGAGCGCGCGATCCCCGGGCACTCCGACGAGATGCGCGCGGCCTGCGTCAGCGAGCTCGCCCATCGGAGCGCGCTCATCACGATCGAGGCGCTCGCGGCGACGGCGCGGCGGATCGCGACCGATGCCGACCTCCGCAGGAGGATCGCCGCATGAGCGGCGGCCTTCGTGACGACCTCATCGTGCTGTCGCGCGCGATCCACGGCGCACCGGAGCTCGCGTACCAGGAGCGGCAGGCGGTGGCGAGCATCGCGACGCTGCTGCTGCGGCACGGCCACGAGGTCGAGCGGCGGCTCGGCGGCCTCGAGACCGCCTTCCGCGCGCGGGTCGGGCCGGCGGGCCCGGCGGTCGCGCTGCTCGCCGAGTACGACGCGCTGCCCGGGATCGGCCACGCCTGCGGGCACAACCTCATCGCGATGTCGAACGTCGGCGCGTTCCTCCTCGCGGCGCAGCGCGCGAAGGACCTGGGGGTGGGCGTCGAGCTCATCGGCACGCCCGCGGAGGAGAGCGGCGGCGGGAAGATCGACCTCATCGACGCCGGGGTGTTCCGCGACTCCGTCGCTGTGCTCTCGTCGCACCCGGGCGGGAACGAGTGGGAGTTCGGACGGTCGAGCCTCGGCATCGCCGGACGTGTCGTCCGGTTCCACGGCGTCGCGTCGCACGCGGCGTACTCGCCGCACGAGGGGCGCAACGCGCTCTCCGGCGCGATCCGCCTGTTCCTCGCGGTGGACGGGTGGCGCCAGCACCTACCGGCGGACACGCGCGTGCACGGCATCATCACGAAGGGCGGCGCCGCGTCGAACGTCATCCCCGACCTCGCCGAGTGCGAGTTCGGTCTGCGCGCGGCGTCGCTGGACGTCCTCGAGGAGATGGACCGCACGTTCCACCGCATGGCCGAGGGCGCCGCGATGCAGACCGGCACGACGGTCGAGGTCGACGAGAGCATGCGCCTGTACGCCCCGGTGAAGCCGAACGGGCGCATCGACGGGCTGCTGAGGCAGGAGCTCGAGCGCCGCCGGATCCCGTACGTGAGCGAGGGTCTCACTCTCGCGTCCACCGACTTCGGCAACGTGTCGCAGGTGGCGCCGGCCGGCTACATCGGCTTCCCGGTCAGCGCCACGCCCGTGCCCGGCCACTCGCACGCGATGCGCGAGGCCTCCGCGACCGACCTCGCGCACGCGAACGCGCTGACCACGGCGGAGATGCTCGCGTCCGTCGCGGTGCGGATCGCGACCGACGCGAAGATCCGCGCCTCGCTGCCCGCGTGATCGGCAACGACACCGTCCGCCCGGTCCCGCGCACCGAGGTCGCCGCGGCGCGCCGGCTCGACGTGGACTTCCCGGGGCTCGAGATCGGCGTCGCCGAGTACGCCGAGGGTCCGACGGGCTGCACGGTGTTCCACTTCCCCGAGGCCGCGAGCATGCACATCGACGTGCGTGGCGGGTCGCCCGGCATCAACGGCGAGCACCTCACCGTCATCAACGCGGTCTGCTTCGCCGGCGGGTCGCTCTACGGCCTCGAGGCCTCCACCGGCGTCGCCGCGGAGCTCTTCGCGCGACGCGGGTACTCGACGAAGTGGATGGACATCGCGCTCGTCGCCGGCGCCATCATCTTCGACTTCGGCCGGCGCGACAACGCCATCTACCCGGACAAGGAGCTCGGCCGCGCCGCCGTACGCGCGCTCCGTCCCGGGCGCTTCCCGCTCGGGCCGCACGGCGCCGGAGCGTCCGCCACGGCCGGCCATGGCGCGACCGCGGAGCTGGCGGGTCAGGGCGGCGCGTTCCGCCGGGTGGGGCCGACCCGCGTCGCGGTCTTCACGGTGATCAACGCGTACGGCGCGATCGTCGACCGTGCCGGGAACGTCGTCCGCGGCAACCGCGACCCGCGGACGGGCGAGCGCCTGCGTGCGGAGCGCATGATCGAGCGGACCGGCGCCTACGATCCGGTCGACGCACGCGCGCGCGGCGTGACGCAGAACACCAACCTCACGCTCGTCGCGACGGACCAGCGTCTCGATCCGCTCCAGCTCCGCTCGCTCGCGCGCCAGGTGCACTCGTCCATGGCGCGCTCGATCCAGCCCTTCAACACGCGCTGGGACGGCGACATCCTCTTCGCGGTGTCGACGCAGAAGGTCGCCGGCGACGCGCTCGACGAGGTGAGCCTGGGCGTGGTCGCGTCGGAGCTCGCGTGGGACGCGGCGCTCGCCTGCTTCGATCCGTGAGGCGCCCGCTCGCTAACGCTCCGCGATCGGGATGTAGCGCTTGCCGCTCGGGCCGGTGTACTCGGACTCCGGGCGGATGAGCCGGTTGTCGCCGTGCTGCTCCATGATGTGCGCGCACCAGCCGGCGATGCGGCCGACCGAGAAGAGCGACGTGCCGAGGTCGGCCGGGATGCCGAGGAACGTGTAGGTCGTCGCGGCGAAGAAGTCCACGTTCACCACGTTCACCTTGTCGGCCGCCGCCGGCGACATGCGCGGGCGCCGCTCGGCGATGGCGTCGACGAGCCGCTCCTGGATGTCGAAGTAGCGCGGGCCCTTCCAGGTCCGCTGCAGCTCGCCGGCGAACGCGCGCAGGAACTTCGCGCGCGGGTCCTGGGTGCGGTAGACGCGGTGGCCGAAGCCCGAGAACTTGTACTTGCGCGCGATCGCGTCGTCGACCCAGGCCGCGACGTGGTCGGGGGATCCGATCTCGTCGAGCATCTTCATCGTCCCGTCGGTCGCGCCGCCGTGGAGCGGCCCCTTCAGCGCACCGAAGGCCGCGGTGACCGCCGCGTGCATGTCGGCGTTCGTCGCGGCGACGATGCGCGCGGTGAAGGTGGACGCGTTGAGCCCGTGCTCGGCCTGGAGGATGAAGCAGGTGTTGAGCACCTCGGCGGCGCGCACATGGCCGATGCCGGCCATGTACGCGAAGTTCGCGGCGTGGCCGAGCTTGGGGTCCGGCGGCACGGGCTGCTGCCCGTTCCGCCTGCGGACGTAGGTGGCGAGCATCGTCGGCAGCTTCGCCGTGAGGCGCACCGCCTTGCGGTACTCGGCCTCGCGCGAGTTGTCGCCCTCGGCCGGGTCCTCGGTCGCGGCCGCCGACACGACCGTGCGCAGCACGTCCATCGCGGTGCCGCTCTCGGAGGACTCCTGGAGGATCTGGCGCAGGAAGGGCGAGAGCGCGCGGTGCTTGGTGAGCTCGGCCTTGAAGTCGCGCAGCTCTTCCCGGCCGGGCAGGTCGCCGTTCAGCAGGAGGTAGGCGACCTCCTCGTACTCGGCCTTGGTCGCGAGCTCGTCGATCGGGTACCCGCGGTAGACGAGGCTGTTGTCCTCGACCTTGCAGATGGCCGTCGTCGTCGCGACGACGCCCTCCAGGCCGCGCGGGCCGGCCGTCCCGGGCTTGCTCTCGGTGGTCACCCCGGTGCGAGTGTCGCACACCGATCGGGCATCTCGCACCACCGCCGGTAGGGCCGTTCGGCCCTGTCGGCCGCGGCCGAGGGACGCCTACCGTCGGAGCAGCGAAAGGAGACCGACATGGCCATCACCGAGATCCGCCCCGCCGCGGCCGCCGGCGCGACCACGGCCGACACGCTCACCGTGCGCGACGACCGGACCGGCAGGACGTACGTGCTGCCGATCGAGCACGGCGCGATCAAGGCGACCGACCTCCACGCGATCCGCTCGTCCGACGAGGACGAGGGCCTCTTCACCTACGACCCCGGCTTCATGGCGACGGCGGCGGTGAAGAGCGGCGTGACCTACATCGACGGCGAGCGCGGGATCCTGCGCTACCGCGGGTACCCCATCGAGGAGCTCGCCGAGCGCTGCGGGTTCCTCGAGGTCGCCTATCTCCTGCTCCACGGAGAGCTCCCGACGCGCGACGAGCTCGTCGGCTGGACGTACGAGATCACCCACCACACCTTCATCCACGAGAACGTGAAGAAGTACATCGACGGCTTCCACCACGACGCGCATCCGATGGGCATGCTCATGAGCACGGTTGCCGCGCTCTCGACCTTCTACCCGGAGGCGAAGCGCATCGGCGACGCGCCCCTGCGGCGTCGGCAGATCGCGCGTCTCATCGCGAAGATGCCGACGATCGCGGCGTTCGCGCACCGCCACGCGGTCGGGCTGCCGTACGCGTACCCCGACAACGACCTCTCCTACGCCGGCAACTTCCTCAACATGATGTGGAAGACGACCGAGCTGAAGTACCGGCCCGACCCGGTGCTCGAGCGCGCGCTCGAGGTGCTGTTCATCCTCCACGCCGACCACGAGCAGAACTGCTCGACCAGCGCGGTGCGCGTCGTCGGCAGCTCGCGCGCGGATCCCTACTCGGCCGTCGCGAGCGGCGTCGGCGCGCTCTACGGACCGCTCCACGGCGGCGCGAACGAGCAGGTGCTGCGCATGCTCGAGGAGATCGGCTCGGTCGACCGCGTGCCCGAGCACATCGCGCGCGTGAAGCGCGGCGAGCTCCGCCTGATGGGCTTCGGGCACCGCGTGTACAAGTCCTACGACCCGCGCGCGAAGCTCATCAAGAAGGTCGCGGATCAGGTGTTCGCGGTGACCGGCCGCAACCCGCTGCTCGACGTCGCGCTCGAGCTCGAGCGGATCGCGCTGGAGGACGAGTACTTCGTCGGCCACAAGCTCTACCCGAACGTCGACTTCTACTCCGGGCTCATCTACCAGGCGATGGGCTTCGCGGTCGAGATGTTCCCGGTGCTCTTCGCCATCGGCCGGACGCCGGGGTGGCTGGCCCAGTGGGAGGAGGGCCTCCTCGACGGGGAGCAGAAGATCGCGCGGCCGCGCCAGCTCTACATCGGCCCGCCGGAGCGGCATCTGCCACCCGCGTGAGCCGAGCCGTCCCGCCCGAGCCGCGGGTACCCGGTGCCAGCAGGAAGGGGCCTAGTACTTGTGTTCGCTTGCGCGGCCGGGGCTGGCCGGGGTAGAGTCCCGCTGCCTGGGGTGACCAGGACTAAACAGAGCCCCTCATCCCACCCACCAGCGGAGGGCGGCGGTCCGATCCGGACCGGCGCCCTTTCGCTATCTTCCGCGCCGGACCGGGGTCGTGCCCCGCCCGCCGGTCCCCACCCGAGTGCCTCTGCGCCTTCGGCTACGTTGTGGGTAGCGTGAAGGTCCATCGCGACGTCGCCCGGCGCGCGCCCGTGCCCCGGGAGCGCTATCGGGCGGTGGCGCGGAGCGCCGGCCTGGCGCCCCGTCTGCGGCGCGCGCTCGGCCCCCTCGACGCCGTCATCCTGCTCGCCGCGGTCGCCTTCGTGCTCCTGGCCAGCCCGATGGTCGGCGGCGTGATCGGCGCGGGCGTCGCCGACGTGGGCGTCCGGCTGGGCGAGCTCTTCCCGGCGAACGCCGGGACCGGCACGATCGAGCTGCCCGGGAGCGGCGGGACGGTGAGCGCCCGCCCGGTCGCCGACGCGCTCCCCGACTACACCCGGGACGAGCGGCTCCAGCTCGACGGGCGCGTGCCCTCGTTCGCGATCGCGGAGGGGCGCCGCGTCACGGTCATGCTGAACGCGGCCCTCGTCACGACGGTGACGCCGGACGCGAAGGGGGCGTTCACGGTGCGGCTCGCGCTCCGCGAGGGCACGAACAGCATCGACCTCGCGCTCGTCGCGGGCGCCGAGGTGATCGCCACCTCGCGCTACAGCGTCGTGCTCGACCGTCAGCCGCCGCAGCTGACCGTCGCCACGCCGGCCGACGGCGCCACGCTCGACGGCCCGACCGTCGCCGTGCAGGGCAGGACCGAGGCGGGCGCGGCGATCGTCGTGAACGGACGGACGGTCGTCGTCGGCCCCGACGGCGCCTTCACCGAGGCGGTGAGCGCACCCGCCGGCTCGCTCGCACTGACGGTCACCGCGCGCGACCCCGCCGGGAACGAGACGACGAAGAAGTCGACGGTCACGGTGAAAGCCCCGGCGGCGGGCGGCGACGTGACCGTGCAGGTCACGCTCGACCAGACCCGGGTGAAGCCGGGCGCCAGCGTGACGGCGCAGGTGGTCGTGTCCGCGAACGGGGCCACCCGCGCGAACGAGCTCGTCACCATCTCGGTCGGGGTCGTGACCGTGGGCTCCGCGCGTACCGACGCCGCGGGCGTCGCCAGCGTCACCTTCACCGCCCCGTCGACCGAGGGCGACCTCGCGGTCGTCGTGCTCGCGTCCTCCGCGTCCGGCCGCGCCACGCTCACCGTCGCGAAATAGCCGCGATACTCCGCACCCAGTGACCGACGCGGATCGGGTGCTCTTCGCGCTCCTCGGCGGGACCGCGCTGCTCCTGTACGGCGTCCGCCTCGTCGGCGAGGGCCTGCAGCGCGCGGTCGGCACGCGCCTGCGGCACCTCCTGTCCACGCTCACCGGGAACCGCCTCAAGTCGCTCGCGGTCGGCGCCGGCGTGACGGCGGTGCTGCAGTCGTCCAGCGCCACCACCGTGATGCTCGTCGGCTTCGCGTCGGCGGGGCTCCTCTCGCTGCGGCAGACGATGGGCGTGATCCTCGGCGCCGACATCGGCACCACGGTGACGGTGCAGCTCCTCGCGTTCGACGTGCTGGCGTTCTCGCCGCTCGTCGTGTTCGCCGGCTGGCTGCTGTGGGCCGCCGGCCGCGGCACCGTCCGCTACGTGGGCCAGGCGATCCTCGGCTTCGGCCTGCTGTTCCTCGGGATGAAGCTCGTCACGGACGGCACCTCGCCGCTCGCGCGCAGCGCGCTCTTCTCGGAGCTGCTCGGCGCGCTCGTCGACCAGCCGCTCATCCTGCTGCTCGTCGCCGCGGCGTTCACCGGGCTGGTGCGCTCGAGCGCCGCGGTCATCGGCCTCGCGCTCTCGCTGGGGCTCGCCGGCGTCATGCCGCTCGTCGGCGCCATCCCGATCATCTTCGGCGCGAACATCGGCACCGCGGTCACCGCGCTCGTCGCGGCGATCGGCCAGAACGCCGAGGCGCGCCGCGTCGCCGCCGCGCACGCCGCGTTCAAGGTCGTGGGCGTCGCGATCTTCTTCCCGTTCATCGGCCCGTTCGCCGACCTCGTGTCGCGCACCGCCCCCGACGTGGAGCGCCAGATCGCGAACGCGCACACGATCTTCAACGTCGCGCTCGGCGCGCTGTTCCTCCCGGGCACCGACCTCGCGGCTCGGCTGTTCGAGTGGCTCATCCCCGAGCGCGAGTCGAAGGAGGCGGGAGCGATCTACCTCAACCCCCAGACGCTCGACACGCCGGCGGTCGCCCTCGGGCAGGCGCTGCGCGAGGCGCTGCGCATGGGCGACGTCGTCGTGTCCTCGCTGCGCGAGTCGATCGAGGTCTTCGAGCGCGACGACGAGCAGCTCCTGCGGAGGCTCATCGCCCGCGACGACGTCATCGACCGGCTCGAGGAGGACATCAAGCAGTTCCTCATCGCCCTCGGCGCCCAGTCGCTCACCGAGGAGCAGGCCGAGCGCGAGACCGCGCTCATCTTCGTCATCGCGAACCTCGAGGAGATCGGCGACGTCATCGAGAAGAACCTCATGGAGCTCGCCGAGAAGAAGATCCGGGGCGGGCACGTGTTCAGCCGGCAGGGCTGGGCCGAGGTGCACGACCTGCACGCGAAGGTCGTCGAGAACCTCGAGCTCGCGCTTTCCGCGCTCGCCACCCAGGACGGCACCATCGCCGAGAAGGTCATCCGGCACAAGAGCAACATCAACCTGCTCGAGCGCCGGCTCCGCCAGACGCACATCCAGCGGCTGCACGAGGGGCTGCGCGAGTCGATCGACACGTCGAGCATCCACCTCGACCTGCTCGCGAACCTCAAGCGCGCCAACTCGCTCACCGCCGGCGTCGCCTACGCGGTGCTCGGCCGGCACGCGGTGAAGGATGACGAGGGCTAGGGCGTTCGTCGGGACCTCCGGCTGGTCGTACGCGGCCTGGCGGCCGCGGTTCTACCCGGAGGGCATGGCGACGAAGGACTTCCTGCGCTTCTACGCGACGAAGCTGTCGACGATCGAGATCAACTACACGTTCAACCACCTCCCGACCGAGAAGAACGTCGCGGAGTGGACCGCGGCGACGGGCGAGGACTTCGTGTTCGGCCTCAAGGCGTCGCGGCAGATCACCCACCGCGCGCAGCTCCGCGATCCCGCCGACACGCTCCCGGTGTTCTTCGAGCGCGCGCGGCTGCTGGGGCGCCGGCTCGGCCCGGTGCTCTTCCAGACGCCGCCGTGGGTGAGGCGCGACGAGGACCGGCTCGCGATGTTCCTGGCCGCGCTCCCGCGCGACGTGCGCTGCGCGCTCGAGGTGCGCGACCCGTCCTGGTACGCCGACGAGGTGTACGAGCTGCTGCGCACGGCGAACGTCGCGCTCGTGCACGCCGAGGGCGAGGGTCACCCGTCGCCGGTCGAGACGGTCGGCGCCGTCGCCGACTTCGCGTACGTGCGCCTCCGCGCCCGCGAGGGATACCCCGACGACGCGGTGGACGCGTGGGCGCGCCGGCTCGGAGCCGTCCTCGACGCGGGCCGCGACGCGTATGCGTACTTCCGCCACGACGAGGACGGCTCGAGCGCCCTCGCGGCGATGCGCCTCCGCGCGGCCCTCGGGTGATCCCCGCGGCCGTCGTCTCCGGCGTGGTCGTCGCGAGCTTCGCGCTCTTCATGCTCGCCGCGCAGGTCACGCGTGTGCGCAACGTCGCGCGGCGCGGGGGCTCGCGGCGGCGGGCCGGCGGGCCGGCGCACGCCGCGGCCTACTTCTCGTGGCTGCCGTACCTGGTGGTCTGGGTCCGGCCGGGGCCGTCCCTGGCCATGCCGGCCGCCGTGGTGTGGCTCGGCCTCGGGCTGGTCATCGGCGGCGTCGCCTTCGCCCTCTGGGCGATGGCCGCGCTCGGCAGGCACTACGACCTGGCGCTCGAGGTCCACGGCGGCCACGAGGTCGTCCGTCGCGGCCCCTACGGCGTGGTGCGCCATCCGATCTACACGGGGCTCGCGCTCCACTCCGTCGGCGCGATCCTCGCGACCGGGAACGCGGTCTTCGCCCTCGGGACGCTCCTCGTCACCCTGCCGGTCCTCGTGCTTCGCGCGCGCACCGAGGAGGCGCTGCTCCGGGCGGAGCTCGGAGAGGAATACGCGAGCTACGCGCGCGAGGTGCCCATGCTCGTTCCGGGCATCCGCTGACCCGGAGCCCTCGGGCTAGCGGACCTTCGGGAACGCGCGCACGAGGATCGCGGATGCCGCGATCGTCACCGCCGCGGCGGCGAGCGCCCCGCTCGACTGACCCGCGCTCACGACGCCCGCGCTCACGCCGAGGCCGAGCACGACGAAGCTGAACTCGCCGATCTGCCCGAGACCCACGCCGAGCTGCCACCTGCGCGCCGGCACGGCGAAGAGCGCGGCGAGCGCGGACACGAGCAGGCTCTTGGCGACGACGAGCCCGACGAAGAACGCGAGCCACAGCGGCTCGCGCCCGATGGCCGCGGGATCGACGAGCGAGCCGACGGCGACGAAGAAGAGGACCGCGAACAGGTCACGGAAGGGGAGCACCTCCCGCCGGGCCTCCCGGGCCACCGGGCGCGCCGAGAAGAGGACGCCGGCCACGAACGCGGCGAGGGCGACGGGAACGTCGAAGACGACGGCGCCGGCGCCCGCGATCGCCAGCGCCGCCGAGACGGCGACGACGAGGAACGAGTCGGGCATCGAGCGGGACCAGGCGAGCAGCGGCGGGATGGCCCACAGCTGGACGAGCGCGGCGAACAGCACGAAGAGGAGGACCTTCGCCAGCACGAGGACCGGCGATCCGCTCCCCGGAGTGAGGAGCAGGGCGAGGAACGTCGCGGCGACGAGCGTGACCGCGTCCTGGAGGATGGCCCACACGACGAGAGCGCGCTCGGTGGGCACGTCCGTCGTGCGCATCCGGCTGCGCGAGACGTTCACGACGACGACGGACGACGACAGCGCGGCGACGAGACCGAGCGTCACCGCGGCCGGCGCGTCGCTGCCGAGCGCCATCGCCAGCGCCATCCCGAGCGCCGTGACCATCACGACCTGCAGCGGCACCGCCAGGAGGATCCCGCGCGGCTCCTTCGCGAGCGAGCGCAGGTCGAGCTCGATCCCGACCTCGAACAGCAGGAGGACGACGCCGACGTCCGCGAAGAGCCGGATCCGGTCCCGGTCGGCGACGTAACCCGGCGTGAACGGGCTGACGGCGAGGCCGACGAGCAGATAGCCGACCACGGCGGGGAGCCCGGCGCGGCGGCTCAGGACGCCCGCGACCGCCGCGACGAGCAGGACGACTCCGATCTCGAGGATCGAGACGGCTTCGCTCACTACTGGAGGATCGCCGCGGTCGCGGTGAGCTCGCTCTCCGCCCCCATCGCGACCACGAGGTCGCCGTCCTCGATGCGCAGGCCCTCCTCGGGGTTCACGTGCAGCGTGCCGCCGCTCCGGCGCAGCGCGAGCAGGCGCGCGCGGCCGCTCTCGAGCAGGCCGGCCTCGCGCAGCGTCCGGCCGCGCGCGGCGCACGTGGCCCCGACGAGGATCTCCTCGATGCCGATCGAGCTCTCCCCGTGCTGCATCGTCTCGATCACGTCGACGACCGCCGGCCGGAGCGCCAGCTGCGCCATGAGACGGCCCGCCATGCGGTAAGGGGACACGACGCGGTTCGCGCCGGCGAGCTCGAGACGCCGCTGCGACTCCGGCTGGCTGGCGCGCGCGGTGATGTAGAGGCCCGGGTTGAGCGCGCGCGCCGAGAGCGTGATGTACACGACGCGCTCGTCCGAGTCGACGACCGCGAGCAGCCCCTTCGCACGCTCGATCCCGGCGCTCCGCAGCACCTCCTCCGACGCGGCGTCGCCTTCGACGACGCGCCGCCCCTCGCGGCGCAGGCGCGCGAGCGGCTCGGGGTTGACCTCGACGACGACGTAGGGGACGTGCTGGCGCTCGAACTCGCGCACGATCTGCGTCCCGATGCGTCCGTATCCGCAGACGATGAAGTGCCCGCGCAGCGACGCGATCTCGCTCTGCATCCGCCGTTGCCTCCGATACGTGCCAAATCGTCCTTCCGCGACGGTCTCCGCGAACACACCGAGCGTGTAGAGGATCGCGCCGGTGCCGCCCAGGATGAGCGTCATGGTGAAGATGCGTCCCGCCGTCGAGAGCGGGTAGATCTCGCCGAAGCCGACGGTCGCGATGGTCGTGAGCGCCATGTACAGGGCGTCGACCGCGTTCCAGCCCTCGATGAGCATGTAGCCGGCGGTGCCGTACAGCAGCGCGACGATGACGAGGAGCGCCGAGAGCTGGAAGCGGCGGAGGGGGTTCTCTGCCTCCACGGCGCGAAGCGTACACGCGCGCCGCGGCGGACGTGATCAGCGGGTGCCCAGCGCCGCCCTCACCAGCGCGGGGATCTCGCTCGGCGCGCCCGCGACCGGGATGCCGGCCGCCTCGAACGCCCGCACCTTCGACTCCGCGGTGCCCTGGTTGCCCGACACGATCGCGCCGGCGTGCCCCATGCGCTTCCCGGGCGGCGCGCTGCGTCCGGCGATGAACGCCACCGCGGGCTTCTTCCCGAACGCGCGCATGTACTCCGCGGCGTGCTCCTCCGCGCTCCCGCCGATCTCGCCGACGATCACGATGACCTCGGTCGCCGGGTCCTCGTTGAGCAGGCGCACCGCCGCGGGTGTGGGCAGGCCGATGACCGGATCGCCGCCGATGCCGAGGCAGGTGGTCTGGCCGAGGCCGGCGCGCGAGAGCGCGTCGGCGATCTCGTAGGTGAGCGTCCCGGAGCGCGAGACGAAGCCGACGGGGCCGGGGGAGAAGTTCTCCGCCGGCATGATCCCCATCTTGCACTCGCCCGGCGTGATCGCCCCGGGGCAGTTCGGGCCGATGAGCGTCGTCGCCGACCGGTCGAGCACCGAGGCGACCTTCACCATGTCCTGCACCGGCGTGCCCTCGGTGATGCAGACGACGAGCGAGAGCTCGGCGTCGATCGCCTCGAGCATCGCGTCCATCGCGCCCGGCGCCGGGACGAAGATGATCGACGCGTTCGCGCCCGTGTCGTCGACCGCCCGCGCGACCGTGTCGAAGACCGGGATGCCCTCGACGGCCGTCCCGCCGGCGCCGGGCTTCGTGCCCGCGACGACCTTCGTGCCGTACTCCCTCATGCGCGTCGCGTGGAAGGTCCCCTCGCGGCCCATGCCCTGGACGAGCACCCGCGTGTCGCGTCCCAAGAGCACGCTCACGGCTCCGCCCCCGTCGCCGCCAGCCGCACGGCCTCGCTCGCGGCCTCGTCCATCGTCGCGCGCGAGACGAGCGGCGCGCCCTCGAGGAGCCTGCGGCCGGCCTCGGCCTCGGTCCCCGACAGGCGGATGACGAGCGGCACCGCCGGAGGGTGCCGCGCGATCACGGAGAGGATCCCCTTCGCGACCTCGTCCCCGCGCGTGATGCCGCCGAAGATGTTGATGAGCACGCTCTTCACCTTCGCGTTGGCCAGCACGATCTCGAGCGCCGCCTTCACCACGGACTCCTTGGCGCCGCCGCCGACGTCGAGGAAGTTCGCGGCGCGTCCGCCGGCGTTGCGGACCGCGTCGAGCGTGCCCATGACCAGGCCCGCGCCGTTCCCGATGATCCCGACGTCGCCGTCGAGCTGCACGTAGCTGAAGCCGAGCGCGCGGGCGCGCTCCTCCACCTCCTCGTCCGGGCTCACCTCCTTCCACTCGCGCAGCTCCGGCTGCCGGAAGAGCGCGTTGTCGTCGACGTCGAGCTTGGCGTCGCCCGCGAGGATCGATCCGTCCGTCTGGATGAACAGCGGGTTGATCTCGACGAGCATCGCGTCGCTCCGCGCGTACACGCCGTACAGCCGCCCCAGCGCGTCGGCGACGGCGCTCCGCTGCTCGGCGGGAACGCCCGCGTCGAAGCAGAGCGCGCGCGCCTGGAAGGGGAGCAGGCCGAAGAGCGGGTCCGGCCAGCCCCGCGCGATCTTCTCCGGCGAGGACGCGGCGACCTCCTCGATGTCCATGCCGCCGACGGTCGAGAGCATGACCACCGGGCGGCGGCGGTCGCGGTCGAGCGTGATGCCGAGGTACAGCTCCTTCGCGACGCTCGCGGCGCGCTCGACGTAGACCCTGCGGACGCGCAGCCCCTTGATCTGCATGTGGAGGATCGCGCCCGCCGCCTCGCGCGCCTCGTTCGCGGAGCCGGCGAGCTTGATGCCGCCCGCCTTCCCGCGGCCGCCGACGTGCACCTGCGCCTTCACGGCCACCCTGCCGCCGACGGCCCGCGCCGCGGCCTCGGCCTCCTCCGGCGTCGTCGCGACGCGGCCCTCGGGGATGGGGATGCCGGCGCGCGCGAGCAGCTGCTTCGCCTGGTATTCGTGGAGCTTCACGGGACGAGGCGAGGATATCGTCGGCACCTGAAGCGCGTTTCCGTGGTCGGCTCGACGGGGACCGGGAAGACGGCCTTCGCGGGCGAGCTGGCGACGATCCTCGGCGTGCCGCGCGTCGAGCTCGACGCGCTCGCGTGGGGACGGCGCCGGACCCTGGCCGACGCCGAGACGCTCCAGGCCCGCGTGCGCGACGTGACCGCGGGCGACGGCTGGGTGGTCGACGGCAGCTACGGCGGCCGCGGGGCGCGGCAGATCGTGTGGGCCCGTGCGGACACGATCGTGTGGCTCGACTTCTCGCTCCTCGTCATCTACCGGCGGCTGTGGCGGCGGACGATCGCGCGCATCCGCGACCGGCGGGAGCTGTGGCCCGGGACCGGCAACCGTGAGAGCGTGCGGGACGCGTTCTTCTCCCGCGAGTCGCTCTTCTGGTGGGCGCTCCGGACGTACCGCGGGCGCCGGCGCGACTGCGCGCGTCTCTTCGCCGAGCCGCGGTACGCGCACGTGGCGAAGCTGCGCTTCACGCGCCCGGGCGATGCCGAGGCGTGGCTCGCCGCGGGGCGCGCGTCGGCTCAGGGCCCGAGCACCTCGCGGAGCAGCGCGACGAGCTGAGCGCGCTCGCGGGGTCCGTTCAGCCATTCGAAGAAGGCCATCACGACGAGCTGCGCGGCGAGCGCCACGAGGAACAGGACGACGACGCCGATCCCGGAGAGCTGGATCCAGAGCTGGATGGCGCCGCGCGCGCCCAGCAGCAGGACCGCCGCGAACAGCACGCAGAGCGCGAGCGCGTTCACGAGCACGAGCGGCATGTACGCGAGCGCCATCGGGCGCGTCTCGACGACCACCCCGCCGCCCTCGCGCCAGCGGCCCCACGCCTCGAACAGCGGCGAGCCGCCCAGCCGCGGCAGCGCGCGCAGCACGAATCCGTCGTCGTCGTGGAGCTCGACCGCGTAGCCGCGCCGCACCGACCAGCGCAGGCCGAGCCGCGGCCACGGTTCGAACGAGCGGGCGAGCGCGGCCCGGACCTGGTCCGCGCTCGCGCCGGTCGCGACGATCTCGCTCATCGCGCCAGCGCGTCGCGCGTCGCGGACTCCACCTCGCGCAGGAGCGTGCGCGGCGACGATATGAGCGCCTCGAGCGCCTTCGCGATGACCAGCCGGTGCGCCGGCGCGAGGTCCGGCGGCAGCTCCTCCTCGTCGAGGATCTCGATCGCGCCGGACGGGCGCAGGAGCACATCCACGGCGAGGTCGAGGTACCGGACGGCGTCCGCCGAGATGACCGTGTCGGCCGCCACGTTGCAGTAGTACGCCAGCGTCCGGCCGTCGACGACCCAGTGGTAGACGTTGTACGGGCGGTCGCTCCAGAAGTGCCCGATGGTGACCGTCCCGACCGGTACGCGGAGGGCCGTGCCGGCGATGGGCCATTCGCGGTCGACGAGGTAGCGCAGGACCGCTCGACGACCCGGCTCGACGGCGAGCGCCTCGCAGGCGAACTCCGCGACCGACCCGTCGAGGCGCGTCTTCCGCTCCGTGATGGGCGCGCGCGGTTGACTCGCCACTACGCGTCGGTAGCATGACTTCTCGCGTGAGAGAGCGCCAAGGAGCGGCTTTGCCGCGACGAGTGAGTTCCACCCGCCGGGGCATGTCTCCCGGCGCAGCCGGAGATTAGGTGAGAGAGCTCTACCAGGTCGTGGAGGTCGGCCCCTCCTGGTACCAGGAGAACATCCCCTGCCAGGAAGCCTGCCCGGTCCGGACGAACTGCCGCGGCTACCTCAACCTGGCCGCCGCCGGCGAGTTCGAGAAGGCCTGGGAGCTCGCGCTCGACCCGAACCCGATGGCCTCGATCTGCGGCAGCGTCTGCGCGGCCCCCTGCGAGACGGCCTGCCGCCGCAAGGAGGTCGACAAACCCCTCTCCATCCGCTACGTGAAGAAGTTCCTCTCCGACTGGACCCACGCGAACGTCACCGTCGACGGGCGTCCGTACACCCAACCAGCAGCGCCCGTGTTCGGCCCGCCGCAGGGGAGGGTCGCCATCGTCGGCGCCGGGTGCGCGGGGCTCGCCGCCGCGAGCGACCTCGCGAAGCTCGGGTTCGGCGTGACCGTCTACGACGCGCTCGACCAGGCCGGCGGCACCGCGCTCGCGGGGGTGCCGCCGTTCCGCCTGCCGCGAGAGGTCATCGACCGGGACATCAACGGGATCGTCAACGAGAACGTCGAGCTGCGGCTCTCGACGCTGGTGGGCCGCGACGTGACGCTCCGTCGGCTCCACGACGAGCACGACGCGGTGCTCGTGACCGCGGGCTGCTTCGAGCCGAACTACCCGGGGATCCCGGGCGAGGACGCCGACGGCGTCATGGCGGGCATCGTCTTCCTCGAGCGCGCGTATCGCGGCCGGCCGCTCGAGGTCGGCAAGCGCGTCGTCGTCCTCGGCGGCGGCTACACCGCGATGGACTGCGCGTCCACGTCGTGGCGGCTCGGCGCGGACGAGGTCTCCATCGTCTACCGCCGGTCGCGCGACGAGATGGTGGTGGACGAGGAGGAGCTCGGCGAGACCGAGCGCGAGGGCATGCGGTTCGTCTACCTTGCCTCGCCGGTCGAGGTCCTGGCCGACGAGCGCGGCCACGTGCGCGGCGTGCGCTTCGTGCGCAACATGCTCGGCGCGCCCGACCGCAGCGGCCGGCGCAGCCCGGAGCCCATCGCGGGGTCGGAGTTCGAGATCGGGTGCGACACGGTCCTGCTCGCGCTCGGCCAGGCCCCCGACGTCACGTTCCTCGCCGAGTTCCCCGAGCTCCGCGTGAAGCGCTGGCGCGACGTGAAGGTCGACGGCGAGACCTACCAGACCGTCGTCCCGAAGATCTTCATGGCCGGCGACTACCGCACCGGGCCGACGACGATCATCGAGGCGGTCGCCGAGGGCCGCGGCGCGGCGCAGCAGGTCGCGCGCTTCCTCGACCCGATCGCGCAGGCGGTGAACGTCCCCGAGTACCACGAGATCGTGACGCTGCGGCGCTCGAGCACGCCGGACAACGTCGGGCAGATCGCCGGGGCCGGCGAGCTCGCCCGCGTCTACCACAACATGTCCGTCGACTACGACCGCATCCCGCGGCAGGAGATGCCCAAGCTCGGCAGGAAGGATCGGCGCGGGCTGTTCCTCGAGGTGAACCAGGGCTACACCGAGGCGCAGGCGATCGCCGAGGGCGACCGCTGCCTCAAGTGCAACTTCAACATCGAGATCATCGGCGAGCTCTGCATCATCTGCGGCGGCTGCGTCGACGTCTGCCCGATGGACGTCATCCACATGGTCGACATGAGCGACATCGTCGACGACGGCGCGATCCCGGCGGTCGGGAACGCCAAGCGGTGGGAGCAGGGCGTCGCGTTCTACCTCGACGAGACCGCGTGCATCCGCTGCGCGCTCTGCGTCATCCGCTGCCCGACCGACGCGATCACCATGAACCGCTACGGCACGGTGACGCCGGCCGTCGGGAGGGCGCTCCCGAAGGAGTCGATCGACGACGAGATCCACCTCGACCTCACCGTCGGCGCGCGCAAGGCGATCCGCCCGCTGCCGATGTACGACCCGCGCCTCGCCGCCGGACACAAGCCGCTCGCCGGCGGCCGGCTGAACGGGAACGGCCGGAACGGCCACAATGGCCACGGCCCAGCGACCGAAAAGGAACGGGAGGCCGTGCACTAGACGATGCTCGATATCCCCGGCCAGGTCTGGCAGCGCGTGAAGACGGGGCCGCTCTGGCGGTCGCTCTTCCGGCACGGCTACCCCGACTCCCGCAAGAACCAGTCGCTCGCGGTCTTCACCAACGTGTTCCTGCACCTGCACCCGGTGAAGGTCCGGCGCCACGCGCTCGCGATCCCCTACACGTGGTGCATGGGCGGGCTCTCGTTCTTCCTCTTCCTCGTGCTCACGCTCACGGGGACGCTGCTGATGTTCTACTACCGCCCGACGACGGAGTGGGCGTACTCGGACATCAAGGACCTCGAGACGGTGGTCGTGTTCGGCCAGCTGCTCCGCAACATGCACCGCTGGGCGGCGCACGGCATGGTCATCACCGTCTTCCTGCACATGGTCCGCGTGTTCTACACGGGGTCGTACAAGCCGCCGCGCGAGTTCAACTGGGTCGTCGGGACGCTCCTCTTCCTCTTCACGATCCTGCTCTCGTACACCGGGTACCTGCTCCCGTGGGACCAGCTCGCGCTGTGGGCGGTCACCGTCGGCTACAACATCGCGCAGGCCACGCCCGCCATCGGCAACGAGATCTCGTTCCTCATCTTCGGCGGATACCAGCTCGGGCCGAACGCCCTCCTGCGCTTCTACGTGCTCCACGTCGTCGCCTTACCGCTGGCGACGGGCTTCCTCATCGCCATCCACTTCTGGCGCATCCGCAAGGACGGAGGCATCAGCGGCCCGCTATGACCGCTCCACGCGGACCTCAGCCGTTCCCGGGGCAGGAGAAGCGCCTGCGGCTGCTCGCGTTCGTGCGGCAGGACAGCGTCGTCCGTGTCGACAAGCGCGTCGAGGACACCGCGATGGTCTGGCCGCACCTGCTGGTCATCGAGTTCATCGCGGCGATGATCTGGTCGATCGGCCTCTTCGCCATCGCCGCGCTGTTCAACGCGCCGCTGCAGGATCACGCGACGTTCGACTGCACACCGAACCCCTCGAAGGCGCCGTGGTACCTGCTCAACCTGCAGGAGCTCCTGCTGCACATGGACAAGGGCCTCGCCGGCGTCGTCGTGCCGACGGCATGGCTGGTGTTCATGGCCGCGATCCCGTACATCGACCGGGAGCGCGTGGGCGTCGGGCGCTGGTTCACGAACGAGGTCGGCAAGAAGTGCGCGATCCTCGCCGCGATCTTCACGGGCGTCCTCGTGCCGTTCCTCATCGGGCTCGATGCGTTCATCAAGATGGACCGGCGCGTGACCGATCCCGTCACCGGCGTGAAGACCGGCTGGCCGGGGTACGCGGAGTTCGCGAGCCAGTACTTCCCCGGCGGCCGCGAGCTCATCCCGAACTACGTCATCCCGATCGCCGTGATGATCGCCCTCCCGCTGCTGCTGGTCTGGCTGTGCAAGCGCCTCTTCGGCGCCGGCACGCGCGAGTGGATGATCGCCATCTGGACGGGATTCGTCGTGACGTTCCTCGTGCTCACCGTCGTGGGGACGTCGATGCGCGGCCCCGGCATGGACCTGTACGCCCCGTGGGCGCTTCCGGCGACCCATCAGTGCTTCGCACCGCCACCGGGAGGGTGACATGATCCGACCACACGAGGACACCTCCATCGTTCACGGCGGCCTGGTCTCCCGGATCAAGCGCCGTCAGCTGCTGCGCGTCGGCTTCCTCACCGCGACGCTCCTCGCGACCGCGGAGCTGCTCGGCGTCTTCGTCCCGTTCTTCCGCGTGATCAAGATCGAGGGTCTCGGCGCGAAGGTGCCGGCGGGGAAGAAGGCCGACGTCCTCGCGTCGTTCGCGAAGACCAAAGACGAGCCGATCCTCAACACCCAGGGGCGGTTCTTCCTCATCCATCCGCCGGGCGCGGTCGTGGCCGCGTACCGCAAGTGCACTCATCTCGGCTGCGCCACGCCCTGGAACAAGGCCGAGGACCAGTTCCACTGCCCGTGCCACGGCTCGCTCTACGACAAGAACTACGCGCTCGTCATCGGCGGGCCGGCGCCGCGCGGCCTCGACCTGTTCCACGTCTCCGAGGTGAACGGCGCTCTCCTCGTCGACACCAACCCGCTGAACCTGCTCGTCCGCTCGGACAACAAGTGGAATCCCAAGCACATCGAAGTGACGGACGCCCAGGGCTAGCGTGGACGTCAATCTCATCCTCGCCGGCGTCAGCATCGTGCTCTTCCTGCTGTTCATCGCCTTCTTCGGATACCTCATCTACCACCAGCGGCAGGTCGAGCCCGATGAGAAGCCCGCGTCCGGGGTCGAGCTCCTCGAGCAGCACTACGCGCCCGGCGCGACGGTCGCCCAGCCCACGCCGTACTGGGTCGCGCCGATCCCGGCGGCGCCCGATCCGCTCGAGGTCTCGGCGAACCTCGACAAGAAGATCGCCGCCGGTGCGGTCATGCTGTTCGCGCTGCTCGGCCTCGTGGGCGGCTACTTCCTCCTGCAGGTCATTCCCGGCCCGCTGAACCTGCGCGCCCAGGGCGCGGAGCGGCAGCTCGAAGCGTCCATCGCGCGCGGCAAGAACCTCTACGCGAACTTCTGCTTCAACTGCCACGGACGCCTGGGCCTCGGGAACGGCGAGAACGGCGTCGGCGACAAGCCGCTCCCCGGGAAGCCGCTGAACAAGCCCGACTTCCGGTACGACAACCTCGCGGGTGATCCGCAGAAGCTCGCGGAGACCGAGGCGCTCATCCGCCTGCGGATCACCCGTGGCAAGGCGAACCCCGCACCCAACTACTCCATGCCGGCGTGGGGCGACAGCGAGGGCGGCCCGCTCAACACGGAGCAGGTGAATCAGCTCGTCGCGTTCATCATGCGCGGGAGCGAGGCGGACTGGCAGGACATCGTGTCGATCCGATCGCGCCTCGACGGCAGCCCTTCGACCATCCCGGATCCCGGCCAGCCGCCCGCGCCGCCGTCCGGCGACGTGATCGCGCAGCAGTACTGCGCGAGCTGCCACAGCTTCGACCCGAACAAGCCGAGCACCGTCTCGCTCGCCCCCAACCTCGCGAGGTACGGCATCGAGGGGCCGCTCAACGACCAGCTGAAGGCGCTGAAGGCCACCGGTGATCCGGACTGGCTCTACAAGTGGGTCGCGAACGCGCCGTCGATCAAGCCCGGCATCATCATGCCGGTGTGGCTCGACAAGAGCGGCGGCCAGCTCGACGAGGCCTCGATCCGGCTCGTCGTGACGTATCTCGAAGGGCTGGGGAAGTGACGTGATCACAGAGGTCGGCGAATCGGGCGAGTTCTACATGGTGCTCGTCACGACGGTCGTGATGATCGCCGTGCTCTACTTCCTGCAGAAGTGGTGGACCACGTACCGGTAGAGCCCGGCGCGCCGGAGCCCCCGCTGCCGCGACGGCAGACGCTGACGCTGCTCGTCGGCCGCGTCACGACGATCAAGCTCGTGTACTGGAGCGTGCTCACCGTGATCGAGGGCCTGCTGCCCCTCGTGGTCCGCGATCCGTTCGCCCAGCGCTTCCCGTACTCGGTCGCGGCGGCGTCCGCCGTCTCGGTCGTCGTGCTGGTCTGGGCGGCCTACGCCGCGCGCGCCATCGATCGGCGGGCGGGCGCGCTCTCGCGCTCGATCCCGGCCGTGGCGACGACGTTCGCCGCGGCCGCGGTCGTGGCGTCTCCCGCCAGTCTGCCGCTCCTGCTCGTCGAGCGGCAGCGATCGCTCGAAGGGTGCGGCGTCGTGACGTGCCACGGCGAAGCGCTGCTGCTCTGGGTCGCGGTGGTCGTCGTCGGCACGGTCCTGCTCCCGGCCGTGTTCGCTGCGTCGCTGCGCGCGTCATGAGGCTTGCCGGCTCGGCCACTCGCGCGTGACGTGGCATCATCGCCGCCGGTGAGTGGGACGCGCGTGCTCGTCATCGACGACGACCCCGACATCCGCGAGCTGCTCTGCACGGTGCTCGCCGACGAGGGCTGGGACGCACGGCCCGCGGCGAACGGACGCGAGGGGCTCGCGCTGCTCGAGCGATGGGAGCCCGACCTGATCGTGCTCGACCTGATGATGCCGGTGATGGACGGCTGGACCTTCGCTCAGCGGATGCGCGAGCGGTGGCGCATCCCGATCGTCGTCCTCTCCGCCGCGACGAACGTGGGCACGCACGCGGGTCGGATCGGTGCGGTCGGGGTCGTGTCGAAGCCCTTCGACCTCGATCGGCTGCTGCCGGCGCTCGCGGACGCGGCCGGCGGAGGCACCGCCTCGTAGACTCTCGCGCCATGGGCCCTCCGTGGCGTCCGCTCGCGGCCCTCCTCGCGGTGCTGGCCCCGCTCGCCGTCCTCGACTGGCTGCTCGGCGATCCCATCGCGAACCGCCCGTGGACGATCCCGATCGAGCACCTCGTCGTGACGACGAACGTCGCGCTCATCGCGATGCTCGTCGCCGTGCTCGTGGCGCGCTCGGCGCTCCAGGTGCGTCACTACCCGACGCTCCTCATCGCGCTCGGCTTCCTGTCGATGGCCGGCATCTTCACGGTGCACGGACTCTCCACGCCGGGCGTGATCCAGCGCGACGGCAGGGCCGACGATGCCGCGCTCGTGGCCGGGCTGTCCGCCGAGCTGGCGCTCTGGACCGCCGCGCTCTTCTTCGCCGTCCGCTACACGCCGGCGGCGGGCTGGCTCGAGCGTCGCCTCCCGCCCCGCGTGCTGCTCGGCGGGCTGCTCGCGACGCTCGGCCTCTACGCGATCGTCGCGCTCGTCTGGCCGTCGGCGTTCGGCGGCGTCGCGCGGTGGATGCTCGTGTCCGCCGGCGCGTCGTACTCGTACGACCCGTCCCGGTACGGCTACTCGTACCAGGCGCCGGACCTCTTCGGGGGCGCGGGGTGGCTGCCGTACGTCCTGGCCACGGCCGTGGTGCTGCTGTACGGCTTCGCGGCGTACCGGCAGGGCCGCGGCGTCCCGCGCACGCGCCTCCCGCTCCAGGGCGCGCTCACCGCCGCGTATCTGTTCCTCGCGCAGGCGCAGATCTCGCAGTTCCTCGGCCCCGCGTGGACGCCGTCGTGGTGGGAGTACCACGTCCTCATGGCGATGGCGACGATCGTCGCGCTCGGCGCGCTCTTCCTCGAGCTGGACCGAAGGCGCGGTCTCGAGCGCTTCCTTCCGCCGACCGTCGTCGAGCGCGTCATCCGGGGCGACCGCCTGCGTCTCGAGGGCGAGCGGCAGACGGTGACGATCCTGTTCGCCGACCTGCGCGGCTCGACCGCTCTCGCGGAGCGGCTGCGTCCCGAGGAGGCGGTCGCGGTGCTCAACGCGTACCTGCGGACCATGGCGCGCTGCGTCCTCGACGCCGGCGGCATCCTCGACAAGTTCCTCGGCGACGGGCTCATGGCGATCTTCGGCGCGATGGGGGACGGGACGCACGGTGCGGTCGCCGCGACACGCGCGGCGCTCGCGATCCGCGAGCGCGTCGCGGCGCTGAACGCGGAGCGAGCGGTGCGCGGCGAGCCGGTGGTGCGCGTCGGCGTGGGCATCCACACCGGCGACGTCGTCCTCGGTGCCGTCGGGCTGCCCGAGCGCTCCGACTACACCGCGATCGGCGACACCGTGAACACCGCGTCGCGGATGGAGTCGCTCACGAAGGAGTTCGGCGTGGACAGCGTGCTCTCCGACGCGACGGCCGGCCGGCTCGACGGCCACGCCGGTCCGCTCGCGCCGCTCGGCGAGGCGACGGTGCGCGGCCGCGCCGCGAAGGTCGTCGTGTTCACGCTCGGCGATCCGGCCCCGAAGTCGGCGAGGTAAGCGGGGCCGTCGGGGTAGCGTCGGCATCAGCGGAGCGCGACCAGGCCCGGCGGCACCGCCCTCAGCCACGAGCGATCGCGTGTGAGCGCGCGCGCCGTCTCCACCAGCTCCTGCGCGGCGCGTGAGAGCCGGCGCTCACGGCGGTGCGCCAGGCCGATGCTGCGTGTGAGCACCGGATCGGCGATGCGCACGGCGCGCAGCGGGCCGCGCGGGTCGATGACGATGCTCGGCACGATCGCCGCGCCGAGACCGGCCGTGGCGAGGCTCAGCACGCCGTCCATCTCGCCGCCCTCGAGCGCGAACGTCGGAGCGAAGCCGGCCGCGCGGCACGCCGCCTCGGTCGAGCTGCGCAGGTCGTAGCCCTCGCGGAACATCACGAGCGGCACCTCGCGGAGGTCGGCCACCCTGATCTGCCTGCGCCGCGCGAGCGGATGCGTCGGCGACACCGCGAGGACGAGCTCCTCGCGCAGCAGGGGCTGCGTCTCGAGGATGTCGCGGCGGAGCGGCAGGATGACCAGCGCGATGTCGACGCTGCCCTCCTCGAGGGCCGACACGAGATCGACGGAGCCCGCTTCGCGCAGCGCCAGGTCGATGCCCGGATGGGCCCGGTGGAAGCGCGCGAGGACCGCGGGCAGCAGCGTGACCGCCAGGCTCGGGGTCGCGCCGACCGCGAGCCGGCCGCGCGCGAGGCTCTCGACGTCGCGCAGCTCCGCCGCCGCGGCGTCGACGTCGGCGAGGATGCGGCGCGCGAAGGGGATGAGCGTGTCGCCCGCGGGCGTGAGCGCGATGTTCCCCTTCGAGCGATGGAAGAGCGGCGTGCCGAGCTCGCTCTCCAGGCGACGGACCTGCGCGCTCACCGATGGCTGGGCGATCCCGATGGCCCGCGCCGCGCGGGTGAAGTGCCGCTCCTCCGCCACGGCGAGGAAGCAGCGCAGCTGGCCGATCTGCACGTCCATAGCCTAGTCCTATCGAATCGAGAGGCTCGATGTATTTGTCTTCTGACAGTCGGCGCACTACGGTGCCCGATGGCCGTGGCAGCGACGATCAGCGGAGTCCGCGAGCGGCCCACCGAGCGTCGTGACGCATGGTGGGCCGCGCCGCTCACGGTCGTCGTCGCCTTCACCGCGTTCGTCGTCTACGCCGCCTGGGCGGGGACCCGGACCGCGGGCTACTACTACGAGCCCTATCTCTCCCCGTTCTTCTCGCCGTGCATCGCCGCGAACTGCGAGGTCCTGACGTTCGGCGCGCCGATCATCGGGCCCTGGTTCACCCTCGCGCCGGCGATGTGGATCGTCGGCTTCCCGCTGGTGTTCCGTGCGACGTGCTACTACTTCCGCCGCACCTACTACCGGTCGTACTTCCTGGCGCCGCCGGCCTGCGCCGTCCCCGACGCGCGCGGATCGTATTCGGGTGAGACGCGGTTCCCGTTCATCCTCCAGAACATCCACCGCTACACGTGGTACGTCGCGGTCGCGATCTTCTTCGTCCTGGCCTGGGACGCCCTGCTGTCGTTCCGCTTCCCCGGCGGCTGGGGCATCGGTCTCGGGTCGCTCATCCTGACCGCCGAGGCGGTGTTCATCGGGCTCTACACGTTCTCGTGCCACTCGTGCCGTGCGCTCTGCGGCGGGTGGCTCGATTCGTTCCACGGGAGGCCCCTCTGGTACCGCCTGTGGATGGCGGTGAGCCGCCTGAACGTGCGCCACGGCACCTACTTCTGGATCAGCCTCACCCTCGTCGTCGTCGCCGACGGCTACATCCGCCTGCTGAGCTACGGGGTGATCGCGGACCCGCGGATCGTCTTCGGCCCGTGAACGACGGGATGCGGCGCCACGAGTACGACGTCGTCGTCATCGGCGCGGGCGGCGCGGGGCTGCGCGCGGCGATCGAGGCGAGCGCGATGGGCGTGCGCACCGCGCTCGTGTGCAAGTCGCTCCTGGGGAAGGCGCACACGGTCATGGCCGAGGGCGGCATCGCCGCCGCGCTGGGGAACGTGTGGAAGGAGGACAACTGGAAGGTCCACTTCCGCGACACCATGCGCGGCGGGAAGCTGCTCAACCACTGGCGTATGGCCCAGATCCACGCGCAGGAGGCGCCGGCGCGGGTCCTCGAGCTCGAGGAGTGGGGGGCGCTGTTCGATCGCACGAAGGACGGTCTCATCCTGCAGCGGGACTTCGGCGGCCACCGCTACGCGCGGCTGGCGCACGTCGGAGACCGCACCGGCCTCGAGATGATCAAGACGCTCCAGCACCACGCCGTGCACAGGGGCATCGACGTCTTCATGGAGACGACGATGTTCCGCCTGCTCGCCGAGGACGGCCGCGTCTCGGGCGCCATCGGCTACGAGCGGCAGACGGGGCGGCCGATCCTCCTCCACGCCAAGGCCGTCATCCTCGCGACCGGCGGCATCGGCAAGGCCTGGACCGTGACCTCGAACTCGTGGGAGTACACCGGCGACGGGCTCGCGATGGCGCTCGAGGCGGGCGCGGACCTGCTGAACATGGAGATGACGCAGTTCCACCCGACCGGGATGGTGTGGCCGCTCTCGGTGCGCGGCCTCCTCGTGACCGAGGGCGTCCGCGGCGACGGCGGGACGTTGAAGAACGCCGAGGGCGAGCGGTTCATGTTCCGCTACATCCCCGAGTTCTTCCGGGCCGAGACCGCCGACACCGAGGAAGAGGCCGACGCCTGGTACGAGGACAAGACCAAGCGACGCACGCCGGACCTCCTTCCTCGCGACGAGGTGGCGCGCGCCATCAACGCGGAGATCAAGGCCGGCCGGGGCAGCCCCCACGGCGGCGTGTTCCTCGACATCGCGACGCGGCGGAGCGCCGACTACATCAGGCGCAGGCTGCCGTCGATGTACCACCAGTTCATGCAGCTCGCGGGCGTGGACATCACCAGGGAGCCGATGGAGATCGCGCCCACGTGCCACTACCTCATGGGCGGCGTGAAGGTCGACCCGGACTCACAGCAGTCGACGGTGGCCGGCCTGTTCGCCGCGGGCGAGGTCGCCGCGGGTCTGCACGGCGCGAACCGCCTCGGGGGCAACTCGCTCTCGGACCTGCTGGTGTTCGGCCGGCGCGCCGGGCTCTACGCCGCCGAGTACGCGAAGCGGCTCGCGCGAATGCCGGCGCTCGACGAGGAGCGAGTGCGGCGCGCCGAGCGCGACCTCGCGGCGCCGCTCGATCGGCACGAGGGCGAGGACCCCTACGCGGTCCAGAGCGAGCTTCAGCGGACGATGCAGAGCCTCGTCGGGATCATCCGCACCGGGAGCGAGCTCGAGGAGGCGATCACGAAGATCGACGCGCTCGCCGAGCGGGCGTCGCGCACCGCGACGCGCGGCGGGCGCGCCTACAACCCGTCGTGGCACACGGCGCTCGACGTGCGGTCGCAGCTCACCTGCGCGGCGTCGGTGGCGCGCTCCGCCCTGACGCGTGAGGAGAGCCGCGGCGGCCACACGCGCGAGGACTTCCCGAAGGCCGATGCGGCGTGGGGGAAGAGGCTCGTGGTGACGCGCGGCGGGGACGGCCGCATGGAGATCTCGATCGAGGCCCGGCCGGAGATCCCGGCCGAGCTCCAGGCGCTGCTCGGCGAGGAGAGACCGGCCGGGGCGCCCGCCGCGGCCGCGGGAGGGTCGTGAGATGGGCTCGGTGACGATGCGGATCTTCCGTGGCGACGCGACGGGCGGCGAGCTCGTGCCGTACACGGTCGAGACCGACCCGGGCATGGTCGTGCTCGACGTCGTGCATCGCGTGCAGGCGACGCGGCAGCCCGACCTCGCGGTGCGCTGGAACTGCAAGGCCGGCAAGTGCGGCTCGTGCGGCGCCGAGGTGAACGGCAGGCCGCGACTCATGTGCATGACGCGGATGGACACCTTCGCGCCGGGCGAGGAGATCACGGTCACGCCGCTCAAGACCTTCCCGGTGATCCGCGACCTCGTGACCGACGTCTCGTTCAACTACGAGGTCGCGAAGACGATCCCCGCCTTCCGGCCGAAGGCGCCGGAGGCGGACGGCACGCGCAGGATGTACCAGCAGGACGTCGACCGCGTCCAGGAATTCCACAAGTGCATCGAGTGCTTCCTGTGCCAGGACGTCTGCCACGTCATCCGCGACCACGAGGAGAACAAGAAGGCGTTCGCCGGTCCGCGCTACTTCGTGCGGATCGCCGCGCTCGAGATGCACCCGCTCGACACGAACGACCGCATCGAGCTCGCCAGGCTGAAGCACGGACTCGGCTTCTGCAACATCACCAAGTGCTGCACCGAGGTGTGCCCGGAGGGCATCCACATCACCGACAACGCCATCATCCCCTTGAAGGAGCGGGCCGTGACGCGCATGTACGACCCGATCGCCTGGGCGCTCCGGCGCGTCCGCGGCGAGCCCGCCGGCACTCCGCCCGACCCGGACCGGCCTGCCACCTGAGCGGCCGCCTCGCGTTCCAGATCGTCGCCGGCGTCCTCATGGTCGCGCTGCTCTACGTGTTCGTCATCCAGCCGGCCGTCGCGCGCGGCGGCCTCGGCGAGCTCGTCATCGTCGCCGGCATCTTCCTCGCGATCATCCTCGTGGAGCGGTGGCTGCGCACACGCTGATGCCCGCCTGACGCCGTTCCGCGCCCGGTCGGGTGCTAGGCTGCCCGGCCGAGGGGAACGTGAGGGCTCTGCCGCGCCGCGTCCTGTATCTCGTCCTCGTCACCGTGGCCCTGGCGCTGCCGGCCGCCGTCGTGGGCGCGCTGGACGCCTCGCGTGGCCGCGTGCCGCTCGACCTGGGGCTCCTCCTGTTCCTGTTCGCGACACTGCTCTCGCTGCGGCCCATCCGCGTCCTGCCGAACACCGAGCTCAGCCCGTCGGACATCGCCGTCCTCACCGCGATCGTCCTCCTGCCGCCCGGCGCGGTCGCGCTCGTCGCCGGCCTCGCGCGGCTCGCGACCGACGTCCTCACGCGCAAACGACCCATCCAGATGGTCCGCAACACGGCCGCGGTGATCGTGGCCGCGGGCGCCGCCGCGGTGGCCTACCGGCTGACCGCCGGCGCGATGATCGCGGGCGTCGAGGCCGCCGCCGCCGCCGCCATCGGCTCCGGGCTCGTCGCGGTCGTCGTCCTCGTGGCGATGGACATCGGGCAGATCGTGCTCCTGCAGCGCGCGCTCGGGACGGCGACGGACGGCGAGCGGATGCGCCTGTGGATCGGCCGGACCGTGAGCGCGCAGCTGCTCTGGGACCTCGCCGCGGTCATCACGCTGCAGGTCGTGCTCATCGAGCCGTGGTTCCTCCTGCCGGCCCTCCCGTTCTTCGTGTTCGGTTACCTCGAGATCCGCGCGCGGTTCGCCGCCGAGCGACGCGCGCGTCTCCTCGCGACGCTCGTGGAGGTCGGGCACGCCGTCGGGATGTCGCTCGACCCGGTGCAGGTCTTCCGCGAGGTGTTCTCGCAGATCAGGCGCGCGCTCGACGTCGACTCGTTCTACGTCGCCATCGCCGATCCCGATCGCGGGCTCCTGTCGTTCCGCTACCTCTACGAGGACGGGCAGGAGATGGCGCCGCGGGAGAGCCCGATCGAGGGCACGCTCGCCGGTCTCACGGTCGAGCGCGGCCGTCCGCTCCTGGTGCGCGACACGGAGAGCGATCGCGCGCGGCTCGACCTGCCACCGCGCAGCGCATGGGGCACGCTCCTCGAGCGCTCGCTCATCGTCGTGCCGCTCCGCCTGCAGGGACGGGCGATCGGAGCGCTCTCGGTGCAGAGCGTCCGCCGGAACGCCTACGACGAGGGGGATCTCGAGCTGCTCTCGGCGATCGCCAACGAGGCCGCCATCGCCATCCAGCGGGCGGATCTGTACGAGCGGGCCACGGCGCTGTCGCGCCGCCTCTTCGACCTGCACCGCCTCTCCGTCGAGCTCGCGCAGCACAAGGAGCTCGTCGCGCTGGAGCGGGCCTTCGCGACGTCGGTCCAGAGCCTCACCGGCGCCTCCGCGGTCGCGCTGTACCTGGACACCGGCGGCGACCGCATCGAGTTCTCGTACAGCACGGGGAACACGATCAGCGACGCGCTCACCCTGCCGAAGAGCTCGCCGCCGATCGCGCGTGCCATCGAGAGCGGTGAGGGCGTCGTGCTCCACGACCGCGACGGCGAGAGCCAGGTGTCGCGCAAGCTGCTGCGGCGTTTCGGGCGCAGGACGGTGTTCATCCAGCCGCTGCGCGCCGCCGATCGCCTGGTCGCCGTCCTCTTCGTCACCTGGAGCGAGCAGCACGCGGTGGGCCAGGAGGAGCGTGAGCTGTTCGCGCTGCTCGGCGGCATCGGGGCGTCGCACATCCGCGGCATCGGGCTGTACCAGGAGCTCGACGACGCCTACCTCTCCACCGTCTCGACGCTCACCGCGACCATCGAGGCGCGCGACCAGTACCGCGAGGACCACCAGCGGCGCGTCGCCGCGGACGCGGTCGCGCTCGGGGAGCGCCTGGCGTTCGGCGAGGAGCAGCTGCGCGACCTGCGCTACGCCTCGCTCTTCCACGCGATCGGCAAGATCGCGGTCCCGCCGGCGCTGCTCGCCAAGCGCGGGCCGCTCACCCCCGAGGAGCGCGCCATCGTCGAGGAGTACCCGATCCTCGGCGCGCGCATCCTCGAGTCCATCCGCTTCCTGCGGGGCGTCGTCCCGGTCGTCCGCGCCGGTCGCGAGCGCTACGACGGCAGCGGGTATCCGGACCGGCTCGCCGGGGAGGCGATCCCGCGCGCGGCCCGCGTCCTGCGCATCGTCGTGGACTACCACGCGATGCTCGTCGACCGTCCGTACCGTGGCGCCCTGCGTCCGGAGGCGGCGCTGGCCGAGCTGCGGCGGCTCGCCGGGATGTGGTACGACCCGGCCATGGTCGAGGAGTTCGCGACGATGATCGAGGCCCGCGGCGCGATCCAGGCGGTCGAGGAGGACGTCGGCGCCACGAGCCGCGAGCTCGCGATCCTCGCGGAGCTCACGCCGGAGTTCCACTCGCTGCTCGACCTCCAGCAGCTGCTCGACCGCATCCTGCAGATCCTCGAGCGGAACATCCCCGGTGCGTCGTTCACCATCCTGCTCAAGGACGAGAAGACCGACCAGCTCGTGGTGCGCGCCGCGGCCGGTGCCTGGCGCACGATCGACTCGCCGAAGGCGATGCCGGCCGGTCGCGGCATCGCGAGCTGGGTGCTCGAGCACCGTGAATCGCAGAACGTCGAGGACGTCCGAACCGACCCGCGCTACGTCGGCGATCCGGAGGTGCGCTCGGAGCTGGTCGTGCCGCTCCTCTCGGCCGGGCGCGGCATCGGCGCGCTCGTGCTGTCGCACCGGACGGTGGCCGCCTTCTCCCAGCGCGACCTCATGCTCATGCAGACGGTCGGCGCCCAGATCGCCGCGGCCATCGACGTGGCCGAGCTGCACGAGCGCCTGAAGCGGGCCGCCAACACCGACGCGCTCACCGGGCTCCACAACTACCGCTACTTCTACGACCGGCTCGAGGAGGAGATCGCGCGCGCCGAGCGTCACCAGGCGCCGCTGGCCGTCGCCTTCTTCGACCTCGACAGGCTCAAGACCGTGAACGACACGTACGGGCACACCGCCGGCAACGAGGTCCTCCGGACGCTCGGGGAGCGGATCAGCACGCACGTCCGGACGGAGGACGTCCCGGCGCGCTATGGTGGCGACGAATTCGCGATCGTCATGCCCGAGACGCCGCGTGAGGAGGCGGAGAAGGTGGTGGAGCGGCTCATGGACATCCTCGATCACACCGACGTGCCGCTGCCCGACGGCCGCGTGATCAAGATGCCCGAGCTCTCCTGGGGCATCGCGTCGTACCCGCTCGACGGCCGCACCGCGCGCGCTCTCGTCGAGAACGCCGACACCCGCGCGTACGCGAGGAAGCGATCCCGCTAGCGGATCTGCGCGCGAAGCGGCTCCACGACTGCAGGCTCACGCCCGATCGGAAGCTGCGGTCGCTCGACGCCGCCGCCGCCTTCCTCGCCGAGCGCCGCATGCTGACGCTCACGCAGGACTGCGCGCTGCCCAGCCTCGTCGCGGCGCTGACCGAGGAGGCGCAGGGCACGGCGCGCACGGGCTTCGCGTCGTGGCCGCGGATGAAGGGCTCGCTCGCCGGCGAGGGCGAGGTCGAGGGCGTGTACGAGACCAAGCTCCATCGTGGCAAGACGCTCTTCCTCTCGCCCGAGGGCGCGCGCGCCGCCGATCCGCTGTGCCGCGCCGCGCTCGACGAGGCCGAGAGCGCCGCGGACGACCGCGCGCGCGTGGTGCGCCATCTCGCGGCGGCCGGGCCGAGCACCGTCGAGGCGCTCAAGAGCGAGCTCGGCCTCGACGCGGGGGCGTTCCGGAAGGTCCGCGAGCAGCTCGAGCGCGTCGGCGCCGTCGTCTCGCGCGGCATCACGACCGAGGACGCCAGGGGCGTGCAGCGTCACTCGAGCGTGCTGTCGCGGTGGGATCAGGCCTGGCGCAAGCCGTGGAAGGCCACCGAGGACGCCGCGCTCGACGAGCTCATCCTCACCGGCGTCCATGCCGCCGTGGTCACGCACGAGGACGAGCTGCGCACGTGGTTCACCTGGCCGGTCGAGCGTCACATGATCGGCGCGCTCGTCGCGGCAGGCCGGCTGACGCGGCCCGCGCCGGGGTGGATCGCGCTCCCGTGAGGTGGTCGTCGGCCGACCGCGCTCGACTTGACGCGGAACGCCCGTAGAATCGGCGCGATGGGGCGGCGCATCCTCCCGCGGGCGTTCACCGACCGGCTCGCGCACGCCGGCGGCCGGCCCGAGGAGTGGTTCCTCGGGTCGCTCCAGGCACTCATCCTGGGGACGCTCTCGAAGCGCGGGCCGAGCACGGTGCGGGAGGTCGCGGCCGAGCTGGACGGCCGGCTCGCGTACACGACGGTGATGACCGTCCTCGGCCGGCTCCATGACAAGGGGCTCGTCGGGCGGGAGCAGCGCGGCAAGGGCTACGTCTACACGCCGCGCTACACGGAGGCCGAGCTGCGCGACCGCATGGCGCACTACCTCGTCGACGAGATCGTCGAGGACTTCGGCGACGTCGCGCTCGCGCACTTCGCGAGCGCGCTCGACCGCGTCGATCGCCGCCGGCTCGCGGGCCTGCGCCGCGGCCGGAGGGGGTCGTGAGGCATCCGGAGCGCGCGTTCGGCGAGCTCCTCGGCGCCTCGCTCGCCACCGGCGCGCTCCTCGCGCTCCCGCTCGCGATCACCCTCTTCCCGGGCCGTCTCCAGCAGGCGCTCGGGGGGTACGACACGATCGCGGCGGTGTGCGCCGCCGCGCTCGGGGGTTTCGGGCTCGGCCTCCCCCCGCTCGGCGCCGCCGTGCTGGCTCTCACCCTGTCGAGCTTCACGCTCGGCGCTCTGCGGGCCTGGCGGATCATCCGCCGCACGGGCCGCGCGCTCGCGCGCCACCGCCCGGTGGCGGCGCCGCGGCGTCTGCGCGCCGCCGCGGCCGCGGCCGGCGTGTCCGGTGCGGTCGTCTGCTTCGACGACCCGCGGCCGCTCGCCTACTGCCGCGGACTGCTCGCGCCGCGGATCTGGATCTCGTCCGGCACGCTGTCCGCGCTGCGGCTGCGCGAGCTCGAGTCCGTGCTGCATCACGAGGCCGAGCACCTGCGCCGGCGCGACCCCCTGCGCATCCTCGTCGGCCGCGTGCTCGGCGAGATCTTCTTCGCGGTGCCGCTCATCCGCGTGCTCGCGGCGCGCTTCGAGGTGGCCAAGGAGCTCGCCGCCGACCGCGTGGCGGTCCGCCGCCAGCGGACCGCCCGGCACCTCGCGGGAGCGCTCTACGCGATGGGCCGCGATCCGTTCCCGGGCATGACCGGGCTGGCGGTCGGCGGCTGGTCGGTCGGGCGCGCCCGCGTCGACCAGCTGGCGGGCGTATCGGGCGGAGCCGACCTGCTGCGCCCCTCGCGGCACGCGGCCGTGCTCACGCTGGCGACGCTCGCCCTCGCCGCCGCGCTCGGAGCCGGCCAGGCGGCGCGCGCGAACCTCGTCCCGGCCGCGATCGTGGACGCGATCGAGCCCGCGCTGCGCGCGCTTGCCTACCACAGCTGCCCGCTGCCGACGGCGGGGATGCTCATCTGATGGCCCTCTGGCCGCTCGCGTTCCTCGCCGGCGCGATCTCGTTCAGCTCCCCGTGCTGTCTTCCGCTCCTGCCGGGGTACCTGGCGCACGTCACCGGCCTCGTCGAACGCGAGCGCCCCGCGCGTCTTGGAGGCTCACGGCCGATCGTCGGCGCGGCGCTCTTCGTCCTCGGGTTCACCATCGTGTTCGCCGCGCTCGGCGCGTCGGCCGGACTGCTCGGCGGCGTGCTGCTCAGCGAGCGCGGCACGCTGCTGCGAGCCGCGGGCGTGCTGATCGTCGTCATGGCGGTCCTGCAGGTCACCGGGTGGCGCCCCGGCGTGCTCGGGCGCACCGCGCTCGCCCCCGCTCCGGGCTCGGTGGGCATCGTCGGCTCGTTCCCGCTGGGCATGGCCTTCGCCGCGAGCTGGACGCCCTGCGTCGGCCCGGTCCTGGCGGCGATCCTGGTGGCCGCGAGCGCCGAGGCCTCGGTGCTCGAGGGCGCGGGTCTGCTGACGGTCTACGCGCTCGGGCTCGGCGTGCCGTTCCTGCTCTCCGCGCTGGCGCTCGAGCGCGTCGGCGCGCTCCGGCGGCGGCTGCTGAGCGCGCATCGCCAGGTCGAGGTCGCCGGAGGAGCGGTGCTCGGCCTCATGGGCGCGCTCATCCTCACCGACCGCTGGCTTCCGCTCATGGCTCCGCTGCTGCAGTGGTACGCGCGGCTCAACTGGCCCCCGCTCTGATGACGGCGACACCGGCGCCGGCGACGACGGCGGAGGCGCCGGCGCTCGGGAGCGGGCTCGGTCGGCGCCTCGTGGCCGCGGTCGTGATCGTCGCCGTCGTGAGCATCGTCGCGGTGCTCGCGCTGTCGTTCCGCCGCGATCCCCGCGACATCCGGACGGGCACGGTGGGGAAGCCGGCGGCGGCGTTCGACCTCGAGCGTCTCGACGGCCAGGGACGGATCCGCCTCGAGGACTACCGCGGACGCCCCGTCGTCGTGAACTTCTGGGCGTCCTGGTGCGTCCCCTGCCGGCAGGAGAACCCGGCGCTGGTGGCGGCGTGGGAGCGCTACCGGTCGAGCGGGGTGATGTTCATCGGGATCGTCTACCAAGACTCGCCCGAGGCCGCGCGCGCCTACACCGCGGAGATGGGCAACACCTGGCCGAGCGGGCTCGATCCCGACGGCCGCACGTCCATCGCGTACGGCGTGTTCGGCATCCCGGAGACGTACTTCATCACCCCGGACGGGACCATCGCCGGCCGCAACGTCGGTGCCATCGACCAGGCGACGCTCTTCAGGGGCATCGAGGCGATACGGTCCGGAGGGTAGCTCAGGGCGTGCGCGCCTTCGCGACGAAGGCGCGTATGTCGTCGTCGGTCATCGGGCCGCCGACGACCCGGTCGCGGATGATCCCGTCGGCATCGACGACGAAGTTCGTCGGCAGGTTGTAGACCCCCCAGCGCCGGAACGTCTCCCCATCGGTGTCCAGGACCGGCCGCAGCGCGCCCAGGCCCAGCTCCCCCAGGAAGCTCGTCACCGTCGCGGCGTCCTCCTGCAGGTCGACGGCGACCACGACGAGGTCGGGATCGGCGCGCGCCGCCGCGTCGAGCCGCGGCATCTCCTCGCGGCAGGGTACGCACCACGTCGCCCAGAAATCCACGATGAGCGTCTTCCCGCGCAGGTCGGCCAGCCGGAGCACGCGCCCGTCGGGGGTGGCCCACTCGAAGTCGGGGACGGGCGAGCCGATCCGCGGAGCGCTGCCCGGGTCGTCGATCTGGCGCCCGATGACGCCCGCCGGTATCCCGGCGTACGGGCGCGCCGCGCTCGAGGCATCGGAGGGGAGGGCCGCGGTCACGCGCGGCCAGACGAGCGACAGCGCGGCCGCGCCGACGATCGCGGCGGCCACGAGCACGAGGAGCGATCGCGGTACGCGGGCGTCCTCAGGCCGCATGTGCCGATACCAGGGGCCGTCGTAGACGGGCGGGCTCGCCGCCGGCGGCGCCCGTGATCACCGGCGCGCTACACGCTCCGCGCGTAGCGCACGCGGAGCGGGCCGGTGTACGCCGGGACGCGCACCTCGCTCGCCGTCGTGACCTCGAAGCGCAGGCCGAATCCACGCTGCCGTGCGCGCAGGTCGGCGAGCTCGATGGGATCGTCGAGCACGCGGGCGAGCTGGTCGCGCGGGCCGATGATCGAGATGACGAACGGCGGCGACATGAGCGTGCCGTTGATCTGGATCGTCGCGCCGACGCAGGCCGAGGCGCCGGTGATGCGCTCGCCGTTCACCGCGATGGCGCGCGCGCCGCCCTTCCACGCGGCGTTGAAGACGTCGGTGATGTCCTGGCTGTGGATGATCGCCGGCGCGATGATCCGCTGGTCGCGGCTGGGGGGCAGCCGCGCGTCGTCGAGCGTGACGACATAGCCCTCGCCGCTGAGCGGCGTGAGGCCGGCCTCGTCCTCGAGGCCCTGGATGCGGTCGCGCAGCGCGCGGGCGTCGGCGCCGGCCTGCGCCGCCTGCTCCTGGATCGCGTCGAGCTGCGCGCGCAGCGCGACCAGCTCGCCCTTGAGGTTCTCCTGCTCGCGCTGCAGCGCCAGCGCGTAATCGGTGAGCTGCAGGCTCTCGAGCGTCGAGTACTCGGGCCGCGGATGCGCGAGACCGCCGCGCGAAGCGGCGAGCGTGCCGGCCGCCAGGCCCAGGAGCAGCGCGGGAAGGAGCAGCACCAGGCCGAGCCGTACGCCGCGATCCGTCATCTTCGACATGGAGTGCCGCTCATGTTCCCATGGGCGGCCGCCGATGTCCTGCGGTGTGAGCCAGGCTAGGCGGGCCGCCCCAGCAGCTGGCGGTAGACGTGGCTCAGGACGCCGCCGCCGCGCAGGTAGTCGAGGTCGACCGGATCGTCGACTCGAGCGAGCACGGTGAAGCCGACGCGAGTGCCGTCCGCGCGCCTCGCCTCGACCTCGAGCGTCGCTCGCGGTGCGAGGCGGGCCAGCCCGCGGATGGTGAACGCCTCCTCGCCGGTGAGGCCGAGCGTGGCCGCGCTCTCGCCGGGCATGAGCTGGAGCGGCAGGATGCCCATCCCGACGAGGTTCGAGCGGTGGATGCGCTCGAACGTCTCTGCGATCACCGCGCGCACGCCGAGCAGGAGCGGTCCCTTGGCGGCCCAGTCGCGCGAGCTGCCGGAGCCGTACTCCTTGCCGGCGAGCACGACGAGGGGCGTGCCCTCGCCGCGGTAGCGCGCGGAGGCGTCGTAGATCGTCATCTCCTCGCCGCTCGGCACGTGCTTCGTCCACCAGCCCTCGCGCTGGACGAGCTGGTTGCGCAGACGCACGTTCGCGAACGTGCCGCGCACGAGCACCTCGTGGTTGCCGCGCCGCGTGCCGTACTGGTTGAAGTCGACCGGCTTCACCCCGAGCGAGACGAGGTACCGCCCGGCCGGGCTCGCCGCGGGGATGGATCCGGCGGGTGAGATGTGGTCGGTGGTGACGGAATCGCCGACCTTCACCAGCACGCGCGCGCCGACGATGTCCGGGACGTCGCGCGCCTGGCCGATGTCCCTGAAGAACGGCGGCTCCCGCACGTACGTCGACGTCGGGCTCCACTCGAACGTCGCGCCGGTGGGAGAGGGCATGGTCTTCCAGTAGCGGTCGCCGTCGAAGATCGTGCCGTACTCGGTCTCGTACATCTCCCGCGTGATGGCCGTGCCCATCACCGCGCCGATCTCGTCCTGCGTCGGCCAGATGTCCTTCAGGAAGACCGGCCTACCGTCCGTGCCGTTCGCGATCGGCTGGTCGGCGAGGTCGATCGCGACCGTGCCCGCGAGCGCGTACGCGACGACGAGCGGCGGCGACGCGAGGTACGAGGACTTCACGAGCGGATGGATGCGGCCTTCGAAGTTGCGGTTCCCCGAGAGGACCGCCACGACGTCGAGATCCTTCGCCCTGATCTCCTGTTCGACCTCGGGTGTCGCGAGGGGGCCGCTGCCGCCGATGCAGGTCGTGCATCCGTATCCCACCAGGAAGAATCCGAGCTTCTCGAGCGGCTGCGTCAGTCCCGACCGGTCGAGGTACCGCGTGACCACACGCGATCCGGGCGCGAGCGACGTCTTCACGTACGGTCGCACGGTCAGCCCGCGCTCGACCGCCTTCTTCGCGAGGAGGCCCGCGGCGATCATCACCGAGGGGTTCGACGTGTTCGTGCACGAGGTGATCGCCGCGATGACGACCGACCCGTCACGCACGCCTCCGACCGACGGCGGGACGCCCGCGACGCCGGCGGTGGTCGCCGTGGCCGCCGCGACCTGCGTCTGCGCCGCGTCGTTGATCGGCTTCGGTCCCTCCGTCTGGCCCGGCTGCGTCACACCCTTCGTCGGCATGGGGCCGCGGAACGACTGCCACACCATCGGAAGCTCCACGCGGTCTTGGGGCCGCTTCGGCCCGGCCACGCTCGGCCGCACCGTCGCGAGGTCCAGCTCCATCGTCTCGTCGAAGTCGGGCGCGCGCGCGCCGTCGGTGCGGAAGAGGCCCTGCGCCTTCGTGTAGCGCTCGACGAGGGGGACGAGCTCGCCGCGCGCGGTCTGCTCGAGGTAGCCGAGCGACCGGGCGTCCACCGGGAAGTACGCCGCGGTCGCGCCGTACTCCGGGCACATGTTCGAGACGGTCGCGCGGTCCTGGACGGTGAGCGACGAGAGACCGTCGCCGGTGAACTCGACGAGCTTGTTGACCACGCCGTGCCTGCGCATCCTCTCGGTGAGCGTCAGGACGAGGTCGGTGGCCGTCGTCCCGGTGGGGAGCGATCCGAAGAGGCGGACGCCCACCACGACCGGCCACGGCAGGTACGTCGGCTGGCCGAGCATCGCCGCCTCCGCCTCGATCCCGCCGACGCCCCAGCCCAGCACGCCGAGCCCGTTCACCATCGTCGTGTGCGAGTCCGCGCCGAAGAGCGTGTCCGGCATCGCGATCCCGTCGCGCACCTGGACGACGCGCGAGAGGCGCTCGAGGTTCACCTGGTGGCAGATGCCCGCGCCGGGCGGGACGACCCGGAACGTCTTGAACGCCTGTCCGGCCCATCGCAGGAGCGCGTAGCGCTCGCGGTTGCGCTCGTACTCACGCTCGAGGTTGCGCTCGTAGACGTCCTTCGAGCCGAAGAAGTCGGCCTGGACCGAGTGGTCGATGACGAGGTCGACCGGGATGAGCGGCTCGATCCGCGCCGGGTCGCCGCCGTCGCGCACCATCGCGGCGCGCATCGCGGCGAGGTCCACCGCGGCGGGGACGCCGGTGAAGTCCTGCAGCAGGATGCGGGTCGGCCGGAAGGGGAGCGACGTCCCGGCGGGCGGCGCGGCCGGGTAGCTCGCGAGGGCGGCGACGTCCTTCTCGGCCGCGACGCCGGTCGCGGCCGCGCGGGTCAGCTGCTCGAGGAGGATCTTCACCGTCATGGGCAGGCGCTCGAGGTCGCCGAGCTGGGCGAGCGGGTAGTAGCGGACGTCGGTGCCGGCGAGCGGCTCGGTCCGATACGTCATGCGAGGAGGTCCTTCACCAGATCGCGCTCCTTCTCGAGCTCCGCGACCGTCGCGTCGAGCTTGCTCCGCGCGAACGCGTCGAGCGTCCAGCCCTGCACGATCTCGCAGCCGCCGTCGCCCGCGGAGCGGAGCGGGAACGACGAGACGAGCCCTCTGGGCACGCCGTAGCTGCCGTCGGACACGACGGCGGCGCTGAACACGTCGTCCGCCGGCGTCCTGTTCACCAGGCCGCGCACGTGGTCGACCACGGCCTGCGCCGCGGAGAACGCGCTCGACGCGCCGCGCGCCGCGATGACCGCGGCGCCGCGCTGCTGCACGGTCTTGATGTACTCGCTCTCGAGCCAGGCGCGGTCGACCGCCTCGACGGCGGGCCTGCCGCTCACCTGCGCGTTGGTGAAGTCCGGGAAGAGCGTCGCCGAGTGGTTGCCCCAGATCGCGAGGCGCTTCACGTCGCGGACCCGCGCACCGGCCTTCGCGGCGAGCAGCGCGCGCGCGCGGTTCTGGTCGAGACGCGTGAGCGCGCTCCAGCGGTCGTCGGGCACGCTCCTCGCGTTCGCGCGCGCGATGAGACAGTTCGTGTTGCACGGGTTGCCGACGACGACGACGCGCACGCCCTTCGCGGCGTGCCGCGCGATCGCCGTGCCCTCGTCGACGAAGATCGGACCGTTTTTGCGGATGAGGTCGCCGCGCTCCATGCCGGGGCCGCGCGGGACGCTGCCGACGAGGAGCACCCAGTCCGCGTCCGCGTGCGTCTCGGCGCGGTCGGCGCTCGCGATCACGCGGGAGAGCGACGGATACGCGCCGTCTTCGAGCTCCATGAGGACGCCCTTCGCCTTGTCGATCATCTGCGGGATGTCGGAGAGCCGCAGGTCCACCTCCGTGCCCGGACCGAACATCTCGCCCGCGGCGATCCGCGGGAGCAGCGCGTAGGCGACCTGCCCGGTCGCGCCGGTGACGACGACTCGTACCATCACCCCTTCTCCTTCCTCGTCCCCGCGTACACGGCCTCGGCCTCGACCTCGACGAGGATGCGGGGATCGATGAACTCCACCTTCACGATCGAGGACGCCGGACGGATGTCGCGGAACACCTCGCCGTGGACGACGGCCACGCTGTCGATGCTGCGCACGTCCGACACGAAGACCCGGGTCATGACGACGTCCTCCAGACGCCCACCGAGCGCCTCGATCGCCTCGCGCACGATCTCGAGCGCCCTGCGCATCTGGTCGACGACGTCGTCCGACACGACCTGCCCGTCGTCCCCCAGGCCGGCGGTGCCCGCGACGCGGATCATCCCGCCCTGGCGCACCGCGCGGGAGTAGCCGAACTGGAACTCGTACTTGGTCCGTGTCGAGTACGCCTCCCGGTCGAGGCGCGGCGCGTCCGGCACGTTCAGCCCTTCAGCCGCCGGATCACGGCGTCCGCGAACTCCTTCGTGCCGACCGCCGTGGGATCGTCCCGGTCCGCCTTGAGGTCGTACGTGACGTCCCTCCCCTCGGCCACGACGCCCGCGATCGCTCGCTCCAGCCGGTCGCCCGCCTCACGCTCGCCGATGTGCCGCAGCATGAGGACGCCCGCGAGCATGAGCGCCATGGGGTTCACCTTGTTCTGGCCGGCGTACCTGGGCGCCGAGCCGTGGATCGCCTCGAAGACCGCGACGCCGTCCTCGCCGATGTTCGCGCCCGGCGCGACGCCGAGGCCGCCGACGAGACCTGCGACGAGGTCGCTCACGATGTCCCCGTAGAGGTTGGGGAGGACGAGCACGTCGTAGAGCTCCGGCTTCTGCACGAGCTGCATGCACATGTTGTCGACGATGCGGTCCTCGAACGCGATGTCCGGGTACTCCTGGGCGATCTCGCGCGCGATGCGCAGGAAGAGGCCGTCGGCGAACTTCATGATGTTCGACTTGTGGACCGCCGTGACCTTCTTGCGGCCGTTCGCGCGCGCGTACTCGAACGCGAACTTCACGATCCGCCGCGACCCCATGACGCTGATGTACTTGATCGCGATCGCCGCGTCCTCGCGGATCTTCGTGTGCGCGGCCTCCTCGATGACGGCCCGCACCCGCGCGAGCTCGGGCGTGCCGAGGTCGAACTCGATCCCCGCGTAGAGGTCCTCGATGTTCTCGCGCACGATGACGAGGTCGACGTTCCCCACGGGGGCGCGCACGCCCCGGTAGGTCTTGCCGGGCCGCAGGTTCGCGTAGAGGTCGAACTCCTTGCGGAGCGCGACGTTCACCGAGCGCATGCCGGTCCCGAGCTCGGTCGTGAGCGGACCCTTGAGCCCGACCTTGTTGCGCCGCACGGAGTCGAGCGCGCTCTTGGGGAACGGGTCGCCGTACTTCTGGAGCGCGGGGACCCCGATGTCGTGGACGTCCCACTCGATCCGCACGCCGGTGGCTTCGATGGCTCGCCGCGTGGCCTCGACGATCTCGGGGCCCGTGCCGTCGCCGGGGATGAGTGTGATCCGGTGGGTCATGTCGCCCTCTGCCCTTCCTGTGACGCCCGGTCGTCTCTCCGGCATCGTACCCTCGGCCGCGAGCCATAGAACAGACGGCAGATGCGCGGTATCCCATAGACGGGATCTATGATGGAGCCGTGGAGCTCGGCCAGCTCGAGGCGTTCGTCGAGGCCCAGCGCCGGGGGAGCATCACCCGCGCCGCGGAGGCGCTCGACCTCACCCAGCCGACGCTCACGGCGCGGCTGCGGGGCCTCGAGCGGGAGCTCGGGACGCCGCTGCTGGTACGCGGACGGCGCGGCGTCAGCCTCACGGCCGCCGGGCGCCGCTTCCTCCCGCGGGCCCAGGCCGCGCTCGAGGCGGTCCGCCGCGGCGTCGCCGACGCGCGCTCGGCGCGCGAGGCGCGCGGGGGCTTCCTCACGCTCGGCCTCGCCTCGGACCTCGCGCTCTACCTCGCCCCCGCCGCGCTCGCGCGGTTCGCGCGGACGCACCCCGACGTCGAGGTCACCGTGCGCAGCGGCCGCTCGCGTGCCGTGGCCGAGGCGCTGCGCGCGGACGAGATCGAGATCGCGCTCGTGTCGCAGCTCGTCGTCTTCACCGAGCTCGCCTCGCGGGCGCTCTTCACCGAGGACGTCCCGGTCGTCGTCGGCCGCGGGCACCCGTTCGCCCGCCGAGCGCGGGTGACGGTCGAGGACCTCGGGCGCTCCGGTCTGGTGATGCGCGACCCGTCCGCGTACCTGCACACGCTCGCGCTCGCGTACTTCGCGCAGGCCGGCACCGCGCCGCGCGTGCTCATGGAGCTGGACAACACCGAGGCCTGCAAGCGCGTCGTGCTGGCGGGGTTCGGCGCCGCGCTGCTGCCGGAGATGGCCATCCGGGACGAGCTGCGGCGCGGCGAGCTCGTCGCCGTCCGCGTCGAGGGCGCGACGACCCAGCGCCGGACGATCCACGCGCTCTGGCGCACGGGAGCGGAGCCGTCGGCGACGGCGAGCGCCCTCCTCAAGGTGCTGCCCGGGGGGGAGGGGCCCCCATTCAGCCGGCGGAGCGAGCGTGGCGGCATGATGCGGTCATGACGCTCGTCCAGCGCGCCTACGTCTACCTGGTCGCGCTCGTCGCCGTCCACATGGTCGTGCTCGGGGTCGCGAACGTCCTCCGCGTCCTCGCCGAGATCGCCCTCGGCGCGCCGAGCGGCGGCTTCACCGGTCTGCCGTTCCTCTTCGCCGACGTGAGCCGCGCGCCGGAGCGCTACCGCGAGCAGGCCAGCCTCGCCATCGCGCTGCTCCTCGTCGGCGCGCCGGCGTGGTGGATCCACTTCCGCCTCGCGCAGCGTGCCGCGCGCGACCCGGATGAGCGCGGCTCGTGGGTCCGGAGCGCCTACGTGCACCTCGTCGTCTTCGTCGCCGCGCTGCTCGTCTTCGGCTACGGGCAGCGCGCGCTGCGCCTCGTGCTCCAGGGGCTCGTCTTCGGCGAGCCCGCGAGCGGGTCGTACGGGCTCGAGCCCGAATGGCAGGCTCGCGCGGCCGGTGCCGCGGTGATGGCGCTCTCCGCCGCGGCCGCGCTCGCGTTCCACGTCCGGCTCTCCGCCGCGGACCGCCGCGCCACCCCGTCGGCGGTGCGGGCGGCGACGGTCCGGCACCTCTTCGTCTACGCCCTCGTCGTCTTCGGCCTGTTCTGGGCGGCGTTCACGACGCTCGACACGCTCGGCGAGATCTGGCGGCGCGTCGCCGACGCGGTCATCGGCGTTCCCGTGCCGGAGACGCCCCCGCTGCCGCCCGGGTCCATCGTCCCGCCCCCGCCGACCCGCGACGACTTCCTGCGCTTCGAGCTCCTCGGAGCGGTGCCGTCGATGGTCGCCGGATTCGCGCTGTGGCTCGGCACGTGGCTGCCGCTGCAGCGCGGCCTCGACGGCGGAGCGGACGCCGCCGTCGAGCGACGGAGCGTGATCCGCCACCTCGCGATCTACGTCGTCGTCCTCGTCGCCGCGCTCGCGGTGCTCTACTCGGCGACGGTCGTGCTCTCGGAGGTCGGCCGGCGCGTCCTCGGCGATCCCTTCGTCGAGACGTATACGAGCGTCTGGCACGACGTCGGTCCGCCGCTCATCGCGGTCGTCGTGTTCGGCGCGATCTGGGTGTTCCATCGCGGCGTCGTCGAAGCCGAGGCCGCGCGCGAGACGGAGGTCGCGCGCGCCGCGACGATCCGCCGCCTGTACACGTACCTCATCAGCGCCATCGGCGTCGCGATGGCCGCGCTCGGCGTCGCCGGCATCCTCGGTGTGGCCGGGACGTACCTCTTCGGGCTCGGCGAGCACAGCCGCGGCGACACCGCGCGCTACGTCGCGCTCGTGCTCGTCGGCGGCGCCGCCTGGGCCTTCCACTGGCGGCAGGCGCGGCGGCGGCTCGACGACGCGGAGCGCCGCTCCCAGCCGCGCCGGCTCTACCTCTACCTCGCGGTCCTCGGCGGCGTCATCGGCCTGCTCGTGTTCGTCTCGGCCGCGCTCTATCGCGTGCTGAACGCGGCGCTCGCGCTGTCGTTCCAGACCGAGACCTGGCACGATCTCTGGCACTTCGGCGTGGACAGCCTCGTCGCGGGCGCGGTCGCGTGGTGGAGCTTCCGCGCGCTGCGCGCCGATCGGGCGGCGCTCGGCACCGCCGGCGAGGAGAGCTACGCGGTGACCGTGCTCGTGCGCGCCGCCGACCGCGCCGCCGCGCGGGCGCGCGTCGCCGGCCTCGTCGACGGCGAGAGCGACGTCACGCTGCGCTCGTAGTCGCGGCCCCACGGGCCACGACGATGCGCCGGCCTACCTCGGCCCGAGCGCCTCCAGCGAGCTGGCGAGCAGGCGGTGCTGCAGCCGCAGCGGCTCGGGGACGCGATCGCCGAGTTGGTCGAGCCACTTGCGGTGCTCCTCGAGCTCCCGCCGCCATTCGTCCTCGTCCACGCGCAGCGCGCGCTCGACGTTCGCGGTCTTCCCGTCGAACCCGCGCAGGTCGAGGTCGCCGATGCGCGGGACGAGTCCGATGGGCGTCTCCATCGCCGACGCGCGGCCCTCGCAGCGGTCGATGATCCACTGGAGGACACGCATGTTCTCGCCGTAGCCGGGCCAGAGGTATCTGCCGTCGCCGTCCTTGCGGAACCAGTTCACCAGGAAGATCTTCGGCGGCCGCTTCATCCGACCGAACATCGCGAGCCAGTGGGCGAAGTAGTCGCCGGCGTCGTAGCCGATGAACGCGAGCATGGCCATCGGGTCGCGCCGGATGCGTCCCACGGCGCCGGTGATGGCCGCCGTCGTCTCCGCGCCCGCGGTCGCGCCCAGGTACACGCCGTGCGTCCAGTTGAACGACTCGACGACGAGCGGGATCGTCGTCGAGCGGCGTCCGCCGAAGAGGATCGCGGAGATCGGGACGCCGTTCGGGTCCTGCGCCTCGCGCGAGAGCGCCGGGTTGTTCTCCATCGGCGCGGTGAACCGGCTGTTCGGGTGCGCCGCCGGCTCCTTCGCGCCGGGCGTCCACGGGCGGCCGCGCCAGTCCACGAGCTCGCCCTCGGGCGGATCCATGCCCTCCCACCAGATGTCCATGTCCGGCGTGAGCGCGACGTTGGTGAAGATCGTGTCGTGCTCGACCATCTTCATCGCGGTCGGGTTGGTGTGGTAGTTGGTGCCCGGGGCGACGCCGAAGAAGCCCGCCTCGGGGTTCGCCGCGTACAGCCGGCCGTCGGCGCCGACGCGCATCCAGGCGATGTCGTCGCCGATCGTGCGCATCGTCCAGCCCTTGAAGGCCGGCGGCGGCACGATCATCGCGAGGTTCGTCTTGCCCGACGCGGAGGGGAACGCGCCGGCGATGTAGTGCTTCTCGCCCTGCGGGGTCTCGGCCTCGAGCAGCATCATGTGCTCGGCGAGCCAGCCCTGGCCGCGCGCGTGGTAGCTCGCGATGCGCAGCGAGAGGCACTTCTTCCCGAGGAGCGCGTTGCCGCCGTAGCCCGAGCCGACCGACCAGATCGTGTCGTCCTGGGGGAAATGGCAGATGAAGCGCCGCGCCGGGTCGCAGTCGGCGACCGAGTGGAGGCCGCGGTTGAAGCGGTCGGAGCTCCCGAGGCGTTCGAGCGCGACGTTCCCGATGCGCGCCATGATCCGCATGTTGAGCACGACGTAGACGGAGTCGGTGAGTTCGACGCCGATCATCGCGAACGGCGACTCCGGCACGCCCATGAGGTACGGGATGACGTACATCGTGCGGCCCTTCATCGCGCCGCGGAAGATCTCGCCGAGCCTCCGGTAGGCCTCGTCCGGCGCCATCCAGTTGTTCGTCCGGCCCGCCCCTTCCTTGGTCGGCGTGCAGATGAAGGTGAGCTCCTCGGTGCGCGCGACGTCGTTCGGGTTCGAGCGGCTGTAGTACGAGCCGGGCCGCTTCTCGTCGTTGAGCGGGATGAGCACGCCCGCGGCGACGGCCTCGTCGGTCAGCCGCCGCCGCTCCTCCTCGGAGCCGTCGCACCAGTAGACCTGGTCGGGCGTGCACAGGCGGGCCATCTCGTCGACCCAGTCCAGCAGGTGACGGTTCGCGGTGGCGCGCTCCTTGGCGATGACCAACTCAGACCCCCGGAAGCTCAGGATCGCTTCGCAGCGTAGCGCCGATGGCCGTCTCGCTGCACGGAACGCGCCGGGATCGTCGGGCGGCGCATTACGCCGGCGCCGGGCGTGGCCGCACGATGCGCGCGACGATGAACGCGACCGTCGCCGTCACCGGGATCGCGAGCGCGACCTGCAGCAGCAGCGGAAGGATCACGTCCGTGTCGTACAGCGCCCCCGACAGCACGCCGCCCGCGCCGTACCCGATCGCGTAGACGAGCTGGAAGGCGCTGTACCCGAGCGCGGAGCGGGACGGCGGCAGCACGCGCTCGAGCGCGGCGGCGAGGACCGGGTTGGCCGCCTGCTGCGATCCGAGCAGCAGCGAGCCGATCGCGAGCGTCGGCTCCGATCGCGCGGAGAGCGCGATCGTCCCCGCGCCGAGCGTGAGGATGACCCCGGCGCCGACCACCGCGGGTGCGGCGCCGAGGACGTCGGCGATGCGCCCGTTCGCCGCGGAGAGCAGCGCCGCGCCGGCGGCGACCAGGGCGATGTAGACGCCGACGCGCTCGAGCGGGACCGCGGCGACGTCACGCAGGTACACGGGGAAAAGGGGGTTCACGACGTTCGCGACGAGCGCCGCGAGCGGAGTGATCGCGAGCAGCGTCCAGAACGACCGAGGCGGCGGTGTCGCCTCCGCGGGTCCCCGGTGAGGCGGCGTGGCGCGTACGAGGAGCGTGCACAGCGTCGAGAGCGTGAAGGCGACGGTCCCGATGGCCATCGCGCCGCGCAGGCCGAACGCGGCCGCGGCCTGCCCGGCGAAGGGCGACGCCACGATCGTCCCCAGGAAGAACGAGCCGTACACGACGCCGAGCTCGCTGCCGAGCCGCGCGCGCGGCGTCGTCGCGGCGAGGTGCGCCGAGACGAGCGGCAGCGCCGCGCTCCCGACCCAGTACAGGACGGAGGCGACGAAGCCGAGGCGCCAGTCCGCGAGGGGCAGGAAGAGCGCCGCCCCCAGCGTCGAGGACGCCCACGTTGCGACCATGAACGGCTTGCGTCCCCAGCGGTCCGCGGCGAGGCCGATCGGGAGGAAGGCGAGCGCCGCCGCGATGTTGCCCGCGCCGATGACCACGCCGATGTCCGTTGCCGTCGCCCCGATGCCGCGGAGGAAGAGCGGCAGGAGCGTCGCGAACAGGCCGAAGCCGATCCCCCACAGGACCTGCGCGACCGCCAGGATGCCGGCGTCGCGGCTCAGTCGGATGTGCGGCCCTTCACGACGCCGGCGGCTCGGCGCTCGGCGAACTCGCGCCGAGCGCTCTCGAGCACGGTGCGGTCGGCGAGCACGTCGATCGCGGTCAGCGCGAGCGCCTTCGCCGCCGCGAGCGCGCGCGCGTGCGCCTCGGGCGTCGCGGCCTGGTCGCGGAAGGCGATGGAGTGACCGGGGATCGCGTCGTCCGAGATCGCGACGTAGGGATGGATCGCGGGCATGACCTGCATGACGTTGCCCATGTCGGTCGACCCGACGCGCTCGTCGTCGTTCGTGTCGCCGACGACCTGCCCCAGCTCGCGCATGTGCGCCGCCCAGTGCTCGGCCATCGGCGACGAGAACACCATGTTCTCGTAGCCCGCGTTCGGATCGACCGTCACCCGCACCTGCGCGCCGGTCGCGTGCGCGGCGCCCTGGGCGCACGCGATGAACCGCTGGAGGACCTCCTGCTGGTAGCGGCGGTCGAGCGCGCGGACGCTGAAGCGGCCCTGGGTGTACGCGGGGATGACGTTCGCCGCGCTCCCGCCGTTCGCGATGTACCCGTGCACGCGTGCGTCGGGGCGCAGCTGCTGCCGCATCGCGTTGACGCCGTTGAACAGCTGGATCATCGCGTCCAGCGCGTTGATCCCCTGATCCGGCTGCGACGCGGCGTGCGCGGCCTTGCCGGCGTATTCGACCGTCACGCGGTTCGACGCGAGCGAGTGACGCCCGGCGAGGCTTCGGCCGGTGGTCGGATGGATCATCATCGCGGCGTCGACGTCGTCGAAGCCTCCGGCGCGGAGCAGCGCGACCTTCCCGCCACCGCCCTCCTCGGCGGGCGTGCCGATGGCCGCGATCGAGCCGGGAAGCTCGTCCATCACCTCGCGGACCGCGACCGCCGTGGCCGTGCCGATCATCGCGATGAGGTTGTGCCCGCAGCCGTGGCCGAGGTCGGCGAGCGCGTCGTATTCGGCGAGGATCGCGACGCGCGGGCCCGTCGCCCTTCCCGCGGTGTCGCCGCGATACGCGGTCTCCAGACCGCCGTACGCGCGGCTGACGCGGAAGCCGTCGCCCTCGAGGAACTCGGTGAGCCGGAGCGCCGCCTCGCGCTCCTGGTACGCGACCTCGGGTGTGGCGTGGATCGCGAGCGAGAGCGCGACGAGCGCGTCCTGCCGCTCGTCGATCGCCGCGAGCGCGCGCGTGCGCAGCCGAGCGAGGTCAGTCATGCGGCAACAGTAGCGAGGCGCCGACGGCGCCGGTACTGCGGCGGAGCGTCGTGCTCACCGTCGCGCCGGAGTCAGGCCTGGTGGCCGGCGATGAGCGCGAGGATGATGCGGTCGAGGGTGCGGTCCGCCTCCGCGAAGAGCGACGCCGCCTGGGCGGTCTCGAGCGAGCGCCGCCGCGCGACGTGCGCGATCTCGGCCATGAAGCGTGCGCGGAAGAACAGGAACGCCTGCGTCGCCTCGCCGAGCGACATTCCCGAGCGCCGCGCCTCGACGCCATACTCGCGCCCGAGCGCCTCGGCCTGCTCGACGAGCCGCTCCTGCCCGCTCCGTCGCGACGTATCGAGCGAGCCGAGGAGCAGGTCGCTCATGCGGACGCCGCGCTCGCGGAACCACCGCAGGGCTCCCTCGTCGAAGCGCCCGCGCCAGTCCTGGTCGGTGAGCTCCGTGCGCACCCTCCGGCGGAACTCGGCCGCGATGCGGTCGGGCGGCTCGCCCATCGCCGACAGGGACGGGCGCCGCGGTGTGCGGGTGCGGGGGAGGAGCGCGTCGATCGAGGCGCGCAGGAACCGGCGGTGCCTGCCGGGTGTGGTGAAGACGTCGATCTTGCCGTTGTCGGCCCAGCGCCGGAGCGTGTCCGGGTCGACGCCGAGCATCCGGCTGGCCTCGCCGAGCGTCAGCCAGTCCTCGCGGCGAGTGGGGGCGGTCGGTGCGGGTATACCGCAAATCTAGGCGAAGCTGCGCGACCGCGCTGCGGCGGTGCGTCCTGCGCGGGCTCGCGCGGGGGGTATCCGCGCAGCGACGGCGGCACGAGGCTTGCGCTCATGGGCGGGTGAACGACCGACAGGAGGTGCGTGGTGGGCCAGGTCAACGTCAACCCCGGCGGGACGTCCGGCGAGGGCGGCTTCGGCGCGGGCATGATCGCCGGGATCGTCATCCTCATCCTCATCGTCCTGGTGCTGATCTTCTACGCGGGCCCGCAGATCTTCTCCCCCGGCACGACGCCGCGTTCCGTCCTCGGCGCGATCGCCTTCGCGTAGGCCTCGCGACGGCCTCCGCGGCCCGCGTCACGCGTCGGACATCGCAGCGTCACGGCGCCGTCACACGATGCCGGGGGGCAGGCACGGCGCGTGCTCGTGATGGCCGTGCGCGCCTCGGCGGAGGCGACGACGAAAAGGAGGGCCATTCCGCATGCAGGAGAACCCCACCATTCCGGGCGGCAAGCCGGGCGAAGCGCCGGGCGAGACCGGCAAGCAGGGCGACGTCGGCAAGAAGGGCGGCGACCTCGGCAAGAAGGGCGGGGACGCCGGCAAGAAGCCGCACGAGCACGAGCTGGGCAAGACCGGCGAGGTCTAGCCCCCGGTACCCGACTCGAGCAGCGACGCGAAGATGACGAGGACCGCGTACCCGGCGATGAAGGCGGTGACGACGAGCGCGGCGACGAGCGCCAGGCTCAGCAGACCCGTCTCGCGGGTCGCGGTCCTCGCATCCAGCTCCTTCTCGATCACGCGGTAGACCACGCTCGCGATCTGCACCGCCGAGCGTGCAGCGAGGAACACGCCCGCCGCGATGCCGACGCCGATGACGAGCCAGACGAGGATCGCCGTCTCCGTCGCGGTCACCCTCTCATTCTCCACCGGCGAGCCAGCGCTGGAACGCCGGGAGCGAAGAGAAGGAGTCGTCCATCTCCCAGGCCGGAGGCGCGCTCATGTCGTACGGCGGCGCTCCGCCCGTGATGAGCGGCGCGAAGTGGGCGCGGATCGGCGGCGGGAGCTCCGCCGGGTCGCGGAAGTTGGTCGGGATGTCGGCGAAGTACTCGACCGGGTTGGCGTGGTCGCCCTGGCGCAGGAACGACCCGGTGACCCAGTCGCGGTAGCGCGGGTAGGCGGGCAGGCCGCCGCGGCTGTCGCGCACCGCGCGGCGCAGGTACGGGAAGCCCTGATCCTCGTCGGCCCGGTAGCGCGCGTCGTTCCGGCAGACGTAATGGAAGAGCTCGTGGCAGGCCGAGAGCTCGACCTGGCGCAGCCCCTCGTACGTCTCGACGCCGGCCGCGAGCTCGACCTCGTTCCGCTCCGGGTAGAAGCCGCCGCCGTAGCGCGCTCTCGTGCGGACGATCCGGCACCGCGTCGCGAGCGCGCGCACGTCGTCGGGGAAGCCCGCGACGGCGCGCTCGGCCAGCTCGGGCCCCGGCGTGACGTAGACGAAGAGACGGAACGTCCACCACAGCTCGCGCAGCGCGCGCAGCCTCGCCGGGTCGAGCGCCTCGGCGCGGGCGAGGAGCGCGCGGCGGATCGGCACGCCGCAAGTATCGACGCGGCATGATGCGCGCGTGACGCGGGCCGACGCGCCGGGGCGCGTGAACCTCATCGGCGAGCACACCGACCACCACGAGGGCCTGGTGCTCCCGGCGGTCCTCTCGCTGCGCACCACCGTCGCGCTCGTCCCGCGCGACGACGACCGCGTGCGCGTCGTGAGCGCGGGCTTCGGCGAGGCGCGCTACCGCCTGGGCGAGGAGCGCCGCGCCGGCGACTGGGCCGATCACGTGCGCGGCGTCACCGGGGTCCTCCGCGGGGAGATCCGCGGGTTCGACGCGGAGGTGCGGTCGGGCGTCCCGGCGGGCGCGGGGCTCGCCTCGAGCGCCGCGCTCGCGGTCGCGCTGCTGCGGGCGCTCCGCGACGCGTTCGCGCTCGCCCTCGACGACACCGCGCTCGCCCTCGCGGCCCACCGCGCCGAGACCGAGCTCGTCGGCGCGCGCGTCGGGACGATGGATCAGCTCGCCGCGAGCCTCGGCCGCGACGGCGAGGCGCTCCTCATCGACACGCGGACGCTGGAGGTCGAGCGCGTTCCGCTGCCACCCGCGCTCGCGCTCGTCGTCGTGCACTCGGGCATCGCGCACGCGCACGCGACAGGGGCATACAACCAGCGCCGCGCCGAGTGCGACGAGGCCGCGCGTCTGCTCGGCCTGCGAGCGCTGCGCGACGCGACGCTCGACGACGTCCGGCGCCTGCCGGAGACGCTCGCGCGACGCGTCCGCCACGTGGTGAGCGAGAACGAGCGCGTGCGCGAGCTCGCGGCGGCGCTTCGCACGGGCGACCTGGTCCGCTGCGGCGACCTGGTGGACCGCTCGCACGCGTCGCTGCGCGACGACTTCGCGGCCTCGCTCCCCGAGATCGACGCGCTTCGCGACGCGCTGCGCGCGCGGCCCGGCGTGTACGGCGCCCGCATCGTCGGCGGCGGCTTCGGCGGCGCCGTCCTGGCGCTCGCGGCGCCGGCGGCGGCACGCAGCGCGGCGGACGCGGCGCTCGCGGCGTACCGCGCGCGCACCGGGCGCGCCGGCCGCGTCGTCCTGCCTCCCTAGCGGGTCACCCAGCCAGGCGTGATCCGCGCCACCGCGTCGTGTACGAGCGCGGCGGCGCGATCGTGTTCCAGCGCATCGGCTAGAGCAGGTGTCAGACTCGGGCCTTGGGGAGCGCCGACGCGCCGCGCGTCTTCACCGGGATCGGCCGGACCTATGACCGCGTCGCCGCGGTGCTGTCGCTGGGGCAGGATCCGCGCTGGCGGCGCGCGCTCGTGCGCGAGATCGCGGCGTCGCCGGGCGACACGGTCCTCGACGTCGCGACCGGCACGGGGATGGTCGCGGCCGCGCTTCGGCGCGCCTACGGCTGCCGTGTCGTCGGCATCGACCGCAGCGCGGACATGCTCGCCGTCGCGCGGCGCCGCGACGGGGTCTTCTCCGAGCTCGTGGAGGGACGCGCCGAGTCGCTCCCGTTCCCCGACGCGAGCTTCGACCACGTCACGTTCACCTACCTGCTCCGCTACGTGGACGACCCCGCGGCGACGATGCGCGAGCTCGCGCGCGTGCTGCGCCCCGGCGGCCGCATCGCGAGCGTCGAGTTCGGCGTCCCCGCGCTCCCATGGCGTCCGCTGTGGTGGCTGTACACGCGAGCCGGGCTGCCGGTCCTCGGCCGCGTCGTGTCGCCGAGGTGGATGTCCGTCGGCGCGTTCCTCGGCCCGAGCATCGAGGACTTCCACCGCGCCCACCCCCAGCCCGCGGTCGAGCGGTACTGGCGCGAGGCCGGGCTCGAGCGCGTGCGCACGCGCCGGATGAGCCTCGGCGGCGGGGTCGTGATGAGCGCGACGAAGACGCCGGCGCCCGCGGCGGCGAGCGCGCCGCTCGCGCCGGCCTTCTATGCGCTGGGCGGCGGCGGGTGGCGCGACTACTGGACGCTGCTGCACCCGCCGTACACCGCCTGGCACCTCTCCTACGTCGCGCTCGGCGCCGCGCTCGCGCCCCAGCCCGACCCGCGTGTCGTCGCCGGCGCGCTGCTCGCGTTCGGCCTCGCCGTCGGGATCGCCGCGCACTCCTTCGACGAGCTGCGGGGCCGGCCGCTGCGCACGCGCATCCCGTCGGGCGTGCTCGCCGCGCTCGGCGCCGTGGGGCTCGCGGCCGCGCTGGCGATCGGCGCGGTCGCGGCCGCGACGATCGGATGGCCGATGCTCGCGTTCGTCGTCACCGGCGGCGCGCTCGTGCTGCTGTACGCGTTCGAGGCGCCGCTCGTGCACTCGGACGCCGGGTTCGCCCTGGCCTGGGGCGCGTTCCCCGTGCTGACCGCGGCGTACGCGACCGGCGCGCCGCTCGCGCCGGCGCTCGCCGTGGCCGCCGCGGCCGCGCTGCTGAGCCTCGCGCAGCGGCGGCTCTCGACGCGCGTGCGCCGCGTCCGCCGCGCGGCGCGCTCCGTGAGCGGCTCGGTCGAGTACGCGGACGGATCGCGCGAGACGATCGACGCGCGCTCGCTCATCGCCGCGCCGGAGGCGGCGCTGCGCATCCTCTGGATCGCCGTCGTGCTCGTCGCCGCGGGAGCCCTGCTCGCGCGCTACGTCTGACGCGCGGGGACTATCGTGGCGCGCGTGCCGCCCGCCGCGATCGGCCCCCTTCGTCTTCCGAGTCCCGGCCAGCGCGTCGCGGGTCGGTTCACCTTCGGCGGTGACCGGGGCCTCGAGAAGTACGAGTGGCCGTACATCGCCATCGCCGGACCGCGGCCCGGGCCGAGCGTACTGGTCACGGCCGGCATCCACGCGGCGGAGTACACGGGCGTCGAGGCGGCGATCCGTCTGGGACGGGATCTCACGCCGCCGACCGTGCGCGGCCTCGTCGTCATCCTGCCGCTGCTGAACCGCCCCGGCTTCTACGAGCGGAGCGTGTACGTGAACCCCGAGGACGGCGAGAACCTCAACCGGATCTTCCCCGGCCGCGCCGACGGCTCCTGGGGCGAGCGGTTCGCGCATCGCCTGCTCGACGAGGTCGTCGTGCGCTTCGAGCACGCGATCGACCTCCACGCCGGCGACCTCGTCGAGGATCTCGTCCCGTTCGTCATCTATCGCGAGACGGGCGACGGCGTGCTCGACATGCGCATCACGCGCATGGCGAACGCGTACGGCGCGACGTGGGCGGTCGCGAGCGCGCCGGCGGGCGAGCGGCCGGGCTCGCTCTACGCCGCCGCCGCGCAGCGCGGCGTCGCCGCGATCCTCGCGGAGTCGGGCGGCCGCGGGCTGCTCGTCGAGGAGGACGTCGTCCGCCACGTCCGCGGCGTGACGAACGTCCTGCGCACCATCGGCGCGCTCGAGGGCGAGCCGGAGCGCGTCGCGCCGCCGCAGGTGGTGAAGAGCTTCGAGTGGCTGCGCTCACCGAGCGAGGGCATCTTCCACGTTCGCGTGCGCGTCGACCAGCGCGTGCGCGCGGGCGAGATCGTCGGCGAGATGGTCGACCTCGTCGGCGAGCCGCTCGCGACCATCGCCGCCCCCGTGAGCGGCGTCGTCCTCTTCGTCGTGACGAGCCCCGCGATGAAGAAGGACGGGCTGCTGCTCGCCATCGGCGCCCTGTAGCCGACCTCCGGCGCTACGCCGGCAGGAAGAGGCCGCCGAGCAGCTCGGCGGTGCGGGCGCCGATGGACGGCTCGCCCAGCACGAGGCGCAGGTCGTCGGGGTCGTCGACGTCGGTCGCGAGCCCGCGCGTCGTCACGATGCGGCTGCGCAGGCCGGCGTCGCGCGCGCGCTCGCGGTGGCTGCGGAAGCTGTCCTGGCCGAACGCGGGCGCGATCGCCGCGGGCGGGGTGAGCAGGAGTGCGTTGGTGCCGCGACGATGACGGTCGGGCGCGACGACGACCTCCGCCGCGCCGGCCGCCTCGAGGAGCGCCTCGAGGTCCGGTGCCGCGAGCAGCGGGAGGTCGGATGCGAGCACGAGCGCGGCCCCGGCGCCCTTCCCCGCGGCGGCGAGCGCCGCCACGGCCGCGCCGTTCGTCCCCGAGCGCGCGACCGCGAGCGTCTCGGCGCCCATGCTCGCCGCGACGCCGCGCACCGCCGCGCTCTCCGTCGCGACGATCCGCCGCGCGAACGGCGCCTCGCGCGCCGCCGCGAGCACGTCGGTGAGCATCGCGACCGCGAGCGCGGAGCGCGAGTCGGGGTCGAGGACGCTCGCGAGCCGGGTCTTCGCGCCCGCCGGGTCGCGCGCGAGGACCAGCAGCCAGGTCTCAGGCATGCGCCGTCGCGGCGTCGAGCACGGCCCGCGCGAGCCGCTCCTTCGCCGCCGCGTCGCGCATGATCGTCGGCGCGGCGACCGGCCGTGCCCCGGTCGCGGCGACCGCGCCGGCGAGCGCCGCGTCGCGCTCGTCGATCACCATGACGTCGAGGAAGTCCGCGTAGAGCCGCGCGACGCCCGCGGGGGAGACGTCGTGGCCGAGGCTCGCGAGCATCGCCGCCGCCGGGCCCTTGATCGCCTCGCCGCCCACGATCGGGGAGACCGCGACGACCGGCGCGCGCGTCGCCGCGAGCGCGCCGCGCAGTCCCGTGATCGCGAGGATCGGTCCGATGCTCACGAGCGGATTGCTCGGCGCGACGATCACGACGCGCGCGCCGGCGACCGCCTCGCGGACGCCGGGGCCCGGCGTGAGCGGGCCGTCGAAGCGGATCTCCCGCACGGCGTCCCGCTGCCGGCGCCGCACGAAGTAGTCCTGGAACGCGAGCCACCCGTCGTCGGTGCGCACATGGGTCTCCTCGCGCTCGTCGGACGCGGGGAGGACGCGCACCCGCACCCCGAACGCCTCGGCGAGCCGCGCCGTGACCGCGGAGAGCGGAAGGCCCTCGCGGAGCAGCGCGGTCCGGTGGAGGTGCGTCGCGATGTCGGTGTCCCCGAGCTGGAACCACGTCTCGCGCCCCAGCCGCGCAAGCGCCGCCTGCACCTCGTGGGTGTCGTCGCGGATGCCCCAGCCCGTGCCCTCGTCGACCATGCCCGCGAGCGTGTAGAGGATCGTGTCGACGTCCGGCGAGACGTGCAGTCCGTGGAACACCGCATCGTCGGCGACGTTCACGATCGCCGTCACCTCGGCGGGGTCGACGACGCGGACGAGGCCGTCGAGGAAGCGCGCGGCGCCGACGCCGCCGCACAGCACGGCGATGCTCACGCGGAACACACTAGACGGCGGCGGCCACCGCTCGCGCGCGCCGCGTCCCGACGTACGACCCGAGCGCGATGAGCGCGAAGCCGAGCGCGATCGTCGCGGTGAGCGGCTCGCCGAGCACGGCGACGCCGAGCGCGACGGCCACCGCGGGGTTCACGTACGTGATCACGGTCGCCCGGTTCGGGCCGACCTCGCCGATGAGCGCGAAGAACAGGATGAACGCGAGCGCGGTGGTCACCACACCGAGCATCGCGACCGCGCCGAGCGCGGCGGCGGACGGCACGCGCGCCGGGAGCTGTGCGACGCCGACGGGAAGGTAGACGAGCGCGGCGAGGGTGAGCGAGGCGGCGATCACGGCCAGGCTCGGCACGCCGCGGAACCGCGCGATGAGCATCGCGCCGATCGCGTAGCCGAGCACCACCAGGCCGATCTCGCCGACGGCCACGACGTCGTCGCTCGCCACGTCGAAGCCCACGACGAGCGCGACGCCGGCGAAGCCGAGCGCGAGGCCGAAGAGCCGGCGCGCGTCGGGGCGGTCGTCGTGCGCGGTGAGCCATGCCAGGAGGGCACCGACGAGCGGAACGCCGGCGATGAGCAGGCCCGACAGCGAGCTCGAGAGCCGCTGCTCCGCCCGGGAGAGCAGCAGCCACGGACCGACGATCTCGACGAACGTGTAGAGGAGGAGGAGCCGCCAGCGGGGGAGCAGCTCCCGCAGGTCCGTGCGCGCGACGGCGATCGGCAGGAGCAGGAGCGCGCCGATCGCGGTGCGGCCGAGCACGACGGTGGCCGGCTCCAGCTCGGCCACGGCGACCTTGATGAGCAGGTACGGGATGCCCCAGATGAGGCCCATCGCGCCGAAGAGGACCCAGCCGCGTGCCGTCACGACGCCTGGAGCTCGCTCACCTCGGCGGCCGTCATCGTCCACTCCACCGACCTCGCGTTCGCGGCGATCTGATCGGGCGACGTCGCGCCCGCGATGACCGAACAGACGACCGGATGCGAGAGCAGCCACGCGAACGCGAGGTCGGCCACGGTGTGGCCGCGCTCCGCCGCGAAGGCCCTCCACCGATCGAGCCGCTCGAAGCTCTCGTCGGTCAGGTGGCGCGAGCGCTGCTGCGCGCGGCCGAAGCGCGTGCTCGGCGCGGGCGCGACGCCGCGCTCGTACTTGCCGGTGAGGAACCCGCCCGCGAGCGGGAGGTAGGGCACGAGCGAGACGCCGAGGTGCTCGCAGGCGGGGATCATCTCGCGCTCGACGGCGCGCTCGACGAGGCTGTACTCCATCTGCGACGCGGCGACCGGCGCCCAGCCGTGCCGCTGCGCGATGCCGACCGCTTCGGCGACGCGCCATGCCGGGTGGTTCGAGAGCGCGGCGTGGCGGATCCTCCCGGCCCTCGTCGCGTCCTCGAGCGCGCGGAGCGACTCCTCGAGCGGCGTCGCGGCGTCCGGGAAGTGCAGGTAGTACAGGTCGATGAAGTCGGTCCCCAGGCGCGCGAGGCTCTCGTCGAGCCGGCGCAGGATACGGCCGCGCGTGAGGCGGCCCGGGTCGCTCCCCGCGCCGGTCTTCGTCGCGACGACGAACTCGTGCCGCCGTGCGGCGAGCGCCTTGCCGAGGACCGTCTCGGAGGCGCCGCTCCCGTAGCTCTCGGCCGTGTCGATGAAGTTGACGCCGAGCTCGAGCGCCCGGTCGAGCATCAGCCTCGCGCCGGCCTCGTCCACCACGCGCCCGATCTGGTTGGTGCCGAGGCCGAGGAGCGAGACCTGGACGCCGGTGCGGCCGAGCGTGCGCTGGCGCATCGACCGAAGACTACGACCATTTCGCGCGTCGTCTCCGCGTCATGGATCGCGGCGCCCGCGCGTTCAGCGTCACGACCGCCCGACGGGTCGCGACGTTCGCGGCGATCGGCGCCGCGAGTGCGCTCGCGAGCACCGTCCGCCCGTCCCTCGGCTCAGCCCTTCGCGTCCCACCGTCGCACCGACCGGGGGCCAGGGCCACGGAGGGGGCGCCAAGCCGAGCCAGCCCGAGCGTCCGACGCCCCCCGTATCCGTCCCGTCTCACCCCTGCCGGCTGGCACCACGGCTGCATGTGGGCGCTTCGTGCGATCGAGCGATCATCGCCCGCTGGTGCTCGTCGTCGAGGACGAGGAGGCGACGCGGTCGATGCTGCGCCAGCTCCTGACGGACCACGGCTACGACGTCGTCGCCGCGGAGGACGGTGCGGCGGCGCTCGGGGCGCTCGACGCGATGTCCGCTCCGCCGAAGCTCGTCGTGCTCGACATGCGCATGCCGTTCATCGACGGGCCGACGTTCATCGAGTGCCTGCGCTCGCGCAGGGAGTCCGCCCACACGCCCGTGCTCGTCGTGAGCGGCGTGCTGCGGCCGTCGCTGCCGCCGCGCGTGCAGGGCATCCGCATCGTGCACAAGCCCTTCGACGTCGCGACGCTCATCGAGGCGGTCGCCGAGCTCGTGCCGACGTACGCCGGGTCCGACGGCGGGTTCCGGCCCGCGAGCTGAGGGCGGCTCATCGCTCCTTCCTGCCGCGCTGCGACTGCGCCTGTTGCGTGGGCGACGTGCGATCAGGGACGATCGCAGCGAGACGCTCCCCGGCCCCCGCCACCATGCGCTTGAAGCGCTGTGCGTCGACCATTGCCTCGGGCCCGATGGCCAGGATCACGAACGCTTGGCCCACGCGCCCGTACAAGACGCGGGTTCGGCTTCTGCCGGCGCGAGGTCGGAGTTCACGCAGCTTCGAACCGCCACGGACCGCGCTGCTGTGCGGGCTACCGAGGGCGAGCCCGATCGCGCGGAGCTTCTCGATGACGTTGTCCACCGCGGCGCGCTCGCTCGGATCGAGCGCGGCTCGCTCTCTCTGGGCCGCCGGGTGGAAACGCACCGGCATGGCTGCCGCTATCACATTCGTGTTATCGTGGGAGGCGTGACCGCCGGTCTGTGGTCTGGGCGCAGGCGCGGTCGGGCGCTTCTGTCGTGCCAAGGAGTGAAACTATGCGCTCAATCCGGCCAAAGTCGCGACCACGGCGACCGCTTCAGGTCAGTCGCCTGAAGACGCATGAGGCACTGCTCGCGAAGGATCTCAAGGTAGACCGTGAGTTCCGTGCGGAATGGAAGAAGTCGGCCCTCGCGCGGGCTGTCGCCCTGCGCGTGCTCGCTTACCGCGTCGGCCTCGGGCTCAGCCAGGCGCAGCTCGCGACGAAGCTAGGGATGAAGCAGTCCGCAATAGCGCGTTTGGAGCTGGGCGAGGTCACGCCATCGTTCGACACGCTCGTCCGGCTCGCCGAGCGCTTGGACATCGAGGTCGTGGTGGATATCAATCCGCGCCGACGGCGCTCGAAGCTCGTGAGCGAGGAAGCGGAGCGCACCGGCGTGAAGACCAGCAGGCGCGATGGGAGTCGCGTGCTCGTGGCCACAGTGGGCTAGAACCGTGTCTGACGTCCTGGTCGAGTTCGCTCGCCGTATCGCAGCCGAGACGAGGCGACTAGGGGAGACGAAGAGATGATGCCCACGAACGGAAGTGGCCGGTCCTGGTCAACGACATCAGGCCGCATGCCTACGCCAGGCTGCAGCTCAATCTCACGACGCTCAGCGTGCCGGAGCTGTTGGTGCTGGCCGTCTTCAACGGCTGGCTTCCAAAGAATGAGGCACTCGTGATGCTGCAGCGGATCGCGCCGGTGACGGGAGCGACGCTGATGCAGGCAGCAACACTGGCGATCAGCAGGTATCCGTGACACGACACAAGGAGGTGACGCGGTGAAGGGAAAAGGCACTGCCAAATCGCGGCGTGCGTCGCAGCGCGCTCCCCTTGTGGTGCGCACGACGGCGAACCAGGAGACCCAACTCGCGCGCGTCCGCGCCCGTCGCGAGATCCCAACGCAACAGATGGCCGCGAGCACTGCGCTCACGGCAGGGCTTCGCGTCCTTGGGCTCGAGGACGCGGTGCGGCTCTACCAGCAAGGGCGCAGCCTCGAAGAGGCGGCACGAGAGGTCGGGCTTCCGGTCAGCGAGGTATTCGAGCACTTCCTCCGCGAGCGCGTCCCGCTCATGGAGAACGAAGACGCACTCGTCTCGCTCGGTCGACTTGCTTCGCGGTACGGGCTGCCGCAGCTTTCCGCCACCCTCGATCAGATACAGGCGGAGCTCGTCGCGCAGCCGGCCTAGTCACGCGACGCGCCGAAGCGGCGGTCCTCGACGGCGCCGTAGGCGAGTACTACCTGCGGGATCTCTGGTACGACGAGAACCGCTGCCTCAGCTACGAGTGGGTGCTGCGGACGATCGCGCGGCTTTCGCCATCCGGAGATCGCCAGCGACGACACGCGCCACCGGAAACCGCTTCTCGGGAACCCCAGGCGGTGGGTTGAGGCGGGGAAACCGCGCAGGTCGCGCGGCGCGGAACCGCGCACGAAAGATTGCCCGGGAATCGTCGGCTTTGATCGGTGAGGATGGGCCGAATCTGCTGGGGAGGGAGGATTCGAACCTCCGATTGGCTGATCCAGAGTCAGCTGCCTTACCGCTTGGCCACTCCCCAGTGGCGATCGACTCGTTGATTATCCCATCGGACACTACCTGAGCGCGAGCGCCGTCGACACGATGAGCGGCACGAGCACGGCTCCCTCAACGAACGCGGCGCCGCGGGCTACCCGCATGGGGGAGAACGCCCGCAGCGTCACCGACTACGCTTCGCGCCGTGGCGGGGAAGGCGTCGATCGATCCCGCGTTCGCGGCCGCGTACGGCGCGGTCGGTTGCGGCGTCATCGTTCAGGACGCGACCGGCCGCGTCATCTACACGAACGAGACGGCGCGGCGCATGCGCGCGGAGCAGGAGCTCATCGGGGCCCAGGACGGCGTCGAGCGCGTCGTCTCGACCGGCGCCGCGCTCGCCGACGCGGACCTCCCGTCGGCGGCCGCGCTGCGGACGCGCACCGCCGTGCGCGGCATGGTCGTCGGCATCCGCGTGCCCGACGGCGCGATCCGCTGGCGCCGGGTCGACGCGGTGCCCACCGACGACGGCCGCGTCGTGACGACCGTCGTCGACGTGAGCGAGCAGCGCGAGGCGGAGCGCGCGCTGCGCGAGCAGGCGCTGCGCGACGCGCTCACGCAGCTCCCCAACCGCGCGCTCTTCCTCGACCGGCTCGAGCACGGCATCGCGCGCGCGAAGCGCGAGCGGACCGTCCTCAGCCTGCTCGTGATGGACCTCGATTCGTTCAAGGAGGTGAACGACACCTTCGGCCACCACGCCGGTGACGCGCTCCTCCGTCAGGTCGCCGAGCGCCTCGCGCGGTGCGTGCGCCGGAGCGACTCGATCGCCCGGCTCGGCGGCGACGAGTTCGCCTTCGTCCTCCCCAACACGAACGAGATCGGCGCGGCGGTCGTGGTGCGCTCGCTCCTCGGAGCGCTCGAGGAGCCGTTCGACCTCTCCGGGCAGAGCGTCTCCGTAGGGGCGAGCGTCGGCCTCGCCCTGTTCCCGCGGCACGGCGAGGACGCCGACGCGCTCATGCGGCGCGCGGAGATCGCGATGTACACCGCCAAGCGCGCCGGCGGCGGCAGCGCGACGTACACGTTCGAGGACGAGCTCGACGAGCGATCGCCGCACCTGCTCAAGGTCGTGCCGGAGCTGCGGGATGCGCTCGAGCACGACGAGCTCGCGCTCCTCTACCAGCCGATCGTCGAGCTCGCCACGCGCCGCAGCGAGCGCGTCGAGGCGCTCGTGCGCTGGCGCCATCCGACGCGGGGGCTCGTGCTGCCCGCGGACTTCGTCGCGGCCGCGGAGCGGTCCGGCCTGGCGCGCCAGCTCTTCGAGAAGACGCTCCGCATCGCGCTCTCCGAGTGCGCCGCCTGGCGCGCGGCCGGATCCGAGCTGCGCGTGAACGTGAACATCTCGACGCGCAATCTGGTGGACCCGGAGGTCGTGGACGTCGTCGCCGGAGCGCTGTCCGATACCGGGCTCGCCGGCGAGTGGCTCGGGCTCGAGATCACCGAGGCGATGCTGATGGCCGATCCGGACCGGTCGCTGCGCACGCTGACGCGGCTGCACGGGATGGGCGTGTACCTCGCGGTCGACGATTTCGGGACGGGGTACTCCTCGCTCGCGTATCTCCAGCGGCTGCCGGTGCAGGCGGTGAAGATCGACCGGAGCTTCGTGCATGACATGACGCGCGACGAGGCGAGCCTGGCGATCGTCCTCGCGACCAGCGACCTCGCGCACCGCCTCGGGCTGCGCGTCGTCGCCGAGGGCGTGGAGGACGCCGAGACGCTCGACCGGCTCGCGAGGGCCGGCGTCGACGCCGCGCAGGGCCACCACCTCGCGCGGCCGATGCCCGCGGCGCAGCTCGCCTAGACTCGATCGCGATGGTGCTCCCCCGGCCGCGTCAGGATCTGCGGGGCTTCCCGCCGTACCGGACGGCCGCGCAGATCAAGGCCGACGTCCGTCTTGCCGCGAACGAGTGGGCCGATCCGAACCCCGCGGGGGCATGGCTCACGCCGGACGAGCTCGACGCGATCCTCCTCAACCGCTACCCCGGCCCGGCGATGGACCTGCGTGGCGTCCTCGCCGAGCGGTACGGCGTCACGCCGGAGCAGCTCGTGCTCGGGAACGGGAGCAACGACACCCTCCTCCAGGTCTTCCTCGTGTACGGCGGGCACGGCCGCACGACACTGCTGTTCCAGCCGACCTACTCGATGCACGAGCGCCTCGCGACGATCGCCGGCGGCACGCCGGCGAACGAGCGCATCGGCTTCCCGTACGAGGTCACCAGGACGCGCGCTCTCGAGGCGATGGCCCGGGTGCGGCCGGAGGTGGTCGTCTTCACCACGCCGAACAACCCCACCGGCAACGAGATCGACTTCGACGTCATCCTGGCGGTCGCCGAGCGCTACCCGGAGACGCTCGTGCTCGTCGACGAGGCGTACAGCGACTTCGCCGGCCGGACGATCCTCCCCGCGCTCGCGGAGCATCCGAACATGATCGTGAGCAAGACCTTCTCCAAGGTCCTGGCGGCGGCGGGTCTGCGCGTCGGGGTCCTCATCGCGCATCCCGACCTCGCCGAGTCCTTCCGCGCGGTGCAGATGCCCGGGAGCATCAGCGCGCTCACGCAGGCCGTCGCGGCGAAGATCGCGCGCAACGACGCGGTCGTCGCCCAGCGCGTCGCGCTCTGCGCGCGCGAGCGCGAGCGCGTCTCGCGCGCGCTGCGCGAGATCGACGCGATCGAGGTCCATCCGTCGACGACGAACTTCATCCTCTTCCGCCTCAAAGAGGGCACGCCGGCCGAGGTGCACGCGCGCTTCCTCGAGAAGGGCGTGCTCATCCGCGACGTGTCGATGTGGCCGGCGAACGAGGGCGGCCTGCGCGTGTCGATCGGCACGCCGGCCGAGAACGACCGCTTCATCGCGGCGCTCGCGCACGCGTTCCCCGTCGCCGCGCGGGCGTGACGCGGGCCGCTGACGGCCGGCCGACCCTACTCATCGACGCCTCCAGCCTCGCGTACCGCGCGTACCACGCGATGCCCGCGGTGCGCGCGGCGGACGGCACGCTCGTGAACGCCGTCGTCGGCTTCCTCAACTTCCTCGCTCGGCTGCTCGCCGACCGCCGCCCGGCGCGGTGCGTCGCCGCGTTCGAGCTGGGGGACGACTGGCGGCCGGCGTTCCGCGTCGCGCTCATCCCGGCGTACAAGACGCACCGGATCGCCGCGGAGGGGGAGCCCGAGGACGAGGTCGGCCCGCAGATCCTCGTCATCCTCGAGGTGCTGCGGGCGATCGGCGTCTCGACGGCGCACGCGCGCGAGTGCGAGGCCGAGGACGTGATCGCCACGCTCACGGCGCGCTTCGCCGGCCCGATCGAGATCGTGAGCGGCGACCGCGACCTCTTCACGCTCGTGCGCGACGAGCGCGTGCGTGTGCTCTACACGCTGAAAGGCGTGAGCGAGCTCGCCGTCGTCGACCAGGCGTGGGTGCGCGCGAAGTACGGCATCCCCGGCGACCGCTACCTGGACTACGCGATCCTCCGCGGCGATCCCTCGGACGGGCTCCCCGGCGTGCGCGGCATCGGCGAGAAGACCGCCGCGGCGCTCCTCGCGCGCTACGGCTCGCTCGACGCCGCCCTCGCCGCGCCCGACCTCTCGGCGACGGTCCGCGCGAAGCTCGACGCGGGACGCGCGTACATCGCGGCGGCGACGCGCGTGGTCGGACCGGTCATGGACTGCGCCGTGATCGACGGCGACGGCGCGCTCCCCGGCGGCGCGGCGGAGCCGCGCGTCGACGAGCTCGCCCGGCGCTACGGCATCCAGGCGAGCGTGACCCGTGTGCTCGAGTCGCTGCGGTCCCGGTCCGCGTAGAGGCGAAAGGCACTCCGGAGGTGCGGGCGGCCCCGACGCGCATCGGGTCGCGCGCCCGATGCATCGACGGCCGCCGCCGCACGACGCTCGTGGCGATGGACTACCTGTTCCTCGCCGCCGGCGTGGTGATCGGCGTGCTGCTCGGCACCATCGTCGTCGCGTTCACCGCGGTGGGCTCGTACGACCGCGGGTTCGAGGACGGTCGCAGGCACTTCATCCTCGAGCCGTAGCCGCGCGTACCATGACCCGGTGATCGTCTACCCGGCGATCGACATCTACGGCGGGCGCGTGGTCCGCATGACGCGCGGCGACTTCTCCACCGTCGAGCAGGTCGCGCCCTCGCCCCTCGAGGCGGCGAAGCGCCTGGTGAACGACGGCGCCGAGTGGCTGCACGTCGTCGACATCGACGGCGCGCGCACCGGACACCCCGCCAACCTCGACGCGATCCGCCAGATCGCGAACCGCTTCACGGTGAAGATCCAGGCGGGCGGCGGCATCCGCGACTTCGACACCGCCGAGGCCTTCGCCGAGGCCGGCGCGTCGCGCATCGTCGTCGGCACGGCGGCGGTCGAGGACCCCGAGCTCATCGGACGGCTCGTGGACCGGCACGCCGACGGCGTCGCCGTCGCCGTGGACGCGAAGGACGGCATGGTCGTCACCGCCGGCTGGACCGAGACGAGCGACGTCCGTGCGACCGACCTCATGCAGCGGCTCGCCGTCGCCGGCGTGCCGACGGTGGTCTACACGAACGTCTCGCTCGACGGGACGCTCCGCGGGCCCGACGTCGCGAACCTCGAGGCCGTCGCCCGCGCGTTCGGCGGCGACGTCATCTACTCCGGCGGCATCGCCTCGGCCGGCGACATCGCGCGGCTGGCAGCGCTGCGGCACCGCGGGCTGCGCGGCGTGATCGTCGGGCGCGCGCTCTACCTCGGGAAGCTCACGCTCGGCGAGGCGATCAGAGCGGCCCGCGGCGCGGAGGGCGTCGGCGAAGGCGCGCGCGGCGTCGTCTCCCCGTAGCACGACCCGATCGGACGCGGGGCGCTCGCCCGCCCCTCGACCACGCGGCCGCCACGGCGCCGGCGGGCGCCGCTCCTCGGGTTGGCCCGCCGTATGCGTGTGTAGGCCCGGCATGGCTCTGTCGAGCGATCTCGCTTTCAGCATCGGCCTGTTCGCCGGCTGGCTCGCGCTCGTGGTCTGGCTCGTCTGGCCGGACCCGCACTGCTCGTGCTGCGCCAAGCGCGCCGGCGAGCACGCGCGAGACCGCTCCTAGCCCGTCGCCGCGGATCTGGACTCCTCCCCGGCGCCCTCCGTCGGCGCGAGGAGGAAGATCCAGATGTCCCACGCGACGTGGCTGGCGACGAGCGCCGGCATGCTCAAGCCGATCGCCCGCAGCAGCCCCCAGTACATCCCGGCGACGGCCGCCGCGCCGACCAGCGTCGCGTTGCCCGTGACCAGGTGCGCGCCGCCGTACGCCGCGGATGCCGGGAGCCAGCCGACGCGCCGCTGCAGGTAGCCGCGCCAGAAGAGCTCCTCGGCCGGGCCGATGACCGTCGCGAGCCGCAGCCCGATGTCCCCCGGCGTGCCGTGGGAGCGCAGCGCGTAGATGTCGCCGATCTCCCTCGCGCCGCGCGGCAGGATCCGCCGCGCCAGCCGGTCGCCGGCCTGGAAGATGCCGTACAGCACCGCCGCCGAGCCCAGGCCGAGCGCGAGGTCGCGCGCCCGCGGGCGGACCGCGCGCGCCGCCGGCTCGTTCGCGAGCGCGAGGCTGCCGAGGAAGGCCCCGGTGAGCGTCATCCGCTCCCAGAAGCGCGCGCGATCGCCGCGGAACGTCAGCGCGAAGAGCCCGAACGCCGCGCCGAGGGCGAGCGCGAGCTCGGCGCCGCTAGCGCGCCGCAAGCGCCGCGACCAGCAGGCCGAGCACCATGAGGGAGCCGAACGCGGCGTGGAGCTGCGCGGTCTGCAGGTCGATCATCGCGATCGCGCGCTGCTGGCCGCTCGCGCCGAACTCGGCCGAGCGGATCTGGCGCACCAGCAGCGGCAGCGAGAGCATCGCGAGGAGCGTCCAGGTCGGCAGCAGCTCGGCGAGCACCGCGACCGTGAGCGCGAGGTACGCGCCGACGACGAGCGCGACGTACAGCCAATGCGCCGCGCCGCGGCCCATGACCACCGAGAACGTGCGCGCGCCCGCGCGAGCGTCCTCGCTGATGTCGCGCCACTCGTTGCCGTGGAGGATCGCGGCGACGAGCAGGCCGACGGGCACGCTCACCGCGAGCGCGCTCCAGTCGACCGTGCCGGTGATCGCGTAGAACGAGCCGACGACCATGAGCGGGCCCATGAGCGCGAACACCAGCGGGATGCCGTACGACGAGAACTTGTACTGGAACGGTGGCGCCGTGTAGGTGTAGCCGCCGACGAGGCCGGCGAGGCCGAGCGCGACGATCGGCCAGCCGCGGACGAGCGCCAGGAGGACTCCGAGCGCGAACGCCACGGCGAAGGCGGCGACGCCGAGCACGTACGCCTCGCGCTCGGCGATCGCGCCCTTCACGATGGCGTGGCTCGCGCGCGGCGAGACGATCGTGTCCACGCCCTTGCGCACGTCGTAGACCTCGTTCACCACGTTCGTGCCGATGTGCAGCAGCACGCTCGCGAAGAGCGAGAGGAGGAAGAGGCCCCAGTCGAACATCCCCTCGACCGCCGCGAGCCCGCCGGCGACGGCGACCGGGGTCGCTGACGCGGTGAAGGAGAAGGGCCGGATGATCTCGTAGTACGCGGCGAGCCGGTCGCGCAGACCCGCGATCGTCCCCTTGCGCTGCGCGCCGAGCGCGGCCCGCGCCGCGACCGTCCCGGCCTCCGCCGTGCCGTACGCGACCGCCGCGTCGAGCACCGCGAGCGTCTGCTCCTCGTCCTGGACGACCGGCTGGAGCAGCGGCAGGTCCATCCCCGCCTCGTGGTACTCGTACGCGCGGTCGGCGACCTCGCGGCGGGTGCCGCAGAGGATGAACGCGTCGAGCAGCTCGTCGGGGATGAGCTCGCCCGCGCGCGTGAAGTCCTCGGCGCGCCATGCCGCGGCGATGCGGTCGCGCAGCTCCGCCTCGAACCCGGCGCGCCGCAGCGTGACGTCGGAGAGGATCGACATCATGTAGATGACGAACGGCTCGCGCTTCGCGCGGTTGAGCGCGTCGCGGCGCGTGTCCGCGACGAGCGAGAGCAGGTACCCGGCGACGTCGATGTCGTCGGGATCGCGGCCGGCCGCGCGCGCGGCGCGGTCCATGACGCGGAGGAGCATGCGCAGGCCGGGGATCGACTCCGCGGGACGGGCGATGTAGCCGTCGCCCTTCTCTCCGGCGACGACCATCATCGGCGAGCGGTACCCCGCGACGTAGATCGGCACGCGGTGCACCGGCGGGAACTGCGGCACCAGCGGCGGCAGGCCCGGCTTGGCCGAGGGCATGCGCTCGCCCTTCCACAGCGTGTGCAGCGTGTCGATCGTCGTGCGCACGCGCTCCGCGGCCTCGTCGGGCGCATACGGGACGCCCATCTGCCCCAGGCGCAGCGGGAGCGCCGAGCCGAGACCGAGCGAGATGCGCTCGGGCGCGATCTCGTCGAGCGCGCTGACGGTCATCGCGATGAGCACGGGATGGCGGGTGAACGGGTTGAGCGCGCCGAGCCCGACCCGGATCCCGTCGACGTGCGACGCGACGGCGGTCGCGTAGGTGACGGCGTCGCGCTCGAAGTACGAGTCGTGGAACCACACCGACTCCAGGCCCTGCTCGCGGGCGCGCCGCGCCCAGTCGATCGTGTCCGGGACGTCCCCGCGCGAGGCCAGGCCGAGACCGACGCGGCGTGCCAGCGTCGCCATCAGCGTGTCCCTCCACCATTCAGCAGCGCGCGCGCGCGGTCGATCCGCTCGAGCGTCCGCTCCCTGCCGAGCAGCTCGAGCGCGTCGAAGAGCGGCGGCCCGGCGTGGCGGCCGGTGACGGCGACCCGCACCGGGTGCGACGAGTCGCGCATCTTCCAGCCGAGCTCGTCGCTCGTGCGGCGGAGCGCGGGCTCGATCTCGTCGTGCGCGAAGCGGGCGAGGCCGCGCAGCGCGCGCGCGGAGCGGCCGAGCGCGTCGGCGGTCGCGGCGCCGTCATGTCCCTTCGGCACGAGCAGGTCCGTCGCGTACGCGACGTCGCCGAAGAGGAACGCGAGCTGGTCGCGCAGCTCGACGAGGGTCTTCGCGCGCTCCTGCGCGAACGGGAGCGCGCGGCGGAGGAGCGCGCGGTCCCACTCCGCCGGCACGAGCGGATCGAGACGCCGCAGCAGCTCGTCGATCGAGAGGCGGCGGATCCACACGCCGTCGAACCAGTCGAGACGGTCGCGGTCCCACTTCCCGCCGGCCTTCTGCACCTGCTCGATGCGCCACTTCGCGACGAGCTCCTCCGCGGAGAAGACCTCCTCCTCGGTCCCCGGCGCCCAGCCGATGAGCGAGAGGTAGTTGACCATCGCCTCGGGAAGGTACCCGTCCGTGCGGAACTGTTCGACCTTCGTCGCGCCGTGGCGCTTCGCGAGCTTCCTGCCGTCCGGCCCCAGCACGTTCGGGAAGTGCGCGAGCGGCGGCACCTCCCAGCCGAACGCGCGGTAGATGAGGAGGTGCTTGGGCGTCGAGGGCAGCCAGTCCTCGCCGCGGAAGACGTGGGTGATGCCCATGACGTGGTCGTCGACGACGACGGCCAGGTGATAGGTTGGGAACCCGTCCGACTTCAGCAGCACCTGGTCCTCGATGGTCTCGATCGGCCACTCGACGCGGCCGTACACCAGGTCGTCGACGCCGATCGTCCCGCCGTCGGGCACCTTGAGCCGGACGACGTGCGGCTCGCGCAGCGCCCGGTCGGCCGCCTCGGCCGGCGGGATCGTCCGGCAGTGGCGGTCGTAGCGCGTGATCTGCTTCGCCGCGGCCTGCTGCGCGCGCAGCGCGGCCAGGCGCTCCTTCGAGCAGAAGCAGAAGTACGCCGCGCCGCCCTCGACCAGCTCCCGCGCGGCCTGCTGGTAGCGCGGGAGGCGCTCGGACTGGACATAGGGGGCGTGCGGCCCGCCCTCGCGCGGACCTTCGTCCCAGCGCAGGCCGAGCCAGTGCAGGCCGTCGTAGATCGAGTCGATGGCGCCGGGGACGAGACGGTCCTGGTCGGTGTCCTCGATGCGCAGCACGAGCGTCCCGCCGTGCCGCCGCGCGAAGAAGTAGTTGTAGAGGGTCGTGCGCACGCTCCCGATGTGCAGGGAGCCGGTGGGTGAGGGGGCGAAGCGGACGCGCACCGTCACGACGACCAGTCTAGGTCGGTATCCTGTGGGGAGATGACCGCGACGACGCGCCGTGATCGGCGCCAGCAGGGGCGCCGGCAGCCGCGAGGCGCGGCGCGCGGCGGCATCTCCCAGCGCTGGATCGCTCTCGGCGTCGTCGCGCTCGTCGCCGCGCTGTTCATCGCCGGACGCGCCGCGGGCGTGTTCGAGCCCCCCGCCACCTCGGCGACCGGCATCGACCGCGTCGACACCTCGGGGCCGGCGGTCGGCGAGCGCCGCGACGACCTGGGGGCCACGCACGTCGCGTCGGGCACGCGGGTGAGCTACCCGGCCGTCCCGCCGACCTCGGGCCAGCACTACGGCGCGCCCGCCGCCCCGGCGCCGTGGGGGATCAAGTCGTCGTTCCTGCCCTTCGAGGTGACGCTGCACAACCTCGAGCACGGCGGCGTCGTCCTCATGTACCGCGATCTCACGACCGACGAGGTCGCGAGGCTCCAGGCGCTGGTGCGCGACCTCTCGGGGAGCGGATTCCCGAAGATCGTCCTCGAGCCGTACGCCGACCTTCAGGGCGGCAAGATCGCGCTCACCGCGTGGAACTGGATCCTGCGTCTTCCGGCGTACGACGAGACGAACATCGTGAAATTCGTTCGCCAGCATCACGGCAGCGCCGGCGAGGCTCCCGAGCCGACCGCGCAGTGACGCGCGCGGGCTCGGGCCTCAGTCGCCCCAGTACCGCTCCTCTTTCCACGGGTCGCCGGTGTTGTGGTAGCCGTTGCGCTCCCAGAACCCGGGCTTGTCGTTCACGCTGAACTCGATCCCGCGCAGCCACTTCGCGCTCTTCCACGCGTAGAGGCGCGGCACGACGAGACGGCAGGGGTAGCCGTGCTCGGGGGTGAGCGGCTCGCCGTTCGCGCGCAGCGCGATGAGGCAGTCGTCGCGCAGGCAGAACTCGATCGGGACGTTCGCGGTGAAGCCGTACTCGCTGTGCGCGATGACGAACTTCACCTCGGGCTTCGGCCGCGCGAGCTCGACGATCTTCGCGAAGGGGATGCCCTCCCAGCGCTGGTCCAGCCGCGACCAGGTCGTCACGCAGTGCATGTCCGCCTGGACGAGCGTCCGGTCGAGCCCGGAGAGCTCGTCCCACTTCATCGTGACCTCGCGCTCGACGGCGCCGAAGATGCGGAAGTCCCAGGTCCTGGGGTCGAAGCGCGGCACGGTCCCGTAGTGCAGCACCGGCCACTTCTCGGTGAGGTACTGGCCGGGCGGCACCCGCTCGCCCGTGCCGGGCGGCGGCTCCTGCCTGCTCTTGAAGGTCTTCATCGTCATCCCAGTCCCGCCGCCCGGCGGAGCATCTTGAAGGTGTAGATCCCCGTGTCGTGCCCGTCCGCCCAGGCGGGCGTCAGGCCGTACCGTCCCACGGGGAACACTTCGCTGAGGGTCGTCTGTTCCGCGGTGAAGGCGGTCGCGGCGTCCACGTTGCCCCGGTAGGAGCCCTCGCCGGAGCAGAAGGCGCAGGGACAGCCGCGCCGCAGCGCCTCCCACTCGTACTCGCTGACCGCGCCGTCGTCCCAGACCACCCGGAGGACGCGCCGCTCGGGCTCGATCGCCCAGTCGGCGGCGCGGTGGAAGACGTCGGCCATGCGCTCGATGATACGGACGTGGCGGCCACGGTCGAGGACTTCCGCAGGATCGAGATGCGCGTCGGGCGCGTCGTCGCGGTCGACGACTTCCCGGAGGCGCGCAATCCGTCCTGGAAGCTCACCATCGACTTCGGGCCGCACGGGACACGACGGTCCTCCGCCGCGGTCCGCCGCTGGTACGCCAGGGAGGATCTCGTCGGGCGGCTCGTCGTGTGCGTCACCAACTTCCCGCCGCGCCGCATCGCGACCTTCGACTCGGAGGTCCTCACGCTCGGCGCCGTCGAGCAGGACGGCCGCGTCGTGCTTCTCAGGCCGGACGCCGACGCGGAGCTCGGGAGCCAGATCGCCTAGTGCCGGACGTCCGCGCGCGTGGCCGTCAGGCCGCGGGTCACCACTCGAAGAAGATGAGACGGTCGAACGGCCAGAACCGCAGGATCACTTTCCCGATGATGCGGCTATCCGGCTGCGGTCCGAAGCTGCGCGAGTCCGACGAGAACTCGCGGTTGTCGCCCATCGCGAAGAAGTACCCCGGCGGGATCCTGAGCGGGTAGGTGATCTCGGGGCTCTGCGCGGCGGTCGCGCCTCGGGCGCCGACGAAGTCGCGAGGCCGGCCGTTCACGTAGAGGCGCCCGCCGCGGAGGTCGACGACCTCGCCGGCGACGGCGACGACGCGCTTCACGTACGGGATCTGAACGTCGGTGGTCGGGTTGAAGACGACGATGTCGCCGGGCTGCGGCTGGTTGAAGCGGTAGTCGACCTTGCTCACGAGCACGCGGTCGCTCTGGAGCAGCGTCGTCTCCATGCTCCGCTGCCGCACCTCGGTCACCTGGACGACGAAGACGTTGAGCACGACGGAGATGACGACGGCGAGCGCGAGGGCCTGGACGATCTCGAGGATCGCCCGCCACGAGAACGGAGCCTCGGCCCCGTCCTTCGTGGTGTCTTCGGAGTACGTGTCCGAGGTTCCCAACTTGACTAGTGTCGCACGAATTGCCCGACAGACCGAGGGGGACGGCCGCGCGAGCCTCGTATCGAAGGGAGGTCAGTTCAATGGCGCTCACACCGATGCGCGAGTTCGTGTCACTTCGCGACGCGATCGACAAGCTGTTCGAAGACAGCTTCATCAGGCCGCCGATGCTCTTCGACGGCACGACCGTGCCGTTCGCGGTGGACCTGTACGAGACGCCCGAGGCCTACATCCTCAAGGGCGCGCTCCCGGGCATCAAGCCCGACGACATCACGATCGACGCGACGGCCGGCATGGTCACGGTCAAGGGCGAGTACAAGGAGGAGGTCGAGAAGAAGGAGCGGAGCTACATCCGCCGGGAGCTGAAGAGCGGTGGGTTCCACCGCGCCTTCGAGCTGCCGCTCTCGATCGAGCCGACGAAGGTCGAGGCGACCTTCAAGGACGGGATGCTCGAGGTCACGCTCCCCAAGGCCGAGGTCGTGAAGCCGAAGCAGATCAAGGTGAAGGTCGTCTAGAGCGTCTCGCCCGTGCGCCGGCGCGGGCACGAGGTCAGCGGGAGAGGCCGGCGCGCCGTCGCCGGCCTCGCGCTGTGCCGGCGGGCGTGACGCTAGGCTGCGCGCTCGATGGCAGACGTGTCGCTCTGGCGGCATTCCGACTTCCTGAGGCTCTGGACCGGCCAGACCGTGTCGCAGGTCGGCTCGATCGTGACGCGGACCGCGCTGCCGCTCGTCGCGCTCCTCGTCCTCGGCGCGGGACCGCTGGAGATGGCGCTCATGGTCGTCGCGTCGTCCTCCGGCGTGCTCCTCTTCGGGCTGGCCGCCGGCGCCTGGGTGGACCGGCTGCGCCGCCTGCCGCTCCTCATCTCGACCGACGTCGCGCGCGCCGCGCTGCTCCTCTCCATCCCGGCCGCGTACGCCACGGGGCTGCTGCGCTTCGAGCTGCTCTACGCCGTGGCGTTCCTCGTCGCCGCCCTGGGGACGCTGTTCGGCTCGGCGTACTACGCGTACGTGCCCTCGCTCGTCGGCGTCGGCCGCGTGCTCGAGGCAAACAGCAAGATCGCCGCGAGCGAGTCGCTCGCCGAGGTCGGCGGCCCGGGGTTCGCCGGGGCCCTCGTCCAGGCCGTGGGCGCGCCGTTCGCGATCCTCGTCGACGCCGTCTCCTTCGCCGTCTCGGCCGTCTCGCTCGCGCTGATCCGCGCGCCCGAGCCGCCGCGGCCGCCGCGCGCGGAGCGGCGGTCGGTGCCGCGCGAGGTCGCCGAGGGCGCCGGCGTCGTGCGCGGCCACCCGCTGCTCTTCCCGATGGCGGCGAGCTCGATGACGAGCCACTTCTTCGGCTCGTTCTACGGCGCGCTGTACGCGCTGTTCCTGCTCGACGTCCTCGGGCTCTCGCCGCTCCTGCTCGGGATCGTCATCTCCGCCGGCGGCATCGGGTCGCTCGCCGGCTCGCTCGTCGCGACGCGCGTGTCGGGGCGGTTCGGCGTCGGCCCGGCGTTCGTCGGGTGCGCGGTCGCGAGCGCGCTCGTAGGCATCCTCACGCCGCTCGCGAGCGGGCCGCTCGTCGTCGCGACGGCCATGCTGCTCGTCCCGCAGCTCGTGGGCGACGGGCTGCAGACGATCGGGTGGATCGGCTTCGACACGGTCGCCCAGACGGTGACGCCGGACCGCGTCCTCGGCCGCGTCAGGGCGACGATCGACTTCCTGAGCCACGGCGTCGCGCCGTTCGGCGCGCTGGTCGCGGCCGCGGTCGCGGAGGCGTTCGGCGTGCGCGCGGCCATCGCGGTGGGGTGGGCGGGGACGCTCCTGGCGGTCGGCTGGCTCGTCTTCTCGCCGCTGCCGCGGCTGCGCCGGCTCGAGCCGGCTAGCGCGACGACACCGTCATCGTGGTCGGGATGATGTGCAGCCACGTCTGGCCGGGGTTGAAGGTGACCTGCTTGCCGGCCGCGTTCGTGAAGGTGAAGGCCGAGGTGTCGTTCGCGCGCGACCACGTGACCTGCTGACGGAGGCCGTCGCGGAAGATCCACGCGGTCCCGGTGCCCGTGAGACGCTGGTCGTTCGACAGGGCGCCGGACGCGTCGACGATCTGCGGGACGTCCCAGATGTCGGTCTGGATGACCACGACCTGCGCCGCGGCGACGGGCTGGCCGTTCGCCGCGTCCACGTCGCGGACCGGGACGCCGTTGTTGTTCTGGTAGCGCGCGTAGGTGCGAGAGGCGGCGTCGTAGTCGTACCTCACCAGGACCCGGTCCTCGCGGTAGGGGATGGTGATGACGGTCGCCGGCGCGGCGCCCTCCATGCCGCCGCTCGCCGGATCGTGCGCCGTATCGGCGAAGAACGGCCACGCGGGCACGGCCTTCACCGTCGAGCGGCCCATCTCGGTGAGGACGTCGCGCTGCGCCTGCGCGCTGGTGAACATGTTGTAGGGCGAGCCGCGAGAGCTGACGCGGTAGTAGCCGCCGCTGTGGTCGGCGGAGAGCTCGACGTACTTGCCCGCGGCGGCGTCCTCCCTGATGAGGCTCCACGCGTACGCGGAGGTCCCGGAGTACACGATCGCGCCCTGCACCATCTGCGCGAGCGAGCGGTCGGCCAGCCGCGCGGAGCGCACGTTGCCCACGACCTTCGGGTCCTGCGACTGGAAGACGGCCGCGAGCCGCGTCACCCCGCCCTCGACGATCTCCTCGATGACCATGTCGGCCTGGGTGATCCCGTAGTGGGGCCGCGCGGCCGGCGCGTTGTCGATCTTCACGAGGAGCGGACGCTTCTGCGCGGCGCCGAGGTCGGCGAGCGGCTTGCCGTTGAGCGGCCAGCACTGCGTGCAGCGGGCCTCCGGGTCGGGCGTCGGCGTGGGCGTGGGGACCGGGGTCGGCGACGGGGTCGGCACGGGCGTCGGACTCGGGGTGGGCGAAGCGCTGGGCGTCGGCGAGCCCTCGAAGCGGACCGCTTCGGCGCCGCACGCGCTCGCCGCGAGCGCGACGGCGAGCGTGACGACGACGAAGCGGGAAGCGGTCGAGAGAGCGCTGCGCATCACGACGACTCTAAACGACGCTCGGCGCGTTTTGTGAGACACAGGCAAGCCTCCTGTTGCTTCGGTGGGGGGTCCGCGCGGCGCCGCTCTCAGCGCGCGAGCGCGAAGAGATAGGCGACGTGGGAGGCGACCGCGCCGTCCCAGTCGGCGACCCTGGAGTCGGCCGGCTCGACGACGAAGTACTCGTCGGGCGCGTGGGCGCCGCTGCCGTGGCCCAGGCCGAAGTGGCCGGCGGGCAGACGCAGCGGGGCGCCGGTGAAGACGTAGCCGGGGTAGCTCCCGGCGATGCGCGGCATGACCGCGTGGGGGACGCCGGCGCGCTCGAGCACGCCGATCTGCGCCTGGATGAGCGGCGCCTCGACCGGCGTGTCGCTCGGGTCGTACCCGCCGCCCGGGGTCACCTCGATGTCGCCGAACCCGCGGCTCCGGAGGTGCGCGCGGAGCTGCGCCAGCGCGCCCTCGTACGTCATGTCCGGCACCAGGCGCAGGTCCAGCTTCGCGACGGCCCGGTGCGGCTGGATGGTCTTGCCCCCCGGACCGGTGTATCCCGCGACCAGGCCCTCGATGTTCACGGTCGGCGTGAACAGGAACCGCTCGAGCGACGCGCGCCACCCCTCGTCGTGCGCCCAGCGCTTCACGTGGAGGAGCTTCTTCGCGGTGTCCTCCGACAGACGGACCGCCGCGTCGTCGAGCATCTTCCTCTGCTGCGGCGTCGCCGGACGCGCCTCGCGTCCGAAACCCTCGATCGCGGGATCGCCGTCCGCCGTGACGAGCGTCGCCAGCGCCCGCACCAGGTGGAACACCGGGCTGTCGAGGCGCGCGCGGTTCGAGGAGTGCACGTCGATGCCGGGGCCGCGCCCCCAGGCCTCGCCGCTGGCGACGAGCTCGACCTCGACGACGCCCTTCGCGCCGAGCTGCACGCCCACGTTCCCGTCCGGGTCCTGGCTCGCGCTCGGCATCACCACGCCCACGGTCCTGCGCAGCGCCGCGGCGACCTCGGGCTGCGTCACCACCTGCTTGAAGTGCGGCGAGCCGATCTCCTCCTCGCCCTCCGCGACCAGGACGAGGTTGATCGGCATCTTCCTGCCGGCGCCCTTGATCGCGTGCAGCGCCGCGAGGAACGCCGCCTCGGGCCCCTTCTGGTTCACCGCGCCGCGGCCCATCACGACCTTGCCGAAGCCGGGCCTCTCGACGATGCGCGCCTCGAACGGCGGCGAGGACCACTCGGACGGATCGGCCTGCTTCACGTCGTACATGAAGTAGAGGCCGAACGTCTTCGGCGCGCCGGCGTCGAGCGTCGCGAAGACGGCCGGGTGTCCGTCGCTGTCGACGCGCTTCGCGGTCTGGAAACCCGCGTCGCGGGCCATCTCCGCCACGAGCCGGCACCCCTCGTCCATCGCGCGGCTCTCCGCCGCGATCGACGGGTTGCGGACCCAGTGCTGGTAGCGCTGGATGCTCTCGTCGTGCCGCCGGCGGATCTCGTCGCGGATCGGCGCGAGGTCGCCGGCGAGGAGGGTCGAGGCGAAGTCGGTCACCGCGAGCGACTATACGTCGCCTCCGGGCGAGCGTCGGCCGGTCCGGTGGCGTGCGATATCCTTTGTGGTGCGAACCGCCATCGCGATCGCGGTCGTCGGCGGCGGTTCACCGACGCGGGAGTAGCTCAGTTGGTATGAGCGGCTGCCTTCCAAGCAGCAGGTCGCGGGTTCGAGACCCGTCTCCCGCTCCGAGTCTCGTCGGCGCCCGGCGCGCGCTCCACCCTATAGTCCCCTCGTGATCGGCAGGGACGCCCTCGTCCGCGCCTTCCCCGGCATCGAGAAGATCTCCGACCAGCGGCAGCGCGCGCTCGTGTTCGACGTCTGGCGCCACGTGTCCGAGCGCAATCCCGCGTGGAGCGACGTCGCGCGCATCCCGCTCCACCCGAGCATGCCCATCCCGACGCACGGCAACCTCGTCAAGCACGTCGACGCGATGGTGCGGGTCGTCGAGACGCTCGTCCCGCTGGAGCGCGAGCTATGGGATCAGCGGCTCGATCTCGATCTCTTCCGGACGGCCGCGTACGTACACGACGCGGCGAAGGTGATCGAGTTCACCGAGCGGGACGGCGCGATCGAGGCGCTCCCCGGGTACAACCACGCGATCGAGGCGGGGCGCATCGTGCGCGAGGTCGGCGGCTCCGAGCAGCTCGCGCACATGTGCGAGGCCCACTCCTTCACCGGACCGCTGGTCGTCCCGAAGACGCGCGAGGCGCAGCTCTTTCTGCTCCTCGATCCGATCTGCCTCAACGTGTTCCCCGAGCAGGGGCCCGGCGTGGTGCAGCGGCACCTCAAGGCGAACGCCCGGGAGGAGCCCCGCACGCTGCAGACGTACCGCTCGCCGCTCTGACGCGCCGAGCCGCGCGGCACGCGCAGCCCCCGGCCGCGGGGGCTAGGCGTACCCGCTGGGGATCTTGCAGCTGACGAGCGACGCGAGCTGGTGCGTCTCCGTCTTGCCGCACGCGGGGCACGCCGGCGGATCGTCCTTGCGGCGATCGTGCTCGCTCATCGACATGCGCACCTCGAACCGCCTCCCGCAGGCGCCGCACTCGTAGTCGTACATCGCCATCGCGCTCCACCTCCCCGGATCTCGTCGGTGAACGCTCGCCCTCCCAATCTAACGACCCTGCGTCAACGTCCGCCGGCGATCGCGCCGCTCGCGCGGAGGGACGCGAGCTCCGCGCGCGTGAAGCCCCAGTCGCGGAGCGCCTCGTCGGTGTGCTGCCCCGGCAGCGCCGGGCCGGCGCGCACCGCTCCGGGCGTGCGGCTGAACCGCGGCGCCGGAGCCGGCTGCGTCACCCCGTCGATCTCGACGAACGTGCCGCGCGCGCGGTTGTGCCGGTGGCGCGGCGCCTCGGCGAGGCCCAGGACGGGCGCGAAGCACGCGTCGGTGCCCTCGAGGATCGCGCACCATTCGTCGCGCGTCTTGGAGCGGAAGACGCGCGCGAGGCGCTCGCGCAGCATCGGCCAGCCGGCGCGGTCGTGCTGCGCCGGGAGCGACGCGGGGTCGAGCCCGAGCCGCCGCAGCAGCTCCGCGTAGAACTTGGGCTCGATCGCGCCGACCGCGACGTGCTTGCCGTCGGCGGTCTCGTACGCCGCGTACCACGGGGCCCCGCCGTCGAGCGCGTTCGACCCGCGCGCCTCGGTCCACGTGCCGGCCGCGAGCTGGCCGAACGTGCTCGCCAGGAGCGAGGCCACGCAGTCGACCATCGCCGCGTCGATGACCTGCCCGCGGCCCGACGCGCGCGTCTCGAGGAGCGCGCAGAGCACGCCGAAGGCGAGGTAGAGCCCGCCGCCGCCGTAGTCGGCGAGGAGGTTCAGCGGCGGGACCGGCGCGCCGTCACGGGGGCCGATCGCGCCGAGCGCGCCGGCGAGGGCGATGTAGTCGATGTCGTGGCCGGCGGCGGCGCTGAGCGGGCCCTCCTGCCCCCATCCGGTGACGCGCCCGTACACCAGACGGGGGTTCAGCGCGAGGCACGCCTCGGGGCCGAGCCCGAGCCGCTCGGTGACCCCCGGACGGAACCCCTCGATGAGCGCGTCGGCGCGCGTCACCAGCCGCTTCGCGGCCGCGAGGCCCTCGGCGCGCTTGAGGTCGATCGCCACGGAGCGGCGGCCGCGGGTGAGCAGGTTGAAGCGGGGGTCGAGGCGAACGCCGAGGTCGACGGGCTCGGTGCGGTCCACGCGCAGCACGTCGGCGCCCATGTCCGCGAGCAGCATCGCGCAGAACGGCGCGGGCCCGATCCCAGCGAGCTCCACGACGCGCACGCCGGCGAGCGGACCCACGGTGCGACCTCCCGCGCCTCTTCGCGCTACAACCTACGCCGTGCGGCGGCTGCCCATCGACGAGCTCGACTTCACCCGGATGGTGCGTCCCGGCGACACCGTGCTGTGGGGTCAGGCCTGCGGCGAGCCGCTGTCGCTGACGGAGCGGCTGCTGGCGCAGCGGCACGCGATCGGGCCCTTCCGGGTCTTCGTCGGAGCGTCGTTCTCGGCGACGCTGCGCGCGGAGCAGGCGGACGACGTCGAGTTCGTCGGCCTCGGCGGAGCGGGGTCGGTGCGCCGGCTCGCGCAGGCCGGGGTGCTCGACGTCGCGCCGCTCCACGCGACCACCGTCGACCGGCTGGTGCGCGGCGGCGGCCTGCGCGTGGACGTCGTGCTCATCCAGGTCGCGCGCGGCTCACGATCCGGCGAGTACAGCCTCGGGCTCGCGAGCGACTACGTCCGCGGCGCCGTCGATCGCGCGCGCGTCGTCGTCGCCGAGGCGAGCGACGGGGTCCCGGCGACCGTCTGCGCCGAGCCGCTCCACGAGGCGGACATCGACGTGCTCGTGGAGACCTCGCGCGCGCCGGTCGAGGTCGCGCCGTCGCCGTTCGGCGAGGTCGAGCGGCGCATCGCCGCCCACGTCGAGGCGCAGCTCCCCGACCGCGCCACGCTCCAGGTCGGGATCGGCGCCGTCCCCGAGGCCGTGCTCGCCGGGCTCGGCGGGCGTCGCGGGCTCGGGGTGCACACGGCGGTCCTGGGCGATCGGATCGCCGACCTCATGGAGGCCGGCGTCGTCACCAACGAGCACAAGGAGGTCGACGCCGGCACGAGCACGGCCTGCCTGCTCGTCGGCACGCGGCGGCTGTACGACTTCGCCGACCGCAACCCCGGCATCCTGATGGCGCCCGTCGCGCGGACGCACGGCTACGCGACGCTCGCCCGGCTCCGCCGCTTCGTGGCGCTGAACTCCGCGCTCGAGGTCGACCTCACCGGTCAGGTCAACGCCGAGGCCGTGAGCGGGGAGTACGTCGGTCTGGTCGGAGGACAGGTGGACTACCTGCGCGCGGCGGCGGCGTCGGAGGACGGCCGCGCGATCGTGGCGCTGCCCTCGACCGCGGGGGAGGCCAGCCGCATCGTCGCGCGGCTCTCCGGCCCGGTGACGACCGCGCGCAGCGACGTCGGGCTCGTGGTCACCGAGTACGGCGTGGCCGACCTGCGTGGCGCGACGCTCCGCGAGCGCGCCCGCCGGCTGATCGAGATCGCGCACCCGCGGCATCGCGCCTCGCTCGAGGAGGCGGCGCGCGTCAGCCGATGACCGCCCAGCGCGCCGGCGCCCCGTCGATCTCACGGGCGCGGCCGCGCCGTTCGAGGTAACGCAGGTGCGCGAGCGTCTCCGCGAGCGCGAAGCGCTCCTCGTGCGCCGAGCGCAGCACCGGGAAGAGATCCCGCGCGACCGCGTAGGCGGTGCGCTCGCGGCCGCCGACCGCGGCGAGCACCGCGTCGAGCCGCGCGTCGTGGTGCGCGAGGATCTCGTCGACGCGGCCGGCGAGGTCGTCGAACGGCTCGCCGTGCGCCGGCAGCACCCGCGTCACCGCCAGGCCGCGGACGCGGCGGAGCGCGTCGAGGAAGTCGCCGAGCGGATCGTCGCGCGTGTACGGATACAGGCCCACGTTCGAGGTGATGCGGGGGAGCACGTGGTCGCCGGAGAAGAGGATGCCGTCGCGCTCGTCGACGAGCACCGCGTGGTGGTCGGTGTGGCCGGGCGTCCAGCGCACGCGCGCCTCGCGGCCGCCCAGGTCGACCGTCGCGCCATCGTCCACCGGCACGAGCGTGAACGGGTCCACCAGATCGCCCATGGCGATCCACGCGTCGCGCATGCCGCGGTCCACGTCCGGCGGCATGCCGTGGCGCTCGAACCACGCGAACACGCGGTCGAGCGCCGCGTAGTCCCTGCTCCAGAGGTAGCGCGCGCTCCGGATCTCGGGCGCGTGCATGAGCACCTCGACGCCGGCGGCCTCGAGCGTCCCGGCCATGCCGAGGTGGTCGGGGTGCAGGTGCGTGACGAACGCGCGGCGCAGGTGGCCGAACGCGAGATGCTCGGTCGCGAGCGCGTCACGGAGCGCGCGCTCCGCCTCGGCCGTGTGGATCCCCGAGTCGACGAGCGACCAGCCGCGCTCTCCCTCGACGAGGTAGACGTTGACGATCTTGAGCGCGGGGATGGGGAGCGGGACCGCGATGCGCCGCACGCCGGGCGCGACCAGGGGGAGCGTCAGAGGTGGCCGGGGAGCGCCCATCACCGTTAGAATGGACTTCCCGACGGCCCGTTCGTCTAGAGGCCCAGGACGCAGCCCTCTCAAGGCTGAGATCAGCGGTTCGAATCCGCTACGGGCTACACGCTGCGCGCGTTGTCGGCGAGGGGCTGAGCCGACTGGCCTCGACGGACATGATCCTCTCAGTTTCATCCTCAAGGTCATCTAGAACCGGTCGGAAGAGCACGTCGCGCTAGAGTTCGCGACCAGAGGACGGCTAGTGATCCTGGTCACCACCCGCGTGGACGTGGCCGGGGGCGCTGTGAGGAGATCGCCCGTGCGGATCCAACCGACGGCGCTCGTGCGACCGATCCTTCCGTTGTTCATGCGTCTCAACGCGGGTCGGAATCGGTATCTGCTCGGCAACCTCAAGCGCGCTCTGGAGGCCGGGACGACTTAGGACCGTTGGGCACGAAGCTGTCAACTGCGAGCTGCGTCGCGGGAGCGACCTCGTTTGGATCCTCGCTATCGAGGTACGATCCATCTCCTGCGATCCAACACGGGACGGGCCACACGCTTCTGGCATACGCGGACAGTCGTTCGAAAACAGCCCCCTCTCGCAATCGCCGACATAGATCGCCGTGAAGATCGCGCGGTTCCCCGCGGCGTGGTGATGTTGGAGAGCGCCGCGAGCATCCGGGATCGGCGAGCAGATCGCGGTCGCCGGCGTGTCGTGGTGAGCGGGAGCGCCATGCCCGCGCCCGCGGTCGCTCGTTCTGGACGAGGCGGCAGCCAGGGTCGCCGAGCGGCGCTCGGAGCCGTGGCGGTACGGGCCGCGGTCGGCCCGGTGCACGACACTTTGCGCCTGCTCCGGTGCGGGCTCGCCGCGACGCTGTGCGTCCTGACCAACGCGCATTGACTCACGGGTCCCCGCTTCCTAGGGTCGGGGCGTGACGTGCGTGTGCGTGTCCATGTGCGCGATGGCCTCCATGTGTGGACGGCCTTTGTGTCGTTGGACGTGACCCCCGCGTAACGCAGGCATCCCAAAGGACACAAAGGCCCCCGACAGATCGGGGGCCTTCTCATTTGAAGGAGGACCCAGGGTGCACCGAACGTCCGCGGCGCTGATCGCGATCCTCGCATCGGCGATCACCGCATGCGGTGGGGCCGCGGCGATCCCGCCGGCCGCTCCGACCTCTGCCGCGGCCGCGACGGCTGGTGCCGCCTCGGCGATCGGCACGGACCCCGGTCTCGCCGAGCTCCGCATCGATTACGCGACCTATTCGCCGCCGTCGCTCGTGCTGAAGCAGCAGGGCTGGGTGGAGCAGGCGTTCCCCCGCGTCTCCATCAAGTGGGTCTACTCGGCCGGCTCGAGCAACGCGCTGAACTTCCTCCAGGGCAACGCGGTGGACTTCGGGTCGACCGCGGGCTCCGCCGCGCTCCTCTCGCGCGCGAACGGGAATCCGATCAAGGCGGTCTACATCTACGAGCAGCCCGAGTGGACCGCGCTCGTCGTCGCGAAGGGCTCGACCGCGAAGAGCATCACCGACCTGAAGGGCAAGCGGATCGCGGCGCAGAAGGGCACCGACCCGTATTTCTTCCTCCTCCGCACGCTCCAGCAGGCGGGTCTCTCGCAGGCGGACATCCAGTACGTGAACCTCCCGCACGCCGACGGACGCACCGCGCTCGAGCGCGGGCAGGTCGACGCGTGGTCGGGTCTCGATCCGCACATGGCCGCGAGCGAGCTGCAGGCCGGGAGCAGGCTCATCTACCGCAACAAGGACTTCAACACCTACGGCTTCCTGAACTCGCGCGAGGACTTCCTCCGCAAGTACCCGGAGACGACGAAGCGGGTGATCGAGCTGTACGAACGCGCGAAGCAGTGGATCATCGACAATCCCGAGGGCGCGGCGCGGATCCTGGCGGATGCAGCGCAGCTGCCGCTCGACGTCGCGAAGCGCGAGCTCTTCGAACGCATGAACTTCCGGACGTCGGGGATCCCGGGTGACGCGCACATCGCCGTCCTCCGCGCGGTGATCCCGACGGTCAACGCGGAGCAGCTCGCGAATCCGGGCGCGAACGTCGAGCAGGCGGTCGTCGATCTCATCGAGCCGGCGTACGCGAAGGCGGTCATCAAGTAGCCATTCCCGTCCGCACCCTCCTGCGCGCCACCGCCACCGGAGCGAGCCGGTGGCGGTGGCCCTCCCCGCTGCCCTGGGTCGTCCCCGCGCTGATCCTCGCCCTGTGGTGGGGATCCGTCGCGCTCGGCGTGTTCGAGGCGTACCAGCTGCCGCCGCCGCCGATCGTCCTCGACGCCGCGATCGGCCTGTGGCGGCGGGGTCTCCTGCAGCAGGACCTGCTCGCGACGACCGCGCGCGTGCTCGAGGGCTTCGTCCTCGGCTCGATCGTCGCGATCGCGCTCGCCACGGTCACCGGCCTGTCGGCCCGCGCCGAGCGCGCGCTGGAGCCGACGCTGCAGGCGCTCCGCACGGTGCCCACGCTCGCGTGGGCACCGCTGCTCCTTCTTTGGCTCGGCATAGACGAGCCGCCGAAGGTCGCGCTAGTCGCGATCGGGGCGTTCTTTCCCGTCTACGTCAGTCTCGTCGCGGGCATCACCGGCGTCGACCGCAAGCTCGTCGAGGTCGCACAGGTCTTCGACCTCGCCAGAGGGGAGATCGCGCGCCGGGTCATCCTGCCCGCCGCGCTGCCCGACCTGCTCACCGGGATGCGTCTCGGCGCGACGCAGGCGTGGCTGTTCGTCGTCGTCGCCGAGTTCTTCGGCAGCTCGCGCGGTCTGGGATTCCGTCTCACCGACTCGCAGCAGTCGACGCGCGTCGACTTCATGTTCGTCGCGATCGTCGCGCTCGCGATCCTCGGCAAGCTCACCGATACGCTCATCCGCGTGGTCGAGCGTCGCGTGCTGCGCTGGCGCGACACGATCGGAGTCGCGCGACGATGAGTCGGCCGCTCATCATCCGCGAGCTGCGCAAGCGCTACGGCGATCGTCCCGTCCTCGGCGGGCTGGACGTGGAGATCGCGCCGAGCGAGATCGTCGCGATCGTCGGGCCGTCGGGTTGCGGGAAGTCGACCGTCCTTCGCCTCGTCGCGGGCCTGGACACGCGATACCACGGCGAGATCCGGGTCGGCGACGAGACGATCTGTGGTCCGCATCCCGCGGTGGGCCTGGTGTTCCAGGAGCCGCGGCTCTTCCCGTGGCTCGACGTCGCCGGCAACGTCGCGTTCGGGCTTCACGAACGGTCCTCGCCGCGCGCCGCCGATTTGGTGCGTGCCGCGCTCGCCGCGGTCGACCTCGCGCCGTTCGGCACCGCGCTTCCGAAGGAGCTCTCCGGCGGGATGGCGCAGCGCGTCGCGCTCGCGCGCTCGCTGGTCGTCGAGCCGCAGGTGCTGCTCCTCGACGAGCCGTTCAACGCGCTCGATGCGTTCACGCGCATGCGGTTGCAGGACCACCTCCTCGCGGCGTGGGCGCGCTACCGCCCGACGCTCGTGCTCGTCACCCACGACCTCGACGAGGCCGTGTATCTCGCCGACCGCGTGCTCGTCCTCGGCGAGCGTCCGGGGCGCGTCATCGACGTCATCCCGGTGGCCACACCGCGCCCGCGCGATCGCCGAGATCCCGCGCTGGCGGCGCTGCGCGTCGCGTTGCTCGAGGCAGTGCATCTCGAGCGCACGACGGCGGCCGTCGCGTAGCCGTTCGACGTGACGACCGCGACGACTCGGGGGAGCGTCGGCACCGTCCGGACACGCTTCCACGAGCTCAGCGAGCCGCTCCCGCTCGATTCGGGGCGGGAGCTCCGCGGCGTGCGCATCGCCTACGAGACGTACGGCGCCCTCGCGAAGGCGAAGGACAACGTCGTCCTCGTGTGCCACGCGCTGTCCGGCGACGCGCACGCCGCGGGCCGGAGCGACGACCCGAGCGCGCCGACGACCGTCGACGGCGTGGGCGCGGCGGAGCGCGGCACGAGCGGCCTCGGCTGGTGGGACGGCATGATCGGCCCCGGCAAGGCCTTCGACACCGACCGCTTCTACGTCGTCTGCAGCAACCTCATCGGCTCGTGCCGCGGATCCACCGGCCCGGGATCGATCGATCCGCGCACCGGTCGCGTCTACGGGAGCGACTTCCCGGTCGTCACCGTCGGCGATATGGTCCGCGCGGAGCACGCTCTCCTGCGCGAGCTCGGCATCGGCCGCGTGTACGCCGCGAGCGGCGGATCGCTCGGCGGGATGCAGGCGCTCGAGTGGGCCGTCCAGTTCCCCGACGCGATCGAGCGCATCATCGCGATCGCCGCGACCGCGCGCCTCGGGGCGCAGGGCGTCGCCTGGAACGCCATCGCGCGCAACGCGATCATGGCCGACCCCGACTGGCAGGGCGGGCACTACGAAGGCACGGGCCGCCGTCCGGATCGCGGCATCAGGATCGCGCGCATGGTCGGCCACATCACGTACCTGTCGGATCACGCCGTGCGCGCGAAGTTCGGGCGCGAGCTTCAGGATCGCGACGCGTACTCCTACACGCTCACCGAGCCGGACTTCCAGGTCGAGTCGTACCTCGGCCACCAGGCGGATGCGTTCGCGAAGCGCTTCGACGCCAACGCGTACCTGTACATCTCTCGCGCGCTCACGTACTTCGATCTCGCGCGCAGGTACGGCGGGGGCTCGCTGGAGCGCGCGCTCGCCGGCGTGCGAGCGGCGACGCTCCTCATCTCCTTCTCCTCGGACTGGCTCTATCCTTCGCGTGATTCCGAGGAGATCCACCGTGCGCTCCGCGCCGACGGGAAGCGCTCGCGGCACGAGGTGATCGACGCGTCGTACGGCCACGATTCGTTCCTTCTCGAGGAGGCGCGCATGACGGAGCTCATCATGGATTTCCTCGCGTGAGGAGCGTCGGGCACCTGCGGCGACGGGGGACAGGCCGATGAGGGAGAGGCCGGCCAAGGACTTCGGCTTCGACACGCGTGCCATCCACGCGGGTCAGCGTCCCGAGCCCTACACCGGCGCCCGCGCGGTGCCGATCTTCCAGACGACCTCGTATGTCTTCGAGGACCCCGACTCCGCGGCCGCGTACTTCAACCTGCAGGAGTACGGGAACACGTACTCGCGGATCATGAACCCGACGACCGCGGTATTCGAGGAGCGCGTCGCCAACCTCGAGCGCGCCGCCGGCGGCGTCGCGTTCGCGAGCGGCCTCGCGGCGCAGGCGGCGTGCTTCTTCACGATGCTCACGCCGGGCGACCACGTCGTCTCGTCGGCCGCCCTTTACGGCGGGTCGATCACGCAGCTCAAACACCTGCAGCGCAAGCTCGGGTTCGCGATCACCTTCGTCGATCCCGACGACCTCGACCAGTGGCGTTCGGCGCTGCGCCCCGACACGAAGGTGCTCTTCGGCGAGACGATCGGCAATCCGGGCGGGAACGTGCTGGACATCGAGGCCGTCGCGCGGATCGCGCACGAGCACGGGGCGCCCCTGATGATCGACTCAACGTTCGCCACGCCGTACCTGTGCCGTCCGATCGAGTGGGGCGCCGACATCGTGACGCACTCGGCGACGAAGTTCATCGGTGGACACGGAACGAGCATCGGCGGAGTCGCCGTGGAAGCGGGGACCTTCGACTGGTCGAACGGCCGCTTCCCGGTGGTCGCCGATCCGTCCGCCGCGTATCACGGGCTCGCGTTCCACGAGACGTTCGGCGTGTACGGCTACCTGATGAAGCTGCGCGCGGAGTCGCTGCGCGACCTCGGCGCCTGCATGAGCCCGTTCAACGCGTTCCTGTTCCTGCTCGGGCTCGAGACGTTGCCCCTCCGGATGCGGCGCCACGTCGAGAACGCGACCGCGATCGCGTCGTGGCTCGAGCGGCAGCCCGGAGTGACGAATGTGCGGTACCCGGGGCTGCCGTCGAGCGCGTACGCGCCGCTCGTCCGCAAGTACCTGCCGCTCGGTGCCGGCGCGATCTTCTCGTTCGACCTCCCCAGCGGCCGCGAGGCCGGTCGCCGCTTCATCGAGAGCGTCACGCTCTGGAGCCACCTCGCGAACGTCGGCGACGCGAAGAGCCTCATCATCCACCCCGCGACGACGACGCACCGGCAGCTCTCGGACGACGAGCTCGCGGCGGCGGGGATCGGCGCGGGCACGATCCGCCTCTCGGTGGGCCTCGAGACGGCGGACGATCTCATCGACGACCTCGCGACCGCGCTGAAAGAGGTCCGTGCGACGAGCGGCGCAGCCGCGAGGAGCGAGTCCGGCTCACGCGTGAAGACGAATGGTTGAGCAGGGCCGTCGAGACGCTCCGGGTCACGGCGTGACCGTGCGGGACATCCCGCCGCGGTGGCAGGACCCGGTCACGATCCTCGGGATCCTCAACACGTCGGAGACCATCGCCATCGTCGGCCTCTCGCCGAACGAGCTGCGGGCCTCGAACTTCGTCGGCTTCTACCTGCGGCGCCACGGCTACCGCGTCGTGCCGGTGAACCCGCGCGAGACGAGCATCCTCGGTGAGCGCAGCTATCCGGATCTGCGCGCGATCCCCTTCAAGATCGACGCCGTCGACGTGTTCCGCGCGCCGGACGCGGTGCCGGGCATCGCGGAGGATGCGGTGCGGATCGGCGCGCGGGCGCTCTGGTGCCAGTACGGCGTCATCAGCTTCGACGGCGGGCGGGTCGCGGAGGAAGCCGGCCTGGGTGTGGTCATGGGCCGCTGCATGAAGGTCGAGCACGCGCGGCACCTCGGGCGCATGCACTGGCTCGGCTTCAACACCGGACGGATCACGGCGCGACGCTGACCGGTCGTGGCACATCTCGAGCCGGCCGGCGCTCGCGGGATGAGCCGCGACCCGCGCGCGCGCGATCTTCGATCTCGACACACGCTCAAGCGCGCGGGGGCGGACGCCGATCGCGTCGCCGCGGCGGCGATCGAAGCGGCCAGGCGGCTGTGGCGGGCGGGTCTGGCGCGACGCGCACGCCGTTCGCCCGCTGCTTCGGGACGATCGTCGTCTCGCTCGAGGTCGGTTTCGGCAAGCCGGATCCCCGCGTGTTCGAGATCGCCGTGTCCCGGCTGGGTGTGGCGAAGGACGACGCGGTGATGGTCGGCGACTCGCTGGTATGCGATATCGGCGGTGCCCGGCGCGCGGGGTTGCGCGCGATCTGGATCGATCTGAGGCGTGGCGCGAGGAGGGGCCGGCGCCGGACGCGACGGTGAAGCGGCTCAGCGATCTCCGCGCCGCGCTCGACGCGCTGGAGCGGCGGCCCGCTTCTCCTCGAGCGACGTCGTGACGTCGTCGGCGGTCGCGCCTACCTCGGTCGCGATCACGAGCATCGCGATGGCAGGTCGGTGAGCTCGCCGATCGTGCGCTCGCGCCCCTCGCCGCGCAGCGCCGCGGCGCCTTCGTTGGTCTCCTCGACGAGCTTCGAGGCGATCACCTCGCGGCCGCCGCGGTGACCGCGTTTGCTCAGGGCGTCGCCTCGAGGCCGAACATCCTCGCGCCAACGCGCAATGCCGCGCGCGCGAGGGCGCGCTCGATCCCGCCCCCGATCCAGGAGCGCTCGAACAGCACGTTGCCCCAGTGCCAGTGGGCGTCCACCCCCAAGCTCGACCCAGCAATACCCCTTCCCGTCGAACGGCGCGGCCTGCGCAGCCCCAAAGGTGGCGGCGACCTCACGCGCGACCACGCGCGCCTGCGCATGCGCGAAGACGCCCGCCTTCGGCAGCGGCTTGCCGTTGGCGAGCACGATCGCGTTCACGTCCCCGATGGCATAGACGCCGTCGAACGCGGTTCGCAGCGTCCGAGCGTCCACCGGGATCCAGCCGTTCTCGTTGGCGACGGTCTACACCTACCACTGTGGTTCGCGTATCTTCGTCAGGTCGCCCGCCGTTTCTTGCCAGACCCGGCGCCCACCGCTCATCTTGCCTACGAAGGCCAGTCGGACGAATCCGGTTCGACGCGCTGCTGCGAGTAACGCCACAGGCGCGCCAGCCACACGACCTTGACGGGGCGGCCGCGGCGGTGGATGTACTGGACGAGATAGGGAAGGCCGCCGGGCAGTGGCCAGTGTCGCAGCACGTACCTGTCGTCTTGACGCAGCGGAGCGCCGCGTTCCGGGAACCGGCTGAGCTGTCGCTCGACCTGGCCGATGGCGGAGTAGAGGGCGTCGAGGCGACGGAGCCGCTCGTCGGGGCTGAACACAACCTGCCGCACCAAGAAGTCGCGATGGCGGTCGAGATCCTCGATGAACTCCGGGCGGTAGCGGACGCGGGTCACTACTCCGGCCGACGCTGTCGGGTCTCTCTCAGCAGCCGCGTGCGGGCTTCCTCGTAGGACGCGGTCAGCGCCGAGCGAGGCGCCTCCCGCCGGTCTCCACGCTCCATCGCCTCGACGACGCGCCAGCCCTGCTCGATCTGCCAGGCAAGCGCCGCCGCCAGCTGCTGGCTCCGGAGCCCGGTGCTGAGGAGGACTCGCAGAGCCGCCGACGCCGGGATCTCATGAGCCCGGGCGTAGGCGAGCACGCGAGCCCATAGATCGGGTGGGCAGCTGAAGCTGCGCGGCGGCGACCGTCTCGCCTTCGTTGTCGGCCGCCGCTTGGGCCGCGTCGTCGTCGGCATGGTCAGCCACCTCCTGTATTGGACTGTAATAACACAAGACGAATACGCACCGCCGTCCGCGGGCCTCAAGCGTGGCGACGCGCAGGTCAAGGAGCCTGTCCTCAGGTCCGTTTCGGCTCTTCGTCCGTTTGAAGACTGTCCGGTGCGGGTCTACCAGATCGCGTCGTCCTTGCCAGACGTTCCACTCGTCGACGTAACGGCGAGGGCACACCGCACTCTTCCCCGCAGGAGGCGATCGACTGGATGCGCACACGTGCCAAGCATGGACGGCTGAACGTGAGCGTCGAAGCGCGCCCGAGCCCGGCGCGCATGGAGTACCAGCCGTTCGGCGACAGCTACGTGAGATCGGTGTGGCGCGACCTCGACGGTTTCGCCCCGGAGGATGCTGACCTCATGCTCCGCGACGAGGGCGGTCGCTGGTTCTGGTCGGGGGTCGTCTACTACCGTGGTCCCCGACCGTAGAGGCCGTCGTGTTTTCGCGTCGTCTCGCGGTCGCGCGGGTTCGCGGTCGTCAGCGCGCGACGAGCGCCGCCGGCACCGCGTCATCCTCGAACCCGCCGGTCATCCGCTCGACGGCGCCGGTGTTGAGGTCGACGTGGTACAGCGCCCCGCCGCCGGTGAAGTACGCGTACGGCGAGGCGACGAGCAGCCCGCCGGAGGGCGCGACGGGTACGGGCAGCGGCCGCGACGCTCGGCCGGAGCCGGGGACGATCTGCACCGATGACGCGCCGCCCCCGCGGGCGACGACGACCTGGTCCTCGGTGACCGCGATCCCGTCGCGCGGCACCGGGCCGTCACCGACCGCCTTCCCGTAGACGGTCGCTTCCGGCGCGGAGGGCCGCCACCGGTACACCTCGCCGGCCGGCGTCACGGCGACGATCGAGCCGTCGTACAGCGCCGCCGCGCCCGCGATCACGCCGGGCGCGAGCCGCGCGAGGGTCGCCTCTCCTCCGCCCGGCGTCACGACCGTGGCGGTGCCCCTGCCCAGGCAGACGAGGGCGATCCGCGGACCCGCGAGGAGCAGGCGGTCCGCGCAGGGTGCCGGCTCGCCCGCGAACGGGAGCGCCTCGGCATAGCGGCGCTGGACGAGGCGCAGCGAGGAGCCGTCGTACGCGTCGACCCAGGACGAGCCGCCGTCGCTCTTGAGCACGAGGATGCGCCCGCTGCCGTCCTCCGCGAGCGCGCCGCGGCCGGGGGCCGCGACGAGCATCGCGTGTATGCCGTCGTCGCCCGGCGACAGGAGCTCCCTGCCGGTCGCCATGTCGAAGGCGCGCAGCCGCACGCCGCTCTCGGGCTGGTCGGCGACGACGAGCCGGGTGCCGTCGGCGCTGACCAGGAGCTGGGCGCCGCCCGCGACGGCGATCTCGTACTTCACGAAGTGGTCGAGCAGGCGCACCGCGCGCACCCGGCTGCCCGCGAGCGCGAAGACCGTCGTCGCGGGGGCGCCGCCCATGAGCTGGAAGATGTCGAGCGTGGGGATCGCCGCCGGCGTTGGCCGCGCCGTCGCGGTAGGCGCGGCGCTCGCCGCCACGGGGCCGGCCGGCGCCGCCGTGCTGCCGCAGGCCGCGAGCGCGAGCGGGAGCGCCGCGGCCAGCGCTGCTCTCATGCCGCGACCGGCATGCGGCGCCGCCCGCGCGCGAGGCCGATGGTCGCGAGGGCGAGTGCCGCCGCCGCCGCGGCGAGCGAGGCCGCGAGGAGCGGCGTCCGGGCGTCGACCGCGGCGGTCGCGGGCGCGGCGGGGGCGAGGTCGGAGAGCGCGGCCGCGCGGCCGATCTCGGCGACGCCGGGGTGCGGCACCGTGTCCAGCGCCGGCGTGCCGACGGTGAAGGCGATGTCGTGCGCCTCGCCGCCGACGGTCAGCTTGGCCTCGTAGGCGGCCTCGCGGAACGGGAAGAAGACGCCGGCGTAGATCGCCTGGTCGTCCGAGCCGCCGACCTTGCGCAGCGGGACGTCGAGGCACTTGGTGCGTTGCGCGTCGGTGCGCATGACCACGGCGAGGCCGTCGCCCGGGAAGGACCAATCGGCGTCGATGCGGGACATGCGGATGACGACCGAGACGGGGTCGCCGCTCTTCCAGGGCGAGCCGTCCCGCGTCTCGACCGAGACGGCGTCGACCCGCGTGTGCGGCGACCCGGTCGTGCTGCAGCTCGCGGCGGCGGGGGAGGGCGTGAGCGCCAGCACGACGAGCGAGAGAGCGAGCGAGACGAGTGCGGCGAGCGGACGCATGGCGGCGTCACCTCTCTGCTTCCTGTTCTTTCGCCCCGAGGGCGCGGTAACGCTCTCCGTACAGCGGAAGCGCGGCTCCGGTTCCCGGCCGGCGTCGCCGACGCCGCGTCGCCCGTCGCGTCCTCCGGCGCTACCAGCGCACGCGCCGCGCGCCCGCGAACGCCGCGAGCTCCTCGACCGCCTGCTCGATCGCGCGTCGCACCGCGCGGGGCGCGTCCGGCTGGAGCACGACCCTGTTCACGACGAGCTCGCCGCGCTCGCGGTCGAGCCGCGGGTCGACGCTGCCGGCGATACGGTCGCCGTGGAGCACGGGCATGGCCCAGTACCCGAGCCTGCGCTTCGCGGGCGGGACGTAGATCTCCATGCGGTAGAAGTAGTCGAACAGCGCGTGCGTCCGCTCGCGGTCGATGACGAGGTTGTCGAACGGCGAGAGCAGCGTCGTGCGCGGCTCCCACGCGTCGTTCACCTCGCGCACGCGGCGCTCGATACCCGCGGGCGCGTACCAGGCGCCGCGCAGCGGGCCGTCGCGTCCGACCACTTCGATACGCACGACCTCGCCGCTCCGCTCGAGCGCCGCGAGCGCGTCCGCGGTGACGTGCCGCCCGAACGCGTACTGCCAGCGGAGCTGCTTCGGCGTCGCGACCCGCAGGATGCGGAGCGCGCGCAGCGTCGCCTCGCGCGCGAGGGCGGGACCGCGGAGCGGCCGGACGGCGTCGAGCCAGCCGTCCGCGGCCGCGTACAGCTTCTGGCCGCGCCGTCGCGCGGCGACGACGACCTCCCCGCGGCGCTGAAGGATCGCCAGGAGCAGCGTGAAGTTGCGCTCGGCGCTCCACTGCCCCGCGGTCCAGCTCACGTTCTCGCGGTCCGCGAAGGCGATGAGGGGCAGCGGGCCATCGCGTCGGAGCCGCGCGAGGGCCTCGCGGCGCACGTGGGGATTGCGCGTGAGCCAGTCGCGCGCGCGGCGCGAGTACGACCCGCCCCCGGCGTTGTCGCCCCTGCGGTACGGGCCGTCTCCTCCGCCGGGGTCGGTCGCGCGGCGATAGGCGCGCATCGTCGCGGCGTGGATGGGGAGGTCGCTCACGGGGAGGATGAGCGAGGGCGTCTCGAAGAGCGCGCGGCGCTCGAGCAGCGCGTCGAGCGCCGCCGGATCGTACGTCCCGAGACGGCTCTGCAGCACCTGATAGGGGTTCCGCGCGACGACGTTCGTGGGATCGAGCTGCAGGTAGCCGATGTCGCGGATCAGCGCGAGCACGCCGGGGCCGTTCGGTCGCGGGCGCGGGCCGGCGAGGCGCTGCGCCTTGATCGCGAGCCGGCGCGCGTCGCGGGTCGTGATGCGGACGGCCGGGCGGGTGGCCACTCCAGCGCAGGGTACCCAGCCGGCGCCGCGCGTCTTCGGCCCGGATGGTCCGTTCGGCCCGGGTCGGCAGGGCCGTTCGGCCCCATCGACCCGGTCTCGTCCCTCTCTAGAGTCGTTGCGCCATGCCCAACCGGGTTGCGCTGCGTGAGACGGCTCGGGGACGCTACATGGTGCGCTCCCTCGCCCGCGGCCTGGAGGTCCTGGCCGCGTTCGATCGCGACACGCCGACGCTGAGCCTCAGCGAGCTCGCCGCCCGTACCGGATGGAACAAGGGGACCGCGTACCGCTTCGCGTCGACGCTCGTCGAGCTCAGCTATCTCGAGCACGACCCCGCGACGAAGCGCTACCGCCCCGGGCTCAAGGTGCTCGAGCTCGGGTTCACCTGTCTGAGCAGCCTCGGCCTTGCGGACCGGACCCAGCCGATCCTCGAGCAGCTCTTCCGCGAGACCGGCGGACCCGTCCACATGGCCGTCCTCGACGGCAGCGACATCGTGTACGTGGCGCGGCGCGCGGACCGCAGCCTGACGCAGATCCAGCTCTACGCCGGCGCGCGGCTGCCGGCCTACTGCACGTCGATGGGCAAGGTGCTCCTCGCCCACCGCCCGTGGGACGAGGTGCGCGCGGTCATGCGCGGCGTCCGGATGCAGCCGCACACCCCGAGGACCGCGACGACGCTCGCGCGCCTGGGCGCGGATCTCGAGCGGATCCGCCACGACGGGTACGGCATGACGGACCAGGAGCTCGAGCTCGGCGTGCGCTCGATCGCCGCGCCGCTCCGCGACGCCACCGGGGGCGTCGTCGCGGCGGTGAACGTCTCGACGCTCACCGCGCGCGTGAGCGTCGACCAGCTGCTGAGCGACCTGCTGCCGAAGCTGCTCGGCGCCGCGGCGCGGATGTCGGCCGCGCTCGGGTACGCCGGAAAGGAAGTGCGCGCCGTCTAGCCGAGCCCGCCTGTCGCGACCGAGCCGTGTTCGGGAGGTAGGAGATGTACCGCGATCTCAGGGAGTTCCTCGCGCGTCTCGAGCGGGAAGGCCATCTGCGCCACGTGCGCCGCGAGGTCGACCGAGACCTCGAGCTGGCCCACGTCGCGAAGGTGAACGAGCAGGAGTCCGGGCCCGCTCTGCTCTTCGACCGCGTGAAGGGCTACCCGGGGACGTCCGTGCTCACGAGCGCGTTCACGTCGAGGGAGCGCGTCGCCCTCGCGCTCGACCTGCCGCCCGAGACGCGCTTCCTCGAGATCGCGCGCAGCTGGGTGCAGCGGATAAAGGACAAGCGCGTCCCGCCGGTCGAGGTCGCGTCGGGGGCCTGCCAAGAGGTGGTGCAGAAGGGCGACGACGCCGACCTGGACTCGCTGCCCTCGCCGTGGTTCTACCCCAAGGACGGCGGGCGCTACGTCGGGACGGCCGCGTACCTGGTGAGCCGAAACCTCGAGACGGGGCGCCTCAACCTCGGCACGTACCGCGTCATGGTCATCGACGGGAAGCGCGCCGGTATCCAGATCATCAAGGCCAAGGACGCCGAGATCGACCTGCGCGGCTACGCCGCGGCGAAGCGGCCGATGCCCGTCGCGCTCGTCATCGGCGGCGACCCGCTGCTGTTCCTGTGCTCGAGCACGCTGTTCCCGCTCACCGAGAGCGAGTACGAGGTCGTCGGCGCCCTGCGCGACGCGCCGGTCCCCGTCGTCCGCGCCGAGACGAGCGACCTCCTCGTGCCGGCCGATGCCGAGATCGTCATCGAGGGCGAGATCGTCCCGGGCGAGCTGCTGCCCGAAGGCCCCTTCGGCGAGTACCCGGGCTACTACACCGGCGCGGGCGCGGTCGACCGCGAGTACATCCGCGTGACGTGCATCACGCGCCGCCGCGACCCGATCCTCTGGTCCACGACGGTCGGCAAGCCGATCACCGACACGCACATGATCATGGGGATCAACCGCACCGCGTCGCTGTGGAACGACCTCCAGAACATGAAGATCCCCGGGATCATGGGCGTGTACGGTCCGCCGGCGGCCGCGGGACGGATGCTCGCGATCATCCAGCTCAAGCAGATGTACCACGGCCACTCGACGCAGGTGGGGCTCGCCGCGTTCGCCACCGTGACCGGCAACTACGGACTGAAGACGGTGATCCTCGTCGACGAGGACATCGACCCCGAGAACATGGACCAGGTCATGTACGCGCTCGCGTTCCGCTACCAGCCGGACCGCGGGACGCAGATCCTCGAGCGCGGCCGCTCGACGCCGCTCGACCCGTCGCTCCCGATCGAGCAGCGCTACATGACGAGCCGCGTGATCCTCGACACCTGCATCCCGTACGAGTGGGACCACAAGCCGATGCCCATCGAGATGGACGAGGCGCTGGTGAAGCGCATCCGGAGCGAGTGGGCGAGCTACTTCGAGGAGCCGGCGAAGGCGCGGCCACGGGGGAAGGAGCTCGTCGGGGTGTGAACGGCCGGGTCCGGGGGCTCGTCTTCGACATCGACGGCTCGCTCGTGCGCGGCCCCGACGCGATCCCCGGCGCGCCCGAGGCCATGGCGGCGCTGCGGTCGCGCGGGCTCGCGGTGCGCTTCTTCACCAATGACTCGTCGAAGACGCCCGCCGACATCGCCGGACGGCTCGCTCGTGCCGGGATCGCGGCGACGGCCGACGAGGTCCTCACCGCCGCGCTCGTCGCGGCGGAGTACGCCGCGGGGCACTTCCCGGGCGGGCGCGTCCTCGTCGTCGGCGGGCCCGCGCTGAGCGACGCGCTCGCCGGCCACGGCCTGCATGTCGTGGACTCGGCGCCCGCGGACGCCGTCGTCGTGGGGCGGGACGTCGAGCTGACCTACGCGAAGCTCGACGCCGCCTGCCACGCCATCTGGGACGGCGCGGCCTTCCTCGCGACGAACCTCGATCGCCGCATGCCGGTGAAGGGCGGCTTCGTGACCGGCACCGGCGCGATCGTGAAGGCGGTCGAGTGGGGGACCGCGCGGTCCGCGCGGGTCATGGGCAAGCCCTCGATCCACGCCGCCCGCGCCGCGTTCCGCTCACTGGGGCTTCCCGCGCGCGAGGTCGTCGTCGTCGGCGACGCGCTCGGGCAGGACGTGCGCATGGGGCGTGTGGGCGGCGCGCTGAGCGTGCTCGTGCTCACGGGCTCGTCGACGCGCGAGGAGGCCGACGCCGCGCCGGCGCGCTGGCGCCCCGACGCGGTGCTCGCGGACGTGACCGAGCTCGGCCCCTGGCTCGAGCGCAGCCCGGTGCCGGCGGGGAGGTGATCGAGGGGAGCGAGGGCGGTCGGCGGTGAGGCGGCTCCGAGGGCGGCGCGGCCGCTCTCGAGAAGGAGGAGTGTGATGGCGATCGCGGAGAGTGCGCCGCGGACATCGGCGGCGCGGTTCCCCAGCCCGTTCGAGGTCGGCACCCCGCCGGGCGCCGAGGGCTGGCGCGACATGTACCCGTACTACTACCTGTTCAGCGAGGAGCGGCGACAGTTCGAGGAAGCCAAGTTCTGGTACTTCGACGGGATGCACCACCCCGAGCCGCTCTTCCCGTTCGACACGATCACCTGCGAGAGCTGGTGGGTGGCGCTGAGCCAGTACACCGTCCGCGTCTTCGCGATCCCGCCGGCCCTGGGCATCGACCAGCGCGTCGTCAACGGCTACCTGTACATCAGCGCGAACGCGGTCACCGACCCCAAGGAGGTCGAGCGTCGGGCCGCGCTCTTCACCAAGCGCGCCGGCTACTACTACGAGCACTGGAACGAGCTGTACGCGAAGTGGGAGGGCAAGGCGAAGGAGACGATCGCCGAGCTGAAGGCGATCGTCGTGCCCGGTCTGCCTGACTTCGAGGACGAGGCCGTCGTGACCGAGGGCCGGGGGATCACCTCGGCGTATCACCTCCTCGCGGCCTACGACCGCTGCATCGAGAACATGTACAAGATGTGGCAGCTCCACTTCGAGTTCCTCAACCTCGGGTACCTCGCGTACCTCACGTACTACGGGTTCTGCAAGAAGGCCTTCCCGGACATCGCCGACCAGACCGTCGCGAAGATGGTCTCGGGCATCGACGTCATGCTCTTCCGGCCCGACGACGAGCTGAAGCGCCTGGCGAAGCTCGCGCTCGAGCTCGGCGTCGCGGACGCGTTCGGCGACGGCCGCACCCCGGCGCAGGTCCTCGCCGACCTGGACAAGAGCGCCGCGGGGAAGAAGTGGGTGGCCGACCTGGAGAAGACGAAGGACCCGTGGTTCTACTTCTCGTACGGCGCCGGCTTCTACCACCACCACCGCAGCTGGATCGACGACGCGACGCTGCCCTTCTCGAGCATCCGCAGCTACATCCTGCGGCTGCGCAAAGGTGAGGACGTCTCGCGGCCGATCGCGCAGGTGACCGCCGAGCGCGACCGCCTCACCGCCGAGTACCAGGCCCTGCTCAAGACGCCGGAGGACCGCAAGGCCTTCGCCGACCAGCTCGGGCTGGCGCGCACGGTCTACCCGTTCGTCGAGAACCACAACTTCTACGTCGAGCACTGGCACCACACGATCTTCTGGAACAAGATCCGCGAGTTCGGCGCTCTCCTGGCGAAGCACGGCGTCTTCGCCGACGGCGACGACATCTTCTACCTGCACCGCTTCGAGGTGCACGACGCGCTCTACGACCTCTGCACGTCGTGGGCGGTCGGCACGCCCGCGCGCGGCCCGAAGTACTGGCCGCCGATCGTGGCCAAGCGCAAGGCGATCATCAAGAAGCTCCGCGAGTGGCAGCCGGTCCCGGCGCTCGGCCCGGCGCCCGAAGTCGTCACGGAGCCGTTCACGGTCATGCTCTGGGGGATCACCACCGACACCGTGAAGACCTGGCTCGCCCCGCGCGAGGCGCCGGGCGCCGCCAGGGAGCTCCGCGGCTTCGCGGGCTCCCCGGGCGTCGCCGAGGGACCCGCGAGGGTCGTCCTCAGCGTCGAGCAGCTCGGGACCGTCCGCGACGGCGAGATCCTCGTCTGCCCGATCACCGCGCCGAGCTGGACGCCGGTCTTCACGAAGATCAAGGCGGCGGTGTCCGACATCGGCGGGATCATGTGCCACGCCGCGATCGTCTCCCGCGAGTACGGGCTGCCCGCCGTCGTCGGCACCGGCTACGGGACGAAGAACATCAAGACCGGGCAGCGCGTCCGGGTCGACGGCAACACGGGGGTGGTCACCATCCTCGGCTGAGCGCAGGAGGCGCGATGGACCCATTGCCCTACATCCTCTGGTTCAGGGACCTGGGCCGCGAGGCCCGGTCCCTGGTCGGAGGGAAGAACGCGAGCCTGGGCGAGCTGATGCAGGCCGGGGTGCGGGTGCCCTCCGGCTTCGCCCTGACCATGCGCGCCTGCGAGGTGTTCCTCGAACGGGGCGGCCTCCGCGGCCGGATCGACGCCGCGCTCGCCTCGGTCGACCCCGCCGACGAGCCCGCGCTCGACCGAGCGAGCCGCGCGGTGCGCGCGCTCATCGAGGACGCGCCGCTGCCGGGTGAGGTCGAGCGCGAGCTGATCGCGTCGTACCGGGCGCTCGCCGACGAGTCCGGGACGCCCGAGCCGCCGGTGGCCGTCCGCTCGAGCGCGACGATGGAGGACTCGGCCGAGACGAGCTTCGCCGGCCTGCAGGACACCTACCTCTGGGTGCGCGGCGAGCGGTCGGTGGCGCTGCACACGGTCCGCTGCTGGTCGAGCCTGTACACGCCGCAGGCCATCGCCTACCGCGCGCGCTTCGGCCTCGCGCCCGATGCGGCGCTGATGAGCGTCGGCGTGCAGCGCATGGTCGACGCGCGCGCGGCCGGCGTGATGTTCACCCTGAATCCGCTGAACGGCGACCTCTCCAAGATCGTCATCGAGGCGAGCTGGGGCCTAGGCACCGCCGTCGTGGGCGGCGAGGTCATGCCCGATCGCTACTGGGTGGACAAGGTGACGGGCGACATCCTTCAGCGCACGATCGCGGCGAAGACCGTCCAGTACCTCCGGGCGGAGGGCGGCGGCGTCGTGCGCGCGGAGGTCCCGCCGGGGCTGCGCGAGGCCCCGTGTCTGTCCGACGACGAGGTCGCGGAGCTCGCGCTCCTCGGGAAGTCGATCGAGCGCAGCTACGGCTCGCCGCGCGACATCGAGTGGGCCGTCGACGCGGCCGCGCCGTTCCCCGACAACGTGCTCATGCTCCAGTGCCGGCCGGAGACGGTCTGGAGCCGGCGCGAGGCTCGGCCGCTGGTCACGCCGCGGGCGACGGCGCTCGAATACGTGCTCGACGCGATGACCTCGCGGCTGCCGCCGGCGTCGCGCCGGTAGCCGGTGAGCACGGAAGACCGGTTCTGCCCGCGGTGCGCCGCCGCGCTCGTGCGGCGTGTGGAGGGCGGGCGCGAGCGGCCGGCCTGCCCGGCGTGCGGCTACGTCGCGTACCGCAACCCCGTGCCGGTCGCGCTCATGCGTGCGTGCGACGGCGACCGGCTCCTGCTCGTGCGCCGCGCGAACGACCCGCTCCGCTCGTTCTGGGCGCCGCCCGCCGGATACGTCGAGATCGACGAGACGGCCGAGACGGCCGCGGTGCGCGAGACGGCCGAGGAGACGGGCTTCGCCGTCGCCGTCGACGGCCTCGCCGGCGTGTACGCCGCGCCGGGCACGGGGATCGTCCTCATCGCGTACCGTGGGCACGTCACCGGCGGGGAGGCCGTCGCCGGCGAGGAGGTGGAGGAGGTCGGGCTCTTCGCGCCGGGGCGCCTGCCCGCCCAGCCGCGCGCGCACTCCGGATCGCCGATCGACCGGTGGCTCCTGTCGGTGGTGGGGGACCTCCTCCGATGAGCGACGCGCGGCCCGACCAGCGCGAGCGCTGGACCGACCGGGCGCGGCGCTCGTCCCAGCGCGAGCGGCTCGGCGCGATGCTCGACGAGGTCCTCGCGACGAACGCGTTCTACCGTCGCAAGCTCGCGGCCGCGGGGATCGCCCCCGGGCGCGCGCTCGAGGCCTGGCAGGACCTGCCCTTCACGACGAAGACCGAGCTCTCCGACGACCAGGCCGCCCATCCGCCGTACGGGACCGACCTCACCTACCCGCTCGAGCGCTACGTCCGCCTGCATCAGACGAGCGGCACGACGGGCGCGCCGCTGCGGATCCTCGATACCGCGGAATCGTGGGCCTGGTGGGCCCGCGTCTGGGCCGACCACGTGTACGCCGCGGCCGGCGTCGGCGGCGGCGACCGCGTGTTCTTCTGCTTCTCGTTCGGGCCGTTCATCGGCTTCTGGTCGGCGTTCGCCGGCGCGGAGCGGCTCGGCGCGCTGTGCGTCAGCGGCGGCGCCCAGAGCACGAGCGAGCGCGCCGCGGCGATCGTCGCGCACGGCCCGACCGTGCTCCTCTCGACGCCGACGTACGCGCTGCGGCTGGCCGAGGTCGCGCGGGCGGAGGGCGTCGACCTTCCGTCGTCGGCGCTGCGCGTCTCGATCCACGCCGGCGAGCCGGGCGCGTCGATCCCGGCGACGCGCGAGCGCATCGAGCGCGAGCTCGGTGTCGAGGCGTTCGACCACACCGGCGCCACCGAGGTCGGCCCGACCGGCTTCTCCTGCGCGGCACGCGACGGCGTGCACCTCGTCGAGGGCGAGCTCGTCGCCGAGATCCGCGACCCGGCGAGCGGTGCGGTCGCCGAGGAGGGCGAGGGCGAGCTCGTCCTCACCAACCTCGGGCGCTGGGGCATGCCGGTCATCCGCTACCGCACCGGCGACCACGTCGTCGCGGCGCGCGAGACCTGTGGCTGTGGCCGCACCTGGCTGAAGCTCCGCGGCGGGATCCTCGGCCGCGTCGACGACATGGTGATCGCGCGCGGCGTGAACGTGTACCCGAGCGCGCTCGAGGCCGTCATCCGCCGCTTCGCCGACGTCGCCGAATACCGCGTCGAGGTCTACGACGAGCGCGGCATGACCGAGCTGCGGGTGATCGTCGAGCCGGCACGCGCCGAGAGCGACGGACTGGACGGCGCCGTCGCCGACGCGATCCACCGAGCGCTCGGCCTGCGCTGCGAGGTGACCCTCGCGGCGCCCGGCTCGCTGCCCCGCTACGAGCTCAAGGCGAAGCGCTTCGTGCGCCTGGTCTGAGCCCGCGGTCCGCGGTCGAGGCCGCGCGCGTCCGCGCCGGCGCGCTCGGCGAGCGGCTCCGCGGGCCACCAGCGCACGCGGCGATCCGCGTCGACGACCCGCGAGTCGTAGCCGACCAGCGGTGCGGCGATCGCGAGCGCGACGAGGAAGAGCAGGACGATCAGTCCGATCACGCTTCAAGCGTGCGCCTCGAAATTGTGAAGAGCAAACGGAACTAAGATAGATATTGTTCATGGAACCTGATCATTGGCGCGATCTCGAGCTGCGGCATCTCGTGGCGCTGCAGGCCATCGCGGAGGCGGGCTCCTTCTGGGGGGCGGCCGAGCGGCTCGAGGTTTCCCCTTCGGCGCTCAGCCAGCAGATCGCCGCGCTCGAGGCGACGGTCGGTCACCGGCTGGTCGAGCGCTCGCGCGGCCGGCGCCGCGTCGCGCTCACCGAGCCCGGCCGGCTGCTCCTGCGTCACGCGGCGGCGATCGTCGCCCGCCTCCGTGCCGCGCGCGCCGACCTGACCGCGTTCGCCGAAGGCGGGATCGGCAGCCTGCGCGTCGGGACGTTCCAGAGCGTCGGCGCAAAGGTCCTGCCGCGGCTGCTCCGGCGCTTCTCGGCGGACTGGCCGAACGTCGAGCTGCGTCCGGTCGAGGGCGCCGACGACGACGAGCTGCTGCCGCGGGTCGAGCACGGCGAGCTCGACCTCACCTTCGGCACGCTCCCGCTGCCGGAGGGCCCGTTCGAGGCCGTCGAGCTCATGACGGACCCCTGGGTGCTCGCCGTACCAGCGGACTCGGCCCTCGCCGGGTCGGGGACCGTGGCGGCGTCCCAGCTCGAGGGCGTCGCGCTGGTCGCCTTCAAGCGGCATCGCTCGGTCGCCCAGGTCGAGGATCACCTCCGCGCCCACGGCCTCGTCCCGAACATCGTCTTCCGCTCCGACGACAACGCCATTGTGCAGGGCATGGCCGCGGCCGGGGTGGGGTCGGCGCTGGTCCCGCTGCTCGCGCTCGACGCGAACGATCCGGCCATACGCGTCCTCGAGCTTCCGGATGTGCCACCGCGCGTGCTGGCCCTGGCCTGGCACCGCGATCGGTACCGGTCGCCCGCGGCGCTGGCGTTCGTCGAGCGCGCCAAGGAGGTCTGCCGCGCTCTCGGGTAGCCTCAGGGCCGATGGCCGAGGGCGCGCGGGTCACGCATCGCGGGGTCGTGTACCCGCGCGAGCTCGACCACATGGGGCACATGAACGTCGTCTCGTACGTCGCGAAGTTCGACCAGGCGACTTGGAGCTTCTTCAGCGACATCGGCTTCACGCCGACGTATCTGCGCACCTCGGGGCGCGCGCTCGCGGCCGTGCGCTACGACGTCGCGTACCGCAAGGAGCTCCTCGCCGGCGACGTCGTGACGGTCCGCACGCGCCTCGTACGCGTCGGTACCTCCAGCCTCACCTACGTGCACGAGATGACCAACGGCGAGACCGGCGAGGTCGCCGCGACGGCCGAGGTGACCGGCGTGCTCATCGATCGCGCGTCGCGGCGCTCGACGCCCCTCCCGCAGGACCTCGCGGACCGGCTGCGCGCCGAGCTGGACTAAAGCGCGGCGCCCCCGCCCGGGGCGAGCGGATCCCCACCCGGGTTCCCAGCGGGGCCTCAACCTGGCCACAGCCGTGCCTCAGCGGCGCGCACCAGACTCCTCCCGACGGGGCAGCCGTGTCCCGGAGGAGGCCGGCGAGGTGGCGCAGCGCCGCATCGGAGCTCACGAGCCGTCCCTGCGGGGACCGATCGCCGTCGCGGTCCACGGCGGGCCCGCGCTCGACGTGTCCGGCCTCGCGGCGCTACGGCGACTCGAGCGGACCGGGCGCTGAGCGGAGGGGGAGGACGCGATGTTCAGGACGCTGGGCGCACTGGCGATCCGCTTCCGCTGGCCGATCATCGCCGCGTGGATCGTGGCGACCGCGGTCGGCGTCGCCGTCATGCCGCGAACGAACGAATTCAGCATGTCGACGGGATTCCTCGCGCACGGCGTCCCCTCGATCGACGCCCGTCACCTGCTCGACAAGGCGTTCCCGAGCGATGCCGGGGCGTCCTCGACGGCGCTCGTCGTCATCGAGGACGAGCGCGGCCTGACGCCCGCCGACGAGGCCTACGCCCGTCAGCTCGTGCAGACCATCCCGAGCCTCGGCTCGGACGGCGTCGTGTCCGTGACGAGCGTGTTCGATCGTCCCGAGCTGCGCTCGAGCCTGGTGAGCGCCGACGGGACGACGCTGCTCGTCCCGGTCGGGATCTCGACGGGCGCCTTCGACGCGCAGACCGGCGACACCGTCGAGGCGATCCGCGGCGGGCTCCCGGCCGCTCCGCTCGGGACGAGCGTGCTCGTCAGCGGCGACGCCGGGCTCGGCGGCGACCACCTGGTGGCCTGCTTCGCCGCGGTCGAGGGGACGGCGCTCATCACGCTCCTGCTCATCAGCGTCGTGCTGCTGCTCGTCTATCGCTCGCCCATCGCGCCGCTCGTCCCGCTCGCGGCCATCGCCGCCAGCGCCGCGGTGGCGCTGGGCATCGTCGGCCTGCTCATGCGTGCGGGCTGGACGTTCTCGTCGTACCTCCAGCAGTTCGCGATCGTCATCATCTTCGGAGCGGGCACCGACTACTGCCTGTTCATGCTCTCGCGCTACCGCGAGGAGCTGCGGCGCGGACTGTCGCGTGAGGCGGCCGTCGAGCGCGTGATGGCGCGCGTCGGCGCGGTCATCGCCTCGAGCGCGGCGATCGTCATCGCCGGCTTCCTGGCCTTCGCGACCGGCAGCTTCGAGATGTACCGCACGATCGGTCCGGGGCTCGCGCTGTCGGTCGCCGTGACGCTGCTCGCGGGCCTCACCCTCGTGCCGGCGCTCCTCGCGGTCGCCGGCCCGCGCGTCCTGTTCTGGCCCGCGCGGCTCGAGCCCGTCTCGCCGTCCGCCTCGCCGGGGGTGTGGGCGCGGGTCGGCGGCCTGGTGGCCCGCGCGCCCCTCCGGGTGCTCTCCGCCGGCCTGCTCCTGCTCCTCGTCCCGGCGCTGTACCTGCCGTCGCTGCGCCAGACCTTCGAGATCGACCGCGAGCTGCCCGCGAGCTACGACTCCGTCCGGGGCCTCGACATCGTGAGCGCCCGCTTCGGGCAGGGCCAGCTCCTGCCGATCGAGGTCGTCGCCGAGCGGCCCGACGGCTGGGCCTCTCCCGACGGCCTCGACGCGATCGGCAGCCTGGGCGATCGGCTCGCGGGCGTGAGCGGCGTGGCGAGCGTCCGCAGCGCCGTCCGCCCGCTCGGCCAGCCGATCCCGGCGCAGCTCGCGCTCGCGCAGCCGGCGATGCTCGCTCCGTACGTCTCGAGCGACGGCCGGACCGCGCGGATCGTCGTGGCGTCGGCGAACGCGGCGTACGCGAACGAGACGTACGACACGGTCCGCGCGATCCGCGCCGCGGCGTCGAGCTGGACGGCCGGAAGCGGCGCGACGGTCCTCGTAGGCGGCGCGTCGGCCGAATCCGTCGACCTCGTCGACGCGATGAACGCCGACACGCCACGGATCATCCTGTTCGCGAGCATCGGGGTGCTCCTGCTCATCGGGCTGCTGCTGCGCAGCGTCATCGCCCCGGTCTTCCTGCTCGCCAGCGTCTTCGTGACGGTCGGCACGACGCTCGCCGTCACCGCGCTCGTCTTCCAGAACGTGCTCACGTACCGGACGACCGGGATCGACGTCCTCGTCCCGGTGTTCCTCGTCGTCCTCCTGCTCGTCCTCGCGTCCGACTACAGCATCTTCCTCATGTCGCGGGTCAAGGAGGAGGCGGAGCAACACGGCCTCGTCGGCGGCGTCGCCCGCGGGGTCGAGCACACCGGCGGGGTCATCACCGCGGCCGGGGTGATCCTGGCGGGGACCCTGGGCACGCTCGCGCTGACGCCGCTGGCGAGCCTCGTCCAGATCGGCTTCGCGATCGCCTTCGGCATCCTCGTCGACACGTTCGTCGTGCGGCCGCTCGTCATCCCGGCCATCGCCCGGATCCTCGGGCGGTGGGCCTGGTGGCCCGGTCCGCTCTTCCGGAGGGCGGAGCCATCCGGCGCCCCGCCGGAGGCTCGGGCCGCCGGAGTCATGCCGCGATGAGCGGCGAAGCCGGAGCGGCTGGGAAGCGGCTCGCCACCGTCTGGCTGCGGATCGGCGCGGAGTGCTGCCGCGGGTCCTACACCGTGGAGCGCGATCTGCGCCGGCTCACCGGGGTGGTGCAGGCAAGCCTCGACGTCCGCAGCGGGATCGCGCACGTGACCTACGAGCCGGACCTCACCGACCCGCCGCGGCTCGTCGAGGCGATGCGCCGGGCGGGTCACGTCGTGGGCAGCCCCATCGGCGCATAGCGGCGGTGCGCGGCGCCGCGGACGGCGCGCGCGGACGCGTCGTCGCCGGTCCCGCCGGTCGCGCGCACCGCCATGGAAGCGCTGTGCGAGGATTGCGCAGGTGGCCCGAGGGGAGCCGAACGACGGAGGCGCCGAGCGGCAGCTCACGCTCGTGGAGGCGGTGCGCGAGGCGCTCGCCGAGGAGATGGAGCGTGACCCCACCGTCGTCGTGCTCGGCGAGGACGTCGGTCTGCTCGGCGGCGTGTTCCGCGCCACCGAGGGGCTCTCGGCGCGGTTCGGTGCCGGGCGTGTCGTGGATACGCCGATGGCGGAGCTCGGTATCGTGGGAATCGCGGTGGGGCTCGCGATGCGCGGGCTCAGGCCGGTGGCCGAGATCCAGTTCGCGGACTTCCTCCACGCCGCGGCCGACCAGCTCATCGGCGAGGCGGCGCGGATCCGCTGGCGGAGCGCGGGCGACTGGACCTGCCCGCTCGTCGTCCGCGCCGCGTACGGCGCGGGATTCCGCGGCGGCCCGTACCACTCGCAGAGCGTCGAGGCGTTCTACTGTCACGTCCCCGGGCTGAAGGTGGTCGCGCCGAGCTTCCCGGCCGACGCGAAGGGGCTGCTCACCGCCGCGATCCGCGACCCGGATCCGGTCCTGTTCCTGGAGCACAAGCTCACCTACCGCGCGGTGAAGGGGCCCGTGCCGGCCGGGGAGCACGTCGCGCAGATCGGCAGGGCGCACGTCGTGCGGAGCGGCGACGCGCTGACGATCGTCTCGTACGGCCGCATGCTCCACGAGTCGCTGGCCGCGGCGGAGCAGCTCGCCGACCTCGGCATCGAGGCCGAAGTCCTGGATCTGCGCACGCTCCTGCCGCTCGATCGTCCGGCGATCATCGAGTCCGTCCGACGGACCGGGCGGCTGTGCGTCGTCCACGAGGACACGCTGACGATGGGGCTCGGCGCCGAGATCGTCGCGCTCGCGGCCGAGCGGCTCGCCGGCGAGCTGCGGGCGCCGCCGATCCGGGTCGCCATGCCGGACATCGCGGGGATCCCGGTCCAGGATCCGCTCGAGGACGCGCTCATCCCGGGCCGCCATCGCATCGTCGACGCGGCGCGGACGCTGCTCCGGGGCTCGCGGCCGGCGCGGTCGGCCGCCGCCTACGATGCCGCGGCCGCGGAGGCGAGCAGCGTCGTCGAGGTGGCGATGCCGGAGGAGCACCTCGAGCGCGCGCTCTCCGCCGTCGAGCGGGCCTGTCGCGAGTTCCCCGTCTGCAACGCCGAGTTCACCTGGGACGGCATCAAGGCGCACGACGCCGTCCGCATCGACCTCGACCTGGGACCGCGGGCGCCCTGCCGCGGCGACGGGACCTTCACGGTGACCGACTTCGGGCCCGGCTCGTCGGCGCTGGGGCTGCCGGCGGTCCGTCCCGGGCAGACCGCCGCGCTGCGCATCGGCGCGGTCCGCGACGGCGCCGCGTGGCTCGCCCTGACGGTCGACCACCGCGCCGTGGATGGCGCGGTCGCCGGTCGCTTCCTGCGGCGGGTGAAGGAGCTCATCGAAGGTGATTGACCTCGAGCGCGCCTACGGTCTCATGACGCTGGCCCGCCGCCTCGACGAGCGGATGTGGGGCCTCGCGCGGGCGGGGAAGGCCCACTTCGCGGTCCCGTGCGCGGGGCACGAGGCGATCGGAGCCGGATACGCGCTCGCCCTCGGCGCGGGCCACGACTTCGTGGCTCCGCACTATCGCGACCTCAGCGCGATGCTCGCCCTGGGCGTGTCGCCGCGCGAGGTGATGGCGAGCTTCTTCGCGCGCCCCCGGGATCCCTCGTCGCGCGGACGGCAGCCGTACGCCCACTGGGGCTCGAAGCGCCTGCGCATCCTCACCCTCGGGGGCCCGCAGCCGAACCACGTCACGCACGGCGTGGGGATCGCCTGGGGCTCCCGCCTGCTCGGTGAGGACTCGGTGACGTGGATCGCGTTCGGCGACGGCGGCGCGCAGAAGGGCGAGGTGCACGAGGCCATGAACTTCGCCGCGGTGCATCGCCTGCCGTGCGTGTTCTGCGTCGAGAACAACCTCTACGCTCAGTCGGTGCCGGCGCGCCTGCAGCACGCGGTCACGAGCCTGTCGCAGCGGGCCGCCGGATACGGCATGCCCGGCGTGGCCGTGGACGGCATGGACGTGGAGCAGGTCCACGCCGCGGCGAAGGATGCGATCGACCGGGCCCGCGCCGGAGGCGGCCCGACGCTCATCGAGGCGAGCTGCTATCGCTTCCGCGCGAACACCTCCAACGACGACGACAGCCGTTACCGTCCGGCGGACGAGGCCGCGCGGTGGCGGGCCCGCGATCCGGTCCGGCTCCTCGCGGGCCGCCTGGGCGCGCGGCGTGCCCGGATCCAGGACGAGAGCGCCGAGGCGGTCGCCGCCGATGCGGCCGCCTGGGCGGAAGCGCAGCCGTGGGACGACCCCGCGAGCGCGCTGGAGCACACCTATGCGGGATGAGCGCGAGCACCGGCACCCGGCGAGCGGGACGGAGGTCGAGGTCCGCCTGCCGAAGCTCGCCGACACGCTCGTCGAGGGTACCGTGGCCCGCTGGCACAAGCGGCGGGGCGACGCCGTGCGGAAGGGGGAGCCGCTCGCGGAGATCGACACCGAGAAGGTCAGCTCGGACCTTGAGGCGCCGGCCGAGGGGGTGCTCGCGGAGGTCCTCGTCGAGGAGGGCGCGACCGTGCCCGTCGGCGAGGTGATCGCGCGCATCCGGACGGAGGCGAGCGGGCCGGGCATGGCCGCCGCGCCGCCGGCGGCGACCGCGGACGCTCGCGCCGCCGAGGCGCCGAGCGAAGGTCTCTCGCCGATGCGCCGTCGCATCGCGCAGCGGATGCAGCAGTCCCGGGCCACGATCCCGCAGGGAGCGTGCGTGCGCGAGGTCGACGTCTCCCGCATTCGGCGGGCGGGCGCGAGCTGGACCGCCTTCTTCGTGAAGGCGCTCGCGTCCGCCGCGGGATCCGCCAACGTCGGCGTCGCGGTCGAGGTGCCCGATGGCCTCGTCGTGCCCGTGGTGAAAGGGAGCGATCGGAGCGACGTGACCGATATCTCCGCGGCGATCGCGGATCTCTCCGGGCGCGCCCGCGACGGCCGTCTGCGTCCGGAAGAGGTCCTCGACGCCGTCTTCACCGTCACCAACGTGGGCTCGGTGGGCACGCACATGGCGTTCCCGCTCGTGCCGCCCGGGCAGCGCGCCATCCTGGCGCCGGGAGCGGTGCGCGAGGGCCGGTGCTACCTGACGCTCTGCTACGACCGCCGCGAGCTCGACGACTACGCCGCCGACCGTCTGCTGGCGCGCATCGAGGAGGAGCTGCACCGGCTCGAGTGAGGGCCGGCCGTCGCGTTCGAGGCCGCGCGCGCCGCGGCCGCCATCCTCAGGCCGCGGCCGTCTCGAGCGCGTCGACGATCGCGCGCGCGATGGCGAGGCTCGACGTCGCGGCGGGCGAGGGCGCGTTGCGCACGTTGAGGAACGGCCCGAGGCGGTCGAACACGAAGTCGTCGAGGAGCGTCCCGTCGGCCGCGATCGCCTGGGCGCGCACGCCCGACGGGCCCGGCAGCAGGTCGTCCGCCCGCAGGTCCGGGACGTAGCGGCGCAGCTCGGCGAGGAACGCCCGGCGGGACAGGTCGCGGTACATCTCCGCCGCGCCGGCGCGCCAGTGGCGGCGCGCGAGCCGTCGGAAGCCGGGTGTGCGGATCGTGTCGACGAGGTCGCCGAGGCTCACGTCGGTGCGCCGGTACCCCGCGCGCGCGAACGCGAGGACGGCGTTGGGCCCGAGCCACACCGCGCCGTCGATGCGGCGGGTGAAGTGGACGCCGAGGAACGGGAAGCGCGGGTCGGGGACCGGGTAGACCAGCGCGCGCACGAGCGCGCGGCGCTCCGGCCGCAGGACGTAGTAGTCGCCGCGGAACGGCACGATGCGCGGCTCGGGATCCGCGCCGGCGCGGCGCGCGAGGCGATCGGACCACAGCCCCGCGCAGCCCACGGCGCGCTCGGCCACGACGGTCTTGTGGGCCGTGCGCAGGTGGAGCGCGCCGTCGCGCCGGTCGACCGCCGCGACGTCGCTCCCGTACCTGACCGCGCCGCCCGCGGCGCGCACGTCGGCCTCGAGCGCGCGCGCGACGGCGACGTAGTCCACGATGCCCGCGCTCGGCACGTGCAGCGCCGCCGCGCCGACCACGTGCGGCTCGACGTCGCGGATCTCGTCCGCGCCGAGGACGCGCAGCCCGGCGAGGCCGTTCGCCTCGCCGCGGCGGCGGAGCTCCTCGAGCGGCGCGAGCTCGCGCTCGCTCGACGCGACGACGAGCTTCCCGCAGCGCTCGTGGGGGATGCCGCGCTCGTCGCAGTACGCGGCGAGCAGCGCGTTCCCGGCGACGCAGAGGCGCGCCTTCTGCGATCCGGGCCGGTAGTAGAGGCCGGAGTGGACGACCCCGCTGTTGTGCCCCGACTGATGGCGCGCCGGTCCGTCCTCCTTCTCGAGGACGACGACGCGCGCGCCGGGCGTCCGGCGGAGCGCCTCGCGGGCCGTGGCGAGCCCGACGATGCCCGCGCCGATGACCGCGAGGTCGTAGCGATCGTGCTGCCCGCTCGTGCCCCGATGGTCGCGCATCCGTGGCCGCGGCGCCGTCTCGACGTGCGGCCCGCCGCGGGTGCGATGGGTCGGCGGTCAGCCGCCCCGCTTCCGCGACCTCCACTCGGCCATCGCCGCGGCGTGCTCCGGCGAGGCCATGGCGCGCTCCTGCGCGTCGAGGTACGCCGCGAGCACCGGCTCGTACGGCTCGAAGGCGCGGTCGAGGAGCCGCTTCGACTCGATCGCGCTCGCGAAGGCGACGCCGGCGAGCGCCTCGGCGACGCGCGCGACCTCGCGGTCGAACACGTCCGCCGGTGCCACGTGGTCGACGAGGCCGATGGCGAGGGCCTCTGCGGCGCCGATCGTCTCGCCGGTCAGGACCAGCCGCTTCGCCCGCCCGAGCCCGACGTACCGCGGCAGCCGCCAGACGCCCAGGCCCGGGATGAGGCACTCCTTCACCGCGGGCAGCCCCAGCGTCGCGTCGTCGCGCGCGACGCGGACGTCGCACGCGAGGGCGACCTGCAGCCCGCCGCCGATGCAGTGGCCGTGCAGCGCCGCGACGACGAGCCGGTCCATCGTCTCGAGCCGCCGCAGCGCGCGCTCCCAGCCGACGAACCACTCGCGCCGGATCCGCCCGGCCGCGAGGACGGTGAGGTCGATGCCGGTGCAGAACGCGCGGCCCCGTCCCTCGACGACGACGACGCGCGCGGCCGGATCGGCGGCGGCCTCGTCGGCGCACGCGTTCAGGTCGGCGACCCACGCCTCGTCGGCGGCGTTCAGGACGCTAGGCCGATCGAGCGTGATGCGGGCGATCCGGCCCGGGCGATAGGTCACCGCCGGCATCGACGTCCTCCTTCCGCCCGCCGAGATACGCCGCGTGCACCGCGGGATCGCGCGCGAGCTCCTCGGCGCGGCCCTGCTTCGCCACACGGCCGAGCTCGAGCACGTAGCAGTATCGGGCGATCGCGAGCGCCGCCCGCGCGTTCTGCTCCACGAGGAGCACCGCGCAGCCCTGCTCCGGGAGGGCCGCGATCACCGAGAAGATCTCGCGCGCGACCAGCGGCGCGAGCCCGAGGCTCGGCTCGTCGAGCAGGAGCACCGACGGCCGGGCCATGAGCGCGCGCGCGATCGCGAGCATCTGCTGCTCGCCGCCCGAGAGCGATCCGGCGAGCTGTCCGGTCCGCCGCGCGAGCGCCGGGAACATGCCGAGGACGCGGTCGACGTCGAGCCGCACGGCGGCGCGCGGGTCGCGGCCCATCCGGTGGTGCGCGCCGAGGAGCAGGTTCTCCATGACGCTCATCGTCGAGAAGACCTGCCGCCGCTCGGGGACGAGCGCGATCCCACGGCGCACCAGACGCTCGGCGCCAAGCCCGGTGACGTCGCGGTCGTGGAGCCACACGCGCCCCGCGCTCGGGCGCAGCAGCCCGCTCGCGACCGCGAGCAGGGTGCTCTTGCCGGCGCCGTTGGCGCCGAGGAGCGCGGTGACCTCGCCGGGGCGCGCCTCGGCGTGCACCTCGTGGAGCACGGTGAGCGCGCCGTAGCCGGCGGTGAGGCCGTCGAGACGAAGCGCGGTCTCGGTCACGGCGTCACTCCGTCCCCAGGTACGCGGCGACGACGCGCTCGTCGCGGCGCACCTCCTCCGGTTTGAGGTCGGCGATCTTCACGCCCTGGTCGAGCACGACGACGCGGTCCGCGACGCCGAGCGCGAGGTCGAGGTCGTGCTCGACGAGCAGGACCGCGACGCCGTCGGAGCGCACGCGCAGCAGCAGGTGGCGCAGCGCGACCCGCTCGAGGAGGCTGAGGCCCGCCGCGGGCTCGTCGAGCAGGAGCGCCGTCGGCTCCAGGGCAAGGGCCCGCGCGAGCTCGACGAGCCGGCGCTGCCCGAACGGGAGCTCGTCCGCGCGGTCGGCGGCGCGGTCGGCGATGCCCAGACGCGCGAGGCAGCGCTCGACGCCCGAGCGATCCGCGGCCCCGCGCCCGCGGGCCTCGAGCGCGACGCGGACGTTCTCCTCGACGGTGAGGCTGCCGAAGAGCTGCAGGTTCTGGAACGTCCGCGTGACGCCGGCCCGCGCGACGGCGTGCGGCGACCGGCCGTTCATGCGCACGCCGCGGACGTAGACGCCGCCGCGCGTCGGCGCGAGGACGCACGAAAACACGTTGAGGAGCGTCGTCTTGCCCGCTCCGTTCGGTCCGATGAGCGCCAGGATCTCGCCCGCGCGCAGCGCGACGTCGACGTCGCGCAGCGCGACGACGCCGCCGAACTCCCGCCAGACGCCACGCGTCTCGAGCAGCGTCTCAGCCGGCACGGGCCCCCGCCTCCGGCGCCTCGACCGCGATCGGCTCGCGCCCGCGTCGCTCGATGACCCAGGCGCCGAGGCTCGCCAGCCCCGATGGCCGCAGCAGCAGCACGACGATCAGGATCACGCCGAAGACGACGAGCTCGAGCTCGCCCGACGAGCCCGGGAGCCACGGCGGGAGCGCGCGCCGCAGCAGCTCGGTGAGCGCGACGATGACGACCGCGCCGGTGATGCCGCCCCACACGCTGGCGAGGCCGCCGACCACGGCCATGACGAGCAGTTCGAGGCTGAACATGAAGCCGAACGGCTCGGGGGACAGGAACGTGACGTAGTGCGCGTAGAGCGCGCCGGCCACCGCGGCATAGCCCGCCGACAGTGCGAAGATGCCGACCTTCCAGCGCGCGGTGTCGAGGCCGACGAGCTCGGCCGCGAGCTCGCTGTCGCCGATCGCGCGAAGCGCCCGACCCCAGCGCGAGTTGACGAACGCGAGCGCGAGCGCGGCGAGCGCGATCACGAAGGCCCAGACGAGCCACAGCGTGTTCGCCTCGCCCTTGGCGAAGACCCGCGGGAAGGGCAGCTCGGGGATGCCGGAGAACCCGGACGGGCCGGCGGTGACGGGGATCCACTCCCGCAGCACGACCGAGAACATGATCCCCAGGGCGAGCGTCGCCATCGCGAGGTAGTTGCCCTCGAGGCGCAGCACCGGGTAGCCCACGGCGGCCGCGGCGAGGACCACGAGCGCCACGGCGACCGGCAGCGTGAGCCACGGGGAGAGGCCCAGCCGCGTCGCGAGCAGCCCCGAGGCGTAGGCGCCCAGGCCGTAGAACGCGGCGTGCCCGAGCGAGATCTGCTTGGCGTACCCGACGAAGAGGCACAGCCCGACCGCCGCGATCCCGTACAGGCCGGCGGTGACGAGCACGCCGAGGTAGTACCCCGAGAGCGCGAACGGGGCGACCGCGATGAGCGCCGCGACCGCGGCGAGCGCGACGGCGTCGCGCCGCGGCAGCACGCCGCGGATCACAGCCCGCCCCGCCCGATCGATCCGCCGAAGAGCCCGCCCGGCCGCGCGATCATGACGACGATGAGGACGAGGAACGCGAGCGCGTCCTTGTAGGCGGATGAGATCGGCGTCGCCGCCGACTCGAGCAGCCCGAGGATGAGCGCGCCCGCCACCGCGCCGGGTGGGTTGGCGAGACCGCCGAGCACGGCGCCCACGAACCCCTTGAGCCCGAGCATGAGCCCCATGTCGTAGGTGGCGAAGGTGATCGGCGCGAGGACGACCCCGCCGAGGGCGCCGATCGCGCCGGAGAGCACGAACGAGGCGAGCGCCATCCGCCGCGGGCTGATGCCGACGAGCCGCGCGGCCGTCGGGTTCACCGCGCAGGCGCGGAGCGCGCGGCCGAGCGCGGTGGTCTGGAAGAAGACGTAGAGCGCGGCCAGCGCGACCGCGGTCGTGGCGAGGACCCAGAGGGCCTGCCGCGTGACCACGGCGCCGAGGAGCTCGATCGGTGGGCCCGGGGTGAACGCGGGCATCGGGCGGGGGTCGCTCCCCCAGGCGAGGAGCGCGAGGCCGCGCACGGCGACGGAGACGCCGATGGTGATCATGATCATCCCGATGACGGAGACGCGCCGCCAGGCTGGTCGGAGGGCGATCTCGTGGATGAGCGCGCCGGCGAGCGCCGCTCCCGCGACCGCCGCGAGCGCGGCGAGCGGGAGCGGCGTCCCGTCGTTGACGAGGATCGTCGCGAGCATCGCGCCGAGCATGACGAACTCGCCCTGCGCGAAGTTGATGACGCCGGTGACGCTGTAGATCGTGACGAAGCCGAGCGCGACGAGCGCGTAGATGCTGCCGAGCATCACGCCCGTGACGGCGTACTGCGCGAGCTCGCCCGTCATCGCTCGGTCCTCCGTCGTTCGGTCACTTCGCGGGTACCCATTTCCCGTCGGCGATGGTGACCATCGTGACCGCGCGGTTGTCGAGACCGTTGTGGTCCGTGGCGCTGAGGTTGAACACGCCGGTGATCCCGACGAACTCCTTGATGCCCATGAGCGCGGTCTGGATCCCCTTCGGGTCGGGGCCCGCCTTCTCGAGCGCCTTGACCGCGAGCGCGAACGCGTCGTAGGCGTTCCCGCCGAACGTCGTGGGGAGCTTGCCGTACAGCTTCTGATACTGGTCGGTGTAGTCGAGCAGGACCGTGCGCTGCGGGTCGCTCGCGGGAAGCGAGGCGGCCACGAGCAGCTTGCTCGTCGGGAACGTGACGCCGTTGGCGGCGGCGCCCGCGAGCGTGATGAAGTCCTGGTTGCCGATGCCGTGGCTCTGGTAGACGGGGAGCTTCAGCCCGAGGTCCGCGGCGTTCTTCGTGACGACCGACGCTCCCGGCGGGATGGCCCAGACGATGACGGCCTGGGCGTCGGTGCCCTTGATCTTCGTGAGCTGGCCGGTCATGTCCGGGTCGGTCGCGCCGAAGCGCTCGTTCGTCGTGGCGGTGATGCCGTAGGTCGGCGCGAGCTTCTCGAACTGCGCCCGGCCGCTGTCGCCGAACGCGTTGTTGACGCTGATCCAGCCGACCTTCGTGACGCCCTTCGACTTCAGGTAGTCGAGGAGGTTCGTCATGATGAGGGTGTCGCTCTGCGGCGTCTTGAAGACCCATGGCCGGTCGGCCACGGGGGTGACGATCGAGATACTGGCCGCGGCGGAGATGAGCGGGATCTGCGCCTTCTGCGTCGTGTCGATGATCGCCATGGTCGTGCCGCTCTGGCTCGGGCCGATGATGACCGGGACCTTGTCCTCCTCGATGAGCCGCTTGGCGACGAGGACGGACTGGCTCTCCTGGCTCTGGTTGTCGTAGATGACGAGCTCGATCTTGTGGAGCTTGCCGTCGGGCCCGGTGATGCCGCCCTTCGCGTTGATCTGGTCCTGGAGCATCTTCACGGTGTCGCGCTCGGGGGCGCCGAGCGAGGAAGCCGGACCGGTGATGTCGAAGATCGCGCCGATCTTGTAGGCCTCGCCGACCGGCATGGCCGTGGCCGTCGCCTTGGCCGTCGCCGTGGCCGCCACGGTCGGCGACGCGGTGACCGGCTGGCCTCCGCATGCTCCGAGGACGAGGATGCCCACCGCGATGAGCACGGTGGGCGCCCGCAATGTCGCTCTCATGCATTCCACCTCTTTCTTCCTCCGCTGTGGTCCGTGGCCGTGGGTGTGGCGTCGGCTACGTCGGGACCACCTCCTTCTCCCCCGCGGCGCGCGAGCCGAGCTTGCCACCCGCGCGGAACGCTCTCAGCGCGCGATCCGCGTCGCCGCCGGGGGGACGCTCGTGGATCGCCCGCTCGACCACCGCGTCGGGGACGGCGTGCGTGAGCGCGACGAGCGCGCCGAGGGCGACGAGGTTCGCGCCGAGCGCGGCGCCGATCACCCGCCGCGCCTCGGCGACGAGCGGGAGACGGCAGCCGCCTTCGGGCGCCGCGACGCGATCGCCGTCGACGAGCAGCAGCCCGCCCGCGACGAGGTCGGGCCGGTAGCGGTCGCAGCTCTCCTGCGTGAGCGCGACGAGCGCGTCGACGCGCGCGGCGATCGGGTAGGCGATGGGCTCGTCGGACACGATGACGTCCGCCTTCGAGGCGCCGCCGCGCGACTCCGGCCCGTACGCCTGGGAGTGCGTGGCGTTGAGGCCGGCCCGGACGGCGGCGTCGGCGAGGAGCAGGGCCGCGACGGCGATGCCCTGCCCGCCGGAGCCCGCGAAGCGCACGCGCAGCGTGGTCATGTCTTCCGCTCGTGCAGCACGCCGGTCCGCAGCCGCGGCACGCCCGCGTGCGGCGGTGCGCCGACGAACCGCTTCGCCGCGAGCGTCTCGTCGACCTCGTCGAAGCGCCGTCGCTGCTGCTGCAGCATCTCCGGCGCGCGCCCGAGCCTGTTGTAGCGCCCGAAGTACTCGGGGCAGTCGCTTTCGATCTCGACGAACGAGAAGCCGCGGTGCGCGATCGCCGCCGCGATGAGCGTGTCCAGCTCGAGCGGCAGCGACGTCGCGCCGCGCGCCACGAACGACGCGCCCGCCGCGGTGACGAGCGCGCACGCGTCGAAGGGCGGCTCCGTCGCGCCGCGCGGCGTCGTCGTGGACACGCTGCCGGGGACGGTCGTCGGCGCGACCTGCCCGCCGGTCATGCCGTACGTCTCGTTGTTCAGCAGCAGGCACGCGAGGTCCACGTCGCGGCGGGCGGCGTGGATGAGGTGGTTCCCGCCGATCGCGAGGCCGTCGCCGTCGCCGGTGATGACGACGACCGTGAGGTCGGGTCGCGCGAGCTTGAGACCCGTCGCGAAGGTGAGCGCGCGCCCGTGGGTCGTGTGGAGCGTGCAGCCGTCGATGTAGCCGACGAGCCGGCTCGAACAGCCGATGCCGGCGACGAACGCGAGCCGGTCCCAGTCGAGGTCGAGCGAGCGGATCGCGCGGAGGAGCGCCTTGAGGACGATGCCGTGCCCGCAGCCCGGGCAGAGGATGTGCGGCATCATCGGCAGGCGCAGGTGCTCGCGGTAGTCGATGCCGGTCGCGGCCGCGAGCGCCTTCGCGGTCATACCGCGGCTCCGATGACTTCGCCGATCGCGGTGCCGATGTCCTCGGGCGTCAGCGGCGTGCCGTCGGCGCGCAGGCAGGGCTCGACGTGCGTCCGGCCCGCCGCGACGCGCTCGACCTCGAGGAGGAGCTGGCCGAGGTTCATCTCGGCGACGACGAGCGCGCGCACGCGTGACGCGAGGCCGCGCAGCTCCGCGTCGGGGAAGGGCCACAGCGTCCGCGGGCGGAAGAGCCCGGCGCGGAGGCCTCGCGCGCGCGCATCGGAGACCGCGCGCTCCGCGGCGCGCGCGGCCACGCCGTACGCGACGATCGCGACCTCGGCGTCCTCGAGCGCGACCGTCGCGACCGACACGACGTCGTCACGCGCGCGGACGACCTTCTCCTGGAGCCGCCGGTGCAGCGCCCCCACGATCGCCGGATCGTCCGTCGGCTTCCCGCGCTCGTCGTGCGTCAGCCCGGTCACGTGGAAGCGGTACCCGCGGCCGAAGTCGGCGAGCGGCGGGACGAGGTCGGGGCCGGGCGCGTAGGCCTCGTACGCAGCGGGGCCGACGGAGGGACGCGGACGCTCGCCGCGCGCGAGCGGGACGTCGGCGATATCGACGCGCTCGCGCAGGTGCCCGATGACCTCGTCGTAGAGCACGAGCGCCGGTACGCGCAGCCGCTCGGACAGCGCGAACGCCCTGGAGGTGAGCTCGAACACCTCCGCGGACGAGTACGGCGCGAGGGCGACCACCGGGTGGTCGCCGTGCGTCCCCCAGCGGGCCTGCATGACGTCGCCTTGGGACGGGCGCGTCGGCAGGCCGGTGCTCGGGCCGCCGCGCATCACGTCGACGACGACGCAGGGGATCTCCGCGAGCGCGGCGTAGCCGATGTGCTCCTGCATGAGCGTGAACCCCGGGCCGCTCGTCGCCGTCAGCGCCCGCGCGCCGCCGAGCGACGCGCCGAGGACGGCCCCGAGCGAGGCGATCTCGTCCTCCATCTGCACGAACACCCCGCCGACGTCGGGGAGCAGGCGCGCCATCGACTCCCCGATCTCCGACGACGGCGTGATCGGGTACCCCGCGAAGAACCGGCAGCCGCTCGCGATCGCCGCCCGCGCGCAGGCCTCGTTCCCCTGGACGAGCTGGCTCATGTCGTCTCCGCCGCCACGAGCGACGGACCCGCCGGCACCGCCGCGCGGCGGACCGTGATCGCGAAGTCCGGGCAGAGGATCTCGCAGAGCATGCACGCGGTGCACGCGTCCGGACGCACCGCGCGGACGGGGCGCGCGTCGGGCTCGAAGCCCAGGACGTACTCGGGACAGGCGCGGACGCAGATCGCGCAGTCCTCGCCCTTGCACCACGCGTCGACGATGTCGACCGATCCGACCGACGGCGGCTCGGCCGGCGCGCGGCGGCGCGGGCGACCGGTGCCCGGCGCCGGCGCCGCCGGGAAGCGCAGCGCTCGTCCGGCCGCGAACGCCGCGCGGTTCGCCTCCAGGGCCGCTCGCGGCACGTTCGCCGCGATCGCGCCGTCCCACGCCTCGGCCGGGAACGGGAGCAGCGGCGAGAGGATGCCGAGCAGGACGCTGTTCATCGCCCGCGCGTTGCCGGCCGCCGCCGCGACGCTCGTCGCGTCGGCGGCGCGCACGTCCGGCACGGTCCGCCGGAGCGTGTCCGGCGCGACGGCGGGGTACGCGACGGCGCCGCCATGCCGATCGACGAACGCGCTCGGCGGAGGGATCCGGTCGAGGCTCACGATGAGCGTGCCGCCGGGCCGGAGCGCCGGGATCGCGCGCACGCCCTCGTTCCACTCGAGGGCGACGACGGCGTCCGCCTCGCCGGCGCCGATGAGCGGCGAGTGCACCAGCGGCCCGTAGCGGAGGTGCGACGACACGACGCCGCCGCGCTGGGACATCCCGTGCACCTCGCTCTGCTTCACGTCGAATCCGGAGCGCCGCGCCGCGTCGGCCGCGACCGCGCTCGACAGGACCACGCCCTGTCCGCCGACGCCGACCAGCAGGACGCTCCCGCTCTCAGCCGGCATGCGCGGGCGCTCCCTCGGTCACGAGGGCGATGGCGTCGGTCGGGCAGACCTGGGCGCAGACGGCGCACCCGGTGCAGGTCGTCTCGTCGATCGCGACCTTGTGCCGTCCCTCGTAGCGCTCGTCGGCCCACACGATCGACGGGCAGCCGAGGTTCATGCAGAGCTGGCACGCGATGCAGCGCTCGGCGGCGACGGTGAAGGGCGTGTCGCGGATCTTCACCGGCGCCACGACGCAGGGCCGGTCGGTGATGACGACGGAGAGCCCGGGTGACGCGATGGCCTTCTCGAGCGCGCGGTACGTCGCGGCGACGTCGTAGGGGTCCACGACCGTCACGCTCCGCGCGCCGAGCGCGCGGCACAGCGCGGCGATGTCGACGCGCGGGGCGCCGTCGCCGCGGATCGTGGCCCCGGCGCCGGGGTGGGACTGCCCGCCGGTCATCGCGGTCGTCCCGTTGTCGAGCACGAGCACGGTGAGGGGCGTGTCGTTCGCGACGGCATCGGCGAGCGCGGGGATGCCCGCGTGGAGCAGCGTCGAGTCGCCGATCGTGGCCACCACCGGCCCGCTGGCACCGCCCGAGCGGACCAGCCCCATCGCCATGCCGATCGACGACCCCATCGCGACGCAGCTGTCCATGGCCGAGAGCGGCGGGCTCGCGGCGAGCGTGTAGCAGCCGATGTCGCCGGTCACGATCGCGCCGAGCTGGCGGAGCGCGAGGAAGGGGACGACGTGCGGGCAGCCGGGGCACAGCACCGGCGGCCGGGCGGCGGTCGCGGGTGCCGGCGCGGGGGTCCGCGGGGTCCCCGCCGGGACGAGGCCCGCGGCGCGCAGGCCCGCGCGCACGCCGTCGGGGGAGAGCTCTCCGGCGCGTGGGAAGAAGCGCTTGCCCTCCGCCGCGACGCCGAGGGCGCGGAGCTGCTCCTCGAGGTACGGGTCGAGCTCCTCGATCACCAGCACCCGGCCGACGCGGGCGCAGAAGTCGCGGACGAGCGCCTCCGGCAGCGGGTGGGTGAGCCCGAGCTTCAGCACGCTCGCCTCGGGCAGCGCCTCGCGCACGTACTGGTAGGCGATGCCGCTCGTGACGACCCCGACCGCCGGGTCGCGCAGCTCCACGCGGTTGAGCGGCGTCTCCTCCGCGTGGCGGCGCAGCGCCTCGAGGCGCTCGAGGAGGACGACGCGGCGCCGGCGCGCGAAGCCGGGGAGCATCACGTACTTGGCCGCGTCGCGGACGAATCCGGCGCGCGACGGCGCGCGCCGCTCGCCGAGCGTCACGAGCCCGCGGGCGTGCGCGATCCGCGTCGTGGTCCGCAGCAGCACCGGCGTGTCGAAGCGCTCCGCGAGTTCGAACGCCGCGATCGTGAGATCGCGCGCCTCGGCGCTGTCCGAGGGCTCGAGGAGCGGGACCCCGGCGAACCGCGCGAGGAAGCGGTTGTCCTGCTCGTTCTGCGAGCTGTGCATGCCGGGGTCGTCGGCGCTCACCACGACCAGCCCGGCGCGCGCGCCGGTGTACGCCGCGGTCATGAAGGTGTCCGACGCCACGTTGAGCCCGACGTGCTTCATCGTCGTGAGGGCGCGCGTGCCGCCCACGGCCGCGCCGAGCGCGACGTCTATCGCGACCTTCTCGTTGCTCGACCACTCGACGTACACCTCGCGGTCCGGATCGGAGCGGACGAGTGCTTCGAGGATCTCGGTGCTCGGCGTGCCCGGGTAGCCCGCGGCGACGCCGACGCCCGCCTCGCGCGCGCCCTGCGCGATCGCTTCGTTGCCCGAGAGCAGGACGGCGATCGAGCTAGAGCTTGCGGCGATCGACGACACGGAGGGCCTTCCCTTCGCTGCGAGGGATCGTGTGCGCCGGGACGATCGTCACCTTCATCGCGATGCCGAGGGCGCTCCGCAGGACCGTCTCGACGCGGTGCCCGAGCTCGTCTCCGCCGCCGTCGCGCGCCTCGACGTGGATCTCGATGAGGTCGAGCGCCCTCTCGCGGTCGACGACGAGCCGGTACTGCGGCGAGAGCTCGGGGACGCCGAGGAGCACGGCCTCGACGTCCGACGGGAACACGTTGATCCCGCGGACGACGAGCATGTCGTCGGCCCGCCCGCTGATGCGCGCCATGCGACGGCCCGTCCGGCCGCACGAGCACGGCGCGGGATCGATCGCGGAGATGTCGCCGGTGCGGTAGCGCACGATGGGGATCGCTTCCTTCGTGAGCGAGGTGAACACGAGCTCGCCGGGCGTGCCGTCGGGGACCGGCTCACCCGTCGCCGGGTCGATGCATTCGACGATGAAGTGGTCCTCGAACACGTGCAGCCCGTGCTGCTCCTCGACGCACTCGCACGACACGCCCGGACCGATGGCCTCGGCGAGCCCGTAGATGTCGATCGCCTTGAGGTGGAGCTGCGCCTCGATCTCGCGGCGCATCTCCTCCGTCCACGGCTCCGCGCCGAAGATGCCCACCCGGGCCGACAGGTCGGCCTCGCAGAAGCCGTTCTCCCGCCACGCTTCGGCGAGGTGGAGCGCGTACGACGGGGTGCAGCAGAGGATGTCCGGGCGGACGTCGCGCAGCATGGTGATCTGCCGCAGCGTGTTGCCGCCCGACATCGGGATCACGGTGCAGCCGAAGCGCTGGGCGCCGTAGTGGAACCCGAGCCCGCCGGTGAAGAGGCCGTAGCCGTAGGCGTTCTGCACCAGGTCGCCCGGACGCCCGCCGGCCGCGCCGAACACGCGGGCCACCAGCTCGGTCCACGTGCCCAGGTCGGCGTCGGTGTAGCCGGTGAGCGAGATCGCGCCGGTCGTTCCCGAGGACGCGTGGACCTCGCGGATCCGCTCGCGCGGCACGGCGAGGAGCGCCCAGGGGTACGCGGCGCGGAAGTCCTGCTTGCGGATGAAGGGGAAGCGCCGTAGGTCGTCCAGCGTACGGAGCTGCTCCGGACGCACCCGCGCCCGGTCGAAGCTGTCGCGGTAGAACGGGACGCTCGCGTAGGCGAGCTCCGCGGTGCGCCGGACCCGCTCGAGCTGGAGCGCGCGGAGCTCCTCGCGCGGCATCGCCTCGTGCTTCGGATCCCAGATCATGGACCCACCTCCACGAGCGACCGCCAGGCCGCGACGCGCCGTGTCAACGGTCGCTCCGGTCGATGCGGCGACGCTAGGTTCGGACTATGTTCACCCGATGTCAGCGCCGGAGGACGCGATGGCGCAAGGCCGGCTGAGAGCGGAGCCGCCGGCGACCGCTCGCCGCCAGCACCCACACGCACGAGCTGGGCGGCGAACAGGCACCCGTTGTTCGTTGACGGAGTCGTCGCTAGGCCGCGCACCCGAGCGCGCGAATGAAGCGGCCAACGACGGCATCCATGTCGGCGAAGCCAGGGGGCACGTCGCCCCGGACTTCGTACGTGTCGCCCGCGCACTCGAAGCGGTGGCGTGGCGGTGGCCCGCTGCTGTACCGCACGATCTGCACGCGCACGCCTTCCAAGCGCCGCTCATCGATCACGCTGAATTCGCTGCGCGTCGTGCCGATGCGAGCTGCATTCACGAACAGCTGCCAGTTGCCGCCGTTCACCCAGATCGCGGCGTTCTCGAACGGGA
>DAIDAP010000024.1 GCA_027310565.1 Chloroflexota bacterium | reverse complement strand
CGAGCTGCCCACCGGCACCGAGATGGTCATGCCCGGGGACAACGTGAACATGACCGTGACGCTCATCACCCCGATCGCCCTGGAGGACGGCCTGCGCTTCGCCATCCGCGAGGGCGGCCACACCGTGGGCGCGGGCGTGGTGACGAAGGTCTTGGAGTAGAACGTGGCGAAGCAGCGCATCCGGATCCGGCTCAAGGCCTACGACCACAAGCTCATCGACCAGTCCGCCGCGCAGATCGTCGAGACCGCGCAGCGGACCGGGTCGACGGTCACGGGCCCCGTGCCGCTGCCCACGCGCATCGAGAAGTTCACCGTCATCAAGAGCCCCTTCATCTACAAGGATTCGCGTGAGCAGTTCGAGATCCGGACGCACAAGCGGCTCATCGACATCAACGATCCATCCCAGAAGACCGTCGACGCGCTCATGAAGCTGAACCTTCCGGCGGGCGTCGACATCGAGATCAAGCTCTAGAGGACGCACGAGATGGCCGAAGAGACGACGATCGAGACCACGACCACGACCGCGACCGAGCGGGCGGAGGCGCCGAAGATGGCGAAGCCGCTCATCCTCGGCCGCAAGGTCGGCATGCTCCAGCACTTCCGGGACGACGGCTCCGTCGTCGCCGCGACCGTCATCGCGGTCGAGTCGAACCTCGTCACCGCCGTACGGACGAAGGAGAAGGACGGCTACGCCGCGGTGCAGATCGGGTTCGGGCAGGTCGCCGACAAGAAGATGAGCCGAGGCGAGCGTGGGCACCTCAAGGACCTCCCGGCGCTCAAGCACCTGCGCGAGGTGCGCGTCGACGACGTCTCGGGGTTCGCGAAGGGCCAGCGCATCGGCGCCGACCGCTTCGCCCCGGGCGACCGGGTGCACGTCGTCGGCACGTCCAAGGGCAAGGGCTTCCAGGGCCCGGTGCACCTGCACCACTTCTCGCGCGGCCCCAAGTCGCACGGCTCCGACCACCTGCGCCGCCAGGGCTCGGTCGGCTCGGGCACCACGCCCGGCCGCGTCCTGCGGGGGCTGCGCATGGCGGCGCACCAGGGCGTGGACCGCGTGACGGTGAAGAACCTCGAGGTCCTGCGCGCCGACCCCGGCCGCTCGCTGCTCGTCCTCTCGGGCGCGGTGCCCGGCGCGCGCAATTCGATCGTGATGGTGAGGAAGGCCTGATGCCGGCGAAGAAGACGACCGCCGCGAAGAAGACCGTCGCCGCGAAGAAGACGACGGCGGCGAAGACGACGGCGGCGAAGAAGACCACGGCGGCCGAGAAGAAGACCACGGCGGCCGAGAAGAACGCGATGGCCGCGGCCAAGGCCGCCGAGACGAAGGAGGCCAAGGCCGCGAAGCCCGCCGAGAAGAAGGCGGCGGCCCCGGCGCGCGCGGTCGCGCGCCCGGTCACGCGCGTCGTTCGCCGGGAGGCCGCGCCGGCCGTCCGCGCGAAGCCCGAGCCGCGCCCCAAGCCGGCGCGAGCCGAGCGCAGGCCGCTGCCGACGGCGCCCGCCGGCCAGGTGCCGCTCATCGCCGCGGACGGGTCGGTCGCGGGGTCGCTCGCGCTCCCCGGCGCCCTCGTCACGCCGGCGAGGCGGATGGCGACGCTCTTCCAGGCGTTCCTCGCGGCCCGCGCGAACGCGCGCCAGGCGACGAGCGCGACCAAGAACCGCAGCCGCGTGTCCGGCGGCGGCGCGAAGCCGTGGCGCCAGAAGGGCACCGGCCGCGCGCGCCAGGGCACCATCCGCGCGCCGCAGTGGCGGCACGGCGGCGTGGTGTTCGGGCCCAACGGCCGCCGTTACGAGCAGCGCATCCCCGAGAAGATGCGCCGCGCGGCGTTCGCCGAGGCCGTCTCGTCGCAGGCCGCCGCCGGGCGCGTGCTCGTGCTCGAGGGCCTCAGGCTCGACGGCGAGCGGCCGAAGACGCGCGACGCGGTCGCCTGGCTCGGGCGGATCGGCGACACCGGCGCGACGGTCATCGTGTCGCCCGCGCTCGACGAGCGCATCGGCCGCGCCACGGCCAACCTGCCGCTGCTCGCGCTGCGCACCCCCGGCACGCTGCGCCTGGAGGACGTCCTCGACGCCGACACGCTCCTCGTCGAGCGCGGCGCGCTAGCGGCGCTCGCCGCGCGGGCGGGCGAGACGCGCACGGCGGTGAGCGCATGAGAGGGTCGCTCGTGCTGCTGCGTCCGGTCGTCACCGAGCGCTCGATGGGCCAGACCAACGGCGGCCGCTACACCTTCGCGGTGGCGATGGACGCGACCAAGCAGGAGATCGCCGCGGCGGTGTCGGAGGTGTTCAAGGTGGACGTCGTCGCGGTGAACACGACGAAGGTCCACGGCAAGACGCGGCGCCTCGGCCGCAAGATCGGGCGGCGGCCCGACTGGAAGAAGGCGGTCGTGACGATCGCCGCGGGCCAGAAGATCGAGCGCTACTTCGTGGAGGGGGTCTAACGTGCCGCTCAGGACGTACAAGGCCACCTCGCCGGTCCGCCGCTTCCGGCAGTCCGCGGCGTTCGCGGAGATCACCAAGACGACGCCGGAGCGCTCGCTCATCGAGCGCAAGCTCCGCACCGCCGGCCGCAACGCGCAGGGCCGCGTCACGACGCGCCACCGCGGCGGCGGCGAGAAGCGGGCGTACCGCATCGTCGACTTCAAGCGCGACAAGGACGGGATCCCCGCGACCGTGCGCGCGATCGAGTACGACCCCAACCGCTCGGCGCGGCTCGCGCTGCTGGTGTACCGCGACGGCGAGAAGCGCTACATCCTCGCGCCGCTCGACCTCAAGGTCGGCGACACCGTGCTCTCCGGCCCCGAGGCCGAGGCGCGCGTGGGCAACTGCCTGCCGCTCGAGCACATCCCGACCGGCACGACGATCCACGGCGTGGAGCTCCAGCCCGGCCGCGGCGCGCAGCTCGTGCGCGCGGCGGGCGGCGCGGCGCAGCTCGTGGCGAAGGAAGGCGAGCAGGCGCAGATCCGCCTCCCCTCCGGCGGCATCCGCGTCGTCGGCGTGCGCTGCCGCGCGACGGTGGGGCAGCTCGGCAACGTCGACCACGAGAACCGCAAGATCGGCGGAGCCGGCCACCGCCGGCGCATGGGCTGGCGGCCCGCGGTGCGCGGCGTCGTCATGTCGCCGCGCGACCACCCGCACGGCGGCGGCGAGGCCAAGTCCCCGGTGGGCGGCATGGCGCAGACGCCGTGGGGCAAGCCGGCGATGGGCCTCAAGACGCGCAAGAACCCGCGCACGGACCGCTTCGTGACGCGTCCGCCGAAGAAGAGGAAGGGCAAATGAGCCGATCGGTGAAGAAGGGTCCGTACGTCCAGGACTCGCTGAAGAAGAAGATCGACGACATGAACAGGCGCAACGAGAAGAAGCTCGTGCGCACGTGGTCGCGCGCCTCTCAGGTGCTCCCCGAGATGGTCGGGCACACCATCGCCGTCCACGACGGGCGCCGGCACGTGCCGGTGTTCATCACCGAGAACATGGTCGGCCACCGGCTCGGCGAGTTCGCGCCCACCCGGATCTTCAAGGGGCACGGGCGCGGCGCGGCGGCGGAGACCACGGCGACGGTGAAGGCGGGAGCGTGATGGAAGTCAAGGCATCGGCGAAGTTCCTCCGCTTCTCGCCGCGCAAGGCGCGCCTGGTGACCGACCTCATCACCGGCAAGTCGGCCGAGGAGGCGATCGCGATCCTCGAGCACCTGCCGAAGGCGGCGGCGCTCCCGATCGGCCGCGTCGTGCGGTCGGCGGTCGCGAACGCGGAGAACAACTTCAACATGACGCTCGAGAACCTCTACGTGAAGCAGGCGATGGCCGACGAGGGCCCGCGCATGAAGCGGGTCTGGATGCGCGGCCGCGGCCGGCGGGACCTCAAGGTGCGGCGCACCAGCCACATCACCATCGTCGTCGACGAGAAGGGAGCCTAGTCATGGGACAGAAGACGCACCCTCACGGCTTCCGCCTCGGGTTCACGAAGACGTGGAACGCGAAGTGGTACGCCAACAAGAAGGGGTACCGCGAGCTGCTCAAGGAGGACGTCGCCATCCGCGGCGCGATCCGCTCGCGGCTGCGCGACGCGGCGATCGCGCGCATCGACATCGAGCGCTCGACGAACCAGGTGACCGTGACCATCCACACCGCGAAGCCCGGCGTCGTCATCGGCAAGGGCGGCGCGAAGGTGGAGGAGCTGCGGCAGGTCCTCGGGAGGACCACGGGCAAGGCGGTGAAGGTGAACATCTTCGAGATCCGCTTCCCCGAGGTCGACGCGAACCTCATCGCGGAGAACGTCGCGCAGCAGCTCGAGCGGCGCGTGTCGTTCCGCAAGGTGCTCAAGCAGACCGTGCAGCGCGCGATGAAGTCGGGCGCCAAGGGCGTGCGCGTCGCGGTCGCCGGCCGCCTGGGCGGCGCCGAGATGAGCCGCCGCGAGTGGGAGCGCGAGGGGCGCGTCCCGCTGCACACGCTGCGCGCCGACATCGAGTTCGGCCGCGCCATCGCGAAGACGACGTTCGGCACGATCGGCGTGAAGGCGTGGGTCTACCGCGGCGACATCGAGCCCGCGCCGCGCCAGGTCGCGCAGAACGCGCCGGGCGCACCGGCGCGGCCGCTCGCGCCGCCGCCCCCACCGCCCGCACCGCCGGCACCGCCCGCCGCACCTGTCGCACCGGCGCCGACGGCCGGGGGGACCGACTGATGCTCCAGCCCAAGCGCCTCAAGCACCGCAAGTTCCAGCGCGGCCGCATGAAGGGCAAGGCCATCGCCGGCGGCGACATGACCTTCGGCGACTACGGGCTCCAGGCGATGGAGCCGTGCTGGATGACCGCGCGGCAGCTCGAGGCGGCGCGCCGCGCCGTCGTCCACCACTTCAAGCGCGGCGGCAAGGTGTGGATCCGCGTGTTCCCGGACAAGCCGGTGACCAAGAAGCCGGCCGAGGTGCGCATGGGCTCCGGCAAGGGCGCGCCCGACCACTGGGTCGCGGTCGTGCGTCCGGGCCGGATCCTTTTCGAGGTCGGCGGCGTGGACCGCGCGCTCGCGAGGGAGGCGCTGCGCCTTGCCGCGTACAAGCTCCCGATCAAGACGAAATTCATCTCGCGCGAGGGCGAGGGAGGAGGCGGCGAGGGTGCAGCTGAAGGACATGCGGCGGCTGTCTGACAACGAGCTCGCGAGCGAGCTGCGGAGCGCGAAGGAAGAGCTCTTCGACCTGCGCTTCAAGCTCGCCACCCGCCAGCAGAAGAACTACCGCGCGCTGCCCGCGGCCCGCCGGCGCATGGCGCGCCTGCTGACCGTGCTCGCCGAGCGTGAGAGGACGATCGATGCCTGAGAAGCAGACCACGGCCGCGACGAAGAAGACCACGGCCGCGAAGAAGACGACCGCGGCCGCGAAGAAGACGACGGCGGCCCGCAAGACGACCGCCGCGCGCGCGGCCGCGGCGGTGAAGCCGGCCGTCGTGAAGCGGACGAGCGTGCGCAAGCGCGCCGCCGCGACGGTCTCGTCGTCCGCGCCGGCCGGCGCCCAGGCCGTCACGGGCTGGCGCCGCTTCCGGCGCAAGACGAAGGTCGGCGTCGTCGTCTCGGCGAAGCAGCGCAAGACCGTGACCGTGGTGGTCGAGCGCATGCGCGCGCACCCGCTGTACAAGAAGGTCGTCCGCGTGCGCAAGCGCTTCGCGGCGCACGACGACGCGGGCGACGTGCGCGAGGGCGACCTCGTGCGCATCCAGGAGAGCCGCCCCTACAGCGCGACGAAGCGCTGGCGCGTGGTCGAGGTGCTGTCGCGCGTCGGCGAGGCCGGCGCGGCCGCCCCGCGTGTCGCCGAGATCGAGCGTCAGCTCGAGGAGGCCGAGGGCGTCGGCGAGCTCATCGCGCGGCGTCGCCCCGAGGCCGCCGAGGGGGCGGAGGAGAAGGCAGAGTGATCCGCCCGTACACGCGTGTGCGCGTGGCCGACAACACCGGCGCGCGCGAGCTCTCCGTCATCCGCGTCCTCGGCTCGTCCAGCGGGACGACCGCCGAGATCGGCGACGTGTTCGTGGCCACGGTGAAGAACGCGATCCCGAACTCCGGCGTGAAGAAGGGCGAGGTCGTGCGCGCCGTCGTCGTGCGGCAGACGAAGGAGTTCCGCCGCGCGGACGGCTCGCTCATCCGCTTCGACGACAACGCCGCGGTGCTGCTCAACCCGCAGAACCAGCCGCGCGGCACGCGCATCTTCGGGCCGGTCGCCCGCGAGCTGCGCGAGCGCAACTTCATGAAGATCGTCTCGCTCGCCCCGGAGGTCCTCTGATGGCCGTCAATCTCAAGGTGCGCAAGGGCGACGAGGTCATGGTCCTGGCCGGCCGCGACCGCGGCAAGCGCGGCAGGGTGCAGGAGGTGCGCCCGGCCGAGGGGACCGTGATCGTCGCGGGCGTGAACATCGCCAAGCGCCACCGCAAGCCGAACCCGGCGAAGAACGACAAGGGCGGCATCATCGACCAGCCGATGCCGCTCGCGTTCGGCAAGGTCATGGTGGTCTGCCCGCACTGCGGCAAGCCCACCCGCGTGGGGCACCGGCGCGAGGAAGACACCAAGGAGCGCGTGTGCAAGCGCTGCGGCGAGGCGATCGTCGTGACGGAGGAGAAGTGATGGCCGCGGCCACGGCGCCCTCGGCGGCGCCGATGCTCAAGCAGCGCTACGACGCCACCGTGCGCGAGGAGCTGCGCAAGCAGTTCTCCTACGCGAACGTCATGCAGATCCCGCGCGTCGAGAAGATCGTCGTCAACATCGGCATGGGCGAGGCGATCGGCAACAGCAAGGCGATGGACGCGGCCGCGAACGACCTCGCGACGATCACCGGCCAGCGCCCGATCGTGACGAGGTCGAAGAAGGCGATCTCGAACTTCCGCCTGCGCGTCGGCATGCCGATCGGGCTCAAGGTCACGCTGCGCGGCCCGCGCATGTGGCACTTCCTCGAGAAGCTCGTGAACGTCGCGCTCCCGAGGATCCGCGACTTCCAGGGGGTGCCGGACCGCTCCTTCGACGGGCGCGGGAGCTTCTCGCTCGGCCTGAAGGAGCAGCTGGTGTTCCCGGAGATCGAGTACGACAAGATCGACCGCCTACGCGGTCTCGAGGTCACCATCGTGACGACGGCGAAGACGGACGAGGAGGCGCGCGCGCTCCTGCGCGGCCTCGGCATGCCGTTCCGCCGGGCGTCCTGAGGGGAGTGCGATGGCGAAGAAGAGCCTGATCCTGAAGTCACAGCGGACGCCGAAGTTCAAGTCGCAGGGCTACCACCGCTGCCAGGTGTGCGGCCGTCCCCGCGGCTACATGCGCAAGTTCGGGCTGTGCCGCATCTGCTTCCGCGAGCGCGCGCTCATGGGCGAGCTCCCGGGCGTGACGAAGTCGAGCTGGTGAGAAGATGAGCGAAGAGACCACGACGACCAGAGTCGCGACACCCCCGGCCGACCAGGTCGAACGCGGCGGCGAGCGCCCGCCGCAGGGCAAGCGCATCTCCACGACGCGCAAGCCGCGCCGCATCGGCGGCGGCGTCCCGAGCGATCCGGTCGCGGACATGCTCACGCGCGTCCGCAACGCGGCCGGCGCGCGGCACGAGAGCGTGTCGGTGCCGGCGAGCCGGACGAAGGTCGAGATCGCGCGCATCCTGAAGGCCGAGGGTTTCATCAGCGCGTACGACCAGCCGTCGGCGCGCGAGCTCGTGCTCAGGATGAAGTACATCGGCGGCAAGGTCCCGGCGGTGTCGGGGCTGCGCCGCATCAGCAAGCCGGGGCTGCGCGTGTACGCGCGCAAGACCGAGATGCCGCGCGTGCTCGGCGGGCTCGGCATCGCCATCGTCTCGACCTCGTCCGGGGTGATGACCGGGAAAGAGGCCGAGCGCAAGGGGCTGGGTGGGGAAGTCCTCGCCCTCGTCTGGTGAGGAGAGGACGGCGATGAGTCGGATCGGTCGGCTGCCGGTGAAGATCCCGAAGGGCGTGGACGTGAAGATCGAGGGCCGCACCGTTCGGATCAAAGGTCCGAAGGGCGAGCTGGACGAGACGTTCCACCCGGACGTCACGGTGAAGCAGGAGGACTCGACGATCGTCGTGACCCGCAAGGACGACGAGAAGGCCACGCGCGCCCTCCACGGGCTCACGCGGGCGCTGCTCGCGAACATGGTCGTCGGCGTGACGAACGGCTACGCGAAGGACCTCGAGATCAGCGGCACCGGCTACCGCGCGGTGCTGCAGGGCAAGAAGCTGCAGCTCTCGCTCGGCTTCTCGCACCCGATCGAGATCGAGCCGCCGGCCGGCGTCGCGTTCACGACCGAGACGCCGCAGAAGCTGCGTGTCTCGGGCATCGACAAGCAGGCGGTCGGCGAGATCGCCGCAAAGATCCGATCGCTCCGCGTGCCCGATCCGTACAAGGCGAAGGGCATCAAGTACGCCGACGAGCGCATCCGCCGCAAGGCCGGCAAGGCCGGCAAGGTCGGCGCGAAGGCCTAGGGGGAGCCCAGAGATGGCGACGAAGACGCGCGCACAGGGCAGGGTCCGGCGGCACGCACGCGTGCGCGAGAAGGTCCGCGGCAGCGCGGCCCGGCCGCGGCTCGCCGTGTTCCGCTCGCTCACGCACATCTACGCGCAGCTCATCGACGACGACGCCGGGCGTACGCTCGTCGCCGCCTCCAGCCTCGAGGCGAAGGACGTGGCCGGCAAGAAGTCCGAGCGCGCGAAGGCCGTGGGCACCGCGCTCGGCGCCAAGGCGAAGGGCGCGGGGATCACCGAGGTCGTGTTCGACCGCGGCGGCTACCGCTATCACGGGCGAGTGAAGGCGCTGGCGGACGGCGTCCGCGCCGCGGGGGTGAAGGTCTAGTGGCGCGGATCGACGCGAATCGTCTCGAGCTGACCGAGCGCGTGGTGCAGATCAACCGCGTGTCGAAGGTCGTGAAGGGCGGCCGGCGCTTCAGCTTCTCGGCCATCGTCGTCGTCGGCGACGGGCGCGGGCACGTGGGCGCCGGGCTCGGCAAGGCCGACGAGGTCCCCGACGCGATCAAGAAGGGCATCGAGGACGCGAAGAAGCACATCGTGCGCATTCCGCTCGTCGACCGCACCATCCCGCACCAGGTCACCGCGGACTTCGGCGCGGCGAAGGTGCTCCTGCGCCCGGCGTCCAAGGGCACCGGCGTCATCGCCGGCGGCTCGGTGCGCGCGGTCGTCGAGTCGGCGGGCATCAGCGACATCCTCTCCAAGTCGCTCGGCAGCCCGAACCCGGTGAACGTGGTGATGGCGACGATGCGTGCGCTCACGTCGCTGCGCTCGTCGGACCAGGTGAAGGAGACGCGCGGCCTCGAGACGGCGCCGCGCACCGAGGCCGAGGCGGTCACGCCGTGAGCAAGCTGGTGATCCGGCAGTCGAGGAGCGCGATCGGCGAGAAGGCCTCCGCGCGCGAGACGCTCGCGTCCCTCGGGCTGCGCCGCCCGGGGAACACCGTCGAGCGCGAGGACGGCCCCGCGCTCCGCGGGCAGCTGCGCAGGATCGCGCACCTCGTGAAGATCACGGAGACGAAGGAATGAGGATCGCCATGAAGCAGCACGAGCTCCAGGCGCCGAGGGGGGCGCGCCGGCCCGTCCGCCGGCTCGGCCGCGGCATCAGCGCCGGGCAGGGCAAGACCGCCGGCCGCGGCACGAAGGGCCAGCTCGCGCGGACCGGCCCCGGCCTCCCGGGGTGGTTCGAGGGCGGACAGACGCCGCTGCACATGCGCGTGCCGAAGATGCGCGGATTCCGCAGCCGGTTCCGAAAGCCGTTCGTCGCGGTGAACGTCGGCCGTCTGGCCGAGTACGCCGTCGACGGCAAGGTCACGCCGGCGTCGCTCGCGGCCAAGGGCCTCGTGCGGCCGGACGCGAAGATCAAGGTCCTCGCCGAGGGTCAGGCCGGCGGCGCCTTCGAGGTGCACGCGCACGCCGTGTCGGCCCCGGCTCGCGAGAAGATCGAGGCCGCCGGCGGCTCGATCGTGCTCATCGGCTAGCCGCGCATGGGGATGTTCGCGGCGCTCCTCGAGGCGTTCCGCACGCAGGACCTGCGGAACAAGATCCTCTACACGCTGGGGATGCTCGTCGTGTTCCGCTTCCTCGCGCACGTGCCGCTCCCGGGAGTGGACCAGGCGCAGCTCCAGAACGTCATCGCCGGGAGCCAGCTCCTGAACCTGCTCGACCTGTTCTCCGGCGGCGGCCTCGCCCGCCTCTCGGTGGTCGCGCTCGGCGTGAACCCCTACATCAACGCCTCGATCATCATGACGCTCCTCAACCAGACCATCCCCGCGCTCGAGCAGCTCTCCAAGGAGGGCGAGTACGGGCGCAACAAGATCAACCAGTACACGCGCATCCTCACCGTGCCGCTCGCGCTGCTCCAGGGCATCGGCGTCGCCGTGTTCATGCAGCGCTCGGGGGTCATCCCGGCCTTCGGCCCGCAGGACCTCGGCCTGACGCTCGCGATCCTCGCGTCGCTCACGACCGGCTCGCTCATCCTCATGTGGCTCGGCGAGCTCATCAGCGAGAACGGCATCGGCAACGGCATCTCGTTCATCATCTTCGCGGGCATCGTCGGCCGGCTGCCCACCACCATGTCGCAGACCCTCCAGGTCCAGAACAACTTCATCGCGCTCGCGTCGATCGCGGTCATCGGGGTGCTCGTCATCGCCGCGATCATCTACATCCAGGAGGGCCAGCGCCGCGTGCCGGTCCAGTACGCGAAGCGCGTGCGCGGCACGCGGATGTACTCGGGCGGCAGCACGTTCATCCCGCTGCGGGTGAACTCCGCCGGCGTCATCCCGATCATCTTCGCGATCTCGATCCTGCTGCTGCCCAGCCAGGTGGGGCAGTACTTCACGACAAGCGAGACGGACTGGCTGAAGAACCTGTCGACCGGGGTCGTCGCCGCGTTCCAGAACCCCGTCTTCTTCAACAGCCTCTACTTCGTGCTCGTGGTCGTGTTCACGTTCTTCTACACGGCCTTCACGTTCGTGCCGAACGACGTGGCCGACAACATCAAGCGCTACGGCGGCTTCATCCCCGGCATCCGGCCCGGCCGGCCGACGGCCGAGTTCCTCCAGCGCACCGTCACGCGCATCACCGTCGCGGGCGCGCTGTTCCTCGGCATCGTGGCGGTCATGCCGACGCTCATCGGCGACATCACCGGCGTGCAGACGCTGCGGCTCGGCGGCACGAGCATCCTCATCGTCGTCGGCGTCGTCGTCGAGACGATGAAGCAGCTCGAGGCGCAGCTCCTCCAGCGCAGCTACGAGGGGTTCATCCGGTAGTGGGACGGGGCGACCTCGTGTTCATGGGCCCGCCGGGATCGGGCAAGGGGACCCAGGCGCAGACCCTCGTCCGCGAGCACGGCTGGGTCCAGCTCTCCACCGGCGAGCTGTTCCGCGACCACCTCAAGCGCGAGACCGCGCTCGGCCGCGCCGCGCGCGGCTATATGGACCGCGGCGAGCTCGTGCCCGACGCGGTGACCGTGGACATGGTCCGCGAGCGGCTGCGCGAGATCCCCGCCGGGACGCGCATCGTGTTCGACGGCTTCCCGCGCACCGTCGCGCAGGCCGACGCGCTCGACCGGCTCCTCGGCGAGCTCGGCCGGCGCGTCGACGCGGTGATCCTGCTCGACGTCCCGCGGCAGGAGATCCTCGATCGCCTCGGCAAGCGCGCGCGGGCGGAGGGGCGGACCGACGACACGCCCGAGGTCATCGGCAAGCGCTTCGACGTCTACGAGCAGCAGACCCGCCCGGTGGTCGAGCACTACGAGCGGCGGCGCGCCGTGCGCCGCGTGGACGGCGTCGGCGGCGTGGACGCGGTGGCCACGCGCCTGCGGGAAGCGGCGGAGCGGTAGGGATGCGGACGTGATCACGCTCAAGACGCCGGCCGAGACGGCGAAGATGCGCGAGGCGGGGCGGATCGTCGCGGCGATGCTCGCGGCCTGCCGCGCCGCGGTGCGCCCGGGGGTCACGACCGGCGAGCTCGACCGCATCGCCGCGGAGATCCTGCGGAAGAACGGCGCGACGTCGAGCTTCCTCGGCTACTACGGCTACCCGGCGACGATCTGCACGAGCGTGAACGACCAGATCGTCCACGGCATCCCCGGCAAGCGCCGTCTGAAGGAGGGCGACATCGTCGGCATCGACGCGGGGGCCATCGTCGACGGCTGGCACGCCGACGCGGCGATCACCGTCCCGGTGGGCGCGGTCTCGGCGGAGGCGGCACGGCTCATCGCCGTCACCGAGGAGGCGCTGCGGCGGGGCATCGCCGAGGCGCAGGTCGGCAAGCGCCTGGGCGACATCGGCGCCGCGGTGCAGGCCGTCGCCGAAGGAAGCGGCTACAGCGTCGTGCGCAACTACGTCGGCCACGGGATCGGCCGGGCGATGCACGAGGACCCGCAGGTGCCCAACTACGGCGCGCCGGAGCGGGGGATCCAGATCAAGGAGGGGCTCTGCATCGCGATCGAGCCGATGCTCAACGCCGGGGGAGCGGAGACCCGCACGCTCGAGGACCGCTGGACCGTGGTCACGGGCGACGGCAGCCTCTCCGCGCACTTCGAGCACAGCCTGTGGTGCACGGCCGAAGGGCCGATCGTGCTGACCGCGCCGCACGGGCAGGCGGCGGTGGCGGCGTGACCGGGCACGTCACAAGTGGCCGGATATGGTACGCTGGTACCTCCCGTGGCCGGTCGCCGCGGAGTTTTTGTGCCCAGGAGAAGCGTGGCGGGTAGTAAGCCCTCGAACAAGGACGTGATCGAGGTGGAGGGAACGGTCTCGGAAGCCCTCCCCAACGCCATGTTCAAGGTCGAGCTCCCGAACGGCCACGCGGTCCTCGCGCACATCTCGGGGAAGATGCGGATGAACTTCATTCGCGTCGTTCCCGGCGACAAGGTGTTGGTCGAGCTGAGTCCGTACGACCTGAAGCGGGGAAGGATAACCAGGCGGGTGAGGTACTAGCGCGTGAAGGTCCGGGCGAGCGTCAAGAAGCGCTGCGACAAGTGCAAGATCGTGCGGCGTGACCGTCAGATCCTCGTGATCTGCTCGGAGCCGAAGCACAAGCAGAGGCAGGGATAACAGAGATGGCACGCATCGCCGGCGTCGACATCCCCCGCGAGAAGCGCGTGGACGTGTCGCTGCGCTACATCTTCGGCATCGGACCCTCCACGGCGAGGCAGGTGCTCGAGCAGGCGCGCGTCGACGGCGCGATCCGCGTCCGCGACCTCACCGAGCCGCAGGTCGCGAAGATCCGCGAGGTCCTCGACCGCGGATTCACCGTCGAGGGCGACCTCCGCCGCGAGGTCGCGCTGAACATCAAGCGGCTGCAGGAGATCGGCAGCTATCGCGGTCTGCGCCACCGCAGGGGGCTTCCCGTGCGCGGTCAGCGGACGCGGACGAACGCACGCACGCGGAAGGGGCCGCGCAAGACGGTGGCCGGGAGGAAGAAGTCGGTGGCGAAGACGTAATGGCGACGAACACCCGCGGGGCGGGGACGCCCCAGGAGAGCACCGCAGCCGAGACCGAGCCGAAGGCCGCGCCGCGCAAGCGTCGCGAGAAGCGCGTCGTGCCCAAGGGCTCCGCGCACATCAAGGCCTCGTTCAACAACACGATCATCTCGATCAGCGACCCCGCGGGGAACATCATCGCCTGGGCCTCGTCCGGCTCGTCCGGCTGGAAGGGCTCGCGCAAGAGCACGCCCTACGCCGCGCAGGTCGCGGCCGAGAACGCGGCGCGCAGGGCGCTCGACACGGGCATGAAGGTCATCGAGGTCTTCGTGCGCGGTCCGGGCGCCGGCCGGGAGGCCGCCATCCGTGCGCTCGAGGCGACCGGCCTCGAGGTGACGGCCATCACGGACGTCACGCCGATCCCGCACAACGGCTGCCGGCCGCCGAAGCGGAGGCGTGTGTGATGGCCCGCTACACCGGACCGGTCTGCCGCATCTGCCGCCGCGAGGGCACCAAGCTCTACCTCAAGGGCGAGAAGTGCCTCACCAAGTGCACGTTCGACCGCCGCAGCTCGCCGCCCGGCGTCCACCAGCAGCGCCGCCGCAAGGTCTCGGACTTCGCGCTCCAGCTGCGAGAGAAGCAGAAGGCGCGCCGCATGTACGGCGTGCTCGAGCGCCAGATGATGAACACGTTCGAGGACGCGGCCGAGGTGAAGGGCGCGACCGGCGAGACGCTGCTCCAGAGCCTCGAGCGCCGTCTCGACAACACGGTCTACCGCGCCGGCTTCGCCAAGTCGCGCTCGCAGGCGCGCCAGCTCGTGGCCCACGGCCACATCCTGGTGAACGGCCGCGCGAGCAAGACGCCGAGCCACGCGGTGCAGGCGGGCGACGCCATCAGCGTCAAGGAATCGAGCCGGAGCTCGAGCTACTTCAAGGACCAGGTGAGCTGGGCGAAGACCCAGACCCGTCCCGGCTGGATCGAGACCGACCCGGAGGCGTTCACCGCGCGCGTCCTGGCGCTGCCGACGCGCGATCAGATCGAGGCACAGGTCAACACGCAGCTCATCGTCGAGTACTACTCCCGATGAGGCGGCGAGCTGCTTCATCGGGAGCCGCGCATGCGAGCGAAGCGAGCGTCGTGCAGACGCACCAGATGCCCTCGCGACCAATGGAGGTCCGTGACAGATGACAGTCGTTGAGCTCGAGTATCCGAAGATCGAGCGACTCGAAGGCGACGAGCGCTACGCGAAGTTCGCGTGTGAGCCGCTACCCCCGGGGTACGGCACCACGCTCGGCAACTCGCTGCGCCGCGTGCTGCTCTCGTCCCTCGAGGGCGCGGCCATCACGTCCGCCCGCGTGCGCGGCGTCGCGCACGAGTTCTCGACCATCCCCGGCGTCAAGGAGGACGTCGTGCAGATGGTCCTGAATCTCAAGGCGGTCCGCCTGCGCTCGTTCGCGAACGAGCCGGTGACGCTCACGCTCGAGAAGACCGGCCCCGGCGAGGCGACCGCGGGCGACATCGCGGCCACCAGCGACATCGAGATCGTGAACCCCGAGGCCCACATCGCGACGCTCGAGGCGGAGGCGAGCCTCTGGATGGAGCTCACCGTCGAGAAGGGCAAGGGCTTCCACTCGGGCGAGCGCCGCGAGGGGCTGCCCATCGGCGTCATCCCGATCGACGCCCTCTTCAGCCCGGTGCGCAAGGTGAACTTCCAGGTCGAGTCGACGCGCGTGGGCCAGGTCACCAACTACGACCGCCTCATCCTCGAGGTCTGGACCGACGGCACGACCACGCCCGATGACGCCGTCGCCCAGGGCTCGAACATCCTCGTGCAGCAGTTCTCGCTGTTCGCCGGCCTCACGCGCTCGCAGGCCGCCATCGCGGCGCCGGAGCGCGGCAACGGCAGCGCGCTGCCGTCGCAGATCGCCGACATGCCGATCGAGGACCTCGACCTGCCCCAGCGCGCGTTCAACTCGCTGAAGCGCCACGGGATCACCAAGGTCGGCCAGCTGCTCCAGACGCCCGACGAGGAGCTGCTCCGCATGCGCAACTTCGGCAAAAAGTCGCTCGACGAGATCAAGGAGCGCCTCGCGGCGCGCGGGCTCATCGAGCTGCCGCCGGCCGAGGAGCGCGCGGGCGACGTGGACGAGGCCGAGGAGCCGAAGGAAGAGGAGCCGGGCGAGGCCGGCGTCGCGAACGGGGACGACGAGGACTGATGCCGCACCAGATCCACCAGCGCACGTTCGGGCGCACCGGCGACCACCGCCGGGCGATGCTCCGCAACCTCTCGCTCTCGGTGCTCCGGTACGAGCACGTGAAGACCACCGAGGCCAAGGCCAAGGAGGTCCGCCGGTTCGTCGATCGCATGATCAACCTCGGCAAGGACGGCTCGCTCGAGGCGCGCCGGCGCGCGTCGGAGTGGCTCCCCGAGCCGGTCATCGTGGAGAAGGTGTTCGGCGACCTGGCGAAGCGCTATCCGGACCGCCGGTCCGGCTACCTGCACGTCACGCGGCTCCCGCGCCGCGTCGGCGACGCCGCGCCGCTCATGCAGCTCGAGCTCGTGGCCGGGAGCGAGGCGCCCGCGAAGCCCGCGCCGGCCGAGGAGGAGCAGCCGCGGCGGCGCCGCATCGGGCTGCCGGGCCGCCGTCGCAAGGCCGAGGCGGACGAGGGCGCGGGAGAGGCGAAGGGCCGCGCCGCGGCGACGACGACGACGAAGAAGACCACGGCGACGCGCCGCAAGAAGTCGTCGTCGGAGGAGGGCTAGCGGGCGGGACACGGCACTGGAAGGCGCGCGTGGCGTACGACGGGACCGCGTACGCGGGGTTCCAGGTCCAGCCGAACGCGCCGACGGTGCAGGGCGAGCTCGAGCGTGCGCTCGCACGGATCTGCGGCGAGCCGGTGCGGGTCACCGGCGCCGGCCGCACCGATGCCGGTGTGCACGCGAGCGGACAGGTGATCGACTTCCGGACGGCGAGCGCGCTGGACGGGGGCGAGCTGGAGAGAGGGGTCAACGCCCTTCTCCCCGAGGACATCGCGATCTCGGCGACGGAGCCGGCGGCGGAGGCCTTCCACGCGCGGTTCTCGGCGACGGGTCGCACATACGAATACCGCATCCGGAACGCGCCAACGCGCGATCCGCTCCGCTCGCGCTTCGAGCACTGGTGCGCGCCGGCGCTCGATCTCGCGGCGATGCGCGCGGCGTCCGCACGGATCGTCGGGCGCCACGACTTCGCGGCGTTCGCCGCGGGCGAGTCGGGCGAGCGTGAGGTGCGCCGCGCGGCGTGGCTTCGTGACGGGGACGTGTTCCGCTTCGAGATCGAGGCGAACGCGTTCCTGCGCGGGATGGTCCGCGGGATCGTGGGCACGCTGATCCGGGTCGGGCGGGGGAAGATCGACGCCGGGCGGTTCGGCGAGGTGCTGGTCTCGCGCGACCGGGCGCAGGCCGGGCCGAGCGCTCCGGCGCGCGGGCTGTGCCTGGTGGCGGTGGACTACGGCGGCGAACGTCGAGAAGGCGAACACGAAAGCGAGAACGGGAAATGAAGACGTACACGGCGAAGGGGAACGAGATCCAGCGCGCGTGGCGGGTGGTGGACGCCGACGGCGCCACGCTCGGCCGGCTCGCGACGCAGGTCGCGGCGATCCTGCGCGGGAAGCACCGCGCGACCTTCACGCCGCACCTCGACACCGGCGATCCCGTCGTCGTGGTGAACGCCGCGAAGATCCGTGTGACCGGACGCAAGCTGCAGGACAAGCTGTACGTCCGGCACTCGGGCTACCCGGGCGGCCTGCGCAGCGAGAGCCTCGAGCGGCTGCTGTCGCGCCGCCCCGAGGAGGTCATCCGCCGCGCGGTGCGCGGGATGCTCCCGCAGAACCGTCTCGGCGAGAAGATGATCCGCAAGCTCCACGTCTACGCCGGGGCCGACCATCCGCACGCGGCGCAGAAGCCGACCGAGCTGAAGGGGGCGACGCGATGAAGAACGCCGCGTACTTCCAGGGGACCGGGCGCCGCAAGACGTCCGTCGCGCGCGTGCGTCTGGTGCCGGGCGAGGGGACCGTGATCGTCAACGGGAAGCCGCTCGACGAGTACTTCGCGCGCGACGGCGCGGCCGAGCGGGCCACGCTCGGCTTCGGCGTCACGAACACGGTCCGCCGCTTCAACGCCATGGTGAAGGTGGAGGGCGGCGGCGTCACCGGCCAGGTCGGCGCGATCGCCCACGGCATCGCCCGCGCGCTCCTGCAGGTCGACCGGGCGTACGGCCCGCTGCTCCGCGGGGCCGGCCTGCTGACGCGCGACCCGCGGGCGAAGGAGCGCAAGAAGCCCGGCCTGAAGCGCGCGCGCAAGGCCCCGCAGTTCACCAAGCGCTAGCGTCGCGCGCCGGAAACACCGTGACGATGCGCGGCCCAGACGGCCGAGGCCACGGAGCCGAGGAGGACGCGCCGGAGCGTATCCGCAGATACGTGAGGAGCGCCAGGACGAAAGCGACACCGGCATCGGCGGTCTGGGCCGATGCGGCGGCAAGGGATTTCCGGTGCGCGACGCTAGTAGCCGTTTGGGTCCCGGCGCAGCACACTATGGCCGCATGAGCAGGGCGTCGGACGACTTCAACTACAAGGTCGCGCTCGCCTCGGGGCTGAAGAGCCTCCGGGCCGGCCGGCTGCGCCAGGCCGAGGAGCAGTTCCGCTACCTCGCGACTCACTTCCCGGCGGCCGACGGCGGCTACCGCGGCCTGGCGAAGGTGCTCATCGAGCAGGAGGACCGCGCCGGCGCGCTGCGCATCCTGCTCGATGGCGGCGCCGCGATGGCGAAGGGCGAGGCGCGGGCCGGCGCCATCGCGCTGTACCGCGAGGCCGTCGCGCTCGACCCCACCGATCTGGCGGCACACCGCCGCCTCGCCGCCGCGCTCACGCTCGCCGGCGAGACCGACGAGGCCGCGCGGGAGTACGCGCGCTTCATCGACGCCGCGACCACGGCGGGTGACGCCGGGCGCGCGGAGCTCGAGCACGCGTACGCGTCGGCGCGCGCGGGCGAGGGAGCGGCCGCGCCGGCGGAAGCCGACGCCGAGCCCGCGGAGGACACCGCCGCCGAGGCGGCCGAGCCGGTCAGCGCGTGGATGCCGGCCCCCGCACCCGCGCCGCTGGTGCCCCCACCCGCGCCGTCCCCCGCGGCGGAGCTCGTGCCCGTCGAGATCGCGGCCGACGCCGACGCGCAGAGCGTCGAGGCGACGGCGGCGACGTACCTCGCGCAGGGCGATCCGCGCGCCGCGTCCGCGACGCTCGAAGCCGCGCGGCGCTACATCGCCGACGGCCGGATGGATGCCGCGTCGGACCTGCTGCTCCAGCTCATCGGCGCCGGCATCGCCGAGCACGAGGCGCAGCGTCTCCTGGTGGACGTGACCACGTTCATCGGCAAGCGCGACGTCGCGCGCACGAAGGTCGAGCTGCTCGTCCGGGCGCTCCGCCTCGTCGGCCGGAACGAGCTCGCCGCGGAGGTCGAGCAGCTGGCGCAGGCGTCCTAGTGCCGCCGCTCTTCGACCAGCTCACAGGCCTGTGCGGACCCGACGGCTGCCGGTGGACGACCGTCATCGACGTCTTCATCGTCGCGATCTTCATCTACTACGTCCTCGTCCTCATCCGCGGGACGCGCGCGGTGCAGCTCCTCCTCGGCGTGCTCGTGCTCGTCGCGGTGTACGGGCTCGCCCTCGCGCTCCAGCTCCGGCTCACGCTGTTCGTGCTGCAGGCGCTCTTCACGTTCGGCCTCGTCGCGATCGCGGTGGTCTTCCAGCCGGAGCTGCGCCGCGTGCTCGGCCAGCTCGGTCAGCTCGGCCCGCTCAACCGCATCCTCACGCCGCTCCCCGAGGAGCAGGTCGACCACATCGTCGACGAGCTGGTGCGCGGGGCGCTGCTCATCTCGCAGGCGCACCACGGAGGGCTCATCGTCGTCGAGCGCGGCACCGGGCTGCAGGACTACAGCGAGACCGGCGTCGCGATCCACGGCACGCTCACCGCGGAGCTGCTCGCGTCGATCTTCTTCACGCGCTCGCCGCTGCACGACGGCGCCGTCATCGTCCGCGGCGGGCAGATCGTCGCGGCGGCGTGCCTGCTCCCGCTCGAGGAGTCGGCCGACCGCCCGACGCACCGCTACGGGATGCGGCACCGCGCGGCGCTCTCGATCAGCGCGCAGACCGACGCCGTCGTGGTCGTCGTCTCCGAGGAGACCGGCCAGATCTCCATCGCCTCGAACGGCCGGATGATCGGAGGGCTCGACGAGGAGCGCCTGCGCCGTGTCCTCACGTCGCTCCTGCGCAACCGCCTGCAGCCGCTGCCGTTCCGCAGCAAGGCGTCGTAGTGTCGGCCGGCGGCGCGCTGCGGTCGGCGTTCCCCCGGCGGCTCGACCTGCGCCGGATCTTCCTCCACGACTTCGCGTTGAAGGCCGTGGCCGTCCTCATCGCCGTGCTGTTCTGGCTCGCGGTGTCGCAGAACGCCGCGCCACGCGACATGACCATCACCTTCGACGGCCGGATCCCGATCGAGAAGCCCGCCGTCCCCGACGGCTTCGTCCTGCGCGGGCAGCTCGGCGACGTCGCGGTGAGGCTCACCGGGCCGGTCGGCGTCGTCGACCGCATCGGCGTCTCCGACCTGCGCGCGACGCTGGACCTGGCCGGCGTCGACGCCGGGACGGAGCCCCGCGACGCGAAGGTCGTCGTCACCGTCGCGAACACCCAGGTGCGCGTGGTGGACGTCTCGCCGGCGACCGTCGCCGTGCGGCTCGAGCGCGTCACCGCCCGCACCATCGCCGTCCAGACGAAGTTCGCGAACGACCCGCCCGCCGGGTGGCTGGCGGGTCAGACGAGCGTCTTGCCCGCGGAGGTGACCGTGAGCGGTCCGGAGAGCGCCGTCGCGCAGATCGCGGCGGTGTTCGCGACCGTCCGCTTCGGCGACGCGGCGAACGACCTCAGCCTGAGCACCCCGGCGCAGCCGGTGGACGTCTCGGGTCTGCCCGTCGACGGGGTCGAGGTCGACCCGGGCGTCGTCGTCGTGCGCGTGCCGCTGCTCCCCACCGCGACGACGAAGACGGTCCCGGTCCTCTGGAGCCTCCGGGGCACCGTCGCGAGCGGCTACTGGGTCTCGCAGGTCGCGACGGATCCGCTCGCGGTGACGATCTCCGGCGAGCAGAGCGTGCTCGCGAAGGTGACGCGCCTGGACACCGCGGCCGTCGACGTGAGCGGTCTCGACGCGACGCGCTCCTTCCGCGCGGAGCTCGTCCTGCCCGACGGCATCGCGCTGGTGCAGCCGGTGACCGCGACGGTGACGGTCACCGTGGTGCCGCTCGCGGGCACTCGGCCGTTCGTCGTCGCGGTGACCGTCGCCGGCGTCGCGAGCGAGCTCGCCGCCCAGACCGACTCCACGACCGTCACCGTCGTGCTCTCCGGCCAGGCGCCCCTGCTCGGCAGCCTGACGCCCGACCAGGTGAGCGCGACGGTGGACGCGGCCGGGAAGGGGGAGGGGTCGTACGTCGTGGACGTCTCGGTCACGGCACCCTCCGGGACGACGGTCACGAGCGTGCGGCCGGGCCGTGTGACACTGACGCTGCGGAGCAGGACGTGACACGACTCTTCGGCACCGACGGCGTCCGCGGCGTGGCGAACCTGGAGCTCACGCCGGAGCTGGCGCTGCGGCTCGGCCGGGCCGCCGGCGACGTGCTGGGCGGACCGGGGCACCGCGTGCTCATCGGGCGCGACACGCGCCGCAGCGGACGCATGCTCGAGAGCGCGCTCGCGGCCGGCCTCTGCTCCGTCGGGATGGAGGTGCGCCTCGTCGGCCACGTGCCGACGCCCGGCCTCGCGTACCTCACGCGGGCGGGCGACTGCGTCGCCGGCGCGGTGATCAGCGCGTCGCACAACCCCGCGCCGGACAACGGCATCAAGTTCTTCGACCGGCAGGGGCTGAAGCTCCCCGACGCCGTGGAGGACGAGATCGAGGCCGCGATGACCGGAGAGGACCGGCTGCCGCGCCCGACCGAGGGCGGCATCGGGCTCGTCGGCGACGCGCGGGGTCTCGTGAAGGACTACGAGGACTTCCTGGGGACGGTCGCGCCGCCGCTCGAGGGCATGCGCATCGTGCTCGACTGCGCGAACGGCGCGACCTACCGCGTCGCGCCGGCGGTGTTCGCGCACGCCGGGGCCGAGGTGGTGACGCTCTTCGACACGCCGGACGGAGCGAACATCAACGAGGGCTGCGGCGCGACGCAGCCCGAGGCGCTCGCGGCCGCCGTCGTCGAGCGCCGTGCCGACGCCGGCTTCGCCTTCGACGGCGACGGCGACCGCGTCATCTCGGTCGACGCGGGCGGCGCGATCCACGACGGCGACACCGTGCTCGCGCTCGTCGCGCGCCACTTCGCGCGCGCGAAGAAGCTCGCCCCGCCCGTCGTCGTCGGCACGGTCATGTCGAACGGCGGGCTCGAGGCCGCCCTCGCCCGCGACGGCGTGACGCTCGTGCGCGCGAAGGTCGGGGACCGGTACGTGTGGGAGGAGATGTGCCGCACCGGCGCGCGGTTCGGCGGCGAGCCGTCGGGCCACGTCATCTTCCGCGACGTCGCGACGACCGGCGACGGGATCCTCACCGCGCTGGAGCTGCTGCAGCTCGTTCGCGCCGAGGGGCGCCCCCTCGCGGCGCTCGCGGCGGACGTCGAACACTGGCCGCAGGTGACGCACAACGTGCGCGCGCGCCGCAGGGCCGAGTGGGAGTCGAGCCCGGCGTTCGCCGGCGCGGTGCGCGAGGCCGTCGCCGCCCTCGGCAGCGCCGGCCGCCTCGTCGTCCGTCCGTCGGGGACCGAGCCCGTGCTGCGCATCACCGTCGAGGCGCGCGACGCGGCCGTCGCGAGCACCACCGCCGAGCGCCTCGCGGCGCTCGCGCAGAAGGAGCTCCGCTAGAGATGTGCGGGATCGTCGGATACGTCGGGCCGCGCGAGGCGCTGCCCGTGCTCATGGAGGGCCTGCGCCGCCTGGAGTACCGCGGGTACGACTCCGCCGGCGTGGCGGTGCAGAACGGGACGCTCACGGTGATGCGCGCCGAGGGCAAGCTCGACAACCTCGCCGCGATCGTCGGCGCGCACCCGGTCTCGGGGCACACCGGCATCGGGCACACCCGCTGGGCGACCCACGGGCGTCCGAGCGAGCAGAACGCGCACCCGCACGTCGACTGCACGGGGGCGACGGCCGTCATCCACAACGGGATCATCGAGAACTTCGCCGAGCTCCGCGCGCCGCTCGTCGCCGCCGGCCACACCTTCACCAGCGACACCGACACCGAGGTCGTCGTGCACCTCCTCGAGGACGAGCTCGACACGGGCGGGTCGCTCGAGGCCGCCGCGCGGGCGGTGCTCCCTCGCCTCGAGGGGGCGGCCGCGCTCGTCTTCCTCTCGTCGCTCGACCCGGGCAAGATCATCGCCGCGCGCATCAGCAACGCCGGCGGCGTGATCATCGGCCACGGCGAGGACGAGAACTTCGTCGCGTCCGACGCACCCGCGCTCATGCAGCACACGCGCCTCGTCTCCTTCCTCGAGAACGGGGAGATGGCGATCGTGACCGCGAAGAGCGTCGTCTTCCAGCGCTTCGACGGCACCGAGGTGCGCAAGGAGCGCCAGACGGTGACGTGGGACCCGGTCGGGGCGGCGAAGGCCGGCTACAAGCACTTCCTGCTGAAGGAGATCGCCGAGCAGCCGCGCGCCATCAGCGACACGCTCCTCGGCCGGGTCGACCGCCGCACCGGCCGCGTCGTCTTCGACCGGGACCTGCGGATGACGGACGACTACGTCCGCTCCATCCCGCGCATCACGCTCCTGGGCTGTGGCACCGCCGGGCACGCCGCGCTCGTCGGCAAGCACCTCATCGAGCGGGTCGCGAAGATCCCCTGCGACACGGAGATCCCGTCCGAGTACCGCTACCGGAGCCCGGTCGTCGCGCCCGGGCAGCTGGCCATCGCGATCACGCAGTCGGGCGAGACGGTGGACACGCTCGGGGCGATCCACGCCGCGAAGGACGGCGGCGCGCGGACGCTCGCGCTGGTGAACGTCGTCGGCAGCGAGGTGACGCGCGTCTGCGACGACGTCGTCTACCTCCACACGGGGCCCGAGATCAGCGTCGCGTCGACGAAGGCGTACACCGCCATGCTCGTCGACCTCTACCTGTTCGCGGTCTACCTCGGGCAGCGGCGCGGGACGTGCGACGACGAGACGAGCCGCTCGATGCTCGCGCAGGCCTTTCACCTGCCGACGCTCGTCGACGCGGTGCTCCGCGAGGAGCCGAAGATGCGCGCGCTCGCGCACCGCTACTACGCGGCCGAGCACTTCCTGTTCCTCGGACGCGGCGCGAACTATCCCACGGCGCTCGAGGGCGCGCTCAAGCTCAAGGAGCTCTCGTACATCCACGCGGAGGGCACCGCCGCGGGCGAGATGAAGCACGGGACGAACGCGCTCATCGACGAGTCGCTGCCGGTCGTCGCGATCGCGCCGCGCGACGGGGTCTACCGGAAGATGCTCTCGAGCATCCAGGAGGTCCGCGCGCGCGCCGGTATCGTCATCGCGCTGGCGACCGACGGCGACGAGGAGATCGCGCGGCACGCCGACGAGATCATCCGCATCCCCGCGACGAACGAGCTCCTCTCGCCGGCGCTCGCGGTCGTGCCGCTGCAGCTCCTCGCGTACCACGTCGCCGACCGCCGTGGCAACGACGTGGACCAGCCGCGCAACCTGGCGAAGGCGGTGACCGTCGAGTGACCCGGGGCGTCCCGCCTTCGGAGGTCGGGATCGACGTCATCGAGACGGCGCGCATCAGGGGCGTGCTGGAGCGCCACGACGCGCGCTTCCTGCGGCGGGTGTACACGGAGTGGGAGCAGCGCTACTGCCACCGCAACGTCCTGCACCTCGCCGGACGGTGGGCGGCGAAGGAGGCGGTGTCGAAGGTGCTCGGGCTCGGGGTGCGCGGCGTCGGCTGGCGCGAGATCGAGATCATGCGCACGCCGCTGGGGCAGCCCACGGTGACGCTCCACGGGCGCGCGCTCGAGCGCGCGCGGTCGCTCGGCCTGCGCGAGCCGCTCTCGGTGAGCATCAGCCACATCCGCGACCTCGCGGTGGCGGTGTCCGTGGGGCTGCGCTGAGCGAGCCGATCCCGCTCGATGCGAAGGCCGTGCGGGCGGCGCTGCGGCCGCTGCCGCCGGACGCCGGGAAAGAGGCGCGCGGCCGCGTCCTCATCGTCGGCGGCTCGGAGCGCTATCCCGGCGCGACGCTCCTCGCCGCCCGCGCCGCGCTGCGCGCCGGCGCCGGGGTGGTCACGGTCGCGGCGGCGCGGTCGGTCGTCGAGATGGTCGGCGGGCGCGACCCGAACGTGACCTTCTTCCCGCTCGCCGAGTCGCAGCCCGGCGTGGCCGCGACCGCGGCCGCGGCGCAGCTCTCGCCGCTCCTGCGGGAGAAGGTCCGCGCGCTCCTCGTCGGCCCGGGCCTCGCGCACGCGGCGGGCACCGACGAGCTCGTCGCCGCGATCCTGCGCAACGCGAGGGACGTGACGACGATCGTCGACGCCGACGGGCTGAACGCGCTGGCGCGGACCGACGACTGGCCGAAGCTGCTGCCCCCGCGCACCATCCTCACGCCGCACGACGGCGAGGCCGCGCGTCTGGCGGGCCGGGTCGTGCCGACGGGCCAGGCGCGCATCGCGTTCGCGGAGCGGCACGCGGTCGCCTGGGGCGCGAGCCTCGTGCTGAAGGGCGCGGTCACGATCGTGACCGACGGGAAGCGGACGTTCGTGCACGACGCGCCGAACCCGGCGCTGGCCGTGGGGGGGTCGGGCGACGCGCTGGGCGGCGCGATCGCGGCGTTCGCCGCGCGCGGCCTCGCGCCGCTGGCGGCGGCGGCCGCCGCGGTCTGGGCGCACGGGCGGGCGGGCGCGCTCCTGCGGGCCGAGATCGGCGAGTCCGGCGTGCTCGCCACCGACATCGTCGACGCGCTGCCGCGGGCGCTGCGCGAGATCGTCTCCGGCTCCCGGACGTGAGCGGGAGCGTCCCGATCCGCGCGACCGTCGTCGACGTCGACCTGGACGCGGTCGCGCACAACCTCGGCGCGCTCCGCGAGCGCGCGCGCGCCGACGTCATCGCGGTCGTGAAGGACGACGCCTACGGCCACGGCGTCGAGGCCGTGTCCGAGACGCTGGTGGAGGCCGGCGCGGCGATGCTCGCCGTGTTCACGCTCGAGGAGGCCCTCGTGCTGCGGGCGGCCGGCATCGACGCTTCGCTGCTGGTGCTGGGCGGCGCGCGCGACCGCGCCGAGGCGGAGGCGCTCGCCGCGGCCCGCTGCGCGGCGGTCGTGTGGGACGTCGCGGAGGCGCGGGCGATCGACGAGGCCGCCTCGGCGGCGGGGACGGTGACGCCGCTGCACGTGAAGGTCGACACCGGGCTCACCAGGCTCGGCGCGCCGCCCGCCGAGGCGGCCGCGCGCGTCCGCGCGATCCGTGAGCTGCGGCACGTCCGCCTCGACGGCCTCATGACGCACCTCGCGACCGCCGACGAGCCGGACGTCTCGGCGGACCGCGCGCAGCTCGCGCGCTTCTCCGAGGTGCTCGCCGCCATCGGCGAGCCGCCGCGCTACGTGCACGCGGCGGCGAGCGGCGGCGTCGCCGCGTTCGGGAGCCTGGCGGGCTGCACGGCGATCCGCCCGGGGCTGTCGCTCTACGGGCTCCACGCCGCGGAGCATCTCCGCGCCGCGCTCGACCTGCGGCCCGCGCTCGAGTGGCGCTCGCGGGTGCGCCGCGTCGCCCGCGTCCCCGCGGGTACCGGCGTGTCGTACGGGCTCGAGTACCGCATGCCCCGCGACGGACGCGTCGCCACGGTCCCGGTCGGCTACGGCGACGGCCTCGCGCGGGCGCTCGGGGCGCGCGGCGGGGCGCTCGTCGGCGGCCGGCGGGTCGGCTTCGCCGGGCGCGTCGCCATGGACCTGGTCATGCTCGACGTCACCGCGCTGGACGAGGTCCGCGAGGGCGACGAGGTGGTGCTCATCGGCTCCCAGCGCGGGGCCCGCCAGGGGGCCGAGGACCTGGCGCGGGCGGCGGGCACGATCGCCTACGAGGTCGTCACCGGCATCCGCCGGCGCGTCCCGCGCCGCTACCGGCGCGGCGGCCGCGTGGTGGCGCACCGCACCCTCGCCGGCGGGTACGTACGGGCGTGAGGCGTCGCGCCGCGCTCCTCCTCCTGCTCGCGCTCGCGCTCGCGGGCTGCACGCCGCCCGAGGCGAGCCCCACGCCTTCCGCCACCGCCGCCGCCTCGGCGACCGCCACCGCACGCGGCCCGAGCGCCACCGGAACGGCCGCGGCTCCCGACATGACCGCCGCGCTCCTCGCGAACACGCTGCCCGTCGCGGATCCCTTCGATCTCGCGCGCCGGCTGCGCGGGGCGTCGGGCCAGCCGAGCCGGCCGTTCGAGCCGGTCCGTACGACGCCACCCGACGAGCGTGCCGGCACGTCGCTGCCGTTCTGGACGTACGACTTCGCGGCGGAGAAGAACGTCCGGATCACGGCGACGCTGCGCATCGTCGGCGAGCGCGCGAAGTGGTGGGTCCAGGACGGCGTGGACGTCGACCTCGCGGCGCTGCGGCAGAACGCCGACGTCTTCGACACGCGCATCTACCCGACCGATCGCGCTCGGTACGGCTCGGAGTGGACGCCCGGCATCGACGGCGACCCGCGCGTCAACGTGCTGGTCGCGCGCATCCCCGGCGCGGCCGCCGGCTACTTCAGCTCCGCCGACGAGCTGCCGCGGTGGGTGAACCAGTACAGCTCGGAGCGGGAGGTGATCTACCTCAACTCGCTCTCGGCGCGCTCGACCTGGGATTCGATCATCGCGCACGAGTTCTGCCACATGATCCAGTACGGCCGCGGCACGAGGTCGGCGGTGTGGTTCGACGAGGGACAGGCGCAGCTCTGCGAGCAGGCCAACGGGTTCACCGTCACGCACGCCCAGACGTTCATCCGGAGCCCGGACACGCAGCTCAACGCCTGGCCCGAGCTCGAGCAGGCGGCCCCGAGCTACGGGCAGGCCTTCCTCTTCCTCGAGTTCCTGCGACAGCACGCCGGCGGCGACGACCTCATCGACGCGTTCCTCGAGCGTGGCATCGCGACGGCGGAGGACCTGGACCGCGTGCTGGTGTCGCGCGGGCAGAAGCCGCTCCAGGAGCTGTACGCCGACTTCGTCGCGGCGAACGCGTTCGTCGGCACGCAGGCCGCCGACGGCGCGACGAGCTACCCGGCCGGCGCGCCGGTCCGCGCCGCCGCGACCGCCGACGACGCCGAACGCGTCGCGGCGGGCGGGAGCCTCGCGCTCACCGTGCGCCAGTACGCGGCGCGCTACGTCGCGCTGCCGCGCGCCGCGCAGACCATCCGCTTCAGCGGGACGACGAGCACGAAGCTGCTGCCGACCGACCCGCGCTCGGGCCGCGCGATGTGGTGGTCCGACCGCGCCGACGGGCTCGACAGCACGCTCACGCGCACCGTCGATCTGCGGAGCGCGAAGAGCCCGACCCTCTCGTTCTGGACCTGGTACCGGATCGAGCGGGACTACGACTACGCCTACGTCGCGGTCTCGACGGACGGGGGCGGGCGCTGGGAGCCGCTCGCGGCGCCGGGGACGACGACCGACGACCCCAACGGCGCGAACCTCGGGAACGGGTTCACCGGGAGCTCCGGCGGCGGGGACACGCCGCAGTGGGTGCGCGAGGAGGTCGACCTCTCGAAGTACGCCGGCAAGCAGGTCCTCCTGCGCTTCGAGTACGTCACCGACCAGGCGCTGAACCTCGAGGGGTTCGCGGTCGACGACATCGAGATCCCCGGCGTCTTCGCGGACGACGCCGAGACGGACGGCGGCTGGCGGGCCGCGGGCTTCGTGCGCTCGACGAACGCCGTCGCCCAGCGCTTCGTCGTCCAGCTGCTGCGGTTCGAGCCGGGCGGGGCCACCGTCCTGCGCCGCGTCGTCGACGGCGGCACACTCCAGCTCGACGTGGACACCACGGGCGATCGGCGCTCGCCGCTCCTCGCGGTCACCGGCTTCGCGGCGCGCACGACGGAGCGCGCGGCCTTCGAGGTCGCGGTCGACGCGCGCTGATGGGCACCGACGGGCACGGGCCGCGCGTGCGGCCGGTGCGCTACGGCGTCGTCCCCGCTGGCGGCCTCGGCACGCGCTTCCTGCCGATCACGCGTACGGTGCCGAAGGAGCTCCTCCCGATCGTCGACACGGCCGTGATCGAGCTCGTCGTGTCGGAGCTCGCGGCGGCGGGCGTCGGCCGCGTCGTGCTCGTCGTCGGGCCGGGGAAGGAGGCGATCGCCGGCTACTTCGGCCCCAGCCCCCGGGTGGAGGCGCGCCTGGTGGCCGAGGGGCGGACCGAGGAGCTCGAGCTGCTGCACCGGCCGGAGCGGCTCGCGCAGGTGCGCACCGTCGTGCAGGCCGAGCCGCGCGGCAACGGCCACGCGGTCCTCATGGCGCGGCAGCTCGTCGGCGCCGAGCCGTTCGCGATGCTGTGGGGCGACGACATCATGCTCGCCGACGAGCCCGCGGTCGCGCAGCTGCTGCGCGCGCGCGAGCGCCTGGGGGGCGGCAGCGTCGTCGGCTGCATCCGCGTCGACCGGCGCCATGCGTCGCGCTACGGGATGGTCGCGGGGACCGCCGTCGACGAGCGCACGACGCGCGTGCTCGCGATCGTGGAGAAGCCGGCGCCCGAGGACGCGCCCGGCGACCTCGCCGCGGTCCACGGCTACGTCCTCGAGCCCGAGATCTTCGACGCGCTCGCGGATCTCGAGCCCGGCCGGGGCGGCGAGATCTGGCTCACCGACGCCGTGGCCAGGCTGGCGCGCGAGGGCTCGCCCGTGTGGGCGGTGGAGCTGGAGGGGCAGCGCTACGACACCGGCGACCGGATCGGCTACCTCACCGCGTGCATCGACGCGATGCTCGGTCGCCCGGACACCGGGCCGGCGGTGCGTGAGCACCTCGAGCAGCTGGGGTGGCGGGCTCCGACCGACCGCTGAGCGTACAGGCCAGCCCGCCGCCGACCGGACGGTCAGATGCCGGACCCGTTAGCCTTGTCGTGACTCCCCTCGAACGATGACCCACGTCCAGCACGCCTGCGCGCCGGGGAGGAACGGGAGGTTCGGGATCGTGCATCGTGTTCGTCTCACCCACCTGCTCCGGCTGGCGCTGATCGCGCTCGTCGGCTTCGCGTCCCTGGCGCTGCTGACGAGCGGGCTCGGCGCACCCGCGCGCACCCAGAGCGCGTTCTCGCTCGAGGCCGCGCGCGCGCGCCCGCAGGCGCGGTCGCTGCCCCGCGTCGCCGGCGGCGAGCCCGCCCTCGATCGTGGCGCCACCCTCGCGCTCGACGTGGCCGCGACCGCCGAGGCGCTGAGCGACGACCTGCGCCTGGACCTGGTCGTGGACTCGGAGGTCACCGTCGACGAGCGGGTCCCGTTCCCCGTCCAGCGGGTGGCGGACGCCTCGCTCTACCGGGGCCGCGAGGCCGTCGCCCAGGCCGGAACGCCCGGTCTGACGCGCAAGGTGTACGCAGTGCGGACAGTCGGCGGAGGAGAGGTCGTCGAGCGACGGCTTGTCACGAGCACCGACGCCGTCGCCCCGGTGGCCGAGATCCGGCGCGTCGGCACCAAACCCCTGCCGGCGCCGGTCGCCGTGGGCAGCATCCAGCAGATCATCGTCGACGCCGCCGCGCGCTGGGGCGCCGATCCGACCCAGCTCCTGCGCGTCGCGCGGTGCGAGAGCGGATACAACCCGAACGCGTACAACGCGCGCTCGGGCGCCTCCGGGCTCTTCCAGTTCATCCCCTCGACCTGGGCGGCGAACAGCGTGCGGGCGGGCTACGGCGGCGTGAGCGTGTTCGACGCGGTCGCGAGCGCCAACACCGCCGCCTACATGTTCGCCCGCGGGCAGGCGGGGCAGTGGTCCTGCAAGTGACCGGAGCGGCCGCCCACTAGGCTTCGCTCGATGCGCCTGCGGCACCGGTCCTTGACTCATGGCGGCGAAGCCGACGTGAGGCTGGCGGACCCGCGGGTTCTGCGGAGCGTCCTGCGGCGGCACGGCGTCCGCGCCGCGACGGGCCTGGGGCAGCGCTTCCTCGTCGACCGCCGCGCGCTGGACGACATCGTCGGCGCGGCGGAGCTCACCGCCGCGGACGACGTGCTCGAGGTCGGTCCCGGCCCGGGGGCTCTCACGGCGGCGCTCGCCGACCGTGCGCGGTCGGTCACCGCGGTGGAGATCGACGAGCGCATGGTCGGCGTGCTGCGCGACACCCTCGCCGGCCGGGGCAACGTCCGCATCGTCCACGCCGACGCCCTCGCCGTCGACCTGTACGCGCTCGGCGAGCGGCGGCCCACGCGCATCGTCGCCAACCTGCCCTACCAGATCACCACGCCCCTGCTCGAGCGCTTCCTCGGCGATCCGCGCCGTCCGCCGCTCGTCGTCGTGCTGGTACAGGAGGAGGTCGCCCGCCGCATCGTGGCGGCCGCGGCGGACCCACGGGCGCCGCGCGAGCGCGGCTATCTCTCCGTGTTCGTCCAGTCGTTCGCCGAGGCGCGGATCGTACGCCGCGTGCCGCCGCGGGCCTTCCGGCCGCCGCCGCGCGTGTCGTCGGCGGTCGTCGCGCTGCGCACGCGGCGCGAGCCGGCCTTCGCCCCGCTCGCGCAGGACGCGTTCCTGCGCTTCGTGAGCGACGTCTTCCGCCACCGCCGCAAGCAGCTCCGCGCGGCGCTCGGGCACGAGGCGGGCGTGGACCGCGCGCGGGCCGAGGCCGCGCTCGCCCGGGCGCGCATCGACGGGCGGCGCAGGCCGGAGGAGCTGACGGTCGCGGAGTGGGTCGTGCTCGCCGATGCGCTCGGCGTGCCGAGTGTCTAGACGCGTCGCGCTCCGCGCGCCGGCGAAGCTGAACCTGGCGCTCGCGGTGCTCGGGAAGCGGCCCGACGGCTACCACGACCTGCGCAGCGTCCTCGTCACGCTCGACCTGCACGACGACGTGCTCGTCGCGGCGCATCGCCGTCTCGAGGCGCGCACGTCGGTCGACGTCGGCCCCGACGACCTGACCGCCCGCGCGGTGCGTGCGCTCGCCGCGTCGTGCGGCCGCGAGCCGCACGCCTTCGTGCGCGTGCGCAAGCGGATCCCGCTCGCCGCGGGGCTGGGAGGCGGCTCGAGCGACGCGGCGGCGGTGCTGCGCGGGTGCGCGGCGCTCTGGCGCTGCGCCGCCGATCTCGTCGCCGTGGCGGCGGGGATCGGCTCGGACGTGCCGTTCTTCGCGAGAGGCGCCACCGCGGCGCTCGTCTCCGGCCGCGGCGAGCGGGTCTCGCCGCTCCCCGCGCCGCCCGCGCCGCTCGACGTCGTCGTCGTGCGTCCGACCCTCCGTCTCGCGACGGCCGACGTCTTCGCCGAGCACGCCGCGGACGAGGTCGGCGCCGAACGGCACGTCGACGCCGTCGCCGAGGCCTTCGCGCGCGGCGTCGTCACGGCGGAGCTCCTGCGCGTGCACGCGGCGAACGACCTGCTCGCGGCGGCGGAGCGCCGCTGCGCGGCCATCGCCTCCTGGCGTGCGGCCGCCGCGGCGCGCGGGATCGCGCTCGCGCTCACCGGGAGCGGTCCGACGCTGTTCGCGATCGCGGACGACCGCGCCGACGCGCTGCGCATGGCGCGCATCCTCACGCGCGCCGGCCTGCGCGCGCGCGCGCATCGCGCGTGCGTCGCGTGATCCGACCGCCGGGCGAGCGAGGGCTGTCCCCCTACGCTCGGAGGCATGGACGAAACGAATGGCGACATGACGGTCCGGCAGGCCGGGCGGAAGGGCGGCTCGTCGACCGCCGGGAAGCACGGAAGCTCCTTCTATCGCGAGATCGGCAGACGCGGCGGCCAGGCGCGCAAGGGGCAGCTCGGGCCGGACGGCTACGCGCGTCTCGGCCGCAAGGGCGGCGAGGCGCGCAAGACGCAGCTCGGCTCGAAGGGGTACGCCGAGCTCGGGCGTCGCGGTGGTGAGGCTCGGAAGTCACAGCTCGGCAGCGAGGGCTACTCGCGGCTCGGGCGCAAGGGCGGACGGCGCGTCGCGGAGCTCATCCGCAAGGGGAGGCAGCCGCAGCGCGGCGACGGGCGCTAGCGTCGCGCGCCGGAGTGTCAGCGGACACGCTCCGGTGCGTCCTCTTCGTCCACGCGGCGCACCCCGTCCTCCTATGCTTTTGGCCGTGTCCGGTGGGGCGTGGCCAAGCGGTAAGGCAGGGGACTTTGGATCCCCGATCCCAGGTTCGAATCCTGGCGCCCCAACCCGCGCCGCCGTCCGGTCGTGATCGACGCGCCGCTGGGCATCGTGCTCGCGGCGGGCCTCGGTACGCGGATGCGCTCCGGGACGCCGAAGGTGCTGCACACCGCCGCGGGCCGCCCGCTGGTGCTGCACGTGCTCGATGCGCTGGCGGCCGTCGGGGCGCGCCCGGTGGTGGTCCTCTCGAAGGAGAGCGAGGCGGCGCGTGCCGTGCTCCCCGAGGGCACCGCGGTCGTCACGCAGGATCCGCCGCGCGGCACCGGTGACGCGGTCCGCGCCGCGCTCGCCGGCTGCCCCGATGCGAAGGGCGCGGCGTTCGTCGTGTACGGCGACACGCCGCTCGTCCGTCCCGAGACGCTGCGCGCGCTCGCCGAGCTGCGCGTCGCCCGCGGCGCGGTCCTGGCGCTGCTCTCGGGCGAGGTCGGGACCGACAACGTGTACGGGCGCGTCGTGCGCGCCGAGAACGGCGACGTGCAGCGGATCGTCGAGGCGCGCCTGGCGAGCGACCGCGAGCGCGGGCTGCCGGAGTCGAACCTCGGCGCGTACGCCGCCGACCTGGCGTGGCTGCGCAAGGCGGTCGGCGGGCTCCGCGCGAACGAGACCGGCGAGATCTTCCTCACCGACCTGGTGCAGGTCGCGGTCGCCGACGGGAAGCGCGTGGTCGCCCACCGCACGGCCGACCGTGACGAGGGGCGGGGCGTGAACACGCGCGTCGAGCTCGCGGCGGTCGAGGACGTGCTGCGCCGCCGCATCCGCGAGCGCCACATGCTGAACGGCGTCACGTTCCACGACCCGGCGTCGTCGCTCGTCGACGCCTCCGTGGAGCTCGCGCCGGACGTCGTCGTCGAGCGCGGCTCGGTGCTCGAGGGCGCCACGCGGGTCGCCCGCGGCACGGTCGTCGGGCCGTACTCCATCCTGCGCGACACGACGGTGGGGGAGCGCTGCCGCATCGAGGCGTCGGTCCTCGAGGGCGCGACGCTGGAGGACGACGTGCGGGTCGGGCCGTTCTCGCACCTGCGGCCCGGCGCCTACCTCGAGCGCGGCGTCGAGATGGGGAACTTCGGCGAGGTGAAGGCGTCGCGCCTGGGCGGCGGGACGAAGATGCACCACTTCTCGTACGTCGGCGACGCGAGCGTCGGCCGGCGCGTGAACATCGGCGCGGGCACGATCACGCTCAACTACGACGGCGTGCGCAAGCACCGGACCGAGATCGGCGACGACGCGTTCATCGGGTCGGACACGCTGCTGCGCGCGCCGATCCGGGTCGGTACGAACGCGGCCACCGGTGCGGGCGCGGTGGTGACGAAGGACGTGCCCGACGACACGCTCGCGGTCGGGATGCCGGCGCGCGGCATCAAGAAGCGCGAGCGCAGAGCGCCTCCGGACCGATCGATGGGAGAGCGATGACGCCGCTCGTCATCGAGCTCGTGCTCGTCGCGTTCCTCGCCGTGCTCTCGGCGAGCGAGGCGGCGCTGCACACGGTGCGGCGCGAGGTGATCGAGGAGCTGGCGCGCCGCGGGCCACGCGGGCGTCTCGCCGGCACGATGGGCCGCCGCAGGGCCCACTACCTCGCGGCGATCCAGGTGAGCGAGTTCCTCATCGTCTTCGCGTACGCCGGGATCGCGGCCGCCTTCATCGCGCCGCGGCTCTCGGACGTCCTCAGCCTCCTGGGCATCAGCGCGGCCTTCAGCGACGTCGGCGCCGTGGTGGTCACGGTGTCGGTCCTGTCGCTGCTGGCGGTGCTGTTCGGGCTCTTCCTGCCGCGGGCCATCGCGGCGCGCCAGGCGCGTGGCGTGCTGCTGCTCATGGTGTGGCCGCTCGAGGCCGTCGTGTGGCTCACGCGCCCGCTCGTCTCGGTGCTCTTCGCGCTGACCCAGCTCCTCCTGCGGCCCTTCGGCGGGAGCCCGCAGGCGGGCGCGCTCGTCACCGAGGAGGAGATCCGCGCGCTCGTCGAGACGGGGCAGGCGCAGGGGCTGCTGGAGCCGCGCGAGCGCGAGATGATCTCGTCGATCTTCGAGCTCGGCGAGAAGCACGTGAGCGAGGTCATGGTGCCGCGCACCGACATCCTCGCCCTCGACGTGCGGATGCCCGCCGGCGAGGTGCTCGATTCCATTACGAAGGTCGGACACTCGCGCCTCCCGGTCTACGAGAGCTCGGCCGACGACATCATCGGGATCCTCTACGTGACGGACGTGTTCCGCCGGCTGGCGCGTGGCGAGCGGGACATCGACCTGCGGCGCTTCCTGCGCCCCGCGCACTTCGTCCCGGAGACGAAGAAGGTGGACGAGCTGCTGCGCGAGATGCAGCGAGAGAAGCGGCACATCGCGATCGTGGTCGACGAGTACGGAGGCACGGCGGGGCTCGTGACGATCGAGGACATCATCGAGGAGATCGTCGGGGAGATCCGCGACGAGTACGAGGTCGAGCAGGAGCTCGTGCTCCCGGTGTCGGAGAACGAGGCGGTCATGGACGCCCGCGTGCCGTTCGAGGATGTGCGCGAGACCTTCGACCTCGAGGTCGAGCCGTCCGAGGACTACGACACGCTCGGCGGGTTCATCACGCACGTCCTCGGCCGGTTCCCGCGGGCCGGCGAGAGCGTCGAGGCCGGTGGCGCGCGCTTCGCGATCGAGACGATCGAGGGGCGGCGCATCCGCCGCGTGCGCGTCACACGGCTCCAGCGCTCGGCCGAGGCGATATGACCCTCGGACCGGCCGACGAGGACCTCGTCAAGGTCGCCGCGCTCGCGCGGCAGCGTGCGTACGCGCCCTATTCGACGTACCGGGTCGGGGCGGCGATCCGGACGGCGCGCAACAGGGTGCACGCGGGCGCGAACGTGGAGAACGTGTCGTACGGGCACACGATCTGCGCGGAGCGCGCCGCCGCGTTCGCGGCGGTCAACGCGGGCGACCGGGCCTTCGAGACGATCGCGATCGTCATCGACGGCGACCGGCTGCCCTCGCCGTGCGGCGCGTGCCGTCAGGTGCTCGCGGAGTTCGCCCCCGACATGCGCGTCGTGCTCGCGACCGTGGGCGGCCTGCGGCACCAAACGACGCTCACCGAGCTCCTCCCCGCGCCGTTCCTGCCCGGCGACCTGCGGCCGGAGTGACCGATCAGGTCGGCGTCTGCGCGTCGGTGAGCGCGCGGTAGAAGCGGCTCGCCCCGGTCATCGCGAGGTCCCGCAGCCCCGCGCTGATGCGCTCCTCGGAGCGCTCGCCCGCGGACTCGAGGCGCAGGACGCCGTAGTCGCGGATGAGCGACAGCGGGAACGGGCGGCTGAGGCTCGCATCCTGGATGCGGTCGAGCAGGAGCGCGGCCTGGGTGCGGTTGAGCACGCCCCACCGCACGATGACGCGGCGGTCGGTGAGCACGAACCAGCGCGCGCTCCAGGGAATCCAGCGGACGATCATGAAGAGCAGCAGCAGGGCCGCCACGCCCAGGAGGCCCGCCGCGACCGCGTCGTACCGCCGCGAGGAGGCGTACGCCGCGCCCGCCACGAGCGCGAGGTCGGCGAGGAGGAGCGGCTCCCAGAGGAACAGCGGCCGCGTCGCGAGCACGACGCGCTCGTTCGGCTCGAGGATGAGGTCGCGGGGTCCGCTCCGCCCGCGCCGCGGCGTCGCCTGGCTCATGCCGCCGCGCTCGCCTCCGCCGGGGCGCCGGTCGCGGCGCGCACCAGGCGCTCGAGCAGGTCCGTCGCCTCGCGGGCGCCGGCGGCGGCGTGCAGCAGCCCGAGCGCGCGCTCGCGGTGCGCCTCGATGTCGCGCTCGATGCCGTCGCGCACCCCCGTCTCGTCGAGGATCGCGCGGATGCGGTCGACGTTCGCCTGCGGCAGCGGGGCGGGCGGGCCGAACAGCTCGTCGAGCTGGGCGCGCACCTTCGGCGACGCGCGCTCGAATGCGAGGACGACCGGGAGCGTCTTCTTGCGCTTCACCAGGTCGTTCATCTCGACCTTGCCGGTGCGGTCGGCCGATCCCCAGATCCCCATGACGTCGTCGTGCGCCTGGAACGCCTCGCCGAACTCCATGCCGAACGCGCGCAGCCGCCCGCGCACCGCCGCGTCGTCGGCCGCGAGGACGGCGGCGCCCTCGGCGGCCGCGGCGAAGAGCGCGCCGGTCTTGCGGGAGGCCATCGCGCGGTAGCGCTCGGCGGTGACGTCGGTGCGCGTCTCGAAGCTGATGTCGAGGAACTGCCCCTCGCAGACCCGGACGCAGGTCTGATCGAGCAGCGCGAGGAGGTCGAGGATGCGCTCCGCCGGGAAGCCGCGCTCGCGCAGGCGCTGCACGGCGAGGCGCGACAGCGCGTACATGCCGTCGCCGGCGTTGATCGCCTGCGCCTCGCCCCAGACGGACCAGACGGTCGGCCGGTGGTGGCGCCGCGGGTCCTGGTCCTCGATGTCGTCGTGGATGAGCGTGAAGTTGTGCAGGAGCTCGATCGCGGCCGCGGCGGGCAGCACGCGCGCCTCCTCCTGGCCGAGGGCCTCGAAGGTCAGCGCGCAGAGCAGCGGCCGCAGCCGCTTCCCGCCGCGCGGGCGCTCGGCGTCGAGGCCGAGGTGGTACAGCATCATCCCGTAGAAGGGCTGGAGCGACGGCTCGCCGTGGCTGAGGAGGGCGCGGACCTCCTCGTCGATCGCCGCGACGCGCGTGTCGAACGGACTGCCTGCCACCGCGACCGATGATATGGCCGCGCGGACCGCGTCGACACGGGTACCATTCCCCTTCGATGGCGTCCCGTACGTACCGTGCCGAGGCGATCGTCCTGCGGGCCGTCGACCTCGGCGAGGCCGACCGCATCCTCGTGCTCTTCACCCGGCGCTTCGGAAAGGTCCACGTCGTCGCGAAGGGCATCCGCCGCGCGACGAGCCGCATGGCCGGCCACGCCGAGCCGCTCACGCACGCCACCTACCAGCTCGCGCGCGGGCGCGAGCTCGACGTGCTGACGGGCGCCGAGGCGCGCGCGATCTACCCGTCGTTGCGCGACGACCTCGTGCGCATCGCGGCGGGCTGGTACGTCGCCGAGCTCGCCGACCGGTTCACGGTGGAGCGCGGACCGGCGGCGCCGCTGTTCGACCTGCTGGAGACGGCGCTGCGCCACCTCGACGCCGGCCACCCGCCGGCGCTGGTGTGCCGCTGGTTCGACCTGCACGTGCTCGACCGCGCCGGCTTCCGGCCCGAGGTCGCCGACTGCGTCGTCTGCCGGGACCGCCTCGAGGAGCGCGAGAACGCGTGGAGCGCCGTCGCCGGCGGCGCCGTGTGCGCGGGCTGCGCGTCGCACGCCGGCGGCCCGGCGCTCTCGGTCCGCGCGCTGAAGTCGTTCCGCTACCTGCTCGCGCACGACTTCGCGAGCGCGTCGCTCCTGCGGGTGGACGAGCGCCTGGCCCTCGAGCTCGAGCGGCACCTGCGGCTGTTCGTGCAGCACGTGCTCGACCGCGAGGTCACCGCGGCGCGGCTCATCGACGAGATCCGCGCGCTCCCGCCGCGCCCGGCCCCGATCGTCGCCTCGTGACCCTGAGCTACGACGCGGTCGCGGACAAGCTCGCGTCGCTCGCGAAGCGGCGCGGGTTCGTGTTCCCGTCGAGCGAGATCTACGGCGGCGCGGGCGCGACGTGGGACTACGGCCCGCTCGGCGTCGAGCTGAAGAACAACGTGAAGCGCGCCTGGTGGAGGGCGATGGTCCAGCTGCGCGACGACATCGTGGGGCTGGACGCGGCGATCCTCATGCACCCGCGCGTCTGGGAGGCCTCCGGCCACGTCCAGAACTTCATCGACCCGCTCGTCGAGTGCGGGAACTGCCACAGGCGCTTCCGGCTCGACGACCTCCGCGACGGCGAGGAGCTCATCGACCAGTGGCGCGGCGGCAAGGTCGACCTGAGCGACGTCCCCTGCCCGGTCTGCGGGATGAGGAAGCTCGCCGACCCTCGACGCTTCAACCTCATGTTCAAGACGTTCGTCGGCCCGGTGGAGGAGGAGGCCTCGGTCGCGTGGCTGCGTCCCGAGACCGCGCAGGGCATCTTCGTGAACTTCGAGAACGTGCAGCAGTCGACGCGCCGCAAGCTCCCGTTCGGCATCGCGCAGGTGGGGAAGTCGTTCCGCAACGAGATCACGCCGGGCAACCTCATCTTCCGCTCGCGTGAGTTCGAGCAGATGGAGATGCAGTACTTCTGCCGGCCGGAGGACGCGCCGCTCGTCTTCGAGAGCTGGCTGGGGACTCGCCGCGACTGGTACCGCGAGTACGGGATCCGCGACGATCTCCTGCGCTTCCGCGAGCACGCCGAGAACGAGCGCGCTCACTACGCGGCGAAGGCGATCGACATCGAGTTCCGCTTCCCGTTCGGGTGGAAGGAGATGGAGGGCATCCACAACCGGACGGACTACGACCTGCGGCGGCACTCGGAGTACTCGGGCAAGGACCTGCGCTACTTCGACGAGGCGGCGAACGAGCGGTTCCTCCCGTACGTCGTCGAGACGGCGGTCGGCGCGGACCGCGCCGCGTACGCGCTCCTCTGCGCCGCCTACGACGAGGAGCCGGACAAGGAGGGCGTGCGCGTCGTCCTCCGTCTGCACCGGGACCTGGCGCCGTACAAGGTCGCCGTGCTGCCCCTGTCGAAGAACGAGAAGCTCACGCCGCTCGCGCGCGAGGTCGCGGTGATGCTGCGGCCGCACCTCCTCATCACGTACGACGAGACGCAGGCGATCGGCCGCCGCTACCGGCGGCAGGACGAGATCGGCACCCCGCTCTGCGTCACGATCGACTTCGATTCGCTCGAGGACCGGCAGGTGACCATCCGCGACCGGGACTCCATGGCCCAGGTACGCGTCGCGATCGCCGACCTGGTGCCCGCGCTACGGGAGAGGCTCGGGGTCTAGCCTCGCGCACCGGCGCGCGGCGCTCGCGCGCTCGCGCTGCGCACCGGGTAGCCTCCAGGCGATGCTCGCCTACGTCACCGCGGCGGTCTCCGGAGCGTTCGCGGCCGCGGTCCTGCTGAAGTACGTCCGCTCGCGCCGCGCCGCCCTCGGTGCCTGGGCGGTCGGCCTGGTGCTCTTCGCGATCGCGGCGCTCGCGGGCGGCCTCGCACGCACCACCACTGCGACGGAGACGGAGTACCGCGTCTTCTACCTGCTCGGCGGCGTCCTCAACGTGAGCTGGCTCGGGCTGGGGACGGCGCTGCTCCTCGCGCCGCGCGTGGCGCGCGCCGGGACCGCGCTGGTGCTCCTGCTGTCGGCCGTCGCGGCGTACGCCGTGTTCGCGACACCGGTGGACCTGCGCGTCGCGCTCGACAGCGGCCGCGGCTTCCCGGACGGCTCGCTGCCGCGGATCCTCGCGGCGATCGGCAGCGGCGGGGGCAGCCTCGTGCTCATCGGCGGCGCGCTGTGGTCGGCGTGGGTCTTCCTCAGGAAGCGTCGCGACGGGCGCCGTGCGCTCGCGAACGCGGTCATCGCCCTGGGCGTCCTCATCGTCGCCGCGGGCGGCACGGCGACGTTCACCGGCGCCTCCGGGATCCTCGAGCTCACCAACCTCGTCGGCGTCTCGGTGATGTTCGTGGGGTTCCTGCTCGCCTAGCCATGCTCCCTTGGCTTCGATGTGACCACCTGCACGAAGTTTGGCACTCAGGCCGCGATGTTGGCGTCCTTGAGGAGCGCGTCGAGCGCGGACTCGAGGCGCCTCCAGGGCGTGCCGGGTGGCGAGAGCGGTGC
>DAIDAP010000023.1 GCA_027310565.1 Chloroflexota bacterium | reverse complement strand
CTCGCTCGGGCTCCTGCCGTGTTGTCTTCGCGCTCGCCTCGGCCCGCCTGCGGCGGCCTGCGGCTCGCCGCGCCGCTGCGCTCGGGCGGACTCGAGCGGGACCGGCCCTTACCCTTGGGCGGGATGCAGTCCGGATGGCGGCTCTACGCCGTGATGATCGGGCTCGCGGGGCTCACCGGGACGGTCGTCGCGCTCGCCCTGTCGGGCGGACCGCGTCTGCCGAGCGAGCCGCAGCGCCGACCGTCGCCGAGCGCGAGCGCGACGGCCAGCACGTCGCCGTTCGCCGAGGCCTCGCCGTCGCCGACGCCGTCCGAGTCATCGTCTCCCACGCCGTCGGCGTCGCCGACGGATGCGCTCGGGGCGATCCGCCCGCTCGTGTTCGCGTGGCGTCCCGCCGGCACGACCGCGATCGTCGAGACCCCGGTCGGCGACGGCCTGCGGATCGTGGCGCTCGACCCGGGTGACGGCACGGCCACGCCGCTGCTCGACCTGCCGAGCGGCACCGAATGGCAGCTCCGCCGGGACGGGAGCGCGATCGCGTTCACCGTCCGGGTCGACGCGCTCCTCGAGCGCACGCGCATCGCGGCGCTGAGCCTGCAGACCGGCGCGCTCGGGTGGGTCACGCCCGACGAGCCGTCGGTGTCGCAGCGCTCGCCGTTCTGGTCGAACGACGGGAGCGTCGTCTACTACGCGCGCACGTCGTACGACCGGAGGAGCGATCTCGGGATCTACCGGGTGCGGGTCGACGGCACGAACCTCACGCAGCTGCGGCCGCCGTCCCAGGACGGCGAGATCAGCGTCGTCGGCGTGACGCCGGACGGCCTCGGGCTCGTGCTGGAGCGCGCCGTGGTCAGCGGCGTGGTCGACGTCCTCGACCTCAACACGCGCGCCGTCCGCTCCTTCGTCTCGCCGCCCTACACGTCGGCGGGAGAGCGGCCGGTCGGGCGGGTGGACGCGTGGCGGCCGCAGCGTCCTCGAGCCCTCGTCTCGTTCGGCGGCCCGGCGGGCGGCCTCCAGCTGTACGTCTGGGACGACCTCGCCGCGACGCCCGGGCCGTCGTCCTCGGCGTCCCCCGCGCCGACGCCGCCGCCGCTGGTTCGGACCGCCTTCAGCCTCGGTGCCGACTGGGATCCGACCGGGACGCGCATCGTGGCCGCGCTCTCGGCGAGCGGCGTCAGCAGCCTCGTGGTCATGGGCGCGGACGGGCAGGATCGGACGACGCTCGCCGGCACCGAAGGCGCGTCGCGGCCGTTCTGGCTGCGCGCGGGCATCGTCTACCTGAACGGCGCCGGCGGGGGCGCGAGCGAGGTCCGCATCGTCGCGCCCGACGGCACGACCGCTCCACGCACGCTCTTCAGCGGCGGCATCACGCGTCTCACCTACGTGACGCCGTGAGACTTCCTGTGTCAACCTCAGGCCGCGAACCGAGCCGCCGCGGCCGCGAGATGACGTACGTCGTCATAAGACGTTCGGTCCTGCCAGCAGCGCCACAGAACGCGCAGCCAGGCGCGGGCGAGGATACGGATTGCGTGCGGATGGTCGGCGCCCCGCGCGCGAGCGCGGTCATAAAGGCCGCGGGCCCACGAGGAGCTGTGTCGGGTGTTGTCCGCCCAGGTCGTGGTCGCGCGCCGCAGCCGCTTGTTGCAGGCCCAGCGGAAGCCGACGCTCGTGGCTTTCCCGCTGCGTTTGGTCACGGGGACCACGCCCGCCTCCATCGCCAGGACGTCGTCGCTCTGGAAGCGCTCGCGCACGTCGCCGATCTCGGCGAGCAGCTGCGCGGCGTTGACCTCGCCCGAGCGCGGGAAGCTCTTGAAGATCGCCCCGTCGGGGTGCTCGTCGAGCGCGACGGCGATGGCGCCCTCGAGCTCCTTGATCTGCGGCAGGAGCGCCTTGAGCACGCGCACCAGCGCCTTGACGCACTCGCCGTGGGCCTCGGCCTCGACGGCGCCGGTGACGCCGGCGGGCGCCTCGCGCAGGCGCCCGAGCAGCTCCGAGACGGGCTTGCGCCCGCAGTACGCGTTGCGCCGCAGGAAGGCCTGCAGGCGCCGCTCGCCGAGGTACCCCGCGGCCTCGGGCGTGGGATAGCGCTCCAGGAAGGCCAGGGCGATGTCGGAGTCGAGGCGGTTGAAGATGGCCGCGGCGCCCGGCCAGAACACCGCCAGCTGCGCCGCGAGCTGGTTGACCAGCGCTACGCGCGCCTTCACCAGGTCGTCCCGGGTCCGGACCAGCGCGCGCAGCGCCTTGGTCGCCTCGGACAGGGGCGTGAGCTCGCGGAAGCGGTGGCCGTCCGTCCGGAGCAGGTCGGCGAGCGCGTACGCGTCCCCCGGGTCGCTCTTGGCGCCGCTGGAGCTGTACCGCTCACGCGCCGCCTTGAGCTTGTTGGGGTGGATGGGGACGACGCGGACGCCGGCGTCGACGAGCGTATCGACGAGCAGGCCGTCGGGCCGCTCGATGGCCAGGCGCAGCTCGGGATAGCGGCGCAGCCGGCGGACGAGCTCGGCCAGCCCCTTGGTGTCGTGCGTCACGGTGAACGACTCGCGGATCGCGCCGGCCGCTTCGACGATGCAGATGGCGTGCTCCTCGCTGGCCCAGTCCAGTCCCGCGGTGCAGTGGTCCATGCCCTTCCCCCCGTGTGCCAAGATGGGATCCCCTCCGGTGACGGGACGGCCTGTGGCCGGGTGCTCATTGAGCGGCGCTCGAGGGCGCTTCTTCCTGTGGCCGGTCGTTGCCGCCCGGTCCACCGGAGGGGTCTGGTCTCACGCGGGTCCTCGAGGGACGAGCGCGCTAGGACCTCCCCCGGTGGTCACCGAAGCGCGCCGACCATACACGGTCGACGTGGGGGAAGGGTGCACCAATGAGCATGCTCCACCTCCCGAGGTTCCTGCCCTCACTGACGACGGCGATCCCCGGACGGTTCCGTCGGCGGTCCTCGCCTCCGCCGACCCGCGGAGCGGGCGGAGCCGAGCGCGACGAAGGAGCTCTAGAAGGGCCCGGCGAGCTCGGGCGGCGCGAAGAGGTGCGCTGGGCGATGCCACCACTGCCGCACGTCCTCGCCGCGCGCCTGCTCGAAGATCGCGGCGATCGTGTCGGGCGGCTGGCCGCCGGCCGCGGCGACCACGACGATCCGCCCGGACCGCAGCGCCTGCCGGTACCGCGTCCGCACGTCCTTCGGCAGCGCCGCGCCCGGCAGCAGCCGCAGCAGCCGGTTCGCCAGCCCGGCCCACCCCTTCCACGGCAACCAGGCGCGGTCCCCGGCGACGAGCGCGGCGCGGCGGCGATCGGCGGCGATGACCGTGACGTCCTGCTCGCGCACGCCGGCCTCGCGCAGCATCGTCACCGCCTCGACGGCGGCATCGTCGTCGTCGAACGCCGCGCCCGTGACCATGCCGCCCGCCGTCGCGTCGAGATACGAGGCCGTCGCCATCGGCCGAATCCTACCGGGTGATCGCGCTAGACGCGCCACGCCAGGATCGGGATGCGCATCTCCTCGCCGGTCATCCCGCCGTGCGAGCCGCGGTGACGGAACGTCGTGCCGTCGACGCGCACGATCGAGGCGGCGCGATCGCGGTCGAGCATGGCGCAGAGCTCGCCGACCCGCTCGCGCACGACGGCCGGGTCGCCGCGCCCGAAGAGCCCCGCGGCGATCAGCTCCTCGCGGTCGAGGAACGTGAACGCGCCCGGCCAGGCCTCCTCGAGGTGCTCGCGGACGAGCGCGGCGTGGTCGGTGTGCAGGAACACGAGCCGCGGCTCGCCGGCGAGCGGGTTGCGCAGGAGCGGCGCGAGGTCGCGGTCCTCGACGAGGTCGATGAGCCGCTCCGGATCGGTCGCGGCATGACCGTGATCGGCGGTGAGGATCGCGAGCGTGTCGCCGGGCGGCCGCCCGCCCAGGGCGCGGCGCAGGTTGAGGTCGAGGCCAGCGGCTTCCGCCGCGACCTCCGGGCTCCGGGGACCATGCTGATGCGCCGCGGTATCGATCCCCGCCCAGTACGCGTACACGTACGCGGCCCCGGCGCCGTGCGGGCGTGCGTCGAGGAGCTGCGCGACGCGCACGCCCATCGTCGTCGGCAGCAGGTACCCGAGGTACCGCGCCTCCGCGGAGTGCATGCGGGTCATCGCTTCGTTGCGGAAGATGTCCGGCTCGACGACGTAGCTCGCGACGCCGCGCGCGACGAGGCGGCCGTGGATCGACGGCACGCGCGCGAAGCGCCGCGGATCGAGCGACGCGTCGTCGAAGTACGAGCCGCGCCGGTTCTGCGCGGGCCCCCAGCGCAGCATCTGCGTCACGCGGCGGAACTCCGGCAGCCAGCAGAAGTACGCGATGTTGCCGTGCTCCTGGGGCGTGCGAGCGGTGTGCAGCGTCGCGAGCGCGGCGGCGGTCGTGGACGGGAAGATCGTCGTCGCCGCGATGAGCTGCGCGGCGTCGCGCCGCCGCGCGCGGTCCAGGATCTCGCCGAGGAACGGCACGGCGCCGGACGCGCGAAGCTCCTCGAGCTGCCCCCAGCCGAGCCCGTCCGCGAGCACGACCACGATCTGCCGCACGCCGTCGAGCAGTCCCGGGTCGAGCGCGCGGAGCGGCGGCGGGTCGTCCGCGGTCCGCGCGCCGAACGCCGCGAGCACCGTCGCCGGCAGATTGACGAGGCCGCCACCGTCGTAGTCGGGGATGACGAAGCCGCGCGCGCGCAGGTCACCGACGAGCGCCGTGGGCACGGCTGGACGATACTGCGCGCAGGTGCGCACGGTACTCGAGGTCGACGGCCTCTTCGACGGCACGACGGCCATGAGCGACGCGGCGATCGTCCTCGAGGACGCGGGAGGATCGGCCCCCGGGCGCGAGGCGACGATCACGTGGGTCGGGAAGCGCTCGCGCGCACCGCGCACGCCGAAGGGCGAGCGCTCGCGCGCGCTCGAGGCCGCGGCGCGTTTCGTCGTCCCGGGGATGGTGAACTGCCATTGCCACCTCACGCTCGACGGCAGCGCGAGCTTCGAGACCGAGGTGCGGCAGGATGACGCGCTGGCCACGATCAAGGCGTTCAAGAACGCGCGCGCCGCCCTGCGCGCCGGCGTGACGACCGTCCGCGACCTCGGCGCGAACGGCACGATGGTCATCGCGCTCGGCGCCGCGATCGAGCGCGGCGTCGTCGAGGGCCCGCGCGTCGTCGCGGCGGGCCGGGGGATCACGACCACCGGCGGGCACGGCGGCGAGGTCGGACGGGTCTGCGACGGAGCGGACGAGGTGCGCCGCGGCACACGCGAGCAGATCGCCGCGGGTGCGACGGTGGTCAAGATCTTCTCCACCGGCGGCGTGCTCGGGGAGGGCGCCGGGCCGGACCTCGCGCCGCTCACGCCGGACGAGACGCGCGCCGCGGTCGAGGAGGCGCACAAGGCCGGGCTGCGGATCACGACGCACGCGCACGGTGCCGAGGGGATGCGCATCGCGGCCGAGGCGGGCGTCGACTCGATCGAGCACTGCACGCTGCTCGACCAGCGCACGATCCGCGTCATCAAGGAGCGCGACATCGCGCTCGTGCCGACGTTCGCGGCGCTGCGCTCCATCCTCGACAACGCCGACAAGCTCACCGAGCGCGTGCTCGAGCGCACCCGCACGGTCGCCGCGAAGCACCAGGAGGGCGTGCGCGCCGCGCACCGCGCGGGCGTGCGCATCGCGGCCGGCACCGACGCCGGGACGCCGTTCAACGTGCACGAGCGCTTCGCGCTCGAGCTCGGCTACCTCAAGGAGATCGGCATGACGGCGGAGGAGGCGCTCGCGGCCGCGACGAGCCGCGCGGCGGACGTCGTCGGCCGTCCGAAGGCGGGACGCATCGCGCCGGGCGCCCATGCGGACCTCGTCTTCATCGACGGCGATCCGCTCGCGGACCTCGACGTCCTGCTCGCACCGAAGGCGGTCTGGATACGCGGCGTGCCGGCCGCGCCCTAGCCGGGACCGGTCAGATCAGAGCGCGGTGACCTTCTCCGCGTTGTCCTTGCCGCGCTTGGTGTCCATGACCTTCTCGTAGCTGACCCGCTGCCCCTCTTTCAGGCTGTCGAACGCGTCCCCGCTCACCTTGGACCGGTGGAAGAAGAGCTCGGTCCCGTCGGCCTGCGCGATGAACCCGAATCCACGGTCCCTGACGATGCGCTTGATCGTTCCTTCTGGCATGTCGTCTCCATCTTCCGCGCCTTTCGCGCGTCGCACGATGGTAGAGGTTGCGCCGCCCGGCTGCCCCGTCAGGCCACGGGCGACGCGATCCGCGCGCGCGCCGACGCGAGCTCGCCGAGCAGGGAGTCCTCGTCCGCGAGCGGCGCGCCGCAGGCCGTGCCGACGCAGACGTAGGCCGCGACGCGATCCGGGGGGAAGCCGCGCGCCGCGAGGACGGCGGGGCGCTCCGCCGGCACGAGCCACTGCGTGAAGACGTCCGGGTCCCGCGCGAGACGCGCGGCACGGGCCAGCGCCGCGGCGGTGCGGTCCTCCACCGGTCCGACCACGACGACCGCGATCGGCTCGCGCAGGACCGCGGCGACGATGTCCGCGTACGACGCGGCGAAGTGACCCCACTGGCGGTACTCGCCGACGAACGAGCGCAGGGCGCGGAGCGCGCTCTCGCGCCAGCCATCGTCGCCGGTGATCGCCGCGAGCCGCAGCAGCGCGGAGGCGGCGGCCGCGTTGTCCTCGATCGGACGCTCGCGGCGCGCGAGCCGCCCCGGCGCCGGCTCGTCCGGACGGTCGTAGAAGCCGCCCTCGGGCGCCTCGAGCCGCTCGCGCATCCGGGACGCGAGCGCGGCCGCGGCGTCCGGCTCGCCCGCGTCGAGCAGCGCGTGGAGGTGGGCGGCGACGTCGGCGAGCAGGTCCGGGAGGCGGCGACCGCTCCCGTCGTCGACGTGGTGGAGCGCCCCGTCGGCGCCGCGCATGCGCGACTCGATCGCGCGCACCGCGCGCAGGCCCCGCTCACGCAGCGCCGCGTCGCGCAGCACGTCGCCGGCCCGCAGGCACGCCGCGGCGGCGAGCGCGTTGGGGGACGTGTAGAGCGTGCGGTCGACGAACGGCGCGCCGCGGTTCGCGCGCGACGGCGCGTCGAGCGCGTAGTACTCCTCGTCGGCGTCCTGCGAGCCGCTCCAGAGGCCCGTCTCGGCCTGGTAGAGAGCGGCATCCATCCAGCGCACGACCTCGCGCGCCACGCGGTCGTAGCCCTCGTCCGGGAAGAGCGCGTGGGCATCGACGTAGAGCGCGAGGAGCTCGGCGTTGTCCTCGAGCATCTTCTCGTAGTGCGGCTCGTTCCAGTCCCGCATCGTCGCGTACCGGAAGAAGCCGCCCTCGATCCGATCGAACACTCCGCCGGCGGCCATCGCCGTGAGCGTCTTGGTGGCCATCGCGCGCAGCTCCGGTTGCTCGTGGCGGCGGTACTCATCGAGGAGGAAGCGCAGCAGGAAGGGCTGCGGGAACTTCGGCTCGCGTCCGAAGCCGCCGTGCAGCGGGTCGTACTGCCCGCGCACGAGCGCGCCGACGCTCTCCACGATGTCCGGGCTCAGGTCGCCGAGCTTCGGGGCGCGCGCCTGCTCCTCCTTCGCCCGGTTCTCCGCGAGCCGGCCGAGCAGCTCTTCCCGCTTGTCCCTCCACATGTCGGCGACGATGAGCGAGTGCTTGTACATGACCTCCGGCGCCATGTACGTGCCGCCGTGGAGGATCTCGCCGTCGGGCGTGAGGAACGCCGTGCTGGGCCAGCCGCCCATGTTGTACCGGCGGTTCACGTCGGGCCGCGCGTCGGTGTCGACGCGGATCGGGATGAACCGCTCGTTGATCGCGTCGATGATCTCCGGGACGCTGTAGCTGGTCTCGTCCATCACGTGGCACCAGTGGCACCACACCGCGCTGATGGCGAGGAGGACCGGCTTGTTCTGGCGCCGCGCCTCGGCGAACGGCTCCTCGCCCCAGTCCCGCCAGTGGATCGCCGCAGCCTGATTCGGGCGCGGAGAGAAGCGGAAACCGGCCATGAATCCGAGTGTAGGGGCCTTACACTACAGAACAGCGAGATCACGCGGGAGGATTCGCACGTGGCGATCGAACAGCAGGGGACCGGTGTCGGCGTGGCGGGGTCCGTCGTGTCGATGACCGCGCGCGCCGCCGACAGGCTGAAGGAGATCATCGCGAAGCAGGACCGCGCCGATCTCGCGCTCCGCGTCTACGTCACGCCCGGCGGATGCTCGGGCTTCTCCTACGGCATGACGTTCGCCGAGGGCAAGGAGGACGACGACACGCTCGTGGAGCAGGATGGCGTCCGTATCGTCGTCGACCCGATGAGCCTCATGTACATCAAGGGCTCCGAGATCGACTTCGTCGACGCCCTCATGGGCGGCGGGTTCGCGCTGCGCAACCCGAACGCCGTCTCGTCCTGCGGCTGCGGACAGTCGTTCCGCACCGCCGATCAGGCCGGCACGGCGAAGGCCTGCGCGCACTGACGACGGCGCGCGCGCTCGTGGTCGTGGACATGGTCCACGACTTCGTCGATCCGTCCGGCGCGCTCTACTGCGGGCCCTCGATGGCGCGCATCGTCCCCGTGATCCAGCGCGAGCTCGCCCGCGCGCGTGAGGCCGGCGAGCCCGTGGTCTACCTCGCCGACAGCCACCTCCCCGACGACGCCGAGTTCGCGATGTTCCCGCCGCACGCGATCGCCGGGACCAAGGGCGCGGAGATCGTGCCCGCCGTCGCCCCGCGCGAGGACGAGATCGTCGTCACGAAGCGGCGCTACTCGGGCTTCTTCGGAACCGACCTCGACATCACGCTCCGCGAGCGCGGCGTCGACACGCTCCGTCTGGTCGGCGACTGCACGAACATCTGCGTCCTGTACACCGCCGCCGACGCGCGCAACCTGGGCTACGCGGTGGAGGTCGTGCGCGACGGCGTCGCCTCGTTCGACGAGGAGGCGCACCGCGGCGCGCTCCGCGAGCTGGAGAAGACGCTCGGCGCGACGATCGTCTGACCGCAGGCGCCGGTCGCTCGGACGAAGCCGCGCCGATGGCCTGCGTGAAACGGGAGGCGGCGTGAGCGCGATCGCGGCACGGAGGCGCAACACGGCGATCGCGTTCGTCGTGCTCATCGGCGTCATGAGCTTCTTCGCCGACTTCACCTACGAGGGCTCGCGCGCCATCGTCGGGCCGTACCTCGCGCTGCTTGGCGCGGGCGCGGCGGCGGTCGGGATCGTCACGGGCTTCGGCGAGCTCCTCGGGTACGGGCTGCGCGTGGTCTCCGGGCGCCTCTCCGACCGGACGCACCGCTACTGGCCGGTCACGATCTTCGGCTACGTCATCCAGATGGCGTCGGTCCCCCTCCTCGCGCTCGCCGGGAGCTGGGAGATCGCGGCCGTGCTGGTGATCGTCGAGCGGATCGGCAAGGCGACGCGCAATCCGCCGCGCGACGTGATGCTGTCCCACGCCGGGACGGAGATCGGCTACGGCTGGGCGTTCGGCCTGCACGAGGCCCTCGACCAGTCCGGAGCCCTCCTCGGACCGCTCGCGGTCGCCGCGGTCCTGGCGCTGCGCGGCGACTACCGGGTCGCGTTCGCGCTGCTCGCCATACCCGCGCTCCTCACGCTCGCGATCATGGTGGCGGCACGCCTGCGCTACCCGCAGCCGGAGCGGATGGCGCACGACGTGCCCGACGTGAACGCGGCGGGGCTGCCGCGGACGTACTTCGTCTACCTCGCCGGGGCGGCGCTCGTCGCGGCGGGGTTCATCGACTTCCCGCTCGTCGCCTTCCACTTCGCGCAGGCGTCGACGGTCCCCGCGGCGTACATCCCGGCGTATTACGCGGTCGCCATGGGCGCGGGCGGGGCGGCCTCGCTCCTCTTCGGGCGGCTGTTCGACCGCTTCGGGATCAGTCTGCTCGTCGTCCTCACCGCGGTCACCGCGCTGTTCGCGCCGCTCGTGCTCCTGGGTGACGCCACGCTCGCGCTCCTCGGGATGATCCTCTGGGGGATCGGCATCGGCGTGCACGAGTCGATCATCCCGGCGGCGGTGGCGCCGATGGTGAGGCGCGACCGCCGCGCGTCGGCGTACGGGCTCTTCACCGCGGGGTACGGCACCGCGTGGTTCGTCGGCAGCGCCGCGATCGGCCTCCTCTATGCGGTCTCGATCCCGGGCGTCGTCGCCCTCTCGGTCGCGCTCGAGCTGCTCGCGCTCCCCGTGCTCGTGGTCGTCACGCGTCGGGTCCGCCGGGAGTCCGCGGCGCCAGCCCGCTGAGCGCGCGCCTCGCGCACGACGGCATCGAGCGCGGGCTCAGCGGCGGTGGAGCGAGGCCTCGAGCTGCTCGGCGAAGAGGATGAACTCGGCCTCGAGCTCGTCCGCGCCGTAACCGGTCCTCGGCGCGGCGTGCCGCACCGCCTGCCTCCCGACGCGGACGGCGATCGCGGTGAGGCCGCGCTCGATGATCTTCGGGATGCGGTGCCGGTCGGACACGCCGCGCACCGCCGCGCTCAGGGCCTCGATCTTCCGGGCGCGCAGGGCCTCGTCGGCCTCACGCATCGCGTCGGTCACCAGCGGCAGCAGGGCCATGATCGAGTCGCCGTACCGGCGCGTCGCGTCGCGACCGAGGCCGAGCAGGTTGGTCGCGCTCGCCGCTTCCTCGACGAGGAGGCCGATGACGCGTCCGGCGGCGTCCTCGCAGACCCCGGCGAGCGCGGCACGCCGGGCCGACAGGGCCGCGGCGTCCTCGGACGGCGGCGGCCGGCGGGAGGCTGCCTCCGGGCTCACACCGGTGCCGGCTCCAGCTGGAGCCCGGTCGAGAACGCGCAGTTCTTCGCGTACACGCTGACGACCGTGGTCGCCTCGAAGATCTGCTCGTTGGTCATGCCGAGCTGCCGCAGCGACTCGGCGCGGTAGGTCATGGACATCCTCCCGCCGTTCACCACGCTCGTCGCGTACGCGACGAGCTCCTTGTTGAGGCGCGAGACCTCACCCTCGAGCACGGTCGCGACCTCGCGGTCGAGCACGATCTTCGCGTAGACGGGGTCGCCCGCCATGTACATGAAGTACCGGGGGACGCTGCCGAGCTTCGCGCGCACCTCGAGGAGCACCGGCGTCGAGGGATCCTGCGCGCGGACCGGCGCGGTGTCGTTGAACGCGGCGATCGCGTTCTCGAACGCGTTGATGCTCGTGACGTGCGCAATCGTGGCGATGAGCTCCACGATCTGGCCGCCGTCGAGCCCGTACTCGCGCTGGAGGCCACGCGTGTGCGCGTGCAGCTCGTACGCGGCCGCGTGGCTTGCCGCGACCGCGAGCGCGATCATCCGCTTCTGCAGGTTGAGGAGCGTGCGCGTCGCCATGACGTGCGCGAGCTCCTGGTGGTTCACCATGAGGATCGACGGGCGCAGCCCCAGCGCGCGGCTCGACGGCGTCATCGCCGGCGCCTTCGAGATCTCGCGGATCATCGCGTCGATCTTGCGGACGATCTCGCCGTGCTCGGCCGCTTCGGGAAGCTTGATCGTCGGCATCGGCCCCTCCCCATCGCGCGTTGGGGCGCAGTCTAGCGAGAGGCTCGCCTCGCTCCGTGGTCGTAGCCGTCTCGGTCCAGCGGGGTAGGCCGAACATCCCAGCGGCGGCCCTCGCGCGAGGGACGACGCGCGGGCGCGGATCGCCGACGCTGTGCGCATGCGAAGCGATGGGCCCTGGGACCGCGCGAAGGTCAGCCACGAGGAGTGGGTCGCGGCGCGGATGAAGGCCGCCGCGCTCGAGCGGAGCGCCCAGCGCGCCCTGGACGAGATCGGCGCGGACCATCCCGACCGCGCGGAGCGGACGCGCCTGCTGCGCTTCGCGCGGGAGCTCGTGCGAGGCGTGGAAGAGGGCGATCCCGAGACGGTGGCGCTGCTGCTGCGGACGAGCACCGCGGGTTAGGGGCGCGTACTATCTGAAGTACGCGTATGCCAGGGAATACGGCGGGCATCCGCCCGGTCCCCGCGATCGACAAGGCCGCGCGCGTCCTCCGGGCGCTCGCCGCAGGCGGACGCCCGCAGGGCATCAGCGAGCTCGCCCGGACGCTCTCGGTGTCGAAGGGCACGCTGCGCGACGTCCTGCTGACCCTGGACGCGTACGGGCTGGTGACCCGCGACCCGGACACCCGCTTCCGCCTCGGCCCGGAGCTGCGGACGCTCGCCGACGCGAGCACGCCGGACCTGCGCGTCCTCGCCGAGCCCTACCTCGTGTCGCTCATGGAGACGTTCGGCGAGACCGCCATCCTCGGCCTCGTCCACGACGGGAAGCTCGAGATCGCCGCGCGCGCCGAGCCCCGCACGGATCTCCACATGACCGCGCCGCTCGGGCGCCGGCTGCCGCTCGACCGCGGCGCGCACGGGAGCGCGCTCCGGGACGGAGCGGGCGTCGGGTACGACGACGAGGACCTCTTCCCGGGCGTGCGCGCCGCAGCCGCGCCGATCGTCGATGCGCGCGGTCGGCCCGTCGCGATGGTGATGGTGGTCGGGTTCAAGCGGCGCGTGGACCTGCGGACGCTCCGCAGGATGGGCGAGCGGTGCCGGACCGCGGCGGCGGAGCTCTCGCGGCGCATCGGTGGACGGAGCGAGGAGGCGGTGGCGTCATGACGAAGGAGATGCTCACGATCCGCGTGAACGGCGAGACCCGCACCGTCGCCGTCGAGCCGCACCACACGCTGCTCGAGGTGCTGCGCGAGGAGCTCGGGCTCACCGGGACCAAGCACGGCTGCGAGCTCGGCGAATGCGGCGCGTGCACCGTGCTCGTAGACGGCGTGCCGGTCCTCTCCTGCCTCACCCTGCCGGCGCAGCTCGGCCAGGCCGAGGTCACGACCGTCGAGGGCCTGGCGACCGGGACCGAGCTGCATCCGCTCCAGACCGCGTTCGCCGAGGAGGGCGCCGCGCAGTGCGGCTACTGCACGCCGGGGATGCTCCTGAGCGCGAAGGCGCTGCTGGACGAGACGCTCGTCCCGACGCACGACGAGATGGCGCAGGCGATCAGCGGCAACCTCTGCCGCTGCACCGGCTACACCGCGATCTACGAGGCGATCGGTCGAGCCGCGGCCCGGATGCGCAAGACGAGCGAGGAGCGCAGGACGAGGTAGGTGTCGGAGTACAGCATCGTCGGCAGACGGCTGCCGAAGGTGAACGCGTGGGCGCACCTCACCGGCGCGGCGCGCTACGCCGACGACATCGACCTGCCGCGCATGCTCCACGGGCGCCTGCTGCGCTCGACCCGGCCGCACGCGCGGATCGAACGGCTCGACGTCACGCGCGCGCTCGCGCACCCCGGCGTCGTCGCGATCGTCACCGGCGCGGACATGCCCGAGAAGATGGGGATCATGCCCTCGACGCAGGACGAGACCGCGCTCGCCGTCGGCAAGGTGCGCTACGTCGGCGAGCCGGTGGCCGCGGTCGCCGCGCTCGACGAGGACGCCGCGTACGAGGCGCTCGCGCTCATCGACGTCGAGTACGAGGACCTCGAGCCGATCTTCACCATCGAGGCGGCGCTCGAGCGCGAGGACGTGAAGATCCACGACGAGGCGCGGCGGGCCAACGTCTTCAAAGAGGTCCACCTCTCCTTCGGCGACCTCGACGCCGGCTTCGCGGCGGCCGACCACGTCCGCGACGAGTGGTTCTTCTTCGAGGGGACGACGCACGCGCCCATCGAGTCGCACGCCGCGGTCGCGTCGTACGGCGCCGACGGCAAGCTCACGCTCTGGTCGAGCACGCAGGTGCCGCACTACCTCCACCGCGAGCTGGAGAAGGTGCTCGGCCTCCCGCGCTCGCGCATCCGCGTCATCGCGACTCCGAACGGGGGCGCCTTCGGCGGCAAGAGCGACCCCTTCGGCCACGAGTTCTCGGCGGCGCTTCTCTCGATGCGCACGCGGCGGCCGGTGAAGATCACGCTCGACCGCGAGGAGGTCTTCTACGCGCACCGCGGCCGCCACCCGGTGAAGATGCGCGTCAAGACGGGCGTGAAGCGGGACGGGGAGATCACCGCGGTCGAGCTCAACTCCTACCTCGACGGCGGCGCGTACGCGTCGTACGGCATCGCGACGACCTACTACACCGGCGCGCTGCTGACCGTGACCTACCGGATCCCCGCGTACAAGTTCGACGGCGTGCGCGTCTACACGAACAAGCCGCCCTGCGGTCCCAAGCGCGGCCACGGCACGACCCAGCCGCGGTACGCCTTCGAGTGCCAGCTCGACAAGATCGCGGCCGACCTCGGCCTCGACCCCATCGCGTACCGCCAGCGCATCCTCCAGCCCCCCAACAGCCGGACCGTGAACGACCTGCGCATCACGACGATGGGCCTCGGCGAGTGCCTGGGCGCGGTGCGCACCGCGACGGGCTGGGACCGCAAGCGCGGCGAGCTCCCGCGCGGGAAGGGCATCGGCGTCGCCGGGAGCGCGTACATCTCCGGCGCGGGCCTGCCGATCTACTGGAACGACATGCCGCACTCCGGCGCGGAGATCCGCATCGACCGCGGCGGCGGCGTGACGGTGATGTGCGGCACGAGCGAGATCGGGCAGGGCTCGGACAACGTGCTCGCCGCGATCGCCGCCGAGACCCTCGGCGTGTACCCCGAGGACGTGCACGTCGTGTCCGGCGACACCTCCCTCGCGCCGGTCGACCTCGGCTCGTACTCCAGCCGCGTGACGATGATGGCCGGGAACGCCACCAAGAGCGCCGCGACCGCGCTGCGCGAGAAGCTCTTCGCCGTCGCGTCGGAGAAGCTCGGGGTCCCGGCCGAGCGGCTCGCGGCGGCGTACCGCCGGATCTACGACCTCGGCGCTCCCGAGCGATACGTCGGCTTCGTCGAGGCGGCGAACCTCGCCGAGGCCCGCTACGGCACGCTCGTCGGCGCCGGCTCGTACAAGCCGCCGGCCGGGATCGGCGGGTCGTACAAGGGGGCGGGCGTCGGACCGACGCCGGCGTACTCGTATCAGGCCGCCGTCGCCGAGGTGAGCGTCGACCTCGAGACGGGGCAGCTCACCGTAGAGCGGATCACCACCGCGCACGACTGCGGCCGCGCGCTGAACCCGGTGAACGTCGAGGGCCAGGTCGAGGGGAGCGCGTACATGGGCTACGGCGAGGCGGTCCTCGAGGAGCAGGTCTTCCGCGGTGGGCTGCACAAGAAGCCGAGCCTGCTCGACTACAAGCTGCCGACCTCGCTCGACACGCCGGCGCTCCAGGCGGTCCTCGTGGAGACCGTCGACAGCGAGGGCCCCTACGGCGCGAAGGAGGCCGGCGAGGGCCCGCTCAACCCGGTGATCCCGGCGATCGCGAACGCGGTCTACGACGCCATCGGCGTGCGCTTCGACGAGACGCCGATCACCGCCGAGAAGATCCTCGACGCGCTCGGCAAGCGCGACAATCGCGCCGCGCCGAAGGACCGCATCGGCCCGGACGGGCTCGGCGACGGCAGGCGCGACCCCGGCCGCGCGCTGCGGCGCCTGGGCGCGTCGACCGAGGCGCGCGAGCGCAAGCGCGCGGGGACGACCTGATGCTGCGGCTGCCGCGCTTCCGCTACGTCGCCCCCGGCTCGCTCGACGAGGCGATCCGGCTGCGCGCCGAGCACCCCGACACCTCGATGTACGTCGCGGGCGGCACGGACCTGTACCCGAAGATGAAGCGGCGGCAGCTCCAGCCGGAGCTCGTCATCGGCCTCGGTCGCGCGACCTCCGCCGCGATCGCCAACGGCCAGGGGCTCCGGCTCGGCGCCGGCGCGACGCTCACCGCGATCAGCGAGCACCCCACGGTGCGCGAGCGCTACGGCGCGCTCGCCGACGCCGCGGGCCTCGTTTCGACGCCGCAGCTGCGCAACATGGGCACGATCGGCGGCAACGTCTGCCTCGACACGCGCTGCAACTGGTACGACCAGTCGCTCTTCTGGCGCACCGCGGAGGGCTACTGCATGAAGACCCACGGCGACGTGGTCTGCCGTGTCGCGCCGTCGTCGCCGCGCTGCCTCGCGGTCGCGAGCGCCGACACCGTGCCGGCGCTCATCGCGCTTGGCGCCGTCGTGCGCCTCGCGGGACCGGGCGGGGAGCGCGAGGTATCGCTCGCGGACTGCTACCGGGAGGACGGCATCCGCTACCTCACGCTCGCGCCCGGCGAGGTGGTCGTCGAGATCGCGCTGCCACCGGCCGACGGATGGCACAGCACGTACCTGAAGCTGCGCGACCGCGGGTCCTTCGACTTCCCCATCGCCGGCGTGGCCGCGGCGGTGCGCTGGGACGGCCGCGCGGTCGCCGAAGCGCGCGTCGCGATCACGGCGCTCGGCTCCCGCCCGCTCGCGGTCGACGCCGGCGCGCTCGTCGGCACGAGGCTCGACGACGACGCGATCGCCACCGTCGCCGACGCCGTGCACCGGGCGGCGCGGCCGATGGACAACACCTCGGGCACGATCTCGCAGCGCAAGCGCACCGCGCGCGTGTTCGCCGAGCGCGCCCTGCGGTCGCTGCGGGCCAGGGGATGACGCCCGCGGCCGCGGGCGGAGGACGGCGAGCGCGATGACCGGCGAGCCGTTCCGCGCGGTCGCGGTCGTTCCCGCGGCGGGATCGGCGGAGCGCTTCGGCGGGCGGAAGCTGCTCGCGACGATCGACGGCGAGCCGCTCCTCGACCACACCATCCGCGCGCTGCTCGACGGCGGCGTGAGCGAGGTGATCGTCGTGGTCGGGACGGACGCTCGCGCCGAGATCGAGCGCGACGTGAACGCGCTCAACGATCCGCGCGTGCGGCCGGTGGAGAATCCCGACCCGTCGCGCGGGATGCTCTCGTCCATCCAGGAGGGCGTGCGCACCGCCAACGGCGACGCGCTCCTGGTGCTGCCCGGCGACATGCCGTACGTGCGACCGCAGACCGTGCGCCTCGTGCTCGACCGCTTCCAGCTCGAGCACGCGATCGTGTCGCCGCGCTTCGGCGGCAAGCGCGGCCACCCGGTGGCCATGCCGATCGCCCTGCGCGACGAGATCCTGGCTGCGCCGGCCACCGCCAACCTGCACGAGGTCCTGAAGCGCCACGACCGCGTGGACGTGGACGTGGACGACCCGGGTATCGTCCGTGACGTGGACCGGCCGGAGGACCTGGAGGCGCCGGCATGAGCCGCGAGGTGTACGCGCGCATGGCCGAGCTCGAGCGCGAGGGCCGCCGCTTCGCGGTGTGCACCGTCGTGCGGACGGTCGGCAGCACCCCGCAGGTGGTCGGCGCGAAGCTGCTGGTGGACGACCTCGGCCGGCTCACCGGCACGCTGGGCGGCGGCTGCGTCGAGGCCGACGCCTTCGACGAGGCCCGGCAGGTCATCAGGACCGGGAGACCGTCGCTGCGCGAGTACGAGCTCACCGAGGACCTCGCCTTCGACACCGGCCTGGTCTGCGGCGGGACGATGTGGATCGCGATCGAGCGCGGCGAGGACGCGCTGCGCATCGGCGAGCGCGACCTGCTCGGCGACCTCCTCGCCGCGTCGTCGGGCGGGCGGCCGGTCGCGCTCGCGACGCGGCTGCGGAAGAACGGTCGGGACCTCGAGCCGGACGGCAGGCTCTTCGTCGAGACGGATGGGACGGCGCACGGCCCGCTCGCGAGGGACGCGCGGGCCCGCGACGCGGCGCTCGCGGCGCTGCGCGAAGGGACTGCACGGACGGTGCCGCTCGACGACGCGCACGAGCTCCTGGTCGAGCCGGTCCTCTCCAGGCCGAGGCTCGTGATCGCCGGCGGCGGGCACGTCGGCCTCGCGCTCGCGCGCATGGCCTCGCTCCTCGAGTACGAGGTGACCGTGATCGACGACCGCACGGACTTCGCCGCGCGCGAGCGGTTCGGCCCGGGCATCGACGTCGTGCGCATGGACATGGTCGAGGCGCTGCGCACGCTCCCGATGGGCTGGAACACGTTCGTCGTCGTCGCCACGCGCGGCCACAAGCTCGACTCGCACTGCCTGCGCGAGGCGGTGAAGCGCGACGCGCGCTATGTCGGCCTGCTCGGCAGCCGGCGCAAGACCGTGCTCATCGCGAGGATGCTGCGCGAAGAGGGGGTGCCCGAGGAGCGCCTCCGCGCGGTCCACGCGCCGATCGGCCTCGACCTCGGCGGCCGGACCCCGGCGGAGATCGCCCTCAGCGTGCTCGCGGAGATGAGCGTCGAGCGCCACGGCGGGAGCGGGCGCCCGCTGCGGCTGTCGGATGAGACGTTCGAGCGGAGCGCGGCGAGGCGCTGACGCGCCTCGATCGACGAGAGGTGGGTGCGAGCGAGCGGCGCGACGAACGCGAGTTGCGGCTGGGGGATCGGGGAGGACGCACATCGCTCGATCGAGCGGATCGCGGCGCGGTGGACGCTGGCCTGGGCGTCGCGTGACGCCCGACATGAAGGCCCAGTCCTCCCGGCGTATCCGGAGACGTCGGCGTCCCGCCGGAGATCAGGGGCGCGCCAGCTCCGCACGTAGCGACGTGATGAACGCGTCGATCGGCATCCCCTCGAATCGCGCCACCAGCGGGTCGACCGGAGCCATCGTGCGCGCGCGACCGGCCGCCAGCCGATACCGCCCCTGAGGCCCCGGGACCTGGTAGACGCCAAGGAGCGGCTTCCAGCTCACGAAGACGACGACCTCCTCGTTCACCCGGTACAGCGGGTCGTCCTCGAGTTCGAGTACGACCCAGGCCGGACCGGGGCTGAGACGAGGCCGCGGCTGTACGTTCGGTCCGGCCTCGGGCGGCAGAGTGGGCAGCGGACCCTGCTGATTCACGGCCGCAGTGTCGTAGTACGTGCCGCCGGTCTGCTCGACCGTGACCGTGTCGCCGACCAGCGCGCTCCCCTGAAGGATCTCATCGATCCGAACCGTCGCGTTGGTGAACGGCAGCGCTGGAGCGCCGGCGCCTGAGGCTACGACCCGTCCCGGACGGACCGCGACGACGCGGCCCCGGATGACAAGGTCGGACGCCAGACTGAGACGGCGGACGCTGTCGAAGCTCGGCCACTTTGCCGTGGCGACGACTCGCTCGGCTGGGACGATCGTCGCAGGCACGGCGGCGACGGCGTCGGCCGGCCGATCGCTCGCAAGCGGGGATGGACGTGTCTCCGCGCACGAGACGAGGAGGACCAGAGCGAGGAGCACGAGCCAGGGCGACGCGACAGACCGCGTGCTTGAGCATGGCCAATTGCGCGAGGTACGTCCGACCGACACCACGGTCCCTCTCTAGCCTGGGTCCGTTTCCTGGTCAAGAAGGCGACAAGGGCTCGTCTCTGCGCATGCCGATAGCTGGATGATCCTCCGCCGTCGGGCAGCCGCGGGCCCGGTGCGTTCTCTAGAACGAGCCGGCGTTGACGCTCGCCACGGCCACGATCCAGAGCGCGACCGCGGTCGCAAGGTAGAGGAGAAGGCGGCCGAGCGAGACCATCACCGGCTCAACGCGCCCGGGCGCGACGGAGTTACGCGCGGCGGGGCCGGCTAGAGATTGTTGAGGATGCGGCGCGCGTTCCCCTCGAAGATGCCCGCCCGGGCGGCCGGCGGGATCTCCAGTCCCTCGATGCTCGACACGGCGCGCTCGATCGAGCCGAGCAGGTGCGGGTAGTCGCTCCCCATGACGAGGTGATCCGCGCCGACCTGCTCGAGCGCGAGGCGCAGCGACGGCGCGCTGAACGACACCGTGTCGTAGTGGAGGCGCCGCAGGTAGACGCTGGGGAGCTCGTCGATGTGCGCGCGGCACTCGGCGAAGTCGCGCCAGCCGTTGTCCAGGCGCTCGAAGAGGTACGGCACGGCGCCGCCGAGGTGGCCGAGGATCCAGCGGATGCGCGGGAGGTCGCGCAGCATCCCGCTGTAGCAGAGCTTGGCGGCGGCGAGCGTCGTGTCGAACGGGAAGCCGACGATCGGGCCGAGGACGTACTCGGCGAACGGCTCGGACGCGACCGGGATCATCGGGTGGACGAACACGCAGACGGCGCGCCGGTCGCACTCCTCGAAGAAGGGCCGGTAGCGCGGGTCGGTGAGCGCGCGGCCGTTGACGTTCGAGAGCACGACGACGCCCTGCATCCGCAGCTCGCCGAGCGCGCGGTCGAGCTCCCGCAGGGCGGCGTCGGGGTCGTCCATCGGGATCGACGCGAAGCCCTTGAACCGCGACGGGTGCGCCGCGGCGAGCTCGGCGTAGGCGTCGTTGCACAGCCGGGCGACCTCCGCCTGACGATCGGGCGGCGCGAAGTACACGTTCGGCGTCGAGAGCGAGAGCACCTCGACGTCGATGCCCACGCGGTCCATGTCCTCGAGGCGCTTCGCCGGATCGGTCATCGGCGCGGTGATGCCGAAGAAGCGCGCGCCGCGGAAGCGGATGATCCTCTGCCCGGTGGGGCTCTGTCCGAAGGAGAAGTCCCCGCCGGCCTCCTCGATGAGGCGGAAGAACGCCTTCGGGTAGTAGTGGGTGTGCAGGTCCCAGCGCGCCATGTGATCGACAGGCTAGCGCCGGTGCGGCTCTCGGTCCTGTCGTGGATTCACAGCGTGGAACTCGGGCTACGGGAGCTTTGCCGGCGTCGCGGGGAGCGTGAAGTCGGAGTCGGGCACGCTCGTGGAGACGCTCGTCGCCTCCATCGTCCAGGCACCGTCGGCCGTCTTGAACGACGAGAGGAGCGGGATGCCCTTGTCGCTCCAGCAGAAGCTGCCCTCGGTGAGTCCGCCGGCCGCTGCGGAGACGGCCTTGACGTCGTAGCAGAGCCCGTTCTGGCCGGCGATCGTCCGCGACCCGGTGAACGTGCCGCCCCATTTGCCGGGGTCGTTGACGATCTGCGACTGGAACGACGCGGCGAGGTTCTGGTCGAGCGGCGAGCCGGTGGCAGGGGCGGTGAGACACTGCGTCGGGCCGCCGGTCGCGAAGCACATGTAGGTGCCGTCGGTGAGGCCGAAGATCATCATCGTCGTCGTCGCCCCGCCGAAGTCCATCCTGAAGTCGAAGCGCGACCTCGGCGGCTTGAAGTACCACGACTGCTCGCCGGAGAAGCTTGCGCCCGAGCCCGTGGCCGTGATCTTGTACGTCACCTTGTACTCGGCGAGCTTCGCGGAGGAGAGGAGCGACGCCAGCGCCGGTCCGGACGCCGCGCTCGGCGCGGATGTCGCCGCTTTCGTCGGCGCCGACGTCGCGGCCGCGGTCGGAGCGCTCGACGCGCCGGCGGACGCGCCCGCACCGGACGTGCCGGCGTTCCCGCCGCACGACATGACGAGGAGCGCCGCGGCGAGCGCTGCGGCCACGCGCCTTCCCTCCATCCGGTCGGACTGTACGACATCCCACGCGCGCCGTCGTGTCAGCGTTGTAATGATCGGGATGACGGCGCCGCTCACGTTCGGCGAGCTGCTGCAGCGCCACGAGCGCGAGATCTTCGCGTACGCCCTTCGCCTGACAGGCGACCGCGACGACGCCGACGACGTGTACCAGGAGACGTTCCTCGCGGCGTTCCGGGGCTGGCCCCCGCCGCGGCGGGGTCGGGAGCGTGCCTGGCTGTACCGCATCGCCACGAACAAGGCGATCGACCGGGCGCGGCGGGCGAGGAGGCTCGTGCGGATGGACGACCTGGGGCTCGCGGCGCCGGAGCGCGACGGCGCCTCGCTGGCGGACCTCGCGGCCGCGGTCCGGGTGCTGCCGCCGGGGCAGCGCGCGGCGTTCGTCCTGCGCAAGGTGCAGGGCCTCGAGTACGCGGAGGTCGCGCGGACGCTCGACTGCAGTGAGGACGCGGCGCGCTCGCGCGTCGCGGAGGCGATGAAGAAGGTGCGGGAGGCGATGCGATGAACGATCTGGTGACGGAGGCGCGCGAGCGGTTGGTCTCCCGCGCGCGCCGCGCGGGCCTCGCGACGGTCGGGTACCGCGTCGTCGACTCGCCGCTCGGTCCGCTCTGGATCGCCGTCGGCCCGAAGGGCGTGCTCGCGATCCACTACGGGGCGGAGGCGCCCGAGGTCGACCTGCGGCGCATCGTCCGCGCGTACGGCCCGGGCGTGCTGCCCGATCCGCGGCGCGCCGACGCGGTGGCCCGCGAGCTCGACCAGTACTTCGCCGGCCGGCGACGCGCCTTCGACGTGGCGGTGGACCTGTCGCCGCTCACCGACTTCCAGCGGCGGATCCTCGGCGCGACGGCGCGCGTGGCCTTCGGCGCGGTGAGCACCTACGCCGGGGTGGCCGCGCGGGCCGGGAGCGCGAAGGCCTTCCGCGCGGCTGGCCAGGCGCTCACCGCGAACCCCCTCCCCATCGTCGTCCCCTGCCACCGCATCCTGGCCTCCGACGGCACGCTCGGCGGGTACGCCGGCGGTCTCGACGCGAAGCGGCGTCTGCTCGCGCTGGAGCGCGGCGACGTGCCCACCGGCGGGTGGCCGAAGAAGGCGCCGACGCGGTCGTGATCCCTCGTCCTCGCTAGGCTGTCGAGGATCGCTCCTCCCGAGCGTCGTATGGGGGAGAACGGCCCAGGGAGGGCGGAGATGGCGAAGTTCGCGTTCCTCTACTTCGGCGACCAGACCGAGTACGAGCCCACGCCCGAGAGCCAGAAGGTCTACGCCGAGATCTTCAGATGGTTCGAGACGAACCGCGCCCACTTCGTCTACGGCGGCGAGGAGCTGCAGCCGACGCGGACCGCGACGACCGTCCGCAACGCGAGAGGCAAGGTCACCGTCGTGGACGGTCCGTTCGTCGAGGCGAAGGAGGCGATCGGCGGCTTCAGCATCATCGAGGCGCCGGACATGGCGGCGGCGCTCGAGCTCGCGAAGACGTGGCCGGGCCAGGGGGTCGAGGTCCGTCCGATCGTCGAGCGCTAGGAGGACGAGATGGCCAGGTACATGTTCCTCTTCTTCGACGACGAGACGTGGACGCAGCGCGTCACCAAGGAAGAGATGGAGCGCGACTACGCGGAGGTCGGCCGGTGGTGGGACGAGCAGGTCCGCAAGGGCGTCATCACCGGCGGACGCGAGCTCCGGCCGAGCGGCACCGCGCGGACCGTGCGCCGCGTGAACGGGCGGTTGATCGTCACCGACGGGCCGTTCATCGAGGCGAAGGAGCAGGTCGGCGGCTACGCGGTGATCGAGGTCGCCGACCTCGACGAGGCCATCCGCGTCGCGAAGACCTGGCCGGCGGGCGGCGTCGAGATCCGGCCCGTCCTGGAGCCCTAGGGCTATCGCGACGGTCACGAGCGACGCGGTGGCCGCCGTCTTCCGCGCGGAGGCGGGACGGCTCACCGCGTCCCTCACCAGGAGCCTCCGCGACTTCGACCTCGCGGAGGAGTGCGTGCAGGACGCGCTCGTCGCCGCGCTCGAGCACTGGCCGCGCGAGGGCGTGCCGTACAACCCCGGCGCGTGGCTCCTGACGACGGCGCGGCGGAAAGGCATCGACCGGCTGCGCCGCGCGAAGCGGTATCAGGAGAACATCGCGGCGCTCGAAGAGACACCGGGGAGCTCCGCGACGCGAGAGCTCCCTGACGGAGGGGCCATGCGCGACGAGCGGCTCGAGCTCATCTTCACCTGCTGCCACCCCGCCCTCGCGCGCGAGGCGCAGCTCGCGCTCACGCTGCGGTCCGTCTGCGGGCTCACGACCGCCGAGATCGCGCGGGCCTTCCTCGCGAGTGAGACGACGATCGCTCAGCGGCTCGTGCGGGCGAAGCGCAAGATCGTCGATGCGAGGATCCCGTTCCGGGTCCCGGAGCGCGCGGAGCTCGCCGAGCGCCTCGACGAGGTGCTCGCGGTGCTCTACCTCATGTTCAACGAGGGCTACCTCGCGACCGGCCGGCGCGGCGCGCAGGACCGCGACCTCGCGACGGAGGCGGAGTGGCTCGCGTCGCTCGTCGTCGAGCTCCTTCCGGACGAGCCGGAGGCGCTCGGCCTGCTCGCGCTCATGCGACTGCACCTCGCGCGGGCCGCGGCGCGCTTCGACGCGCGGGGGGACATGGTGCTGCTGAAGGACCAGCACCGCTCCCTCTGGGACCGCGCGAAGATCGACGACGCGCGAGCGCTCGTCGGCCGCTTCCTCAGGCCCGAGCGACCGGGCCCGTATCAGCTGCAGGCGCTCATCGCGCTCGCGCACGCGGAGGCGCCGTCGTGGGAGGGGACGCGGTGGCCGGAGATCCTCCGCGCCTACGACGCGCTCCTCGCCTACAGCGACACCCCCGTCGTGCGGCTCAACCGCGCCATCGCGCTCGGCCAGGTGGCCGGTCCGGAGCAAGCCTTGCGGGAGGTCGACGCCCTCGCCGAGAGCCTGGATGGCTATCACCTCTTCCACGCGACCCGGGCCGAGCTGCTCCGGCAGCTCGGCCGCGCCGACGACGCCCGCGCCGCGGACCGGCGGGCGCTCGAGCTCACCGAGAATCCCGCCGAGCGCGCGCTCCTCGAGCGGCGCATCGACGCTGCAGCAGGTGTGTCCCCCCGGCGCAGCCCGGAGATCGAGCGGGGCCGATGAGTTCCGCCGGCGCCGGGCGTCACGTGAACGACCACGACGCGCGCCTGCTCGGCTGGGAGGAGGCGACGCTGAAGGACGGCGACATCGTGCACGTGATCCCTGAGCTCTCCGGGGGCTGAGCGCGGGCATCGCCGGCCCAGACGCGCTGCCTGCGGTTGGACGGATCCGATCGGAATTCCTACCATCGCGGTATGAGGACGCGTGTCTCCGAGAAAGGGCAGATCACGATCCCCAAGGCAGTACGCGGGCGCCTTGGCATCCGCCCGGGGCAAGTCCTGGACGTACAGGAAGAGGGAGGTCGGCTCGTGGCGAGCAAGATCGTGAGCGAGGATCCGGTCCAGCGCGCGTTCGGCATCCTCAAGGCCGTCGGCCCCACGGACCGCGTCGTAGAGGACCTTCGCGGCCGCCCGGATGCCATCGCTCAGTCACCGGCCCGTCGTCGTGAGCGACGCCGGCAGGAAGACGCGTGATCACGGCCATCGACACGAGCGTCCTGGTCGATGTCTTCGGCGCCGACGCGCGCTTCGGCACGAGCTCCGCTCAACGACTCCGCGAGGCGCTCGCCGACGGCAGCGTCGTCGCATGCGACATCGTGTGGGCCGAGGTCATCGGGCTGTTCCCATCGGCCGCGGCGGCACGTGCGGCGCTGACCGACGTCGCGATCGAGTTCAGCGCCACGAGCGAGGCGGCGGCGGGCGCGGCGGGCGAGGCCTGGAGGGAATACCGGCGACGCGGGGGTGAGCGCGAGCGTGTGATCGCGGACTTCCTCATCGGCGCGCATGCGACGACGCAGGCGGACCGACTCCTCACGCGCGACCGCGGGTTCTACCGGACGTACTTCAAGGGACTGCGGATCATCGACCCGACGGAGACGAAGCCCCGCATCGGCTGAGACGCCTCACCGTCGCGCCACCGTCTCGTACGCGTCGCGGATGATGCGCTCGACGAGCGCCCAGTCCGGGTCGCCGTCGAGCGTGGCGCGCCGAGCGGAGCGGCACACCACAGCGAGACGTGCTCAGCGCCGTGGTGGTTTCCGGCTGCGCGCTGGTCAGCGAGCGCTTCGCCACGCCGACGCGGCCCTCCGCCGCCGGCCGCGCGCGGCGTTCACCGGGTCGGCGACCAGGCGAAGAACTCGAGCGAGCAGAGCTCGCGGAACCCGAGCTTCGCGCAGATCGGCGCGGAGGTGTTCCGGTCGGCCTGGATGATGGCCGCCGTCCGCCCGTCGGCGCGCGCGTCGTCGAGACGGCGCTTCACCAGGGTCGTGTAGATCCCGTGCCCGCGCGCCTCGGGCAGCGTCGCGGCGCCGCCGAGCAGCACGATCGGCGAATCGGGCACGTCCACGAGGTAGCTCCAGGCGACGGGCCGCTCGCCGTCGAGGTACGCGAAGTACCCGCGCGCGCGGATCGGCCCGCCCGGCGCGAGGAGCCCCGCGAAGAACGCGGCGACGTCCTCGGGCATCCCGTACGCGCGGCCCATCATCGCGGTCTCGCGCGCTGCGTCGGCCGGCGCCACCTCGCGGACGCGGACCGACTCGTTCGGGACGATCGGCAGGGCGAGGTCCGTCACGGCCATGCCCGCGATGCGGTCCTCATGACGCAGACCCGCGGCCTCCAGCCGCCGCGGGAGGTCGCGCGGCGTGGTGCTCGGCCCGGTGATCCAGCCGAACGCCCTGCCGCCGAAGCGCTCCTTCGCGCGCGCGATCGTCGCGTCGGCGTCGCCCTCGGCCAGGCGGGCCATGCCGACGAGGTTCGCGAGCGGATGCGACAGGGCCGTCACCCGCCCACGCACGCCCGGGACACCGAGATCCTCGGCGAGCCCCGGCACGGGCGGATAGAAGTGGAGTGTGGCCTCGATAGCGGCGACGAGCTCGGCCTCGGTCGGTCTCATGCCCGTCAGCCGGCGAGACTGCGGAGCGCGCGGCGCACGAGCTCGCGGGCGAGCGTCACCTTGTACCCGTTGTCGCGCAGGGGCGTCGCGCCGTCGAGGAGCGTGTCCGCGGCGGCGAGGCACGCGTTGTCGTCGAGCGCCGTTCCCTCGAGCTGCTTCTCCGCCGCCGCGACGCGCCAGGGCACCGGCGCCACGCCGCCGAGGACGACGCGCACGTCACGCGCCCTGCCCTCGCGGATGCGCGCCGACGCGGCGACCGAGACGATCGCGAACGACCAGGCCTTGCGCTCCATGGCCTTGAGGTAGGTCCCGCGGCGCTCGAGCGCGCCCTCGGGGACGCGCACCGCGGCGACGAGCTCGCCCTCGCGCAGCGCGTGCTCGCGCCGTCGCTTCCCCTGCGGCGCGACGAACAGGTCGGCGAGCTTCATGCGCCGCCTGCCGAGGCTCGAGGCGACCTCGATCTCCGCGTCGCACGCGATGAGCGCCGGCGCGAGGTCCGACGGGGACACCATCCAGCACTCGTGCGCGCCGACGACCGCGTGGTAGCGGCTCTCGCCGTCGACCGCGAAGCAGCGCGTCCCGCCCTTGAGCCAGCAGGGCACGCCCTCGTCGCGGAAGTACCAGCAGCGGTTGCGCTGGAGCAGGTTGCCGCCGACGGTGCCCACGTTGCGGATCTGGGGCGTCGCCGCGTCGCGCAGGGACTCGCGCACGATCGGCAGCAGCTTGGCGAGCTGCGCCGACGTCTCGAGGTCGGCGAGGGGCGTGAGCGCGCCGATGCGGATGCCCTTCCCCTTCTCACGGCTCCAGCCGCGGAGCCCCTCGATGCCGGTGAGGTCGACGAGCCGTTCCGGCCGCGCGACGCCGTGACGGACCAGCGTGACGAGATCGGTGCCGCCGGCGAGCGCGGTGGCCCCGCCGCGGAGCAGACGGAGCGCCTCCGACAGCGCCCGCGGCTTCGTGTACGAGAAGAGGCTCACCGTCGCGCCCCGCTCATGCGATCCCCGCCATGCTCAGCGCCGCGAGCACGCGGGCGCGCGTCATCGGCGCGTGGCGGACGCGCGCGCCGGTGGCGTTGGCGACGGCGTTCGCGACGGCGGCCGCGGCCGGGATGATCGGCGGCTCGCCGAGGCCCTTCGCCCCGAGGTTGTTGGCCCTCCGATCCGGAGCGCCGACGAAGCGCACGACGATCTCCGGGACGTCCATGGCCGTCGGGATCTCGTACCACTCGAGGTTCGCGTTCATCACGCGTCCCAGCCCGCGGTCGACGATCCGCTCCTCGGTCAGCGCGAACCCGAGCGCCTGGACGATGCCGCCCTGCACCTGCGACGCGGCGGCCAGCGGGTTCACGATGCGGCCCACGTCGTGCACCGCGACGATCTTCTCGACGAAGATCTCGCCGGTACGCAGGTCGACCTCCACCCTCGCGAAGTGCGCCCCGAAGGTCTTGAGCGCGAGCCCGTCGGGGTTCGGGTGCCGCAGGCCGGTGCCGATGAGCGTGCTGTTGTCGAGCTTCTTCATCACGTCGCCGAGGGGCGTGCGCGCCCCCTCGCTCACGACCATGCCGCGCTCGAGACGCAGCTCCTGCGCGCGCACCTCGAGGATCCCGGCGGCGGCCCGCAGCACCTTCGCGCGCGCGTCGTGCGCGGCGAGTCGGACGGCGGGGCCGATCGACGCGAGCGTGACCGACCCGCCGGAACCGGGACCGTACGGCGCCTCGGTGTCGCCGAGGCGCACGCGGACCTGGTCGAGCCGCAGGCCGATCTCGTCCGCACAGACCTGCGCGACGGCGGTGCGGGTGCCGGTGCCGATGTCCTGCACGCCCACCCGCAGCACCGCGGTGCCGTCGGTCTCGAAATGCACCGTGGCGTACGCGGGCGGGCCGCCGCCTCCGCCCCAGATCTGCGACGCCATCCCGAGGCCCCGCCGCCGATGCGGCGCGGAGCCGCGCGTCCCGCCGGCGCGGCGCTCGCTCCAGCCGATCTCCTTCGCGCCGATCGTGTAGCAGTCCAGGAGCCGCTTCAGCGAGTACCGGTTCCCGGTGCGCGGATCGGTCCGCGAGCGCGCGTGGCGCCGCCGCAGCGCGAGCGGATCGACGCCGATGCGCAGCGCGAGCTCGTCGATCGCCGACTCCAGGGCGAACGTGCCCTCGACGTAGCCCGGCGCGCGGAACGCCGAGAGCGCACCGGCGTTCGTCGTCACGCGGTGCGCGACCGAGCTCACGTTCGCGACGTCGTAGAGGGTGTTCGTCGGGCCGGTCGGGTTCGCCGCCCAGCGGCCCTGCCCCGAGTTCGACCACGTCTCGTGCTCGATCGCGGTGATGCGATCACCCGACGAGGCGAGGCGCAGCCGCTGCAGGGTCGCGGAGCGGTTGCCCGCGGCGAGGTTCTCCTCGCGCCGCGTGAGGACGCAGCGCACCGGCCGGCCGAGCCGCATCGAGAAGAGGGACGCGATGACCGCGTACTTGTACGTGCCGAGCTTCGCGCCGAAGCCGCCGCCCATGTGCTCGCAGAGCACGCGCACCTGCGCCGGGGCGAGCCCGAGCGCATCCTTCAGCATGTTGCGGACGCCGAACACCGACTGCGTCGATTCCCACACCGTGAGCCGCTCGCCGTCCCACGACGCGACCGCGCCGTGCGTCTCGAGCGCGTTGTGCATCTGCGTGGACGTGCGGTAGGTGACGTCGATCGTCGCCTCGGCCTCGCGGAGCGCGCGCCGAGTGTCGCCGCGCGTGTACGAGCCCGCGTCGTGGACGTTCCCGTCCGGATCGATCTTCGGCGCGCGCGGCGACGCGGCCTCCTCGAGGTCGACGACGTGCGGGAGCACCTCGTACTCGACCGCTATGAGCGTGAGCGCGTAGCGCGCGAGCCCCTCGCTGTCGGCGACGACGGCGGCGACCTCGTCCCCGAGGAAGCGGACCTCGTCGCGGAAGAGCGCCTTCTCCTGGCGGAACTCGACCTCCGGAGCGTTGAAGCGATGCAGCACGCCGCGCACCCCCGGGAGCGCCTCGGCCTTCGAGGCGTCGACCCGCTTCACCCGCGCGCGCGCGTACGGGCTGCGGAGGATCGCCGCGTGGAGCATGCCGGCGAGGTGCAGGTCGTGGGTGTAGACCGCCGCGCCGGTCACGCGGGCGCGCCCGTCGACGCGCGGGCGCGGGCGGCCGACCTCGTCGCCGGCGGCGCCGTCGCGCGGCGCGGCGAGGTCGCGGCCCTCGACCACGACGGTGGACTCGTAGATCTCGCCCTCGAACTCGTCGCGGCTCTTGGTGACGCGCAGCGGGCTCATCGCTTCGCCTTCGCCGCGGCCAGACCCGCCGCGACGATGTTCGTGTACGCGCCGCAGCGGCAGAGGTTCCCCGAGACCGCTCGCCTCACCTCGTCCTCGCTCGGCGAGGCGTTCTCGCGCAGCAGGCCGACGAGCGACATGACCTGACCAGGCGTGCAGAAGCCGCACTGATAGGCATCGTGGTCGATGAACGCCTGCTGCACCGGATGCAGGTCGCCGTCCCGCGCGAGCCCCTCGATCGTCTCGACGTGCTTGCCGGCGCACGCGACCGCGAGGGTGAGGCAGGAGTACACCGGCCGCCCGTCGACGAGCACCGTGCAGGCGCCGCAGTCGCCCTCGTTGCACACCTTCTTGGTGCCGGTGAGGCCGAGCGTGTCGCGCAGCGTGTCGAGCAGCGAGCGATGGGCCGGGACGCGCAGCGTGACGTCCCGTCCGTTGAGACGGAGGGAGACGTCGACGGCGGCAGGCTCCCTCTGCGAGGCCATCGGACCGATGGTACCGAGAGCCGACGTATCCTGCGGAATACATCCCGTGGAGGTCGGTGCATGGCGATACGGAAGGTGGGCATCGTCGGCTTCGGCCAGATGGGCTCGGGCATCGCGCAGGTCTGCGCGGCCGCCGGCTTCGACGTGGTCGCGCGCGAGATCGATCAGAAGTTCATCGATAGCGGGCTGAAACGGATCGACTCCTCGCTCGGGCGCGTCGTGAAGTCCGGGAAGATGGGCGAGGAGGACGCCAGGAAGGCGCGGGGGCGGATCCGCGGGACCACCGCGCTCGCCGACCTCGCGGACCGCGACCTCATCATCGAGGCGATCGTCGAGGTCGTCGGCGCCAAGCGCGAGGTCTTCGGCGAGCTCGACCGGCTCTGCCCGGGCAGCACGATCTTCGCCTCGAACACCTCGAGCCTGCCGATCATCGAGATCGCGGCGGCGACCAAGCGCGCCGACCGCTTCGCCGGGCTGCACTTCTTCAATCCGCCGGTCGTGATGCAGCTCGTGGAGATCGTGCGCGCGCTGACCACGAGCGGCGCGACGATCGAGTCGCTGCAGGAGTTCGTCACGGCGCTCGGCCACACGCCCGTCGTCTGCAAGGACACGCCGGGGTTCATCGTGAACCGGCTGATGGTGCCGATCATGCTCGAGGCGGTGCGCGCGCTCGAGGCCGGCGTCGCGACGGTCGAGGACGTCGACAAGGCGGTGAAGCTCGGGCTGCGCCACCCGATGGGCCCGTTCGAGCTCATCGACTACACCGGCGTGGACATCAACTACCACGTCGCGAACGTGTTCTTCGAGGAGTTCAAGGACCCCCGGTGGGCGCCGCCGGCACTGCTCAAGCGCATGTTCCTCGCGGGCCACCTGGGGGTGAAGACCGGCCGAGGCTTCTACGAGTACGACGAGAGCGGGAAGAAGGTACGAGCGGCGCAGTAGACGGCCCCGACCTCCTCCGCACCGACACCCGCAAGGCGGCGCTGTGGGGCGTGCTCTCGGGTCTGGCGAACGTCGCGGCAGCGATGCTCACGGAGAGCGTCTACCCCGGCTGGTATCGCGTGCTCGTCGCCGTCGGCTACGGCCTCCTCCTCCCGGCGCTCGCGGTCCTCCAGGTGCGGCACGCCACGGTGCGCCAGAGCGGAGCGACCCTCGGCACGATCGCCGGCATGGCCACCATCACCGTCGGGATCAGCGCGTCCGCGAGCGGCGCGCTCGTGCCGGCGGCGCTCATCGTCCGGGCGGTCTGGTGGTGGACGATCGGGAAGATCTGGGCCGAGACGGCCGCGCTGCCCCGCGTGCTCGGGCTGGCGACGATGGCGCTCGCGGCCGCCACGATCGCCGCCGCGCTCGCGTCGGCGCCGTTCGCGATGGACGTCGACCTGGTGTGGGTCGGCGAGCGGCTCCTCCTCGGCCTCTGGACGCTCGCCCTGTCGGTCGTCCTCTGGCGCCTGCGGTGATCCGAGCGACCGGCGTTAGACAGGCGATGGCTCAGTTGAAACTGACCGCGAGTGTGGCCAGATCAAGGTTGCCATCGCGACCCGTCGAGGTCGCAAACTGAGCCTTGCCGCCGGCGACTGACAGCAGAGTAGGTACGCCATCGCCGGGATCGAGGATGACGTCAACGGGCTTGCCCACCCCGGCGTATCGCAGGAAACCACGGCCGTCAGCGATCAGAGACCCGGCGTAGATGGTGAAGGCGGTACGTCCGTCGAAGCCGATGTAGTAGTTGTTCGTCTTGATGGTCACGCCCTCTTCACGAGTCGGCGGCACCTGGTGCTCGCACGGCTCAGAGGGACAGGGCGCGTTCCAGTAGACCATGCGCGGACTAGGGGAAAGCGCCAGGCGACTCGCAGGATCTGGATCGGACTGCCGCTCAGCGGAGAGGCGTGGCCCCGACAGGCGGCTGGCCGCATCCTGTGCTTCCTTCTGAAGCAAGGCGATCTTCTGCGCGCGGAAAAGGTCTGATCCCACGGCGGCGGCGACGGTCGCCACCGAAAGTACGGTCGTGATGGCCGTCGCGACGACGACTCCTCGCAATGAGCGTTTCACTTCCTGCGACTACGTGTCCCGCCAGCGTCGAAACTAGTGCCGTGATCTTAGGGGTCGCCTGATCGTCCACACATCTGACTTATCCCGGCCAACTGCTACAGCGGGCTGTAGAACTCGCCCAGTCCGCGAGCCGCGCGACATGGAGCGCGTTCGGCCGGATGCGCTCGGCGATCTGGTGCGCGCCGCGCGCACGATCGGCCGGCGGCAAGGTCGCCGGACCGCTCCGATTGCGACGCGAGGAATCCGCAGGCTGGGGAGGCGGTCGCGGACGGTCTGCCCGTTCAAAAGCCACTCCGCGAGGAGGAAGCAGGACGCGGATCCCAGGTCGCCGCCGCCCGCGAGCTCGTAGCGCAGCACCACGTGGTCGGCGGTCTCGATCTCGAGCCGGCCGAGCGTGACGGCCACGAACCACGCCGTACGAAGGCGCTAGCATCGGACCGATGGCCGTGACCGCCCGCGAGCGTCACGAGGAGCTCGGTCTGTCGCTCGACGACGTGAGGGGCATGTACCGCGTGATGCTCATGACGCGGATGGTGAGCGAGCGCATCCTCCAGCTGAACCGGATGGGCCGCACGCCCTTCGGCGCGGGGACCGACGGCCACGAGGCCGCGCAGATCGGCGCGGCCTGGAACATCCGCCGCGGGAAGGACTGGCTCGTCCCCTACTACCGCGACATGGGCGTCGCGTTCGCGCTCGGCGTCACGCCGCTCGAGGAGTTCCGCATGGTGCTCGCGAAGGCGACCGACGAGCACAGCGCGGGCCGGCAGATCCTGAACCAGTTCAGCAAGCCGCGCGACCGCATCGTCACGCGCTCGGTGTGCGTCGGCACGGAGTTCCCGCACGCCGTCGGGCTCGCGCTCGCGATCCGCAACCGCAGGGAGCCGAACATCGTCTTCGCGTTCGGCGGCGACGCGTCGACCAGCCCGGGCGACTTCCACGAGGCCGCGAACTTCGCCTCGGTCCACCACCTTCCCGTCGTGTTCGTCATCGAGAACAACCTCCTCGCGATCTCGACGCGCTTCGAGCAGCAGATGGCGGTGCGCAACGTCGCCGACCGGGCGGCGGCGTACGCCATGCCCGGCTTCATCGCCGACGGCATGGACGTCCTCGACTCGTACGCGAAGACGAAGGAGGCCGCCGCGATCACGCGCGGTGGCGGCGGGCCGACGCTGGTGGAGCTCAAGTGCTACCGCTACCAGCCGCACACCTCCGACGACGACGACTCCCGCTACCGCACCAAGGACGAGGTGCGCGAGTGGATGGCGAAGGACCCGGTCGAGCACGCGCGGACGTACCTGCTCGAGCACGGCGTGACCGAGGAGGATCTGACGCGGGTGCGCGCCGGCCTCGACGCCGAGATCGAGGCGGCGATCACGCAGGCCGAGTCGGAGCCCGACCCGCGGCCCGAGGACGCGACGCGCCACGTGTATGCGGAGGGGCACCCGCTCCCGGACGGCACGCGGGCCTGACCCGTGCGCGCCCTGGCGCTCGCGGCCGCCGTCCTGCTCGCCGCGTGCCAGACGCCGCCGCCCGCCGTCCCGACGCCGACACCCACGCGTGACCCGAACGCGCTCGAGGTGACCGTCCTGCTCGACCTCTCCGGGCCGGACGCGGCCCTCGGCAGCACGCAGCGCGCCGCGATGCAGGCCTGGAGCGACCGCCGGACCGGCACGCCGCGGGTGCGGGTGGGCTACGTGGACGTCGCCGGCGGTGAGGCGCGGCTCATCCTGGCGCTCAAGCGCGCCGTCGACGAGCGCGCGGACGCCGTCGTCATCGGCGCGCACGTGCGCTACGGGGAGCTCGTCGCGCAGGCGGTCGCCGCCGCCGCGCTCCCCGTCCTCTTCACGCTGCCGATCGCCGACCCGTCGGGCGGCCCGGGCGCGCGCTGGGCGTTCGCGCTCGCGCCGACCGCGGACGCCGTCGCCGAGGCGGTGGCCGACGACGCCGACGCGCGCGGCCTGCTCGGCGCGGCGCTCGTGCTCAGCGACGGCGCGGCGTCGGGCGCCGCCGAGCGCCTCGCGCTGCTCGGGGCGCTCCGGCGCCACGGCCTGGTGACGGCGCCGCTCGTGATCGATCCGCGCGAGGGCCAGCGGCTCGTGCGCGTCGCGGCGGTCGCCGCGCGGTCGGTGTTCTTCCCGGGGACCACGGCCGCGTACACCGCGGCGACGAGCGGCGTCCCGCCCACCACGCCCGCGACGCTCTACCTCTCCTACCTCACGACCGACGCGGACCTGCTCGCGCTGCGCGACGCCGGCACGGTCGTGTCGTGGCCGGGCTCGCGCGCCGCCGCGGACGCGGGCGTGAACACGATCGCGGCGACGGCCGGCGACGCGCTCGCGATCGTCGCGGCCGCGTACGCGCGGGCGGAGGCGCCGGTCACGGGCGAGCGGTTGCGGCTCGCGCTCGAGACGCTCACATTCTCGGGTGTGGCGACCCGCTACACCTTCGCTCCGGACCGGCGCGCCGGAGCCGCGCTCGACGACCTCGCCCTGCTGCGCTGGAGCGCCGCGGCCGGCGCGTACGCGGTCCCGGCGCCGCGGAACGAGCGGTGATCGACCAGCTCGTCTACGACTGGAACCGCGACGGGCGCGCGGCGCGCGCGGACTACCGCGCCGTCGAGCTCGACGACGAGACGCTGCGCGACGGCCTCCAGGGGCCGTCCGTGCGCAATCCGCCGCTCGAGACCAAGAAGCGGCTCCTCCACCTCATGGACGCGCTGGGCATCGACAGCGCCGACATCGGCCTCCCCGGCGCGTCGGGGCGTGCTCGCGACGAGATCGTCGCGCTCGCGAAAGAGACCCTCGGCCTGCGGACGCTGCGGCCCAACCAGGCCCTGCGCACGCACCCGCAGGACGTGCGCGCGGCGATCGAGGTGGCCCAGGCCGCGGGCGTCGCCATCGAGTCGTGCGCGTTCATCGGCTCGTCGCCGATCCGGCGCTTCGCCGAGGACTGGTCGCTCGACACGATGCTGCGCAACGTGGAGGAGTCGGTCACCGCGCTCGTGAAGGCGGGGCTCCCGGTGATGTTCGTCACCGAGGACACCACGCGCGCCGACCCCGAGACGCTCGCGAAGCTGTACGAGACGGCGATCGGCTGCGGCGCGGCGCGCATCTGCGCGTCGGACACGGTCGGCTTCGCCACCCCCGAGGGCGTGCGCAACCTGCTGGCGTTCCTGCGCGGCGAGGTGATCCGCGGCCGCGCGGTGAAGCTCGACTACCACGGGCACAACGACCGCGGCCTGGGGACGATCAACGCCCTGGCGGCGACGGCCGTCGCCGACCGCGTGCACGGCTGCGCGCTCGGGATCGGCGAGCGCGTCGGCAACACCTCCATGGACCAGCTCCTGGTGAACCTGCGCATCTGGGGCCTCATCGACCGCGACCTCACCCCGCTGGTGGAGTACGTCGAGCTGGTGTCGAAGCACTGCGGCATCGCGATCCCGCCGAACTACCCCGCGCTTGGCGCCGACGCGTTCCGCACCGGGACGGGCGTGCACGCGGCCGCGGTCATCAAAGCGCTGCGCAAGGGCGACCGCGCGCTCGCCGACCGCGTGTACAGCGGTGTGCCCGCGTCCGTGCTCGGCCGCGAGCAGCGCATCGAGGTGGGACCGATGAGCGGCGAGTCCAACGTGGTGTTCTGGCTCGAGCACCACGGCTACGAGCCGACGAAGGAGCGCATCGCGCGCGTCTTCGAGGCCGCCAAGCAGAGCGATCGGCTGCTCTCGGACGACGAGCTCGACGCGCTGGCGCGCTGAACCGGCGCGAGGGCGCGGAGGCCGCGGCCTAGCGTCGCGACTCGGAAGTCATTGGAGTCTGATCAGCGCGGAAGGTCGCCAGTGGCCGCCGGCGGGCTCGCGAACGCGAGCACCCGCTCGAGGAAGGCCGGCTCGGGGAGCGCGCCGACGAACACGCCGGACCCGTTCACGACGGTCTGCGGCACGCCGCGGACACCGAAGCGGTCCGAGAGCTCGGGGAACTCGTTCGCCTCGACGGTGCGCGCCCGCACGCGCGGCGAGGCGAGGGCCATGCGGTTCGCGAGGCTGGCCGCGCCCGGACAGTACGGGCACGTCGGCGTGACGAACACCATGAGCTCGACGTCGCTCGTGAGCGCGCCGAGCGCGGCGCGCGTCTCCGGCGCCAGGTCGTCCGCGGCGGACGAGACGCGCTCCACCGCGTCGAGCAGCGTGGAGAACTCGTAGCCGGAGGGAAGGCCCTCGAACGAGATGCGCGACGGCTCGCCGGGGCGCGCGATCTCCAGCACCGGCGCCGCGAGCGAGCGATCCTCGGTCACGACGAGCGTCACCCTGTCGGAGGCCTCCGCGAGCGCCGCGGCGATCTCCCGGGCCGGGTCGCACGTCTCGCAGGCGCCCGCGCCGGGCACGACGAGCCCGCCGAGCGAGGGCCGCACGCGGAGCCGAAGCTCCACCGGCCCGGACAGCGTCCTCGCGAGACGCTCCCGCAGCTGATCCTTGACCGCCTGGCTGACGACCGACATCTGACGCACCTCCGAGATGAGAGACACGCGCGCCGTCGCCGCTATTCCCCATGTGGGGCGGCGCCCCGCGTGGGACACTCGGGACGATGCGCGCGAGCGACGTCGTCCCGCTCCACGTCGCCGACCTGGCGTACCCGGAGGAGCACCCGCTCGCGGGACGGACCGGGCCGGTCCTCGCGTTCGCGGTGCGACTCGCGGACGGGATCGTCCTCGTCGACACCGGACTCGTGACCGGCAACGCGTGGATCGACGAGCACTATCAGCCGCGCCGTCGGGCGATCCGCGACGCGCTGCGTGAGAGCGCTCTCGACGCGGACGCGGTGCGCCTCGTCGTCAACACGCACCTCCATTTCGACCACGCGGGGGGCAACAGCGCGTTCCCCGGCGTGTCGATCGTCGTGCAGGACGCGGAGTGGGCGGAGGCGTGGGAGCCGGGTTCGCCGGCGGGAGAATGGGTCGACTTCGCCGGCGCGCGCTACGAGCGCGTGCGCGGCGACACCGAGGTCGCTCAGGGCGTGCGCGTGCTCCACGCGCCGGGGCACACGCCCGGGCACCAGGCGGTCACCATCGACACCGAAGACGGGCTCGTGCTCATCGCCGGACAGGCGGCGCAGGACGCGCGCGCCTTCGCGACCGCGGAGGCGGACGCGTCGCTCATGCGGCTGCGCCGCCTCGACGCCGCGCGGATCCACCTCTCGCACGACCGCACCGTGCTGCGGCGCACGGAGCGGCACTGACCGACGGCATCGGGCCGAAAGAGACCACTCCAGCCGCCGGAGGCGTTCGCTGCCCGCATGGCCGAGGATCTATCGCGAGCGGTAGCGCGAGAAGAACGACTCGCCGCGGATCGTCTCTCCGAGCTCGACGGCCTCACGCGCGAGCGGGTTCCCCCGGCGGTAGGCACGCTCGAACTCGGCGGGCGTGAAGCCGATCGGCTCGACCCCCGGCGGCGCGTCCATCGCGAGCGAGAGGGCACGGTCCGGCAACCGCGCCGGCAGCCCCTCGGCGACCACCACGACGTCGATGTCACTCCACACGTTGAAGTCGCCGCGGGCCGCGGAGCCGACCATGGCGGCGGCGATGACGTCGAGGTGGGCTGCGAGCCGTTCGACGTAGTCGGCCGCGGCCGTGCGCATCCGCGACTGCTCGCGCCGGCGCTCCGCGATGACGTCAGACACCCAGGCTCTTCCATGCGTGGTCCACGAAACCGACGATGGCCTCGGCGTCCCGGATGGCCTCCCGCGCGTCCGCCTCGCCGTAGTGCGGTCCGGGAGGACCCTCGGCGTGCGCGTCGGGGTAGCGCGTCGCCACGTAGTGCCGGCCCAGCCGTCGCGTGGCGTCGACGACGTCGGCGGGGACGATCAGACCGGCGTCGTGGGCGAGGGACCCGAGGCGGACGAGATCGTGTCCCCAGGCGCCCTTCCCGAATCCGTGGAGCAGGCCCTTGAGGGCGAGCTGCGCCGATTGCTCGGCGGCGAAGCAGGCCCAGTTGTGCAGCCCGGCCGCGAGCTGGACCCTTGCTCCTTCGAGCGCGTGATCGGCTTCCGCCCGCCAGCGGCTGTACTCCTTCTCGTCGAGCGGACCGGTCGGCACTGTGACGGATAGTAGGGTCCCGCCGTCGCCGCCTGCGGCATCATCGTCTTGATGCCCCTCACCCGCGCCGTCGCCGAGTTCATCGCCCTGACCCCGCGCTCCGCGATCCCGGCGGAGGTGCGCCGGCTCGGCACCCGCTCGATCCTCGACGGCATCGGCCTCGCGCTCGCGGGCAGCGCCGCGGAGAGCGGCCGGCTCGTGCGCCGCTACCTCGACGGGCTCGCGTGCGGGGGCGGCGCGACGATCATCGGCGCGGCCGGGACCGTCGCGCCGCGGTTCGCGGCGTTCGCGAACGGCATCGCCATCCACGCCGACGACTACGACGACACGCAGCTCGCGGTGAGGCCCGACCGCGTGTACGGCCTGCTCACCCACCCCACCGCGCCGGTGCTGCCCGCCGTGCTCGCCGACGCCGAGACGCGCGGCGCGAGCGGCGCCGACGTGCTCGACGCGTACCTCGTCGGGACCGAAGTGGAGATGAAGGTGGCGGAGGCGATCGCGCCGCGCCACTACCAGGACGGCTTCCACAGCACCGGCACCATCGGCGCGATCGGCGCCGCGGCGGCCCTCGCGCGGCTGCGGCGCGCGGACGTGCCGACGGCGGCGCGGACGCTCGGCATCGCCGCGAGCACCTCCGCCGGGCTGCGCGAGAACTTCGGCACGATGACGAAGCCGTTCCACGCCGGCCGCGCCGCGGAGAACGGCGTCGTCGCGGCGGACCTGGCGACGCTCGGCTGGACCGCGGCCGAGGACATCCTCGAGGCCAAGCGCGGATTCTTCCAGGCCGCGGGCGGCGGCTACGACGCGGACGCCATCGACGGCGCCCTCGGGCGGCCGTGGTCGTTCGAGCGGCCGGGCGTGTCGATCAAGCCGCATCCGTCAGGGTCGCTCACGCATCCCGGCATGGGTGTCATGCGGCGCCTCATCGCGGACAACGACCTCCGTCCCGAGCGGGTGCGGCGCGTGCGTGTCGGGACGAACCGCAACATGCCGAACGCGCTCATCCACCACCGTCCGCGGACCGAGCTCGAGGCGAAGTTCAGCATGGAGTTCTGCATGGCGATCCTGCTCATCGAGCGGAAGGCCGGCCTCGCCGAGTTCACCGCCGAGGTCGTGAACCGGCGCGACGTACAGGAGCTCATCGCGCTCGTGGAGTTCGGCGTGCATCCCGAGGCCGAGGCCGCCGGCTACGAGAAGATGACCACCATCGTCGAGGTGGAGACGACCGACGGACGCCTCGTGAGCGGGCGCGCGGACTTCGGCAAGGGCAGCCCCGCCGACCCGATGACCGACGCGGAGCTCGAGGCGAAGCTCACGGACTGCGCGGCGTGGGCGCAGGTCGCGCGGCCCGAGGCGGAACGGATCGCGCGGACGGTCTGGGGCATCGCCGAGCTCGCCGACGTGTGCGGGCTCACGCGCCTGCTGCGCCGTGCCGGCGTCGCGGCGTAGCAGTCTGTCGGACGTCTGGTCCCGATCGGCTCCGCACGCGGCCTTGCGTACTGTGACCTAGACAGTCTGGACAGGAGGGTCTCGGCGGTGCGTTGGCAGCTGCAGGAGGCGAAACAGCGCTCAGCGAGCTGGTCCGCCGTGCCTCCCGAGCAGCCGCCCCGAGCTTCAAGGACTTCCTGCGCGGCGCTCCCGACCTGGAGACGCTGGATCTCGGGCGCGCTACGGAGCGGGCGCGCGTCGTCACGCTGCCTTCCCGTCGCGGAGCGACCGGGCGGTGAGCTAGCTGCTCGACACGAGCGTCGTGTCGGAGATCCGGAAGGCGAACGCCGATCCGAACGTCCGGCGGTGGTTCGAGCGTGGCTGGCCGACCTGCGTCTCCACTACATCGACGGACCGCTCGCCGCGACCGCGAGGATCACCGGACTGACGTTGGTCACGAGGAACACGGCGGACGTGGCTCGGACGGGCTTCGCGCTCCTCGACCCCTTCGAGCCTCAGACCTAGGGGCGCAGCTACCCGACGTCGGTCTCGATGAGCTCCGCGATCTCGCGCTTCCCCGACAGGCGGCCGTACAGCCGCAGCAGGAACGGGAACGAGAAGAAGAGGATCGCAGCGACGAGCATGAGCGCCGCACCGGGCCGCAGCACGACTGCAAGCACGTCGCCGCTCGTCATGATCATCGCGCGGCGGAAGTTGTTGTCGAGGAGCGGCGCGAGGACGATCCCGAGGATGACCGGGGCGAGCGGGTAGTCGAAGCGCCGGAACAGGAAGCCGACGAGCCCCAGGACGAACGCGACGCCGAGCTCGAACGCGCTGTAGTTCAGCGAATACACGCCGAGCGCGGAGATGACGATGATGCCCGAGTAGAGGAGCGGCTTCGGGATGTCGAGGAGCTTCACCCACACACCTACGAGCGGCAGGTTGAGGATGAGGAGCGCCGCGTTCGCGATGTAGAGGCTCGCGATGAGGCCCCACACCAGGTCGGCGTGCTGCGAGAAGAGGAGCGGGCCGGGCTGGATGCCGTAGATCGTGAACGCCGCGAGCATGACCGCGGTCGTGCCCGAGCCGGGGATGCCGAGGCCGAGGAGCGGGACGAGCGCGCCGCCGGCCGACGCGTTGTTGGCCGCCTCGGGACCGGCGACTCCCTCGATCGCCCCCTTGCCGAACTCCTGCGGCCGCCGCGAGGTCATCTTCTCGACGCCGTAGGTGACGAACGACGCGATCGTCGCGCCGGCCCCGGGCAGCGCGCCGATGAAGAACCCGATGGCGCTGCCACGCAGCCACGCGGGTATGGACCGGCGGAACTCCTCGCGAGTCATCCAGACCGAGCCCTTCACCTTCTGGCGCTCCTCGGGACCCTGCCGGCCGGAGGTGGCGGCGACCCAGAGGACCTCGCCGATCGCGAAGAGCGCGATCGCGCCGAGCACGACGTCGATGCCGTTCTCGAGGTCCTGGATCCCGAACGCCAGACGCACGGTGCCGGTCTGCACGTCGCTGCCGACGAGGCCGACGAGCAGCCCGAAGAGGGTCGCGAAGACCGACTTGGCGACCGAGGTGCCCGAGAGGCTCGACACCGCCGCGAGCGCGACGAGCATGAGCGCGAAGTACTCGGGCGGTCCGAGCAGCACCGCGAGGTCGGCGAGGGTCGTCGCGAGGACCATGAGCACGATCGTGGCGAACGTCCCCGCCACGAACGAGCCGATCGCGGCCGTCGCGAGCGCCGCGCCGGCGCGGCCCTTCTTCGCCATCTGGTAGCCGTCGATCGCGGTGACGACGGAGGCGGACTCGCCCGGCGTGTTCACGAGGATCGACGTCGTCGAGCCCCCGTACATCGCGCCGTAGTAGAGGCCGCCGAACATGATGAACGCGGGCGTCGAGTCGAGGCTGAAGGTGAGCGGCAGCAGGAGCGAGATCGTGAGCGCGGGGCCGATGCCCGGGAGGACACCGATGCCCGTACCGACGGTGACGCCGATGAAGGCGTAGACGAGGTTCTGCGGCTGCAGCGCGACGCCGAACCCGGCGAGGAGGTTCCCGAGGATATCCATCAGAAGGACAGGATCCCGCGCGGGAGCTGCACGCCGATGAGTCGCACGAAGACGAAGTCGATCACCACGATGAAGAGGATGCCGGCGACGGCGTCGCGCACGAGACGACGGCTGCCGAGGATGCGCGTCTCGACGACGAGGAACGCCGCGCTCGCGACGACGAACCCGAGCGGGACGAAGAGCGTGAAGTACAGGGCCATGGCGCCGACCGAGGACGCGAGCGGCCGGTAGTCGATGGGCACGAGCTGCGGGACCTCGCGGCCCCGCAGCGTCGTCCATCCCATCCACGCGGCGGTGAGGAGGACGAAGCCGCCGAGCCACGCCGCGAGGACGCCGGGGCCGACGACCCCGAACCCCGGGTCCGGGGTCGTCAGCGCCGCGGCGATCGCCACGAGACCGAAGATGAAGATGACGAAAGCCCCGATGAGATCGGGGTGCCGCACTACTTCACCATGCCGAGATCGGTGAGCGTTTTCGTGAGCTGCTTCTCCTCCGAGTCGAGGAACGCGGGAAGTCCCTCCGTCGTGAAATTGTCCTCCCAGTCGTTCTTCTGGACGAAATCCTTCCAGCCCGCGGACGCGTGGACCTTCGTGGCGAGGTCCTGGAGCGCCTTGAGCTGGTCGGGCGTGATCCCTGGCGGCGCGGTCAGGAAGCGCCAGTTCAGCAGGACGATGTCGATGCCCTGCGACTTCAGCGTCTTGATCTTGCTGCCGGTCTCGCTCTTCGGCGCCTCGGCCGACGAGATGGCGAGGGCCTTCATCTTGCCCGACTGGATGTGGGGATACCACTCGGCACCGCCGGAGATGCCGACCTGCACCTGGCCGCCGATGACCGCGGCCGCGGCCTCTCCGCCGCCTGGGTACGCGACATAACCCTTCCAGGTGCTCACGTTGCCACCCGCGAGCTCGACGAAGCGGGACGCGAGCTCTTGATCGATGCCGCCGGCCGAGCCGCCGGCGAACTTCACGCTGTTGATGTCCTTCTTGAGCGCGGCGATGACGTCGTTCACCGAGTTGAACGGCGAGTTCGCCGGCACGGTGACGAGCTCGGCCTCACCCATGAGGCGCGCGATGATCGTCAGCTGCGAGAGCTTCACCTGCGACTTCGTCGTGATCTGCGCGCCGAGCGCGACGCGCCCGATCACCATGGTCGTGTAGGGGTCGCCCTTCTTGTTGTTCACCAGGTCGGCCGTCGCGGTGAGACCGCCGTTGCCGGGCTGGTTGATCACCGTGACCGTCTGCGTGTACAGCTTGTCCTCGGTGATGATCTTCGCGATGAGTCGCGCGGTCGTGTCGTAGCCGCCGCCGGCGCCGGCGGGAGCGACGATCGTCATCGCCTTGGTCAGCACGGGTGCCGCGGTGGTCGCCGCGGCCGTGGTCTTCGCCGCCGCGGACGTCGCGGGCGCCGCGGACGGTGATGGTTGCGCGCCGCCTCCGCACGCGGCCGCGACGAGCGTGGCCGCCATGAAGGAGGCGAGGACACGTGCGATTCGCATTTGGGACACACCTCCGTCTACGTATCGCGCGGCGGGGACCGCCAGGCACGGTTACGCTACGGACAGCCCGCGGCTAACGAGGGGATGCGTTCGTTGAACACGTTCTGGTCGTTTCGGTCGTGACGGCGGCGCCACCGGCGGCGCGCGGCCGGCCACGCGTCGCGCTCACGCTCGGCGACCCGACGGGCATCGGTCCCGAGCTCGTGGCACGCCTGCTCGCGGACGCCACGGCGACCGAGGCGGCCGAGATCCACGTCATCGGCGATGGTGGCGAGCTTCGTCGCGGTGCGCGTATCGCCGGCGTGGGTCTGGACGTCGCCGAGACGGGCGCACCGGCCGACCCGGACTTCGCCTCCGGCCGCCCGGTCCTCCAGCGCGTCGAAGGCGTCAGGGGTGGCTTCGCCCTTGGCGCCCCGAGCGCGGCGGCGGGCGCGCACGCGCTGCGTACGCTCGCGATCGCCGTCGACCTCGCGGCCGCGGGCCGCGCGGACGCGGTCTGCTTCGCGCCGCTCAACAAGAAGGCCCTGCACGACGGCGGCAACCCCTTCGCGGACGAGCTTCACTGGCTCGCCGACCGGCTCGGCGTCGCGGGCTACGTATGCGAGATCAACGTCGCGAACGGCGTGTGGTCCTCACGCGTGACCTCACACGTGCCGCTGAAGGACGTGAGCGGGCTCATCACGATCGAGCGCATCGTCGACGCGGTGGTCCTCATCGACCGCACCATGCGCGACGCGGGGATCGAGCGCCCGCGCATCGCGGTGTGCGGCCTCAACCCGCATCTCGGCGACGGCGGGCTCGCCGGTCGCGACGAGATCGACGTCATCGCGCCGGCGGTCGAGCGCGCGCGGGGGCGCGTGCCCGGTGTCGAGGGACCGCTGCCCGCCGACCGCGTCTTCTTGCGTGTGCGCGACGGGGCGTACGACGGTGTGGTCACCATGTACCACGACCAGGGGCAGATCGCACTCAAGCTCATGACATCCGGACGCGCGGTCAGTCTCCAGGGCGGTCTCCCCGTCCCGGTCACCACCCCGGCGCACGGGACCGCGTACGACATCGTCGGCACCGGCCGCGCCGATCCGTCGGCGATGCGAGCGGCATTCGACCTCGCGTGGACCATGGGCGCGCGACGCGTGGCGCAGCGGCGTGAGGCCGGACCGTGACGGTCGGCATGCGTCGTCGGGCGGCCGTCGCATCGCCGCTCGCGGCGCCGCTTCGCGGGCTGCGGCGCCTCTCGCTGTCCTCGCAGCTGCTCCTCATGCAGGTGAACCTCGTCGCCGGCATCGTGATCGTCGGCGCGCTCGCCTCCTACGGGCTGGTGAGCAACCAGATCGACGAGCAGTACAAGCAGCGCGCGCTCACGATCGCGTACGCGGTCGCGGCGACGCCGGACATCCTCGACGCGATGGACGAACCGGAGCCGGCGAAGGTCATCCAGCCCATCGCCGAGGCGATCCGCAGATCCGTCGGCGCCGACTTCGTCGTCGTCGCGAACGCGCAGGGCATCCGGTACTCCCATCCGAATCCCGCGCGGCTCGGCGAGCGCGTGTCGACGGACCCCAGCATCCCGCTGGCCGGCGACGTGTACGTGGGCGTCCAGCAGGGGACCCTCGGACGGTCCCTTCGGGCGAAGGTCCCGATCACGAAGGACAACGAGGTCGTGGGGATGGTCTCCGTCGGCTTCCTCGAGGAACAGCTGGCGGAGAAGCTCGGGCAGGCGCTCCCCACCATGACGCTCACAGTCCTCCTCGCGCTCGCCCTCGGCATCGCCGGCTCGCTCGTGCTCGCACGGCGCATCGAGGCGCAGACGTTCGGCCTGGGAGCGCGCGAGATCGCCGGACTCCTGGAGCAGCGCGACGCGATGCTGCACGGCATCCGCGAGGGCGTGCTGGCGATGGACCGAGACGGGAAGGTCGCGCTCGCGAACGACGAGGCCCGGCGCCTCCTGAGCCTCGAGGGGCAGGTGGAGGGACGGCCGCTCGAGGACCTGGTGCCGAACCCGCACGTCCGCGAGGTGCTCACGCGCGCGCAGAGCGCGAGCGACCAGATCATGCTCGCCGGCGAGCGCGTCCTCGTCGCGAACCGCATGCCGGTGTCGGTGCGCGGGCGCGACGTCGGCGCCGTCGTCACGCTTCGCGACCGGACCGAGCTCGAGGGCGTGCTCCGCGAGCTCGACACGGAGCGCGGTCTCGCGCAGGCGCTGCGCGCACAGGCGCACGAGTTCTCGAACAAGCTCCACACCGTCGGCGGTCTCATCGAGCTCGGTCGTCTGCGGGAGGCGATCGCGTTCATCGCCGAGACGAGCCTGGTGCATCAGGAGCTCGTCGACCGAGTGCAGCAACGGATCGAAGATCCGGCGCTCGCCGCACTCCTCCTCGCGAAGGCCGCGCTCGCGTCCGAGCGCAACGTCGAGTTCCGGCTCGCGCCGGAGGCCCGCCTGCCGCGCGAGATCGGTGACGTGCGCGACCTCATCACCGTGGTCGGCAACCTGGTCGACAACGCCATCGACGCGGTCGCGGGCCGCGAGAAGCCGTGGATCGAGGTGAGCGTGCACACCGAGGACGCCGGCGTGGTCGTCCGCGTGCGCGACTCGGGCTCGGGCGTCGACACGGCGCTGGCCGAGGAGATCTTCCGCGAAGGGTTCACGACGAAGGCCGGCGGCGCGCATCACGGCCTCGGTCTCGCCCTGGTCCGCCAGGTCGCGCAGCGCCGCGGCGGCTGGGTCCACGTCGCGAACGACGGCGGCGCCGTGTTCACCGCGCTCGTCCCGGGTGTCGTCCAGGAGCCCGTTGCCACCACGACGGGGCCCGCCGTCCCGTCGTGAGGTCGACCGACGTGAGCGACCGCATCCGCACCCTCATCGTCGACGATGACTACCGCGTCGCCGAGGTCCACCGGGGCTTCATCGAGCGTCTGCCGTCGTTCGTCGTCGTCGGCGCCGCGCACACCGCGGCCGACGCGCTCGCGCTCGCCGAGCGCGAGCGGCCCGACCTCGTGCTGCTCGACATCTACCTCCCCGACCGCTCCGGGCTCGAGGTGTTGCGCGAGCTGCGCGCGCCGGGTCGTCCGTCCGTGGACGTCATCGCGATCACCGCGGCGAACGACGTCGACACGCTGCGCTCGGCGCTCCAGGGCGGCGTGGTGCACTATCTGGTGAAGCCGTTCCAGTTCAACGCGTTCCGCGAGAAGCTCGAGAGCTACGCCGCCGCGCGGTTGCGCCTGGGGACGCTGCGCGAGGTGGACCAGGCGGAGATCGACGAGCTGTACGCGCTCCTGCGGGCTCCGCGCGAGGCGGCCGAGCTGCCGAAGGGGCTCTCGCCGGCGACGCTCGCGCTCGTCGCGCGGACGCTGCGCGGGGGCTCGCACGACCTCTCGGCGAGCGAGGTCGCCGCGGCGACCGGGATGAGCCGCGTGACCTCGCGGCGTTACCTCGACCACCTGTCGCGCGCCGGCCTCGTCGAGATCGAGATGCGCTACGGCGCCGCGGGACGGCCCGAGCACCGCTACCGCTGGAGCCGTGCGACCATGAGGACGTGACCGGCGCACGCACACTCGCACCCATCCCGCCAGCCCGGCTGCTCCCCGGCGCGTCGATCGAGCGCCACGACACGGCGGCCGAAGCCAGCGGCGTGGGCGGCGAGCGGCTCATCCGCGGGAAGGCGCTCATCTTCTGGGACCCGAAGGTCCCCGGGCGCAAGCTCGACGCGATCGACACGGACCAGATCACCCCGGCGACGGACTGCGTCTCGGAGTCGCTCGAGACGCTCGACGAGCGCTGGAAGGCAGGCTCGTTCCGCTACCTCATGCCAGCCTTCCGCGAGCGCGTCGCGCGCGGCGAGACGTTCATCGTCGCCGGCGACCGCTTCGCGATCGGCAGCTCGCGCGAGATGAGCCCGGCCGGTCTCAAGGGCGTGGGCGACGACGCGGGGCGCGAGATCGTCATCGTGTGCGGCGCGGCGATGGGCGACATCTTCCGCCGCAACGCGCTCAACCTCGGCCTCCACGTCGTGCAGAGCCGCGAGGCCGTGGCGGACGCGCAGGAGGGCGACGCGTTCGCGTTCGACCCGGCCACGCGGACGCTGGTGAACGAGACGCGCGGGAAGACCTACGAGCCGGCGCCGCTCTCGCCGCAGGAGGAGGAGATCCGCCGCTCCGGCGGCATCGTCCGCATCGGCAGGCGCGAGTTCGCCGACTCGGTGCGCCGCGTCCCCGCGATCGCCTGGCCCGACGCGAGGACGGCGCGCCGGCTCTCCTCGACGGAGCAGATCCTCTGGTCGCACCGCGTCGACCGCGATGGCGCGGTCCGCGCCGGCGCGACGATCCGCGTGTACGCCGACCTGCTGCCGGCGTCCGACGGCACCGGCCCGTTCGCGATCCACACCTTCAACCAGATCACCGGCGGAGACGCCATCGAGCCGCGCCAGGTCGCCTACGCGAACGACCACTTCGTCTTCAACCACCGCGAGGCGGACGACAAGCAGACCGCGATCGGCAAGCAGTTCGCCGACCGCTACCGCATCGGCAGGCCCCGCTACGCGACGCCGGGCGACGGTATCTTCCACTTCTACTTCCCCGAGCAGGGCCTGGTGGTCCCCGGCGGGCTCATCCCCGGCGCCGATTCGCACAGCCGCGCGTACGGCGCGTACGGGGCGCTCGGCTACGGCGTCGGCTCGACGGCGCTCGGCTTTGGCTGGGCGACGGGCTATGTCTACTTCACCTGCGCGAAGCAGCGGCGGGTCCGCTTCACCGGCGCGCTCAATCCGTGGGTGAGCGGGAAGGACGTCGTGCTCGCGCTCCTCGCGCGCTGGGGCGCGGCGCAGGCCGGCGGCATGAGCGTGGAGTTCGTCGACGGCGGCCGACAGCTCCCGATGTCCTACCGCAACACGATCGCGAACATGATGGCCGAGGGCGAGGCCACCAACGGCATCTTCGCGCCGGACGAGACGACCCGCGCGTGGTTCGACGAGCGCGGCATCGCGCTCCCCTATCCGACGTTCGCCCCGGGCGAGGACGTCGCGTGGGAAGTGGACGAGGAGCTGGACCTCTCACAGGTCGAGCCGCTCATCGCGAAGCCGTTCTCGCCCGCGAACGCGTTCCCGGCGCGCGAGGTCGCGCGCGAGCGCCTGGCGTTCGACAAGGCGTTCATCGGCTCGTGCACGAACGGCGGGTACAGCGACCTCCTCGAGGCGGCGCTGGTGCTGCGCGCCGGACGCGAGAAGGGCGCGACGCGGACCGCGCGCGAGCTCGTCGTCTTCCCCGGATCCGGCGGTGTGAAACGCGACATCGAGCGCGCCGACCAGCGTCTCGGGGGCGAGTCGATCGCGGACGTGCTGCGCTCCGCCGGCGCCGAGATCCGCGAGTCGTGGTGCGGGCCCTGCTTCGGCCAGGGCCCCGACGCCCTGGCGAAGGGCCAGACCGCGATCACCTCGTTCAATCGCAACTGGACGAACCGCATGGGCGTCGGCGGGCTCGGCTACCTCGCCTCACCGGCGGTCGTCGCGGCCTCGGCGCTGCTCGGCTACATGGGCCCGCCGAGCGAGCTCGGCATCGAGTGGAAGGCGGAGCGGTTCGTCTGATCCGACCCGTACGCGCACCTATCCCTCCCTGCCGGGTTGGAGCACGCTGAGACCGGCCTCACGCGCGGCCTGCGCCAGGCGGTCGTCATATGCGACGAAGGCTTCGAGCGGACCGGCGAGCAGCGCGGTGGCGAGATGCACCGCATCGAGGCTGCGCAGCGCCGCGGGATCGACCGCGGCGGCCCGGTCGGCGATGGCCTCCGACAGGCCGACGAGCGCGAGGGTGGAGACGACGGCGGAGGCGCGGCCGACCACCGTCGCATCCTTCACCGCCGCCGCCGCGCGACGCGCGGCGCGAAGCAGCTCGATCTCGCCCACGATGCTCGTGATGCGGGCCGGACGCTCCTGCAGCCACTCCCGCAGCGCATCCGTCTCGGCCTCGCGAGCGACGAGCTTCACGAGAGCGGAAGCGTCGAGGTAGACGACGCTCGCTACAGCCGATCCTCGCGAAGCTCGTCAAGGATCTTCGAGATCGAGATGCCCTTCGGAAGACGGATCGGTTCCGGGAGCTCCTGGAGGCGCCGGCTCGGGCGCTGGATCAACAGACCCGCAGCCTCGAGGCGTCCGAGCGGGTCGCTCGACCGGGGGAGCGGCGTCAGCTGCGCGACCGGGACGCCCCGCTCGGTCACCTCGAGCACCTGCCCGGCCTTCACCCTGCGCAGGTGGACGCTGAGGTTCTGGCGCAGCTCCCTGACCCCGACCCTCGACCGACGCATGTAGCACAACGTAGCACAAATCTCCCCAGCTAGTCAGCCAGGCACCAGGTTCAGGACATGCCTCGCGCCGGCCTGAACCTGGTGCTATGACGTTCCGAGAGGAGTCGAGAGAGTGAGCGCAACGAGAACGAGGGACGCACGCGAAGACGCGAAGCATCTTGTGGCGGCCCTCGCACTCGCGGTGAGTGTCGCGCTCATCAGCTGGCCGCTGCTGTTCCGAATGTGGTTGCGCGCCGACTACGATCGCTTCCTGTGGATCCTGCTCCAGCCGCAACCGTGCGCATCGCTCGGTGGCATGGTCGTGCAGGCCAGCTGGACGCTGGTCCCCGCCGTCGCTGGTGTGGCCCTGCTCATCGCGCTCGGCCTCGCAGGCTTCCTGCGACGTGCGGCGATCGCTGGAATCGCCTTCGGCGCCGTACTCACCCTGTCACTCACGGCCGTCATGCTGCTATCGCCGATGGCGTTCGCTCGCGTGATCGGATGCGCATGAGCCCACGCCGGCGCTCACACCCACGCCGAGCAGCCTGCCGGGCCCGACGCCCTGCGGCACGAGCCCTGCGGGACGACCCGCATGGCGGACGACGCCACCCTGCGCATCGATCGCCCGACACGCTCTCCGCTCGCGCGCCTGCGGCCGGTGGACTATCCGCTCATGGCCATCGCGCTCGTCCTCGCGATCACGCTGGGGGCCGCCGTGGCCACGACACGCGCCGGCCCCGACGCGCAGCCTTCGCCCAGCGCGGCCGCGACGCCGGCCGCGGAGCCGACGGCGGCGCAGGCCACGCCGCAGCCCAGCGGCGCGAACGCCGGGCACGACAAGGACGGCGGCAAGGGCAGGGGGAAAGGCGGGGACTGATCAGGTCCCGCGCAGCTCCTGCACGATCGGCGCGAACTCGTCCAGCGCCTGAGCGGGGATCGCCAGGTAGTTGACGCCGAGGCGCTCCCGGCGCTCGCGGATCAGCTCGCGGAGCGAGGCGCGCGTCCCGTAGAGCAGGAACGGGAAGCCCGCGATCGCGTTGGCACCGCGCTTGGCGACCGTCGCGGCCGCGCGGCGGAAGTCGCGGGCGGCATCGCTCACGCCCGCGTCGAGCAGCCAGACGTTCACGTCGACCTGGTCGGCGCGGGCGCCGGCCGCCGCGCGGAGGAGCGCGACGCGCTCGGCGAAGCTCGCCTCGCGCAGCGTCGCCAGCTTCGGCCGCCCGCGCGCGTCGAAGGACGGGATGAACGACACGATCTCGGCGTGACGCGCGGCGAAGCGGAGCACGCGCGGCCCCCCGCCGCCGATCATGAGCGGCGGCCGCGGCCGCTGGACCGGGCGCGGGAGCACCCGCGCGCCGCGGACGGTGTAGTGGGTGCCGGCGTGGTCGACGACCTCGCCCCGCAGCAGGCGGTCGAGCAGCAGCGTCGCCTCCTCGAAGCGGCCGACGCGCACCGGGGGCGGGTCGTACGCGATGCCGAGCTGCCGGTAGTCGGGCACGCTCCAGCCAGCGCCGATGCCGAGGTCGACGCGGCCGCCGGAGATCACGTCGATCGTCGCGATCTCCTTCGCCAGGAGCACCGGGTTGCGGTAGTCGTTCGCGAGCACGAACGACCCCACGCGCAGCGCGGTCGTGGCGTCGGCGGCGGCCATCATCGCGGGGATCGGCGCGAGCTGGGCCCCGAGATGATCGGTGACGAGGAGCGTGTCGTAGCCCTGCCCCTCGACGCGTTTCGCGAGCTCGCGCCACCGCGTGCCGCCGGCCGCCCAGCGCGCGGTCACCGCGAAGCGGAATGGTCGGGCCACGGCCGGAGTCTATGATCGCCCGCTCGCTCGTCCTGCGCGCTCGCTTCCATTACACCGGCGGGGTCGTAGCGTTGACGTGGCATGGGGAAGGCCACGGTCGCGCTCGTCGTCTCGCTGCTCATGGCAGCGCTCCCGGCGCCGAGCGCGGCCGCGGCCAACCCCTCGTTCCCGGCCGCGTCCGCGGCCGCCGGCGGCGGCGAGATCCGCGCCTACTGGGTCGACGCGTTCGGCGACGGCCTCTACACGCCCGCCCAGATCGACGCGCTCGTCGCCGACACCAAGGCCGCGAAGCTGAACGTGATCGTCGCGCAGGTCGTCCGCCGCGGCGACTGCCTCTGCAACCGGCTCACGGCCGCGCCGCGCACCGACCTCAAGGACGTCGCCCCGGCGCCGTTCGACCCGCTCCAGACGCTGATCGAGAAGGCGCACGCGAACGGCATCCAGGTGTTCGCCTGGATGATCGCGACCGCGATCTGGCGCGGCGACACGCCGCCCGCGGACCCGAACCATCCGTTCAACCTGCACGGCCCCTCCGCCGGCGGTCCCGCGGACTGGCTGACGAGGCGCTCGGACGGCGTGCAGCGCTACAACGATGACTGGCTCCTCGACCCCGGCGTGCCCGACGCGGCTCAGTGGATCGTCGACGTCGCGACGCAGCTCGTCGCCGGCTACGCGATCGACGGCCTCAACCTCGACCGCATCCGGTACCCCGACGCGAACCTCGGGACGAACGTCCCGTCGTGGGGCTACAACCCCGTCGCGGTCGCGCGCTTCCAGCAGGAGGCCGGCCGGACCGACGTCCCGTCGAACACCGACGCCCAGTGGACGCAGTGGCGCCGCGACCAGATCACGTCGATCGTCCGCAAGATCTACGTCCAGGCGTACGCGATCCGCCCGAGCGTGCGCATCTCCGCGGACACGATCGCCTACGGCTACGGCCCGCAGACGGTCGGATCGTGGGAGGGCACGCGCACCTACGCCGAGCAGCTGCAGGACTGGCGCGGCTGGATGCGCGAGGGGATCCTCGACCTCAACGTCCCGATGGACTACAAGCGTCAGGACGATCCCAAGCAGGCGCAGATGTTCCGCGAGTGGAGCGACTACGCGAAGGACAACGCGTTCTCGCGCCAGGCGGCCATCGGGAGCGGCATCTACCTCAACCCGGTGAGCGCCAGCGCGACGCAGGCGCAGCTCGCGATCGCGAGCAGCGGCGCCGGCAACCCCTCGGCGGGGTGGGTGGCGTACTCGTACCGCACGCCGGACGATCAGTCCGCGGCCGGCACGCGCAGCGGCGACGCGAGCCGCGCGGCGCTCGCCGCCGCGCTCGCGCCGGTCTTCCCGTCGTCGGTGAGCGTGCCGGCGATGCCCTGGAAGACGCAGCCGGTCGCCGGGCTCATCCGGGGGACGACGACGCCGGGCGCGCGCGTCGATCTGTACGACGGCGCGAACGCGATCGTGGCCACGCGGCGGAGCGACGGAAAGGGCTGGTTCGGTTTCGTCGACGTGTCCTCCGGCACGTACCGCGTCGCCGCGAACGGCGCAACGATCGGGAGCGCGACCGTCACGGCGGGCCGCGTGGCCGAGGTGACGCCGGCGGCGAGCACCTGCACGAGCACGGTCGGACCGGGCATCCCGCCGCCCGCCGTGGCGACGAACGGCGTCCCCGGGTTCCACGCGTCGTGGTACGGGCAGTCCGGCTACATGACCCTCTGCCAGGGCGACACCGCGGTCGCGACCGTCGCCTACTACAACACCGGCTCCGCCGGATGGCTCAAGGGGACGATGGGCCAGGCCGCGTTCCTGGGCACCTGGCGGCCGAACCCCGGCCAGGACATGCCGTCGCCGCTCGGCGGCGACGGGACGCGGGGCACGCTCGACACCGGATGGCCGAGCTACAACCGCATCGCGGACCAGCCCGCGGAGTGGGTCGGCCCGGGCCAGGTGTCGTGGTTCCGGTTCACGGTGCAGGCGCCCTCGACCCCGGGCACGTACCGGCTGTACCTGCGACCGCTCGTCGAGGGCGCCACCTGGATGGAGGACTACGGCGTCTACTGGCTGGTGACCGTCAAGTAGCAGTCAGCGGGCCGGCGTCTCCGCGACGAGCGCGGTCTTCACGGAGAGCTTCACGTTCCCCTTCAGCGCGCGGGAGATCGGGCAGCCATCCCTGGCCGCCTCGGCCGCCTTCGCGAACGACTCCGCGTCGATGCCGGGCACCGTTCCGCGCACCTCGAGCGCGCTCGCGGTGACCCCCCAGCCGTCGCCCACCCGGTCGAACGTGACCGTCGCCGTGCACTCGAGCCGCGTCGGCGGCGTGCCGCCCTTCGCGAGCCCGTTCGAGAGCGCCATGCAGAAGCAGCTCGCGTGCGCCGCCGCGAGGAGCTCCTCGGGGCTGGTCTTCCCGCCGGGCGCCTCCGTGCGCGCCGCCCAGGACAACGGGAGCGCGCCGAACTTCCCGCTCGAGACCGCGGAGACCTCGCCCGACCCGCTCATGAGATCGCCGGTCCACACCGCGCGCGCCTGCCGTGTCGCCGCCATCACGCACCTCCCCTGCGACGCTCTCCCGACGGTACCGCATCGGCCGTGCCGGGCCGGGGCGCGCGGGGGAGCCAGCGCGGGCGGGAGCGCTCGTGCGCGGCGATGTCGGCCTCGTGGCGCAGCGTGAGCGCGATGTCGTCGAGCCCCTCGAGCAGCCGCCGCCGCGCGTGGTCGTCGAGCGCGAACGTCGCGTGCAGCCCCGGCGCGTCGACGGTGCGCGCGGCGACGTCGATCGCGACCTCGGTGGAGGGCTCACGCGTCGCGGCGTCCATGAGGCGCCGCGCGACGTCCGGCGCGACCTCGACCGCCAGGAGGCCGTTCTTCAGCGCGTTGCTCCTGAAGATGTCGGCCAGCCTGGACGACACCACCGCCGAGAAGCCCGACTCCTGGAGCGCCCACACCGCGTGCTCGCGCGACGAGCCGCTCCCGAAGTTCGGCCCGGCGACGAGGATCGCCGCGCCCGCGTAGCGCGCGTCGTTCAGCACGAAGGACGGGTCGCGGCGCCACGCCTCGAACAGGCCGGGCGCGTAGCCGGTCCGCTCCACGCGCTTCAGCCAGTGCGCGGGGATGATCTGGTCGGTGTCCACGTTCTCCCGGTCGAGCGGCACGACGCGCCCGGCCACGCGACGCACGGGCTTCACCGCGGCCCCCGCGCGCTCACAGCTCGTCCGGCAGCGCGAAGTGCCCGGCGATCGCGGTCGCCGCGGCCACCGCCGGCGACACCAGGTGCGTCCGGCCACCGGGGCCCTGGCGACCCTCGAAGTTGCGGTTCGAGGTGGAGGCGCAGCGCTCGCCGGGGCGGAGCACGTCCGGGTTCATCCCGAGGCACATCGAGCAGCCCGCGTCGCGCCACTCGAAGCCGGCCTCGCGGAACGCGCGGTCCAGGCCCTCGCGCTCCGCCTGGGCCTTCACGAGCATCGACCCCGGGACGACGAGCGCGCGGATCCCGCGCTTCACGCGCCGGCCGCGCACCACCTCCGCGGCGACGCGCAGGTCCTCGAGCCGCGCGTTGGTGCACGAGCCGAGGAACACGGCGTCGACGGCGATGTCGCGCACCGGCATCCCCGGCCGCAGGTCCATGTAGCGGAGCGCGCGCGCCGCGGCCTCGCGGCGCGACGGATCGTCGAACGCGTCGGGATCGGGGACGGCGTCGTCGATCGTCACGGTCTGCGCGGGGTTCGTCCCCCACGAGACGTACGGTCGCAGCTCTCGGGCGTCGACGCGCACCTCGCGGTCGAAGCGCGCGCCGTCGTCGGTCGCGAGCGCGCGCCACTCGTCGAGCGCGCGCTCCCAGTCCGCGCCCGTCGGGGCGCGCGGCCGTCCCTCGACGTACCGGTAGGTCACGTCGTCGGGCGCGACCATGCCGGCACGCGCGCCGGCCTCGATCGACATGTTGCAGACGGTCATGCGACCCTCCATCGAGAGCGCGCGGATGGTGGACCCGCGGTACTCGACGACGGTGCCGACGCCGCCGGACACGCCGATGCGCGCGATGATCCCGAGGATCACGTCCTTCGCCCACACGCCGCGCGCGAGGTCGCCCTCGACGGTCACCGCCATGGTCCCCGGGCGTCGCTGCCACAGCGTCTGCGTCGCGAGCACGTGCTCGACCTCGCTGGTGCCGATCCCGAAGGCGAGCGCGCCGAACGCGCCGTGCGTGGAGGTGTGGCTGTCGCCGCAGACGATCGTCATCCCGGGGAGCGTCATCCCGAGCTGCGGCGAGATGACGTGGACGATGCCCTGGCCGGGCGAGCCCATCGGGAAGAGCGTGAGCCCGAACTCCCGCGCGTTTCCTGTCATGGCCTCGAGCTGCCGCGACGAGATCTCGTCGGCGGGCGTGGCCGCCGACGTCGGCACGTTGTGGTCCGCCGTCGCGAGCACGAGGTCCGGCCGGCGGACGCGGCGCCCGGCGAGCCGCAGCGCCTCGAACGCCTGCGGCGAGGTGACCTCGTGGACGAGGTGCAGGTCCACGTAGAGGAGGTCCGGCTCGCCCTCGGCGCGACGCACGACGTGACGCTCCCAGACCTTCTCCGAGAGCGTGCGCGGCGTCACGAGCGGCGGATCGCGGTCGTCATGCCGCGGGCGCCGTGTCGAGGATCTCCTCGGCCGGGAAGCCCCGTCCGCGCACCAGCGCGAGGACCTCCGCGGCGTGCGCGCGGTCGCGCGTGTCGACGATGACGTCGAGCCCGACCCGGCCGAGGGCCGCGTACGGACCGAGGCGGTGGATGCCCACGTGGAGGATGTTGATCCGCTCGGCGGCGAGGATCCCGGTGAGCTCGTGGAGCATGCCCGGGCGGTCGTCGAGCCAGGTGCGGAACGCGAGGTACCGGCCGGCGGACGCGAGGCCCTGCTGCAGCACCTTCCCCAGCAGGTTCGGGTCGACGTTGCCGCCGGAGACGACCACGCCGACGCGCCGGCCGCCGACGCGTCCGTTCAGCTCGAGCACGGCGGCGAGCGCCGCGGCGCCCGCGCCTTCGGCGAGGAGCTTGTGCCGCTCGAGCAGCACCACGATCGCCCGCGCGATCGCCTCGTCGGTGACCGTGATGACGTCGTCCACGGCGCGACGCGCGATCGCGAGGGTCCGCTCCGCCGGCCGGCGCACGGCGATGCCGTCGGCGATCGTCGCGGCGGGGCGCTCGACCGCGTGCGCGGCCCCGAACGACTCGGCGAAGGCCGACGCCCCGGACGACTGCACGCCGACGATCCGCGGGCGCGGACGGCGATCCATCACGGCGAGCGCGACGCCGGCGACGAGACCGCCGCCGCCGACGGGCACGACGAGCGTGTCCACCTCGGCGTCGGCGAGGAGCTCGAGCGCGAGCGTCCCCTGGCCGGCGATGACGTCGTCGTCGTCGAACGCGTGCACGTAGGTCATCCCCCGCTCGCGCGCGAGGGCCCGCGCCGCGAGGTGCGCGCCGTCGTACCCACCGTCGGCGAGCACCGTCTCGGCGCCGGCGCGCTGGACCTGGGTGAGCTTCGCGAGGGGGACGCCGTGCGGAAGCACGACGCAGGCGGGGACGCCGACGAGCTTCGCGGCGAAGGCGACGCCCTGCCCGTGGTTCCCCGCCGAGGCGGTGATGACGCCCGCGGCGCGCGCGGCCCCGTCGAGCTGGAGGATCGCGTTCAGCGCGCCGCGGATCTTGAACGCGCCGGTGTGCTGGAGGTTCTCGAGCTTCAGGAACACCTCGCGCCCCGCGAGCGCCGAGAGCGGGGCGGAGCGCTCCGTCGGCGTGCGGCGCACGTGCGGCGCGATGCGACGGGCCGCCTCCGCCACCGCCTGCGCGTCGAGGCGCCGGGCGACGAGCGTCACGCCACCACCCGGTCGAAGGCGCGCCGCAGCCGCCGCACGCCCTCGTCGATGCGCGCCGGCGCGGGCCCGCTGATCGAGAAGCGGAGCGCGCTGCCGTGGTCGCGCTCGATGGCGAACGCGCGCCCCGGCACGAAGGCGACGCCCTCCTCGAGCGCCACCTCGAGCAGCCGCGACGCGTCGACGCCGCGCGGAAGCCGCACCCAGAAGTAGAAGCCGCCCTCGGGATCGTTCCAGGTCACGCCGGTGCCGCCGAACTCGCGCGCGAGCGCATCCCGCGCGCGGTCCTGCTTCTCGCGGTACAGCCCCCGCAGCCGCTCGACGTGCGCGTCGTTCCCGCCCCGCGAGAGGAACTCGAGCACGATGCGCTGCGCGAGCGTCCCGGTGGAGGAATCCATCGTCTGCTTCGCCGCGGCCATCCGCCGCACGACGTCGCCCGACGCGATGACCCATCCGACGCGCAGGCCGGGGAGGAACGTCTTGGAGAACGACCCGACCGACGCGACCTCGGCGCGCACCGCGAGCGAGGCGATCGGCGCGAGGTCCCGGCCGCGGTAGCGCAGCAGCCCGTACGGGTCGTCCTCGACGATCACCGCGCCGCAGCTCGCGGCGAGCGCGAGGAGCGCCTCGCGCCGGCGCTCCGAGAGCGTCTCACCCGTGGGGTTCTGGAAGTTCGGAACGACGAAGAACATGCGCGGCCGCACACCGTGCCGCCGGATCATCCGCGCCGCCTGCGCGACGTCCATCCCCTCCTCGTCCACCGGCACCTCGAGCACGCGCGCGCCGCTGTTGCGGAACGCCGAGAGCGCGTTCGCGAACGCCGGCGACTCCGCGACGACGACGTCGCCCCGTCGCAGGTAGACGCGGCAGAGGAGGTCGATGCCCTGGAGCGCGCCCGCGCTGACCAGCACGTCATCCGGGTCGGCGCGCACGCCGCGGCGCCGCGCCTGCTCGGCGACGGCGGCGCGCAGCTCCGGATCGCCCTCGGTGATCGTGTATCCGAGCGCGCTGGCTCCCTCGCGGCGGATGACGGTCGCGGCGAGGTCGTCGGCGCCGACGAGGTCGAGCGCCTCGCGCGCGGGCGAGCCGACCGCGAACGAGACCGTGTCGCGGGTCTGCCGCGCGACGATGCCGATGGTCTCGTCGATGAACGATCCGAAGACGTCGTTGAGCGGCGGCCTGCCCGCCACCACTTCCCTGATCGCCACGGTCGCCTCCTTTCCGCGTGTGGAACCGAAAAAGCCTCCCGTCTCGGGAGGCTTCTGCGTGTGTCCGGTGCCGCGCTGTCGTCTAGGTCGCGCCTCCCGCGCTCGCTCGGGCCCCCTCGAGCGGGGCCGGGATGAGGATCGGGAGCGGGAGGCCGAAGGTCATCACGAGCAGGCTAGGGACCGCGGGGACCGAGGGTCAACGCGCCGGCGGGGAGTTGGTCATCGTGCACAACGCCGGAGGCTCCGACCCGACGCTCCACGGTGCGCGGGTCGCGCGGCGGGAGCGACGATCGCCTGACCGGGTAGCGCATCCAGGCTCCCGCGCCGTCGGCAGGCGTGACCTCATGGGTCGGGACACGGTGCGGTGTGAGTCCGCTGCCGAGCTGTGGCGTGCGATCGCGAGTCGATCCGTCTTCTCTCTTGCCTCACGGCGGTGCGAACGTATATGGTCGGTGTGAGTGGATCGACGAGCGTGGGACAAGCTCGCGCCGGAGTTCGAGAGCAGCGTCTACGACATCGTCGCCACCGATACGCGAGGCGTCCTCTCGGACCTCGTGGACCACGCCCGGCCCCGCCGGACCCGCGACACCCTCATCGACCTCGGCTGCGGGATCGGCACGTTCGTGAAAGCGTTCGGCGATCGCTTCGCCAAGGTCGTCGCGCTCGACTTCTCCCCGGTCATGATCGAGCGCGCGCGAGAGCGCCTCGCCGACATGAAGGACGTCGAATGGATCGTGAGCGACATCCCGCGCGCCGCGGAGTCGCTCTCCGGCCGCGGCGACCTCGTGGTGTGCCTGAACGTCATCACCTCGACGAGCGCGGCGAAGCGTGCGGCCATCTGGGACGCGCTCCGTGAGATCACCAGGCCCGGCGGCCACGCGCTGGTCGTCGTCCCGGCGCTCGAGTCGGCGCAGATGATCGCGGCGCTGGACGACCGCGTGAGCATCGGCGAGGGCAGGGCCGAGAGCCACGTCGAGACCGAGGGCAGCGCGCAGAAGTACTTCACCCGCGACGAGCTCGCCGAGGTCGTCCCCGCGCACGGCCTCGAGATCGTGCGCATCGAGCAGGTCCATTACCCGTGGAGCGAAGAGCTCGCCGACGGGCGCCCGTCCGGCCGCCGCACCCCGTTCGACTGGGCGATCCTGGCGCGGCGCCCGTCCGCCGGCTAGCCGGTGGTGATCGCACCCTCGCTCGCGCTCGACACCAGCCGCGCGTACTTCGCCATCGCGCCGCTCGTGTAGCGCGGAGCGGGGGCCCGCCACGCGGCGCGGCGGCGTCCGATCTCGGCGGCGTCGACCTGCAGGTCGAGCACGCGCCTCGCGGGATCGAAGAGGATCGCGTCGCCGTCGCGTACGAGCGCGATCGGCCCGCCGACCGCGGCCTCCGGTGCGATGTGCCCGACGACGTGGCCGTGCGTCGCGCCGCTGAAGCGACCGTCGGTGACGAGCCCGACCTGGTCGGCGAGACCGGCGCCGACGATGGCCCCGGTCACGCCGAGCATCTCGCGCATCCCGGGGCCGCCCTTCGGTCCCTCGTAGCGGATGACGACGCAGTCGCCCGCCACGATGCGCTTCCCCACGACCGCGGCGAAGGCGTCCTCCTCGCGGTCGAACACCTTCGCGCGGAAGGTGCGCGCACCGCCGGCGTGGCCGGCCACCTTCATGACGCCGCCCTCCGGCGCGAGCGAGCCCTTCACGATGACCATGCCGCCGCTCGCGGCGATGGGCGACGCGAGCGGCCGCACCACCTCCTGTCCCGGCGTCTCGTGCGCGGCGCGCGCCTCGTCTCCGACGGACCGACCGGTCACGGTCATCGCGTCCGCCGCGAGCAGCCCGGCGTCGAGGAGGCGCCGGAGCACGAGCATGATCCCGCCGGCGCGGTGCAGGTCGGGCGCGGTGAAGCGGCCCCACGGCTTCATGTCCGCGAGGAGCGGCGTGCGCGCGCTGATGCGGTCGAAGTCGTCGATCGAGAGCGGGGTGCCGGCCTCGCGCGCGCAGGCGAGCAGGTGCAGCACCGCGTTCGTCGAGCCGCCCGTCGCCATCACCGCGGCGATCGCGTTCTCGAAGTTGGGGCGTGCCAGCACGCGCGAGGGGCGGAAGTCCTCGCGGAGCATCGCGATGACGCGGCGGCCGGCGGCGCGCATGACGTCGTCGCGCTCCGCCGCGGTCGCGGGGACGCCGCTCGATCCGGCCGGCGAGATCCCGAGCGCCTCGAACGCGGTCGCCATCGTGTTCGCGGTGAACTGGCCGCCGCACGCGCCCGGCCCCGGACAGGCGGCCGATTCGAGCTCGCGCAGCTCCGCGTCGCTCATCGCGCCGACGGCGTGCTTCCCCACCGCCTCGAACACGTCGCCGATCGTGACGTCGCGGCCCTGGAAGCGGCCGGGCAGGATCGACCCGCCGTAGACCATGAGCCCCGGGATGTCGAGGCGCGCGAGCGCCATCACCGTGCCCGGTATCGTCTTGTCGCAGCCGCTGATGCAGACGAGCGCGTCGAGCAGGTGGCCGCGCGCGGCGAGCTCGATCGAGTCGGCGACGACCTCGCGTGAGATGAGCGACGCCTTCATGCCCTCGGTCCCCATCGCGATGCCGTCGGACACGGCGATGGTGTTGATCTCGACCGGCGTGCCGCCCGCCTCGCGGATCCCCTCCTTCACGCGCTCGGCGAGGCCGCGCAGGTGGATGTTGCAGGGCATGATCTCGATCCACGAGTGGGCCACGCCGACGAGCGGTCGGCGGAAGTCCTCGTCGCGGTAGCCGACGGCGCGCATCATCGCGCGGGCCGGCGCGCGGTCCGGTCCGTCGATCATGACGCGGCTGCGGCCGCGGGTGTCGGTGCTCAGGGCCTCATGATGCCGCGGTCTCGAACGAGGCGGGCGCGGGCACCGTGGGGTCGCGGCGCCGCGCGACGGCGGCGATGTCGATGAGGTCCCGGTCGCTGAGCTCGTGCACCTCGTCGCCGCGGCGCATCGCGAGCGCGTACGCGCGGTCGAGCGCGTCGCCTTCCATGAACAGCCCGAGCTCGCCCATCCGCGCCGCGAGCCCGCGGCGGCCCGAGAGCTTGGTCACGACGAAGCGCCGCGACTCCCAGCCGACGCTCTCGGGGGCCATGATCTCGTACGTCCCCGCGTCCTTGAGCACGCCGTCCTGATGGATGCCGGAGGCGTGCGCGAACGCGTTCGCCCCGACGACGGCCTTGTTCGGCTGCACCGGGATGCCGGTGAGCTCCGTGAGGATGCGGCTCGTCGGGACGAGACGCTCGGTGCGCACCCCGGTCCGGGCCTGGTAGTGCTCCCGGCGCACCTGGAGCGCCATGACCACCTCCTCGAGCGACGCGTTCCCGCCCCGCTCCCCGATGCCGTTCACGCACACGTGCGCCTGCTGCGCACCCGCCTCGATGCCCGCCAGGGTGTTCGCGACGGCCAGGCCGAGGTCGTCGTGACAGTGGACCGAGACGCGCAGCCCGGCGTTGAACGACGCGAGCGCGCCGCGCACGGCGAACACGAGCTTCGCGTACTCCTGCGGCTGCGCGTACCCGACGGTGTCCGGGATGTTGATGATCCGCGCACCGGCCCGCGCGGCGGCCTGGCAGACGGCGCCGAGGAAGTGGATGTCGGTGCGGGTCGCGTCCTCGGCCGAGAACTCGACCTCGTCGGCGTGCTCGACGGCGCGCCGCACCGCCCTCTCGGTTCGCTCGATGCACTCGATCGGCGTGATGCGGAGCTTGCGCTCCAGATGGATCTCGCTCGTCCCGATGAACACGTGGATGCGCTTGCGGCGCGCGGGCGCGAGGGCGCGGGCCGCCGCATCGACGTCCGCATCGGTGGCGCGCGCGAGCGCGGCGATCGTCGGACCCTCGACCCGCGTCGCGATCTCGCGGATCGCCCGTGCCTCGCCCTCGGACGCCGCGGCGAAGCCCGCCTCGATCACGTCGACCCCGAGCTCGGCCAGCGCCTGCGCGAAGGCGAGCTTCGACGCCGCGGGGAGCGCCGCGCCGGGCGCCTGCTCGCCGTCGCGGAGGGTCGTGTCGAAGATCTGCACATCGCGCATCGCTCTCTCCTTCTTTCTCGCGCTCAGCGTCGCCTACTCGGCGGCCGCCGCGGTCGCGCCGGCTCGCGCCGGCTCCTGCATCGGGACGTCCTTCTTCGGCAGCCACGGCATCATCCGGCGCAGCGCGCGGCCGACCTCCTCGATCGGCTGCCGCTGCTCACGCGCGCGCGTCTCGTAGAGCCGCGGCGCGCCCCTGCGGTACTCGGCGATCCACTCCCGCGCGAACGTGCCGTCGCGCACCTCGGCGAGGATCCGGCGCATCGACTCGCGCACGCGCTCGTCGATCACGCGCGGGCCGCGCGTGTAGTCGCCGAACTCCGCCGTGTCGCTCACGCTGTAGCGCATGTAGCTGAGGCCGCCCTCGTAGAAGAGGTCCACGATGAGCTTCAGCTCGTTCATGCACTCGAAGTACGCGACCTCCGGCTGGTAGCCGGCGTCGACGAGCGTCTGGAACCCCGCCTTCACCAGCTCCGAGACGCCGCCGCAGAGGACCGCCTGCTCGCCGAACAGGTCGGTCTCGACCTCCTCGGCGAACGTCGTCTTGATGACACCGGCGCGCGTCGCGCCGATCCCCCGCGCGTACGCGAGCGCGGTGCGCTCGGCCTTCCCGCTGGCGTCCTGGTGGACGGCGACGAGGGCCGGAACGCCCTTCCCCTCGACGAACACCTCACGCATCCGGTGACCCGGCGCCTTCGGCGCGACGAGCACGACGTCGGCCTCGGGGATCGGCACGACCTCCTTGAAGTGCACCGAGAACGCGTGCGCGACGACGAGCGTCGACCCGCGGCGCAGGCAGGGCTTGATCGCGCGCTCGTAGATCGCGCGGTGGTGCTGGTCCGGCGCGAGGAGCGCGACGACGTCGGCGTTGCACGCCGCGTCCTTCACCTCCCGGACGGTGAAGCCGTCGTGCTCGGCCCTGGCCCACGACCGCGACCCCTCCTGGAGCCCGACGATCACCTGGTGGCCGCTGTCGCGCAGGTTCTGCGCGTGCGCGTGGCCCTGGCTCCCGTAGCCGATGACCGCGATGGTCTTCTCCGCGAGCGCCCTCGGGTCCGCGTCGCTGTCGTAGTAGACGGTGGCCATGGCGATCCTCCTTTAGAGGTAGGTCTTCGTCGTCAGGTTGGCAAGCCGCGGATTGAGCCCGATGAGCTGGTCCGGGTCGACCGGGACCTCCACCAGGAGCGAGCGGCCGCGCCGCTCGTAGCACGCGTCGACGATGTCGCCGAGGTCGGAGAGGTCGGGGGCCACGCGGGCAGCCTCCCAGCCGTGCGCCTCGGCGGCCCTGGTGAAGTCGATCCGCGGCAGCCGGCTGTGGTACCTGCGCTTCTCGACGTCGGGGATGATCACCTCGAGGCCCTTGTCGACGATGCCGAGCACGCCGTTGTTCACGACGAAGACGTTGAGACCGAGGTTCGCGGCGTCGGCGAGCGCTCCGCCGAAGAGCCGCCAGCACCCGTCGCCGGTGAAGACGAACGTGTGCAGGTCGGGCTCGGCGCACTTCGCGCCGACACCGAGGCCGAAGCCGCCGCCCATCGCCGAGCCGTCGTGCGTCGTGAAGAACCGGATCGCCTCGCTCGGCCGCTGCGCGACGTACTGCCGGTCCTTGTAGGCGGTGCAGACGTCGTCGAACCCGATCGACCCCGGCCGCCACATCCGGTGGAGGCGGCCGTAGAACTCCACGGCGTCGACGGTGCCCGGCCGCGTGTCGCGCGAGATCTCGCGCGTGTTGAGGTCGCGCGGCGCCATCGGCGTGTGCGGCCGCTCGCCGACGGTGCGCTCGAGGCGCGGGAGGATCTCGCGCAGCACCATCCCGATGTCGCCGCGGACCATGCGGTACTCGTGCGCGGCACGGTGACGGAACTCGCCGTGCTTGTGCCCGTACGGGTCGCGCAGGTCGGTGAAGTGGTACACCCAGCCGGCCGGGATGCGCCCCAGGTTGAGCGAGTACTCACCGGGATCGAAGCCGAGCGTGACGACCACGTCGTCCGCGGTGAGCCCGCGCCACAGCTCCATCGCGGCGTCGTTGCCGCCGAACGAGATGTAGCCGTACCCCCACGGGTTGGTCGGCGAGACGGCGTTGGCTCCGTTCACCGACCACACCGTGGGAGCGCGCAGGAGATGAGAGAGGTGGGTCGTCGCTTCTCGGATGCCGGGGACGAAGGCGGCCTCGCCGGAGACGTAGATGACGACGCGCCTGCCGCGCGAGACCCGCGGGAACTCCTCCAGGAACTCGGCGACGTCGCGCGCGGCGAACGTGGCCGGGTTGGAGGTCCACGGCGCCGCGGCGTCGGTCGGACGCGACAGCACGTCGGGGTGGAACGCGATGGCGACGGGCTTGCTGCGCTTCAGCATGTGCTGCGCGCGCCGCATTCCGTCCTCGAGGCGGTTGATGTTGTCGATGACGACGCACCCCTCGCCGAGCTCGGCCTCGAGCTGGGGGACGATGTTCATGCCGTGCTCCGACACGTCCTGGAGCGGCCCGTTCCCGATCGACAGCGTGGAGTTGAGGGCCACCAGGTAGACCGCCGGGATGTTGTGCAGCTTCGCGTCCGACAGCCCGCTCGCGCCGAGCTTCGTCGCGGCGCCGGTCGTGGTGAGGCAGCCCGCGACGCGCCCGGAAGCGAGCCAGTAGCCGAGCGGCGCGAAGCCCGCGACGTACTCGCTCATCGTGAGCAGCCGCGACACGCCGTCGTGCGCCTGCGCCGGGTCGTCGAACGGCTCGAAGCTCTTTGCGACGTGCACGACCCCGCCGCCGTTCACGCCGGCGAAGAACGTCACGCCCCAGGAGCGCAGGATGTCGACGACGACGGAGTTCCCGCTCTCGGCCCACGTGGCCTGGCGCTCGCGGGGCTCGCGTTCGAGTCTGATCGCCATCGCCGTCTCCTTTTCTCGCGCTCGTCTCGGCCTGTCCGTGAGAACGAAGAAGGCCTCCCGGTTCGGGAGGCCTTCTCTGTGCTGCCGTGTGGTGCGTGGTGTGAGCCGCTACCCTCCCGAACGGACGTACGCCCTCTCGACGAGGACGATCCCGATAAGGACGAGGACGAGGCGGCCCATGCCGTCCAGAGTGAACGCGGCCGGGCGCCGCGCGGTCAAGGCACGCGGGCGTTGTTGTGCGGTGTGCATCACGAAGTCATCCGGCTCAGCGCGCGCCGGCCGAGGATCGCGAGCTGGAACGCGAGCCGCATGTCCGGATCGTCGAGGTCGGCGCCGGTCAGCTTCGCGATGCGCTTCAGCCGGTGACGGACGGTGTTGCGGTGCAGGAAGATCCGCCGGGCCACCTCGTTGAGGTTCCCCTGGGTGCGCAGGTAGACCTCGAGCGTGTCGACGAGCTCGCTGTGGCGGTCGTCCTCGATGAGCGGTCCGAGGACGCGCTCCGCGAACGCGCGCACGTCGGTCGCCGGCTGCGTGAGGACGAAGCAGTAAGGGCCGAGCTCGTCGAAGTGCGTCGTGCGCCCGTCGCCGTGCAGGGCGCGCCCGATGACGAGCGCGTGCTCGGCCTGCACGAGCGCGTAGTGCGCGCCGGAGGCGCCCGGCTTGGGCCCGGCGACGCCGGCCGAGAGCGCGCCGTCGCGGAGCGTGGCCGCGAGGCGCTCGCGAAGCCGCTCGGCGTGCGCCCGAGCCTCCACGCCCTCGCCCACCTCGGCCAGCGCGGTCACCGCCGCCGCGGTGCGCAGCACGCGCGTGCCATCCTCCGTCTCGGCCTGGAGGGCGTCGCGCAGGGCGGCGCCGGCGGCTCGCCTGCCGCCCGCGAACGCGATCGCGATGTACCGCCGCTCGCTCGTCGCCGTCCTCCACAACGAAGAAGGCCTCCCGTTGTCGGGAGGCCTTCCGTGTTTGCTGCTGTTCCGCGGGTTCGCTAGCTGCCGCCTCCCAACGCCGTCTGGCTCGTCGCAAGGACGAGGACCGGGACGACGATGACGATCGGCTGAGCCACCTGGAGCGTCGAACACTACCAGCCGCCGCTCGGCCACGCAACAGGCCGAGCTGCGCCGCCGTTCGCGTCCCGGCGCGTGCTTGCGCGGGTGGCAAGCGCGGCGCGAGCCCGGGCCGCGCTCAGCCGCCGCTCATCGCGGGCAGCAGCTCGACGACGCGCGCCGATCCGAGCGGCGTGTCCGCGGCGAGGAAGCGCGCGTCCTCGCCGTCGACGAAGACGGTCACGAACCGCCCGAACGCCCCGTCGCGCAGCACGCGGGCGGCGAGGTCCGGGTAGCGCGCGGCGACGGCCGCGGGCAGCGAGGCGAGGTCGCTCGCCTCGATCTCCACCGTCGTCCGCCCGCCGACCGCCGAGCGCAGCGGCGAGGGCAGCCGCAGGACGGTCATGGGGCCACCTCCCCGTACGCCTCGGCGAAGGCGTCGGCGTCGGCGTCGATGACCGGGCGCAGCGGGATCTCCTCGGGGCCCCCTTTGTACCCGTTGCCGGTCAGGTAGAGCACGACGGTCTCGCCGGTGTGGAACACGCCGCGCGATGCCAGCTCGCGCGCCGCCGCTATGACGACGCCGCCCGCCGGCTCGACGAGCACGCCCTCGGTCGCCGCGAGCAGCCGGACGGCGTCGCGGATCGCGTCGTCGTCCACCGACGCCGCGCTGCCGCGCGACTCGCGGATCGCGGCGACCGAGCCGTCGCCGTCGGCGGGCGCGCCGATGGCGAGCGACCGTGCGAGCGTCGCCGGCGCGCGGACCGGAGCGACGGACCGCCATCCGTCGAGGACGGCGTCGGACACCGGCGCGCAGCCCGCGGGCTGCGCGGCGTGGATGTGGCAGTGCTCGCCGCCGGCCAGGCGCGTCGCGCGGAGCTGCGCGACGGCGGTCGCGGTGCGCGTGAGGAGCGCCCCCGACCCGACCGGCACGACGACGTGGTGCGGCAGCTCCCAGCCGAGCTGCTCCGCGCACTCGAACAGCAGCGTCTTCGAGCCCTCCGCGTAGTACGGGCGCAGCGTGAAGTTCACGAAGCCCCAGCCGCGCTCGTCCGCGAGCCGGCCGCAGAGCCGGTTCACCTGGTCGTACGTGCCGCGCACGCGGACGACGGTCGCGCCGTACGCTGCGGCGCTCGCGGTCTTCCCCGCCTCGGTCGCCTCGGGCACGAACACGAACGCCCGCAGGCCCGCGCGGGCCGCGGCCGACGCGACAGCGCCGGCGAGGTTCCCGGTCGAGGCGCACGCGAGCGTGTCGAGGCCGAGCGCGAGGGCGCGCGCGAGCGCGATCGCCACCGGCCGGTCCTTGAACGAGAGCGTCGGATTGCGCGTGTCGTCCTTCAGGTACAGACGCTCGACGCGGAGGGCCGCGCCGAGCCGGGGCGCCGGGAGGAGCGGCGTCCAGCCGACGGCGTGGCGGAGACCCGGCTCCCGCACCGGAAGGAGCGGCGCGTAGCGCCACAGCGAGCGCGGCCCGCGCTCGATGTCCCGGCGCAGCGCACCCGGCTCGAACGACGCGAGGTCGTACTCGGGCTCGATCGGGCCGAGGCACTCGCCGCAGACGTAGCGCTCGTCGGCCGGCCCGAGCGCGCCGCACGCGCGGCAGCGCAGTCCGCGGAGCGCACTCCGGGTGATCGTCGTCGTCGCCATCTCGCCCTCCAAAAGAAAAAGCCCCCGGTGCTCCGGGGGCCTTCGTGTGCTGCCGCGGTCGGGTCTACGCCCGGGTCACGTCCAACGCCACGAAGGCCTCGCCACCCGAGGCCATCGCCATGGACATGGACATCGCCCGATGCGTCATGAGGCGGCGACCGTACGGCCCGCGACCCGGAACGGTCAACGGCCTGGGGCACGGTGCACAAGCGCTCCGGCCGCGGCCACCGCCTCGCGCGCGCTCCCGGACGCCCCAAGACGCACCGCGATGCCCATCCTCGGCAGCATCCGCGCCATGCCGGGCCCCATGTGGCCGGCGAGCACGAGCTGCACGCCATGCTCGCGCAGGAACGCGGCGACCCGCGCGTGGTGCTGACCCTCGGGCCCGGCGTCGTGGAGCCGGTCCCAGCCGACGTCGAGCTCGTCCCAGCGCTCGACGCCGCTGGGGCCGAGCCGCGCGACCGCGACGCGCGCGGCGCGGCCCCAGCGCGGGTCGATGCTGCCGTCCGGCGCGACGGGCACGCACACGATCACGCCGTCGAATCTAGCGCGCGTAGGATGGGCACGTGCCCGCGCCACGGCGCGACCGCCCGAGGCTGCCGAGCGGGTACATCAGCACCGCGCCTGGGGGCATGCTCACCTGGGCCGCCGTACGAAAGCTCCTCACGACGTTCCCGTACCTCTGGATCGCGACGACCGACGCCGACGGCGCGCCGCACCTTGTGCAGCAGTGGGGCGTGTGGGTCGGCGGCACGCTCTACTTCGAGGGGAGCGACCGCACGCGCTGGGCGCGCAACCTCGCGCGCGATCCGCGCCTGGCGTTCGGGATGCAGATCGTGCACCGCGCCGCCTACGGAGAGGCGACCGTGGACGTCGTGCGCGGCGTCGAGCACCGGCTGGCGGTCTCGATCGCGAAGCGGTACGGCGAGAAATACGGACGCGGCTTCGGCTACCGGCCGAAGCCGGAGCAGTACGAGCAGGGCCACATCTTCCGCGCGCGGCCCTCCAAGCTCATCGCCTTCGACGTGAAGCGCTTCAACGCGTCCGCGACGCGGTTCACCTTCGCCGATCGCGGCTAGTGTCGTGACACTAGGACGCGATGGCCCTCGCGACCTCGGGATCGTGGCGGGCCTCGGCGAGCGGGTCTGAGTACGGGAGGAGGTCCTCCTCGATCAGCAGGGTGCCGCGCGAGGACGAGTCCTTCTCGTTGCGATGCTCGATCGCGCGGTAGACGAGAAGGCCTTCGAGGAGGTTCATGTGCGTGCTCCGGACATTTGGTCCATCCAAGTCTGGACGGCGCCCGCTCGTCCGTCGTCGTCCCGGCGTCCCGAGATGGACGTGACGAACGGCACCATTCGGCCCCCGAGTGTGACCGGCGTCACACACCGGCTCGGCCCGCGCCGCGTGGATCGTCCCGGGTAGGCTCCGGTGCGTGCGGCTGGACGCGTTCCTCACCGGGCTCGACGTCGCCGCTGCCGACGGCGTCGCGCGGGGCCTCGAGCACAGCGGCTTCCACGGCCTGTGGGTGGCCGAGACGCAGGTCGATCCGTTCCTTCCGTTCGCGGTCGCCGCGACCGCGACGGAGCGTCTGCGGCTGGGCACCGGCATCACCGTCGCGTTCCCGCGCAGCCCGATGGTGACCGCGATGGACGCGTGGGCCCTGGCGAAGGCGAGCCGCGGGCGGTTCGACCTCGGGCTCGGCACGCAGGTCCGCGCGCACGTCGAGCGTCGCTTCTCCGCGGCCTTCGATCGTCCGCTCGCGCGCGTGCGCGAGTACGTGGCGGCGCTGCGCCACATCTGGGGCGCGTTCCAGCACGAGCACCGCCTCTCCTTCCGGGGCGACTTCTACCGGTTCGACCTCATGTCGCCGTTCTTCGATCCGGGCCCCATCGACCATCCGCGCATCGCCATCCACCTCGCGGCGGTGAACCCGCGGATGTACCGCCTCGCGGGCGAGATCGCCGACGGCGTCGTCGGACACCCGTTCTCGACACCGGCCTACCTGCGCGAGGTGGCGCTGCCTGCGGTGACGCGCGGTCTCGCGAAGAGCGGACGCGAGCGCGCCGCGTTCTCGTTCGTCTGCCCGGTGTTCACCGTGGTCGCGTCGAGCCCCACGCTCGCGGCGGACGAGGAGTACGCCCGGCAGCAGCTCGCGTTCTACGCGTCGACCCCCGCCTATCGCGCGGTGCTCGAGCACCACGGCTGGAGCGCGATCGGCGAGGAGCTGTCCGTGCTCGCGCGCCGCGGGCGCTTCGACGAGCTTCCGCGCCTGGTGACGCAAGCGATGTTCGAAGCGTTCGTCACGCGCGCGGACGACCACGCCGCGCTCGGCGCCACGCTGCGCGAGCGCTACGGCGGCGTGCTGGACCGGGTCGGGCTGTACGGCGACCCGACGCGCCTGGCGCCGGACGAGGTGCGCGCGCTCGTCACGTCCCTGTAGCCCCACGCACTAGGGCATCCGCCCCACGCGCAAGTGTTACGACGGTCGTAGCACTTCGGCCATCTGGCATCTGACGACGCTTGCCGGAGGCGCGAGGATGATCCGCGGATGCGTCGTCTCCCGCGCGCCGCCGCCCTCGCGGCCGCCCTCGTGGCGCTGTCGCTCGCGGGCTACGCGCGCGTCGCCCCGCTCGACGCCCCCGAGACGCGCGCGCCCGTACCCGGCACGGTCGTGCTCGACGCGCAGGGCGACGTCCTCGAGCGCGACGGCGCCGACGGCTTCCGCATCCCCGTGCCGCTCGACGCGGTCGCGCCCCGGATGGTGCAGGCGACCGTCTCGGCGGAGGACCGCCGCTTCCTCCAGCACCCCGGCGTCGATCCGATCGCGATCGCCCGCGCGATCGCGCAGCTCCCGGTGCGCACGTCCGGCGCGTCGACGATCACCCAGCAGCTCGCGCGGCGGCTGTACCTCGCGGACGACGGCGCGCCGCTCCTCGTGCGCAAGGCGCGCGAGGCGCTCCTCGCGCTCCAGCTCGAGGCGCGCCGCAGCAAGCGCGAGATCCTCGAGCTCTACCTGAACGACGTCTACTACGGCCGCGGGGCGTACGGCGTGGAGGCCGCCGCACGCGTGTACTTCGGCGTCAGCGCCGCGAACCTCGACCTCGCGCACGCGGCCTACCTCGCGGGTCTGCCGCAGAGCCCGTCCGACTACGCGACGCCGGCGGCCGAGCGCGCCGCGCGCGAGCGGCAGGCGTACGTGCTCGGGCGCATGGTCGAGGACGGCGTCGCGACGCGCGCGGAGGGCGACGCGGCGCTCGCGGAGCCGATCCGGCCGCTGCCCGCGCTCCTGCCTCCGGTCGCGGCGCAATTCGTCGCGTACGCGCGCGCCGAGCTCGCGCGCGTGCGGCCCGACCTCGCGCGGCGCGACGGGCTCGTCATCGAGACGACGCTCGACGGCGCGCTGCAGAGCGAGGCCGAGCGCCTGGCGCGCGTGCGCGTGGACGCGCTGGGCGACCGCAACGTGACCGACGCGGCGGTCGTCGCGATCGAGCCGGGCACGGGTCGCATCCTCGCGATGGTGGGCAGCGCGGCGGATGGCGATCCACGGAGCGGCGCGGCGATCAACATGGCGGTCACGCCGCGCCAGCCCGGCTCGGCGCTGAAGCCGCTGCTCTACGCCGCGGCGCTCGAGCGCGGCTACACCGCGGCCACGCCGCTCCTCGACGTGCCGACGGCGTTCGCGGGCGCCGCGGGGCCGTACGCGCCGTTCAACTACGACCGCGCGTTCCATGGCGTCGTGCCGCTGCGCATCGCGCTGGGGAGCTCGCTGAACGTGCCCGCGGTGCGCACGCTCGACGCGCTCGGGCTCGACGCGATGCTCGAGATCACGAACCGCTTCGGCCTGACGACGCTCTCGGCGCCCGAGTCGTACGGCCTCGCGCTCACCCTCGGCGGCGGAGACGTGCGCCTGCTCGACCTCACCGCCGCGTACGCCGCGCTCGGCGCGCGGGGCGAGCTCGCCGCGCCGTACGCCGTCTCGCGCGTGCGCGACGGCGCCGGCCGCGTCCTCTACGAGCGTCCCGCGGCGGCGCCTGTACGCGTGCTCTCGCCGGAGCGCGCGTACGTGTTGAGCGACGTCCTCGCCGACCCCGACGCGCGCATCGTCGGCTTCGGCTACACGACGCCGTTCGAGCTGCCGTTCCGGGCCGCGGTGAAGAGCGGGACGAGCACCGCCTACCGCGACGACTGGTCGCTCGGCTACACGCCGGAGGTGGCGGTGGGCGTGTGGATCGGGAACGCCGACGGCTCGCCGATGATCGGCGTGTCCGGCGTGGACGCGGCCGCGCCGCTCTGGCGCGACATCATGATGGCCGCCGCGTTGACCAGGACGATGACCTGGTACGACCGACCGGCCGGCGTCGTCGAGGCGACGGTCTGCGCGCCGACGGGCCTGCTCCCGGGACCGGCGTGCCCCACGCCCGTGCGCGAGCTCTTCGTCGCCGGGACCGAGCCGACCGCGGTCGAGCGCTACTACACGCGCGACGCCGCGGGGCGCGTCGTGATCGACCCGCCGCTCGAGGCGCGCCCCTGGGCGGCCGAGGCCGGGCTGCTGCTGTACGCGGGTCGCGCCGCCGGCGACGCGGTCCGCATCGTCTCGCCGGCGCCCGGGAGCGTGCTCGTCCTCGCGCCCGAGCTGGCCGAGCAGGCGATCGTCCTGCGCGCCGCGCTCGCACCGGGCGTCGAACGGGTGACGTTCGCGATCGACGGGACCGTCGTCGGCGAGGCGGGCGCCTCCGATCCGAGCGTGCTGTGGACCCTCAGCCCGGGCACGCACGTGCTGCGCGTCAGCGCGGGGACATCGCAGGCGACGAGCGTCTTCGAGGTGCGCCGATGACGACCGTGCGCCGCGCCGCGGAGCTGCGCGCCGCGATCCTCACCGGCGTGCTGCTGCTCGGCGCGATCGTCCTGCTCCAGACCGCCGGCCGCGACGTGGTCGGGGTCCCCGATCCGGAGGGCTTCGCGATCACGCCCGGCGGCGGCGAGGTCGGCCGGCTCGACCCGATCCAGGTCACGTACCCGCGCGCGCCCGAGGCGCGCACGCCCGAAGCGCTCTTCGCGCTCGCGCCCGCTACGCCGGGGACCTACGCCTGGGTGAGCGAGCGCACGCTGCTCTTCCAGCCGGCGTTCCCGGGGCTGGTGCGCGGCGCGACCTACACCGTGAACGTCGCCGCGCGGCCCGAGGCGGGGCTCGCGCGTGCGGTGTCGCGCACCTTCACCGTCGCGGGCAAGCTCGTCGTGCGGCAGGTGATCCCCGGCGACGGCGACGTCGAGGTCCCCCTGGGCGCCCAGATCCTGGTGCAGTTCAACCGCTCGGTCGCGGCGCTCACGACGCTCGACGCCCAGAGCACCGCGGTGCCGATCCGCATCGAGCCCGCGCTCCGGGGCAAGGGCGAGTGGCTGAACACCTCCATCTACCGCTTCGTGCCGACGGACCTCGCGCCGAGCACGACGTACACCGTCGTCGTCCCGAAGGGCGTGACCTCCGCCGCGGACGGCGCGCTCGAGCGGGACTTCACCTCCACGTTCACCACGGTGACGCCCGGCGTCGCCTCGTTCACGCCGCGCGACAACACGCTCTTCGCGGGCCCTTCCCAGCCGGTCACGATCGCGTTCAACCAGCCGATGGACCGCGCGAGCGCGAGCGCGATCACGCTGACCGAGGAGGGCGCCGCGGCGGTCGCGGGCACGGTCGCGTGGAGCGAGGGCGACACGGTCGCGACCTTCACGCCCGCGGCCCGCCTGAAGCCCGGTGCGCGCTACACCGCGAGCGTGGCCGCCGGCGTGAGGGGCCAGGCGCGCGGCGTGAGCACGACCGCGTACGGCGCGTCGTTCACGACGGCCCCGCCGCCGTCGATCCAGTCCACGCAGCCGCGCGACCGGGAGACGAACGCCGGCCGGTACGGCGTCTCGATCCAGTTCGCGACGCCGATGGACGAGCGGACGCTCGATGGCAAGATCAGCATCTCGGGCTTCACCGCCAAGGACCTCGAGGGCCGCGTGAACACGAGCGAGCAGCTCGTGTCGGTCTCCGTCGCGCTCGAGCCTGCGACCTCGTACACCGTGCGCTGGGCCGCCGGAGCGCTGGACCGCTACGGCAGCCCGCTCGGCCCGGCGGAGTTCGCCTTCACCACCGGCGACCTGCCCTCCTCGGTGTCGCTCGCCCTGCCCGGCTGGAGCCAGAGCGCCACGTACGCCGCGTCGGCCGAGCCGGTCCTCTACTTCCAGGCGACGAACACGCCGTCGGTCGAGTTCACGCTCTGGTCGGTCGACGCGAAGACCGGCGCCGCGCTCATGCACGACTTCGGCTCGACGGCGAGCGGCTTCACCCCGGCGACGACGCCGCTGCGCGCGTGGACCGAGACGCTCGACGCGAAGAGGAACCAGGTCGTCCTCGGCGCGACCTCGCTCTCCGGCGGCGGCCCGCTGCCGCGCGGGTACTACTTCCTGCGCACGAGCGGACAGGTCCGGTCGATGTTCGCGTTCGCGGTGGTCGACACCGAGCTCGTGACGAAGCTCTCCAGCGACGAGCTCCTGGTGTGGGCGCTCGACCACGACACCGGGCGGCCCGTGCCCGGGGCGACCGTGCGCGTGACCGGCGCCGGTCTCGGCGCCTCCGAGCTGGTCACCGACGCGAGCGGCCTCGCGCGGACGACCGTCCCGATCCCCTACCCCGGCAGCAGCATCGACCGCTCCTACTACCTGGAGCTGCGCGGCGGGACCCGCTTCGGGGTCGTGAGCACGCGCTGGCAGGGCGCGTCGGCCTACCAGTACGGGCTGCCCGGCGAGTACGAGGCGCGGCAGTGGGTCGGCCAGCTCTACACGGACCGTCCGATCTACCTTCCCGGCGAGACCGTCCGCTACAAGGCGATCATCCGCGCGGACGACGACGCGGCCTACCGCGTCCCGGCGCAGGATCCGCCGCTCGAGCTCGTGCTCCGCAACGCGCGCGGCCAGGAGCTCACCCGCGAGAAGATCGGCCTCTCCCCGTTCGGCTCGTACGCGGGGTCGTTCGCGATCCCGGCGGACGCGCCGCTCGGCGACTACGCCATCAGCGTCGAGCAGTCCACGGGCAACGCGCGCGGCTTGTGGATCGCGGCCAACAGCTTCCTCGTCGCCGAGTTCCGCAAGCCCGAGTTCCAGGTCGCGACCGCCGCCGCGAAGACCGCGTACGTCGACGGCGAGGAGATCCGCGTGCGCACCGAGGCGTCGTACTTCTTCGGCGGCCCGGTCGCGGACGCGACGGTGGAGTACACCGCGATCGCCGCGCCGTTCGTGCCGGCGGTGGCGGGGTTCGAGGACTACTCGTTCGGCGACTACGACCCCTGGCTCACCGCCGTCGCGCGCGAGGCGGTGCGCGCGAAGGGGACCGCGAGGACCGGAGCGGACGGCGTCGCGAGCTACGCGATCCCCGCGGTGCTGAACGCCGCCGAGGGCGCGCAGCGCTTCACGCTCTCCGCGACGATCACCGACGCGAACGGTCAGGCCGTCGCCGGCAGCACGGAGGTCACGGTCCATCCCGCCGCGCTGCAGGCCGGGATCCGCACCGACGGCTACGTCATGAGCGCGGGCCGGCCGGCGACGATCCGGCTCGTGACCGTCGACGTCGCGGGCCGCCTCGCCGGCGGCAGGCCCGTCGCGGTCAGGGTCTACCAGCGCGAGTGGATCACGACGAAGGTGGAGGTCCCGGGAGGCGGCCGCACCTACCGCAGCGAGCCGAGGGACACGCTCCTCGCGACGCTGGACGCGACGACGGGGGCCGACGGCACCGCGGCCGTCGCGTACACGCCCGACCGGTCGGCCGTGCTGCGCCTCGTCGCGGAGATCCGCGACGAGGCGGGGCGCGTCGCGCGCTCGGCGGCGTACGCCTGGGTCGCCGGCGAGGGCTTCGCGCTCTGGCAGGTCACCAACGACGACACGATCAAGCTCGTCGCCGACAAGCCGCGCTACGAGGTCGGCGACACGGCGGAGATCCTCGTCCCCGCGCCGTTCGCCGGAGCCACGGGCCTGGTCACCGTCGAGCGCGGCAAGATCCAGACGCGCGAAGTGCGCACGTTCGCGACGAACAGCGAGCGGCTGCGCATCCCGATCCCCGACCGTGCGGTGCCCGACGTGTTCGTCTCGGTCGTGCTCTACCGGCCGCCGACGGCCGAGGACCCGGTCCCGCGGTACAAGGTGGGCTACGTCGAGCTGCCGGTCTCGACGTCGACGCGCGCGCTGAACGTCGCGATCACGCCCGACCGCGCGCAGGCGAAGCCCGGCGACACGGTGCGGTACGAGATCCGCGTCACCGACTCCGCGGGCCGCCCGGTGAGGGCCGAGGTCTCGGTCGCGGTCGTCGACAAGGCCGTGCTCTCGCTGCAGGAGGAGCGGGGGCCGGACGGCCTGCGCGCGTTCTGGTTCGAGCGCGGGCTCTCCGTCTCCACGACGTCGTCGCTCTCGGTCTCGGTCGACCGCTGGAACGACGTCGTCGCCGAGATCGCGCGCCAGGGCAAGGGGGGCGCGGGCGGCACCATCGCCGGCCGCGAGGACGCGCGCAAGGACTTCCGCAACACCGCGTACTGGGCGGCGCAGGTCGTCACGGACGCGAACGGACGCGCGGCCGTGGACGTGGTCATGCCGGACAACCTCACGACGTGGCGCATGGCCGCGCGCGCGGTCAGCGGGAGCACCATGGTGGGCGAGGGCACGAACGAGCTCGTCTCGACCAAGCCGCTCCTCCTCCGCCCCGCGCTTCCGCGCTTCGTGCGCGTCGGCGACCGCGTGCAGCTCCGTGCGCTGGTGAACGACCAGACGTCCGCGAGCACGACCGCGACCGTGAGCGTCGCGGCAGAGGGCATCGAGCTCGGCGACGGCGCGCCGCGCACCGTGACGATCCCCGCCGGCGGCACCGCCTCGGTGAGCTGGCCCGCGCTCGCGACGGCCGAGGGCACGGTGCGAGTGACCTTCACCGCGACCGGCACCGGCGGGCTCTCGGACGCGGTCACGCTCGAGATCCCCTCGTCGCTCGACGTCACGCCGGAGACCGTCTCGACCGGCGGGATCGTGACCGACGAGAGCCAGGTCGAGGCCGTCTACCTTCCCGCGTACGCCGATCAGCGGCACGGCTCGCTGCGGATCGCGGTGCGCTCGGCGCTGGTGACGTCATTGAAGGACGAGCTCCCGTCCTTCGCGCCGCGGCCGCTCGAGGGGGCCGAGTACGTCGCGAGCCGTCTCATCGCGACGCTGGCGGCGCGCCGCGCGGAGCGGAGCGCCGGCGCGGCGACGCCGGCCTACGACGCGCGCGTCGCGAGCGACGTCGCGGGGCTCATCGGCCGCCAGCGCGGCGACGGCGGCTGGGCCTGGTGCGACGACCCGCTGTGCGCGACCGACCCGAACGTGACGGCGTGGGTGCTCCTCGCGCTCGGCCAGGCGAAGGACGACGGCATCGCCCTCGGAGCCGACACCGCGGAGCGCGCGTCGGAGTACGTGCGCGCGTACGTGAATCGTCCGAGCGACGTCGCGCGCCCGTCCAGCCTCGACCAGAAGGCGCTGGTCCTCGCGGGGCTCGCCTCCGTGTCGACGAGCGGCGACGCGCGCGTGCCGGCCATGGCGCTGTTCGAGCAGTACCGGGCGCTGCTCTCGAGCTGGGGCCGCGCGTACCTGCTCCTCGCCCTCGACGAGAGCGGGCAGGGCGGCGGCGCCGCGGCGCGCGCGCTGCTGGCCGACCTCGCCGCGGCGACGATCCCGAGCGCGAACGGCAATCACTGGGAGGACGCGGCCGATCGCCGCGGCCCGTTCATGACGAGCACCGCGACCACCGCGCTCGTGTCGCTCGCGCTCGCGCGGGTCGCTCCGGATCACGCGCTGCTCCCGCAGACCGTGCGCTGGCTCGTCGTCGCGCGCTCGACCGGCGAGTGGCGCACGACGATCGATCGCGCGCTCGGCATGGCGAGCCTCGCCGCGTACGCCGTCACCACGGGCGAGCTCGGCGGGAGCTTCGCCTACCGCGTCACGCTCGGCGAGCGTGAGGTCCTCTCCGGGCTCGCGCGGCCCGGGGAGCCCGCGAGCGACGAGAAGACGCTGCCGCTCACCGACCTCACGCTCGGCGCCATCGACCGCGTCGCCTTCGAGCGCGGCCTCGGCGGGCCGGGCCGCCTCTACTACACGATCGACCTGCGCTACGCCACGCCGGCGCGCGAGATCGAGGCGCTCAACCGCGGCTTCGCGATCTCGCGCTCCTACTCGCCGCTGGACGACCCGGCGACGCCGGTCACGAGCGCGAGGCTCGGCGAGGTCGTGCGCGTGACGATGACCATCGTCGCGGAGGCGGATCGGGCCTACGTGCGGATCGAGGACCCGCTCCCGGCCGGGCTCGAGCCCGTCGACGCGCGCCTCGCGAACGTCGATCCGGCGCTCCGAGCGCGGCTCGAGGAGGAGCGCCAGAAGGCCGCGGAGAAGCGGCAGGGCGCGTTCGTCGCGCCGTGGTACGGCTGGTACTACAGCCCGTGGCAGTCGGTCGAGCTCCGCGACGACCGCGCCGTGCTGTCGAGCGACCGGCTCGCGAAGGGCGTCTACGAGTACGTGTACTACGCGCGCGCCACGACCGTCGGCGACTTCTTCGTCGCGCCTGCGGTCGCGGAGGAGGGCTACTTCCCGGAGGTCTTCGGCCGGAGCGACAGCACGCGGTTCACCGTCGGCGAGTAGCCGCCTTCCGCGCGGCCTTCGCGGCATCGCGTGCGGCCCCGGCCTCGGCCGTCGCGGCGTCGCGTGCCTCGGCGCGCGCGGCCTTCTGCGCGAGACGGAGCTCGTGGTGCCTCGCGATGGCCGCGCGGCGCGCGTCCTTGAACGCGCCACGCAGCTCCTTCGCCTTCGCGCGACACTCCGCGGTGCCGCCGTCCGGGGCACTCGTCACGGAGCACGATGCGCGCTTCCCTCATCCCGACGATGGCCTCGTGCAGCGCGGCGATGCCCGGGTCGTCGGGAGCGCCGTACACTCGGGCGCAGCACGGAGTGGAGGTCCCACCGATGGACTGGATCGAGCGGCTCTTCGGCATCAGCCCGGACCTGGGCAGCGGCTCTCTCGAGGTGCTCATCGCCGGCGCCGTGGTCCTCGTCGTCGTCGGCGCCGTCGCCGCGCGCCGGCGCGGCACGAAGACGGAACAAGAGCCCCGCAGCTGACCGTCGCGGCCCCGCGGGGCGAGGCGTTCGCCGCGCTGCGTCACGGCGACTTCCGGGTCTACTTCGTCGTCGGCCTCGTCGCGATGATGGCCGACAACGTCGAGCACGTCATCACGTACTGGCTCATCTACGAGCGGTTCCAGTCGCCCGCGCTCGCCGGCTTCGCGGTCATCAGCCACTGGGCGCCGTTCCTGCTCTTCGGCATCACCTTCGGCGCGCTCGCCGACCGCTACGACTGCCGCCGCATCATCCAGGCGGGTCAGGCGCTCTTCGTCGTCGTGTCCTTCTCGTGGGCGGCGCTCTTCCTGACGGGAACGCTCGAAGCGTGGCACGCGGCGCTCCTCCTGGTCCTCCACGGCGTCGCGGGAGCGCTCTGGACGCCCGCGAGCCAGCTCTTCTTCTACGACGTCGTCGGGCGCGACGAGCTGCAGAGCGCCGTACGCCTCAACGCGACCAGCCGCAACCTGGGCATCCTGTTCGGGCCGGCGGTCGGCGGCGCGCTCCTGCTCACGCTCGGCCCCGCCTACGGGCTCGTCGCGAACGGCCTGCTGTACCTCCCGCTCATCGCCTGGCTCTTCCGCACGCCGTACACCGGGCACGTCCACCACGGCGCGCTGCGCGTGGCGCAGACGAGCCTCTCCCTGGCCGACGCGTGGCGCACCATGCGCGACGTCTCGCGGCAGCCGGTGATCCTGGCGATGGTCGCGCTCGCCGGCGCGACGAGCCTGCTCGTCGGCAACGCGTACCAGGCGCAGATGCCGCAGTTCTCGGCGGAGATCCCCGGCGCCCAGGGGGAGATCGGCTACAGCGTGCTGCTCACCGCGAGCGCCGCGGGCGCGGTGACCGCGGGCGTGGCGCTCGAGTGGTGGAGCTGGCTGCGGCGCCCCGCGGTCGCGCCGGCGATCGGCATGGGCGTCGCCTGGGCGCTCTCGATCGTCGCGTTCGCGGTCACGCGCAGCTTCGGGGTCGCCGTCGCCGCGCTCTTCGCGGCGGGCTTCCTGAACCTCGGCTTCAGCGCGCTCGCGCAGACGATCGTTCAGCTCGACGCGCCGCCCGACCGGCGCGGCCGCGTGGTCGGGCTCTTCTCGATGTCGCAGAACGGCCTGCGCGTCGGCAGCGGCGCCACCGTGGGCCTGCTCGGCGGCGTCGTGGGGATCCACGCGTCGCTCGGGTGGAGCGCCGCGGTCGCGCTGGTCATCACCGCCGGGCTGTGGCTCTTCGTCGCCCGTCGCGCGCCATCCACCGCGGCGTGGCGTTGAACGGGACGATGAAGCGTCTCGCCGTGCTCCTCGCGCTCCTGGCGGCGTGCACGCCCGGACCGGCGGCGGTCGCGACCACGGCACCGGCGGCCACGCCCACGCTCGCTCCCACGGCGACCGTGACGGCCAGCCCGACGCCCTCGGCGACGCCCTCGCCCACCCCCGACTACGACGAGCTGCCGAAGATCGCGAACAGCAAGCAGGGCCTCATCGACCAGCTCGTCATGGTCGAGGCCGCGATCCGCGACCCGGCCGTGGAGGGCAAGGCGCTCGCGTGGATGGGGCACCTCCAGCAGCTCGTCTACTCCACGCTCGCCGATTCGCCGGAGTGGCAGCCCGACGCGCTCGCCGCGCTGCCCGAGCCGCAGCGAAAGGCGGTCGCCGGCGCGCTCGGCGCCATCAAGCAGACGCGCCTGATCAGCGGGCCGACCCCCAGGACGCTGCCGGACTGGAAGATCGTGGCCCCAAGGCCGATGGACACGCTGCTCGGCTACTACAAGGAGGCGGAGCGGACCTACGCGGTGAAGTGGGAGTACCTCGCGGCGATCAACCTCATCGAGACGCGCATGGGCCGCATCCGCGGGCTCTCGATCGCCGGCGCGCAGGGACCGATGCAGTTCATGCCCGCCACCTGGGCGGCGTACGGGAAGGGCGACGTGAACGACGACCGCGACGCGATCCTGGGCGCGGCGAACTACCTCAAGGCGAACGGCGCTCCGGGCGACATGCAGCGCGCGCTCTTCGCGTACAACCGCTCGCAGCCGTACGTGAACGCGATGATGGCGTACGCCAAGGTGCTGATGGACGACGCGCTCGCGTACCGCGGCTACTACGGCTGGCAGGTCTACTACACCAGCCAGGAGACCGGCACGGTCCTCCTCCCCGAGGGCTGGACGAAGCCGAAGCCCTGACGCGCTCGTCCGGGCGCGCGTTCCGCGCGCGGCCTACGGGATCTTGATCACGTGCCACACGCCCTGGACCCCGTCGCCGGTCGCGTCGCCGGGACTCTTGTCGGCCGCCCAGAAGTAGAGCGGCTTGCCGTCGAGCGTGACCTGCTTGCCGCCGTCCCTGCGGTCGGTCGTCGCGAGCGCGCCGCTGACGCCGTCGCCGACGGGCGAGCCGCTCGCGATCGTGAGCGGAGGCCAATTCTTCGCGCAGGCGTCGTAGCAGTTCGAGGTGTCCTTGGTGTCCCTGTCGAACGTGTAGAGCGTCATGCCGTTCGCCGCGACCAGGATCCTGCCGAGCTTGGCGTTGTCCGCGGTCGTGACGGTCGCCGCGGGCCTCGTCGTCGCCGCCGCGCCGCCCGCCCCCGCGCTCGAGCCGGGGCCGCCGCAGGCCGCCAGCAGGAGCACGGCCGCCGCTCCGGCCATCGTGATGCGCATATGCGGACCCTCCCAGGTCTGTACTCGCTTGCCCCGCATACGCGAGGGCGGCACGGTCGGATGCATGGACCGTGACCCAGGTCACGGACCGGGGCGGGGTGCACCCTCATCATCGAGCCGAGTGGCCATCGACCGTCCGCGGATCCAGCTCGCGCGGCCGCGGCTCGTCCTCGTCACGTTCGGGACGCTGCTCAGCCTGGTGCTCTCGGCGCTCGACAGCTCCATCGTCGCGACGGCGATGCCGCGGATCATCGCGGACCTCTCGGGGATCCAGTACTACGCCTGGGTGACGACGGCGTACCTCGTCACCTCGACGACCGTCATCCCGATCTCCGGCCGGCTCGGCGACCTCTTCGGGCGCAAGCGCTTCCTGCAGGCGGGCACCATCGGCTTCCTCGTCGCCTCGGCGCTCGCCGGGCTCGCCGGATCGATCGAGCAGCTCGTCGCGGCGCGCGCGGTCCAAGGGGTGTTCGGCGGGTTCCTCACCTCCTCCGCCTTCGCGTCGATGGCCGACCTCTACCTCCCCGCGACGCGCGCGAAGATCCAGGGCCTGTTCACGAGCATGTTCGCGGTGGCGGCCATCGCCGGGCCGATCCTCGGCGGGATCCTCACCGACACGCTCGGCTGGCGCTCCATCTTCTACGTGAACGTCCCGTTCGGGCTGATCGCGTTCGCGATCGTCGCGGCGTCGATGCCGTCGCTGCGGACGCACGGCACCTGGCGGCAGATCGACGTCCGCGGGGCCGTGCTCCTGAGCGCGGGCCTCCTCCCGCTCCTCAGCGGCCTCTCGGCGACGCGCTCGGACGGCCCGACGGCCGTCGTCACGCTGCTCCTCGCGGTCGCGGCGGTCATGCTCGGCGCGTTCGTGTGGGCGGAGCGCGGCGTGCCGCATCCGATCGTGCCGCTCGGCCTCTTCCGCATTCCGACCGTGCGCGTCGCGGTCGCGGTGTCGTTCCTGTCCGCCTTCGGGATGTTCGGGTCGAACATCTTCGTCCCGCTCGTCTACCAAGGGCTGCTCGGGCTCAGCGCCACGCAGTCGGGGATCCTCCTCACGCCGCGGATGGTCGCGATGGTGCCGGCCTCGATCGTGAGCGGACAGATCGTGAGCCGCGTCACGCACTACCGGTGGGTGAGCATCGCGGGCCTGACGATGCTCGCCGCGGGCCTCTTCCTCATGTCGCGCGTCGGGCCGGGCAGCGACGAGCGCGACGTCGCGCGGAACCTCGTGCTGCTGGGCATCGGCTTCGGGAGCAACCAGCCCATCTACCAGAACGCCGTGATGAGCGCGGTCCCGCACGAGGTCGTGGGCGTCGCCGCGAGCCAGGTGCAGTTCTGGCGCTCGCTCGGCCAGACCATGGGCGTCGCGGTCCTGGGCGCGATCCTCGCGTTCCAGGTGGGCGTCACGGCGCCGGGCGGCGCGATCGTGAGCGCGGCGCCGGCCTCGGCCGCGGCGCTCGCCGCGGGACTGCAGCAGCTCTTCCTCGTCGCCTCGCTCGTCGTCGCCGCGGCGGTGCTCATCGCGCTCACGCTCCGCGAGGTCCCCTTCCGCGGGAGCCGCGCCGCCGCCGCGCCGGAGGCCGCCGCCCCGGGCGCGCCGGCCGTCGCCGAGTAGGGTCGGCGCCGGTCGGGACCGCGTGGCATGATGCGCGCCGGATGACCATCGCCGTTCGCGCGGGCATGCTCGTCGACGGCACCGGCGCCGACCCGAAGCGGAACGTGACCATCCACGTCGAGGGCGACGCGATCGCGAGGGTCGGCGGCGATCCGCCGCGCGACGCGACCGTGATCGACGCGTCCGACCGGACGGTGATGCCCGGGATGATCGACTGCCACGTGCACCTCTGGTCCACGCCGTCGTCGATCGAGGAGCGCCTCCAGAAGCCGTACTCGCTGAACGTCGCCGAGGCCTTCCGGAACGCCCGGACGACGCTCGAGGCCGGATTCACCACGGTGCGCGACGCCGGCGGCACCCCGCTCGGCGTCAAGCAGGCGATCGACCGCGGCATGGTGCCGGGACCGCGCGTCCGCATCGCGGTCGGCGCGCTCTCACAGACCGCCGGTCACGGCGACCAGCGGTTCGCGAGCGGCGTAACGGGTCGGGTCGAGGACACCGAGCACCCCTGGACGGTCGTCGACGGGATCGAGGGCGTGCGCAGGGCGACGCGCGAGCTGCTGCGCGCCGGGGCGGACCAGATCAAGGTGTGCACGTCGGGCGGCGTGATGTCCCCCTCCGACGAGCCGACCGCGACCGGGTTCTCGCCCGAGGAGATCGCGGCGATCGTGTACGAGGCGCACGCCGCCGGGCGTACGGTGATGAGCCACGCCCAGGCGCGGCAGGGCATCCGCAACGCCGTCGAGGCGGGCATCGAGTCGATCGAGCACGGCATCTACCTCGACGCCGACACGGCCGAGCTCATGAAGCGCAGGGGCACCTACCTCGTGGCCACGCTCGTCGCGCCGCTCTGGGTCATCCGCCGCGCCGAGCAAAGGCCCGGCTCGGTCCCGCCGTACGCCGTGCGCAAGGCGAAGGAGGTGCTCGAGATCCACCGGAAGATGTTCGCGATGGCGGTCGAGATGGGCGTGCCGATCGCGATGGGCACCGACACCGGCGTCGGCGAGCACGGGAGCAACGCCGAGGAGCTCGCGGAGATGGTGCGGCTTGGGATGACCCCGATGCAGGCGCTCGTCGCGACGACGAAGACGGCGGCCGAGTGCGCGCGCGTCGGCCGGATCACCGGCACGCTCGAGCCGGGCAAGCGCGCGGACCTCATCGCGGTGGCCGGCGATCCGCTCGCCGACATCGCGGTGCTGCAGAAGGCGGAGGCGATCAGGCTCGTGATGCGCGACGGGACGATCGCGAAGCGGCTGGATCCCTGACCCCGGCGTCCATCAGCAGCCAGAGGTAGCCCGCGAACCACCGGACGCGCTCGACGTCGTCGAGGCTGTAGCGCGCGCTCCGCCGAGCGAGCGCCACGATCATGCCGCGGGGCTGGGCGTCGCCGTGCGCGACGGGCACGACGAGGGCCGACCGCAGGTCGGGCAGCGGACGCTCGTCGGCGCGCAGGTCGGGAACGACGCGGGCACGCCCGGACGCGCTCCATGCCAGGCGCGCGGCCGCGCGCCCATCGAGACGTCCGGGGTCGATCGAGGACGCCAGCACCCGCGCCCCGGCACCGCCGTCGGTGACCAGCAGCGCGACCTCACCCGGTACGGTCCGCAGCAGCGCCTCGAGGAGCGCATCCGCGACCGCCGAGGGCTCCAGGCCCGCGAGCGAGCGCGCTGCCCCGGCGATCGCCTCGACGCGGCGCGCCCGCGCGTCGAACCGCAGACCCATGGTGCGCACCGTCCCGGCCGCGGCACCGAGGACGATGAGCACGACGAACCCGACACCGGGGAAGCCGATCCGCAGGATGGGCTCGCCCGGGACGTGTCCCGTCGCGAGCCAGAGGACGACGGTGAGCCCGCCGCTCAGGACCGCGGCGAGGAGACCCGCCTCGGGACCGAGGAGGAGACCGGCGGCGAGCACCGCGAGCGCCGAGAAGGCGCCCGCCGACGCGCCGACCAGCGGCTGGATGAGCAGGAACAGCGCCGCGTACGCGACCAGCACGACGGCGAGGACGAGCGCGGCACGGCGGAGCTCCTCGGTGCGCGGAAAGGCGGGCATCGGCGCTCCGGACAGACCGGGCCCCCGCCGCACCGCACGCGGCCGGATCGCGTCGATGATCTCCTGTGTCGCCGCGTCCTTCGAGACGAAGGCATCGGCGCCTGCCGCGATCGCCGCATGCTCGATCGAAGGGTCGAGGCTGAACATGACGAGTCGTGCGCCGGGAAGCTCGGCGCGCAGGGCCGGAAGCAGTGCCAGGCCGTCGCCACCGGGCATCTTGTTGTCCACGACGACGACGTCGGGCCGGTGCCGGCGAGCGACCGCCAACGCGTCGTCCGCGTTCGACGCCTCGGCGACGACGGTCAGGTCCGGCTCCGCCTCCAGCAGGGAGCGCAGCCCCTCGCGGACGACACGGTGATCGTCGACGACGACCACCGCCGTGGCGCCACCGCGCGGCCGGCCGGGCTGAGGCATCTCCACCAGCATGCGTCCTGGCGTCAAACTCCGCTGAACGGCAGGGCCTGCGGTCGTAATCTCGACCCGCCATGGAGACGATCTGGAGACCCACGCCCGAGGCCGTCGCGAAGGCGAGGATCACCGACTACCTGCGCTGGCTCGCGCGCGAGCGCGGGCTCGCGTTCGACGATTACGCGGCGCTGTGGCGCTGGTCGGTGGCCGACCTCGATGCGTTCTGGGCGTCGATCTGGGACTACTTCGGCGTCAGGGCGAGCCGGCCCTACACGGCGGTACTGGCGCGCGACGCGATGCCCGGGGCCGAGTGGTTCCCCGGCGCGGAGCTCTCCTACGCCGAACACGCGCTGTCGCGGCGCGACGACCACCCCGCGCTCGTCGCGCGCTCCGAGACGCGCGGCCTCGACGCGACGGCGACGCTCACCTACGCCGAGCTCGCCGCGGAGGTCGCACGCGTGCGCGCGGGCCTCGCCGCGCTCGGGGTGCGGCGCGGCGACCGCGTCGTCGCGTACCTGCCGAACATCCCGGAGACCGTCGTCGCGTTCCTCGCGACGGCGAGCCTCGGCGCGACCTGGGCGTCCTGCTCGCCGGACTTCGGCACGCGCGCGGTCGTCGACCGCTTCGCGCAGCTCGAGCCGAAGGTGCTGCTCGCGGTCGACGGCTACCGCTACGGCGGCAGGCCCTTCGACCGCAGCGCCGAGGTCGGCGAGATCGAGCGCGCGCTCCCCACGCTCGCGCGGTCGGTGATGCTCCCCTACCTCGGCGATCGCGTCGATCCCGCCCGCATGTCGTGGGAGGCGCTGCGCGCGGAGACGGCCTCGCTGCGGTTCGAGCAGGTGCCGTTCGCTCATCCGCTCTGGGTCCTCTACACGTCGGGCACGACCGGCCTGCCGAAGGGCCTGGTGCACGGGCACGGCGGGATCCTCCTGGAGCACCTGAAGTCGCTCGCGCTGCACAACGACCTCGGCGCCGACGACCGCTTCTTCTGGTTCACGACGACGGGCTGGATGATGTGGAACTACCTGCTCGGCATCCTCCCGCTCGGCGGCACCGCGCTGCTCTTCGACGGGAACCCCGGGCACCCCGATCTCGGCACGCTCTGGCGCTTCGCGGCCGACACGCGCATGACCTACTTCGGCACGTCCGCGCCGTTCATCCACGCGTGCATGAAGGCGGGCATCACGCCGGGGCGCGAGCTCGACCTGGGCGCGCTGCGAGCGGTGGGATCCACCGGGGCGCCGCTCTCGTCCGAGGGCTTCCGCTGGGTCGTCGAGATGCTCGGACGGCCCATTCCCGTCGGCAGCGTGAGCGGCGGCACCGACCTCTGCACCGCGTTCGTGCAGTCGTGCCCGCTCCTGCCGGTGCGCGCCGGCGAGCTGCAGTGCGCGGCGCTCGGCGCGAAGGTCGAGGCGTACACGCCCGAGGGCCGCGGCGTCGTCGACGCGGTGGGCGAGCTCGTCATCACGCGCCCCATGCCGTCGATGCCGACGACGCTGTGGAACGACCCCGGCATGGCGCGCTACCGCTCTTCGTACTTCGAGATGTATCCGGGCGTCTGGCGGCACGGCGACTGGATCCGCTTCACGCCGCAGGGCTCGTGCGTGATCTACGGACGGAGCGACGCGACGCTGAACCGCGGCGGCGTGCGCATGGGCACGGCGGAGTTCTACCGGGTCGTCGAGGAGCTCCCTGAGGTGCGGGACTCGCTCGTCGTCGAGGTCGGCGAGGGCGAGGGGCAGCTGGTGCTCTTCGTCGTGCTCGCGCCGCACGTCGCGCTCGACGACGACGTCCGCCGGCGGATCGCGGTCGCGCTCCGGCGCGAGCTGTCGCCGCGCCACGTGCCCGACCGGATCCTGGCGGTCGCCGAGGTGCCCAAGACGCTCAACGGGAAGAAGCTCGAGGTCCCGGTGAAGCGGCTGCTGCAGGGCCAGCCGCTGTCGGGCGCCGTGAGCGAAGGCGCCGTCGCGAACCCGGCGAGCCTCACCGCCCTCCTCGAGGCGTACCGGGCCGCCGGCGTGGCGTGAACCCCGACACGCGTTGCGCCCGCTGCTAACCCGGGCGACGGGGCTGGACAGGAGGCGTCAGACTGTAGGGGCACAGCGAAGAGCTGAGCGTCGAGCGACAAAGGACTTGCGGACCGTCCGGTGAGGTCATCCTCCAGGCGTCGCACGCTTCCGGATCGATCGGCAGAAGATGGAGGAGACCTCGGTGTCATTCCAGGACAAGACGCTGACCTGTCGCGACTGTGGCCAGGAGTTCGTGTGGACCGCCGGCGAGCAGGAGTTCTTCGCGAGCCGCGGCCTGCAGAACGCCCCGAGCCGCTGCCCGGCCGATCGCGCGGCACGCCGCGCGAGTGGCGGCGGCGGTGGCGGCGGCGGTGGGTACTCGAGCGGACCGCGCGAGATGTTCACCGCGACCTGCAGCAACTGCGGCCGTGAGGCCCGCGTGCCCTTCCAGCCACGCGGCGACAAGCCCGTGTATTGCAGCGAGTGCTTCGAGACCATGCGTCCCCAGCGCAGCCGCTACTAAACGGGCAGCGAGCCACCATCGTGGTGAAGAGGACCGCCGCGAGCGTCACGGTGAAGCTCCGCGGCGGTCCTTTCGACGGGCGGTCGGCGGTGGCCTACGGGGCCACCGTCGGCGCGCTCATCGAGGTGAACCACCGACCGTACCGCGTGACGAAGATCGAGAACGTGCCCGGCCGCCGCGAGCAGACCGGGACCGCCACGTTCGAAGCGACGCCGACGACCAAGCCGAAGGCCTGACGCCCTGGGCACGGCGGTGAACGACGCCGAGCGGGCGACGCGCTTTCGCGATCCCGAGCACGTCCTGCACGAGGTCTTCGGCTACGCCGACTTCCGACCGGGCCAGCGCAGGATCATCGACGCCGTGCTGGCCGGACGCGACTGCATCGCGCTCATGCCCACCGGAGCGGGCAAGAGCCTGACGTTCCAGATCCCGGCCAAGATCCTCAGCGGCCCGGTCATCGTCGTCTCGCCGCTCATCTCGCTGATGCAGGACCAGGTCGACGCCCTCGTGCGCTTCGGGTTCCGCGCGGCGGTGCTCAACTCCACGCTCTCGCCGGACGAGCGCCTCGCGCGCTTCGAAGCGCTGCGGCGCCGTGAGCTCGAGCTTCTCTACGTCGCGCCGGAGGCGCTGACCGACTCGCTGCGCGCGCGCCTGGCGAGCTGCGGCCCGTCGCTCGTCGTCGTCGACGAGGCGCACTGCATCAGCCAGTGGGGGCACGACTTCCGGCCGACGTACCGCCAGCTGCACGACCTCAAGGCGCGATTCGGCGGCGTGCCGATCCTCGCGCTGACCGCGACCGCCACGCGGCGCGTCGTCGGCGACATCCTGAGGCAGCTCGGCATGCGCAGGCCCGACGGCTTCAAGGGGTCGTTCTTCCGCCCGAACCTCCTCATCACGGCGCAGAAGAAGGGCCGGGGACGCGACCTGCGGTCCGACATCCTCGGGCTGATCCGCCGGCATCGTGGCGACACCGGCATCGTGTACTGCCTGGCGCGCCGGACCGTCGACGATCTGGCGTCGTGGCTGCGCGCGGAGGGCGTGACGGCGCTGCCCTATCACGCGGGCCTCGGAGACGCGGAGCGCACGCGCAATCAGAAGGCCTTCGCGCGCGACGAGTGCCAGGTCATCGTCGCGACGATCGCGTTCGGCATGGGCATCGACAAGAGCAACGTGCGGTTCGTGATCCACCGCGACATGCCGCGGAACATCGAAGGCTGGTACCAGGAGATCGGCCGGGCCGGCCGCGACGGACTGCCGAGCGACTGCGTCGTCATGTACTCGTGGCCCGACGCCCTCGCGTACGACCGGTTCCTGGACGACCTCGAAGATGAGGCGATCAGGCAGGACGCGCGGTCCAGGACACGCGAGCTCTTTCGCCTGCTCGAGGGTCGCGGCTGCCGGCACCAGGCGCTCGCCGCCTACTTCGGCGAGGCGATCACGGCGTGCGGCGGGAGCTGCGACCGCTGCCGCGGCATCACGCTCGACGACGTCCTCGGCGCGCCCGCGCCGGGTGGCAGGCGGACGCACGCTCGCCGCGCCGTGGAGGCCGGGCCGCCGCCTGGTCCGCTCGACACGGAGCTGTTCGAGCGGCTGCGCGCGCTGCGCCGGACGATCGCCGACGCCGAGGGCGTGCCCGCCTACGTCGTCTTCAGCGACGCCGTGCTCCGGCAGATCGCCGACCGCAAGCCGCGGACCCCCGCGGGCCTGCTCGCCATCTCCGGGATCGGCGAGGTGAAGCTCGAGCGTTACGGCGCGCGGTTCCTCGAGGCGGTCGCGGCGGACGGGCGGGCCTCGGACGCCGTCCTGAGGCGGCTCCGCCGGCTCGCGCGGTGCGTCGGAGACGGTGGGCGTGGGCGGCGCCATGCTCTGCCCGACACGCCACAGACGAGCGACTCCGTACACTCGGATCAAGGGAGTCGCCATGGCGCAGGCACCGCGGATCATCGTGTACACCGGCAAGGGCGGCGTCGGGAAGACGAGCGTCGCCGCGGCCACCGCCGCCCTGGCGGCGAAGCGGGGCAAGCGCACGCTCGTGCTGTCCACCGACATCGCGCACTCGCTCGCCGATTCGTTCGACCGCGCGCTCGGCGCCGAGCCGGTGGAGATCGCGCCGAACCTCTGGGGCCAGGAGTCGGACGTCTACTACAACGTGCAGAAGTACTGGGGCACGATCCAGAGCTACGTCACGAGCGTGTTCGCGTGGCGCGGGCTCGACGCGGTCGTCGCCCAGGAGATGACCGTCCTCCCGGGCATGGACGAGCTGGCCAGCCTGCTGTGGATCGGCGAGCACTACGAGCAGGCCCGCTACGACCTCATCGTCGTCGACGCCGCGCCGACCGGCGAGACGCTGCGCCTCCTCTCGCTGCCCGAGGCCGGCGAGTGGTGGCTCGAGCACATCTTCCCCATCCAGCGGGCGGCGATGCGCGTCGCGGGGCCGATCGTGCGCCGCGTCACCGGCATGCCGACGCCGTCGGACGCCGTGTTCACGGCGGGTGAGGAGCTCTTCCACCGCCTCGAGCGCCTCCATGACATCCTCACCGACCCGGAGCACAGCTCCATCCGCCTGGTCCTCAACCTCGAGAAGATGGTCGTCAAGGAGGCGCAGCGCACCTTCACCTACTTCCACCTGTTCGGGTACCCCACCGACCTCGTCGTGGTGAACCGCGTGCTCCCGGCGGGCGCCGGCGCGTTCCTCGAGCAGTGGAAGGAGCTCCAGGAGCGCTACCTGCCGCTCGTCGAGGAGAGCTTCGCGCCGGTCCCCATCCGCACCGTGCCCCTGTTCGAGCGGGAGGTCGTCGGCCTCGCGATGCTCGAGCGCGTCGGCGACGCGCTCTTCGCCGATGCCGACCCGACGGCCTTCTTCTACAAAGGACGGCCCTACCGCGTGGAGCGCCACGACGGCGAGCTCATCCTGTCGCTGCAGCTCCCGTTCGCGACGAAGGAGCAGCTGAGCATCGACCGCAACGCCGACGAGCTCGTCGTGCAGGTGGGCTCGTGGCGCCGCAACCTCATCCTGCCGCGCGCGCTCGTCACGGCCGAGACGCGCGCCGCGCAGTTCGAGGGCGACACGCTGCGCATCCATTTCGCCGCGCCGGCGAGCGCGGAAGGGAGATAGGCGATGGCGACACCGGCGGAGCTCGAGCAGCGCATCGCGGAGCTCGAGCGGAGGATCGCGAAGCTGCAGGCGGAGACCGAGCCGATGGGCGTCTTCGGGCTGATGGATCGGATCTTCCCGGCGGAGACGCGCACGCACGTGCGCGCCGCGCAGAGGGAGCAGCTCCTCGCGGTCCGCTCGCTCATCGACAGGTGGATCGCGCGCATGGAGGACGAGAAGCCCGCGCCGAAGCGCGAGGCTATCCGGGTGGAGTAGACGCGCGCTACGCGAGGTGCCGCAGCGCCTCCCGGCCGATGAGCGCGAGCTGCAGCGCGAGGCGGTCGTTCGCGTCGGCGAGGTCCGCGCCGGTGAGCTGCGCGATCCGCCGCAGCCGCTGGCGCACCGTGTTCCGGTGCAGGTACAGGTCGCGCGCGACCGCGTTCACGCTCCCGTGCAGGCGGATGAACGAATCGAGCGTCGTGAGGAGGTCCGCGTAGCGCTCCTCGTCCTCGGCGAGCGCGCCGAGCGCGCGGTCCGCGGAGGCCTCGATGTCGCTCTCGGGCTGGCCGAGCACGAAGCGGTACGCGCCGAGGTCGTCGAAGTGCGTCGTCCGGCCGCGTCCGCCGTTGCGGCTCCCCAGCACGGCGGCCTGCTCGGCCTGCAGCAGCGCGAGGTGCGCCCCGGTGCTGCCGCGCTTCGGCCCCGACACGGCGACGGTGAGCTCGGGGTCCTCGGCCCGCTCGGCCACCGTCCGCCGCAGCCGCTCCCCCTCACCGCGCGCGTCGACATCCTCGTCCACCTCGAACACCGCGGCGACGACGTCGGACCGGGTCCGCACGACCTTCGCGTCCGCGGGCGCCGCGGCCGCGACCGCCGGGCGCAGGTGCCCGTTGGCGCCGCGGCTCGCGAACGCCACCGCCAGGTACCGTATCTCGGACATCGCCACACCTCCGATACGAACGAAAAGGCCTCCCGGATTCCGGGAGGCCTCTTGAGATCGCCGAACGAGCTAGCCGGCTACACGCCGCCTCCCGAGACCGTGGGACCCGCCGCACAGACGCAGGCGCGGCGGGTCTCACGCATGGCCATCGGGCACCAGCAACGCTTCATCCGCAGATAGGCTAGCGCGCTCCTGCACGCCGTCAATGCTTCTGCGAGGATTGCCCCGTTCATGACGCGCGCGCACCGGGTCGCCGTCATCGGCGGCGACGGCATCGGCCCCGAAGTCACCCGCGCGGCGCTCCGCGTCCTCGACGCGGCCGAGCGCCGGTTCGGATTCTCCACCTCGCGCGAGGAATTGCCGTGGTCGTCGGCGCGTTACCTGGAGGGCGGCGCCGCCGTCACGCCCGCCGAGATCGACGCGCTGCGCCGCTTCGACGCGATCCTCTTCGGCGCGATCGGCGACCCGCGCGCGCCGCGCGGCGTGGTCGAGCGCGACGTCATCCTCGGCATGCGCCGGCGCCTCGACCTCTTCGTGAACCTGCGGCCGATCGTCGCCTACGACGACCGGCTCGTCCCGCTCAAGGGGAAGCGCGCCGAGGACGTGGACTTCGTCGTCGTGCGCGAGAACACGGAGGACGTATACACGCAGACGGGCGCGATCACCGGCAGCGGGAAGGACCAGGTCGCCGAGGCGCCGATGCGCTTCACCCGGCCGGGGATCGAGCGGGTCGTGCGCTACGCGTTCGAGCTCGCGCGCTCGCGGCCGCGCAAGCACCTCACCCTGGTCGACAAGTCGAACGCCATCCCGGTGCAGCAGCTCTGGCGCGACATCCTCGAGGAGGTCGGCACGGGCTACCCCGACGTCGAGCGCGACGCGATGTACGTGGATGCGGCGACGATGTGGTTCGTCCTCAAGCCGGAGCGGTTCGACACCATCGTCACGACGAACCTCTTCGGCGACATCATCACCGACCTCGGCGCCGCGATCTGCGGCGGTCTCGGCGTCGCGGCCTCGGGGAACATCAACCCCGGCCGGACGAGCATGTTCGAGCCGATCCACGGCTCGGCGCCCAAGTACGCGGGGCGAGGCGTCGCCTCGCCGCTGGGCGCGATCGGCGCGGTCGCGCTCCTGCTCCGCCACGTCGGCGAGCGCGAGGCCGGCGACGCCGTGGAGCGCGCGATCCGCGACAGGCTGCGCGACGGACGGGTCAAGGGGGTCGAGGCGGGTGCGCAGCGGACGGACGAGGTGGCGGAGATCATCGCCGAGGCCGTGTCCGCTCCCTGACCGCTGAGCCAGCGGGCCGCCGTCGTTCCTCGTGTCGCCTCGAGGAGGTCACGTGCCGTTGCGCGGTGATGCGGACGCGCATGGATCCCGTGACGCGACACTAGACTCGCGCGATGAAGCGCATCACCGAGATGCTCGCGGCGGGCACGACGTTCTCGTTCGAGTTCTTCCCGCCCCGGGACGACCGCGAGCAGCGCCTGCTGACCCAGGCCATCCGCGACCTCGCGCCGCTGCGTCCGTCGTTCGTCTCGGTCACGTACCGCGGAGGCGCGGCATCGCGGCACCGCACCACCGCCGTCGTCGAGGACCTCCTGCGCACGACGAGCCTGGTGCCGATGGCCCACCTCACCTGCGTCGCGCACACGCGCTTCGAGCTCGGCGAGATCATGGGCGGCTTCCGCGCGCTCGGCTGCGAGAACCTCCTCGCGCTCGGCGGCGATCCGCTGCCCGAGGGCCAGTCGAAGCACGAGCTCGCCTACGCGTCCGAGCTCGTGCGGCTCGGCAGGCGGCTCGGCTTTCCCTCCATCGGCGTCGCCGCGCACCCGGCCGGCCACCCCCGCTCGCCCGACCTCGCCTCCGACCGCAGGTACCTCGCGGCGAAGCTCGAGCTCGCCGACTTCGCGATCACGCAGTTCTTCTTCGAGCTCGACGAGTACCTGCGCCTCCGCGACGACGTCGCGGAGCGGGGCGTCCGGAAGCCGATCCTCGCGGGCATCATGCCGATCACCTCGCTCGCGTCGGTGCAGCGCATGGCTGAGCTCTCGGGGTACCGGGTGCCCGACGCGGTCGTGGCGCGCGTCACCGCGGGCGGCGAGGGCCACGACGCGATCCGCGAGCGCGGCATCGAGCTCGCGGCCGAGCTCTGCGCCGCGCTCCTCGAGCACGGCGTGCCCGGCCTGCACTTCTACACGCTGAACTTCTCGCGCGCGACGCGCGAGGTCTACGCGAAGCTCGGGATGGTGCCGGCGAGCTGAGCTCGAGGCGTCAGGTGCTGCGGCGGGCGCGCGAGCGCCCTCCGCGCGTACGCCCGGGGACCTGCCGCCGCAACGCGACCAGCTCGAGCGCCGCGTCCATGGCCTCGGCTCCCTTGTTGCCCTCGGGGCCGCCCGAGCGCGCGCGCGCCTGCTCCATCGTGTCGCAGGTGAGCACACCGAACGGGATGGCGACGGGATAGGTGATCGAGAGCTCGACGATCGCGCGTGCCACCGCGTGCGCGAGCACGTCGAAGTGCGGCGTCTCGCCGCGGACGAGGCAGCCCAGCGGCACGATCGCGTCGTAGCGCCCCGAGTCCGCGAGCAGCGCCACGGCCGCGGGCAGCTCGAACGACCCCGCGACCTCGAACTCGTCCACGGTCGCACCGCTCGCCGCGGCGCGCTCGGCCGCGGCGCGCGCGAGGGCGCGCGTCACCGCGTCGTTCCAGCGCGCGCGCACGATGGCGACGCGTGCCGCGGCGCCGCTCGCACGCGGCGCCGGACGCGCCTTCACTCGTCGTCGCTGACGGCGCTCAGGAGGTGGCCGAGCTTCCTCGCCTTCGTCCGCAGGTACCCCCGGTTCCGCGCGTTCGGCGCGACCTCGATCGGGACGCGCTCGACGATCTCGAAGCCGTACAGCGAGACGCCGGCCTTCTGGGGATTGTTCGTCAGGATGCGCGCCCTGCGCACGCCGAGGTCGCGCAGGATCTGCACGCCGATGCCGTACTCGCGGTGGTCGGCCCTGAACCCGAGCTTCTCGTTCGCCTCGACCGTGTCGAGGCCCTGGTCCTGGAGGGCGTACGCGCGGAGCTTGTTCATGAGCCCGATCCCGCGACCCTCCTGGCGCAGGTACAGGAACACCCCACGCCCCTCCCGTGCGATGCGCTCGAGCGCCGCGTCCATCTGCTCGCCGCAGTCGCAGCGGCGGGAGCCGAACACGTCGCCGGTCAGGCACTCGGAGTGGACGCGGACGAGGACCGGATCGTCGGTCGTCACGTCGCCCATCGTGAGCGCGACGTGCTCCGCCTCGGTGTTGCCGAACCGCGCCCGGTAGCCGTGCACCGTGAAGTCGCCGTGACGCGTGGGCAGCGCCGCGGTCGCGACGCGCTCGACCACCCGCTCGCGCGCCATGCGGTAGGCGATGACGTCCTTCACCGTGATCATCGCGAGGCCGTGGCGCTTCGCGAAGCGCTTGAGCCCCGGGATCCGTGCCATCGAGCCGTCCGGGTTCGTGAGCTCGCAGATCACCGCGACCGGCTGGCGGCCGGCAAGCCGGCACAGATCGACGCTCGCCTCGGTCTGCCCGGCGCGCACGAGCACCCCGCCCTCACGCGCGCGGAGCGGGAACACGTGCCCGGGCTTCACGAGGTCGGCGGGCGTGCTCCGCGGGTCGGCCAGCACGCGGATCGTCCGCGCGCGGTCGGCGGCGCTGATGCCCGTGGTGATGCCCTCCCGCGCGTCGACGCTCACGGTGAACGCCGTCCCGAGGCGCGCCTCGTTCCGCTCGACCATCTGCGGCAGCGCGAGCTCCTCGAGGCGCTCCGCGGTCATCGGGACGCAGACCACGCCGCTGGCGTGGCGGCGGATGAACGCGACGTCCGCGGGCGCGCACAGCTCCGCGGCCATCGTGAGGTCGCCCTCGTTCTCGCGGTCCTCGTCGTCGACGACGATGACCATGCGGCCGCGGCCGATCTCGGCGATCGCCTCGTCCACCGTGACGAAGGGAGGGGCGGGCGCGACGAGGCGCGGGTGCGCGATCGTCGCGCGCGTCGCTCGTCGGGTCGTCATGACGTCATAGTAGGTCGGCGACCCCCCGTCACCGACGCGTCGCGCGCGTCCCGACGATCCGTTCCAGGTACTTCGCCACGACGTCGACCTCGACGTTCACGCGCTCTCCCGGGCGCAGGGCGCCGAGGGTCGTGTGGGTCGCGGTGTGCGGGATGAGCGCGATCTCGAAGAACGTCTTCCCCAGCCGCGCGACCGTGAGGCTCGTGCCGTCGAGCGCGATGAAGCCCTTCGTCACGACGTAGCGCGCGAGGCCGGGCGGGAGGGCGAAGCGCAGGCGCGCGCCCTCGCCCTCGCTCGCGCGCGAGACCAGGCGCGTGGTCGCGTCGACGTGTCCCTGCACGAGGTGGCCGCCGAGCGCGGTGGTCGGCGTGACGGCGCGCTCGAGGTTCACGCGCGAGCCGCGCGCGAGCGCGCCGAGCGTCGTGCGCGCGAGCGTCTCGGGCACGACGTCGCAGGTGAAGGAGCGGTCGTCGCGATCCACGACCGTGAGGCACGCGCCGGCCACCGACACGCTGTCGTCCACCGACAGCCGCTCGAGGACGGCGGCGCATCCCACCTCGATGCGCCGGCCCGACGGCGTCTGGGCGAGCTGGCGGACGGTGCCGACCTCCTCGACGATGCCGGTGAACACCTACCGCCGCCTCCCCGTCATGTGCCGAGGTCTCCTTCGAGCAGCACGTCGTCGCCGACCCGCCGGCCGCGGAGCCGGGAGAGACGGGCGGTCTCCGTGACCCCCTCGAGCGCGCTCCTGCCCGGACCGCCCGCCAGCGGGGCCACGAGGAAGAGGAGGCGGTCCGCGAGGCCGCGCGCGACGAGCGAGGACGCGACGCGCGGACCGCCCTCGGACAGGACCGCGTTCACGCCGTGCCCGGCGAGCCAGCGCAGCACGCGGGCCAGGTCGAGACCGTCGGCGCTCCGCGGCAGCGCGACCACGGACACGCCGGCGTCACGGAGCCGTTTCGTGCGACGCACGTCCGCGTCCCGCGCGACGAAGATCACCGTCCGCCGGGGATCGGCGGTCCGCACGACCTTCGCGGCCGGCGGGGTCCGCGCGTCGGTGTCGACGACGACGCGCAGCGGGTCGCGTCCCCTCACCTCGCGCACCGTCAGCGCCGGGTCGTCGGCGAGCACCGTGCCGACTCCGACGAGGACGGCGTCGTATCGGTCGCGCAGCCGGTGCACCTCTCGCAGCGCCGCCTTCCCGGAGAGGTAGCGGGAACCGGGTACGGTCACGCGCCCGTCGAGCGTCGTGGCGAGCTTCACCAGCACGAACGGCCGGCCCTTCGCGAGCCGCGTCACGAAGCCCTCGTTCTGGCGCTCGGCGTCCGCGGCCAGGACGCCGGTGGCGACCTCCACGCCGGCGGCGCGCAGGAGCCGGAAGCCCTTCCCGTCCGTCCGCGGGTCGGGGTCGCGCATCGCGGCGACGACGCGCGTCACGGCGGCCTCGCGGATCGCGTCGACACAGGGCGGCGTCCGGCCGTGATGCGCGCACGGCTCGAGGGTGGTGTAGAGCGTCGCGCCGCGCGCACGCGCACCGGCCGCGCGCAGCGCGACGACCTCGGCGTGCGGCTCGCCCGCCGCCCGATGGAAGCCGTGGCCGACGACGACCCCGTCGCGCACGACGATCGCGCCGACGAGGGGGTTGGGGCTCGTGCGCCCGGCGGCGCGGGCGGCGAGCCGCAGCGCGCGGCGCATGAGGGTGCGGTCCTCGGCGTCCGTCACCGCAGGCCGCGCAGCCGCGGGTACAGCTCGCGGTACGTCGCGTACGCCCGCGCGTAGGCCTCCGCGCCCTCGCGCGTCGGCTCGATCCGCTCCGCGACATCCGCCGCGCCGCGCGTCCCCGCCGCATCCCGCGCCGCCGGCACGGCGCGCGCGGCGAGCATGGCCTCGCCGAGAACGCTCATCTCGACGACGCGAGGCACGACGACGGGCACGCCGAGCACCTCCGCCTTGATCCGCGCCCATCCGGCGAGGCGCGCCTGCCCCCCGCCGACGCGCAGCTCGCCGATGCGCGCGCCGTGTCGCGCGAGCACGTCGGCGACGTGGCGCAGGGCGAACGCGACGCCTTCGAGCACCGCGCGCGCGAGATGGGCGCGGCCGTGTCCCACGGTGAGCCCGAAGAAGGCGCCACGCGCGCTCTCGTCCCAGAGCGGCGTGCGCTCGCCGGAGAGGTACGGGAGGAACACCAGGCCGTCCGCGCCCGGCGGCACGCCGGCCGCGTCGCGCGCCAGGCGCGCGAGGTCCCCGCCGTACCCGGCGGCCTCGGCGAGCCACGTCACCGAGCGGCCGCCCGCGGCGAGAGGACCTCCGCAGATGAACAGACCGGGCGTCGGCGCGGGCCACGCGGTCAGGCCGTCGCGATCGAGCCGCTGGTCGTGCGCGAGCGCGAGCCCGCCGGAGGTGCCGCCCAGGTCGAGCGCGAGACCGCGCCGGTCGAGGCCGGCGCCGAGGACCGCGGCGGTGAAGTCGTTCACGCCGCCGGCGACGACGACGCCGGCGGGGAGACCGAGCGCGCGGGCGATCTCCGGGGCGACGGGCCCGATCGGCGCGCCCATGAGCGCCGCCGGCGGCAGGCACGACGCGTCGATGTCCGCGTGGGCGACCTGCGCCTCGGGGAACACATCGTCACCCGCGAAGCTCGACGTGACCGCGACGCCGGTGAGCCGCAGCGCGAGGTAGTCCCACGCCTGGACGAACCAGCGCGCGCCCTGCGTGTGCCGCCCGAGCCAGATCGCCCTCGGCAGCGACGAGTACGGGGACACCGCGACGCCGAGACGCTCGGAGAGCGCGGCGCGCTCGGGCTCCGCGCGCGCGTCCATCCAGATGAGGGCCGGTGCGACCGGCTCACCGCGCGCGTCGACCGCGACCACGCTCGGGCCCTGCCCGCCGACGCAGGCCGCGACGATCCCGACGTCCGCCGCGCGCGTGACGGCCTCGCGGATCGCCGCCTGCGCCTGCGCCCACCACGCGCCGGCGTCCTGCTCGAGCCACCCGTCGCGCTCGCCGCGCTCGAGGGTGAGATCCCGCTCGGCGAGCGCGACGAGGCGCCCGTCGGCCACGACGCCCGCCTTCACGACGCTCGTGCCGAGATCGACCGCGAGGACGGCGGGCCCGCTCATGGGCTCACTGTCGCAGAACGGCTACGTGGCGGGGGCGCGGCTCCCGCCCGGCACGGCCTCGACACCGGGCTCGATCCGCGCCGGCCGCTTCGCGTTCTCGATGTCCAGAGCGGCGATCGCGAGCCACAGGAGCGCGATGCCGACGATCTCGATCACCGTGACGGTCTGCGCCGGCGACACGAAGTAGACGTTCACGATGACGCCGGTGACCGGGAACGCGAGCTCGGCGAGCGTGGCCATCGAGGCGGGCGTGCTCGCGAGGCCGCGGTAGTAGAGGAGCATCGGGATGAGCCCCGGCAGGACCGCGATGCCGAGGTAGAGCGCCGCGTCGGTGGCGCGGTACTGCGTGAACGCCTGCGCGCCGCCGAGGACCCAGAGGGCCACGCCGAGCGCGGGCATGCCGGTGACGAAGCGCAGGGCGGTGAGCGTGGGGAAGCGCACGCCCGCGAGCGCGTACCGCCCGAACACGGTCGCCGCGCCCCACAGCGCCGATGCGGCGAGCGCGTAGGCGGCGGCGGCGATGCGGAAGTCCGCCCACGCCTTCTCGGGGTGGAGCGGGTCGGGCACGGCGATGAAGTACGCGCCGAGGATCGCGACGGGGAACCACAGGTACGAGCGGGGCGGGAGCACCTCGCGGAGCCAGAGCCGCGCGAGAAGGATCGCGATGAGCGGCTGCGTCTTCTGCAGCAGCAGCGTCTCGATGAACTGCCCGTACTCGAACGAACGCGTGAAGAACACCGTCGCGAGCGCGGAGGCGCCCACGCCGATCGCGACGATCGCGGCCCACTGCCGCCTGTTCAGCCGCGCGATCTCGCGCCGCGCGAGCCACAGGATCGGCAGGACGAGGATCGTGAGCACGACGTGCTCGGAGAACACGACCTGGACCGCGGCGAGCGTGGGATCCTGCGAGAGGCGCTGGAGGAGCGGCACGCGGAAGAACGTGTCGGTGCCCCAGAGCATCGCGGCCACCGCGACGAGGATCACGGAGAAGCGGTCGACGAGGGCGGACATGGGTCTCCGAGTCTACTGTCAGACCACGTGGACCGTGATCGCGGCCGTGCACGCCGCCTCCCGCTCCCCCGGTGGATGACCCGCGATCAGATCGTGGGGCTCGTCGTCGTCATGACGGGCATGGCCGTCGCGGCCCTCGACACGACGGTGGTGGGCACGGCGATGCCCACCGCGATCGGCGAGCTCGGCGGCATCGACCGCTACAGCTGGGTCTTCTCGGTCTACCTCCTCGTCTCCACCGCGGCGACCCCGGTCGCCGGGCGCTTCAGCGACATCCACGGCCGCAAGCGCGTCTACGCGGCGGCGCTCGTCGTCTTCGTCCTGGCCTCGGTGCTCGCCGGTCAGGCGCGCACGATGGACCAGCTCATCGCGTTCCGCGCGATCCAGGGGCTCGGCGCCGGCGCGCTCGTCTCCACGGGCATCACCATGCTCGGCGACCTCTTCGCCCTCGAGCAGCGCGGACGCGTCGTCGGCTTCACCGCCTCGGTCTGGGCGACGAGCGCGATCGTCGGCCCGGCCGTCGGCGGTCTCATCACGCAGGCGCTGTCCTGGCGCTGGACGTTCTACGTCAACTTCCCGGTCGGCCTGCTGGCCCTCGCGCTCCTGCTCACGCTTCACGAGCGCGAGGAGCATCGCGGCGGGCGGATCGACTGGCTCGGCGCGGCGCTCGTCGGATCGGCCGCGGCGTCGCTCCTCCTCGGCGTGAACGGGACGTCTCCGGCGCTCGCGCTGCCGGCATCGGTCGCGCTCGCCGCGCTGTTCGTCGCGCGGGAGCGGCGCACCGCGGAGCCGCTCGTCGACCTCGCCCTGCTGCGCATCCCGGTCATCGGCATCGCCCTCGCGCTCGGCGTGCTCATGGGAGCGGCGCAGTTCGCGGCGACGACCTACGTGCCGCCGTTCGTGCAGGGCGTGCTCGGGCGGACGCCGCTCGAGGCCGGCCTGGCGCTCGGCGCGATGAGCATCGCCTGGCCCATCGGGTCGACGACGACGGGCTGGTACCTGCTGCGCATCGGGGCGCGTCGCGCGGTGATCGTCGGATCGTTCGCGCCGGTCGCGGGATTCCTCCTGCTCGCGACGCTCACCCCGGACGCCCCGCTGTGGCTCCTCGTCGTCGGCGCCGCGGTCATCGGCCTCGGCCAGGGCGTCGTGAACACGCCGCTCATCGTGGCCGTGCAGACCGCCGTGGGCTACCGCGAGCGAGGCATCGTGACGAGCCTGGTGAACTTCACGCGGACGCTCGGCGGCGCGATCGGCGTCGGAGCGCTCGGCGCGGCGATGAACGCCGTCGTCGGCCCGCGCGCCGCCGAGCTCGAGCGCGTCCTCGACCCGAGCGCCGTGGCCGCGCCGGATGCGCGCGCGCTCCTCGCGACCGGGATCCACGCCGTCTTCGTCGCGCTCGTCGCCGTCGGCATCGCGAGCATCCTGCTCGCGCTGCGGTTCCCGGCGAACGCCTTCCGCAGCCGCATCGAGGAGCCCGTGCCCGACGAGGCCGCGACGGGCGAGTGACCGTCCGCGGTGACGCAGGTCACTGCGGACGAGGGGGCGGTGCGGGATGATGGATGGCCCGATGCCCTCCACCGCCGGCACCGCATGGGTCCGCACCGTCAAGGTCGTCGTCGTCACGCAGGCCGTCATCCTCGTCGGCTTCAACTTCGCGTTCCCGTTCCTCCCCCTGTTCATCCAGGAGCTCGGAGTCACCGACGAGAGCGAGCTGGCTCTGTGGACGGGCTTCGCGATCGGCAGCGCCGGGCTCGCGATGGCGCTCGTCTCGCCGCTGTGGGGTCTCCTCGCCGACCGCTTCGGACGCAAGGCGATGCTCATCCGATCGGTCGGCGCGGGCTCGATCCTGCTCGCGATCCAGGCGACGATCGGCAGCGTCGTGGAGCTGCTCGTCATCCGCGTGCTGCAGGGCGCCTTCACCGGGACGCAGACCGCCGCGGCGATGCTCCTCGCGGTCATCGTCCCCAGGGAGCGGACCGGGTTCGCGCTCGGCATGCTCAACACCGCCGTCTACGTCGGCAACCTCGCCGGCCCCGTGGTCGGCAGCGTCGCGGTCGCGGCCGTCGGGCTGCGCGGCTCGTTCGTCATCGGCGCGGCGCTGCTCGCCGCGTGCGCCGTCGTGACGATCGCCTTCGTGCGGGACGCGCCGGTCGTGCGCGCGCCCGCGGCCGAGCGCGGCGTGCGCGGCGGGATGCGCGAGATGCTGACCCCGTTCCGCTGGCCGAGCCTGCGCGGCGTGCTCGTCGTCGGCGCGGCGCTGCAGGTCGTGTCGGCCGCCACGTACGCGCTCATCGCGATCTACGTGCAGCAGCTCGCGCGGCCGCCTTTCCTCTCGATCGAGCTCACCATCGGCCTGGCGCTCGCGCTCGGCGCGCTCGCCGCCGCCGTCGCGACGCCGTTCCTCGGCAGCTACGCCGACCGCCACGATCCGCGCACGGTGCTCGTCGCCTCGGTCGTCATCATCGGCGTCGCGCTCATCCCGCAGGCGCTCGTCCGGAGCGCGGTCGTCTTCCTCGCGTTCCGCTTCGTGCTCGGGATCGGCCTCGCCGGCAGCGCGGTGTCCATCGCCGTGCTCACGCGCGGCGGGGCGCCCGTCGGCGGGGAGGGCCGCGCGTTCGGAGCGCTCGCCGCGGCGCAGAACCTCGGCTGGGGCGTGGGGCCGATCCTCGGATCGGCGCTCGCCGCGGTCGCCGGCATCCCCGCGCTCTACCTCGCGTGCGCGGCCGTGGCGCTGCTGCTCCTCCCGCTCGCGCTCTCGCGCGCGCGCTTCGCGGCGCCCGCCGGGGCGGACGCGGCGGTGGGACAATGGGGCTGACCGCCGTTTCGCGGCAAGGGAGCGCTCACATGAAGGACGTAGTGATCATCGACGGCGCGCGCACCGCGTTCGGGACGTTCGGCGGCGCGCTGCGCGACACCTCCGCCACGGAGCTCGGCGTCGTCGCGGCGAAGGGAGCGCTGGAGCGCTCGAGGGTCGAGCCGGGCCGCATCGACCAGGTCATCTTCGGCAACGTCCTGCAGACGTCGGGCGACGCCATCTATCTCGCCCGGCACGTCGGCCTGCGGTCCGGCGTCCCGATGGAGGCCCCGGCGCTCACGGTGAACCGGCTCTGCGGCTCGGGGCTCCAGGCGATCCTCCTCGCGTCGCAGGAGATCCGGCTCGGCCAGGCCGAGTTCGTCCTCGCCGGCGGCGCCGAGAACATGAGCATGGCGCCGCACCAGATCCGCGGCGCGCGCTGGGGCCTCTCGCTCGGCGAGCAGAGGCTCGAGGACTACCTCTGGGTGGCGCTCGTCGATTCGTACAACGGGCTCGGCATGGCGAACACCGCGGAGAACCTCGGGCGGAGGTACGGCATCACGCGCGAGGCCGCGGACGAGCTCGCCCTCCGCAGCCACACGCTCGCGGCAAAGGCGCGCGAGTCGTGCCGCTTCAGCAGGGAGATCGTCGGCGTCGAGACCAAGCAGCGGAAGGGCACCGTGGTCGTCGACCGGGACGAGCACATCCGGCCGGACACCACGCTCGAGACCCTCGGGAAGCTCCAGGCGCGCTTCGAGAAGGGCGGCACGGTGACGGCGGGGAACGCATCCGGGATCAACGACGGCGCGGCGGCCGTGGTGGTGGCGTCGGCCGACGCCGCGGCGAAGGCCGGGCTCACGCCCATCGCGCGCGTCGTCTCCGGCGGCGTCTGCGGCGTCGACCCGGACATCATGGGCATCGGCCCCGCGCCCTCGAGCCGCCAGGCGCTGGCGCGCGCGGGCAAACAGATCGAGGACATCGACCTCGTCGAGATCAACGAGGCGTTCGCGACGCAGTACCTCGCGGTGGAGAAGGAGCTCGGCCTCGACCGCGAGCGGACGAACGTGAACGGCGGCGCGATCGCGCTCGGCCATCCGCTCGCCGCCTCGGGCGCGCGCCTCCTGCTCACGCTCGCCTACGAGCTGCGCGAGCGCGGCGGGACGTACGGCCTCGCGTCGCTGTGCATCGGCGGCGGCCAGGGCATCGCGGCGATCATCGAGCGCGTGTAGTCGGCCCACCGCCGCGTGGTGGGGCGATCGCCGTGCTGAGCATCTTCGTCGACGTCGTCCTGCCCGTGTTCATCGTGGCGGGGATCGGGTTCCTCTTCGAGCGCTTCCTCCATCCGCCGATCGCCCCCCTCAACCAGGCCGCGCTCTACGTCCTCCTGCCCAGCTTCGTGTTCACGTCGCTGCTCACCGTCGACCTCACGAGCCGGACGCCGCTCACGATCGCCCTGTTCGCGGTCCTCCTCGCGGCGGTCATGCTCGCCGTCGGGGCCGTCGTCGCCCGGCTCGCGCGGCTGGATCGCGTGACCGCGCGGGCGCTCCTGCTCACCGCGGCCTTCCCCAACCTCGGCAACTACGGGCTGTCGGTGATGCTGCTGGCGTACGGGAGGGAGGGCGCCGCCCTCGGCACGATCCTCCTCGCGTCGCAGACGCTGTACGGGGTCACCCTCGCGGTCTTCATCGCCTCGAGCGGGAGCGCGTCGGTCCGGCGCTCGCTCACCGAGGTGCTGCGCCAGCCCATCACGTACGCGGTCGCCGCGGCGCTGCTGCTCGACCTCGCCCGCGTGCCGCTGCCCGGCTCTTTGAGCGCCGCGCTCGCGCTCCCGTCGCAGGCGGCGATCCCGGTGATGCTGCTCGTCCTCGGCATGAACGTCGCCACCACGAGGGGCGTCGAGCGGCCGGCGCTCGTCTCGATCGCGGTCTTCACGCGCCTGGTGATCGGCACCGCGGTCGGGTGGGTGCTCGCGCTCGCCCTCGGGGTCGAGGGCGTCGCGCGCGACGTCCTCGTCGTCGGCGCGGCCATGCCGACGGCGGTGTACACGATCGTCACGGCCACCCAGTTCGACGCGCGGCCGCGCTTCGTGAGCGACGTGGTCGTCGCCGGCACCGTGGCGAGTATCGCCACGGTGACCGCGGTGCTGGCGCTGCTGGCGAGCGCAGGCGCATGATGGAGGGGAGATCACACGGGGAGGACCACGATGCGAGTCGCATGCGTCCTCGCGAACGGATTCGAGGACTCCGAGTTCAGGCAGCCGTACGACGCGCTCCGTCAGGCCGGCCACGAGGTGACCATCGTCGGGCTCCAGGCCGGACAGCAGCTGAACGGGGACAAGGGGCGCGAGACCGCGGTCGTCGAGCGCTCGTTCGCCGACGCGACACCCGCCGAGTTCGACGCGCTGCTCATCCCGGGCGGCTTCTCGCCGGACCGCCTGCGCGCGCACGACGCCCCGGTGGCGTTCGTGCGGGCGTTCTTCGACGAGGGGAAGCCGATCATGGCCGTCTGCCACGGCCCGCAGATCTTCATCACCGCGGACCGGTACCGGGAGCGCCGCCTCACCGCGTGGAAGACCATCCAGGGCGACCTGCGCCGCCTCGGCGCGAACGTCGTGGACGAGGAGGTCGTCGTCGATCGGAACCTCGTGACGTCGCGGCAGCCCGCCGACCTCCCGGCGTTCATCCGCGAGGGCCTGCGGCTGCTGGAGAAGGCGCCGGCGCGCGCCTAGCTTCACCGATCCGCGCCGCGGCTCGACCGCGATCCGCACGAGCCCCGACAGCCGGTCGGCGCCTTGGTGGCGACCGGTCCAGCGCGTGATGATCCGCCCCACCGATGCCGGGTGACGCGCGGTAGGCAACCCCGGCCGCCGATGGTCGAGGTGGCGCCACCGCCGCTCCGGCCGGCGATCGTGCACCGCTCGGGTGCGGAAGGGACGGTCCGGGCGGCGCCGGCGGTAGACGCGGTACCGTGGTATCTCGCACCCCGACTTCCTCGATGGGTTCGTCTCTTGAAGTGCGACAAACCTGTCGAGCGTCGGGGCGCCCCGCTTGGCCGGGCAATGACGGGCCATCGGGTGCCGATGACAGCGTCGACGCCTCACCGGGCAGGAGCGGGCGAAGAACGGGTCAGGGCTGATGGCATCCGGCGATGCGAGCCAAGAAGGGGAGGTCCCGGGGCATGGACTGCTACGTGTGTGAGAGCGCGGGCGCGACCCGATCGGCGACCGGTGTCTGTACGCATTGCGGCGCCGCCTTGTGTCGCGACCACTTCGAGGAGGCTGACCGCTATCGGATCGGCGGCATGCGCTTCGGGTGTGCGCACGCGAGCGGCGCGGTCGCGTCGGCGCCTCACGGGGTGCGGCTTGGGAGCGGAGAGGACGGGGGGAGGCTGGGGACATGACGCCTGATCACGCCCCGGCCTGGACGCCGATGCGTCGCGCTCGCGCGGTTCCCCGGCCGCTTCGCCGGCTCCAGAAGTCCCACGTCGCGCTGGCCGATCGGCCCGCGGGACGCCACGACGCGAATCTTAACAACGTTATGGATCTGGATATAGTCTAGAGATCCCCCGTGGACGTGTTCAAGGTTCTCCGACAGCATTCGATCCGGCCCTCGTCGCAGCGCGTCGCCGTCGCGAGCTACGTGCTCTCGACGACCGAGCACCCGTCGGCCGAGCAGGTCTGGCGGCGGGCACGACGATCGGCGCGCGTCCTCTCGCGTGCGACCGTCTACAACGCGCTCAACCTGTTCGAGAGGAAGGGGCTGCTCCGCGCGTTCGTCCTCGCGGAGGGACGGATGGTCTTCGATCCGAACGTCGAGCGGCACCACCACCTCATCGACGAGCGCGGCCGGATCCACGACGTCCCGTGGACCGCGGTCAGGGTCGCCGAGGTGCGGTCGGTCGGCGCCTGGGACATCGAGGAGTACCAGGTGGTCCTGCACGGACGTCGCAGGCGGACGGATCTCACCGGACGAACGAGAACGGACCGCCGCAGCCTTACGAGAGACCAAGAGCGCGTAAGAGACCGAATGGCGACGCCGAGAGGAGAGAGGGAGCGACATGTCTGACACGAAGAAGGACGCGACCACGATCGTCGGCGAAAGCGAGGGCCCGGCGATCCCCTCCCGGACCCCCAGGCAGACCCGGCCCAGGACGAACAAGGACTGGTGGCCTGATCAGCTGGACCTCTCGGTCCTCCACCAGCACTCGCCCTTGTCCGATCCGATGGGCGATGGATTCGACTACGCGGAAGAGTTCAAGAGCCTCGACCTCGAGGCGCTGAAGCGGGACCTCATCGAGACGATGACGACGTCGCAGGACTGGTGGCCCGCCGACTATGGCCACTACGGGCCGCTCTTCATCCGGATGTCGTGGCATGCCGCAGGCACGTACCGCATCGCCGATGGGCGAGGCGGTGGGGGCAGCGGCATGCAGCGCTTTGCCCCCCTCAACAGCTGGCCCGACAACGCGAACCTCGACAAGGCGCGCCGGTTGCTCTGGCCGATCAAGCAGAAGTACGGCCGGAGGCTCTCCTGGGCCGATCTCCTGATCTACGCCGGTAACGTCGCCATGGAGTCGATGGGGTTCAAGACGTTCGGCTTCGGGTTCGGACGGCCCGACGTCTGGGAGCCGGACGAGATCTTCTGGGGGCCCGAGGACACCTGGCTCGGAGACGAGCGCCACGGCGGCGAAGGCGAGATCCAGGGGCCCTTCGGCGCCGACCACATGGGCCTGATCTACGTGAATCCGGAGGGGCCGGGCGGCGACCCGGACCCGGTCCGTGCGGCGAAGCACATCCGGCAGGCGTTCGGCCGCATGGCGATGAACGACGAGGAAACCGTCGCGCTCATCGTCGGCGGGCACACGTTCGGCAAGGTCCACGGCGCCGCACCCGCTCCGCAGCACGTCGGTCCCGAGCCGGAGGGCGCTCCCCTCGAGGAGCAGGGCCTCGGCTGGAGGAACACCTTCGGCAGCGGCAAGGGCGCCGACACGATCACCAGCGGGCTGGAGGGCGCGTGGAGCAACGAGCCGACGAAGTGGAGCAACGGGTTCCTGGACAACCTCTACCGGTACGACTGGGAGCTCACGACGAGCCCCGCCGGCGCGAAGCAGTGGACCCCGAAGAACGGCTCCGCCGCGGCCACCGTGCCGGATGCGCACGATCCGTCGAAGCGGCATGCGCCGATGATGCTGACGACGGACCTGGCGCTGAAGATGGACCCGATCTACGCGAAGATCTCCAAGCGCTTCCACGAGCATCCGGACCAGCTGGCGGACGCGTTCGCCAGGGCCTGGTACAAATTGCTGCACCGCGACATGGGTCCCGTCTCGCGCTACCTCGGCCCATGGGTCCCCGAGCCGCAGTTGTGGCAGGACCCCGTCCCGCCGGTCGACCATGAGCTGATCGGTCACGAGGACATCGCGTCCCTGAAGGGCAAGATCCTCGCGTCGGGACTGTCCGTCTCCCGGCTCGTCACCACCGCCTGGGCGTCGGCGGCCACCTTCCGCGGAACCGACAAGCGTGGCGGGGCCAACGGGGCGCGCATCCGCCTCGCGCCGCAGAAGGACTGGGAGGTGAACGACCCGCCCGAGCTGGCCAAGGCGCTGCGGACGCTCGATCGAATCCAGCGGGACTTCAACAGCTCACAGTCCGGCGGAAGGATGGTCTCCCTCGCTGACCTGATCGTCTTGGGTGGGTGCGCCGCCGTCGAGCGTGCCGCGAAGAACGCCGGTTACGACGTGGCGGTCCCGTTCGCGCCGGGGCGCACGGACGCCTCGCAGGAGCAGACCGACGTGGAGTCGTTCGCGGTACTCGAGCCGACCTTCGACGGGTTCCGCAACTATCTCCGGGCCGGAGAGGTCTTGTCGCCGGAGACCCTGCTGCTGGAGCGGGCCACCCTTCTGAGCCTGACGGCTCCCCAGATGACGGTCCTGATCGGCGGCATGCGCGCCCTGGACGCCAACTTCGGGCGCTCCCGGCACGGCGTCTTCACCGACCGGCCCGGGACGCTGACCAACGACTTCTTCGTGAACCTGCTCGACATGAGGACGGAGTGGAAGGCGTCCGCCTCGGCCGGGGACGTGTACGAGGGTCGCGATCGCGCCACCGGCAAGCTGAAGTGGACGGGCACCGCCGTCGACCTCGTCTTCGGCTCCAACTCCCAGCTCCGAGCCCTCGCGGAGGTCTACGCATCTGACGACGCGAAGGAGAAGTTCGTACGTGACTTCGTGGCTGCGTGGAACAAGGTCATGAGCCTCGATCGCTTCGACCGCGTCGCGGCCGGCAACGAGTCCGCTCCATAAGGGTCTGAGGGGGCAGCGGCCAGTCCCTCGTGGGCGGCACGTGGGTGATCGGACCACGGGCGAGCGTGACCAGGGCGAGGGTCGCTTCGGCGGAGTGGAAGCCGTAGGCGCGGATCGCGCGCAGCGCCTCCTCAGCGCAGCCCGAGCAGCCCGAGCGCGCCGGCGCCGAGCACGACGACCGGCGGGCTCACGCCGAATCTGAGCATCGCGACGGCGGCGACGATCATCCCGGCCGTGTCCACCGGGTCGCCGAGGAGCGGCGTGCCGAGCGAGCGGAGAGAGGAGGCCACGAGCCCGACGCTGATCGGCACGAGCGCGCGGTTGGCCGCGCGCATCCACGCGCTCCGGACGAGACGCTCCCACTGTCCGGCGACGACGAGCTGGAGCAGCAGCGGCAGCGTGAGGAACGAGACGAGCGCGACGACCGCCCCCGGCACGCCGGCGATGGCGTAGCCGATCGGCACCATGTAGATCACACCGGGGCCCGGGGTCGCCTGGCCGAGCGCGAACGCCGTGGCGAACTGCTGCTGCGTCAGCACGCCGCGCGTCTCGACGAGCTCGCGCTGCAGCTCGGCGAGGATCGAGAGACCGCCGCCGAACGAGAGCGCGCCCAGCCGCGCGAAGAGCAGCGCCACGTCCATGAGGGTCATGTCTCCTCCTCCGGACGCATGCGATACCGCGTCGCCCCGACGACTCCGGTGAGGAGGATCGCCGCGAACAGCGGCACGCCGGCGACGATGAGCAGCAGCGTCGCCGCGGCGAGCGACGCGTCGAACACGCTCCGGCCGCGCCGGCTCGCCAGGCGGATGAAGGCCGCCGCGAGCGCACCGACCGCGCCGACGAGGATGCCGTGGAGGAAGCGCGCGACCCAAGGCTCCTCGCCGGAGAGGAACGCCAACGCGAGCGCGATGGCCACCAGACCCGGGCCGAGCACCAGCGCGCCGGCGGCGAGCCCCATGCGCCAGCCGCCGAGGCGCATGCCGCAGAGCACGGTGAGGTTGACGAAGCCCGGCCCGGGGAGCGTCTGCGTCACCGCGAGGTCGCGCATGAAGAGGTCCTCGGGGATGAGGCCGTCGCGCACGAACACGCGGTGGAGGTTCGTCCAGCGCGCCGCGCCGAATGAGGTGAGCCCGACCCAGAGGAACTTGCGAAGGATCGAGCCCGTCGTCACGTGCCTCGGAGAGTACCCTGCCCTGGTGCTGCGCATGCTCGACCACGTCGTCCTCGTGGTCCCGGACCTGGACGAGGCGGTGCGCGCGCACGAGGCGCGCGGCTTCACCGTCACGCCCGGCGGCGAGCACGCCGGCGGCCTCACGCACAACGCGCTGGTCGCGTTCGCCGACGGGAGCTACCTCGAGCTCATCGCCTTCCACGACGTGCGGAGCGCGGCGGCGAAGACGCACCGCTGGTGGCACGTGGCCGACCGGGGCGGCGGCTGGGCCGACTTCGCGCTGCTCTCCGACGACCTCGTGGCCGACGTGGACGCGCTCGGGGATCTGGTGACGCTGCCGCCGACGGACGGGGGCCGGACGCGGCCGGACGGGACGAGGATCGCCTGGCGCAGCGCCGTGCTCGCCTCGCCGCTGCCGTTCCTCATCCAGGACGTCACCCCGCGCGAGGTGCGCGTGCCTGCGGCCGCCGCGCACCCGAGCGGCGCGGCCAAGATCGCGCGGGTGACCGTCGGCGCGCGCGGCGAGGCGGTCGCCATGAGCCGCTACTCGCGGCTCATCCGGCGCGGCGCGCCTGCGGTGTCGTTCACGCACGCCGAGCGGGACGGGATCACCGAGGTCGTGTTCGCCTCGTGACGCGGCGCGAAGGACCGGCTCCTCAGGCCGTGTCGGCCGCGCGCAGGTCGTGGTACGTCCGCTTCACGCGAACCGTGTCCGGACGACTTCAGTGAACCCGCCTTGTTCCCGATGGTCAGCAGTGGACTGCAACCGCAGGGAATCTCGGGGTTGGGGAGGGTCCAGTGAAGCGATCGCTGCTCGTATCGATCATCGCGCTCGCGCTTGTCATCGCACCCGCCATACCCGTGGCCGCCGACGGCGGCTTCGACGAGTACGGCTACAACGACAGCGCACGCGTCTTCGTGGGGACCGGCGCGTCGTGGTCGCTGGCGAAGGGGCTGCCGGCGGACTACCTCGGCACCTACGCGCCGGATCGGCTCGTCATGAAGTGGAACGCGGAGTGGGACCGCGGCAACGATGAAGGGTGGAACGACCCGAACGGCTACGCCGCGCGGCTCGACAACGAATGGAACGGTGCGTCCCCGGGGCGGATCGGGCGCCGTGTGGCACTACAAGATCAAGTGGGTCGGCGCGTGCGCTGAAGGCGCATCGCTGCCGGACGGCGGCTACTGCATCTGGGGCCAGTTCGAGGTCGTGATGGACCAGGGCATCGACCCGAACCTCGGACCGGGGCACCAGGTGCTCGCGCTGGCACGGCCGAATGGATACGGGGTGAACCTGCCGTAGAGCGGAGGCGGGCCGCCGCTACCCGTCACGGGTGCGGCGGCCCGACGCGTCCCTGCTCCTCGTCTTCACGCTCGTCGAGGTCCAAGACGACGGCGTGGATCACAGCGGAAAGAGCCCCACGTACGTGACGGCGCCGCGCGCGAAGGACGCTGCGAAGTCCTCCGCGGCCTCCAGCAGCTCGACCTCCACGTCGCGATAATGCGTGTGCGCCGGGAAGGGGTCTTCGCAGTGCGCGTGCACGATCCCGTCGTGGAAGTGATGCGCGCGGCGCCCGGAGCCGCGAGGCTCGAGGAAGTAGTCATACGCGTACTCGCGCCTCCGCCAGAAAGACGGCATCGCCTGCCAGTGCTCGACGAACCGCATCGAGGCGGCGTGGTCCCCGTACCCAGGCACTAGGACGTCGAGCTCGATGCGCCAGTCGCTCCCGTCGCGATCGCTGCGCACGCGGGTCACCTCTCCGCATGTGCCGTCGAGGACCTTCCAAACACGGTGAACGCGGAGGTCGACGGCCCTCGCCGTGAGCGCCGCGGTCAGCGAGACCGCTTCCGGCGCGCAGCGAGACCTTCGGCCGCCCAGCGGCGCCGATCGTCGGGGAGCAGCTTCCTCACGTCGCCGGTGCGCTCGACGCGGACCTCGCGCCTTTCGCCGGGATAGAGCGTCGTGATGACGACCGCCAGCGGGATGCGGTAGATACGCTCCGAGATGCGCACGGCCCAGAGCCGGCCCGAGTGGATCATGTCGAGGACGGTCGAGGGATGGATGCCGGCGAGCGCGGCGTACTCCCTCGGCGAGTAGAACGCCTTGCGCTCGAAGTCCCGGGGCGCCGCCGGCCCTGCCGCCGCAGCCGCTCTGACCGTCATATCGGCGTATGAGGGATAGCACGGCAGCGGCGGGCGCCCCGCCAGGAGGCGCTCGCGGAGTCCGCGGCGTCTACCTCGCTCGCGCCCATCGCGATGAGCGCGCGGTGGACCGCCGGGTATGGCGCCCCGCAGCGGCCGAGCCACTCGATCCGACCGGCGCCGACGGTCGCGTTCCCGCTGAGCGTCACGTCCATCCATGGCTGAAGTGACGCGAGCGGAGCCGTCCATCAGCCGACATCGGCCGCGAGGAGGTCGTCGTACGTCTCCCGCCGGCGCACCAGCCGTGCGGCCCCGTCCGCGACGACGACGACGGCGGGGCGGAGCGCCATGTTGTAGTTGCTGGCCATCGCGAGCTGGTACGCGCCCGAGACGGGGATCGCGACGAGGTCGCCGACGCGGGGCGGCGGCAGGCGGACGTCCTGGACGAGGACGTCCCCCGTCTCGCAGTACTTCCCCGCGATCGCGAACCGGTCGCTCCCCGGTGCGCTGCCCTCGAAGTCTCCCGCCGCTTCGTTCGCGCGGTCCGCGAGGACCGCCGTGTACGCCGCGCCGTACGTCGCCGGCCGCATGTTGTCGGCCATCCCGCCGTCGACGGCGACGTACGTGCGAGCGCCGCGCTTCACCGAGCCGACGCGGTAGAGCGCGACGGCGGCCGGCGCGACGATCGAGCGTCCCGGCTCGATGGTGAGCTCGGGGAGCTCGAACCCGTGCTTCCTCGCGGCCGCGATCGCGGTCGCGGCGACGTCGCGCACCATGTCCACCGGCCGCACGTCGGGATCCTCGGGGACGTAGCGCACCGGGTAGCCGCCGCCCGGCGACAGCTCGCGCATGACGAACCCGGCGCGCTCGCGCATGTCGGCCGCGAACGCGAAGAGGCGGTCTACCGCCGCGCGGTACGGCGCGAGCTCGCGGACCTGCGAGCCGATGTGCACGTGGAAGCCGCGCAGCTCGAGCCGCGCCTCCGGCCGGCGCGGCGCGGGCGCGTCGACGATGGCGCGGACGAGCGCCTCGGCCCAGCCCGTGTCGATGGCGACGCCGAACTTCGTGTCCGGCGCTCCGGTCGCGAGGTGCGCGTGCGTGTGGACGTCCACGCCGGGCGCGATGCGCAGCAGCACCGGCTGGGACACGCCGGCCTCGATGGCGACGCGCCAGAGGAGGCGCACCTCGTCCATGTTGTCGACGACGATGCGGCCGACCCCGCTCGCGACGGCCTGACGGAGCTCGGCCTCGCTCTTGTTGTTGCCGTGGAAGTAGATGCGCCTCGCGGGGAAGCCCGCGCGGAGCGCGACGTGGAGCTCGCCGCCGGAGACGACGTCCAGGCCGAGGCCCTCCGGCGCCAGCAGCCGCAGGAGCCACGGTGCGAGGTACGCCTTGCCGGCGTAGCAGATCGTCGCGCGAGCCGGGTACGCCGCGGCCAGCGCCTCGCGGTACGCGCCGGCGCGCGCGAGGACCGTCGCGGCGTCGTACACGTAGAGCGGCGTGCCGTACTCGCCGGCGAGCGCGACGAGATCGCATCCGCCGATCGAGAGATGCCCGTCCGCGCCGACGCGCGCGGTGTCGGGGAAGAGATCCGCGGGGAAGGTCATCGCACGAGCGATGCTATGACGGCCGTGCCGAGCACCACGATCCAAGGCGGCGACTTCGCGATCGCGAAGCCGAGGTACGCGATCGGCCCGCTGAACGAGGTCAGCCCGAGACCCAGGGCGACGAGGAGCACGTCGAGCGGCGATGATTGGCCGGGTGCCGCACTTCGTGAGGTCACACGGCCTCGGGAACGACTACCTCGTCATCGACCCGCGGCGCGTCCCGTTCGCCGTGACGAGCGCGGCGGCCCGCCTCATCTGCGACCGGCACCGCGGGGTCGGCGCGGACGGCATCCTCCTGGTCGACGAGCCGCGTGGGGCCGACTTCGCGGTTCGCATCCTCAACCCCGACGGCAGCGAGGCCGAGAAGAGCGGCAACGGCATCCGCATCTTCGCGAAGTTCCTGCGCGAGCACGGCTACACGCCGGCGGATTCGTTCACGATCGACACGCCGGGCGGGCGCGTCGCCGTGCGGCTCGGGCTGGACGGGGGTCGCGTGCGCGAGGTGACCGCGGACATGGGCACGGTGCGCTTCGACCCGCTCGACGGGATCGACGTCGACGGGAGGCGCATCGCCGTCACGTCGCTGTCGCTCGGCAATCCGCACTGCGTCGTCGTCGTGCCCGATCTCGCCGCCGCCGACGTGCGCGACCTGGGGCCGAGGATCGAGCGCCACCCGGCGTTCCCCGCGCGGACCAACGTGCAGCTCGCACAGGTGCTGGCGCGCGACCGCGTGCGTATCGAGATCTGGGAGCGCGGCGCCGGCCACACCCTCGCGTCGGGCACGTCCTCGTGCGCCGCCGCCGCGGCGTGCCACCGCGCCGGGCTCGTCGACCGCGAGGTGAGCGTCGAGCAGCCGGGCGGCGCGCTGCGGGTGACGGTCGGCGACGCCTACGCGATGCGCCTGCGCGGACCGGTCGAGGAGATCGCGAGCGGCGACCTCAGCCCGGACCTGCTGCGCCGGATCGACGAAGCGACGCGATAGTCTGCGGTCGTGAGCCAGCCGCCGCCCACCTTCGCCGACGTCCTCGCGGCGCGCCGGTTCCTCGAGCCCCACCTGCGGCCGACGCCGCTCGTCCGGCGGGACGCGCTGAACGAGGCGATCGGCGTCGACGCGTGGCTCAAGTGCGAATCGATGCTGCCGACCGGTGCGTTCAAGGTGCGCGGCGGGCTCAACCTCGTGGGCCGCGATCCGACCGCGCGCGCCGGCGTGTACGCGGCCTCCACCGGCAACCACGGCCAGTCCCTCGCGTACGCGGGCAAGGTCTTCGGCGTGCCCGTGACGATCTTCGTGCCGCGCGGCGCGAACCCGCTCAAGGTCGCGGCGATACGTGCGAGCGGCGCGACGGTCGTCGAGCACGGCACCGACTACGACGAGGCGCGCGAGGAGTGCGAGCGGCGCGCCGCGGCGGAGGGCGTGCGTTACGTCCACTCGGGGAACGAGCCCCACCTCATCGCCGGCGTCGCGACCGCGGCCCTCGAGGTGCTCATGGAGCTGCCGACGGCGGAGGTGCTCATCGTCCCGGTCGGCGGCGGCAGCGGAGCGTCCGGCGCGTGCCTGGTGGCGAAGACGCTGGACCCGCGCATCCGGGTCATCGGCGTGCAGTCCGAGGGCGCCCCCGCGGCGTACCGCACCTGGCGCGAGCGCGCGCCGCGCACGACCGAGCGGATCGCCACCTTCGCCGAGGGCCTCGCGACGCGCTCCTCGTTCGCGCTGCCCCAGGCCATGCTCCAGCGGCTGCTCGACGACTTCGTGCTCGTCTCCGACGACGAGCTCTACGCGGCGATGCGGCTGCTGCTCGTCGAGGGCCACGTCGTCGCCGAGGGCGCCGGGGCGGCGGCCGTCGCGGCGGCGCGGAGCCTGGGCACGTCGCTCGCCGGGAAGCGCGTGGTCTGCTGGGTGAGCGGCGGGAACGCGACCGCCGAGTCGATCGGGCGGGCGCTGACGCGGCCCTGACACGCCCGGATTGGTACGCTCGGGAGCCGATGGACTTCGACCTCAGCCCCGAGCAGGAGGAGATCCGCCGCCTCGCGCACGCGTTCGCCGACCGCGAGATCGCGCCCGGCGCCCGCGAGCGCGACCGCGGCGAGATCTTCCCGCACGACGTCCTCGCGAAGATGGCGCCGATCGGGTTCCTGGGCGGCCCGGTGCCCGAGACGTACGGGGGCATGGGTGTCGACTACATCGGCCACGCGATCATCACCGAGGAGATCGGGCGCGCCGACTCGTCGGTGCGCACGACCCTGTCGGTCCAGATCTCGCTCGTCGAGCTCACCATCCTGAGGTGGGGCACCGAGGAGCAGAAGCGGGCCTGGCTCCCGCGGCTCTGCCGCGGCGAGATCATCGGCTGCTTCGGCCTCACCGAGCCCGCCGTCGGCAGCGACGCGGCGAAGCTCCAGGCGACGGCGAGGCGCGATGGGACGGACTGGATCGTGAGCGGCCGCAAGATGTGGATCAGCAACGGCTCGGTGTCGAAGCTCGCGCTCGTCTTCGCCAACGCCGACCCGAGCAAGGGCCACAAGGGCATCACCGCGTTCCTGCTCGACCGCGAGCGGAGCCCGTACGGCAGCCGGGGTCTGCACGGCAAGCTCGGGCTGCGCTCGTCGGATTCGAGCGAGCTCATCCTCGACGACGTGCGCGTCCCCGACGCCATGCGTCTCGGCGAGGTGGGCCAGGGCTTCACGATCGCGATGAGCGCGCTCGACTCCGGCCGCTACTCCGTCGCCGCCGGCGCGGTCGGCCAGGCGCAGGCGGCGATCGACGCGTCGGTCGGGTACGCGACGCAGCGCAAGACGTTCGGCAAGCCGATCGCCGCGCACCAGCTCGTGCAGGAGCTCATCGCGGACATGGTCGTCGAGACCGAGGCCGCGCGGCTCCTGGTCTGGCGCGCCGGGCACCTGAAGAACAAGGGAGTCCCGAGCACGCGCGAGACGAGCATCGCCAAGCTCTACGCCGGCGAGATCGCGCAGCGCGCCACCGACAGCGCGATCCAGATCCACGGCGGCTACGGCTTCAGCGACGAGTTCCCGGTGGAGCGCCTCTGGCGCGACGCGCGGGTGAACCGCCTCTACGAGGGCACGACGCAGATCCAGAAGCTCATCATCGGGCGCTACGCGACGGGGATCGACGCGATCGGGTAGACGGCGGCGGAGCGTCGTCGACGAAGCCCGCGAACTCCTCGAGCTCGTCCTCGGGCACGCCGAGGACGTAGTTCACGCCGATGTCCTCGTCGGCGTCGTCCCAGCGCAGGCCCGTCCCGAAGTCCGTGACGCGGCAGCTCCGGCGCGCCGCCGGCGTCGCGGCGCGCAGTCGGGAGGTCAACGGAGCGGTGACGACCCGTCCGTCGCTCAACGTGACCCGGACGCGCTCGTCGTCGCAGCGGACCGCCACCGCGAGGGCGAGCCGCTTCCTACCGCTCGAAGAACCGCGTCCACGCCGCGAGCCATTCGTCGCGGTGGGCATCCGTGATGCGCGCGATCTCCTCACACTGCCTCCTACTGTAGCCACGTCGCCTCGCGACACGCGCCGCCGGCACCAGCCACAGCTTGGCGCGGCCGCCGTTGCCGTGGACGTGCACGTGCGGCGGCTCGCCCCCATCGGACGAGCGGAGGAAGAACTCGTAGCCGCGCGCGCGCAGGAGGACCGGCACCCGCTCGGTGAACGGCAGGCGCTTGACGCGATACGCTGCTGGTCCCGATGGAATGGTCCGCCGCCGCCGACAGCCTGCTCGCGGCCCTCGCGCGCATGGTCCCCGAGACGCTGCGCGAGCTCGCGTCCGCCGCCGCGCGGGACGAGGCGGAGCAGGCCGCGCAGGACCGCGGCGCGAGCGAGGTCGAGGCCGACGACGTCATGCGCGGCTGGATCCGCACCACGCCGCCCGAGCAGCGCGACGGCCTGGTCGAGGTCATCGACCAGCTCGGCCTCGAGCCGGAGCGCTACGCCGACGACCTCCAGAGCGCGGATGGCTGGGGCGACGAGGAGTACGAGGAGCCGCCGGGCTCGGGCACGTGATCAGCCGTCGAAGCCGTCCTCGAGCGTGAGCAGGCGGGCCTGCTCCGCGAGCCAGGTCTCCCGCCGCTCGGCCGCCTCGGCCCGCTCGTCCGGCGTCGTGTCGATCTCGCTCATACGGCCTTCTCCCCGAGCTTCTCGTCGTACCGCGCGCCGAGCCGCGACGCGCCCATGACCGCGCCCATGGCCTGGTGGTACGGGACGCCGGTGAAGAGGTGGTGGCTGCGGGTCGGGATGTCGTCGCCGACCTGCCACTCCCTGCGCTGGAGCGCCACGTACGCGTCCTGCTCCTCGGCGCGGAGGCCCTGGAGCAGCTTGCTGAACTCGTAGCTCATCGCGTGCTGCGCCGCGAGCGTGATGAAGACGAAGCGGTACCCGAGCTCGCCGAGCTCGGCGAAGGTGATCGGCGACGGATCGTTGAACCACTTGAACGACGACGACCAGTTGAAGGCGAAGCGCGCCTCCGGGAACCGCCGGCGCACCTCCGTCGCGAAGCGCTCGGTGGGGCCGCGGTCGCTCGTCGGGAACTCGCACCAGACCAGGTCCGGGACGCCCGAGTCGAGGTAGCGCAGCGCGCGCTCGATCGCGAGGTCGAGGCCGCGCGCCGCCTCCGGCGCGTCGACCGCGGAGACGCCGTCGGTCCGCGCGACGATGACGAAGTCCGTCCGGCCGAGGTCGTCGGCGACCGCGCGCGCCATGCGCAGCTTGCCGACCATCTCCTCCGCACCGATGAGGGCCTTGCCCGCGATGTGGCCGCAGCGCTTCGGCGTGACCTGGTCCTCCAGGTGCGCCGCCGCGACGCCCGCGCTCACGTACGCCTCGGTCGCGCGCTGGACGTTGAACAGGTTCCCGTAGCCCGCGTCCATGTCGACGAGGACCGGCGGGATCTCGAGGTGCTTGGGCGCGACGCCCTTCTCGGGATCGCCGAGCGCCATCGTGAGCTGGAACTTCCGCATCGCCGACACGGTGCGCCGTGCCGCGTCGGCGATCTCGCTGCCGGTGTAGAGGTCCATGTCGGTCGTGCCCAGGTGGCCGATCGCGAAGGAGTAGCCGCTGAAGTAGACGGCCGGGAAGCCGAAGTACATCGCCAGCTCCGCGCCGTGCGGATCGTAGACGCCCGGCGCGAACACGAAGGGCTCGCGGTCGAGGAGCCGGCGCAGCCGGGCCGCCGGATCGTCCCAGCGCGAGGCCGGGACGGCGTAGCCCTGGGGCAGCAGGGGCGTCGGGGCGAGCTTCATGACTCGTGCTCCACGGTGCACGCGCTGTCCGGGCACTCGCACTCGAGGTTCGTCCGGAGCAGCTGCGCGCGCTCGCGCTGCTCGTCGATGCGCTCCTCGATCTCGGTCATGCGAGCCTCCATGTCCACCTCCAGCGCGAGGATGGGTGGTGAAGATCGCACTCTCCGTGCCAGCACCGCCATTCGTCCAATGGATTGCTCTGATTCGAGTTATAAACTGAATTGATATGCCGGAAGACCCGATGCTCCTCGGGCACCTGGAGAGCTTCCTCGAGGTCGCTCGACGCGGGAACGTGAGCCGCGCGGCCGAGGCGCTCTACCTCACGCAGCCGGCGGTCACCGCGCGTCTCAAGTCCCTGGAGAGCGACCTGGGGGTCGAGCTCTTCGTCCGCTCGCCGCGGGGGATGCGCCTCACGGACGCCGGCCGCGCCTACCTTCCGTACGCGGAGCGCGCGCTCTCGCTCGTCGCCGAGGCACGCCAGAGCCTCGCCGCCCTGCGGGAGGGCGCCGCGGGCTCGCTCGTCATCGCCGCCGCGCCGGCCGTGAGCACCTACCTCCTGCCCGCCGTCCTGAAGGCCTTCCGCATGACCCACCCGAACGTGCGGCTCGGTGTGCGCACCGGCCACACCGAGGAGGTGCTCGGGCTGGTGCTCTCCGGCGAGGCGCACGTCGGCGTCGGACGGCCGATCCGGCACCACGACATCGAGCTCATCCCGGTGCTCGAGGACGCGATGCTGCTCGTCGTCGCCGCGCGGCATCCCTTCGCGTCACGCGGCAAGGTCCGCATCGGCGAGCTCGCCTCGGAGCGGCTCATCCTCTTCGACCGCACGTCCTCGTACCACGAGCTCACCAGCTCGCTGTTCCGCCAGGCCGGCGTCGTCCCCGCGTCGCTCATGGAGCTCGACAACGTCGAGGCGGCGAAGAAGATGGTCCAGCAGGGTCTGGGCGTCGCGCTGCTGCCGCGCATGGCGCTCACCGCCGAGCTGCGCGGGCGCTCGCTGCGGGCCGTGCGGCTCGTCGGCGCCGCCCCGGTGCGGCGCCCGATCGTTGCCCTCCGCCGGCGCGATGCCGGCGCGCCGCTCGGCGCGGTGGCCGGATTCCTCGAGGCGCTGCGCGAGGTCGCGGTCTAGGACGCGGCCGGCGGCAGATGGCTGCGCTCGCGGCGCGCGAGCGCCGACCCGATCGAGTCGGGCGAAGCCTCCATCGCGATCGTCCACGTCTCGCGCGCGTCGTCCAGCGCGCCGAGGTCGCGCAGCGCGATGCCGCCGAGGTAGCCGAGGAACGCGCGGTCGTGCGGCGGGAGCTCGACGCTTCGCCCCTCCGTCCGCCGGAGACGGTCGCGCACGGCGCCGGCGTCGCGGCGCTGCGCCGCGGCGATCGCGACGAGCACGTCGGTCATCGCCGCGGCCGGCGGATCCTCGGAGCGCTCCCGGTCGCACGCGGCCGCGAGGTCCGCGCCCCGCCGCCGATCGCCGCCGAGCGCCGCGAGCTCCGCCCACGCGAGGACGAGCTTCGCGTACCGGTCCTCGGGCACGAGCGCGGCCACGCGGCGCACGTCGCCCGAGCGGTTCAGCGCCGCGTACGCCCCGGCGAGGCGCGGCGCGACGCGGGCGGCGCCGAGCTTCTTCATGGCCGACTCCCACAGCGACGCCGCGGAGAGCGGGTCGCCGCCGGCGTACAGGATGTCGCCGGCGACGTCCTGCACGATCGCGAGACGCGGGTGGCGGGCGAGGAGCGGCGCGACGAGCGCGCGGGCGCGCTCGATCTCGCCCGCGTCGAGCGCGTCCTCGGCCGCGACGAGGTCTGCGCCGACCGCGCGCATGCGCACCTGGTACGCGCCGATCCATCCCAGCAGGGCGAGCGCGAACCCGCCGAGGACCAGCGCGGCGAGCACAGCCGGGTTATCCACAGCGAGCGGCCGCTCGCCGCACGGCACCCGGGCTTATCCACCGGGGCCGGGGGCTTATCCACATCCGCCGAGCGCCTGCCGGGCCGCCAGCCTCGTCAGGCGTCCTCGAGGAGTCCACCCGCGATGACCATCCGCTGGACCTCGCTCGTGCCCTCGTAGATGCGCGTGATGCGCGCGTCGCGGTACGCGCGCTCGATCCACAGCTCGCGCATGTACCCCATCCCGCCGTGGATCTGGACCGCGGCGTCCGCGACGCGGCCGAGCATCTCCGTCGCGAAGAGCTTGGTCATCGCGGCGCGCTGGGTGATGCGCTCGCCCTTGTCGGCGCGGGCGGCCGCGTCGTAGACCATGAGCCGCGCGGCGTGGATCTCGGTCGCCCCGTCCGCGAGCATCCACTGGATGCCCTGATTGACGGCGATGGGTTTCCCGAACTGCACGCGCGTCTTCGCGTACCGTGCGCTCGCCTCGAGCAGGCGCTGCGCGATGCCGACCGAGTGCGCGGCGAGCCCGAGGCGGCCGACGTCGAGCGTACCCAGGGCGATCCGGAAGCCCTGGCCCTCCTCGCCGACCCGGTTCGCGGCGGGCACGCGCATGCCGCTGAAGAAGAGCTGCGCCGTCGTCGAGCCGTGCAGGCCCATCTTCTCGTCGTTCGGCCCGACGGTGAGGCCCTCGGTGCCGCGCTCGACGACGAACGCCGTGATCCCCTTGCTGCCGCGATCCGGCGCGACGTTCGCGAAGACGACGAACACGTCGGCGATGGGCGCGTTGGTGATGAAGGTCTTGAAGCCCTCGATGACGTACTCGCCGCCCTGCTTGCGCGCCGCGGTCTTCAGGCTGCCCGCGTCGCTCCCCGCGCCGGGCTCGGACAGCGCGTACGCGCCGAGCATCTCGCCCGCGAAGATCCGCGGCAGGTACCGTTCGCGCACCTCGTCGGGCCCGCCGATCTCGATCGCCGTCCCGCAGAGTCCCGCGGACGCGCCGATGACGTTCCACAGCGACGCGTTCGCGCGCCCGGCCTGCTCGATCGCGACGCAGTAGCCGAGCTTGCCGAAGCCCTGCCCGCCCCACCGCTCGTCGTGCCCGATCCCGAAGAGCCCGGCGCCGGCCATCGCGTCGATGACCGCGCGCGGGATCTCGTTGCGCTCCTCGATCTCCCTCTCGTGCGGCGCCAGCTCGTTCTCGACGAACTGGCGGACCGTCTTCTGGAGGATCCGGATCTCCTCGGGAAGCTCAGGATCCATGGCCCTCCCCCTTCGCCCGCTCCAGCACCGCCTTCAGCCCCGCGGGCATCCGCTGCGCGCGGCCGCTGCCGTGGCCGATCACGACCTGGACCGTCGTCGCCTCGGCGCAGCGCGCGCCGTCCGATCGGTCGATCGCGTACTCGAACCCCCAGGACGATCCGCGGATCTCGCCGACGCGCACGCGGATGTCGAATTCGTCGTCGAACCGCAGCGGCGCGTGGTACCGCACGGCCGCCTCGGCGATCGTGAAGTCGATCCCGTGCGCGAGGAAGTCCCGCGCGTACTCGATGCCGAGCCGACGCAGGTAGGCGATGCGGCCGACCTCCGCGTACAGCAGGTAGTTCGCGTAGTAGACGACCTGCTGCAGGTCCGTCTCCCCGAAGCGCACACGCTGACGGCAGGAGAACGGGAACGCCTCCACGCTCGGAGCGTAGCCGCTTGGCACGGAGCCTGCTGACCTCGACGGCATGGCCATTCGACAGGACGAACACCCCACCGAGCGCGTCGAGCGGGTCGCGCCCATGTCGTCCCCGGCGACCACCAACGTGAACGTCGGCGGATCGGCGGCGGCGGCCCCGGTCTGGACCCTGACCGGCGTCGTGACGATCGTCTTCACGGCGCTCGAGGTGGCCCTGCTCCTGCGCTTCATCTTCAAGCTCGGCGGCGCGAACGCCAACCAGCCGCTCGTCGCGGCGCTGTACGGGATCAGCGAGCCGCTCACGCGTCCGTTCCAGGGGATCTTCCCTCAGCCGGCCGGGCCGGTCATCTTCGACGTGCCCGCGCTGCTCGCGATCGTGTTCCTCTTCCTCATCGGCGCGCTCATCGTCGCGCTCGTCCGCGCGATCACCGCGCCGCGCGCCTACTGACGCGCGGCGCGCGCCGCCGATGCCGCGTGCGGACCTGAGGACACCGTCACGGCCGCCCGGGGTCGAGCATCCAGTCGAGGTGCAGCCAGATGACGCGCGAGGACCGCAGGATGAGCGGCGCGAGCGGCAGATAGACCGCGCCGCCGACGAGGAGCGCGGCGACGGTGTCGACACCGGCGGCGAGCAGCGCGAGCACGATCAGGAGGAACGCCGGTACGCCGAGGGCGTAGGCGATGACCATCGCCCCGGTGAAGTACCCGGGCTCTCGCTCGTAGACCAGCCCGCACGCCGGGCAGCGCTCGTGCATCGTCAGAAGGGAGCGCCACACCGCGCCCTCCAGGCACCGCGGGCACGCGCCGCGCGCGAGCGCGCCGAGCCTGCGCGTCAGAAGTACTCGAGGACGGCGCCCGCGATCACGATCGCGACCGCGGCCGCCACGATCAGGATGAACGGGACGAGGTAGAAGAGCACGACCGCGACGACGAGGATCCGGAAGGCACGCTCCGACGCGACGGCGTAGTGCGTCCGGATGGCCCGGAAGGTCGTGACCGCGAGCCAGGCGAGGCCGGCCAGGCCGACCGCCTGCGCCGCCTGCGCGCCCGGGCCGGGCCGCGCGCCGAAGGCGAGCGACGCGAGGTCCCCGGGCAGCAGCGCGATCGCGGCGGCGTAGCCGAAGAACGTGAGCATCGGCCGGAACGGCCGCCGGCTGCCGGCGAGCCGCGCGGACGCGTCGATCGCGGTGGAGCCGAGCAGCCAGACGAAGAGCGGCGAGATCGCGGTCGCGACGACGACCGCGTCGAACGAGCGCTGCACGAGATAGACGACGACGGACGAGCGCTCCCGCCCGAGGAGGTCGATCATCAGCTGCACCGCGGGGCTGCGCGTCGGGCCGAAGAACAGCTCGTTCGGGTCGGCCTCCGCCGCGATGCGCGCCGCGACGGCGGTGGACGCGACGGTCGTCGCGACGACAGCGAGCAGCGCGAGCCCGAGGCGCCCGCGCAGGAGCGCGGCTACGACCATGCCGCGGCGATCGCCGCGCGGACCGCCTCGTCGGTCGCGTCGTCGATCGCCATCCGCTCCGCGCCTGACGACACCGGCGGGTCCGGATCGTGGAGCTCGCTCGGGATCTCGACGCCCAGCATGATGAGGTACTCCATCGACCAGGTGCGCCGGACCGCGTCGAGCGCGTACCCACCGCCGCCCATCGCGACCCACGGGTACGGCGTGCCCGCGAACCGGCCGACGACGTGCTCGCGGGCGTGCGTCGAGACCCGCAGGTGCGTGAGCGGATCGAGGAAGTGCGTGTCGATGCCCTGCTGCGTGACGAGCACGTCGGGACGGTAGCGCGCGAGGAGCTCGGGGACGACCGCGTCGAACGCCCGCACGTACGCCGGGTCGTCGGTGAAGGGCGGGAGCGCGACGTTGACGCTGTAGCCGGCGCCCGCCCCGCGCCCGCGCTCGTCGGCGAAGCCGGTGCCCGGGAAGAGGGACGCGCCGGTCTCGTGGAGCGAGATCGTCAGCACGCGGTCGGTCTCGTAGAAGGCGGCCTGCACGCCGTCGCCGTGGTGCGCGTCGATGTCGACGTACGCCACACGCATCCCGCGGTCCGCCAGGAGCCCGCAGACGATCGCCGGATCGTTGTAGATGCAGAAGCCCGAGGCCCGAGCGCGCATCGCGTGATGGAGCCCGCCCGAGTAGTTCACCGACACGCGCGTGCGCCCGGCGAGGACCTCTTCCATAGCGACGAGCGACCCGCCGGTCGTCAGCAGCGAGACCTCGTGCATGCCGCGGAACGGCGGGGTGTCTCCGTACGGATCGAGGCCCCATTCCCCGTAGTCCATGTCGGGGTCGAGGGAGGCCCGCACCACGGCCTCGACGTAGCCGGGGGCGTGGATGCGCTCGATCTCGCCGCGGGTCGCGGCGCGCGGCGCGAGGAGCCGCGCGCCCGGGCGCGCGAACGCCCCGAGCGCGGCGAGGGTGTCGCGAACACCGACGAGCCGGATCGGCTTCAGCGGATGGTCCGCGCGGTACACGTGCGTCGCCACGCGCTCGTCCCAGACGAAGCCCGCGCCCGTGCCGGGGCTCACTGGCGCACGCGCTCGAGCGTGAGGAAGTCGAACGCGTACGGGTGCCGGTCGTCGGCCTCGTGCCGCGTGCCCTCGACCACCCGCCACTCCGTCCCGGCGAAGTCGAAGTACGTGTCGCCGCCGACGTCCGCGTCGACCCGCGTGAGGTAGATGCGGTCGGCCATCGGGAGGAAGAGCCGGAAGACCTCCGCGCCGCCGAAGACGATGATCTCCGGCGCGTCGCCCGCCAGCGCGAGCGCCTCCTCGGGCGTGCGCGCGACGAGGACGCCCTCGGCGCGGAACGACGGGTCGCGCGTGAGCACGATGCTCGTGCGCAGCGGCAGCGGGCGGCCGATGGATTCGTACGTCCGCCGTCCCATGATGAGGGGCTTCCCGACGGTGAGCTCGCGCACGCGGCGCATGTCGTCGGGGAGCTTCCACGGCAGCCCGCCGTCCCTGCCGATGACCTGCCTGCGGTCGAACGCGACGACGAACGAGATGCGGCTCACACCGCCATCCGCGCCTCGATCGGTGGGTGGAACCGGTACTGCTCGAGACGCGCGACCGCGTCGAGGAGCGGCCCCGGCCGCTCTCCGGCGCGCGCGCGCGCGACGATGTCGCGGTAGCGGGCCACGACCGCGTCGAGGTCGCGCAGCGCCGGGTCGAGCGCGAGCCGCGGCGGCGGGTAGGGCTCCCGCGCGAGCTGCTCGCGCACCTGGTCGAAGTGGTCGCGGTACACGTGCGCGTCGGCGAGGACGTGGGTGAGCTCGTCGGGCACGAAGCCGGTGAAGGCGGCGATGAGGTGCAGCAGCAGCGCGTACTGGGCGATGTTGAACGGCACGCCGAGGAAGAGGTCGCAGCTGCGCTGGTACATGAGGAGCGAGAGCCGTCCGTCGGCGACGAAGAGCTGGAAGAGCGCGTGACAGGCCGGCAGGGAGGTCCGCTCGAGCTCGCCGGGATTCCACGCGGTGACGACGTGCCGCCGGCTCTCGGGGCGCTCGCCGATGGCGCGGATCACGTCGGCGAGCTGATCGACGTGCCGTCCGTCCGGCGCGATCCAGTCGCGCCACTGCTGGCCGTAGTTGCGGCCCGCGTCGCCGTCGAAGCGCGCCTTCGGGAGCCAGTACGGCGCGTACGCGTTGCCGTCCCAGATGCGGACGCCGAGCGCGTGGAGCTCGTTCACGTCGGACGATCCGGCGAGGAACCACAGGAGCTCGGCGGTCACGCTGCGGAACGCCAGACGCTTCGTCGTGACGGCCGGGAACCCGTCGCTCATGCGGAAGCGCATCACCTCGCCGAAGATCGCGCGGGTACCGGTGCCGGTGCGGTCGTCGCGGTCGACGCCGCGCTCCATGGTCTTGCGGAGGACGTCGAGGTACTGGCGCATCAGCCGGCGCGGCGGTAGACGCGGCCGCCGACGCGCATCCACGCGACGGCGCCGTCGCGCCGCAGGAACTCGCCGCGGGTGTCCTTGAGCGGCCCCTCCAGCAGCGTGAACTGGTCCTCGGCGGTGAAGGCGACGCGCGACGGCGGCGGGTCCTGGGGCGGCGGCGAGACCTTGAGCCGGTTGTGCGAGAACGAGCGGTAGGTGAGGCCGGTGTCGGCGAGCACGAGCTCCGCGTCGGAGAGCTCCGCGAGGTAACGGCCCGCGAGCTCGGCGTAGCGCGAGCGCTCGAGCTCGACGTACGCGGGTTCGGGCTGCTCGACGCCGAGACGCGCGCGCTGCCACCACCTCGTCACCTCGCCGTGCAGCAGGCCGCCGCGGGTGGAGTTCGTCTGGACGGCGATCGCCGCGTCGCGGCCGGGGACGAGCATGAGGACGCCCTGCTGGCCGATTGCGACGCCGCCGTGGTACTGCTGCCGCACGCCGCCGACGTCGCGCAGGAACCACGCGATCCCGACCTTCCGGTCGAGGTCCGCGTCGGCCTGAGGCGTCCGCATGAGCTCGAGCGTCTCCCGCGAGAGCAGGCGCGTCCCGTCGGGCGCGGTGCCGTCGCCGAGGTGGAAGCGCGCGTAGCGCATGAGGTCGCGCACGGTCGAGACGACGCCGCCCACCGGCGTGGTCGCGCGCGGGAAGGCCCACGGACGGGCGACGCGCGGCCGCTCGTCGACGACCTGGTGCCCCACCGCGGTCCGCAGCACGATGGCCTCGCCGGCCGAGAACACCGAGTGATCCATGCCGAGCGGGGCGAAGAGGAGCGCGCGCGCCGCCTCCTCGTACGTCGAGCCGCTGACGACCTCGATGATCCGGCCGAGGACGGTGAACGACGAGTTCGAGTAGTGCCAGATCTCCCCCAGCGGCGTGAGCTGCTCGAGCTCGACCATCGCGTCGACGTAGCGCTGGAGCGCGTCGTCGCCGCTACCGAAGTCGGCGAAGCAGTCCCCGAGCCATCCGCCGGTGTGCGTCAGGAGGTGTCTCACCGTCGCTCGCCGCGCGACGTCCTCGTCCCGGAGCCGGAACGACGGCAGGTACCGGCGCACCGCCGCGTCGAGCTCGACGTCGCCCCGCTCGACGAGACGCATGACGACGGTCGCCGTGATCGTCTTCGTCACCGAGGCGATCTGGAACAGCGTGTCGGCGTCGACCGCGAGGGGGTGCTCGACGCTGGTGACGCCCCAGCCGCCGAGCTCCTCATTCCCGCCGCCGCGGATGCCGATGGCGACGCCGGGAACGTGGTGGCGCTCCATGGCGTCGCGGACGAGGGCGTCGAGCTGCGGGTCCACCTCGGTGCGAGAATAGGCGAGCGACGAGCGGCCCCGCCGCGAGGAGCGAGTCCACGCGTCCGCGGCGCGTCTCCGGCCCCGGCCGGAGATGGATCAGGCGGGCGCCGTCCCCATGATGCCGAGGCACCCGGGGCGCAGGGCGACCCGCCGCACGACCATCGGGAAGCCGTCGGTGAAGTCCGCCATCGCCCGCTCGATCGCGGTCTGGACCTGCTGCACGATCGCCGCGGGGAGCGGGCCGGCCTGCAGGCCGCGCATCCGCAGCACGAGCTTCCCGTTCACCGGGCCCGCGATGACGTCGCCGTTCGCGGCGAACGTGCCGAGAGGCGTCACGATGTTCGCGGTGAGGTGCAGCCCGTTGCCGTCCACGCTCAGCGCCACGTCGGTGAGCTGCGCCGGGGCGTTCGTGCCGCCCTGCGCGAGCGAGTCGGCGATGGCCTTCGCCACCTCGGTCTCCGTCACCACCAGCGACACGGGCGCGCCGCGGTTGTCGCGCGCGAACCGCGTGAGGAGGTCGTAGCGCTCCTGGAGCGCACCCGACGAGAAGACCCGCCCCGTCGCCTCGGCGCCGCAGACGCTCGTGATCTGCTCGGCCGGCTCGAACGCGCCGACGGAGAGCGGCGTGCCCGCGCCGTAGGTGAAGAACGTGCGCACGAGATCGCCGAGCGCGAAGGTGCGCGTGAACGTCTGCGTCGCCTCCTGCGCCGATCCGCGCAGCGCGTCGACCCGGACCGCCGCGTTCTGCACGGCGCCGGCCGCGGTGAGCATGAGCGTGTAGCGGCCGGCGAGGGGCTCGCGGATCGTCACGACGTTCCCGTTCACGAGGCAACCGGGGATCTCCTGGGCGTTGCCCGCGGAGCCGCACTTCGCGCCGGTCGGCGCGATGACCGCGTACCCGAGGCCGGCGGCGGCCACCAGACGCAGCGACGGCGACGGCGGGATCGGCGTCGAGGACTGCGGCGCCGTCTGGTTCTGGTTGATCGTCACCTGCGTCGCGGCGTCGACCGTGGTCTGCCCGCCGGCCGCGGCGGTGACGAGCAGCTGTCCGTCGTCGGCCTTGAACGTCACCGACGTCGTGCCGTCGGGGAGCTGCTGGACCACGGTCTCGAAGGCGGTGCCACGCACGCTCGCGGTCGAGGTCGGGGTCTTCACCTCGAACTTCGAGTCGGGCGTCTTGAGCTTCGCGACCGAGGCCCAGGTGCGTCCGAGGGTCTGCTCGATGGTGACCTGGATGCCGCCCTCGCCGACGCGGTTCAGCGTCGTCACCTTGACGATCGAGCCCGGGTCGACCGTGAGCGTGGAGCCGTCGAAGAACGTCAGCACCGCGCGCCCGTCCCGGCTCGACTTCACGACGTCGCCGCTCGCGAGGAGGTCGCCGTCGAGCGCCGGCGCGAAGTCCGCGCTGCCCTTCTGCGCGGTGATGTCGGTGTTCAGGATCGCGAGCGTCGCAGCGACGGCCGCGGAGATGCCGCGGTCACGCGGGAAGTACAGATAGCCGACGCCGCCGGCCACCACGAGGAGGACGACGAGCAGCGCGACGACCTTCTTGGAGAGACGCCTCTTCACCTTCCCGCCCGGAGGAAGGCTAGCAGAGCGCCGCGGACTCACCCGGTCGCGAACCGGTCTCAGCCGCTCCGCTCCTCCCACTCCGAGCGCAGGACCTCGCCGAGCCACACGTCGTGCCACGCGCCGCCGCTCCAGAAGTGCTCGCGGCGGATGCCGACGGTGCGGTAGCCGGTCTTCTCGAGCGCCCTGCGGCTCGCGACGTTCTCGGCGAACACCTCGGTCACGAGCTTGCGCAGGTTGAGCTCGCGGAAGGCGTAGCGGGTGCGCAGCGCCATCGCCTCGCTCGCGTACCCCTTGCCCCACGCGTCGGGCCGGCCGATGACGATCCCGGTCGTGCCGTGCGCGCTCACCCAGTCGATCCGGTGGATGCCGGTGGCGCCGATCGCTTCGCCCTCGGCCTCGATGATCCACACGACGTCGTCCTTCGACTCGCCGGCCTTCCTGAAGTACTCCACCTCCTGGTAGAGCGCGACCGCGGACCGGCGACCGAGGTACCGCGTGACCTCCATGTCCGCGAACCACGGCACGAACCGCGGCGGGTCGGCGTCGTCGGCGGGCCGCAGCGTCACCTTGTCGCCGCGCAGCACGGGCCCGAACATGGGGACGCAGAATACGCTCGATGGCGCGGCTGCACTTCCTCGGGGCGGCCACTACGGTCACCGGCTCGCAGTTCCTGGTCGAGACGTCGCGCGCGAAGGTGCTCGTCGACTGCGGCATGTTCCAGGGGAGCCCCCACGAGGCGATACGCAGCCGCGTGCCGTTCGCGTTCGATCCGCGGGAGATCGACGCGCTCCTCCTGACGCACGCCCACCTCGACCACTGCGGCCTCATCCCGCTCCTCACGAAGGGCGGGTTCGCCGGCCCGGTCTTCGCGACGGCGGGAACGCGCGAGCTCGCGTCCCTCGTCCTGCTCGACTCCGCGAAGCTGCAGGAGGAGTTCTCGCGTCGCGACGAGCGCCTCGAGCGCCGTCATCCCGACCGCGCGGCGCGCGAGCAGCACCGCGACGAGCACGCGCTCGCCGTCGCGCTCGCCGAGGCCGCCGGCGCGCCGGAGGGGACGTCCGAGGTGCGCGACCCCGAGGTGCTCCTGCGCGAGCAGCTGCCATGCATGGACTGCGCGCTCGAGGGACCGCTCTACGAGACGGGGGACGTCGTCGCGGCGATGCGTCGGTTCCGTCCGCTCGCGTACGGGGCCGAGGTCGAGGTCGCGCCCGGCGTGCGGGCGACCCTCCACGACGCGGGCCACATCCTCGGCTCGGCGACGATCCGCATGGGCGTGGCCGACGGCGGAGCGGAGCGCGTGATCGTGTTCTCCGGCGACATCGGCCGCACCGGCACGCCGATCATCCGCGACCCGACCCGGCTCGACGCCGCCGACTACGTGCTCATGGAGTCGACGTACGGAGGGCGCGAGCACGAGCCCGGGGCCGAGGCGCTGCGCGTCCTCGCCGAGACCGTGCGGCTCGTCGCGGAGGCCAAGGGCGTCCTGCTCGTGCCGTCGTTCGCGATCGGGCGCACCCAGGAGGTCGTCTTCGAGCTCGACCGCCTCCTCGCCGCGGGGAAGATCCCGCGGCTGCCGCTCTACCTCGACTCCCCGATGGCCTCGACGGCCACCGAGATCTACCGCCGGCACGCGGAGTACTTCGACGACGAGACCCGCGCGCTCCTCGCGCGCCGGGACGATCCGCTCGACTACCCCGGCGCGCAGGTGGCGAACGACGTCGAGGCGAGCAAGCGCATACGCACCGCACCGCGGCCCTACATGGTCGTCGCGTCGAACGGGATGCTCACCGGCGGGCGCGTGCTCTACCACGTGCGCGACCTCATCGGCGATCCCGACGCGACGATCCTCTTCGTCGGCTATCAGGGCAAAGGCACGCTCGGCGCGCACCTGCAGGAGGGCGCCACGCGGGTGCGCGTCGACGGCGAGATGCGCGAGGTGCGCTGCCGCATCCGCTCGATCAGCGGCTTCTCGGCGCACGCCGACGAGCCGGAGCTGCTCGCGTGGATCGGCGCCTTCGCGGCCGGGAAGCGGCCGGGCGACGCCGGCTTCCCGCGGACCGTGTTCATCGTCCACGGCGATCCCAAGGCCGAGGCCGCGCTCGAGCCGAAGGTGCGCGCCCTCGGGTTCGCGACGCGGGTGCCGGCGTGGCGGGAGACGGTGGAGCTGGCCTGACGCGCGGAGGAGCTCAGCGGGGTCTCCAGGGCGAGTGGGTGCGCCGCGCGATCGAGCGCGAGCTCCAGGCCGGGCGCGCCGCCGATCCGCTCGGGCAGCTGGCGCGTCTCGGCGCGCCGACGGGCGACATCGGGCGGATGCTCGCCGAGATCGAGGCCGGGCGGTCGTGAGGGTCTTCGTCGATTCGAACATCCCGATGTACGTCGCCGGCCGACCGCACCCGAACCGCGAGCCGGCGCGCCGGTTCCTCGAGCGCATGCGGGCCGCCGTGCACGTCGCCGTCATGCTGAACCGGGACGTGAGGCGGATCGCGAGGTTCGACACGAGCTTCGACGCCATCGCGGGCGTGGAGCGTGTCGCGCCGACCTGACGCCGACCCGGCTCAGCCCCGCCGGCCGAGCGCGGCCTCGAGCAGCACGTCGTCGCCGCGGCGGTCGGTCACGTCGAGCTTCGCGCGGATGCGCGTGAGGTGGACGCGCAGCGTGTTCGGCGACACCGCCAGGCGCCCGGCGAGCGCGTCGCGGTCGAGCCGCGTCCCGTCGCGCGACAGGCGCTCCATCTCGCGGAGGACGCCGATCTCGCGCCAGGTCATGCCGATGGCGCGCAGGCCGAACGTCGCCTCGTCCAGCGCGGATGCGCCGGCGCCCTCGCCGCTGTCGTCCCGCGCCCGGCGCTGCGCGGCCTCGCCGCGGGCCCGGATCGCGCGACCGAGCGAGCGAGCGTGCTCGTCGCGCTCGCCGGCGCGGCCGAGCCACACCGCGACCTCGGGCAGGTAGTAGGCGAAGCCCTCGCCGCCGCGGGTCCCGATGTCGCGCAGGAGCGCGGCGCCGCGCGCCGCGCCGCCGCCGCGCACGATGGTCTCGCGCCAGAACGCCGCGTGCACGGCCGCGCCGATCGCCCAGTGGTCCATGCCGCGCGACTCGAACTCGCGGCTCGCCTCCTCCAGCATGCGCACGCCGCCGCGCGCGTCCCCGCGCTGCGCGCGGACGATCGCGCGGACGAAGTCGCGGAACTGCTCGTCCTCGGTCATGCCCTTGGGCGCGCGGGTGAGGATGAGGTGCGCGACCTCGCCCTCGCCGCGCAGCAGCGCGATGTGGCCGTGGTCCTCGGGCGCGCCCGTGCCGCTCTGCCGCGCGAGCCGCTCGCCCTCGGTGAGCTCGCCGCGCTCGAGCCTGGCGCGTGCCAGGCAGAGGAGCGTGTGCCGCCACACCGACGACCCGTACTGCCGCAGCCCTTCCTCGGCGCGGGTGAAGGCGTCGATGGCGCGGTCGAGGCGGCCGGCGAACCAGTCGGCGAATCCGGTCGTGTACGCCGCCCAGGCGATCTCGGCGGGATCACCGACGCGCGCCGCGTGACGGACCGTCGCGTCGGCCGCCGCGCGCGCCCCGAGGTAGTCGGCGGAGTGCGAGAGGAGGTGGGCGAGCTGGCGCTGCACCCGCGTCGCGACGAGGTCGCGGCCGCGGAGCCGCGGCGCGGCGGCGAGCGCGTCCTCGGCGCGGCGCGCGTCGGCGAGCGCCTGCCGCACCTCGTTCGCCGCGGTGTTCACGATCGAGAGGCCCAGGTGGAGTTCGGCGAGGATGAGCGGGTCGGCCGGGGCCCCGCGGCGCGCGATCTCCTCGAGGCGGCGGAGCTCGTCGCGCCGCACGAGGTAGTAGGAGAGGTGGACGAGGTCGACCGCGACGCGCGCGGCGAGGAGCGGGTCGCGGACCTGGGACAGCGCCGCGCTGAGCTCGGCCCACGCCAGCTCGAACGACTCGAGCGCCTTGAGGCAGCGCGCGCGGAGGACGCGGCGCTCGAGGGTCTGCCGGCCGGAGCCGAGCCGGGGCAGGAGGCGCTCGGCGTCGGCGCGCGACAGCGGCGCGAGCGCCCGCGCGCGCAGGGAGTCCACGTCCGGTATTACGCCACGACTAGCAGTTGGGTTCCGCACGAAGGTCAGCGCGTGGCCGGCTCCGGGCAGGGCTCGACGCTGTCGAAGAGCTGAAGGCGGACGTCGCTCCGCCCGTCGGCGCGGGCGCCGACGCCCATCACCAGGCGCGTCGGGCTCGCGTCGCGGCAGAGGCCGAGCGAAGCGCTCGATCGGTCGCTCACCGCCGGCTCGCGCCAGCCGAGCCCGAGCAGCTCGCGGCGGAGGAGCGCGAGGACGTCCACCGGCGCGCCCGGCGCGTCGAGGATGACGTCGGTCTCGTCGCCGAACCCGTCGGCGACGCGGCGCTCGAGCGTGCCGACGACGAGGGCGCCGTCCGGCAACGGCAGCGTGAGCCCCACGTCGTCCGGGAGCTTCCCGACGAGGAGCCTCGTCGTCGCGCCCGGCGCCTGCGGCACGCCGCCGAGCAGCGCCAGCGCGAGACGCTCGAGGAGGCCGGCATCCGGCGGCGCCGAGGAAGGCGGCGTCGCCGGCGCCGGCGGCGAGGAGGGAGTGGGGGCGGCGATGCCGAGCGCGCCGAGCGCGAGGAGCGCCGGCGCGAGCGCGAGGATCGGGAACGCGGCGCGGAGCCACACCGCTCGAAGGATCACGCTCGTGATGACGCTCGTCGTCCACCTTCGGTGCCCGAAGTCGTACGCGGCGTCTAGAAGTTGTGTCGTGGCTGGGAGCGCGGCGGCCGGTGAAGCCGGGCGGCCGGCGGGCTCAGTCGATCGAGCTCGCCTCGGTGTCCGCGGTCGGGCGCCTGGGCGCCCCGGCGGACGCGCGACCACCGTTCTTCAGACGAGACTGCGTCGCCGCCTCCCGGCGGGCGGTGACGACGTTGGACCTGGCGTGGGCGGCCACGAGCCGCAGCGCGAGGTCGGCGTCCCCCGCTCTGAGCGCCCTCAGGATCGCGTCGTGCGCGGCGTGGACCCGCAGGCTCTTGATGCTGGGGAAGAACATCGACGCGCGGACCAGGATGCCCGCGAGCTGCGTGAGGAAGTCGGATCGCGCCAGCTCGACGAGGTGCGCGTGGAAGCGAGAGTTCGCGAGCGGCCAGCGCGTCATGTCCGCCGCCCGCTCCGCGCGTGCCGCTTCGGCTTCCGCCTCCTCCAGCTTGCGCAGCACGGCCGGGTCGGGCGAGCGCGCACCCACCCGGACCGCGAGCACCTCCAGCGCGCCGCGGAGCTCGAAGAAGTCCGCGAGGGTGAGGTGCACCCGCGGGTCGCGGGCCACGGTGACGCCGCGATACGCGTCCCACTGCACGAGGCCCTCCAGCGCGAGCACGCTGAACGCTTCTCGCACGGGCGTCGGACTGACGCGCAGGCGCGCGGCGACCTCGTGCTGGCGCAGGCGCGTACCGGCCGCGAGCCGGCCCTCGATGATCTCGCGGCGGATCGCCGCGGCGACGAGGTCCCTCTTGGTCAGCCGGGAGCCGGGCGCCGGTGCATGGTCGCCCGGTCCGGCCCGGCGCGCTCTGGTTGGTGCTCCCTGGCTACCCAGCTCTCTCCACCTGAACCCGATTGTCGGCTGCGCGCCGCCGTCTCATCCGTGGCCGCCCCAAAAATAATATATTGTTCGCCTCCATGGGACGGCGCGACGAGCGCGTGATGCCGGAGGCCCACACGACGCACGACGGATGGACGCGACCGACGACGCGGCAGCGCGGCGACGCGCCGTGGCTCGCCGTGTCCGGCGACGTCGCCCCGCTTCGTGAGGTGACCGCGTTCGACGAGCGGCTGCGCGCGCTCCTGCGCGACGCCTGCGTCGCGTTCGGCAACCTCGAGACACCGCTGACCACGCGCGGGGCGCGCGCCGAGAAGGCCGCGACGCATCGTGCGCACCCGGACCGCGTCGCCGACGTGAAGGCCCTCGGCTTCGACGTCGTGACGCTGGCGAACAACCACACGCTCGACTACGGCGCCGATGGGCTCGCCGAGACGCTCGAGGTCCTCGCGGCGGCGAAGCTCGACGCCGTGGGCGCGGGGCCGTCGCAGCCGGCCGCGCTGCGGTCCGTCGTCCGGCGCACACCACACGGAGCGATCGCCTTCGTCGGCTTGTGCGCCGCGCTGCCGCCTGGATTCGCCGCGACCGCGGATCGCCCCGGCGTCGCACCGGTGCGCGTGCGGCAGAGCATCGCGATCGATCCGGCGCTGCAGGCGGAGCAGCCGGGTGGCGCGCCCTTCGTGCACACGACGGCGTACGAGGCCGACGTCGAGGCCGCGTGCGAGGCGGTGCGTTCGGCGCGCGAGGAGGCGCGCCTCGTCGTCGTCGCGCTCCACTGGGGCATCCCGCACGGATTCGCGGCGCGCTCGTACGGCGTCCTCGCCGAGTACCAGCGACCGCTCGCGCACGCGCTCGTCGACGCCGGCGCGGATGTCGTCGTCGGCCACCACCCGCACGTGGTGCACCCGATCGAGCGATACCGCGGTGCCCTCATCGCGTACTCGCTCGGCAACTACGTGTTCCACGGCTGGGGCCACCTCGCCGAAGGTCCCGGCGCTCCCCTTCCGCCGGACGCTCCGCAGCAGCCGCCCGAGCAGACGCTCTCGCTCGAGGGGCCCCTCGCACCGTTCCGCAACCCGTTCGGCGCGGAGGAGATGCTCGAGTCCGTCGTCCTCACGGTCGATCCCCCCAGCGGTGCGCATGCCGGCATGCGTGTGGGATTCGTCCCGACGGTGATGGTGGACGGCGACCCTCGCATCCCGGACGCGGCGCGCTGCGAGCGCGTGCTCGAACGGCTCACGCGACCGGCGCTGCCGCTCTGGGAAGGCGGCTATACGCCGGCGCTCTCGCACATCCATGACCCGGAGCTCGACGCGACCATCGCGCACATCACCATCGAGGAGGCACACCGATGACGAGGGTCCTTCGCCGCACCGCGCTCGGTCTCACGCTCAGCACGCCCACGCGCCGGACACCGCCACAGCTCGACGCGAGCACGGAGCTCGCCGACCTTCAGATTGGGGGACGCTAGGCATGGCCACGATCGCTCGCCTCCTCGCGCCCATCCTCGCGTCGCTGCTCGTCGCGACGGCCTGTGCCGCGCCGAGCACGGCACCGTCGCCGAGCGGGTCGGCCGCGGCATCCGGGGCACCGGTGACGGGCGGGACCCTCACCATCCCGATCGTCGCGGACCCGACGCTCAACCCGTGGAGCCCGAATGCGTTCGTCGAGTCCGTCTTCCCCAACCGCGTGCTCTTCGACGGCCTCACGAAGCCGGGGAAGGATCTCGCCCCCGCGCCCGATCTCGCCGAGAGCTGGAGCGCGTCGGCCGACGGGCTGTCGTGGACCTTCAAGCTCCGCGCCGGGGTGAAGTGGAGCGACGGTCAGGCGTTCAGCGCCGACGATGTCGCCTTCACCTTCAACGACGTCGTCCTGAACAAGGCGCTCGGCGCGAACGGCGCCGGGAACTTCTCGGCGCTCACGTCCGTCACGGTCATCGATCCGAGCACCGTGCGCTTCGACCTCGCACGGCCGTTCGCGGCGCTCCCGGCGTACCTCGCGTACAACGCCGGCATCCTGCCCAAGCACGTTCTCTCCGCCGACCCGCTGAAGAACACGTCCTTCAACAAGGGCGTGCCGGTGAGCACGGGCCCCTTCAAGGTGGAGAAGTACACGGCCGGCCAGAGCGTGTCGATGGTGCGCAACGAGAGCTACTTCGGGCCGAAGCCGTACCTCGACCGGGTGGTGTTCTCGGTCGTCCCGGACCCGAACACCCAGATCGCCCAGGCGCTGTCGGGCGACATCGGCATCATGCTCCTCGACAACAAGGCCTCCGTCGATCGCGTGAAGAGCGCCTCGAACCTCCGCGTCGCGTCGCGGCCCCTCGTCCAGTACTACTGGCTCGCGCTGAACCAGACCGATCCGCGCTTCACGGACGTCCGCGTGCGGCAGGCCTTCGTCTACGCGATCGACCGCAAGGCCATCATCGACTCCGTCGAGAACGGCTACGGGTCGATCGCCAACAGCGCGATCTCGCCGGCGCTCAAGGCCTACTACGATCCCTCGCTCGAATCGCGCTACCCGTACGACCCGGACAAGGCCAAGCAGCTGCTCGCGCAGGCCGGATGGACACCGGGATCCGACGGCGTGCTGCAGAAGGACGGTCAGCCCTTCCGCTTCACCATGGACGTGGGTCAGAAGGGCCCGCTCGAGCCGGTGAACGCGCTCATCCAGCAGAACTTCAAGAAGATCGGCGTCATCGCTGACCTGAACACGATGGAGTGGAACGCCTACATCCAGAAGGTCGTCGTCCGGCGCGACTACACCGCGACGGTGAACTGGTGGGTCTACCCGAGCGACCCGGACGTCTTCCCGTACTACGCGTCGAGCGCCGCGGGCAAGGGCTACAACATCCCGGGCTACAAGGACGCGAAGCTCGACGACATCCTGCTGCGCGGCCAGTCGGCGACCAACCTCGAGCAGCGCAAGACCGTGTACAAGGAGCTGCAGGCGTACATGGCCGACAACGAGCCGTACCTCTTCCTGTGGTATCCGCAGGAGGTGGACGTCATCAGCAGCTCGCTGCAGGGCGTCCCCGACCTCGGCCTGCGCGACGCGATGCACTACATCGGAGAATGGTGGCTGAAGAAGTGAGAACGCCGACGACCGAGAAGACGGGCACCAAGCGCACGAGATACGCGGGGTACCGCTCGTTCCAGTACCTCGAGCCCGATACCGACTACCGTCCGTTCGAGCTCGCCGCCGAGGTCGACCGCGTGAGGTCGACGAAGGTCGAGGTGAGCGCGGAGCAGGAGGACCGCGTGCAGCGGCTCCTCATCGAGAACGTCGTGATCTCGCTGCACGACCACTGTTTCGTGGTGCCGAGCGACCTCGGCGACTTCGGCGAGTACCGCCGCCAGGGTCGCGACTGGACCGGCTACGCGGGCATGGCGCGATCCGGCCTCGACGCGGTGTTCGACTGCCTCATGGACGGCACGGCCACGATCACGTCGAAGGCCGGCTGGAAGTGGGACGACATCATCTACGACCTTGGCATGCGCCTCTCCGACATCGCGCATCAGGACTTCGTCGTCCGTGGAGAGACCCTCGACGACATCAGGCGCGCCAAGGCCAACGGACAGATCGCGTTCATCGCCTCGCTCGAGGCGGCGACGGCCATCGAGAACGAGGTCGACCGGCTGGACATCCTGTACGGCCTCGGGATCCGCTCGTCCGGGATCGCGTACAGCGAGGCGAACTCGCTGGGGTGCGGCCTCCGCGAGGCCCGCGACGGCGGGCTCACGGAGCTCGGGCGCCAGGCCGTGCGCCGGATGAACAGGCTCGGCATCGCGATCGACATCTCGCACTCCGGCGACCAGACGTCGCTCGACACCATCGCGGCGAGCGAGAAGCCGATCTTCATCACGCACGCGGGCGCGCGCGCGCTCTGGAACACCAAGCGCATGAAGCCGGACGAGGTGATCACGGCCTGTGCCGCGAAGGGCGGGGTCATCGCCATCGAGGCCGCGCCGCACACGACGCTCACGAAGAAGCACCCGAAGCACGACCTCGAGGGCTTCATGGAGCACTTCGAGTACTGCGCGAACCTGGTCGGCATCGACCACGTGTCGTTCGGACCGGACACGCTCTTCGGCGACCACGTCGCGCTGCACCACTACTTCGCGCGACAGCTCTCCATCACGGCCGCGCACGGCCAGCAGCAGTTCGAGGAGGTCGAGTTCGTCGATGGCATCGAGAACCCGGGCGAGGCGTTCCCGAACATCGTCCGCTGGATGGTGAAGCACGGCTACTCCGACGGCGACATCGCGAAGGCCATCGGAGGGAACACCATGCGCGTCCTCGAGGAGGCCTGGTTCCGATAGCGGCTACAGGGTCACGATGACGTTACCGACCGCCGCGCGGCGCTCGACCAGGTCGTGAGCCGCGGCGATCTCCTCGAGCGGGAACCGCGCGGCGATGGTCGGCCGGAGGCGTCGCTCGGCGACGAGCCTGTTCACGCCCAGGATCGCGCGCCGACGCTGCTCCGGCGGGAGGATGTACGCCTGAACGAACCGCACCGTCACGCCCTTGCGCTGCAGCGCGTAGTACGGGAGGACCGGCTCGCGGACGCTCGGCGACGAGTAGCTCGCGATCGTGCCGTTCGGAGCGATGACCGCCGCATCCGCCGCGACGTTCAGACCGAATTCGGCCTCGACGATCCGATCGACGCCGCCCGGCACGAGACCCAGCACCGTCGCGGCCACGTCCTCGCGCGAGCGATCGACGACGTGGCGGGCGCCCGATCCGCGCGCGCGCTCGACCTTGTCGGGAGAGCCGACCGTCGCGATCACCGTCGCACCCGCGTCGGCCGCGATCTGGACCGCGAGCTCGCCCACGGCTCCCGTCGCTCCCTGCACGAGGACCGTCCGTCCCTTCACGTCGCCATCGGCAAGGACGACGAAGTGCGCCGTGACCGCGGGCGCGCCGAGGCACGCCCCCACCTCGCAGCTCGCGGCGTCCGGCAGCTCCGCGACGAACCGGACGGGGAGTGCGACGTACTCGGCCGCGGTACCGGCGTCCGATCCCTCCTCGGGAAAGCCGTAGAAGCTCGCACCGCCCGCGTTCCAGACCCACACGCGGCGACCGAGCCAGCGCGGATCGGTCCCCGGGCCGAGCCCCTCGACCACACCGGCGCCGTCGCTGTGCGGGACGACCCGCCGGTCGAGCGGCGCGAGGGTGAAGGACCACCCGCCGCGCCGGCGCACGTCCGCCGGGTTCACCCCGGATGCGTGCATGCGGATCAGGACCTCGCCCGGCCGCGGCGCCGGCGGCGTCGCCTCCGCGATCGTCAGCACCTCGCGCGCGGGACCGGTGCGCTCGTACCACGCGACCCTCATGTCACGTCCCTCCCTCACCCGGCGCCACGGCCCGCTCCAGCCCCTGCCCGCCGAGGCGAGAGATAGCCGGCTTCCTCGCGCGACGCCTGGCGTCCGGGGCGCTGGTGATCCTCTTCACGAGCGTCCTCACCTTCTTCTTCGTCAACCTCGCCCCGGGCGGCCCGGCGTCGATCACGAGCATGACGGTCACGGAGGAGCAGCGTCAGGCGCTCATCCGCGAGATGGGCCTCGACCGGCCGGTGCTCCAACGCTACGCCGACTGGCTCGGCGGGGCAGTGCGCGGCGACCTCGGCACCTCGCTGACCACCGATCTGCCCGTCGCGGGCCTGATCGGCGACCGGCTTCCGAACACGCTGCTGCTGTCCGGCGTCGCGCTCGCGCTCGCGTGCCTGGTCGGGATCCCGATGGGGATCGTCCAGGCGCTCCGGCGCGACAGCGTGCTCGACCGCGTCCTCGACGTCGTGTCCGCGATCGGGCTCGCCGTGCCCGTGTTCTGGCTCGGGATCGTGCTCATCCTCTTCTTCGCGGTCGACCTCCGCCTGCTCCCCTCGGCAGGGATCGCGTCGGCGGTCGACAGCTCGATCGGGGACCGCGTCGTTCACCTCGTCCTTCCGACGGTGACGCTCGCGACGACGATCCTGCCGACCGTCGTGCGGTTCATGCGCACGTCGCTCCTGGAGGTGCTCGGGATGGAGTATCTGCGCACCGCGGACGCGAAGGGACTCCCCGCGCGTCTCGTCATCGGCCGTCACGCGCTGCGGAACGCGCTCATCCCCGTGGTGAGCGCGATCGGTGCGCTCATCCCGCGGCTGCTCGGCGGGACCGTCGTGACGGAGTCGGTGTTCGGCTGGCCGGGCATGGGGCGGCTCGCGCTCGACGCCGCGAACGGGCGCGACTACACGCTCGTCACCGGGATCGCGGTCGTCGTGGCGGCGATCGCGGTCGTCTCGAGCATCGTCGTCGACGTCGCGTACACCCGTCTCGACCCTCGCGTGACCGTCGCATGAGCACCGCCGGACGCGCCTCCCTCGCCACGCTCGTCGCGATCGCGATCTTCGTCTTCGGCGTCCCGCTCGTCTGGACCATCGACCCGGACGCCACCGATCCCACGCACCGGCTGGCCGCCCTGAGCCTCGCGCATCCCCTCGGGACCGACGAGATCGGGCGCGACGTCCTGAGCCGGCTCGCGCACGGCGGCCAGATCACGCTCGTCGTGGGCGTCGCCGCCATGGTCACCGCGCTCCTCGTCGGGGTCGCCGTCGGCGGCGTGGCCGGCTTCTACGGCGGCGTCGTCGACGGCCTGCTCATGCGGCTGACCGACGCGATGCTCGCGATCCCGAGCTTCTTCCTCGTCCTCGTCGTGGTGACCGTGGTCGGCAGCGCGATCCCGGTGCTCGTCCTGGTCATCGGCGGTCTCTCCTGGATGCCGGTCGCGCGCGTCGTCTACGGAGAGACGCTGCGCTGGAAGCACGCGGAGTTCGTCGTTGCGGCCGAGTCCCTCGGCGTGCCGCCGTGGCAGGTCTTCGTGAGACACGTCCTCCCGCAGGCGACACCGGTGCTCCTCGTCTCGGCGACGCTCGGCGTGGGGACGGCGATCCTCACCGAGTCCGCCATCAGCTACCTGGGTCTCGGCGTCCAGCCCCCGACGCCGTCGTGGGGCAGCATGCTCCAGCGCGCGCAGCAGTACGTCTTCACCGCGCCCACCCTCGCCTTCTACCCGGGCGCGGCGATCGTCCTCATCGTGCTGGCGTTCAACTTCCTCGGCGACGGGCTGCGCGACGTGCTCGATCCGCGTGCGCGCACGCGGACCTCCGGCAGGCCGCCGGCCTGACCTCAGGCCGGCGCTACCCCCGCGGCGGGAACGCGGCCGCGAGCTCGCTGGTGTGCTCGTGCGCATGGCGCGCCTGGTACGCGCCGAAGTGGCCGGCGTCGAGCTCGCCGTACTCGGGATGGATGCCCGGCCGGGAGCGGTTGGCCGGGATCATCAGCGTCTGGACGATCTCGCGGTGCGCCGCATCGAGGCGCCGGGCGAGCTCGAGCGGGTCGCGCTCGGCGTTGCGGCGCTCGCGGGCGAGCGCGTCCTGGTCGAACGCCGCGAGGGTGGGCCGGTCCTCCCGCACGCAGCGGCGCACGCGCTCGGCGAAGCGCTCGCCGACGTCGGCGAGATGGCCGATCACCTCGACGGCGCTCCACTCGCCGAACATCGTGGTGCGCAGCCGCTCGACGGGGGTCGTGCGCACGATGCGCGCGATCGTCGCGGCGTCGTCCGCGAGCTGGAACGCCGAGTCGTCGTCGAAGCGCAGCCTCTCCACAGCGCAAGCGTAGCGAGCCTGGTCGTCCTCGCCGCCGCGTGGCCGCGGATCACGACGCCGGTCGGCGACGCTCCCGCCGGCGCGCCGAGTCCCGTCCCCACGTCCGGCGGCGAGCCCGGCTTCCCGCTGTGCGCGTCCGACACGGCGTGGCGGCGGCCGATCGAGGCGGTGCAGGCCGCGCACCTGGGCGCCGTGAGCGGCCTCTCGTGGATCGTCGAGCTCACCGGGCTCTGGACGGCCTGGCCCGTCGCCGCCTGCACGAGCGAGCAGCCGCAGGTCTTCCTGTTCGGCCACGAGCCGGTCGCCTATGACGCACAGGCACCCGGCGTCGGGACGCTCGAGGTCCGCAGGGCGCGCGGGTTCCGCTCGGTCGTCGCCACCGGGCCGATCCGCCCGCTCGTCGCGGTGTCCGACGGCGAGCGTCTCGCGCTGCTCGACGTCCCGGCAGAGCAGGTCAGCGGCTGGGGGGCAAAGCCCGTCCCGGAACGTGACCATCGACCCTCGCCCCTGGCGCGCGCGGGCGCGACGATGGTGACGTGCAGCGAACGCTCGTCACCGCGCTCCTGACCCTCGCCGTCGCCGCGTGCGGCGGCACGAGCGTGCAGCCGACGCCCACGGTGCGGCCCTCCGCGACGCCGACCCAGACCGCGTCGCCCGCGCCGACGGCGACGGCGTCGCCGGCGCCGACCGCGCTCGCGGGCCACGAGCTGGTGTACCTCGCGCGCGACCGGCTCCCGCCGGTGGCCGTGCGCGTGAGCGGTGCGGGGATCGGCGCGACGGCCGAGGCGCGCATCCTCTCGCGCCTCCAGACGCTCTTCGCCGCGCGGCCGCCCGCCGGGCTCTTCAACACCACGCTGCAGGCGAGGGCGCGGCCGGCGTCGGTCCGCATCGAGGGTCCGGCCAACCGCGGTCGGCCCGACCTCGCCGTCGTCGACTTCAGCGTCCCCGGCGGCGACTGGGGCATCGCCGGCAGCGCCGGGATCAAGGCGTTCGTCCAGCAGGTCGTCTACACCGCGAGCGAGGAGCCGGGCATCCGCCGCGTGCTCATCACCGAGAACGGCCAGCAGGCGATCATCGGCGGCGAAGGCCTGGTGATCGACAGCCCCGCCACGCGCGAACAGGTCGCCGGCTACCGGACGGCGGGAAGCCCCGACCCGATGCGCATGGGCGGCGCGAGCGGGACGCTGGACGTCAGCATGCGGTTCTCCGTCGACTCGTACGCACCCGCGCTGGTGCGCTTCGTGATCGACACCGGCCTCACCGGCGCGGCGGCGAAGGGCGGGATGGCGTTCACCCTCACGCCGCGGGCGAACGACGAGACGGAGAGCCCCGACCTCGGCAAGTGGACGTTCGTCATCGATGTCGAGAACGCGACCACCACGGCGACGGGGACGCGCGCGGTCGGCGCGACGCCGCTGCGGACCATCCGCACCAGCGCGCAGGCGGGGGGCGTCCGCTACGAGCTCGGCCTCGAGGACCTGCGGCCGTGGCGCGCCGCGATCCTCTACGAGCCGCTGCGGCTCGTGGTCGACATCGGCGGCGACCCCGACGCCGTGAGCGACAACATCGCGCTGTACGAGCCGCGCTTCGGCGTTCCGGTGCGGCCCGGCTTCACCGCGAGCGGCCTCATCCGCGCCTTCGAGGCGAGGTTCGAGTACCGCGTCGTCGACTACTCCGGGACGGTGCTCGTCGACGACTTCGCGACGGCCTCGCTCGGCACGAGCGAGCTCTGGGGCACGTTCGCCGTCGCGATCGGCAGCGTTCCGCAGACCGGCGGGACGCTCGAGATCCTGCTGCGCAGCCCGCGTGACGGCAGCGTGATGGAGTCGGTGCAGATCCCGATCAGCCGGTAGCGGCGCGCGGGACGAAGCGGCCGCGCACGCCGCGGATCTCGCCGTCGAAGGCGACCTCGCCCCGCAGCAGGACCGCACGCGGCCAGCCGGTCACCGTCCGGCCCTCGTACGGGTCGTAGTCGCAGGCGGAGTGCATCTCGGCGGCGCGGACGGTCCGAACGAGGTCAGGATCGAAGAGCACGAGGTCGGCGTCCCTCCCGACCGCGACCTCGCCCTTGCGCTCGAGCGCGGCGACGCGCGCCGGCGTCGTCGCGAGCACGTCCACCAGACGCTCGAGCGTGATGCGACCCGTCAGCACGCCCTCGGAGTGGAGCATCGGCAGCAGCGTCTCGAGGTTGGCCACGCCCGGCGGGACGCGGTCGAAGGCGAGCGCGGGGTCGAGCTTTTCCGCTCTCCGGTGCGGGATGTGGTCGGTCCCGACCGTGTCGAGCGTGCCGTCCGCGAGCGCGCGCCAGACCGCTTCGACGTCCGCGCGCTCGCGCAGCGGCGGCTGCCCCACCCAGAGCCCCGCGTCCGGACGCTCGAAGAGCTCGCGCGTGAGATGGAGGTAGAGCGGTCGTGTCTCGCCGAACACGCGCAGACCGGCGCGCTTTCCCGCCGCGAGCTCGCCGAGGGCGGCCGCGGACGAGAGGTGCACGAGGTACAGCGACGCGCCGGTCGCCCGCGCGTCCGCGACCGCCTGGGCGACGGCGACGCGCTCGGCCTCGACCGGACGGCTCTCCGGGAAGAACCGGACGGCGGTCCTGCCCGCCCGGTGCAGCGCCGCGGTCGCCTCCGCGACGAGCGCGTGGTCCTCGGCGTGGACCGCGACGAGCATCCCGTGCGCGGCAGCCGCGCGGTACAGCGCGAGGAAGTCGTCGTGCCGCGCCGAGAAGTGCGGCACGACCATGAAGACCTTGAGCCCCGCGTGGCCGTCGCGCGCCAGCGCGGGGAGCTCCGCGAGCGCCGCGGCGCTCGGATCGGTCACCACCGCGTGGAACGAGAAGTCGCAGAGGGCGTCCTCCGCGTCGCGCAGCCCGCGCTCGATGCCGCGCCGGAGCGAGCCGTCCTCCTGGTAGGCCATCGAGACCACGGTGGTCACGCCGCCGGCGACCGCCGCGCGGCTCCCGGTGCGGAAGCCGTCGAGCGGCGCCCACGATGGCGTCGAGGCGAGGTGGGTGTGCAGGTCGACGACGCCCGGGAGGATGAGGAGCCCGCTCGCGTCGATCTCGCGCTCGGCGCGCGGCACGTCCCCCACCGCCGTGATGACGCCGTCGCTGACGCCGACGTCCGCTCGCCGGCGCCCGCTCGCCGTGACCACGGTCCCGCCGCGGACGGCGAGCCCGCTCACGGCGCCTCTTCCTCGCGCTCGTCTCCGCCCGCTGCGCGGCGTCGCCTCGCCGCGCCGCTGCGCTCTCGTGGTGCTCGCTCGTCGCGGATGAACCGCTCCTCGCTCTCGCTCACTCCGCCTCTTCGAGCCGCGCGAGGCGCTCGGCCTCGTCCTGCGTCGCGAGCGCGTCGATGAGGTCGTCGATGTCGCCGTCCATGCGGCGCTCGATGTTCGACAGGTTGTAGCCGAGCCGCTTGTCGGTGATGCGGTCCTGCGGGTAGTTGTAGGTCCGCATCTTCTCGGCGCGTTCGCCGCGGCCGATCTGCGCGCGCCGCGCGTCGCCCTGCTCGGACGCGCGCCGCTCCTCCTCCGCCGCCAGCAGGCGCGCCCGCAGCACCGCCATGGCCTTCGTCTTGTTCTTCAGCTGCGAGCGCTCGTCCTGGCAGGTCACGACGATCCCCGTCGGGAGGTGCGTGATGCGGACGGCCGAGTCCGTCGTGTTCACGCCCTGCCCGCCGTGGCCGCCGGCCCGGTACACGTCGATCTTGAGATCGGCCTCGTCGATCGCGACGTCGACCTCCTCCGCCTCGGGCAGGACCGCGACGGTCGCGGTCGAGGTGTGGATGCGGCCCTGCGCCTCGGTGGCCGGCACGCGCTGCACGCGGTGGACGCCCGATTCGAACTTCAGCTTGCTGTAGGCGCCCTTCCCGCCGATGCGGAAGATGACCTCCTTGAAGCCGCCCTTCTCGGACTCGCTCTGCGAGAGGAGCTCGACCCTCCAGCGGCGGCGCTCGGCGTAGCGGGAGTACATGCGGAACAGATCGGCCGCGAAGAGCGCGGCCTCCTCGCCGCCCTCGCCGCCGCGGATCTCGACGATGACGCTCTTCTCGTCCAGCGGGTCGCGTGGCACCAGCTGCGTGCGCAGCCTGGCCACGAGCGCGTCGACGTCCGTGGACGCGCTCCCGAGCTCCTCGCGCGCGAGGTCGCGCAGGTCTTCGTCGCCGGACTCGATGATCTCCCGCGCCTCGACGACGCGCGCCTCGGCGGCGCGCAGCGTTCGCACCGTCTCGACGACGGCCTCCAGGCTCGCCAGCTCCTGGCCGAGCTCGCGGATGCGGTCCGGATCGGAGGCCGTCGCCGCGTCCGCGAGGAGGCGCGCGAGCTCGTCGTAGCGCACCTCGATCTCGGCGAGCCGCCGGCGGAGGCCGGGCGTGAGCGTCATGCCGCCGCCTCGGCGTCGCCGGCGATCGCCTCCTGCAGCGAGGCGACGGCGACCTCGATCATCCCGTGCTCGGGCCGCCGCGTCGTGAGCCGCTGCAGCAGCAGCCCCGGCGCGACGAGCGCGCGGACCAGGGGGTTGGCCTCGTGCGCGGCGCCGAGTCTCAGCACCTCGTACGCGACCGAGGCCACCGGCACGACGAGGAGCAGGCGCGCGACGAGATCGAGCGCCGGGTTGACGCGCGGCACGAACGCGAACAGCACGATCGAGACCACCACCACGAACAGCAGGAACGCCGTGCCGCAGCGCGGGTGCGCGGTGGGGTACGGCTCGATGCGCTCCGGCGTGAGCGGATCGCCGTGCTCGAACGCGTGGATGGTCATGTGCTCGGCACCGTGGTACGCGAACACGCGTCTGATGTCGGGCATGAGCGAGATCCCGCCCAGGTAGCCGAGGAACAGGACCAGGCGCAGGAGGCCCTCGCCGACGTTCAGGGCGAGCGCCGAGGGCACCGCGGCACGGAGCGTCTGCGTCGCGAGGTATGGGATGCCGACGAAGACCGCGAGCGCGACCGCGAGGATCGCGAGCATGAACGCCGTGTTCGCGGCGCCTCCGCTCGATCCCCCCTCCTGCTCGAGCTGCACGTCCGCGGAGCGCATCAGCATGCGCATGCCGTAGCGCACCGATTCCCACAGCACGACGAGGCCGCGCACGAACGGCAGGCGCGCGAGACGCGAGGTCGCCAGAGGCGTGTGAAGCGGCTCGCGATAGCGGTAGATGCCGCCGTCCGGCCTGCGGCAGGCGAGCCCGATCGTGCGCCGGCCGCGCATCATCACGCCCTCGATGACGGCCTGACCCCCGTAGGCGGCGGGACTCGCGCTCATCTGCGCGGGACCTCGTGGCAGGTGCGGCAGCGCGCCTCGTACGCCTCCCTCGCGCCGATCACGATGATCGGGTCGTCCCAGAACGCGGGGACGCCGTTCACGATGCGCTGCGTGCGCGTCGCCGGCTCGCCGCACACGACGCAGATCGCCTCGAGCTTGTCCACGCGCTCGGCGAGCGCGAGCAGCGTCGGGACCGGGCCGAACGGCTCGCCGCGGAAGTCGAGGTCGAGCCCGGCGCAGATCACGCGGCGGCCGCTCGCCACGAGGTCGCGGACGACGTCCACGATACCGGCGTCGAAGAACTGCACCTCGTCGATGCCGACGACGGTCGTCTCCGGCGCGACCAGCGCGGGGATCTGGGCGCTCGAGCGCACCGGGCGCGCGACGAACGAATCGCCGTCGTGCGAGCGCACGACCTCGACGCCATAGCGGTCGTCGACGACGGGTTTGAAGACCTGCACGCCGCGTCGGGCGATGACGGCGCGCTTCACGCGCCGGATGAGCTCCTCGCTCTTCCCGCTGAACATGCTGCCGACCACCGCCTCGAGCCCGGCATGGGCCGAGGGGCCGCGCGTCGCCAGCTAGTGGCTCTTGGCGGCCTCCGCGGGCGCGGACGCCGCTGCGGACTTCGCGTAGCGCTTCTGGAAGCGCTCGACGCGGCCCTGGATGTCGAGGATGTGCTGCTTGCCGGTGAAGAACGGATGGCAGCTCGAGCAGACCTCGACGTGCAGCTCGGGCTTCGTCGAGCCGGTGGTGAACGTGTTGCCGCAGGCGCAGATGACCTTCGCCTGCATGTACTTGGGGTGGATCTTCTCTTTCATGGCCGCGGGACGACCGACACACGACGGCGGTCGTCGCGCGATGGGCCGTACGCGACCTGCCCGGCGACGAGCGCGAAGAGCGTGTGGTCCTTTCCCACACCGACGTTCTGGCCGGGAAGGACCTTCGTGCCGCGCTGACGCACGAGCACGGTGCCCGCCTCGACGACGGCGCCGGCGTACTCCTTCACGCCGAGCCGCTGCCCGGCGGAGTCGCGACCGTTGCGGGTGGAACCCGCGCCTTTCTTGTGTGCCATCTACCTCAGCCCCTCGAACTTCAGGATGCGGAGCGTCGTCTCGTCCTGGCGGTGACCTCTCGACTTCCGCTGCCGCGTCTTGTTCTTGTAGCGGACGACGTCGATCTTCGGGCCGCGGCCCTGCGCGACGATCTCCGCGGTGATCCGCCCGCCCTTCAGCTCCTTCGCGCCGACCTTCATCGCCTCGTTGTCGGCGACGAGGAGCAGCTCGTCGAAGGTCACTCTGTCGCCGGCTTTGCCGGCGAGCCTGCCGACGGTGACGACCGAGCCCTCTTCGACGCGATACTGCTTCCCGCCGCTGCGGACGACTGCGTACACGGGGATGGACCACCCGAACAGAAAAAGTCGCCGCACCGCCCGTGCGACGTAAGAAGAGTATACCGCGCCCGGCGGCGCGGGAGGAGCGTCCCGATCCCGAGCGGCACGGCAGGCCCCATCAGCGGGCGCGCGAGTCGATCTCGACCACCTGGAGGTTCTCGGGGAGCGTCGAGCGCGTGACCGACAGCTTCGCCACCGGTTCGAGCTGCTTCACGCCCAGCTCGTGCAGGAGCCGCAGGTGCGGCGACTCCTTCTTCTTGTCGTCGGGATCGAAGCTCATCGGGACGACGACCTTTGGCTCGAGCTGGTGGATCACCTCCGCGGCGCGGCCGGCGGAAAGGTTGACGTCGGGCCCCGAGATCGGGACGAGCGCGATGTCCACGTCGCCGATGCGCTCGAGGTCCGGACCCGGGATGGTGTGGCCGAGGTCGCCGAGATGGCAGACGACGAGGTCGTCGAGACGGATGACGAAGATCGTGTTCCGGCCCCGCGCCGCGCCGCGCTCGTCGTCGTGGAACGAGCCGACGCCCGTCACGAGGATCTCGTGCACCTCGTACTCGCCCGGACCGCGGAGCACGATGGGGTCGCCGGCCACCGAGCGCAGGCTCGAATGGCCCGGATGCTCGTGCGACATCGTCACCAGGCCGGCCTCCGTGCGCGCGATCGCGTGGCCCGACCTGGGGTCGGGCGGATCGGCGAGGACGACGCCTTCGCGACCGCGCATCCGGAAGCAGGCGTGGCCGAGCCAGGTCATGTCCATCGGGGAGACCACAATACGCGAAACACGCTCGAGGCCCCTCGGGTAGGTCATCCGGAGGGCGCTCGGGGCGCTTGCGGGAGGCGTCTGCTGACGCGCACCGACCAAGAGGTCGTCCAACGGTGCCTCGCGGGAGACACCGACGCGTTCTCCATCCTGGTCGAGCGTTACGGAGGGCGGGTGTACAACATCGCGCTGCGGATCACCAACGACGCGGACGCCGCGAGTGACTGCGCGCAGGAGACCTTCATCCGCGCGTACCGCGGCCTCCACCAGTACGACCCGGCGCTGCCGTTCGCGCCATGGCTCTACCGCATCGCGACGAACGCGAGCCTCAACCACGTGCAGCGCTGGCACGCGCACGAGTCGCCGGTGGAGGAGCTGCCGGAGTCGCCCGGGCCCGACGAGGAGGGCCCCGAGCAGGCGGCCATCCGCACCGAGGAGGTCTCCGAGGTGCTCGCGGCGATGGCCGAGCTGCCTCCGCGCTACCGCGCCGCGCTCACGCTGCGCCACCTGCAGCAGCTCTCCTACCAGGAGGTGGCCGACGCGCTCGGCATCCCGCTCGGTACGGTGAAGACCCACCTGCACCGCGCGCGCGGCCAGCTCAGGGCGCGGCTCGAGGCGCGCGCCCGGCGGCGGTCCTCGTGAGCGAGCGGACGGGCTACGTCGACGCGGAGGAGCGGGAGCTCGATCGGCTGCTCGCGGTCGTGCCCCCCGTCGCGCCGCCGCTGGGGCTCCGCGAGAGCGTGGTCCGGCGCGTGGCCGAGCGGCGGGCGCTGTGGGAATGGCTCGTCGCCGCGCTGCTCGCGGTGCCGAGCCTGGCGTTTCTCGCGCGCGAGGCCGTCGCGCACGGCGACGAGTTCGCGCGCGCGTTCGGCAACGTCGTCACGGCCGCGTCGAGCCAGACGTCCGATGCGTTCTTCTTCGTCGACGGGCTGACCGTCCTCGCGCTCGCCCTGCTCGGCGTCGCGTGCGCCGTCGCCGCACACGCCGCGGGGATGCGGCCGCGGCAGCCGGCCGGCCGATGAGACGGACCGAGGGTCTCTTCGTCCTCGCCGCGTTCGCCGTGTCGCTCGGACTCGGGACGCTGCTGCTCGTCGGCACGCTGGCGAACGACACGGCCCCGCGCGCGCCGACCGCGGCGGCGCGCGAGGAGACACGGCCGCGCATCTTCTTCGACGTCCGCCAGCCGCCGCCGGCGGGCGCGCTCACGGAGGCGCAGGAGCGCGTGCCCGGCGCCTTCCGCACGCTGGTGCCGCTGCAGCGCGGGCTCTCCGACCGGGCGCGCGACGCGGCCGGCCTCCTCCTCGTCGTGCTCGTCACCGCGACGACGCTCCTGCTCGCGCACGGCCCGGTCGTCTCCGCATATCGCGCGACGCTGGGCGGCTGGCGCACGCACCTGCGCGTCCTGCTCGGCGGCCTCGCCGTGCTGGGGCTCGGCGCGTCCGGCGTCGCGCTCGCCTGGGTCGTCTACCTCGGCTTCGTCGCGACCGCGATGCGCGGCGCCGCGATAGGCGTCCCGGCGGCGCTGCAGGTCGGGCTCAGCACGTTCGGCGTCCTGCTCGTGCTCGCCCTGCTGGTCGTCGCCGTCGGCTTCTCCGCGACGGCGTGGCGGCTCGGCGACGCGCTGTTCCGCTGGCGGGCGCTCGCGCGGTACCAGCCCGGCGTCCCGGCGCCGCTCGTCGCGGTGATCGGCGCCGCGCTCCTCTACGTCGCCTGGCAGATCCCGGTGCTCGGCGCGCTCGCGCTCGTCGGCGCGGTCGCCTACGCGCTCGGGGCCGTCGTCATGTCTCGCCTCGATATGGAAGGGAGCCTCGCATGAGCCTGCGCACCATCCTCGCCACCTGGCCGGGACGCATCGTCGTGCTGATCCTCGTCGTCGCCGTCGGCGGCGGCGCGTACGCGGCGACGCGCTCGAGCGCGCCGGCCGACGCGCCCTCGCTGCGCACCGCGACCGTCGCCCGGGGGAACATCACCCAGGCGGTGTCGGTCTCCGGCACAGTGAACGCGTCCAGCCAGGCGCGGCTCGCCTTCAACACCGCCGGGAAGCTCGCGGAGGTCTACGTCACCGTCGGGCAGAACGTCGACGCGGGGACCCCGCTGGCCAAGCTCGACACGACCGACCTCGAGACCGCGGTGAAGACCGCGCAGCAGAACCTCGAGAACGCGCAGGCGGGCTACCAGAAGGCGCAGCTCTCCGCGGCGGACACGCAGCGCTCGCTCGCGGACACGCAGACGTCCACCGCGGCCAGCGTCGCGAGCGCCGAGCAGTCGCTCGCGAAGCTGCGCACGACCTACGCGGCCGCGAAGACGAACTTCACCTCGCTCACCAACTCCGCACGCAGCGAGGCCATCGCGCTCCAGACCGCCGTGGACGGCTTCGCGGGCGTGTTCTCCGCCCTCCTGAACGACCTCTCCATCCCGACGCAGACCGGCGACGTGCGCGGCGCGACCTCCTCCGTCAACACCGGGCTCAACGCGCTGAACCTCGCCCAGTCCTACGCCACCGGCCTGCTGCAGACGGCGCTGGACCAGTTCCAGAACGCGCAGTACACGATGGTGCAGATCGCGGCCTCGTACGACGCCGCGCTCGACGCCGGCGGCGACACGAGCGCCATCCTCCTCCAGTGGCAGACCGAGCAGATCGCGTACAACGACGCGGCGAGCCGCCTGGGGAACGCGATCGACGCGGTGACCGCGCCGATGAACACCGCCCAGACCTCGGCGGCGAGCGCGCTCAACTCGGTGACCACGACGAGCAGCCTGAACGATCCGAACCTCGATCCGATCCGCGAGACGCTCCGCGGGCTCCCGGTGCGGTTCACCACGCAGCTCCAGTACGCCTCGTCGGCCAAGAGCCACCTCACCGCGGCCGGCTCCTCCGTCTCGACGATCGACTCCGTCGTCCAGGGCAGCATCGCCTCGGCGATCCAGTCGGTCACGAACGCCAAGACGAACGCGGCGACGAGCCTGCGCAACGCGCAGAGCGCCGTAGCGAACATCCCGTTCAACCTCCAGAGCGCCCAGGTCGCCGTGCAGAACGCCCAAAACGCGCTCGACACGGCGAAGAAGAACCTCGCGGCCGCGGTGCTGACGGCGCCGACCGCCGGGACGGTCGCGTCGGTCGCGAACCAGGTGGGCGAGTTCGTCAGCGGCGGGAGCACGAACAACGCCTTCATCGTGCTCACGAACACGAAGGCGCTCAGCCTGCGCGCCACCGTCGGCGAGGCGGCGATCTCGACGCTCAAGCTCGGCCTCGTCGCGAACGTCACCGTCGACGCGCTCCAGGGCGCGAGGATGACCGGCAAGGTCATCTCGCTCGATCCGGTCGCGACGATCTCGCAGGGCGTGCCGGTGTACGGCATCGACATCACGATCGACGTGCCCGCGGAGGGCGTGCGAGCGGGCATGAGCGGCACGGCGAGCGTCATCCTCGCGAGCAAGCAGAACGTCCTCGTCGTGCCGAACGCGGCCATCCGCACGCTGAGCGGTCGGCGCGGCGTGCAGGTGCTGAAGGACGGGGAGACGGTGGACACCGCGGTGACGCTCGGCCTCTCGAACGACACCGTCACCGAGGTGGTGAGCGGCCTCGCCGAGGGCGACGTCGTCATCCTGCCCCAGCTCCGCGCCACGGGCACGGCGAATCCGAATCAGCGGCCGGGCCAGGGCGGCATCCAGATCGAGCAGCGGCAGGCTCCCGCCGCTCCCGCCGAGATCGGCGGGGCCCACCCGTGATCGCGAGCGGACGGCTGCCCCCGCCGCGACAGCCCGTCGTACGCCTGCGCGGCATCACCAAGACGTACCGCATCGGGCGCGAGATCGAGGTACGCGCGCTGCGCGGCGTTGACCTCGACGTCATGCCCGGCGAGTTCGTCGCGATCATGGGACCGTCGGGCTCGGGCAAGTCCACGCTGATGAACGTGCTCGGCTGCCTGGACGCGCCGGACGCGGGCACCTACGAGCTCGCGGGGCAGACGGTCGCGTCGCTCTCCGACGGCGCGCTCGCGGCGATCCGCAACCGGCACGTCGGCTTCGTGTTCCAGACCTTCAACCTGCTCCCGCGGCTGAACGCGATCGAGAACGTCGAGCTGCCCCTCGTCTACGGCGGGGACGGCCGGGATCGCCGGCCACGCGCGGCGGCCGCGCTCGAGCAGGTCGGCCTCGGCGACCGCCTCCACCACCGTCCGAGCGAGTTGTCCGGCGGACAGCAGCAGCGCGTCGCGATCGCGCGCGCCCTGCTCAACGACCCGTCGATGATCCTCGCCGACGAGCCCACCGGGAACCTGGACTCGCGCTCGAGCGCCGAGATCCTCGCGATCTTCCAGCGGCTGAACGCGCAGGGGAAGACGGTCGTCATGGTGACACACGAGCCGGACGTCGCCGCGCACTGCCGGCGCATCGTGCGCATGCGCGACGGCGTCGTGGCGCACGACGACCCGGTCGCGGCGCCGCGACGCGCCGAGGAAGAGATCGCCGCGGGCATCGGGGCCGCCGAGTGAAGCTCTACGACGCCTTCCGCAGCGCGCTGCAGTCGCTCGTCACGAACAAGCTCCGCTCGGCGCTCACGATGCTGGGCGTGATCATCGGCGTCGCCTCGGTCATCGCGATGGTCGCGGTGGGCAACGGCGCGTCACAGCAGGTCCAGGACCGCATCCTCGCGCTGGGCTCGAACCTCATCACCGTCCAGGCAGCGCAGCTCAGCGACCAGGGCCTGCGCGGCGCCGGCGCGCAGTCGCAGACCCTGACGCTCGCGGACATGCGCACGCTCCAGGACCAGCTCGGGACCTCGATCGCCGCGATCGAGGCCGAGCAGGGCGCCGGCCGCTGGCAGGTCACGGCCGGGGCGACGAACTGGAACACCAGCGTCACCGGCGTCAGCGAGCAGTACCCCGCCGTCCGCGACTGGAACGTCCAGCTCGGCGAGTTCTTCACCCAGGCCGACCTGAACGTCAACGCGAGCGTGGCGGTGATCGGCGCGACCACCGCCCTGAACCTGTTCGGCGACGCCGATCCCGTCGGCCAGACGATCAAGCTGCGCCAGGCCTTCGCCGGGCGCGGCGGGAGCAGCGCGCGCATCCTCAACTTCAAGATCGTCGGCGTGCTCGAGGCGAAGGGCTCGACCTTCGGCTTCAGCCGCGACGACCAGATCCTCGTGCCGATCACGACGGCGCAGCGCGTCCTGACCGGCCGGCGCGACGTCGTCAACACGGTCGTCGTGAAGGCCCTGGACAACACCGTGATGACGCGGACGACCGACGACGTCTTCAACACGCTGCTCGTGGCCCACAAGATCGAGGACCCCGCGGCGGCCGACTTCACGGTGACGAACCAGAACGACACGCTCGCCGCGCTCGACCAGATCACCGGTCTCTTCACGCTCCTGCTCGGCGCGATCGGCGGCATCAGCCTCCTCGTCGGCGGGATCGGGATCATGAACATCATGCTCGTCACGGTGAACGAGCGGACCCGGGAGATCGGGATCCGCAAGGCCGTGGGCGCGCGGCGCGGCGACATCCTCCAGCAGTTCCTCATCGAGTCGATCGCGCTGACCGGTGTCGGCGGCGTCCTGGGGATCCTCCTGGGATGGGGCATCAGCCAGGCGGTGCAGCGCATCGCCCAGGCACAGGGCCTCACGCTCCTGCTGCTGGTCACGACCGGTACCGTGCTCATCGCCGTCGGGGTCTCCGTGGGGATCGGCCTCCTCTTCGGCCTGTACCCCGCGATGCGCGCGGCGCGGCTGCACCCCATCCAGGCGCTCCGGTACGAGTGAGAAAGGACAGAAGGTGAAGAAGACACAGATCATCATCGCGGCGGTGCTCGGACTGCTGCTGGCCGGCGGCGGCTTCGCCGCCGGCATGACCGTCGGCAGGAGCGCGGCCACGCCGAGCGCGTCGCCATCGAGCGCGGCAGGGCGCTTCGGCGGGCAGGGCGCCCGGGGCGGCGCCGGCGCGCAGGGCGCGGCGAGCGGTCAGAGCCTGGTGAGCGGGCAGGTCATCTCGGTGAACGACGGATCGATCACCGTCCAGACGCGGCAGCAGGGCGCGCAGGGCGCGAGCCCGAGCGTCGGCAGCCAGATCGTGCTCGTCGGCAGCGGGACGCGCGTCGTCAAGACCGTCGAGACGACCGTGTCGCTCTCGGACCTGAAGCCGAACGACCAGGTGACCATCGTCGCGACGACCGACGCGTCGGGCACGCTCTCGGCGAGCGCGATCGTCGTCGGGGGCAATGCGCTCGGCGGTCTCTTCGGCGGCCGCGGCGGCGATGCGGGCGGCGACCACGGCCCGAGCCCCAGCCCGAGCGCGAGGCCGTAGCGGCGGCGAACGCGCTTCCGGCGGGGCTCACATCGACTCGGGTGCGCTGACCCCCAGCAGACCGAGCGTCTGACGCAGCGTCACCTGCACGGCGCGCACGAGGCCGAGGCGCGCCTTCGAGAGCGCGGCGTCGTCGGAGACGACGCGATGGTCGCGATAGAAGCCGTGGAACGCGCCGGCGAGCTCGAGCGCGTACACGGTGAGCAGGTGCACGCCGCGGTGCGCGACGATCTCGTCGAGCAGCTCGGGCAGCCGCAGGCACAGCCGGATGAGGTCGCGCTCCGCCGGCGCGACCAGGAGCCGCACGTCGCCGCCGTCCGGCGCGACCCCGCGCTCCGCGGCGGTGCGGAAGATGCTCGCGATGCGAGCGTGCGCGTACTGGACGTAGTACACGGGGTTGTCGTTCGAATGCTGCACCGCGAGCTCGAAGTCGAAGTCGAGCGGCGCGTCCGCGCCACGCTGGAGCAGGAAGAACCGCGCGACGTCGGCGCCCACCGCGTCGAGCACGTCCTCGAGCAGCAGGAACTGCCCGGTGCGGCGGCCCATCCGCGTGAGCACACCCTCCTTGAGGAAGCGCACATACTGGTAGAGGAGCACCTCGAACCGCGCGGCGTCGATGCCGAGGAGCGGCAGGACGAGCTTCATCTGCGCGACGTGGTACTGCGTGTTCGCGCCCCACACGTCGAGCTTCAGGTCGACGCCGCGCTCCTCGAGGCAGAGACGGTGGTACGCGATGTCCGTCGCGAGGTACTTCGCCTCGCCGGCGGCGTCGACGAGCACCCAGCCCTCGTCCCCCTCGCGCCGCAGCGCGACGGCCTCGGGCGTCTCGAAGAAGACGACGCCGTCGCGCTCGACGACCACGCCCTTGCGGCGCAGCGCGTCGATCGTGCGCGCGAGGTAGCCGGACTCGATGAAGCTCGACTGCCGGAACCAGCTGTCGAAGCGGATCCCGAGCTTGGCGGTGACGCGCTGCGCGTCGGCGACCATCCAGTCCATGGCCATCGGGACGAACGCCGCTCCCTGGTCCTCGAGCGAGAGGTCGCGGAACCGGCCCCCGTGCAGCTCCTTGATCCGCGCCGCGATGTCCCCGACGTAGTCGCCCTGATAGCCGTCGAGCGGCAGGTCGATCCGCTCCCCGAAGAGCTGCCGGTAGCGGACGGCGAGAGAGATCCCGAAGCGCTTCACCTGAGCGGTCCGGTCCTCGACGTAGTACTCGCGCTCGACGTCGGCGCCGGCGAACGCGAGCACGTTCGCGAGGACGTCGCCGAGCGGCCCGCCGCGCGCGTTCGCGACGGTGAGGGGACCGGTCGGGTTCGCCGAGATGAACTCGACCTGGATGCGCGTTCCGGCGAGACGCTCGGAGCGCCCGTACGCGTCGGCCTCGCGCGCGATCTCGAGCACCTGCGCCCGCAGCCAGGCGTCGTCGAGCCGCACGTTGACGAAGCCCCCGCCGGCGACCTCGACCGACGCGACCGGCGCCTCGCGCGGCACGTGCGCGGCGATCGCCGCCGCGATCTCCCGCGGCGAGCGCCGCAGCGGCTTCGCGAGGCGCAGCGCGACGCTCGTCGCGTAGTCGCCGTGCGCGGGATCCTTCGGGACCTCGACCTCGACCGGCACCGCGTCGGTGCCGGACCAGCCGTTCGCCGCCGCGGCGCCCGCGAGCGCGTGGCGCAGCACGGCGGCGACGCGGTCACGGGTGGGTGTGGTCACGGCGCCGAGTGTGGAGCAGCCACCACGAGCGCGCCAACGTCGCCGCGCGGGGTGTGGCGGCGGAAGAACGCCGCGATGAGGCTCGCCGCGACGGCGTACGCGGCGACCAGCGTGATGAGGTTCGCGGTGTAGCCCGAGGGACCGAGGGCGCCGCGCACCGCGCCGGAGAGCACCGAGCCGCCGGCCGACCCCGCGCTCCAGGCCACCGCCGCGATCGCGTTGACGCCGGCGCGCTCGCCCGGCGTGAAGGACGACACCGTGAGCGCGGTCCACGAAGCGCTCGATCCGTACATGAGGGCGGCGCGGAGCGCCAGCGCGACGAGCGCGACGGCGAGGTCCCCCGTCACCGCGGCCGCGATCGCGAAGGGCATCGACGCGAACACCACGGCGACGATCGAGGGCACCACCCCGACACGCCGCGCGAGCGCGCCGTGGACCAGGGCGCCGAGGCTCCCCGCGACGGCGATCGCGCCGAGCAGCACGCCGAGCGTAGCGAACGGGACGCCGAAGCGGTCCGTGAAGAAGAGGTTCGTGAACGGGAGGAACGACCCCGCGCCGAACCCGAACGACAGCTCCACCGCGAGGAAGCGCGCCAGCAGCCTGACGCGGCGCGGCGTCGCGAGGGCGCGGTCGTCGACCGGCACCGAGCGCACGAAGAGGATCGGCAGCGCCGACAGCCCGGCGACGAGCCCGCCGCCGCCGACCAGGACGCGCAGGACGAGGGCGTCGTCCGGGCTCGCGCCGAGCACCGCCGCGATGGGCTGCGCCAGCGCGCCGGCGAGCACGCTCGCGAAGAACGAGGCCATCGTGCCGAGCGCGATCTGCTGCCCGTAGCGTGACGACCGGGCGTGCGCCGCCGTCGCGTCCGCGACGAGCGCGGCGCCCGCCGACGACGCGAGGACCAGGCCCGTCCCGAGCAGCGCCGCGCCCAGGACGAGGACGACGAACGCCTCGAACAGGACGATGACCCCGAGGCCGACGCCGGCGACGGCGCCGCCGGCGAGGATGACCGACCGCCGGGAGCGGCCGCGCGCGACGGTCGCGGCGGGCACCGCGCCGAGGACGATGCCGAGCGCCTGCGCGCCGACGAGCGCGCCGAGCGCGATCCCGTCGTAGCCGAGCGCCCGGAACAGGAAGTTCAGGTAGAACGTCGTGACGCCGAGGCCGAAGCTCGCGACCCCGGCCGACCCGACGTACAGGAGGGCGTCGCGCCTGCCGAGGCTCAGGGGCTCTGCTCTTGTCCCAGCGTGAGGGTCACGACGGACGTCTGGCCGCCGCGCACGATGGTGAGGCTCACGCGGTCGCCCGGCCGGTAGGTGCGCATCACCGAGAGCAGGGGATTCTGCGCGTCGATCTGCCGGTCGTCGATCTTCGTGATGACGTCGTTCGGCCGCAGCCCGGCCTGCGCGGCGGGCGAGCCGCTCACGATCTCGAGCAGCAGGACGCCGGTGATGCCGTTCTCGAGGCCCGCCGCGATCGCCTGGCGCGGCGTGAGCGGCTGGTAGCGGATGCCGATGAAGCCGCGCACGATCCTCCCCTTCGCGATGAGCTCGCTCGCGATCGAGCGGATCGTGTTGCTCGAGATCGCGAAGCCCAGACCGGTCGCCTGCGTGTCGGTCTGCGGGTTCACCTCGACGAGCGTGTTCATGCCGATGACCTGCTTCGCGCCCACCCAGATGAGCGGGCCCCCGGAGTTCCCCGGGTTGATCGCGGCGTCGGTCTGCACGAGGTCCTCGAGGAAGACGTCCGCGCTCTCCTGCACGCGGCGGCCCTTCGCCGAGACCACGCCGGAGGTGACCGTGTTCTGGTACTCGCCGAGCGGGCTGCCGATGGCGATGACGCTGGCGCCCACCGGTGCGGCGTCGCTGTCGGCGAGCGGGGCCGCGACGAGCCCCTGCGCGGGGACGCGGAGGACGGCCACGTCGGTCAGCGCGTCCTCGCCGACGAGCGTTGCGCTCACCGTCTTGTTGTCGCTGAAGATGACGTCGAAGGACGCGCCGACGCCCGATCCGCGCACGTTCTCGACGACGTGCGCGTTCGTCACGACGTAGCCCTGCCGCGCGTCGATCACGAAGCCGGACCCGCTCGACTGCGCTTGGCCGTTCGGCAGGCGGTTGAGCACGGTGACGACGGAGGGGAGCAGCTCCTTGACGACGTCGGCGACGTAGTCGGCGCCGCTCGGCACCACGACCGGCATGGGCGTCGGGAGGACCGTCGGGACCGCCGACGGCGCGGCGGTGGGGGACGGGCTGGCCGAGAGGAGCGCCGCCGGCGCGCGACCCTCGACGACGACCGCGACCGCGCCGCCGGAGAGGCCACCGAGGATCACACCGGCGAGGAACAGCGCCGTCGCGGTCGTGCCGCGCGATCGACGCGGCGCGGCGCTCTCGTCCACCACTGGGTCTACCTCCGTGCGCGGCCCGCGGTTTCGCCGGCCGCGGCCGTCGCCTTGCGACGCCGCGCCGTCGGTCTGGCGACCTCGGGCTCGACCATCTGGCCGATCGCGGTCCCGCGGATCTCGAGGTCGACGTGTCCGTCGGGCTCGATCTCCACCGACCAGCTGAGGGACAGCTCGAGCTCTTCGTAGACGCGCTCGAAGCCCTGCTCGGAGTTGGAGACGGCGTAGATCGGCTTCGTGGCCGCGGCGGCCGGGGGATCGACGGCCAGCGTGAGGTCGAAATGCCGCGACTCCGAGTGGATCTGGACCTCGGCCGCGCCGCGGACCTCGATCGGCTTCCCGGCGGTCGTCCTGCGCGCCCCGACGACGATCGTGTCGCTCGGGTCGTTCTCGTTCAGCAGGCCGACGTTCGAGCGACTGGTGAACGTCAGCGCGATCGTCTCGTCGCCGTCGTTGCGCAGGCGGTAGCGCACGCCGGCGGCCGTCCCCTCGTCCGCGATGCGGATGTCCTTGCGGATGCCGAGGCCGGGCACCGACGCCAGCGCGGATGCCGGCGGCTCGAGCGTGAGCGACACGGTCCGCGCCTCACGCTGCGGCGAGAGCGTGTACACGAGCGCCGAGAGGTCGACCGGCTCGCCCTTCTTCACGGCGAAGCTGTCCTGGAAGAAGCCGCGGCGCGCGGTGTCGTACTCGAGAGCCTTCGAGAGGCCGCGCTCCTTCGCGCGCACGGCGTCGTGGATGGACTTCGTCTCCCGCTCGGCCGCCTTGCCGACGAGCACCCGCCCGCCCTTCTCCGCGCGGCGCAGGTCCTCGTGCTCGGCCTCGGGCCGGCGCGCGATCGTGTCGATCAGGTTCGTCGCCGACGGGTACAGGTCCCACTCGATGAGCGCGCCGCCCTGCACGTGGACGAAGACCGCGCCGACGTTGCCGCGGAAGATGTACTCGTCGTAGCCGTCGACGTCGTAGTCGCGCTGCTCGCCGGCCGCGACGCGGCGTTCGGCCAGGATGCGCTCGGCCTTCAGCAGCGACGCGTACGCGTCGGCGCGCAGGTGCGGGAAGTAGATGCCGCCGAAGACGCCGTGCCAGTACACGTCGTTGCCCTGCGCGCGCCAGAGGTTCTGCTGCGCCTGGCGCACCTCCAGCGAGCTGTCGAGGATGCTGCGCCGGGCGAGCTCCTCGGACACCATGAGCATCCGCTTGTGCAGTGCGTTCGCCTCGGGGTACTTCGCGAGGAAGTTGCGCCAGAGCGGCGCGGAGACGAGCGCCTCGAGGTCCTCACCGAGCCTGTTGCGCGCCTGCTGGTAGCGCTTCGCCGCGGCCGCGTCGAGCGCCCACGCGCCCATCTCGGGGTACGACCCGCCGGGGATGTAGATGCGGCGCGCGGGCTTCTGGAAGATCCACGCGTCCTCGAGCGTCGCGGTCTGGATGAAATCGGCCTGCGCGATCGCCGCGAAGAACTGCTCGAGCCAGCCCTCCTTGTGGACGCGCTGGTACGTGCCGGGCCACGCGCCGAACTTCTCGCCGTCGTCGGCGTAGACGACGAGCCTCGCGCCGGCCGCGTGCCGCTCGCGCAGCTCCTTCAGCGAGGCGCTGACGTCGCGGAAGGGGATGAGATAGCGGAGCCTCATGCTCCCGGGGAGGACGACGAGCGGAAGGCCCTGGTCCTCGGTGATGTACGACTCGCCGAGGTCCTCGCGCCGCAGCCCGGCGCGCAGGAAGTGCTCCTCGTCGAGCGCGGTGTACGCGATGCCGGCCTCCGCCATGAGCCCCGGCACGTGTGGCTCCCAGACGCGCTCGGTGAGCCACGCGCCGAGGGGGCGCTGACCGAAGATCGCGTGCACGCGGTCGGAGAGCGCGCGGATCTGCCCGACCGCGTCGCGGCGCGGGACGCCGACGAGGATCGGCTCGTAGTAGCCGCCGGAGAGGAGCTCGATCTGGCCGCGGCGCACGAGGTCGGAGAGGTCGCCGATGACGTCGGGCCGGTTCGCTTCGAGCCAGTCGAGGAGCGGGCCGGAGAAATGGAGCGTGGCCTTCACCTCGGGATGGCGGTAGAGGGCGGCGACGAGCGGCGCATAGGCACGCTCGGTCACCTCGGAGAAGACGCTCGGGAAGTTCCCGGCCGGCTGGTGCTGGTGGAAGACCAGCGCCAATCGCAGGCGATCGGCCACTTTTGACGCATTTTACCGCAGCCGCTCTTGGTCCGCTGATTTCGTACGCTATGCGGACGGATCGCTCGCTTGATTGTCGGCGAACTAGACAGGAAGGCGGTTGTGATCCACTCTCGCGACAGATGAGGCCGCATGAGGCGCCGCGCACCGCGCTCTTCCTGTCCCTTCTTGTGACGGTCGCGGCCGCCTGCGGCCCGCAAGAGGTCCGCGTCACCCCGACGCCCACCGCGGGGACCGCCACGCCCCCGGTGCGGACCAGCGCGCCGGCAACGACGCCGGCCGCGACGGCCCTGCCCACCGCCACACCCGCCCCACCGTCGGCCAGCCCGGGCGCGACCCCGGCCGCGGCCTGCCCGACGCGGACCGGCGGGTCGGACGCCGATCGCGCGCTGCTCACCGCGGTGCGCGTCGCTCGCCGCGAGGGCTACGACCGGGTCGTGTACGAGTTCGGCCCGAGCACGGGGCCCGGCACGTTCGGCGTCCCGCCGTACACGATCGACCTGGCGCGCTCGCTCTCGGGGCCCAGCGGGCAGCCCGTGACGGTCGACGGCAACGCCCTGCTGAGCGTGCGCTTCCGGAACACCGACGCGCACGACGACCAGGGCCGGCAGACGATCGGCGACGCGGATATCAGGGCCTCGGACATCGCGCCGGCTCCGGCGCTCGTCCGCGAGGTACGCCTGGTCGAGGACTTCGAGGGGACCGTCATCTGGGGCATCGGGCTCGACCGCCTGGTGTGCCCGACGGTCATCACGCTCACCGGGCCGGTCCGGGTCGTGCTCGACTTCCCGGCGCCGTAGCGGCGATAATCGAGGCTCCGGATCGCGCAGCCAAAGGGGAGCTCCACGTGGCCGACGCACAGAAGATCGCCATCCGACCGCGCACCATCCAGGGGAAGAAGGTCAGCCGGCTCCGCCGCGAAGGCGTGCTGCCGGGTGTCGTCTATGGCGGCCACAAGGCATCCGCCCCGGTCGAGACCGACATGCACGCGTTCGAGCTGGGCTACCGCCGCTGGGGCCGCACCACGCTGGTGACGCTCGAGGGGCTGCCCGACGGCGAAGTCGCGGCGCTCATCAGCGACGTCTCGCGCGACACCATCACCGGCCGCATGCTGCACGTCGACTTCCAGCGCGTGTCGCTCACGGAGAAGGTCGGCGCGGAGGTCCCGCTGCACTTCGCGGGCGAGTCGCCGGCGGTGAAGGCGGGCGGGGTGCTCGTCCACGCCCGCGAGCACGTGCGCGTCGAGGCGTTCCCGCAGGACATCCCGCACGCGATCGAGGTCGACCTCTCGCGGCTCGTCGAGATCGACGACGCCATCTTCATCCGCGACCTCGCGGTCGACACGGCCAGGGTCGAGATCCAGGAGGACGGCGACGAGCTCGTCGTGAAGGCGGTCCCGGTGCGTGTCGAGGAGGTCGCCGCGCCGGCCGCGGCGCCGGCCGCGGAGGTGGCCGAGGGCGAGGAGGCCGCGCCGGCGGCCGAGGGCGAGGCGAAGCCGGCCGCCGCCGCGGCTGCGAAGCCCGCGGCGGGCGCCGCTCCCGCGAAGCCCGGCGCACCACCGGCGAAGACGGAGCAGCCGAAGAAATAGCGAGCCGGCGCTACTCCTCGCGGACGTCGCGTGGGCCCGCGTCGGGGAACGGGCCGTCCGCGCGCTCGAGCTCCCCCAGCTCGGGCTCGTCCTCGTCCGCGCCGTGGAGCGCGAGATCGAGCGCCCGCCGGAACCGCAGCGCGTGGGTGCGGAAGCGCTCCGCGGCGTAGTCGGGCGCCTGCCGCGTGGTGATGAGGAACGGCCAGTCGCTGGCCTGCGCGAGCAGCAGCTCGCGCACCGCCTGGCGTGCCGCGCGCTGGCGCAGCGGACCCGAGTGCGCGACGACCGACAGCGCGGCCATGTCGCCCGCGAGGCGCGCGAGCTCGTCCCAGAGCCAGGCCGTGCCCTCGTTCCGCCACGTCGAGTGGTCGTTCGCGGTGCCCCACGACCCCTCGCGCAGCAGGGCGCGCTCGAGCGGCGGATGCGCGGCGAGGTGCTCGGCCGGTGTGACCGGTCGCGGCCCCGCGGACGAGAGCTCCCGCATCACGCCGCCGAGCCAGTCGATGCCCTCGAACCACCAGTGGCCGAAGAGCTCCGCGTCGAACGTGACGGTGAGCACGGGCGCGTCGGCGTGCGAGCCGTGCGCCGCCATGGTCTCGCGCACGAGCGCCACGAAGTGCCCGGCATGGGCGCGCGCGCGCTCCGCCGCGGCGCCGGGCGCGTAGAGCGCCTTCGCGCCGAGGTCGCCGCTCGCGTCGGTCACGCGCCAGTAGCGCAGCCCGCTGCGGTCGTCCTTCTTGTGGAACTCCCGGTAGGCGGGGTCGCCGGGGTACCCGAGAGCGGCCGACCACACCTGCCCGGACACGTGGTGGTGGCGTGCGAACGCGGCGACGCTCGACGCACCGACGCGGAACGGATGCAGGACGTCCGCCGCGTCCGCGAGCGGCACGTCGATGGCGCCGCCGGAGCGCCGTGCGCGCGCGGTGCGCTCGTCGGCGCGGCGCGGCCCGAGCAGTGCGGCATCGGTGAAGAAGTGCGTGAGCCCGAGCGACTCGAGGACGTCCTCGAGGCCGGGCGCGTAGGCGCACTCGGGAAGCCAGACGCCCCGCGGCTCGATGCCGGTGAGCCGGCGCGTCGTGCGCAGGCCGACCGCGAGCTGCGCGCGGACCGACCGCGCGTCCAGCAGCGGCAGGTACCCGTGCGTGGCCGCCGAGGTGAGGAGCTCGACGTGGCTCGTGCGCGCGAGATCGGCGAAGCCGCCGACGAGGTCGCGCCCGAATCGGCGCGCGTGGGCGTCGCGGAGCGTGGTGACGAGCGAGCGGTGGAAGAGGGCCAGCGACGCTCGCTGCGTGTCGCCCTGCGCGGCGAAACGGCGCAGGTCTTCGCCGGCGCGCGCGATCTGGCCGTCGGCGTATTCGGCGAACCGGAACGTGACGTCCGCGTCGGCGAGCTGCTCGAGCAGGATCGGCGTGAGGCCGAGCGTCAGGCGGTACCCGACGCCGGCGTCCCGGAGGTCGTGGAGCAGCACGAGGAGCGGGAGGTACGTGCCGAGGATCGCCTCGTGGATCCACTCCTCGCCGTGCGGCCAGCGCCCCGCCCCGCGCACGTACGGCAGGTGCGAGTGCAGCACGAGCGCGAAGGCGCCGCCGGCGGCCGGCACCCCGCGATTATGGGTGCGGGGGTCCTCCTGCCCGTCGTGTGCCCGGTCGCGACCGTACACGGACACGCCGGTCTTCCGGGCAGCCGTCGCGCGATCGCGCCGTGACGATGAGCGAGGGAGGACACCGTGCGACAGCGGATCGGGCTCGCTCTGAACGTCGCGCTCCGTCTGCAGACGCTCTACTTCCTCGCCGAGGTCCTGCGTGGTCCGAACGATCCGCGCTTCGCCGGCAAGGCCATCCCCATGCGGAACCTCGTCGTCGTCCTCGCGGGCACCTCGCTCCTCCCGCTGCTCGCGCTCGCGCAGCGCCGCCGCTGGGCCCGCTACCCGGCCTGGCTCGACGACCTCTACCTGTCCATCTACTGGCTGGACATGGCCGGGAACTCGTTCGACCTGTACGACCGGTTCCGCCTGTTCGACCTCGTCCCCCACTTCCACGGAACGGGGGCGCTCGCCGTCACGCTCCGCGGGCTCGGCCTCTCGTCGCTGGCCGCGTTCGGCCTGTCGAATGTGGTCCACATGCTCCTGGAGGCCCAGGAGTACTACACGGACGTCCTGTTCGGGACCCACAACGTGCACGGCCCCGCGGACACGGTCAACGATCTCCTCGCGGGACTCGCGGGCACCGTGATGTACGGCCTCGTCGGCATCGCCGTCGAACGTCGGTTCGCGGCGGCGTGAGGGAGCGCCGCCCGGGGCCGAACGGCCCCCCAGACCCGGACCGGCGACCCTCGCCCGCCGGCGCGGCTCGCGCCATGCTCGGCGAGATGACCATCGCGGGGGAGCGCGGCTACCGCTATCTCGAGCACACCGCCGACACCGGCATCGAGGCATGGGGCGCGACGCTCGCCGACGCGTTCGCCGAGGCCGCGCTCGGCCTGTTCGCGCTCATGGTCGATCCCTCGACGGTGAAGGAGCGCACGGAGCGGCGCTTCGTCGTGCGCGGCGACGACGTCGAGGACCTCCTCGTCCGCTGGCTCTCCGAGCTCATCGCTGTCGTCGACAGCGAAGGGCTCCTGCTGCGCCGCTTCGCGATCGATTCCTTCGAGGGGAAGACGATGGTCGCGCGCGGCTGGGGCGAGACGCTCGATCCGTCGCGTCACGAGGTTCGCGTCGCGGTGAAAGCCGCGACGTATCACCGGCTGTCGGTCGACGCGGGACCGCCGGCACGCGTGCGGGTGATCCTCGACCTATGAAGACGCGGCCGTCGCCGGTCAATGAGCGCCTCGGACCGCTCGAGCGAATCGACGACTACCGATGGCGCCTGCCGATCGGGTATCGCGACGGCATGCGCGTGCCGGGCATCGTCTACGCGGACGCACGGATGGCCGAACAGATCGGTCGGCATGCCCTCGACCAGGTGGCGAACGTCGCGACGCTCCCCGGCATCGTGCGCGCGTCCCTCGCGATGCCCGACATCCACGAGGGCTACGGATTCCCCATCGGCGGCGTCGCGGCATTCCGCGAGAGCGACGGCGTCATCGCGGCGGGCGGTGTCGGGTACGACGTCTGCTGCGGCGTGAGACTGGTACGCACCGACCTATCGCTGGACGACGTGCGCGCGCACAGAGATCGGCTCGCCGATGAGCTCTTCCGTGCGGTGCCCTCAGGGTTGGGGAGCGCCGGCGGCCTCAAGATCACGCTCGCAGAGACCGACGACGTGCTGCGGCGCGGCGCGCATTGGGCGGTCGAACGAGGCTACGGTGATCCCGAGGATCTCGAGGTCATAGAAGAGGGAGGCGCGATGGACGGTGCCGATCCCGGAGAGGTGTCGGCCCGGGCCAAGGACCGAGGCCATGGTCAACTCGGCTCTCTCGGATCCGGCAATCACTTCCTGAGCATCCCGTACGTCGAGGAGATCTACGACCCGGACGTCGCGCGCGCGTTTGGGATCACCGGCGTCGGCCAGGTCGTCGCCTTCTTCCATTGCGGCTCCCGCGGGCTCGGCCATCAGGTCTGCGACGACCACCTACGGCTCATGTCGCCCTCGGCTCGCCGCTACGGATTCGAGCTCGTCGACCGGCAGCTCGCGTCCGCGCCATTCCGTTCCGATGAAGGACAGCGCTACTTCCGCGCGATGGCCGCCGCGGCCAACTTCGCCTGGGCGAACCGCCAGGTGATCATGCATCGTGTGCGCGAGACGTTCGCGAAAGTGTTCGGACGCGGCGCGCGGGATCTCGGCATGACGCTCGTCTACGACGTGGCACACAACATGGCGAAGCTCGAGGAGCACGTCGTCGACGGCGAACCGACGCGCCTCGTGGTCCACCGCAAGGGGGCGACGCGCGCCTTTCCGGCCGGTCATCCCGCGGTCCCGGAGCGCTACCGCGCCGTCGGTCAGCCGGTGTTCATCCCGGGGGACATGGGACGGTACTCCTTCGTCGCGGCCGGCACGGCGGGAGCGATGGAGGAGACGTTCGGGTCGACGTGCCACGGCGCTGGCCGCGTCCAGAGCCGGTCAGCCGCCCGGCGTCAGCTGCGCGGCGTCGACCTCGTGGCTCAGCTGAGGGAGCACGGAGTCATCATCCGCGTGCGGAACCCGCGGCTGCTCGCCGAGGAGGCGTCGGAGGCCTACAAGGACGTCGCCGACGTCGTGCGTGTCTGCCATGACGCGGGGATCTCACGGCGCGTCGCGAAGCTCCGCGAGTTCATCGTGGTGAAGGGTTAGCGCGATCCGCGCGTAGCCTGTACTCGTGCGCGCCATGGTGCTCGAGCATCCCGGCACGGATCTGGTCGCGCGCGAGATGCCCGATCCTCGGCCGGGCCCCGACGACGTCCTCATCCAGGTGCGCGCGTGCGGCGTCTGCCGCACCGACCTGCACGTCCGCGACGGGGAGCTCGCCGGCGCGAAGCTGCCGCTCGTGCTGGGCCATGAGATCGTCGGCGTGGTGACCGAGGCGGGCGCGAGCGTACGCGGCCTCGCGGCCGGCGACCGCGTCGGCGTGCCGTGGCTCGGCTGGGTCGACGGATCGTGCGAGCACTGCCGGCGCGGCGAGGAGAACCTCTGCCCGGACGCGCGCTTCACCGGATACCAGCGCGACGGCGGGTACGCCGAGCTGGCCGTCGCCGACGCGCGCTTCGCGTTCCGGCTCGCCGGGACGGAAGACGACGCGCACGCCGCGCCGCTGCTCTGCGCCGGGCTCATCGGCCACCGCGCGCTCCGCGCCGCCGGGGACCCGCGCGCCGTCGGCATCTACGGCTTCGGCGCGGCGGCGCACATCGTGACGCAGATCGCCCGCCACGAGGGGCGGCGGGTGCTCGCGTTCACGCGCGCCGGCGACACGCGCAGCCAGGGCTTCGCTCGCGAGCTCGGCGCGCAGTGGGCCGGGGACGCCCTCGGCCCGGCGCCGGAGCCGCTCGACGCCGCGCTCATCTTCGCACCGGCCGGTGAGCTCGTCCCCGCCGCGCTGCGTGCGGTGCGTCCAGGCGGCACGGTCGTGTGCGCGGGCATCCACATGAGCGACATCCCCTCGTTCCCGTACGCGCTCCTCTGGGGAGAGCGCACGCTCCGCTCCGTCGCGAACCTCACGCGCCGCGACGCCGAGGAGCTGCTCGCGCTCGCGCCGCGCGCGGGCGTGCGGACGGCGGTGCGCACGTACGCGCTCGCGGACGCGAACACGGCGCTCGCGGACGTCCGCGCCGGCCGCATCGACGGCGCCGCCGTGCTCGTCCCCTGACGCGCGGTCAGGGCGGACGGATGCGCTTGTGGAGCTCGACCGCCACCACGATCGTCGACGACACGGCCACGATGCGGATCCAGGCCTCGAGGTCGAGCGGCGCGAGCTCGAGGAGCCCCTGGCCGAGCGGCGTGTAGAGCGCGAGCGCGTGCAGTACGAAGGCGGCACCGGTCGACAGGAAGAGGAAGGGGTTCGCCCAGGGGCTCTTCTCGAAGATGGAGAGCCGCTCCGAACGGCTGTTGCCGAGGTGCAGCGTCTGGAACAGGACGAGCGTCGTGACCGCCACCGCCTGCGCGCGCTGCAGCGACGCACCCGCATCGAGCTCGAAGCGGAACAGCGCGAGCGTGCCGACCGTCATCACCGCGCCGGAGATGAGCGCCCGCTCCCACAGCAGGGACGAGATGATCGGCTCGCGGCGGGCGCGGGGCGGGCGCGCGGCGACGTCGGGCTCGCCCGGCTCGAAGACCAGCGCGACGTCCTGCAGCCCTTCGGTGGCGAGGTTGAGCCACAGGATCTGCACCGGCAGGAGCAGGAGCGGCCAGCCGAGCGCGGCGGCGGCGAGGACCGCGAGGATCTCGGCGATGTTGCTCGAGACGAGGAAGAAGGTCACGTTGCGCAGATTGGCGAAGCTGATGCGGCCCTCGCGCACGGCCGCGACGATGCTCACGAAGTTGTCGTCGGCCAGCACGATGTCCGCGGCCTCACGCGCGACGTCCGTCCCGCCGCGGCCCATCGCGACGCCGACGTCGGCCGCCTTGAGCGCGGGGGCGTCGTTGACCCCGTCGCCGGTGATCGCGACCACGGCAGACCGCTCCTGCAGCGCGCGGACGATGCGGAGCTTGTCCTCGGGGCTCGTGCGCGCGTAGATCGGCACCTCGAACACCGCGCGCCCGAGGTCGTCGTCCTCCATCCGCTCGAGATCGGCTCCGGTGAGCAGACGGTCGTCGGGTGACGCGATGCCGACCTCCTGGCCGATCGAGCGCGCGGTCTCCGCGTGGTCGCCGGTGACCATGAGCACGCGGATCCCCGCGCGGCGACACTCCGCGATCGCCTCCGGCACTCCTCGCCGCGGCGGATCGCGCATCCCCTCGAGGCCGAGGAGCACGAGCGCGCCCGGCTCGGGAGGCTGCGCCTGGTCGGCGATCGGACGGTCGAGCCGACGCGACGCCATGGCGATGACTCGAAGGCCGACCCGCCCCATGCGCGATGCCGCCTCGAGCACGTCCGACGCGCGGAGCGGCACGTCCCCGTCCGCGGTGCGCATCGCGGTACAGAAGGACAGCACGCGCTCGGGCGCGCCCTTCACGAACAGGGTCTGATCCCCGTCCCGTTCGCGGACGCTCGCGGCGTACCGGCGCTCGGGCTCGAACGGGATGGCCGCGACCTCGCGGAGCTCGCGCCGTGTCGCGGAGACGTCCAGCCCGAGATCGGACGCGGCGCGGAGCAGCGCGGCGTCCGTCGGCTCACCGACGATCATGACCCCTCCGTCGTCCGGCCGGGCCGTCGCCTCGTTCGCCAGGACGCTCGCACGGAGCACGTCGGCGACGAGCGCCTCGATCGCGCCGCCGGCCGCTCGCCGCTGCCCCGAGAGCTCCGAGAGAGCATGGCTCCCGGCCGGCGTCCAGAGGTCGACGACCGTCATCCGGTTCTCGGTCAGCGTCCCAGTCTTGTCCGCGCCGATCACGGTGGTGCAGCCCAGGGTCTCGACGGCGGCGAGCCGCCGGACGATCGCGTTCCGATGTGCCATCCGTCGGGTGCCGACCGCGAGGACGATCGTGAGGGCGACGGGCAGGCCCTCCGGGATCGCCGCGACCGCGACGCTGACCGCGACGAGCAGCGCGTCGGGGATGGCGCCACCACGGGCGACCGTGACCAGGGCGACCGCCGTCGCGAGGGCGAGCGAGGCGATCCCGAGCACGGCGGCCAGTGAGCGTGTGCTGCGTTGCAGCGGTGTCTGCTGCTCCCCGACGCCGCGGATCTCCTCGACGATGGCCCCGAGCTCCGTCGCGCGGCCCGTCGCGACGACGTAGCCCCTGCCGCGCCCGCTCGTGATCGTCGTCCCCGCATAGAGCATGTTCGTCCGGTCGACGAGCGGCGTGACGGCTCCGAGCGCCGACGCGTGCTTGCGCACGCCCTCCGACTCGCCCGTGAGGAGCGACTCGTCGGCGACGAGGAGCCGGCTGCTCACGAGCCTGATGTCCGCTGGAACACGGACGCCGGACTCGAGCGGCACGAGATCCCCCGGGACGAGCAGGCGGCTCGGGATGCGCATCTCGCGCCCATCGCGAAGGACGAGCGCGTGCTGCGCCGAGAGCCGTCGGAGCGCGAGCAGGGAGCGCTCGCCATGACGCTCCTGGAAGAAGCCGACCGCGACGTCGATGACGACGACGAGGAGGATGGCCGCGGTGTCGACGAGGTCTCCGATGTAGCCGGCGAGCACCGCCGCACCGACCAGGATGGCCGCGAACGGGCTGCGGAGCTGATCACGCAGGATCGCGAGATCGCCGCGCGCCCGGATCTCCTCGACCTCGTTCGGACCGACCCTGGTGATCCGCTGGGCGGCCTCGGCCTCGCTCAGTCCTTCCGGTCCGGAGCGAAGCCGGCTCGCGACGTCACCCGGAGCGAGCGTGTGCCAGGCGAGGACTTCCATCGCTCGCTGCGTAGTCTCCTACCCTGTCATCGCGGTCGGCCGACCGCGACGAGATAGAGGGGTGCGTGCGCGCGCGGGAGCGAGAGGACCTCCGCGACCCGCGCATCGTCGAAGGCGCCGATGGGCACCGCGGCGAGCCCGAGCGCGACGGCCTCGAGCAGGACGTTCTGGACCGCGTGACCCGCTTCGAGATGGACGTAGCGCTCGCCCCGGTCCGCCCCGTACTTCGCCGCCGTTCGCGAGAGGACCGCGGTCACGACGATCACGAGCGGAGCGTCGCCGACGACCGCCTGGCCGAGCGCGGCCGCGGCGAGGTCGGCGCGGACGTCGGCGCGCGCGAGCGGCGCGAGCCCGTGGCCCTCGGGCAGATAGCGCGAGACGCCCTCGCCGGTCACGACGTAGAGCTCGAGCGGATAGAGCGCCCCCGCGGACGGCGCGGTGCGGAAGCCCTCGTCCGACGTGATCCCCTGCGCCGCCCAGAGGAGCCGGCCGACGAGCTCCGGCCCGAGCGCGTCGGGGCGGAAGTCGCGGACGGAGCGGCGCGTCCGGAGCGCCTCGTCCAGCGTCATCGTCGACAGCGGGCTCGGCTCCGGCAGCCTCACGGTCTGGCTCGCCGTAGGCGCGCCGCCGGTCGGCACGCACGCGGTGAGGGCCAGCGCAAGCCAGAGGACGGCCGACCGTGCCGCCGATCGGGATGCGTTTCGCTTCGACACATCAACCCGCAGCGGACGCTCGCACCCGCGGACATGCCCGTCTAGCGCGTAGTGCCCACGTTCGAGGTAGACACTCCGAGCTCCTTCCTGCAAAAGAGAGAGGCCACGAGCATCCTGACTCCATCGAGGTCGAAGTCGATAGGAGGAAGTACGCCGTGGCCCCAGCTGACAGCCTCGCACATCTGCG
>DAIDAP010000019.1 GCA_027310565.1 Chloroflexota bacterium | reverse complement strand
CAATCCGTATCCTCGCCCGCGCCTGGCTGCGCGTTCTGTGGCGCTGCTGGCAGGACCGAACGTCTTATGACGACGTACGTCATCTCGCGGCCGCGGCGGCTCGGTTCGCGGCCTGAGGTTGACACAGGAAGTCTCACGCCGCGACCGCCGCGGTCCGCTCATGGACGAGCGCGGCCAGGCGCGCGAGCACGTCGGCGTCGGTCTCCGCGAGGACGCCGTGGCCGAGGTTGAAGACGTGGCCCGGACGCCCGCCGGCTCGGCGGAGCACGTCCGTGGCGCGCGCCTCGACGATGTCCCACGGAGCGAGGCAGACCGCGGGATCGAGGTTGCCCTGGATGGCCCGGTCGCCGATCGCGTCCCACGCGTCGTCGAGTGGCGCACGCCAGTCGACGCTCACCGCCTCGCAGTCCACCGACGCGAGGAGCGGGAGGAGCGCGGGGTTGCCGGTCGCGAAATGGATGCGCGGCACGCCCGCGTCGCCGAGCGAGGCGAAGAGCCGACGCATCCACGGCAGGAGCGACCGCTCGTAGTCGAGCGTCGAGAGCGCGCCGGCCCACGAGTCGAAGACCTGCACCACATCGGCGCCCGCGTCGACCTGCGCACGGAGGTAGCGCGTGAGGACCTCGACGAGCGTGTCCATGAGCCTGCCCCAGACCGCGGGCTCGCCGAGGAGCATCCGCTTCGTGCGTGCGTGCTCGCGCGAGGGGCCGCCCTCGATGAGGTACGACGCGAGCGTGAAGGGCCCGCCGCAGAAGCCGATGAGCGCGATCTCGCGCGGCAGGCCGGCACGCACCGCTCGGATGGTCTCGAAGAGATACGGCGTCGCCTCCTCGGCTTCGACGACGCGCAGCGCCCCGACGTCCCGTGGCGTGCGCACGAGGTGCCCGATGATCGGCCCGACCTCTGGTGTGATCTCGAATGGCACGCCCATGCCCTCGAGCGGCAGCATGATGTCGGCGTACAGCACGGCCGCGTCCACGCCGAGCCGGTCCACCGGGAGCCGCGTGATGCGTGCGGCGAGCTCCGGGGTTCGCACCATCTCGAGCATCCCGAAGCGCTCGCGCAGGGCGCGGTACTCCGGCAGGGAGCGGCCGGCTTGTCGCATGAACCACACCGGCGTGCGCTCGACGCGCTCGCGTCGGAGCGCACGGACGAGGAGCGGTGCCGTCACGTGGCCACGCCCGCGCGCGCGGCCGCGCCGTCGATCTCGTCGAGCGCGCGCTCGAGCGGCATCGCGGCGCCGACGAAGATCGGTGTCTCCTTTTCGGTGTACGCCGAGGACTCCGTCTCACGCAGATCGGCGACCAGCGTGAGGAAGCGGCGCACGTCGGGCACCTCGAACGCGACGACGAACTCGTTGTCGTCGATGCCGAAGCTGTACGCGGTGTGGATGCGGATGTCGGGATACCGGTGACCGACCGCGAAGTGGCCGGCCATGATGCGCGTGCGCTCCTCATGCGGCAGCGCGTACCAGGAGCGCTTCTTCGTCATGGGGTAGATGACGACGTACGGCGTGTCCCCCACCGGGCCCGCCTCGACCCGCGCGTTCTCGCCACCGGCGTGCGCGTGCTCGCCGAGATACGGGGAGCGCCGGCGCGCCGCGAGGTACGAGTACGGACGTGTGGCGTACGACGAGAGCCGCGTGCCCGCAAGGCGCGACTCGAACTCGCGGATCGGCTCGAGCTCCTCGGCCACGCACCAGAGCAGCAGGTCCGCGTCGCTCCGCGTCCCGACGAGCGAGTACGCGTGCACGCGCACCAGCTCGGCGCGCGCGGCGCGGACGAACTCGCGCTTCTGCGCGATGCGCTCGTCCTCGTTGAGGCGCCGCCACTCCGCCGTGACGCTGAGGATGAGGTACCGGAAGAGCTGGTTCATGCGATCTCCTTCAGCGACGCGTGCGCCGCCTCGATGACCTGGACGATGTCGGCGTCGGTGTGCGCGAGCGAGAGGAAGAAGCACTCGAACTGCGACGGCGGCAGCAGGACGCGGCGGCGCAGCATGCCGCGGTGGAACGCGGCGAAGCGCGCGAGATCGGACGCGCACGCGTCGGCCTCGTTCCGCACGGCGCGGTCGGTGAAGAAGAGCGTGAGCAGGGAGCCGACGCGCTGCACGCGCGCCGCTACGCCGGCCCCGCGCGCTGCGTCGCGGAGCCCCGCCTCGAGCGTCCCTCCGATCGCCTCGAGGCGCGCGTACGCCGCGGGATCGAGCAGGTCGAGCGTCGCCGCGCCGGCGGCCATCGCGAGCGGGTTCCCCGAGAGCGTGCCCGCCTGGTACGCGGGCCCGAGCGGCGCGACGACCGACATGACGGCACGTGACCCGCCGTACGCCCCGACCGGCAGCCCGCCGCCCAGGATCTTCCCGAGGCATACGAGATCCGGGCGCACGCCGGTCCGCTCCACCGCGCCGCCCTTTGCGACGCGGAACCCGGTGATCACCTCGTCGAACACGAGCAGCGCGCCCGTCTCGTCGGCGATCTGGCGCAGCCCCTCGAGGAAGCCGGCGCACGGCGGAACGCAGCCCATGTTGCCCGCGTACGGCTCGACGATGATCGCCGCGAGCGGCGTGGCTGCGGCCGCGCGCGCCGCGTCGAGGTCGTTGTAGTCGACGGTGAGCGTGTCGCGTGCCGTCCCCTTCGTGACCCCCGCGGAGTCCGGCAGACCGAGGGTCGCGACGCCTGAGCCCGCCTTCGCGAGGAGCGCGTCGGCGTGACCGTGATAGCAGCCAGCGAACTTGAGGATCGCCTCGCGTCCTGTGGCGGCGCGCGCGACCCGCAGCACGCTCATCGCCGCCTCGGTGCCCGACGAAACGAAGCGCAGCAGCTCCACGACCGGCATCGCCCGCGTGACGCGCTCGGCCAGCGCGATCTCTCCTGGCGTCGGCATGCCGAACGACGTGCCGCGCGTGGCCTGCTCGACGATCGCCCGCACGACCGCGGGATGCGCGTGACCGCCGATGAGCGGGCCCCACGAGCAGATGAGGTCGACGTACTCGTTCCCATCGGCGTCGCGCACATGCGATCCCTGTCCCTCGACGAGGAAGGGCGGCTCGCCGCCGACGGCGCGGAACGCGCGCACCGGGCTCGAGACGCCGCCCGGCATGAGCGAACGAGCGCGCTCGAGGAGGTCCGCGTTGCGTGTCGTGTCTGTCGCGGTCATGCCGCGACGCCCTCCATTTCCATGAGCCGCGTCGCGGCGGCCGATCCTTGCGCGACGCAATCGGGGACGCCGGAGCCGCGGTATGCCGCGCCGACGAGCGCCAGCCGGGGATGGTGCGAGATCGCCGCGTCCACGGCGCGGACGCGGTCGAGGTGGCCGATGGTGTAGCGTGGCATCGCCGCGGGCCACCGCGCGACGTGGGCCATCGCGGGCGCGCCCGAGATGCGCATGACGCGGGCGAGCTGCTCGTGCGCCGTGGCGATGAGCGAGCGGTCGTCCCGCGCGAGCACGCGCCCGTCGCGGATGGTCGCGCGCAGCATGAACGCGCCGGCCGGGGCACGGCCGCGCCACTTCGCCGAGCTCCACGTGCACGCGGCCATCGCGAGCGCGCCCTCGGGGACGATGAAGCCGTGCCCCTGAAGCGGCGCGCCGAGCTGATCGGCCGCGTAGCCGAGCGACACGGACGCCGTGCCGCGGTACGGGAACGCGCGCAGCGCCGCGCTCGCGGCGGGCGCCAGGTCCTCGAGAAGCGCGGCCGCGACCGGTGCCGGCGTCGCGATCACCAACGCGTCGCCGATGGCGTGGATCCCATCGAGCGCCACGCTGTAGCGAGCGCCGTCGCGCGTGACGCGCGTGACCGGGACGCCGAGACAGACGTCGACCCCTGCGAGGCGCGCGACGAGCGCGTCGACGATCGACTCCATGCCGCGCGCCGGCGCGAGGAGGGCGGCGTCCGCGGGCCGCGCTCCGCGCAGGTGTGCGCGCGCTCCCGCCAGGACGAGGCTGCCGTTCGCGCGCACGGCGTCGCGGAGCCGCGGGACGAGCGCCATCAGGCTGAGCTCGTCCACGCTCGCCCCGTACACGCCGCCGATGAGCGGACCGGCGAGACGGTCGACGACCGCGTCGCCCAGCCGCCGCCGCAGGAACGCGCCGATCGACTCGTCCCCGTCGACCGTGCCGCGCGGGACGAAGACCTCGAGCGCGGCGCGGAGCTTCTCGCGCGGCGAGAAGAGCGAGCTCGCGAGGAACGGGAGGAACCGCGTCGGGACGCCGAACCCCACGCCCTCGGGCATCGGCACGAGCCGTTCATCGTGGTACACGAACACGCCGCCCGGCGGCTCGGGCGCGATGAGCTCGTCGGCCATGGCGAGCTCGGCGGCCAACCACTTCGCCCCGGGATGCGCGGCGAGGATCGCGTCCGGGCCGCGCTCGACGAGGAACCCGTCGATGCGCTCAGTCGCGATCTTCCCGCCGAGGCGATCGCTCCCCTCGACGAGCGTCACCGACGCGCCGTGCGACCGCAGCGCGTGCGCGGCGACGAGACCCGCGATCCCGCCGCCGACCACCACGACGTTCACGAGGCGAGGCCCCAGACCGCGTCGGCACCCGCGGGCGCGGGCTCGTACGGACAGAGCGGGTCACTCTCGAGCGGATCGCCGGTCCACGCGTACGCGCGCGCGCGCGAGCCGCCGCAGATCGCCCGATACGCGCAGCGTCCGCACTTCCCGCGCAGCGCGTTCGTGTCGCGCAGGCGCGCGAAGAGCGGCGAGGCGCGATAGAGGTCGACGATGGACGTGTCGCGGACGCTGCCCGCGGCGAGCGGTAGGAATCCCGACGGATGCACCGACCCGTCGTGAGCGATGAACATGATCCCGTTACCGTCGCGCACACCGAAGCCGCGCCCCACCGGCGTCTTCGCCACAGCGGCGGCGTCCAGGCCCGCCGCCTCCATCCGCCGCAGCGCGACTCTGCGGTAGTGCATCGCCTCGGTGGTCTTGATCTGGAACGGCGCCGCGCGCTCGAGGTCGAGCAGCCAGCGGAAGAGCCGCTCGGAACGCGCGGGGGTGATCTCGTTCAGGTCGGCCCCTCGCCCCACCCGGATGAGGAAGAAGAGGCTCCAGCGCATCACGTCGAGCGGCACGAGCAGCTCGGCGATCGCGGGGAGCTCGTCGACGGTCTCCGTCGTGACGAGCGTGTTCACCTGGACGGGGATACCGACCACGCGCGCCTCGCGCGCCGCCCGGAGCGTCGCGTCAAAGGTCCCGTCGACGCGGCGGAACGTGTCGTGGCGCTCGGCCGTCGCGCCGTCGAGGCTGAGCGAGATGGCCTGCGTCCCCGCGGCGCGCGCGTCGCGAAGGACGTCGACGGTCAGGTCGGTCGTCGCGCTCGGCGCGAGCGACGAGCCGATGCCGCGAGCCGTCGCGGCACGGATGAGGTCGAGGAGGTCGGGACGGCGCAGCGGGTCGCCGCCGGTGAAGATGACGTGCGGGAGCGGGCGTCCGAACTCGAGGATGCGGTCGAGGATGCCGACGCACTCCGCGGTGTCGAGCTCGCGCGGGTCGCGCGTCGCGATCGCCTCGGCGCGGCAGTGACGGCACGCGAGGCCGCAGGCGCGCGTGAGCTCCCAATAGACGAGCATCGGCGCGCGGTCGAACACGAAGCGCGTCGGCTTCACGGAGCCGATCGGCGCGGGTGCCGGTCGGGGAGCGGCGGGCATCCGTGCGAGCGCGATGTCGGCGAGACCGGCGATGAACGTCGGGTCGTCGTTCATGGCGCGCGCGCGCACGAGCCCCACGCCGAGATCCTCGGCGACCCGACGCGCATCGATGTCGACGTCGAAGAGGACCTCGAGATGGTCGGCGACGAAGCCGACCGGGCACACCACCACCTCGCGCACGCCCTCCGCGGCGACGCGGCGGATCTCGTTGCGCAGCTCCGGCCCGAGCCACAGGTCGCCCGTCCGGCCGGCGCTCTGGAAGGCGATGTCGCAGCGCGCGAGCCCGAGCCGCTCGGCGACGAGCGCGGCCGTCGCGCCCACCTCGCGCGCGTACGGATCGCCGGCGCGCACGAGCTTCACCGGGAGGCTGTGGGCGGTGAAGAAGACGTGCGCCGCGGTCCGATCGACGCAGCGCCCGAGCGCCTCGTCGGTCGCGGCGACGAGCGCGTCGATGAACCGGGGCTGGGCGTGCCAGGTGCCGACGATGGACACGCGCGGCGCGCGGGCGCCGAGCGCGGTCGTCGCGCGCTCGATCGCGACACCGTACGTCTGCAGGTTGTACGTGGAGTGCTGCGGGGCGAGGGCGATGGCGACGGCTCGCTCGATGCCGTCGTCGGTCATGCGCGCGATGACATCCCCGACGTAGGGAGCGATGTGCTTCATGCCGGCGTACACGCGCGCCGGCCGGCCGCGCCGGGCGAGCTCCGCGTCGAGCGCGGCTCGCTGCCGCTCGACGATGCGCGAGAGCGGCGATCCGCCGCCGATCGCGCGATAGCGGCTCGTGAGCTCGTCGAGGAGCGCCGGCGATGGCGGCGTGCCGCCGCGGATGTCGGTGTAGAACGCCTCGATCTGATCGAGGCGCTCGGGCGCGCCGTAGGCCATGAGCAGTACCGCTTCGTTCGCCGCGGGAGACCCGCTCGACGCCTGACTCATCGCGCGAGCCAGCCCGCCGCGTCGATCGCGAAGTAGGTGATGACGATATCGGCCCCCGCGCGGGCGATGCCGGTGAGCGACTCGAGCGCCGCGCGGCGCAGGTCTATCCAGCCGCGCTCGGCCGCGGCGTGGATCGCCGCATACTCGCCGCTCACCTGGTAGGCGGCGATCGGCACGTCGAACCGCGAGCAGGCCTCGGCGATGACGTCGAGGTACGGGCCGGCCGGCTTCACCATCAGCGCGTCCGCGCCCTCGTCGAGGTCGGTCGCCATCTCGGCGATCGCCTCGCGGCGGTTCGGCGGGTCCATCTGGTAGCCGGCGCGGTCGCCGAACGACGGCGCGCACTCGGCGGCCTCGCGGAACGGTCCGTAGTAGGCGCTCGCGAACTTCGCGGCGTACGAGAGGATCGCCGCGTCGCCGTGGCCCTCGGCGTCGAGCGCGGCGCGGATCGCGGCGACGCGTCCGTCCATCATGTCCGAGGGCGCGATGACGTCCGCGCCCGCGCGGGCATAGGCGACGGCCGCGTCCGCGAGGAGGGGCAGCGTGGCGTCGTTGTCGACGGTCTCGCCGTCGAGGATCCCGCAGTGGCCGTGCGACGTGTACTCGCAGAGGCAGACGTCGGCGACGAGCGCGAGCGGCGTCGCGCGCTCGCGCAGCACGCGCAGCGCCGACGGGACCGGGCCCGCTGGATCGCCCGCGCCGCCCCCGCGCTCGTCCTTGTCCGCGGGAAGGCCGAAGAGCAGGAGTCCGCCGACGCCCGCCGCCGCCGCGCGCTCGGCGATCTCGTGCACGCGTGATACGGGCCAGCGCATGTGTCCGGGCAGCGAGCGGATCGCCTCGGGAGCCCGGAGACGCGCGTCCACGAATACCGGCAGCACGAACGCGCTCGGGTCGAGTCGGTTCTCGCGCACGAGGCGCCGGAGCGCGGCCGTGCGGCGCAGTCGCCGGTGACGCGTGAAGGCGAGCGCGCTTCGCTCAGCGGTGAGTGACATGGCTCGCCTCCTCGTCGCGCGTGCGGATCGTCACGTGCGGGCCGAGTCGCTCGCGGACCGCCGCGAGCGTCGTCGGTCCCGAGACCACGAGCTTCGCCCTCGCGACGAGCTCGGGCTCGATCGCGCCGAGCAGGCCCTCGAGGGCGCTCGGCGACTCCAGGTGGATGGCGACGCGCTCCCTCGACGACAGGGCGGCGCGCACTCCGGCGACGTCACCCTCCGCACCCGTGCGCGTGCGGTACGCCACGACCTCGTGGACGGTGAAGCCGCGCTCGCGCAGGATGCGCGGCGCGTCGTCGAGCGCGCGGTCGGAGCGCGCGAGCAGGACGGCGCCGTCACCAGGCAGCTCGCGCGCGAGGCCGATGCCGGTCGCCGTCTCGGGCACGAACGCGACGGCGATCCCGTGCTCGGCGAGGCGCGCGGCGGTCGACGGACCGACCGCGGCGACGCGTGCGCGAGGCTGCGGCAGGCGCGCTATCGCATCCGCTCCGTACCGGCTCGTGACCACGAGCCAGTCGTCCGCCGCGAGCGCGCCGACGGCCGCCGCGAGTGGCGAGAGGTCCACGACCGGCTCGATGCGCACGCAGGGCAGCTCGATCACCCGCACGCCATCGGCGCGCAGCTCGCGCGCGAGCTCGTCCGCTTCCCGCCGCGCGCGGGTGAGCACCGCGATCGTCTCCGGCCGCGGCTCAGGCATCGGCGAGCTCGAGCAGCGTATCCGCGGCCGATCGGGCGAGCTCCCTCGGATCCTGGCCGGACGCCCGCGCGTGAGCGATCTCGCCACCCGAGGCGAGCGCCGCGTCGATCACGAGCGTGCCGTTCTCCCGGCGCGCCCAGCAGCCGAGGCCGATGTCGCAGCTGGCGCCGAGCAGCCGCAGCAGCTCGCGCTCCGCGGTCACGGCCTCGCGCGTCGCGCGATCGTCGAGCGACGACCGCAGCCGCGCGACGAGCTCGTGGTCGTGCGCGCGCGCCTGGACCGCGAGCGCGGCCTGCCCTGGCGCGGGTGGCACGAGGTCGAGCGGCAGCGCCTCGTCCTCCGAGAATGCGATGCCCAGACGGCGCAGGCCAGCGGCCGCGAGCACGACCGCGTCGTACTCGCCGCGCTGCACCTTCGCCATGCGCGTGTCGACGTTCCCGCGGATCTCGACGCACCGGATGCCGGGGACGAGCGCGGCGAGGAGCGCCGCGCGCCGCGGGCTCGAGGTCCCGACGCGCGATCCCGCGAGGAGCTCGCAGCGTCCGCGGCGGCCGCGGGTCACGAGGACGTCGCGCGGATCCTCGCGCTTCGGGATCGCCGCGACGACGAGGTCCGCGGGCTCCGCGGTCGGCAGGTCCTTCAAGGAGTGGACGGCGACATCGATGTCGCCGCGGCGCAGCGCGTCTTCGATGGTCGTCACGAACACGCCGTCGCCGAGCTCGCGGATCGGTCGCGCGGTCTCGTCGCCCGCGGTGCGCACGACGACGATCTCGGCGTCGCCGCCGAGCGCGCGCGCGACGATCGCGGTCTGGGCGCGGGCGAGCGCGCTGCCGCGCGTGCCGATGCGGATCACGGCTCGCTCCGCTCGAACAGGGCGCGTGCCGCCCGCGGATCCGCGCGCTGCTCCCGGAGCGCGACGGTCGGCTCGTGCAGGAGCGCGTTCGTGATCGTCGTGGCCAGCGCCTCGACCACGCGCCGGTCGCGCTCGGAGAGGTGGCTGAGGCGGTGGAGCGCCCGCGAGAGCTTCTCGGCGCGCACGCGCTCCGCCGACGCGCGCAGCGTGCGTATCGCGTCGATGTGCTGGGGAGCGCGCTCGCTCCAGAAGCGCGCCGCCTCCGCCTCGCACCGCTCGCGCGCGGCGCGCAGCGTCTCCCCGGGGACGCGCGCGGACGCGCCGGGAAGATCGTCCACGCTCGTGTAGCGGTCGCCGAGGAGCGCACGTCCGGCGCCGTCGATGCCCCGCGGCATGGCGACGTCCACGACGACGAGCGACCGCGGCAGGCGAAGCCGCGCCGCGAGGAGGTCCGCGCTCAGCACCGCGCCGCGCGTGTCCGCGGCCGAGACGACGCCGTCCGCCCGCGCGAGCGCGTCGGGCACGCCGGCGAGCGGGATCGCCTCGGCGTCGTACGCCTCCGCGAGCGCGGTCGCGCGGCCCACGTCCCGGTTCGCGACCACGACACGCGCCACGCGGCGCCCGAGCGCGCGCACGGCGAGCTTCCCCATCTCGCCCGCGCCGATCACGAGGACCGTCGCGCGCTCCGCGTCACCGAGCCGCGAGACGATGGCGTCCACCGCGAGCGAGCCGACCGACCGCGCCGAGGCGAGCCCGTACGCCGCGCGGATCGTCCGGCCGGCGTAGAGCGCCCGCGCGAACGCCGCGACCAGAAGCGGATGCGAAGCACCGCTTCCACGGTAGGCGTGACGAACCTGCGCGAGGATCTGCGGCTCCCCCGCCACCGCCGAGTCCAGGCCCGCCGCGACCGCGAAGAGGTGCGCGAGCGCGGCCGGTCCGGTGTGGATCTCCGGGGGCGGCAGATCGACGGCCCCGAGGCCGCTCAGGTACTCGAGAGGCGAGAGGAGCTCAGGGAGGACGCCGTAGATCTCGATGCGATGGCAGGTCGCGAGCACGATGCGCTCGCGCGCGGAGCGGATGATCGACTCGAGTTGTTCGCGTGCATCGATGGATGAGGATCGTTGGTGCCACGTGAATGCGACCAGTCGATCCTCGGTGAACACTGCATCGGACCGTAGCGAGGCTGAGTCCGGCCATGCCACTGCGATGCCGAGATTCGTCGAGGTTCGGGGATGATTACCTACGAGATCGTTCCCGATTCCCTCGCACGACCCCGCGACGGCCTCCACGCGCTCCAGGTCCCGTCCCGACCGCGGGCACGCGCGACGCGCGGACGAGCCCGTCGAACGCCGGCACCTCGCCCCTCGACGAGCGCGCTCTACGCGTCGCCATGCCCTTGAACTCCCACTCGTGCGTGGCCAAAGCGATATCAAGACAGGTTGGGCCCACTCGTCGTGCGTCCACCGCGCGCTCATGGGCGAGCAGGGCGCCCAGGCGGAGCTGCTGCGGGTCCCGCTCGCGGACGGCACCCTCGTGGCGACCCCGGAGTGCCCTCAGAGGACTTGATCCCGAGCCTGCTCGCCGCGTCCGACGTGCTCGGCACGGGCTGGTTCGGCGCGGTCGCCGCCGAAGCGGCCCCTGGCAAGACGGTCGCGGTCGTCGGCGACGGCGCCGTCGGCTTGCTGGCAGTCCTCGCTGCTAAGGGGCTCGGAGCCGATCGGATCGTCGCGATGAGCCGCCACGCCTCGCGGCAGAAGCTCGCGCGCGAGTTCGGCGCGTCCGACGTCATCGAGGAGCGCGGTGACACCGGCGTGGCGAGGATCAAGGAGCTCACCGATGGCCTTGGCGCGCACTCCGTGGTCGAGGCCGTCGGCACCCAGGAGTCGATGATGCAGGCGATCCGCTCGACCCGGCCCGGCGGCCACGTTGGCTACGCCGGCGTCCCTCACGACGTCGAGCTGCCGGGCGAAGAGCTCTTCTTCTCGCACGTCCACTCGCACGGCGGTCCCGCGCCAGTACGCCGGTTCCTTCCCGAGCTCATCGACCTGATCTGGAGCCGGTAGATCGAGCCGGGAAAGGTCTTCGATCTCGAGCTGCCGCTCGAACGGGCTGCCGAGGGCTACCGGGCGATGGACGAGCGCCGCGCCGTGAAGGTGCTCCTGCGGACCCAGAAGCGTTCGAGTCGGACCCCAGTCAGCGCTCGACATCCAGGCCTCCTCGAGGCTCAAAGAAAGAAAGGGTTGACGGCCATCCCGCTACGCGAACCAGTGCCGCCGCGCAGACGGCTCTTGGGCGAGCGCGCCAGGGGCTGACCACAGTTCTAACCACAGTCCTGGGACACGACGGGCGACGTCGTGAGACCTCAGGAGAGGGCATCTCGAAGAGATACACCGTCTGAACGACCGAGACACGCTACTTCGCGCATTCGTAGACCGCCGGTCGGCAGTTCGAGTCTGCCCGTCGGCTCAGAATCCTTCGGGAATCCGCGTGTCTCGCCCCCGGTGGCCGAAGTCGCGTAGCAACGCGTAGCAACCCGCGCGAGACCCGGTCGTCAGGACTCCTCGGTGCTGAGTGCTTGTCAGGCGTGGGGACGAGCCCGTGCAGGACGATCACGAATGCACAGCCGACGAGGAACCACCGCTCGCAGTGTCCGCGCGACGTCGAGAGGTGGTTCAGAGCTGGTCCCAAAGACCACGGGGAATCTCAGTTAGTCCGCGCGGCCGCCTTCGCGATGGCCGATCGCCGAGAAGTCGCGTCATCCCGTCAGCTCCTCGCATCACTGAGTTCGCGGAGCCTGCGGCAGGAGCTCACGAGCGCGGTGATCGCTTCGCGGAACGCGTGGGAGGGATCGGCCATCGCCTCTCTCACGGGCGTAACCAGCCGCGCTCTTGCGAGCGGATCGGTCTCGGGCGCTTGGCTCTCTCGCCAGACCAATTCACGGAACTTGCGCTCCATGAGCAGTGCGGCCTGCGCCGCGTTTGTGCTGGCGACGATTGCGCGGCCCGTCTCCGCCCGAGGCTCATCGGCCAGATCCGCGAGTCGCAGACTGACCAGGCTGAGGAAGGCGTCATGTCGTTCTCTCAACTCCTCGGCGATGAGCGACCAGAACTCGATGTGTTGGGTCGCGACGCCCGGGAACACGGCCTGGGCGGCCGTCATCTGCTCGGCTATCTCCTCGACCGTGAGCGGCGGGTCGGGACGCCAGAATCGGAACGCCTCACGCGTCTTGGTCAGGAGCGGCGGGCGCAGCAACTCTTCCTCGGCGGCGCGCGCGACGTTGCGGAGCGCATCGTGTCGCTTCGCTGCGAGCCGGCGCCACTCCCGCTCGGTGCGGTAAATGGCGAAAGGCACGCGCAACAATGCACCGAGCGGACTCTGGAGCATCACCACACCGGCCACGCTTAGCGCTCCAGCGCCACCTTCGTAGGCATTTCGACGTAGGAAGGCGACGACGCCGTGTGCTGCGAATACCGCGCGACCCCACGTTCGCTTTGCCGCATCTCGCACCGAGGTGCCGCTCAGACGAGCTGAGTGCGCGGGGGACCTACCTTCGCCGCGACCGAGGCCCACGGGTACTAGGCTATGCGTCCGCGGCACCGGACTCGACGGCCTAAGGGTGTCTTCTGGGCAGCCCAGAACAAGTCGAGGGCACGCTCACGTGTGTCCTTCGGGCTATCCCTCCGCATTCCTCAGCCGATCGAGATGCTCGACGATGGCCTCTCCCCAGTGATCCCGGAGGTCTGGATCGCAGGAGTCGCAGAGCGCTTCGCTGAACTGCATGAGCGGCACAAGCGCGTCGGGTTCCCCGGGCGGCAACTCGCACAGCACGGAATGCCTGACCATCACTGGCCAGATCGAGGGCGGAGCGTCAAAGCCGCGCACGTAGTCGCACTGCGGGCAGTGGCACTCATAGGTCAGCGAACCGTCCTCACGGGCGACGAATTCGAGGCTGTCGTCGGCATCTGACGGTCGGAACGACGCGAGCTCTCGGCGTTGCTCCTCTCGTCTGCGAAGGCGGCGACGCTTGGCGTTGCCTCCCATTCCCGACGAGAGCCTATCCGATTTTGGGATGACAGAACAATCGCGCGAAGCATTCGCTGCAGAACATGGCCCGTCGTTCTGCAGACTACGCGGCGTTCTTGCGACGGTTGCGACGGGCGCGGGAACGCGCAGGACTGTCGCAGACCGAAGCAGCGCGCAAACTCGGGCGCCCACAGAGCTTCATCTCCAAGTGCGAATCGGGCGAGCGCCGCGTGGACGTCGTTGAAATGAAGGCCTTCGCGCGCATCTACGGCGTCGAGGCGCTCTTCTTCCTTGAGGACGACCGCTCCTAGCAGAGACAACAACGCTCGTTCACCAGGGCCGCGTTGAGGAACGGATGACCCGCGCGTACTCGGATCTCTATGAAGTGCCCACGCATTTGTCACGAGTGCGGCAAGCCTTATCCATGGACTGAGAGGAACTTGCAGGCCGCGCGAGATGCAATCCAGGCGTCGAGGCTCTCGAAGGAAGAGAAGACCCTGCTCACGGACTACCTGCCGGACTTGACTGTCGACACGCCTCGAACCCGATCCGCTATCGCGAAGATGAGCGCGTTCATTCGAGATGCGACGCCTGAGCTGGGCGGAGGTCATGCGCGAAGTGCTCAGTCAGATTGCGACGGACGCCGCGCGGAAGGCGCTCGGGCTCTAAGTGAGGTGCTCACTACCCGACTGACCTCGGATGAGGGGAACCTGAGCTATTTCGCCTCGTCGAGGAGAGTGCGGTCCATCGCCGCCAGCGCCTCGGCGACCACCTGCGGCACGAGGTGCGTATAGCGGTCGCTGGTCGTGCGGATGTTCGCGTGGCGCAGGATCTCTTGGATCACCTTGAGCGGCACGCCCTGCGCGATGAGCAGCGAGGCGCAGCTGTGGCGCAGGTCGTAGAAGCGCAGTCCCCGCTCCTCGACCGGGCCCCGCAGGTTCTCCCGCGTCGCGTAGGGGATGCCCGCGCGCACGCAGATCGGCCGAAACGAGTCGTCCATGACGCCGGCGGCGTGCAGCGGCCTCCCCGTTGGCGTGGTGAACACGAAGGCGCCGCCGGCCCAGCGCGTTCCCGCGGCGAGGCGCTCTTCGAGCTGGCGCGCGCGGTGCGCGCGCAGCGCGCGCGCGACGACGTCGGGCATCGGCAGCTTCTGCTTCGATTTGCGCGTCTTCGTCGGCTGCAGCACGAGCCCCTCGCCCTCCCCCCGCACCCGCCGGACCTTGCGCCGGACGCGCTGCAGCGTGTGGCGGACGTGGATCGTGCGCGCCGCGAAGTCGACGTCGCTCCACT
>DAIDAP010000028.1 GCA_027310565.1 Chloroflexota bacterium | reverse complement strand
CGCGACCGTGCCGGGGGCCAGCCGGCCGAGCCGCTCGTCGAGACGCGCGAGCAGCTCGGGTCCGACCCGCGGGCCCGGGAGGTACAGCCGCGTGCGCCGCGCGAGGCTGCGCTCGTACACCATGACGTTGATCCGCGTGAGGCCCTCGACGTCGTCGAAGGCGTGCGGGACTCCCTCCGCGTCGAGACGCGCGCGGAGCATCCCGCCGGTGACCCCGCCGACGAAGCCGAGCGCCAGCGTCTGCCGGTCGAGACGCGCGACGACTCGGCTCGCGTTGACGCCCTTGCCGCCGGGATCGAGCGAGTCGACGAGGCAGCGATTGAGGCCGCCCATCACGACCTGATCGACGGAGATGGCCTGGTCGATCGCCGGATTGAGCGTGACCGTCGCGATCGGCGCCGCGCCCGCCACGTCTCAGGACTTTTCGAAGCGACCGGTCCGCACGGTCGGTCTGATGCGGTACGCGACCGCCACGCCGTCCTTCGCCGCCGGATGGCGTCCCGCGGGCCCGGCCGTCTCGCTCGTGGTGACCGGCGCGAGGCGCGCGTGCAGCAGGTTCATGCAGGCGGTCGCGAGGTCGCCCGACAGCTCCTCGTACTCGCCCCACACGATCACGGTCCGCCAGTTCGCCATGTCGTCGATGTCCTCGACCTCGAAGCAGACGGCGGGGTTCGCGCGCATCATGCGCACCTTCATGCCCTCCGCGGTGTGCCCGTAGATCGCGTCGCCGTCGTACACGTAGGTGACGGGCACGACGTACGTGCGGCCCTCGGCGTGCATCCCCAGCCTTCCCAGCGTCCCACTCCGCAGGACCTGCTCGATCTGCGCGTCGTCGAGCGTTCCGAGCATCACACCACCTCCGGACGGCGACCGGCCTCGATGTCCCCTCGAGCGTAGGGCCCGCGCCGACGGCTGGCATGTGCCGAACGTCGCACGGTCGAGTGCCGAATCGCCGAATGCGCGCCCACGCGGGCGGCGCGTCGGGTCGGCGCCCGACGGACGATCGTCCTTCCACCCGAATGGCGCGCTCCGATCGCGGCCTACCGTCCTCATGGGAGCCGCGGCGTGACGCGGCACCCACGGGAGGATGTGACATGGTCGTCGCCAGAGGAGCCCGGAAGATCGACATCTGGTACCTCGATCAGCAGGACACCAAGCAGCAGGTCTTCATCGACGATGGGCAGGGACGGTACGAGATCGGGGGCGGCGTGCTCCGCGTGTACCTCGGCGACCGCACGCTCGTCATACCGATCGCGCGCGTGATCCTCATCGACGATCGCCTCGAGTGACCGCCGCCTCGCCGCGCTCGCGCGCTAGGCCGCCCCGTCGCCGCTCCGATCTGCCCGACGCCCGCGTGTGCCGAACGTCGGGCGGACGCGTGCCGAACGCCGCTACCGGCCGTGGGGGTGTCGCCGCACGCTGGTGACGACCCGGTCGGGGAGGTGCAGGCATGGCGCGCGCCGTATTGTTCGACCAGAAGGCACGCGACGGTCTCAAGCGCGGGATGGACGTCCTCGCGGACGCGGTGCGGGTGACGCTCGGACCGAAGGGACGCAACGTGGTCCTCGAGCGCAAGTTCGGCCTGCCGCTCGTCATCAACGACGGCGTCACGATCGCGAAGGACATCGAGCTCAAGGATCCCTGGGAGAACGTCGGCGCGCAGCTCCTGCGCGAGGTCGCCACGAAGACGAACGACGTCGCCGGCGACGGCACCACCACGGCGACCCTCCTCGCGCAGCGCATGATCGACGAGGGCTTTCGCAACGTCGCGGCCGGCGCCGACCCGATGCTGTTGAAGATCGGCATCGAGAAGGCCGTCGGCGCCGTCGTCGCCGAGATCAAGCGCGTCGCGGTGCCGGTGAAGGGCCACGAGAACGTCGCGCAGGTCGCCGCCAACTCGTCGGCCGAGGCGGCCATCGGCGACCTCATCGCGGACGCGATGGACCGGGTCGGCCGGGACGGCGTCATCACCGTCGAGGACTCGAAGGGCATCACGACCGAGCTCGAGGTCGTCGAGGGCCTGCAGTTCGACCGCGGCTACATCTCGGCGTACTTCGTCACGAACGTGGAGCGGATGGAGGCCGTGCTCGAGGATCCGCTCATCCTCGTCACCGACCGGAAGGTCACGGCGATCGGCGACCTCCTCCCGATCCTCGAGAAGGTCGTGCAGCAGGGGAAGCCCCTCCTCGTCATCGCCGAGGAGGTGGACGGCGAAGCGCTCGCGACGCTCGTGGTGAACAAGATGCGTGGCACGCTGCTCGCGGCGGCGGTGAAGGCGCCGGGGTTCGGCGACCGGCGCAAGGCGATGCTCGAGGACATCGCGATCCTCACCGGCGGTCAGGTCATCTCCGAGGAGCTGGGGCTGAAGCTCGACCAGGCGAAGGTCGAGCAGCTCGGCCGCGCGCGCCGTGTCAAGGTGGACAAGGACGACACGACGATCGTCGAGGGCGCCGGGAGCCGCGAGCAGATCGACGGCCGCATCAAGGCGCTGAAGGCGCAGATCGACGAGACGACCTCCGACTACGACAAGGAGAAGCTCCAGGAGCGCGTCGCGCGCCTGTCCGGCGGCGTCGCGGTGATCAAGGTGGGCGCCGCGACCGAGCTCGAGCAGAAGGAGCGCAAGCACCGCATCGAGGACGCGATCCTCGCGACGAAGGCCGCGGTCGAGGAGGGCATCGTTCCCGGCGGCGGCGTCGTGCTGGTGCGGGCGCAGACGGCGCTGCGCGAGGGCCTCGGGGAGAGCGGCGACGTGCGGACGGGCGTCGAGATCGTCGAGCGCGCGCTCGAGGCGCCGTTCAAGCAGATCTGCGAGAACGCCGGGAAGGTCGGCGACGTCGTCTTGGAGAAGGCCCGCGCGCTCCCGCCGGGACACGGCTACGACGCGCGCGGCGACCGTTTCGTCGACATGGTCGAGGCCGGCATCGTGGACCCGGCGAAGGTCACCCGGTCGGCGCTGCAGAACGCCGCATCGGTCGCCGCGATGGTGCTCACCACGGAGGCCGTCGTCGCCGAGATCCCCGAGGAGAAGAAGGAGGGCCAGCCCGTCCTACCCGAGATGTGACGCCAGAGCCCGCTCGATAGCCTGTGCGCGAGCCGCGGCCTTCAGCGAGCAGCGGGAAGACCCCCGAGCTGGCCAGACAGGCCACACAGGCCAGAATCGCAGTAGAGTTACCTCGTGAGTACGAGCGCATGGATTCGCACCGTGTCGTTCTCGGAGGTCAAGGACAACTTCTCCGCCTTCGTGTCGAGCGTCGTCCGGGAACACCTGCCTCAGATCGTCGAGCGCAGTCGTGGCAAGGAGGCCGCGCTCGTCCTCCCACTTGCGGACATGCTCCCCGCGCTCTCCGCGTGCCACTTCGACGCAAAGATCAGCGTCGGCGATTCGGTCATCGCGACGCTTCCGCAGTTCGGTCTCGTCGCGCGCGGCGATGCGATCGATGGCGCGCTCGAGGCGCTCGCCAGAGAGCTTGCGGACTACTGCGAGGACTTCTTCGCGGACTTCGACTTCTACCGCCACACCGATCGCATCGCCCATCTGCCGTGGCTGCTGCGCTTCGCCCTCACGCCGGCCGACGATCGGGTCGCTCTGCTCACCGAGGAGCGCGAAACTTCCGCCGAGGTCGCCGCCGCCTCGAGCCGCTGACCGTTGCCGCAGCCGACGCATCGCGACCTCAAGAAGTTCTGCGAGAACGACCGCTGGGATCCGAAGAAGCGCACCGACCACTGGCGCTGCACGAAGCGCCTCCCCGACGGTCGGACGCTGCGCACGAAGGTGTCCTTCGGCTCGGGCGAGATCGGAGTTCCGGGACTCTTCGCCGCGATCCTGCGCGAGCAGCTGCAGGTCACCGAGGAGGAGTTCTGGCGGGTCGTGCGCGAAGGCGGTCCCGCGCAACGGCCTGATGCACCCGTCGCCGCGCCAACGAAGCCGCCTTCGCTCGATGCGACGACGGTGCTCCAGCTTCGCAAGCTCGGCGTCTCGCTCGACGACATCCGCGCGCTACCGAGCCAGAGCGAAGCCGACGAGCTGCTGCGCCATCGACGCGAGGGCCGGAGGCCGTGACCGTGTCACCCGGACGCGTTCAGCGCCGGAAGCTTCCGGCGTGTCTACCGCGCTCGTCGGCATCCTGAGCAAGCAAGCCCGGCGCCGGGGCAGCTTCGAGGACGTCGGGGCGCTGGTCGAGATCTGGGGCCATGACCGACCGCGAAGCGGTGCACCGGTCCTACTTGCGGAGGACGCCAAGAGCCTCGAACGAATCCGTTGACAATCCGCTGAAGCGCTGCTGCGTCGGTTTCAGAGACTCACCTTCACGCAGAAGGACCTCGTAGCCGGCGTTCGTCCGTACCACGAGCAGCTGACCTCGGGCGTCAGTACCGACGATCCGAGGCGCATCTCCTCGTACAGCTCGCGGAACGCCCCTTCCGAGTAGCGCGGGACGTCCTCGGCCCACTCATCCACTACGTACGTCGTCCGCGCTCGCCGGAAGTCGGGGTGTCGCTTCGGTATCCGTGCATCAGCGTGCCTGAACTCCTCTGCAACTTCGGGGCTCGGCGAGCGACGTACCCAGCAGAAGGACGCTCCCGGCACGCAGGAAGAAGGGAAGCGATGTTGGCTCATCGTCTACGGCCGATCGCGCTCCTCGCGCTCGTCCTCGCGGGTCAGCTCCTCACAGGGACGCCGGTCCGGGCCGGGACGCTCGCCGAGGCGACCGACTGCGCGATCGAGAACCAGACCCCGAGCATCTCGGTCGGCGCCGAGGCTCGCTACGTCGTCCATCTCTACGGCGGCGGCGGCAGCTACTCGGTCTCCTTCGCCTATGGCGACGGCTGGGTCGACGGCGCATCGGTGTCCGGATCGCAGGTGACGTTCGCGCACTGGTTCCAGTCGACGGGAACGTTCACGCAGACCGCACATGTCTCGTCGATGGGTTCATCGGCGACGTGCAGTGCGCAGACAGTGGTCTGGTGAGTGCGATGCGCCAGCATTGCGATCGACCAACGCCACCCACCATTGTGGAGAGGAGGTCGAGCCCGCGGGTGTGCTCTCCGTCCCCGCGAGCTGCACAGGGCCACGCTTGACTTCTCGTTCCGCGCGAGCAGAGACGGCGCGACGATGCGTGGCTTCCGTCGTCGCGCTCGTGCTCCTATTCGTCCAGGTCCCTGGGATCGCCGATGGGTGGTTGTGGAAGGCGATGGCTGGACCACCATGAGACGACGCGAGGAGGCGTTCACTCGTCAGAGAACGCATGGAGGACCGCAGTCGAGCCAATGGAGAACGTGATCGGAGGAAGGTAGTGGTGAAAAGGTATCGGTCCTTCATCGCAACGGCAATCATCATCCTGTTGCTCGCGATGCAGGCGCCGGCGCTGGGGGCCTCCAATGGGGCGAGCGTCGGGTTGGCAGAGACGACCGCGACAGCGGTCGACGGCTTCGCATCGGGCGCACCGATTCAAGTCAGGGCTGGCGCATTCCAGTCGACCCCTCAACGTGCTGACCCCAACCAGCGTCTCGCATCCGTACAGCTCGTCACGAAGAAGCAGGCGAGGCGCGTTATCGCAGATCCATGCTGGACCAGCACGTGGTCGATCTACGGCAACGACGTCTTCGGCTTCCACCTCTGGGGCTACTTTCAGAAGATCGACTGGTGCGCGACAGGGTCAACGATCACATCCGTATCGCGGACTCGCTGGGGTGAGGTCTACGCGACCAGTTGGGAGTTCGTGGGTCACATTCAGAACGCCGAGGAGGGCGGAGTCGGGTACAGCACCTACCGCGCCTACACGCAAGGGCACTTCCAGCAGTGCCTAGGATTCTGCTTCGATCACTACTACCCGTGGATGGACATGACGGTCCACACTGACGGTACCGTGACCGGAAGCGGAGGCTGATGGGATGGCTGGCGACCGCATCGCTCTTGTCTCTCGACAAGTCGTGCGTCAGCTTCTGGCGATCGCGGTCGCCATCCTCCTCTGGCCGCTCTCGGTGCCAATCATCGGCGTCGCCTTGATCGCCGAGGGGCTTGCAGTGCGTCGGCGTTCAGGTTGGAGTGTTCGGGCACGCGTCTCGGTCACGGTAGGACTCGTTGTCCTCGTACTCTCGGTGGGCTTCGTCGTCGGCTTCGCACAAAGCGGCGTAACCCACAACTTCCCGAGCCGCGGGACACTCGTATCACCCTGATCGTTGCGACATTTCCGTTCGTAGCCATCGGTATGCGCATCGGATAGTTCGGTTCAGAAGGCGCACGCCTGCCTGATCACCCCCGATCCCTGAACTGTCAATGGCCAAGTCGAAGTCCCCACCTGTGGCCAACGAAAAGTCCCCACCCTGATCGCGATCGGGGAGGGTCATAGCTTTCCGCTCGACCGTCGTGAGGCTGCGGCTCCTAGCCGGTCGCTTTCGCGCTCGTCGACGCGGCGGGCGTCTTCGGACGCGGCGCAGCGCGCGAGCGCGCCTCCTTCATGCGAAAGCTCTCGCCGCTGGTGACGACCACCGTGGCGTGGTGGAGGATGCGGTCCAGGAGCGAGGTGGTGGTGACCGTCTCGGGGAAGAAGCGCCCCAGTCCTCGAACGGCCAGTGGCTGGCTCCTGGCGAGCCTGAGCCTTCTTGCGATCGTGATGCCTGGACTGTCGCCTGCAACGGCCTCAGCGGATGCGCTCGTGAGTGCGGCTGCGGGTGCTGTGGTTCTCCTCTCGGTGATCGTGGGGTCGGACGCGCTGCTTGCGACAGAGGTCGAGGTTCGGCAGCGCATGGCAAGCAGCAGCAGGGCTTCCTTCCCATGAACGAACTCTTCCTATTCAGCTACGGGTTGCTCTGGCTCCTCGTTCTGTTCCTGTTGGTCGCCTCACTCGCGACCCTGAGACACATGGCCTACTTCGTTCGAACGGCTGACCCGCTGTTCCGATTTCGGGACGACGCCACGCTCCTAAGGGTTGGACAGCAAGTGCCTCGGCTTGACCTGCGCGATCTCGCGACGGAGGCGGCGTCGGTCCCACACATTGATGGCGATGGTGCCTTCGTGCTGATTGTCGATGTGAACTGCAAGCCGTGCCACGATTTACTTGAGCGAACCGCCTCCGTCCTGCGATCGAGCGTCGCACTGGGGTGGCAATCCACGGTTGTTGTAAGAGGCACGGCTGCATCAGCGGCGCAGCTTGCCAAGACGCACGCTCTAGATGACAGCTCGATGGTTATCGACGAAGGGCAACAAACCGCTCGCGCCTGGGGCATCACGAGCACGCCGACGGCCCTTCTGGTCGATGCGCGCGGGAATCTAAGCCGTGTTCTTGCCTCCTCTGACCCTCAGACGATTGCCCAAGTGCTGAGTCGCTCACCGAGCACACCGGCTCGCGCAGTGCCGCTCGCACAACTGGGGAGGTGACTCGTTGAGTGTGCCCTCGCGACCATACGTCGCGATGCTGAGAGCATTCACGAGACGCGGATTCCTCGCGCGCATGGGCGCCGCGTCTGCCATCGCTGTCGCGGCAACGCTGGGTCATTTTGGTCTACCAGTCCCCGTCGCCTTCGCTGCCGCATGCAACACGTGCTATGGGCCATGCCACCCGTGCTTCACGGCTGCGACGTGTGACTCCCCTAATGGTGTGTACGAGTGCTTCAATGGGTGCCACTGCCCGGCCTGGGAGTTACAGGGCGAATGTTGCACCATTGGATGCATGTTCGTTGAAGTTCAGTGCTGTGACGACGGAACGATGAACACCGTATGCGTTCCATGCGCCCCGTGCCTTTGCTGAAAGATCAGGAGGTGACCGGTGTCTCGTGAATGGCAGTCACTCGGCGGCGAGGTCCGCCGCACTGGCCGATCCGCTGGCGCAGGCGGAGGCCCACGGATGGGTCCGCCGGATGGCTTTGTCGGACGACTAGTCGTGGAACTTTGGGTCGCCGGAGCCTCAACCGGAGACGGGCTCCGCTACTCGTTGGAATCGGTTGCGGAGGACACGCCAGTCGGCAGAAATCGCTTTGTTCGAGAAGCGATCAGCCGGCTGCAGGCTCGGCTGCAGGGGCAGCCGTAGTGATTCGGCGGGCGTCGTGCAAGTCGAAGGTCATTGGCTATCTCGCGCGCGAACCCTGACGTTCGTGGTGGTGGCCATCTTGATCGCCTTTTCGAGTGATGCCCCTCCTCACTGGAGCGGCCTCGAGCGAGGGGCCTTGCTGTACGCGTCCAATTGCGTGAGCTGTCACGGAGGTCTCAACGAGTTCGCGGCATTGCCGGGAATCCCGGTGCACGGACCGTCCGGCCACACCTGGGGACACCCAGACAGCGCTCTGATCAAGCTAATCATCGACGGCCGCGCCGGGCTTCCACGTCCAGGCGCGACCCTAACCATGCCGGCCTTCGGGAACAGGCTCTCGCCTGACCAGGTCTCGTCAATCGTCCTTTTCATTAAGAGTTCTTGGACGGATGAGCAGCACGAGCTTCGGGAACGGTGGTTCGGATGTCGTCAATTCACGACCACGTATTGCTGATCCGAAGTCCGGCGAGTGGGCTGGTCTCCGTGCGCAGAGTCTGCCCCGCGCACAGTGCGTAGTCGGTCTCTCGCCGGATGATCGCGGGCGGATTCCTCCGCGCCGTCGGGCTGGCTGCCGAGGAGACCATGCGCGTGTCGGGACGCAGGCGGCGTGCGCTGATGCCACCGGATACGACATGGCGGCAACCAGTGCGAGGGTGAGCGCCATGGGCATGCTTCCCCGCGAGTGGAGATCCGTGAGGGAATGATCGTCAGTGTGCGAACCATGAGCGCGGACAGCTCCAATGCGCGCGGTCGCCCATTTCCGTGCGATTCCGGCCGGGTCGAGCAGAGGGCGTCGGACTCGATCCGCGGCGTGCTCGTCGGCGGCATGGATCGCGGTCCTCGCCTTGACCACCATTTTGACCACCACGCCACGACACGTATGGCTACAAACTGAGACATCCGGGGAACGACTTGAGAGTGTGCGGCCCCCCCTTAAATCACGCTCCGGCCCGATCCGCATCCTCAATGTCGTCGACGAGTTCTCCCGCCGCTCGCTGGGCAGCCATGTGTCGCGCTCGATCGGTGCTGCGGCCGTCATCCGGCACCTCACAAGACTCTTCCAGACCCACGGACGCCCACAAATGATCCGCTCCGACAACGGTCGCGAGTTCATCGCCGAAAGCGTGGTCTCGTACCTGGCCGATCACGGCGTCCAGGCGGTGTTCATCGAGAAGGCGTCACCGCAGCAGAACCCGTTCGTGGAGCGCTTCAACGGCACCATGCGCCGCGATCTGCTCGACGTCGAGGAGTTCGACTCCGTCCTGGAGGCGCGCGTCCTCGTCGACGCCTGGAACCTCGAGTACAACACCCAGCGACCACACCGCGGTCTCGGCTTCATGACCCCCCTCGCATTCGCGCGGGCGCACAATGTGGCGGCGAAGTGATGGCTCGCGACCACAGCCACGCTGGACCAGTTCGCCGGACGCAGTTCCGTCACGATCGCGAACCGATGTCGTTCAGCGAGTCAGGGCAACGACACACGGAGTGGACCAAACAGCGGGGGCCGGACAGGGCGTTGCCGAGAACTACGGATGGAAGGACAGGCCATGAGAATCAGGCTTGATCGCAAGGCCGACGCGGCATTTATCGACTTGGTCGACCTTGAGAGTGAAACGCAGATTCGAACAGCGATGTGCAACGTCGAGTTCGATCGAGCTGCAGTGATATTGCAACTCGACAAACGAAACCGGCTCGTAGGCTTCGAGATCCTGGGCGCGTCTCGACTCCTACCCGAGAAGGTGCTCGCAGGCGCGGAGGCGCATTGAGCCCGCAGGGCAACAGCGAGAGCCTCATCTGAATCGCCCGATCGCGGCAACCGCTGAGCGGGTGGTAATCGCCTACGAGACCGCCTCGCATGTGCGCGGCTGCAGGTCGAGTTCGTGACTTGATATGCAACCACGCGGTCCGGATCAACTCGCGTCGTCCGTCAGTAACGGAGGGTGACCGATTCGCCGATCCGACCTCGCGGATCGAGGCCGCCGGCGATTGTTCCCCTGCATCACCGAGAGTCCCGAATTCCGTTCCGGTCCGACATGGCGGGTGTCGCCCGCGGACCCCCGACTGGTGGCAAGAGCTACAGATTCTTCGTGGAGAGCTCGCGGTGGTTCCACAAACACTCAGCGCGGGTGTCCGCGCAGCGCATTAGCTGACCACCATTCTGACCACCATGCCGGGACATGCACGGCTACGCGCTGACGCATCAGGAGAACGATCTGTGCGTGCAAACACGTCCTGACACGCCGCAGCACCGCATCGAACGCATTCGTAAACCGCCGGTCGGCAGTTCGAGTCAGCCCGTCGGCTCTGGTCGTATCAGGACGTTTCCTGCGAAAGACGCCTGACCACAGTTTCGGATAGCGCGGGTCGAAGATCGAAGCCGCGCGCTGCGGTGGACGTCGAATTCCTTCGGAAACACGCGTAGTCGAATGCCCGGGCGCAGCCGTATGCGGTGTGCATTTCCGCTGGTCGCGTTCGGCTCGGCCTACCGCGCACGTGCCTCCTCGCCCCGGCGCGTGGCCGTGATGTCGACGACGATGGCCGCACTGTCGACGGATGCGGTGTCCGTCTCGAGGTGAACCCAGATCTCATACGTGACCGGATCGGGCCCCGACGGTCGCGGGAACGCACCGCCGATGGTGAGCCGGCGCGAGCCAGCGAGGTCTGGCGCCGCAGCGAGGATGCCGTATGAGGAGTCCCCGACGGGTCTGAAGCGAATCTCCGCGCTGCCGCGGGTCGTCGGCTGAGCGAGCTGCAGCTCCGCCCGTGCGCCAACGCCGATCTGCGACCGCGCGCGCGCGAGCGCGCTGCCCTGCTCGATGGTGAGCACCCCGCTGCCGCCGTTCGGCAGATCGAAGGGAGTGCTGGCGACGACTTCGCGCGCGGGCGGAGGGGACGCGACTTGCGCGCGACCCGCGAGCACGAAGCCGGCGAGCGCGGCGGCAATCAGCACGACCGCGGCGAAGGCGAGCCGAGCGACGACAGCGGCGGCGCGTCGCGGCTCCGTGCGCCTTCGCGCCGTGATGCCGGTCCACATTTCCGCGCTGTCGTTCACCTGAATCGCGGCGCCGAGCGTCCGCAGTCGCTCATGGATCCGCTCCTGTCGCGCGAGGAGCGCGCGGCACTCCGCGCACTGACGCACGTGCGCTTCGAGCGCGTCGGCTTCCTCGGGCGCTAGGGCGCGGTCGAGATCGGCCGAGACCAGCTCCTCGACGCGACGTCCGGCCACTTGGTGCCGCGCTACCACTCGCCGCCCTCTTCCTCGTACCGGCGCGCGAGATCGCGCCGGGCGCGGAAGAGCCGCGCACGGATCGCGCTCACGCTGGTCCGCTGGAGCTGCGCGAGCTCCTCGTAGGTCATGCCGATGACCGCCTGGGTCACTAGGAGCGCCGCGTCCTCAGGGCGCAGCCGCCGCAGCGCGCGCTCGAGCGGGCCGCGAACTGTGCCGGGCTGGCCGGCGGGTTCGCTCACACCCATGCGTCGCTCGCGGCGCAGCCGCGCGCGGAGCAGGTCGACCGCCGAGCGCTGCAGCGCGCGGAACAGGAGGCGCCGCGGTGGCTCCCGCAGGCGGCCGCCGGACCAGTACCGAGCGAGCGCGACGTACGCGTCCTGACAGGCCTCTTTCGCATCCTCATCGCTCCCACAGATCCCACGCGCGACGCGCAGCGCCTCATCGAGCGTGTCGTCGTATAGGCGACGAAAGCCGTCCTCCGAGAACGGCGGCACCCGCGAGGCCTGCTCGTCCGCTTGGTACGTCGCTCCAACTCCTCCGAAGTTGCGTGGTCGGTCACACAAGACCGTACGTCAGGGTGGCTGAACGGTCTGCAACTTTCCGGCTTTCCCAGCGACGTACCGAGCAGAAGAACGCCTCCGGCACGCACAGGAGAAGGGGAGAGGGTTGCCCGTCCGCATCAAGACACTCGCGCTGCTCGCGTTCGTACTCATCGGCCAGCTCGCCAGCACCTCGCCGGTCCGCGCCGGCACGAGCTCGGAGATCACCGACTGCTCGATCGAGAACCAGACGCCCAGCATCTCGCTCGGGGCCGAGGCCCGTTACGTCGTGCATCTCTTCGGCGGGAACGGCAGCTACTCGATCTCCTTCGCCTACGGCGACGGCTGGACGGACAGCGCCTCGGTCACCGGACCGCAGGCGACCTTCGCGCACTGGTTCCAGACGACTGGCACGTTCACCCAGACGGCGTACGTGAGATCCGCAGGCTCATCGGCAACGTGCACTGCGCAGACGGTGGTGTGGTGACGCAAGCGCGTGTCATTTTGCAGGGGCGGGGAGGTGCGGGCTACCAGATCGCGACCCAGGCATCGAACCAAGTCGAGTAAGGAGGAGTCAATTCGTGCGAACTGTGCGGAGTCTCGCGATCGCCGCGTCGCTCGTCGTTGCCGTCTCGACGATTCTGGGCGTCACCACGTTCCAGCAGCCTGCCGTAGCCGGTCTCTACAACCGCGCGGCTGCCGTGGCTTACGCCGACCAGTGGAGCGCCAACGACCCTGACTACGTCCGCAATCCTGACTACCCGAACTTCGACAACGACTGCACCAACTTCGCCTCACAGGTGCTGTACGCCGGCGGCATGCCGACCCCAGGGATCCCGCGATAACGCGTGCTATCCCCAAGAGTGGTGGCGGCCGTACACCGTTTTCGGATTCTGGAAGTGGCCCCACACGTGGTCGGTGGCGGAGTGCCAGCGACAGCGAATGGCCGGCTATCCCAGCCAATACCAACTATGGGCGTCCTCCGAGATCTACAACCAACAGGGCGGGGACATCCTGCAGGTCGCCGAGGACTGGGGACCGACGCCAACCCACTCACGGGTGATCATCGGGCCCGGATACGACATCGTGACCGGCTACTGGTACTCGCAACTCATCAGTCAGCACACCACAGATCGGAAGCGGCGCGTTTGGAACATCAACCTCGATCCGTCCTGGCCTCTGTGGAACTGGCACGTCGTGTACTAGGAGAGAAAGACGATGAGAAGGCGGATTCTTCTGTTCGTTCTTCTGGCGAGCATCATGGCGATAGGAGTCGGAGCTACGGTCGCCGCGGCCAGCCGCTCCGACGGCGGCGATCGCGCTTGGACAACCGCGAGCGCGAGTGAGGAGGAGCTGATCGCAAACGTTCTGCGCGAGACGCTTCATGCCCGCGCCGTCGCGGCGCGCACGTTCGACGTGTCGGGAATCGTGGCCAACGTAGTCGATGACCCATCGGTGCCGCTCACGGCGAAGCAACGGGCGGTGCTTGCGCGCATCGATCCCAACGCCTTGCCGAAGGGTCAGTTGACGTCGGAGCTCGCGTTCTACGCCTTCTGGAAGCGAGGGGACGAGGCATTCACTCGTGTTCAGCAGGCACGCGAGCGTGGCGTTGCGGCCAATCCCACGGACCTCGCCGCCGCAATGCCGCGGCGTTCGGACCCGCTGTACGACCTACCGCTGAGCGTGCATAGCGTTGCGATCTCGGGCGACCACGCCTACATGGAGGCGGAGACCGACGCGGTGTACTACCGCGTCACTCTCGTCAAGCGTGGCGAGCGCTGGTTCATCGCGGGTGAAGACACCACCTCACGCAACTAGGGCGAAAGGGGGCTGGGCGCGCCGCCCAGCCCTCCTCCTCGTTCTAGTTGCAGCCGCGGCGTTTGCCCTCGGATACGTTGGCTGGCAGCAGGCCGAGCGGTTCGCGTGCCGTGCCCAGGAACAAGGAACCGGAGTTGCCTGGGTCGGCGCGAACTGCGGCTATCGACTCACGCCAGGGCCGATCGAATTCCGTTTCTCGATCGATGAGGGCGTCGAGCGCCGGTTGTTGCTGTCTGGCGGAACGAACGCGGAGCCGTCACAGATCCGGGTCCTACGTGGAAGCTCTGTTATTGCCTCAGGACCGACGCAACTTACATCACAGACGCACTCTGACGTGTGCCGCAATCAACCACCGGCTGATGCGCGATGGTGGAGCGGCGCAATCGACAACGCAGCAGCGACGGCTATCGCGAGTGCTGACTTCTCCAACTACCGTGTTGAAGGTCTGATCGGGAGCGAGTGGCGTCCGCTGCAGCTGCACGCCTCGGGGTGCATCTGGCGCGGAGGCTGATTCCCGCGCTCGTGCTGACCACGGTTCTAGGACCCGACAGGCGATTGCGGGGGGCCTCAGGAGAGCGAATCTCGAACGAAGACACGCCCCGAGCCATCCTGAAACGCCATTCGACGCATTTCGCAAACCCGGTCGGCAGTTCGATGAGGATCGGGGGAACGACCTGGAGGTGCGTGACACGAAGGCGCTCCTGCACCGTGCCACTGCGGCGAGCGGCGACCGCTGGCCGGAAATGAGATCCCTCAGAACATCGATGGTGGAGCGCTCCGCGCGACGGGACGCATCGCCGGGCCGGCCCGAGACCCTGACGTCTGCTTCAGGACGGATCAACTGGATCTGGAAGGGTGCCGGCACGTCGACCTCGGGGAGGAGCGGCTCATGCGCGACGCGGAGCTGACGGACGAGTCGACCGGAGACTGGGGTGCTTGAACGTCTGAGTTCGGCTACATCTTCGGCTACATCGGCTCACACAAGGCCCGCAAATGCCGCCTGTCCGCTGGAAGATGGGGGAGATTCATTCCACCTCTCTGCAAGGCGGTGTTCTAAGCCTCGCAGATGCTGGCCTTTTCCCTGTGGAGATGGGGGAGGGTCGAAATCGACAGGCGGCCATCCCACGGGTGGCCGCCCGATGCATTCTTTGGCGTTTCCTCTCGTCGCCCTAGCCGCGTCTCTCGCCAGTGGTCGGCATTTGCCGGGTCTTGGCTACACATTGGCTACACGGCGGCGCGTACGGGGAGCGGAACTTCGGCAATCGAAAGCGCATCTGCTCGCCCGCCACCCGAAGATCGGCGAGCTCGTCGTCGCCGGCCTGCGGCTATGGGTTCAGGTGTCGGCCCTGGTGATTGGTCCTGCGCTGCTCTCTCGCTGAAATTGCCCGAGTTAGTGCGCCGCCGACGTAGCTCAGCCGATAGACCAGCGGCTTCGCAAGCCGCCTGGTCGGCAGTTCGAGTCTGCCCGTCGGCTCAGTCGTTTTCCGAGGTCGGTGCGCGAAGTTTCTTGACCACGCATGGGGACTTTCACATGGCCACGCGCATGAACGTAGCTGCCGCGCGTCCACCAAGCGCGGAGTCCACGGACATGTTGTATCAGCCATGAAACTCCTCGAGCCCGCGTCCCGATAGGCTCAACTCCCATCGGGACAAGGGTGAAACGGGGACGAGAGGCCGCACCCGATCTCCTTGATCGTGCTCCGCGCGCTCCGCGGCGAGGACGTCGACGCGCTCTCGCGCGAGCTGCGCATCGAGGCCCACCGCATCGCCCGCTGGCGCGAGGAGCTCCTCGCCACCGGCAGCGCCGCGCTCAAGGCCCGCGCCGAGGCGAGGGCCCCGGACCGCGCGGCGCTCCGTGACGCCCGGGCCAAAGTCGGCCAGCTGACGATGCAGGTGGAGATCATCCTCCAGGAGCTCTTCCAAGAAAGGGGGCTCCCGCTACCGTCGCCGAGGTCGCGGCGCTCCGCGTGAGCCCGCGCGGCACGTGGCGTCCGCTCGCGCTCGTCTGCCGGACCCTCGGCGTCGCGCGCTCTCGGCGTACGCCCACGCGGCCCGTCTCGCGGCCATCCGTCGCATGCTGGAGCGCTCGCCCTTCGCCGGCGAGGGCCATCGCAAGGTCCGAGCGCGCCTCCGGCGCGAGGAGGGCCTTGTGGCTTCGCGCAAACGCGCGCTGCGCCTCATGCGCGTGCACGGTCTGCTTGCGCCGACGCGCCGGGTCTGGGAGCACTCCAGCGGCGCGCACCGGGGCTCGATCGTCCCGGACGCCCCGAACGAGCTCTGGGGCACCGATGCGACGCGCGTCGGGACGACCGAGGAGGGCTGGCCTGGGTGTTCGTGGCCATCGATCACCACACCTGCGAGCCGTGGGCCGAGGTGAACGAAACGGGGCGCCCGCTCCTCGACAGGACCTTGAGGTTCTCGCGCGTCGCGTAGGGGATGCCGGCGCGCGCAGATCGGACGGAACTGGTCGTCTCGGCCGTCGTGTTGTTGCTCCTGCCGCTGGCGGCAGACGCGACCCTCGCTGCGCCGCTCGTCGCCCGTGTATTCGTGGGCGGCGTCGCGGCCTACGTCGTAGGCGCCCATCTGGGGACCGTGCTTCCGCATCTCATCCGCGACATCGCCGCCGTACATCCGTCGCTCGTCACGTGGGTCTGGGCGGCGAACGGCACCACGTCCGTGATCGGGGCGGCGATCGCGACTGTGATCGCGCTCACGAGCGGGTTCACGGCGCAGGGAGGGCCAGCCCGCCCTACCCGAGATGTGACGCCGGCGCGCCGACGAGCTGCGCGGCAAGGCGCTCCCGCAGCGCGGCGAGGCCCGGGCTGAGGCGGACCGCGTAGGGAGGCGCCGGCGCGTCGAGCGTCCTGAGCGCGTCGGGGAGCGACGCGATCGCGCCTCGCGCGCGATCCCTGGCCGCCGCCAGCGGCTCGGGCGGGCCGACGCGGCAGCCGCGCTCCAGCACCTTCCGCAGGACCGGGCGGCCGGGACGCTCGCCCTCGATCTCGAGCGCGATCTCGTCGTACGCGATCCGGCCGCCGGCCTCGACCCGGTACACCTGCTTCAGCCCGGGGAGCGTCACCTTCGCGGTGGAGGTCTTCATCTTCGGGCCGCGCTCGTCGCTCACGAGCTTGTACACGCCGCCGAGGTACGGCGCGTCGGCGCTCGTCCCCAGCTGGGTCCCGACGCCGAACGCGTCCGCGGGGACGCCGTCACGGACGAGCTCGGCGATGCGGTGCTCGTCGAGGTCGCCGGAGAGGAAGATCTTCATCCGCGCGAGGCCGGCCTCGTCGAGGATGGCGCGCACGGACCGCGCGAGCGCGCCGAGGTCGCCCGAGTCGATGCGCACGCCGGAGACGGAGATGCCCTCGGCGGCGAGCTCACCGGCGACCCGCGCGGCGCGGCGCGCGCCGCGCTCGGTGTCGTAGGTGTCGATGAGCAGCGTCGACCGCTCGGGGAAGTCCCGCGCGAAGGCACGGAACGCCGCCTCCTCGTCCTCGTGCGCCATGACGTAGGAGTGCGCCATGGTGCCCGCGACGGGGATGCCGAACCGCATCCCCGCGAGGACGTTCGAGGTGGACGCCGCGCCGCCGATGTACGCGGCGCGCGCGGCGCCGAGCGCCGCCTCCGGCCCGTGGTCCCGCCGCGGCGAGAAGTCCACGAACGGCCGTCCGCCGCACGCGATGGCGAGCCGCGCGGCCTTCGAGGCGACCATCGTCTGGAAGTTGAGCGTCGCCAGCAGATAGGTCTCGACGAGCTGCGCCTCGACGAGCGGCGCGGTCACGCGCACGAGCGGCTCCGCGGGGAAGACGAGGTCGCCCTCGGGGACGGCCCACACGTCGCCGCCGAAACGCAGACCGGACAGGTAGCCGAGGAACTCCTCGCGGAAGAGATCGAGCGAACGCAGGTAGTCGATCGCGTCCGATGAGAAGCGGAACGTCTCGAGGAAGTCGAGCGCGGGGCCCAGGCCGGCGGCGATGAGGAAGCTCCGCGTCGGCGGCAGGTCCCGGATGAAGAGGTCGAACGTCGCCCGGCCGTTCATGCCGTGCGCGTGGTAGCTCGCGGCCATGGTGAGCTCGTAGAGGTCGGTGAGCAGGGGGTCCGCGAGGAAGTGCGGGGGCGTGCCCCGGCGCTCCACCGCGTTCCCGCTCACGCGGTCGCGCGCGCGACCAGGACCGAGCAGGGTGCCGAGAGCAGCACGGCGCGGGCGACGCTGCCGAGCAGGACGCGGCCGAGCCCGCCACGCCCGCGCGTCCCCAGCACCACGAGGTCGGCCTCGGCGCCGCGCGCGGCCTCGACCACCTGCTCCGCGGGGTCGCCGCTGCGCACCTCGGTGGTCGCGTGCAGGCCCGCGACCCGGAGCTCCCGCGCCGCCTCGCTCGCGAGCCGGTCGTAGGAGACGCGCGCCTCCATCTCGGTCTCGTCCCGTGCGTCGCGCGCGGCCTCGCGCACCCCGGCGGCGACGCCGGACAGCAGCGGCCGCCGCGTCTGCGCCACCGAGACCACCTGGACCCGCCTGCCCGAGAATATCGGCCACCTCGCGAGCAGCCGGCGGGCCTGGTAGGCGCCGTCCGAGCCGTCCTCCGCGAGGAGGATCCGCTCGCAGCGCGACGACCGTGCCACGAGCACCGGGCAGGGCGCGTGCTCGGCGACGTCGCGGGCGACGGATCCGAGGAGGACCGTCGCCACCGGGCCGTGGCCGCGGTGGCCCGTGATCACGAGGTCGGCACCGAGGTCGCGTGCCTGGGCGACGAGCACGTCTCCCGCCGGGGCGCCGCGCACGAGCCGAGCGTCCAGCGTGACGTCGGTACGGTCGAGCGGCGCGACGCTGCCGAGGAACGACGTGTCGCCGGCCGGACCGGCGACCTGGACCGCGCGCAGCACGCTCCCGGCCGGCCAGGGGAGCGCTCTCGCGAGCTCGAGCGCGGTCGCCGCCCCGGGCGAGCCGTCGAACGCGATGAGGATGCGCATCACTCGACCCTCCGCAGCTCGTCGTGCTCCCGCACCTTCACGCCCAGATGCACGGCGACGTCGTCGCCCGGCTTCGCGGCCCGCACGTCCCGGTGCTCGACCTGCATCCGGTCGACCGTCGCGATCTCGTCGGTGGTGTGACCGACGACGTGCACGCGGTCGCCGACGCGGAGCTCGTCCGACAGCGCCACCGCCGCGGCCTCGAGGTGCCCGTAGTAGTGCGTCACGCGTCCGATGGTCCGTTCGCCCATGTCCATCCCCTCCGTTCTCGTCACGTCGCCGCGAGGAGCTGTGCCATCGGTGCCTCGCGGTGCAGGCGCCCGATGGCATCCGCCAGCAGCGGCCCGAGCCCGACGACGTCGAGCGGCGGCGTCGTGCACGCGGCGGTGCGGACGCTGTCGGACACCACGAGCGCGTCGAGGTCGAGCGACCCCAGCAGCTCCTCGGCCGGTGGGACGAGCAGGGGGTGTGTCGCGACGACGGCCGCGCGTCGCGCCCCCGCGCCGCGCAGCGCGTTCACGGCGGCCGCCACGGTCGCGCCCGTGCTGATCATGTCGTCGACGACGAGGACGTCACGGCCGCGCACGTCTCCGTCCACGCCGAGCGCCTCGACCTCGCGACCCGACAGCCGCCGCTTGCGCACCGCGGCCACGTCGAGGCCGAGCAGCCCGGCGTAGTGCCGGGCGCGCCCGATCGCACCCAGGTCCGGAGCGACGACGACGCACCCCGTTGCGAGGGGACGCACGCGCGCGGCGAGCAGCGGCACGGCCGCCAGGTGCTCGACCGGGCACGAGAAGAACCCCTCGAGCGCCGCGGTGTGGAGATCCACGGCGACGACGCGGTCGAGCGCCGCGGAGAGCTGGTCCGCCACGACGCGACCGCCGACGCCCTCGCCCTCCGCGCCGCGACGGTCCTGCCGCGCGTACGCGACGTACGGCAGCACGCCCGTCACGCGGGCCGCGCCGGCGCGCCGGGCGGCGTCGGCCAGCAGCAGCAGCTCGGCCAGGTGATCGTGGGCGGGTGGCGGCGTGCCCTGGATGAGGTAGACGTCCGCGCCGCGCACGTCGGGGAGCGCGACGGCGAGCTCGCCGTCGGGGAAGCGCTCGACGGTGCAGCGCTCGAGATCGCGTCCGAGCGCGCACGCGGTCGCCCGGGCGAGCTCCGGGGTCGAGGTGCCGGCGGCGAGCGCGAGCCTCATCCGGCCCTCCGCACCTCGATCTGGTCGACGACGTGACGGACGCCGCGCGTGCGCCACGCGGCCTCCTCCGCGTCGAGGCGATCCGCCAGCTCGGGCACCTGACCGCTGAGGGTGACCGTGCCGCTCTCGACGCGATACGCGAGGTGGTCGGCCCGGATCGAGCGCCGGCGCAGCGCGTCGTGCAGGTCGCGGTCGATCGCGGCGTCGCCGCGCGTGTGCCCGCGGACGTCGATCCGGACCTCGACGCCGTGGAGCCCTTCGAGGTGCGCGACCGCCTGGCGCGCGGCCTCCCGCTGGTACGCGTGGTCCACGGAGCCGCGGAGGGTGAGGTGCCTCTTGCGCACGGTGCACTCGATGCGCTCGTTCGGGACGTCGGCGTCCATCTCGAGCGCCATGCGGGCCTGCGTCGCGAGGGTGACGTCGTCGATCTCGTGCTTCGGCCGCACCGTGAGCGCGTTCACGACGCCGCGGACGCCGGCGAGCCGGGCCACCACGTCGGCCGCCGCGTTCAGCTTCGCGACGCTGGACACGGTCCCGCGGAGAGTGACGATCCCGTCGTCGACCTCGACGCCGAGCTCGCCCGGGTCGAAGCGCGCGTCCCAGTTCAGCTCCGCGACGGCGTCCTCGTGGATCCGCAGGTCGCTCCGTCGCACCGTCATCGCCACGTCATCCCTCCCGGATCGCCATCTGCTCGACGACCTCGCGGACACCCGGGACGCGCGAGGCCACCTCGGCGACGTCGTCCGTCTCGTCGATGTCGCCGGCCGTGCCGCGCAGGAAGACGATGCCCCGACGCACCTGCACGTCCACGGCGAGCGCGCTCGTGAGCGCGTCCTCCCGCAGCTCGCGCCGCACGGCCTCCGCGAGCGCCTCGTCGCCGGGCTCCTCGTCGATCGTCGACGGGTCCACCTCGAGCGAATCCATCGACGTCCTGTCGAAGCCGCCGATGACGCTCCGTCCGCGGCCGTTCAGGACGGGGTCGGTCGGCGGGAAGAAGGGCTCGGCGCCCTCGGCCGCCTCCTCGTCGCGGACCTCCCGCGCGTCGACGACCACGGCGTCCGCCTCATGACGCAGGTCGTCCGCGGCCGGGCTGAGCGCCTCGACGCTCTCGACGGCCTCGGGCTCGATCCGCTCGTCGCGTTCGTTCACGTCCCGAGCGTAGGCAGCGGCCCCTTCGGGACGTGTCGGGCAACGGGACACAGCCCGATGGGGGCGTGCCTCTCACCGATCGGACCGTCCGGCCCGCGCATGGGTTGCTCCGTCCCTAGCGTCGGGCCGGCGGGACCGCGAGCATCGCGGGTATGGTGAGCCGCCTTCCGCCCCCCGGTCGCCTTCCCTGCGGCCCCGACGGGCGCCCGCCGGAGGAGATCGTCATCCGCTTCGTGTGCGTGAACCCCGCGCACGTCGCGAGCACGGTGCCCGGCAAGGTCGGCTCTCTCGTGACCCACTCGGGCACCTGCGGCTACTGCCCGGGGCAGTCGCCGCATGGGGCGCACACCTGGGAGAACAACAGACGCGTCAGCCTGGCCGAGCTGCTGACGCGCGGCGAGCGACCCGCGTCGCCGCGGCCGCGACGTGCGAGCGCGCCCCGCCCCGCTCCCCGCGCGGTGACGACGCGCCCGAAGCCGGTCGGGTACTGAGCACTCGGGCCGTGCCGTACGCGACCCCGCTCTCGGCTGCGGAGTTGGACGTCCTGCGCGCCGCGCTCGATGCGTAAGCTCCCGGAGACACACGTCCGGTCGGTGGTCTGACCGCCGCTCCCGCGGGCACACGATCCCTCGGCGCCCGGGGCGGGAGAAGAGCCCTCGACGACGCCTCGGTGGGCACGCAGCGGGTGCGCCTCGAGCACCTCATCGACGCTGATCGGCGGCGCTATCTCGGCGGGTCATCCACGTCGCGCACACAGGACGCCGCGGAAGGTGCGCTGCGCGCGGACGTCCAGGAATCCCATCAGACCTTCGTCGATGGGCCGAACGGCACTTCCGCGCCGTGCCGGGGGTACCGAGCATGACGGCACCGGGGGGCTCCTGTTGGCGACGTCGGGCGCGAAGATGTGGCGCGCGGGCGATGAGACGTCGTGCGAGCGGAGTGTTAGGCAGTGAACCGACACGACCGCCCGCGGGCCCCTCGGCCCGGCGCGTGAGGAGAGCGTGGTGGTGCGTCCGATATCGCAGCAGAAGGCCGACCTCCGGCGGCACCCCGGTGCGCCGAGGCGCCGCTCCCAGCGGCCGCGTCAGTTCAGGGAGACGCCCTCGCAGCGCTCGCTTCGGGGAGCCCAGCAGGTGGCACGGCACGACATGGAGCGCGGCGTGACGAGCAGGGCGCGCAAGGCGATCGAGGGGCGCGAGACCGTCGCGGATCCGCGCTACGGCGGACGCCCGGACCGCGAGCACTCGAAGTGGCAGCCGCCGCGGCCGGCGCGACCGCGGCGAGCGCCGCGGCGCGCACCGGCGCCAGCGCCGCGGACGCCGGGCCTGGCGCATCGCGTGCGCGTCAGCCTGCCGGAGCACCTCTACGAGAAGCTCCTCGACGTCGTCGAGGCGGAGCGGAGCCTGCGGAGGGACGTGCGCCTCTCGCCGTCGGACAAGATCGCCGAGCTCGTGCGCGACTACGAGCCGCCCGCCGACGTCGCCGCGCTCATCGGCGCGCGCCGGCGGCCGGCGTAGAGGCGGCGCCGGGCGAGCCGGAGCCCCGCCGCGCGACGAGCCACCCGTCGGGCCGGTCCTCCACCGCCGTGCCCAGCTGCGCGGACGACGCGGTGAACTTGCGCACGAACCACGCGCGATCCTCGTCCGCCGCGCGGCCGGTGCGCATGTCGTCGATGCGGAGCGGGAGGACCGCGACTTCGTCGACGATCGGACCGCGCACGTGCGCCTGGAAGAGCGCGCCGATGTCGTTGCGCAGCTCGGGGTCGACGGCGTAGTCGTCGACGAGCTCGCCGGTGTCGTAGAGGATCGGCCGTCCCCGGTGCAGCTCGATGCCCTGGACGACGTGCGCGCTGTGGCCCCACACGACGTCGGCGCCGGCGTCGATCGCCGCGCGGGCGAACCTCCGGAACTCCTTCGTCGGGCGGTCCCGCATGTTCGGGCCCCAGTGGAGCGTGAGCACGACCAGGTCGGCCCCGGCGCGCGCCTCGGACAGCGAGCGCGCGATCCGCTCGAGGTCCGTCTCGGAGCCGATGCGCACGAAGCGGATTCCGGGCCGGCCCGTGTCCGCGGCCCACGCCTCGGGGTGGTCGGCGCACGCGACGACCGCGACGCGCATCCCGTCCGCGTCGAGGCGCGCCGGCCGCGAGGCGGCGGCGAGGTCCATGCCCGCTCCGGCGTGCGCGATCCCCGCCGCGTCGAGCACCTCGATCGTCTCACGCAGGCCCTCCACGCCGTAGTCGAGGACGTGGTTGTTCGCGAGCGACGCGAAGTCGATCCCGGCGGCCACCAGGGTCTCGACCGCGGACGGGTCCGCCCGGAAGTAGAACGCCTTCCGTTCGCCGTCGGTCCACTCGGTCCGGTGACGCGTGAGCGCGCACTCGAGGTTCACGAGTACGAGGTCGGCGGACCACAGCGTCGGCAGGACGTCCTTCCACACCGCCATGCGGCCCGCGTCGCGGACGCGCTCGTTCACCGTCCGTCCGAGCATCGTGTCGCCGCAGAAGATCAGCGTCCGGCCGGGCTTCGTCATCGCACCGCCGCCTCCTTCGCGTCGTGCAGGAGGCCCGCCCCGAGGAGGGTCAGCTCGAGCCGAGGCGAGCTAGAGGACCGGCGGGTGGACCGGGTGGAGGTGGTCGTGGACGTGCCCTCTCCGCCCGTGGTGCTCCTCCTCGTTCTCGCGCGCGTAGTCGTGGCTGTGCACGACCGGCCCGTGGTCGTGCTCGTGCGTGTGCCAGTTCGCCTGGTGCCGCCACTCCGGGTCGCTGCCCTCCACGTGCACGTGCGCGACGTGGTAGTGGTCGTGCGTGTGCGTCTCCGGCGGATGCGTGTGTTGGGCCTCGCGTCCGGCGCCTTCGACGCGCTGCGTCACGTCCTTCGCCGCCATCGCCATGGTGCACCTCCCCGTGAACGCGAAGTCCCGAGCGACCTGCCGACCGGAGAGAGTCCGTCCATGACCGTCGTCTCTACGGCGGAGCCGGTCTCTGATGCCTTTCGTTCGACCGTCTCTGATGCCGCTCCCAGTTTCGCGACGTTGATGGGATCTCCGTCACGATCCCTCGGCAGGCCCCTCGGGATGGACCCCATCCTCACACGGCCGGCGCGGGCGGGAGAGTGCCGGGAGTCGCTAGAGGACCCGCCGAACGTCGTGCACCCTGCGCGGGAAACACCGTAGCCCGTCAGGCGCAAGCGCTGTCGCGGCAGCTCTCGCAGACCGTGCAGGCCTCCTGCGCGACCATCCGGCCGCCGCAGGTCGGACAGACCGCCTGGTACACCTGCAGCCCGCGCGAGCCGTCGCGGTACACCGTGATCCCCTTGCAGCCGAGGCGGAACGCCCGCTCGTAGACGCGCGCGACGTCCTCCGGCGTCGCACGGTTCGGCAGGTTCACCGTCTTGCTCACGCCGTTGTCTATGTGCGCCTGCCAGGCGGCCTGGTGGCGGACGTGCCACTCGGGCGCGATCTCGAGCGCGGTGCGGAAGTGAGGGAGATCCGCGGCCGCGTAGCGCTCGCGGATCTCGCCGATGGCGAGCGTCCGCACCACCTCCCGGGAGAAGTACGGCTCGATCCCCGCCGAGCACCCGGCGATGGTCGAGATGGACCCGGTCGGCGCCACCGAGAGCCGCGCGACGTTGCGCATCGGCCGCCCGTGCTCCGGCCGCCACCACGGGTACGGGCCGCGTGCCGTCGCGAGCGCGTGCGACTCGTCGTCCGCGACGCGCCGGAGGAACGCGCCGATGCGCTCGGCGAGGGCGACCCCGGCATCGCTGTCGTACGCGAGGCCGGCCCCCGCCAGCAGGTCCGCCCAGCCCATGACGCCGAGACCGATCCGTCGCGTCAGCCGAGTCGTGCGCTCGATCGCCGGCACCGGCGAGCGGTTCACGGTGACGACGTCGTCGAGGAAACGGACGGCGATCCCGATCGCGGTCTCGAGCCTCGCCCAGTCGAGGACGTCGCCGGCGCGCGCGAAGCGCGCGAGGTCGATCGACCCGAGCACGCAGGCCTCCCACGGCAGCTGCGGGATCTCGCCGCACGGGTTCGTCGCGGTGATGCGCCGTCCCTCCGCCGCGAGCGGGTTGTCGCGGTTCATCGCGTCGAGGAACACGACGCCGGGATCCCCGACCCTCCACGCCGCCCGCGCGATGCGCGACCAGAGCTCCCGCGCGCTCCTCCGGCCGACGACCGCCCCGTCGCGCGGGTCGCGCAGCTCCCACGCGCCGTCGACCGCGAGCTCCTCCATGAACCCGGCCGGGACGGCGACCGAAAGATTGAAGTTGGAGAGCGCGCCCTCGTCGGACTTCGCGTCGATGAAGCCCTCGACGTCCGGGTGGTCGATCCGCAGGATGGCCATGTTCGCCCCGCGGCGGATCCCTCCCTGCTTCACCGCCTCCGTCACGTCGTTGATGAGCTTGACGAAGCTCACCGGGCCCGACGCGGTACCGCCCACGCGGACGGGCGCGCCACGCGGCCTCAGCCCCGAGAAGTCGAACCCCGTGCCGCCTCCGGTCTGATGGATGAGACCCGTCCAGCGCGCGACGTCGAGGATGCCGTCGCCGTCGGGCGTCGTGAGCGAGTCCGCGATCGGCAGGACGAAGCAGGCCGCGAGCTGCCCGGTGTCCCGGCCGGCGTTCGCGAGGCAGGGCGTGTTCGGCAGGAACTCGAGGCGCGTCATGAGGCCGAAGAAGCGCTCGGCCCACTCGCCGCTCGCGCTGCCCTCTGCGGCCGCGACGTGTGCGGCCACGGCGCGAAGACGCTCCTCGGGCGTCTCGGTGACGCGCCCGCCCGCGTCCTTCGCGAGGTAGCGCGTCTCGAGGACGAAGCGGGCGTTGTCGGTCAGGGCGAGCGCCATGCCTCACGTCGCCGCATGAAGCCGGCCAGCGATCACGAGCGCGTCGAGCATCTACGCGACGGGGTGTCGCAGGATCGTCCGCAGCCGGGACGCGGCCACACGCCGCGGGTCCGAGAGGTAGATCTCGTGGTGGGCGCCGCGGAAGCGCAGCCCGTGGTCCTTGGCGAAAGCCCGCATCTTCGCGATCGTCCGCGTCTCCTCGGCGTACGGACCGACGTGCAGCATCTGCACGGCCTTCCCCTCGCGGATGGTCTCGAGCTTCACCGGCGGCACCGGACCTTTGCGCTCCCGCATCTCCCTGAGCGTCGCCGCGAGCGCGGCCGGCGTGACGAAGCCGGGCACGCGCACGACGAGCTTCCAGCGCCAGGTCTTCGTCGGCAACGCCTGCGCGACCTTCCCGCCGATGGCGGTCCACAGGCCCTCGAGCATGCCGACCTTGAAGTCGTGCCCTTTCTTCTTCATGGCGAACTTGAGCGTGTACGCGGTCGCGTAGAGGGAGCCGAGCTTGTTCTCGAACTCCTTCCCGTTCGGATCGCCCTTCCCGGAGATCGTGAGGTACCGGCCCGCGCCGACGCGGACGAGTGCCGGCTGCTTCGGCGTGACGTATTCGTCCCTGTGCTCGTGATAGACGTCGACCTTCATCTGCGGCCTCCTTTCCGGCTGAGCGTGCATGCGCGTGCGCGGGGGTGTCAGCGGGCGACGAACGCGGTCGGTGTACGGATTCACCCGACGGGTCGCAGGCGCGCCCGCCCGCTAGACCGTGGGGCCCACGTTCCTGCTAGACAGCGCGCGCGGTGATCCGGAGCTCATTCGGGTCCCATCCTTTCACCTTGAGCACGTGCGGTCGATGCGCGTAGAGGATCGACGCCGGGGTGCGTCCCTGCGTGCGGTAGCCGCGGTGCGGCCGCTCGAAGTTGTAGTGGCGAAGGAAGGCC
>DAIDAP010000017.1 GCA_027310565.1 Chloroflexota bacterium | reverse complement strand
GGTCCATGCCCTTCCCCCCGTGTGCCAAGATGGGATCCCCTCCCGTGACGGGACGGCCTGTGGCCGGGTGCTCATTGAGCGGCGCTCGAGGGCGCTTCTTCCTGTGGCCGGGCGTTGCCGCCCGGTCCACCGGAGGGGTCTGGTCTCACGCGGGTCCTCGAGGGACGAGCGCGCTAGGACCTCCCCCGGTGGTCACCGAAGCGCGCCGACCATACACGGTCGACGTGGGGGAAGGGTGCACCAATGAGCGCGATCGACCTGAACAGCGACCTCGGCGAAGGCGCCGGCCACGACGCCGAGATCATGCCCTTCGTCACCTCGGCGAACGTCGCCTGCGGCGGCCATGCCGGCGACGAGCGCACGATGCGCGCGACGATCGAGCTCGCGATGCGGCACGGCGTCGCCGTCGGGGCGCACCCGGGCTACCCGGACCGGACGAATTTCGGGCGCGTCGCCATGGACATGGACCCGCTCGCGCTCATCGAGGAGGTCGCGGCGCAGATCCGCGCGGTGCGCGAGGCCGCCGCGCGTCTGGGGGCGCCGGTGCGGCACGTGAAGGCGCACGGCGCGCTGTACAACCAGGCCGAGCGGGACGAGCGCGTCGCCGCGACGATCGCGGCCGGCATCTTCGACGACGCGCGCAACGCGGACCTCGTCGTGTTCGCGCCGCCCGGCTCGGCGATGCTCGACGCCGCCCGCGCGATGGACCTGCGCGTCGCGCGCGAGGGTTTCGTCGACCGCGCCTACGAGGCCGACGGCACCCTGCGCTCCCGCAGGCTCGCCGGCGCGGTGCACGCCGATCCTGCCGTGGCCGCGGCGCAGGCCGTGTCGATCGCGCGGGAGCGCCGGGTGCGCGCGTTCGACGGCTCGTACCTGGCGCTCGATGCCGACACGCTCTGCCTGCACGGCGACACGCCGGGCGCGCCGGCCGTCGCCGCCGCGGTGCGCGAGGCCCTCGAGCGCGCGGGCGTGACCGTCCGCGCCCCGCGGTGACCGCGCGCATCCGCGCGTTCGGGGAGCGCGCCCTCCTCGTGGAGCTCGGCGAGGCGTTCGACGAGGCCCTGGTCGCGCGCGCGCGCGCCCTCGCCGACGCGTGGGAGGCGCTCCGGCACGGGCCGGCGGTGCCGGCGTACGCGTCGACGCTGCTGTGCTTCGACCCGGAGCGCCTCGCCCCGGACGCCGCCGAGCGCCTGGTCCCCGGGCTCCTCGCGCGCGCGGCCGCCGCGCCGTCGCGCGAGTCCGCGCTCGTCGAGATCCCGACGCGCTACGACGGCCCCGACCTCGCCGACGTCGCCGCGCGCTCGGGCCTCTCGGTCGACGAGCTCGTCGCGGCGCACAGCGGCCGCGACTACACCGCGTACTTCCTCGGCTTCCTGCCGGGCTTCGCGTACTGCGGCCGGCTCGACCCGCGCATCGTCGCGCCGCGTCTGGAGCGGCCACGGGAGCGCGTGCCCGCTGGCGCGGTCGCGGTCGCCGACGGGCAGACCGCGGTCTACCCGCTCGCCTCACCGGGTGGCTGGCGTCTCATCGGACGCACCGACCTGGTGCTCTTCGATCCCGCCGCCGATCCGCCCGCGCGCATCGGCGCGGGAGATCGCGTGCGGTTCGTGCCGCGGTGATCCACCTCGACGAGGTGAGCCTGCGGGCCACGGTGCAGGACGGCGGCCGCGGCGCGCACCTGCGCGCGGGCGTGCCGCATGCCGGCGCGGCCGATCCGCTCGCGTTCCGCGCCGCGCAGGCGCTCGCCGGCAACGCGCCGGGCGACGCGGCGCTCGAGATCATCGGCCTCCCGTTCGCGTTCCACTGCGACGACGCGCGCCTGGTCGCGGTCACCGGCCGCGAGGTCTCGCTCCGCGCGCGCGACGAGCTGCCGGGGTGGGTGAGCGTGTTCGTGCGCGCGGGCCAGACGGTGACGGTGCTCGGCACCGAGCGCACGCGCTTCGCGTACCTGGCGGTGAGCGGCGGCCTCGCCACGCCCCCGCTCCTCGGGTCGCGCTCGGCGTATCCGGCGGCCGGGCTCGGCGCCGTGCTGCGCGCGGGCGGCGCGCTGCCGCTCGGCGCGCCGCGCGCGGAGGCGTCGGCGGCCGGCCGCACGGTGGCGTTCACCTACGGCGGCACGGTCGCGGCGATGGCCGGGCCGCACGCCGACCGCTTCGGCGCCGAGGCGCTCGCGGCGTTCTTCGGCTCGCCCTTCCGCGTGCTGCCCGACAGCGACCGGCAGGGCGTGCGGCTCGCCGGGCCGTCCGTCGCGCCCCGCGAGGGCGAGATCCTCACCTGCGGCGTCGTCGCCGGCGCGGTCCAGGTCCCGCGCGGCGGCCAGCCGATCGTCCTGCTCGCCGATCACCAGACCACCGGCGGCTACCCGGTGATCGCCACGGTCGTCGAGGCCGATCTCGGCCGCGTCGCCCAGGCCGCGCCCGGCGAGGAGCTGCTCTTCGAGCGCGTCGGGCGTGAGGAGGCCCTGCGCCGCGGCGCGGCGGCGAGGGCGCTCCTACCCGCGTACCAGTACCCATAGCGTGCCGGCCCGTCCGGCGTTCAAGCGTGCGATGGCGCTTGCGGGAGGGGTCGCCGACCATCGCTCGGCGGTCCGCATGGAGGCGCGCCTCGGCCCGTTCGCGAACCCCGGAAGGGTCACCCTCGCTCCGGCGGGGATGACCTTCGTCGAGCGCGGGGCGATCGTCGCCTACCAGTGGGGCGAGATCGCGGGGGTGCGCGCGCGCCGCGGCGCGGTCGAGGTGCGGATCGCCGGGCCGCACGAGCGCGTCATCCGCTTCGTGCCCGCCGTCGAGGGCGTCCGCGAGCCGACGCTCATCCCGTCGTTCGTGCGCGTGGTGGAGGACATGCGCGCCTCGCGCTTCAGCTTCAACGGCACCTCGTGGCACGAGTACCAGAACGCGATCGACCGCCTGCGTCCCGAGTTCACCGACCAGGACGAGCCGGTGATCGCCACCGCGGCGGTCGGCCTGTGGGTCTCGCTCGGCACCGCGCTCGTGTTCCTCATCCCGGTCGCGCTCAACCTGGCCGAGGTGCGCGCGTTACCCGCGGGAGCGTTCGTGCTGCGCGACCGCATCGGTCCGCTCGATCCGCGGACGTTCGTGGCGGCGTTCGCGCTCTCCGCGCTCGCGGCGATGCTCGTGCTGCGCCTCGCGCTCGGGCATCAGGCGCTGGTGTGGGCGCGCGGGGCCGCGCGCGGCTGGAAGCACGGCACGCCCCGGACGCGCGTCGCGTTCCAGCTCTTCACGCGCATGCTGCTCGGCACGTCGGCCGCCGCGGTGCTGGCGCTCCTCGCGCTGCTCACCTTCTGGCCGAACGCCGCCGCGACGGTCCTCATCGACGCGAGCGGCGTCCGCAACGCGGTGCTTCTGCCGTTCGTCAGCATCGACGAGCGCTGGACCGGCGCCTCCGTCGTCCCCGACGACGGAGGCGTGCTCATCCGCTTCCCCGACGGGCGCGCGGTGGGGACGGCGGGGCGCGAGCTGGGCGGCGGGACGCCCGAGCAGCTGCTCACGCTCGCGCAGCGCTGGTCGCGCCCGCCCGGCTGATCCGCTACCGGCGGAGGAGCCGTTCGACGTAGCGCGCGATGAGGTCGGTCTCGACGTTGACCGCGTCGCCCGGCCGCAGCGCGCCCAGCGTGGTGCGGCGCGCGGCCTCGGCGCCGGGCACGACCTCGAAGAACGTCTTGCCGACCCGCGCGACGGTGAGGCTCGCGCCGTCGAGCGCGATCCAGCCGCCCCTGACGACGTAGCGCGCGATGGCCGGCGCGAGACCCAGGCGCAGCCGCGTCTCCCCGCTCACGGCGTCGCACGCGCGCACCGGCACGGTCGCCTCGACCTCCCCGCGCAGGACGTGGCCGCCGAGCACGGTGTCCGGCGTCGCCGCACGCTCGAGGTTCACGCGCGATCCCCGTATCAGCGCGCCGAGCGTCGTCCGCGCCGCGGCGGCGTCCAGCGCGGCGGCGAAGCCGTGGTCGTCGCGGGCGCCCACGCTCAGCCGGACGCCGGACACGCAGATCGGGCCGCCGGTCTCGAGGCGCTCCAGCACGCGCTCGCAGGCGACCTCGATCCTCGCGGGCGCGCCCGCCGCGACATGCCTGACGACACCGATCTCCTCGACGGTCCCGGTGAACACGCTGTTGCGCTAGTGTGACGCGCACGACCCTCACCACACCGTCCGCGGCCCACCCCGGCGATGAGCTCCGAGACTCGGCGCTCCGGCAGCTCGACAGCGCGGCGCGGGCGCTGGACCTCGATCCCGGTATGCACAAGCTCCTGCGCACGCCGGAGCGGACGCTCATCGTGTCCGTCCCGGTGATGCTCGAGGACGGCAAGCTCGAGGTCTACACCGGCTACCGCGTGCAGCACTCGACCGGCCGCGGCCCCGCGAAGGGCGGCATCCGCTTCCATCCGAACGTCGACCTCGCCGAGGTCGAAGGCCTCGCGATGCTCATGACCTGGAAGACAGCCGTGACCGACCTGCCGCTCGGCGGCGCGAAGGGCGGCGTCGCCGTGGACCCGCGCGCGCTCACGCGCCGTCAGGTCGAGCGCCTCACCAAGCGCTACACCGCGGCCATCCTCCCGATCATCGGGCCGGAGCGGGACATCCCCGCGCCGGACGTGAACACCGACGAGTCCACCATGGCGTGGATCGTGGACACCGTGACGATGATGACCGGGCAGAGCTCGCCCGAGGTCGTCACCGGCAAGCCGCTCGACCTCGGCGGGTCGCGCGGGCGCACCGAGGCCACCGGGCGCGGCGTCGCGTTCGTGACGCTCGAGCTGCTCCGCGGCCGCGGCACGCGGCCGGAGGACGCACGCGTCGCGGTGCAGGGCTTCGGCAACGTCGGCAGCGTCACCGCGAAGGCGCTCGCGGAGGCGGGCTGCCGGATCGTCGCGATCTCCGACGTGAGCGGCGGCTACGCGTCGAACCGCGGCATCGACGTCCCGGCGGCCATCGCGCACACGACGCAGCACCCGCGGCGGCTCCTCGAGGGCTTCCCCGGCCTGTCCACGATCAGCAACGAGGAGCTCCTCGCGATGGACGTGGACGTGCTCGTGCCGGCCGCGCTCGAGGGCCAGGTCACGCCGAAGAACGCCGCGCAGGTGAGGGCGCCGATCATCGTGGAGGGCGCGAACGGCCCGGTCACCGCCGATGCCGACCGCATGCTCGCCGACCGGGGGGTCACGATCGTCCCCGACATCCTCGCCAACGCCGGCGGCGTCGTCGTCTCGTACTTCGAGTGGGTCCAGAGCCGCGCGCAGTTCTACTGGGAGCTCGACGAGGTCGAGCGGCGTCTCGAGATCTACATGCGCCGGGCGATGGACCTCGTGCTCTCGACGGCCGAGACGTACGATTGCTCGCTCCGCGAGGCGGCGTTCATCGTCGCGGTGCGCCGCGTCGCGAGGGCGATCGAGAAGCGCGGCATCTTCCCCTAGTGTCGTGACCCGGAATTCATGCGCAGCTGCATCGGCCCGGATCCGCCGATGCCGGTGTCGCCTTCGTCCGGGCGCTCCTCACGTAGCGGCGGCTACGCTCCGGGGCGTCCTCCTCGGCTCCTTGGCCTCGGCGTCCCGGGCCGCGCATCTGCACATGACTTCCGGGTCACGACACTAGCGTCGCGCCCCCGGCGTGTTTGCATAAATATGCGTCGCATCGCATAATCTCGGGCATGACGGTGCGCGTCGCGATCGTGGGCGTCACCGGGTACGCGGGAGGGGAGCTCGCGCGCCTCCTGCTGCGTCACCCGGAGGTGCGCCTCGTCGCCGCCGTCGCCCGCTCGCGTCAGGGCGAGCCGCTGCGGGACGTCCGGCCGAACCTGCACGGCGCGCCGCCGTCGCTGGTCATCGGTCCGGACGTCGGCGATGCCGAGGTCGTGTTCACCGCGCTCCCCGCGGGCGAGGCCGCGAAGCGCGCGCCGGCGTGGCTCGCCGAGGGCCGGGCGGTCGTCGACATCGGCTCGGACTTCCGTCTTCGGGATCCGAGGGCGTACGAGCGCTGGTATCGCTACACGCATCCCGCGCCGGACCTGCTCGCCGAGGCGGTGTACGGGCTCACCGAGCTCGCGCGGCGCAAGCTGCGTGGCGCGCGCGTCGTCGCGAATCCAGGGTGCTACCCGACCGCCGCGATCCTGGCGATGGCGCCCGCCGTCCGCGCCGGACTGGTCGAGGACGACCTCGTCGTCGACGCGAAGTCCGGCGTCTCCGGCGCGGGTCAGACGGTGGACGAGGCGTACCTGTACGGCACCGTCGACGCGAGCGTCCGCGCCTACGGCGTGCCCGCGCACCGCCACACGCCCGAGATCGCGCAGGAGCTGGCGGGCCTGGCCGGCCGCGCGCCGCGGCTCACCTTCACCCCGCATATCGTCCCGATGACGCGCGGCCTGCTCGCCACCTGCTACGCGACGCTGCGCCCGGGTGCGAGCGCGGCGCGGGTGGCCGACGCCTACGCCGCGGCGTACGCCGAGGAGCCGTTCGTCCGCGTGACGGCGAGCTACCCCGCGACGAAGGCCGCGCTGGGGAGCAACTGGTGCCTCGTGCACGCCGTCGTCGACGAGGCGAACGGCAGGCTCGTCGCGTTCGGCGCGATCGACAACCTGGTGAAGGGCGCCGCGGGATCGGCGGTGCAGAACCTGAACGCGATGCGCGGCTGGCCCGAGACCGCGGGCCTCGAGGCGCTTCCGCTGTGGCCGTGAACGACGAGCTCGTGCCGGCCGACCGCGTCCCGCGCGGCTTCCGCGCCGGCGCGGCGCGGGCCGGCGTGAAGACCGGCGTCGCCGACCGCCTCGACGTGGGGCTCATCGTGTCGGACCGGCCGTGCGCCGCGGCGGGCGTGTTCACGACGAACCGGGTGATCGCCGCGCCCTGCGTGCTCACGCGCGCGAACCTCGCCGGCGGCACCCTGCGCGGCGTCGTCGCGAACTCGGGGATCGCCAACGCCTGCACCGGCGAGGAGGGCGACCGCGCCGCGGCCACGATGGTCGAGGCCGCCGCGGCGGCGATCGGCTGCGCCCCGGCCGAGGTCGGCGTCGCGAGCACCGGCGTCATCGGCTGGCAGCTCCCGGTCGGCCGGATCGCGAGGGCGATCGCCGAGATCCGCCCGTCCGAGCGCGGCTTCGGCGACTTCGCACGCGCCATCATGACCACCGACACGAAGCCGAAGGTCGCCTTCGCCGAGACGGACGTCGACGGCATGTCCGTCCGCTCGCTCGGCGTCGCCAAGGGCGCCGGGATGATCCACCCGGACATGGCGACGCTGCTCGCGTTCGTGGTCACCGACGCGGCGCTGCCGCTCGACGACCTCCGCGCGGTCGTCGGCGCGGCCGCGGATCGCTCGTTCAACGCGATCAGCGTCGACGGCGACACGAGCACGAACGACACGCTCCTCGTGCTCGCGAACGGCGCCTCGGACATGCGGCCGTCGGGCGACGCCGTCGCGCGCGCGGCGGGGCTGGTCACGCGGGTCTGCGAGTCGCTCGCGCGGCAGATCGTCGCGGACGGCGAGGGAGTCACGAAGGTCTTCGAGGTGCGCGTGACCGGCGCGGCGAGCCGCGACGACGCCCGGCGGGCGGCGCGCACGATCACCACGTCCAACCTGGTGAAGACGGCGATCCACGGCGCCGATCCCAACTGGGGCCGCATCCTCGCCGCGGCCGGGCGCTCGGGGGCGCGGGTCGACGACCGCCGGGCCGGCGTCCGCATCGGCGGGCTCGACGTCTACCGCGACGGCGCGCCGGCCCGCATCGACCCGGCCGACCTCCGCCGCGCGTTCGCGGCGAAGGAGATCGCCATCGAGGTGTCGCTCGGGCTGGGCGACGCCGACGCGACCGCATGGGGCACCGACCTCTCCGCCGAGTACGTGCGCATCAACGCGGAGTACACGACATGACGGGCAACCGGGGGGCCACGCCCCCCGCGGACCTCCCGGCGGCGGCGCCGCCCGGCCCGCTCGTGCTCAAGGTGGGCGGATCGGTGTCGCGGGAGAACGTCGCCGCGCTCGACGTCGTCGTCGCGCTGCACGACGCCGGGCACGGCCTCGTCGTCGTGCACGGCGGCGGGCCGCTCGTCGGCGAGTGGGCCGGGCGGCTCGGGCTCGAGACGCGCTTCGTGCGCGGGCTGCGGGTGACCGACGAGGCGACGCGCGACGTCGCGCTCGCCGTGCTCGGCGGACTCGCGAACGGGCGGATCGTCGCGTCGCTGCTGGCGCGCGGCGTCCCGGCGATCGGGCTCACCGGCCTCGACGGCGGGATGCTGCGCGCGGAGCGCGAGGATCGCGACCTGGGGCTCGTCGGCCGCGTGAGCCTCGTCGACAGCGCGGTGCTTGACCTGCTCGTCGAGGAGGGCCGCGTGCCGGTGGTCGCGCCGGCCGCCCTCGGGACCGACGACGGCGAGATCCTCAACGTGAACGCGGACGCCGCGGCGGGCGCGATCGCGGCGAGCCTGGGCGCCCGGCTGCTGGTGTTCGTCACGGACGTCCCGGGCGTGCGGTCGAAGGACGGCAGGGTCATCCCCGCGCTCGACGTCGACCGCGCGAAGGCGCTCGTGGACGACGGCACGATCGAGGGCGGGATGCTGCCGAAGGTCGAGGCCTGCCTCGTCGCGGCGCGGAGCGGCACGCGCGCCGCGATCGTGGCCGCGAGCGCGACCGATGCCGTCGAGCGGCTCCTGCGCGGCGACCGTGTGGGGACGGTGTTCGAGGCGGCATGAGCGACGTGGCCCGCAAGAACCACCGGCAGCAGGCGCTGCTGCGGCTCGTCCGGCAGCAGGCGCTCGCGACGCAGGGCGAGCTCGTGCGCGCGCTCCGCGGTGCCGGCTTCCCGGCGACGCAGGCCACCGTCTCGCGCGACATCGTCGAGCTCGGTCTGGTGAAGGTCGCGCGCGACGGCGGTCACGCCTACGCCCCGCCGGCGTCGATGAGCGCGGGCGGCGGCACCGACCGGCTGCGGCGCTTCTGCGAGGACTATCCGGTCGAGGGCGCGCTGGCGGGCAACCTCGTCGTGCTGCGCTCGCTGCCGGGCACGGCGAACGCGCTCGGCGCGGCGCTCGACGCGGCGGGGCTCGCGGAGGCGATCGGCACGCTCGCTGGCGACGACACGGTCTTCGTCGCGACATCCACCGACCGCCACGCGCGCTCGCTGCTCACGCGCCTCGTGGCGTTCGGCATCACGCGACGGGAAGGGGTGCGGCGATGAAGCGGTACGACGGCGAAACGTGCGTCCTCGCCTACTCGGGCGGGCTCGACACCTCGGTGGCGGTCGCGTGGCTGCGCGAGACGCTCGGATTCGAGGTCGTCACCTGCACCGGCGACCTCGGCTCGGTGCGCGACATCGACGGGGTGCAGCGCAAGGCGATCGCGAGCGGCGCGCGGAAGGCGATCGTGCAGGACGCGCGCGACGTCTTCATGGAGTTCTTCGTGTGGCCGGCGCTCCAGGCCGACGCGCTCTACCAGGAGCGCTACCCGCTCGCCACCGCGCTCGGGCGGCCGCTCCTGGCGAAGCTGCTCGTCGACGCGGCGCGCGCCGAGAACGCGCGCTTCGTCGCGCACGGCTGCACCGGGAAGGGCAACGACCAGGTGCGCTTCGACCTCGCCGTCGGCGCGCTCGCGCCCGACCTCACGGTGATCGCGCCGATGCGCGGGGGCATGAACATGACGCGCGACGAGGAGATCGAGTACGCGCGCCGGCACGGCATCCCGGTCGAGGCGACGAAGAAGAGCCCGTACAGCGTGGACGAGAACCTGTGGGGGCGCTCCGTCGAGGCCGGCGTGCTCGAGGACCCCTGGGGCGCGCCCCCGCGCGACGTGTTCCAGTGGACCGTCGATCCGGACGAGGCGCCGGCGAAGCCGCGCGACGTCGTCATCGAGCTCGCGGAGGGCCTGCCGACGAAGCTCGACGGCGAGGCGCTCGGCGCGGTCGCGCTCGTGGAGCGCCTCAACGCGCTCGGCGGCCGTCACGGCGTCGGCCGCATCGACCAGATCGAGGACCGGCTCGTCGGCATCAAGTCGCGCGAGATCTACGAGGCGCCCGCGGCGGTGATCCTCCACGCCGCGCACCGCGCGCTCGAGGAGATGGTCCTCACGCGCGACGCGCTGCGCTTCAAGCGGCGCGTCGCGCAGGAGTACGCCGACCTCGTCTACAACGGCCTGTGGTTCACGGCGCACCACCAGGACCTCGCCGCGTACGTGCGCAGCACGCAGCGCTTCGTCTCCGGCGAGATCCGCGTGCGCCTCGATCGCGGCGGGCTCACGGTCGTCGGCCGCCGCTCGCCACACTCGCTGTACTCGACCGCGCTCGCGACCTACGGGAAGGGCGACCTCTTCGACCACCGGGCGTCCGAGGGGTTCATCACCGTGTTCGGCCTGCCGCTGCGCACGCAGGCGCGCACGCAGGCGCTCTGGGGCGAGGGGAGCGCGGCGGTGCTCGACGTGCCGCGCAGGGTGCTCGCGTCCGGGACGACGACGCGGGCGAAGACGAAGAGGCGCGCGTGAGCGGGGTGGAAGGGGCGGAGCCCCCGCGATGAGGAGTGACAGGCCGCTGTGGTCCGGACGCTTCGCCGGCGGGCTCGACCCGAAGATCCGCGAGTTCACCGCGTCGCTCGAGCTCGACGGGCGCATCGCGCTCCACGACGTCCACGGCAGCATCGCGCACGCGCGCATGCTCGGGCGGCAGGGCATCGTGACGGCCGACGAGTCGGCCGCCATCGCGGGAGCGCTCGAGCGCATCGCCGACGAGCTGCGCGCGGGCACGTTCCCGTGGCCCGCCGACGCCGAGGACGTCCACTCCGCCGTCGAGCGCGTGCTGACGGAGCGGATCGGGCCGCTCGGCGGCAAGCTGCACACCGCGCGCAGCCGCAACGACCAGATCGCCCTCGACCTGCGCCTCTTCGTCGTCGAGCTGTGCGACGGCCTCGACCGCGCGGTGAAGGACCTCGCGCTCGCGCTCGTCGAGCGCGCCGCGGACGAGGTCGACACCGTCATGCCGGGATACACCCACCTCCAGCGCGCGCAGCCGGTCTCGCTCGCGCATCACCTGCTCGCGCACGTCGAGGCGCTGCGGCGCGACCGCGCGCGCATCGCCCAGACGCGCGAGCGCGCGGCGGTGTCGCCGCTCGGCGCCGGGGCGCTCGCCGGCGTGCCGTATCCGGTGGATCCGAGCGGCGTCGCCCGGGAGCTCGGCCTCGAGCGCACCTTCCGCAACAGCATCGACGCCGTCGCCGACCGCGACTTCGTCGCCGACTTCGCCTACGCCGCCGCGCTCGCGGCGGTGCACGCGTCGCGGCTCGCCGAGGAGCTCGTGCTCTGGTCGGGGGCGGAGTTCGGCTTCGTCGAGATCTCCGACGAGCACGCGACCGGGTCGAGCATCATGCCGCAGAAGAAGAATCCCGACGTCGCCGAGCTGGTGCGCGGCCGCGCCGGCCGCATCGTCGGCGACCTCGTCGCGATCCTCACGACGCTCAAGGGCCTCCCGCTCGCGTACGACGCCGACCTCCAGGAGCAGCGCGTCCCGCTCTACGACGCGGCCGCCGTCGCGCCCTCTTTCGACGCGCTGGCGCGCGTCCTGCGCGGCGCGCGCTTCGACCGCGAGGCGATGCGCCGCGCGACGGAGCGCGGGATGCTCACCGCGACCGACCTCGCCGACCACCTCGCCGCGCGCGGCGTGCCGTTCCGCGAGGCGCACGAGGTCGTCGCGCGTCTCGTCCGCGAGCGCCTCGCGGCGGGCCGCGACCTCGCGCGCATCACGCTCGCCGAGCTGCGCGCCGCCGATCCGCGCTTCGGCGACGACGCGCCGCGCGCGGCGGAGGTATCCCGGTCGCTCGCCTCGCGCTCCTCGCCCGGCGGCACCGCGCCGGACCGCGTGCGCGAGGCGCTCGAGGAAGCGCGCCGCGCGCTGCGCGGGTGATGCGGATCAGGCCGGCGCGCGTCGAGGACGTCGACGCGATGCGCGCGCTCATCGACCGCTACGCGGCCGAGGACCGCATGCTGTCGCGCTCGCGCGACTTCCTGCTCGAGCACCTGCGCGACTTCTTCGTCGCGGACGCCGGCGGCTTCCGCGGCTGCTGCGCGCTCGCCGTGCTCACGCCGGAGCTCGCGGAGATCCGCTCGCTCGCGGTCCTCCCCGACGCCGGCGGGCGCGGCGTCGGGCGCGCCCTCGTGACCGCGTGCCTCGAGGAGGCGCGCCGGCTGGGGCTGCGGCGCGTGTTCGCGCTGACGCTCGTGCCCGAGTTCTTCCAGCGCTGCGGCTTCACGCTCACGAGCCTCGGACACCTCCCGGAGAAGAGCGCCTCGGAGTGCCCGGTCTGCCCGAAGCGGTTCGCCTGCGACGAGCAGGCCATGCTCCTGCACCTCGACGGCACCACGCCCGTGCCGCTCGCGCCGGGCGAGCCGTGGGGCTACACGCGGCTCTTCCTCGGGATCGAGCCGGGAGCGCGCTCGTGATGGGCCGCTCGGCGCGCGGGCTCGTCGCGGGGCTCGACGCGCTCATCATGATCGGCCTCGCCTTCACCGCGACCGGCGGCCGTCTCGACCTCGCCGGCGCGCACGGCCCGGTGTGGGGAGCCGCCGCCGCCGCGGTCGTCTGCGCGGGCGTCGTCGTCCTCTCCGGCCCCGCGGTCCTCGCCTGGGGCGCCATCGGCTTCATCGCCTTCGCCGGGCTGCTCAGCGCGGCCGCGCCGGACCTGGCCATCGCGGCGCTCGCCCTGGCCCTCATGCCCCTCGTGCCCCGGCCCCGCGGCTCGCTCGCGCTCGGGCTCGCGATCGCCGTGGCCGTGGCCCTCGCCGTGCCGCTCGTGCCGCGGATCCCCGTGTGAGGTGCGGCGCCGGCACGCTCCCACGGCGTCGGCCGTTCCCGCGCCCGGAAGGGTCAGTAACATCGGCGCGGTGAAGACCCGCGCGACCGTCCGCTGCGTGAACGGCCTCGTCGCGACGGACCATCCGCTCGCCACCGGCGCCGGTCTCGCCGCGCTGCGCGACGGCGGGAGCGCGGCCGACGCCGCCGTCGCCGCCGCGGCCGTGTGCGCGGTGACGCAGCCCCACCGCACCTCGATCGGCGGCGACCTCTTCGCGCTCGTGTACGACGCCGGCCGCCGCGAGGTCACCGCGTACAACGGCTCGGGCGCCGCGCCGCGGGCCATCGACCGCGCGTCGTTCGCGAGCGGCTTCCCGGGCGAGGGCGCGCTCATCGCGACCGTGCCCGGCGTCGTCGCCGCGTGGGGCGACCTGCTTCGCGACCACGGACGGCTCGGGCTCGACCGCGTGCTCGCGCCGGCGATCCAGTACGCGTCCGAGGGCTTCCCGGTGAGCGACGGGCTCGCCGAGGGCTTCGTCCACGGCGGTGCGCGCCTGGACGGCGAGGCCGCGCGCGTGTTCGGCCCGCGCGGCCGCTTCCCGCACGCCGGCGAGATCCTCCAGCAGCCCGACCTCGCGGAGACGCTCGAGCTGGTCGCGCGCGGCGGCGCGGCCGCCTTCTACCGCGGGGCGTTCGCCGATCGCTTCGCCGAGGCGGTGCGGGCCGCCGGCGGCGTGATGACCGCGGACGACTTCGCGGCGCACGCGACCGACCGCCCGGCCTCCGCCGCGGTCGGCTATCGCGGCCTCACCGTGTACGGGCAGCCGCCCGTGTCGCAGGGGCACATCCTGCTCGAGGAGCTCGCGATCGCGGCCGGGCTCGACGTGGCCGCGCTCGGGTGGGGCAGCGCCGAGCTCGTGCACGCGATGGTCGAGATCAAGAAGATCGCGTTCGCGGACCGCGACGCGTACAGCGGCGACCCGCGTCACGTGCCCTTCGTCGTGGACCGGCTCTTCGACGCGTCGTTCGTCGACGCGCGGCGCCGCGCGATCCCCTCGCGTGCGAGCGAGCGCGTCGATCCCGGCGCGCTTGCCGCGGACACGACCTACCTCGCGGCCGTGGACCGGGACGGCAACGCGGTGTCGCTCATCGAGAGCGTGTTCAGCGAGTTCGGCTCGGCGTGCGTCGTCCCGGGGACCGGCGTCCTGCTGAACAACCGGCTCGTCGGGTTCTCGCTCGATGCGTCGTCGCCGAACGCGCTCGCGCCGGCCAAGCGGCCGATCCACACGCTCAACACGGTCATCGCGCTGGACGGGTCGGCGCTGCGCCTCGTCTTCGGCACGCCGGGCCGGCACGCCCAGGTGCAGACGAACTTCCAGCTCGCCGTCGCCCTCATCGACGAGCGGATGGACGTGCAGCGCGCCATCGACGAGCCGCGCTGGTATCACGAGTCCGGGCGCGGCCTGCGCATGGAGAGCCGCTTCCCCGAGGCGGTCCGCCGGGCGCTCGCCGCGAAGGGGCACGAGATCACGCTGCTCGGCGACTTCGCCGAGGTCACCGGCGGCGCGCAGGCGATCGCGATCGACGAGAACGGCGTGTTCAGCGGCGGCGCCGACCCGCGGCGCGAGGGCCACGCGGCGGGGTATTGAACGGCACGCCGCGGCGTTCCACAGGCGTGAGGGGTCTCGCGCCCGCGGCGCTCATCGTCCTCGGCGCCGTGCTCGCCGGCTGCGAGCCGGTCCCTCCGTCGCCGGACCCCGTCGCGAAGGCGTACGCGGCGGCATGGGAGAAGGGCGACTACCAGGCGATGTGGGGCCTGCTCAGCGAAGCGGCCAAGCAGCGGGTGGGGACCGAGGGCTTCCTGGACCGCCTGCCGCGCATCGCGGAGGAGATGACGCTGCGCTCGCTCCAGGCCAGACCCGCGGAGGCGACGCGGCCGCGGCTGCCCAACGGGTCGCCCGACCCGAACCGCGCGACCGTCGCGCTCGACGTGACGTTCCGCACCGCGCGCGTGGGCGACATCCGGCGCACGACGACGCTCGAGCTGACGCTGACGGGGGAGAAGGAGAAGGCCGCGTGGCGCATCGACTGGACGCCCGAGGCGATCCTGCCGGGCCTCACGACCGGACGGCTCGTCCGCATGACCCGGCTCCCGACGACGCGCGGGCGCATCCTCGCGCGCGACGGCACCGAGCTCGCGACGTTCATGGAGGCCGCGGTCGTCGGCGTCGTGCCGGGCCAGATGCGCTCCGAGTCCGGGCTCGTCGCGAGCCTCGCGCCGGCGCTCGGCATGAGCGCGGAGGCGATCACCGCGAAGCTGCGGCAATCGTGGGTCCGCGACGACACGTTCGTGCCGATGAAGACGCTGTCGGGCGTGGCGCTCGACGCCGTGAAGGCGAAGCTCGCGGTGATCGAGGGCGTCGTCACGCAGCCGGCGCGGATGCGCGCTTACCCGACCGGCCTCGCGGCGCAGACGCTCGGCTACCTCACCGAGGCGAGCGAGGCGGACGCGCAGAGGAAGGCCGCGCGCGGCGTGCAGGCCGGCGACCCGATCGGCGGCACCGGTCTCGAGGCGACGCTCGACGACGTGTTCGGCGGCACGTACGGCTGGAAGCTCACGGTCATCGAGCCGAGCGGGCAGGTCGTCGACACGCTCGCGGAGACGCCGGCCGTCGCGGGACAGGACGTCGTCCTCTCGCTCGACGTCGCGATGCAGACCGCCGCCGAGCAGGCGCTCGGCGACCGGCGGGGCGCGATCGTCGCGGAGGACCCGTACAGCGGAGAGGTCCTCGCGCTCGCGAGCCGCCCGACGTTCGACCTGAACGCGTTCGCGACCGGCGACGCCTCCGCGATCGCGAAGTACACGCGCGACCCGAACAGGCCGCTCTTCAACCGCGCGACGTTCGGCCAGTACACCACCGGATCGTCCTTCAAGCCGATCACGACCGCCGCCGCGCTCGAGAGCGGCGCCTACCGGCCCGGGGAGAGGATCGACTGCCCGGCGAAGTGGACGGGGTACGGAGCGCAGTGGGCGCAGCTCAACCACGAGACGAGCGATCTCGGGCTCATCGACCTGCGCACCGCGGTCGCGCGCTCGTGCAACTCCTTCTTCTACGAGCTCGGCAAGCGCCTGAACGACAAGGATCCGAACCTCCTGCCGGACGAGGCGAAGAGCTTCGGGCTCGGCGCCGCGACGGAGATCCCGTACGTGCTCGAGGCCGAGGGCCTGGTGCCCTCACCGGACTGGAAGAAGCAGCGCTTTTCGACGCCGGCCGACCAGGTGTGGAACCCCGGCGACGCCACCAACCTCGCGATCGGGCAGGGCTACCTCCTCGCGACGCCGCTCCAGATGGCGAACTACGCGGCCGCGATCGCAAACGACGGCATCGTGTGGAAGCCGCGCCTGGTGGTCGAGCTCCGCGACCGGTCGGGCGCGACCACGAAGACGTTCGAGCGGGAGGAGCTCGGACGCGCGAAGGCGACGCCGCGGGAGCTCTCGCTCATCCGCGACACGCTGCGCGCCGTCGTCGCCGATCCGGACGGCACCGCCTACTTCCCGTTCCGCGGGTTCCCGGTGGCGGTCGCCGGGAAGTCGGGCACCGCGGAGACGCCGTCGGGCGACCCCAACGGCTGGTTCATCGGCTTCGCGCCGTTCGAGCAGCCCTCGGTCGCGTTCGCCGGCGTGCTCGAGGAGGTCAAGGAGCCCCCCGGGACGTTCGCGTCGCAGGTGAGCGCCGCGGCGGTGCGCCAGCTCCTCGCCGCGAAGTTCGGCGCGAAGTAGCGGCGCGCTCCGCGGGCCGCGCGTCTTCAGGGCTGGACGACGATCGTCGCCTCCGGCATCGACGAATGCAGCGCGCAGAAGTACGCGTACGTCCCCGGCGCGTCGAACGTGATCGTCGTCGTCGCTCCGCCGGCGATCGGCCTGTCGAACTTCCCGTCCTTCGTCCGGCCGGCGCCGCTGGTGATCGTGTGCGCCGCGCTGTCGCCGTTCGTGAAGGTGACCGTCGTGCCCGTCCTGACGGTTAGCGTCGCGGGCGAGAACGCGAAGCCCTTGATCGTCACCGACGCCGCTCCACCTCCGCCGGTCGGGCTCGCGCCCGCGGTCGCCGACGGGGCCGAGCCGCTCGGGGCGGCCGCGCAGGCGGAGAGGGCGAGCGCGCCGAGGATCGCCAGGATCGTGGCCCGCCCGAGAGCGCGCATGAAGACCTCCGAGAGTGGTTCTTGGAGGTGTACGTGCGAGACCGGTCCTGCGGATGCGTCGGCGGTGGACACGACCGGCACGGGCACCCGCCCGCCGCTCGCTCGCTAGACTCGGGTCCATCCCCGACTCCGACGGCCCTCTCACACGCCGTCTCGACAACGGCCTCGTCATCCACGCGATCGAGGCGCGTCACGCGCCGGTCGTGTCGCTGTGGGTCTGGTACCACGTGGGCGGGCGCGACGAGGTCCCCGGCACCACCGGGATGAGCCACTTCCTCGAGCACATGCTGTTCAAGGGCACCCGGAAGCACCCCAAGGGCGACCTCGACCGGCTGCTCGCGCGCTACGGCGCGCAGTGGAACGCCTTCACCAGCGAGGACGTCACTTGCTACTTCGAGACGCTCCCCAAGGCGCATTACGAGGTCGCGCTCGAGCTCGAGGCCGACCGCATGCGCGGCGCGCTCATCTCGGTCGAGGAGACCGAGGCCGAGCGCACCGTGATCGTGAGCGAGCGCGAGGGCTACGAGAACGACCCGTCGTTCCTGCTCGGCGAGGAGCTGCAGGCCGCCGCGTTCAGCCGCCACACGTACGGCCAGGGCGTGATCGGCAGCAAGGACGAGATCAGGCTCATGAGCCGCGACGGTCTGTACGCGCACTACCGCCGCTTCTACGCGCCGAACAACGCGTACGTCGTCGTCTCCGGGGACGGCCGCGCGAGCCGCCTCGCCGACGCCGCGGCGGAGGCGTTCGCGCCGGTCGAGCCCTCGACGGACCTCGGCGAGCCGCCGCGGGCGCCCGAGCCGCCGCAGCACGGCGAGCGCCGCGTCGTCGTCAAGCGCGCCGGCGGCGCGCTGCCCATCGTGATGATCGCGTTCCACGCGCCGCGCGCGACCGATCCGCGCGCGGCCGCGCTCACCGCGCTCGCGGTCGCGCTCGCCGGCACCTCCGCCGGAAGCGACGGCGCCTCGGGCCGCTCGTCGCGGCTGCACCGCGCGCTCGTCGAGAAGGGTCTCGCGACCGACGTCGACGCGTCGTACCAGCTCATGAAGGACCCGTTCCTCTTCTGGATCGACGCGACGCTGCGGCCCGACGTCGCGCACGCGGACGTGGAGCGCACCCTGCGGGACGAGCTCGACCGCATCGCCGCGGAGCCGCTCGGCGACGAGGAGCTCGCGCGCGTGCGCCGGCAGCTCCTCGCGACGACGGCGTTCGCCACCGACACGGTCACCTGGCGCGCGTTCCGCACCGGCCAGCTGCTCTCGACCGGCGCGGCCGGCTCGATCGACGACTGGTACCGCAGGCTCGCCGCCGTGGGCGCGGACGACGTGCGCGAGGCGGCCGCGTCGGTCTTCGTCGAGCGCTCGCGCAACGTCGGCTGGTTCGTGCCCGAGGCCGCGCCGTGATCCGCGTCGAGCGCGGCGCGCTGCCGAACGGCCTGCGCGTCGCCGTCGCGCCGATCGCCGATCTGCGCTCGGCGGCGGTGCTCCTCGCCGTGGAGGCGGGGCAGTGGAACGAGCCCGCGGGCCGCGCCGGCGTCGCGCGGCTCGCCGCGCAGACGATGCTGCGCGGGACGTCGCGGCACGACGCCGCGGCGTGGGCCGACGCGCTCGACGCGCTGGGCGCGGTCGCGCGTCTGGACATCGGCGCGAACGCGGCGGTGTTCAGCGCGCAGTGCCTGGGCGACGACCTCGCGCCGCTCCTCGCGCTCATGGCCGAGGCGATCCGCACGCCGGCGCTCGCCGACGCCGACGTCGAGCTCGTCCGCAAGCAGACCCTCGCGCAGCTCGAGCGTGAGGAGCATGACACGCGCGCGGTGTCCGACCGCCTGTGGCGCGAGCTGGTGTACCCGCGGACGCACCCGTTCCGCGTTCCGCCGACGGGCGAGCCCGGCGTGGTCCGCGCGGCCACGGCGGAGGAGATCCGCGCGTACCACCGCGAGGCGATCCGGCCCGAGGGGGCGATCCTCGTCGTCGCCGGCGCCGCGGCGCTCGACGCGACGGTCGCCGCCGCCGAGCGCGCGTTCGGCGGCTGGCGCGCGACCGGCCCGCGGACCGTCCGCGAGATCCCGAGCGCGGCGCTCTCGACGATCGTGCGGCGCGTCGAGACGGTCCCCGACAAGACGCAGTCCGACGTCATCCTCGGCTGGCCGGGGATCCCGCGCGGCGATCCGCGGTTCGTCGCGGCGCGTGTGACGAACATGGTCTACGCGGCCGACACGTTCGCCAGCCGCGCCGGGAACGTCATCCGCGACCAGCTCGGTCTCGCGTACTACGTGTTCTCCGCGCTCGGATCGAGCCGCGGGCAGTCGCCCTGGGTCGTGCGGATGGGCGTGAACCCGAAGAACGTCCGGCGCGCGATCGAGGTCGCGCTCGAGGAGCTGCGCAGGGTGACGCGGGGCGAGATCGCGGACGACGACCTCGCGCTCGCGAAGGACAAGCTCGTCGGCGAGCTCGACGTCGCGCTCGAGAGCCCCGGCGGCGTCGCGCAGATGGTGCTCGAGGCCGAGCTCTTCGACCTCGGCGCCGACCACTTCGAGCGCTACCCCAAGGAGCTGCGTGCCGTGACGAAGACGGAGGTGGTGGAGACGGCGCGGTCGCTGCTGCCGCCCGAGCGCTACGCGCTCGCCGTCGCGGGACCGCCGCTCCCCGACGCCATCGCGTGAGCGGGTTCTCCGGGCCGCTCCTCGGGCGCCTCGACGTCGCCGGGGAGGTCGAGGTCGAGACCTGGTCGAAGGCCGGGGAGCGTCACCGCGTCCCGATCTGGATCGTCGTCGTGGCGGGCGTGCCCTACGTGCGCTCGGTGCGCGGCGTGCGCGGGCGCTGGTACCGCGAGCTCCTCGCGCGGCGCGAGGGGGCGCTACACGTCGGCTCGCGCCGGGTGCCGGTGCGGCCGGGCCGCGTGCGGTCGCCGCGGACGATCGACGCGGTGAGCGCGGCGCTGTGGCGCAAGTACGCGAAGAGCGCGTCGCTCTTCTCGATGCTCAGGCTCGCCACGCTGGAGACGACGCTGCGCCTGGAGCCCGCCTGAGCGCCACGCCCTTCCGGCCGACGCCCGGGCAGCTCGCCGCCGCGCGCGGGAAGGGCGTCCGCGACGTCGTCGCGCCGGGTCTGGACGTGCTCTTCTGCGGCATCAACCCCGGTCTTTACACCGCGGCGATCGGCCATCACTTCGGCCGGCCGGGCAACCGTTTCTGGAAGGTGCTCCACCTCGCTGGCTTCACGCCGCGCGAGCTGTCGCCGTTCGAGGAGCGCGAGCTGCTGCGCCACGGCTGCGGGATCACGAACCTCGTGAACCACGCGACCGCGCGCGCGGACGAGCTCGCGCCGGAGGATCTCGCGCGCGGCGGCGCGCGACTCGCGCGGACGGTGCGGCGCTGGCGGCCGCGCGCCGTCGCGGTGCTCGGCCTGGACGCGTACCGGGCCGCGTTCGGCGCGCGGCGCGTCGCGGTGGGCCGGCAGGAGGGGACGCTCACGGGCGCCGCGGTCTGGGTGCTCCCGAACACGAGCGGTCTTCAGGCGTCCTATCAGCTCGGCGACCTCGTGCGGCTCTTCGCCGCGCTCCGCGAGGCTACGCGGGAAGACGGACGAGGCCGCGCGAGCGCTCCACGAGCTCGTCGGCCTCGAGCGCGTCGACGAGACGCGGCACGCGTCGGTCGCCGATCGATCGCGTGAGCGTCGCGACGGTGCGCGGGCCCGCGCGCAGGACCGACACGATGCGCCCGCGGACGCGGCGGTCGCTCGACGCGAACGGCGTCTGACGCCGCGGCGCGTGCGCCGGCACGCGCCCGCGCGCGCGGCAGAGCGCCGCGGCCGGGCAGGCGGCGCAGCGCGGGGCACGCGCGAGGCAGATCGTCGCGCCGAGGTCCATGAGCGCGTGGTGCCAGCGGGCGGCGTCGCGCGGCATGAGCGACGCGTCGATGGACACGGCCTCGCGCTCCGTCGCGGTCCGGCCGAGGACGACGCGCCCGAGCACGCGCCGGATGTTCGTGTCCGCGAACGCGACGCGCGCCCCGAACGCGAAGCAGGCCACGGCGCCGGCCGTGTATGCGCCCACACCCGGCAGCGCGTCGAGGGCGTCCACGTCACGCGGGAGGCGCCGCGGATGGAGCCGCGCGATGCGGTGGAGGTCGCGGGCGCGGCGGTTGTAGCCGAGCCCGTCCCACGCGCGGAGCACGTCGCCGAGCGGAGCGCGCGCGAGGGCCGCCGGCGTGGGGAAGCGCCCGAGGAAGCGAGCGTACGCGGGGAGCACCCGCTCGACCTGGGTCTGCTGGAGCATCATCTCGGACACGAGCACCCGGTACGGGCCGCCCGCGCGGCGCCACGGCAGGTCGCGGCCCGACCGCCGGAACCAGCGCAGGAGCGGGTCGGCGAGGGTGCCCGCCGGCCGCCCGCCGTTGTACACTCGCCGCAGCATAGGGAGCCCGAGTGCTGAGGGCCGCGAGGCCTTCAGTGCTTTTCATTTAGGGCCGACCCGGCGCGCGGACCGCGCGTTCTCTGATGACGGAGGCCACATGAACAACCTCGAGAAGCCTCAGTACGTGTCTGCCGAGGGCCTGAAGAAGCTCCAGGCCGAGCTCGACGACCTCCGCACGACCAAGCGTGCGGAGGTCGCGCAGCGCATCCACGCGGCCATGGAGTTCGGCGACTTCACCGAGAACTCCGAGCTCGAGCAGGCGAAGAACGACCAGGCCTTCCTCGAGGGCCGCATCATGACGCTCGAGCAGACGATCAAGAACGCGCAGGTGATCGACGAGAAGGCGCGTCACGATCGCGTCGAGGTCGGGAGCCGGGTCACGGTCGAGGTGGACGGGAAGAAGGAGCACTACGTCATCGTCGGCTCCGCCGAGGCCTCGCCCTCCGAGGGCAAGATCAGCAACGAGTCCCCGGTCGGGCACGCCCTGATGGAGCACAAGACCGGCGACGTGGTGACGATGTCCGTGCCGGCGGGCACCGTCGAGATGAGGATCGTGAGCGTCAGTTGACCGCGGACCACGCGAGCGCCGCGCGCACGGCCGAGGCCGCGCGGGGCGCGTTCTGGGCGGACGCGGAGGCGAGCCTCCTCGAGCCGGGCCGTCACCACGTGATCCGCGACAGCAAGACACCTTCCGGCACGGTGCCGATCTCCGGCCTGCGCGGGCCGATCATCACCGACGCGCTCTATCGCACCTTCAAGCGGCACGGTCTCGCGGTGCGCTATGTCTTCACCATCGACGACTATGACCCCATGGACTCGCAGTCGATGCGGCAGCAGGCGGGCATGGCCGAGCACATGGGCAGGCCGTTCTGCGACATCCCCTCGCCGGACCCCGAGGTCGCCTCCGACTTCGCCCGATACCACGCCATGCGCTACCTCGCGACGTTCCAGCAGCTCGGCGTGCATCCCGAGGAGATCCACTGGATGCGCGACCTCTACCGCTCGGGCGCGCTCGATCGCCAGATCGACCTCGCGCTCCGCAACGCCGCGGCCATCCGCGAGATCTACGAGCGCGTCGCCAACGTGAAGCACAGCGAGCGCTGGCTGCCGGTCGGTGTCGTGTGCGAGAGCTGCGGCCGCCTCGGCACCACGGAGGCGTACGACTACGACGGCGAGACCGTCGCGTACGAGTGCCGGCGCGACTTCGTCGAGTGGGCGGAGGGCTGCGGCCGCCGCGGCCGGCGGTCGCCGTTCAAGGGCGGCGCGAAGCTGTACTGGAACCTGCAGTGGTGCGCGATGTGGGACCACTTCGGCGTGACGTACGAGGAGGGCGGCAAGGACCTGCTCACCGCGGGCGGCTCGCGCGACCGCTCGAACGAGATCTACCGCGTGGTGTGGAAGAAGGAGCCGCCCCTGGGGCTCATGCACGAGTTCCTCAACATCGGCGGGAAGAAGATGTCGACCTCGCGCCCCGAGGAGTGGAGGGCGCTCGGAGCGGCAGCCCACGACTTCGTCGCGATCTTCCCGCCCGAGCTGGTGCGCTTCCTCATGCTGCGCACGCATCCGAGCCGGCACATCGACTTCGACCCGACGGGCGACAGCATCCCGAAGCTCGTCGACGAGTACGACCGCTGCGCCGACGCCTACCTCGCCTCGCCGGAGGGCGATCTCGGCAAGGTCTGGTGGCTCTCGCAGACGAGCGAGGATCCCGAGCGGCCCGGCTTCCGTATGCGCTTCTCGATCGTCGCGGACTGGCTGCAGATCCCGAGCGTCGAGCCGTTCGCCGAGGCCGAAGCGCGCAAGGGCGCGCCGCTGGACGCGCCCGAGCGGAGCGACCTCGAGCGGCGGATCGCGCTGGCGCGGGAATGGCTCGCGCGCTGGGCGCCGGAGGAGGCGAAGTTCTCGGTGCGTCCCGAGCTGCCGCCGGTGACGCTCAGCGAGGCGCAGCGCCGCTACCTCGCGGAGCTCGTGCCGCTCGTCGGCGCGACGCGCGAGCCGGAGGCGATGCAGCAGGAGCTCTACGAGGCGGCGAAGCGCGTCGGACTCACCGTCGACGGCAAGGTCTCGCGCGACGCGTTCGCCGCGATCTACCTCGCGTTCCTCGGCAAGCCGAGCGGCCCGAAGGCCGCGTGGCTCATCACGACGCTCGCGCCGGAGTTCGTTCGAACGAGACTCGAGGAAGCGGCGAAGTGAGTCGAGCGAGGAGCGACTCGGTCGCGCGATGAATGGCAAGCTGGCCGTCGCGATCATCTGGCACATGCACCAGCCCTACTACCGCCATCCGCAGTCGAGCGAGTTCGTGCTGCCGTGGGTGCGGCTGCACGCGTCGAAGGACTACCTGCACATGGCGCGTCTGCTCCAGGACTTCCCGCGCATGAAGGCGAGCTTCACCATGGTGCCCAGCCTGCGCGACCAGATCGAGGACTACGCGCAGGGCGCCGAGGACGAGGACACGCGCGTGACCATGCGCACGGTCGACGCCGAGCTCACGCTCGAGGAGAAGCGGCACATGCTGCGGCGCTTCTTCTCGATCCACCACGGCAACGTCATCCAGCGCCACGCCGAGTACCGCCGGCTGCTCCAGCTCGGCATGGCCGCGCAGGACCGGCCGGAGCTGCTGGCGGACGACTACTTCGTCGACCTCGCGCTGTGGTTCAACCTCGCGTGGATCGATCCGAACGAGATCGCGTCCGACGAGCGGCTCACCGCGCTGCGCGAGAAGGGACGCCGCTACACGCGCGACGACGTGCGCTACGTCATCGGCCGGCAGCGCCTCATGGCCTCAGGCGTCCCGCACCTGTACCACCGCCTCGAGCGCGACGGCCAGATCGAGGTCCTCACGACGCCCTACTACCACCCGATCCTGCCGCTCCTCATCGACAACCGCTCCGCGCAGCGCGCGGACCCCGGCGCGGTGCTGCCCGACCCGCCGTTCGCCTACCCCGACGACGCGGCGTTCCAGCTCGAGCAGGCCGTCGCGTCGCACGAGCGAGCCTTCGGGCGGAAGCCGCGCGGGGTGTGGCCGTCGGAGGGATCGGTGTCGCCCGAGGCCGCGGCCGCGATGTCGAAGGCCGGGCTGGAGTGGTTCGCGTCGGACGAGGGCGTCCTCGCGCGCTCGCTCGGGGTGCAGCTCCGGCGCGACGACATCGGCGCCCTTCTCGAGCCGCGCCTGCTCTACCAGCCGTACCGCATCCCGGGGAACGGCGTCGCGATCTTCCGCGACCGCGAGATCTCCGACCGCATCGGCTTCCAGTACGGCGACATGACGCCGAACGACGCGGTGGGCGACCTCATCTGGAAGCTCGAGCGCGCCCGCGACCGGCTGCCCGACGACGGCGGTCCCTACCTCGCGTCGATCATCCTCGACGGCGAGAACGCCTGGGAGCAGTACCCGAACAACGGCAACGACTTCCTGCGCTTCCTCTACGGGACGCTCCAGGACGACCAGCGCTTCGAGACGGTACGCGTCTCCGACTTCCTCGAGCGCCACAGGCCGACCGCGGAGCTCCCGAGCCTGCACACCGGGTCGTGGATCGACGCGGACCTGCGCGTGTGGATCGGCGAGCCGACGCACGCTCGGGCGTGGGCCGCGCTCGAGCGCACGCGCCGCTTCGCGCAGGACCAATGGGGGCCGCTGCGCTCGATGCCGCGCAGCGTGCAGCAGCCGCTCATGGTCGCGCAGGGCAGCGACTGGTTCTGGTGGTACTCGAGCCGCAACTCGAGCCCCGAGGACCTCGTGTTCGACGAGCTGTTCCGCGCCAACCTCGAGGTGGTGTGGTGGTACGCGGGCGCCGAGCCGCCCGACGACCTGCGCGCGCCGCTCGTCGACCCCGCGCGTCTCGGCCAGGCGGCGCCGGCGGGCGGCGCCATGCTCCCCGGCGCGGGTGAGCGCCACGGCTAGCGTCGGCCGCTCCATCCCCACCGGCTCGTCCGCGCTGCGTCCGCGCGCGGAGGTCGAGCTCGCCGAGTACGGCGGCGCGGCGCTGTTCCGCGGGAAGCGCGCGCTGGACATCGGCACCGGCGACGGCCGCCTCGCGCTCGGCATGGCGCGCTGGGCGCGCGAGGTCGTCGGCCTCGACCCGGATCCGAAGGCGATCCGCGAGGCGAGGGCGAACGCGCGCGCGGGGGGCGCCCGCAACGTGTCGTTCCGCGTCGGCGCGGGGCAGGAGCTGCCGTTCCCCGACGCGTCGTTCGACGTCGTCGTGCTCTCGTGGGCCCTCTGATGCATCGCGCGTAAGGGCATGGTCGATGCCCTCCACGAGATCCACCGGGTCCTGCGGCCCGGCGGGCTGCTCGTCGACGCGCGCCCGTACTCGCGCACGCTGGCGCGCGTCGAGCGCGGCGGGCGCCTCATCGGGACGCTGGGGACGAGCCGCGACGCGCTGGGCGACGACCGCGCGTCCGACCGCGCGATCGAGCGCGTGAAGCGCGAGGGCCTGTTCCGCCGGCGCGGGCGCGGCGTGTTCCGGCACGCGCTCGAGTGGGCGGACGCCGCCGCGCTGCAGCGCTACCTCGACGACAGCCTGCGGTTCGTCCATCGCGTGCGCTGGCGGATCCCGCGCGACGAGCGCCGGCGGCGGCGCCGCGAGCCGCTCCGCACCGTGCGGGCGATCGGCTACGAGCTGCTGGAGCGCGTCGGGGGCGAGAGGTAGACGCGCGGCGCGCCCCGCGGGCTCGCATGGGTCCGGCGTGGGGTCTCGGTCGAAGGAGCGCCGCGGGTCGTCAGGGTGCCAGCTCGAGCGCGACGTCCCAGAGCGCCTCGTACGCCTCGAGCACGCGCGGCCAGGCGTAGCGCTTCGCCGTGTTCCGTCCCTCGGCCCGCAGCGCGCGCACCAGCTCGGGCCGCGCGGCGAGCGTGCGCTGCGCGGTCATGAGCTCGCGCGGGTCGTCGCTCTGCACGACGACGGCGTTGCCGAACGGGATCGCGTAGTCCTCGCCGGTCCGGCCGACGTAGGCGATGCCGCCGCAGGCCATCACCTCCAGCCCCACCAGGCCGAACGGCTCGCGCTCGGAGTTGGCGAGCACGCCGTCGGCCGCCGCGTACAGCGCGCGCAGCGGGCGCTCGTGCACGAAGGAGTCGAGGAGGACGATCTCGGCCGTCGTCGCGGCGAGCGCGGCGGCGAGGTCGCGCGGCCCCGCCGTCGCGGGCAGCGCGATGCGCTGGAGCGAGAGCCCGCGGACGGCGATGCGGTCCATGACGACCTGCGCGTGGTCGCCGCGGCTGCCGCGCATGACCAGGCGCGGCGCGCGGCCCGCGTCGCGCATCGCGGCGATCGCGTCCACCGCCCACAGCCAGCGCTTGTCGGGGTCGAAGCGCGCGACCTTCACGAACGTCGGCCGGCCGGCGAACGCCGCGCGCAGGGCCGCCGCGTCGCCCGGCGGCACGGGGCGGAGCCAGCGCTCGGCGATGCCGTTCGGCAGGACCGCCGCGTCGACGCCCATGCGGGCGATCTCGCCGCGCATGTAATGCGAGATCGTGGTGATCGACGCGACGCGGCGGAGCAGCGCGAAGTCGACCTCGGAGAAGCCGTAGGTGTTGTTCGCGTTCCAGAGCACCGGAGCGCGCTCGCCGCGCGCGGCGAGGAGCGTCGCCGTGCCGATCGCCGCGGGCGCGGTCTGCCAGTCCTCGAACAGCAGCACGCTGCGCTCGCCGCGCGCGGTGGCGGCGGGGACCACGTCGTTCGCGAGGTGGGGCGGCACGCTCCGGCTGAAGTCGTCGACCTTCGCCCATTCGCCGTCGTACACGTCCTTGGGGTGGTGCGCGCTGAGCCACTGGCACCAGCGCTCCAGGACGAGCGCCCCGTCGTCGCGCTCCTCGCGCGCGGGGAGCGCCGGATCGCCGACGAAGAGGTGGTGCACGCGGTGCCCGCGCGCCACGAGCGCCGCGGCGAGGTCGTTCATGCGCGTGCCGAGGCCGCCGACGAGCGCGTAGCTGTCGGGTCCCTCGAAGGCGACGAGGACGACGTTCGACACGAGACGTGCCGATAATGGCATGACCGTGACCGTCCTCCAGCGCGTGCGTGACGACCCCGCCGCCGTGCGCGCCATGCTCGCCGCGCGGCACTTCGAGGCGCCCCTCGATCGGCTGCTCGACCTCGACCGGCGCAGCCGCGAGCTGCGCTCGGAGATGGAGGGCCTGCAGGCCGAGCGCAACCGGGCGAGCCGGGGCGGCCCGCCGACCGACGCCGTGAAGACGCGCATGCGCGAGGTGGGCGACCGGATCCGAGCCGTCGGCGAGGAGCTCGCGCCGGTCGAAGCCGAGCGCGACGAGCTCGCGCTGTGGATCCCGAACGACCTCGCGCCCGACGTGCCACCGGGCGCGGGCGAGGACGACAACCGCGTGGTGCGGCAGGATCCCGAGCGCGCCCTCGGCTTCCCGGCGAAGCCCCACTGGGAGCTGGGCGAGGCCCTCGGGATCCTCGACATCCCCCGTGGGGTGAAGCTCGCCGGGACGCGCTTCTACGTGCTGCGCGGCGCGGGCGCGGCCCTCCAGCGCGCGCTCATCGCGTGGATGATCGACCACAAGCTCGACGCGGGGCTCGGCTTCACCGAGATCTACCCGCCGTCCGTCACGCGGAAGGAGACGCTCGTCGCGTCGGCGCACCTGCCGCACTTCGACGAGAACCTCTACCGCGACGACGACGACGACGTCTGGCTCATCCCGACCGCCGAGGCGCAGCTCGTCTCGCTCCACCGCGACGAGACCGTCCCGGTCGAGCGCCTCCCGATCCGCTACGTCGCGCACACGCCGTGCTTCCGGCGGGAGAAGATGAGCGCCGGCCGCGACGTGCGCGGCATCAAGCGCGTGCACTGGTTCGACAAGGTCGAGATGGTCGTGCTCACCAGGCCGGAGGAGTCGCGCGCCGAGCTGGACCGGCTCACGGCTCTCGCGGTGGACGTCTGCGAGAAGCTCGAGCTGCCGGTGCGCGTCGAGGAGCGCTGCGCGGGCGACCTCGGCTTCGTCGCGACGAAGGGCTTCGACGTGCGCGTGTGGTCACCGGGCGTGGGGGAGTGGCTCGAGGTGTCGTCCTGCAGCGACGGCGGCACGCTGCAGGCCGAGCGCGCCGCGATCCGCTTCAAGCGGGACCCCAGGGCGAAGGTCGAGCACCCGCACATCCTCAACGCGTCGGGGCTCGCGCTGCCGCGGCTCATGATCGCCGTGCTCGAGAGCTACCAGCAGGCGGACGGATCCGTGCTCATCCCGAAGGTCGTGCGGCCGTACCTGCGCGGCCGCGAGCGCATCGCCGCCGGAGAGTTCTCGCTCTAGCCTCCCTGCGGGTTCGTGTGTTGATAACCGAACCGTGAAAAACGGCCGTGTCCAGTCAGAAGCCAAGACGTGTCGGGGAATGTGACAAGCCAATCGCACCGGACGCGACGTGCGTCGGCGAGCCGTAGTGGTCGGGCTTATCCCCGCGTGAGCAGGTTCGGCGTCTGCGCCGCGATGAGCGCGGCGTTTTCGCGGCACCGCTCGGGAACGTTCCAACCCACCAGCTTCTGGGAGCCCGGGTCTCCTTCCTGCGCCCGGGCCTGGATCCGATCCGCGGCGAGGCGGAGCAGAAGAGGAAGGACCTCGAGGACATCTGCGGGTGGGACGTGACGTCCATAGGCATCGCAGAAGAGCCGCAGCCGCGATCCTTTCCGCTTGAGACCGGGCTCGTTGGACTTGGGATCGAGCGGCACCCAGGTGAAGGCGGAGTACGCCAGGTCCCACGCGCGACTGCCTGGACCGGCGCTGTCCCAGTCGAGCATGGCGACCGGGCGATGCCCATCGAACACCGCGTTCCCCGGCGCCCAGTCGTTGTGGCAGATCACCTCGTGCTTTCCGGGCGCGACCTGCGCCCACTGCGCGTCGGGCGGCGGCTCAAAGCTCGCGACGGCATCGTGGTATCGCCGAAGGAGCTGAGCGGCTCCGACCAAGGTGACCTCATCCTCGAATACCCACAGCGGCATCGGCTCCGGCCACCCGCTGTGTACCTCGCCTGGGAGGAAGCGAAGGATGGCTCGACCTTGGTCCTCCATTCCGAGGGGCTCGGGCGCCGCGTGAAATCCGACGCGACGAAGGTGCTCAAGGAGCGCGTGGACCGCAGGCGTCCACGGACCTGCGCGGCGCCGCACGGTATCACCGACCTTGACGGCGGCGCTCAAGTTACCGCCGGGCAGGTCCAGTTCCTCCGGTGCTTCCGAGCGCACGTCGCTCATACCAGAAACATTACCCGCGATGTGTATCTGCGGTAAGCGCAGAGAGTCAGCGGAGCCGCGGGCTCGTGAACACAACATGGCGCTCGTTGCTCCAGCCCTGACGGTTCAGGAGCTCGCGCCGGATGATCCGCTCGCAGTCAGCCAGCCGATCCTGCTTGTTCTGGTGGAGGGCCATGAGCTGGAGCAGCCGGTCCGTGCGCTGCTTGTTGGTGAACATCGCGTGGCGCTGGCGTAGCTGCCCGCGGATCTGCGCGGCGAACTGCTCGATCGGCGCATTGCGATCGGGGAAGTACGGCTGGGCGGCCCACTGCTCGCGCAGGAGCTTGCGGTGCGCAACGACCCAGCGCCGCAGGTTGTACGTGATGTGGCCGACGCGTCGTGGCTGCACGCGCGGTGGCATGCGCATGGCTCGAAGGAACGCGAGCCACTGGGCGCGCGACTTCAACGCGACCCGCCCGGTCTGATACACGGGGTCGTGCTCGCCGTGCCGCCGGATCCGCGCGAGCTGGCTGAGCTTGGCCTCACTGAGCTGGTACTGGAGATGGTCGAACGCGATGCGTCGCGGCAGGTGGGGCCAGTGCTGTTCGATCGCCGCGAGGAGCGTCGCATCCTCGTCCGTGCACGTGTGCGTGGGCTGCCCGACGAGGCGTCCCATGAAGCGCACCCAGGTGTTCGCGTTCGGTCGTCCTCCGACCGCCTCGACGTTGTAGATGCGCCAGCCGTTCTCGAACGTGTGACAGACGCCGAGCATGATCGTGTACGTCGCACCACCTCCGGTCACCAGCTGGCCGCTGACGACGTTCCGCCGCCGACGAACGCTGAAGGGCACGCTGTCGAGGAGCACTCCGCCCTGCCACGCCGCCGGGAGCAGCTCGCCGGCGATCGTCGGACCGAAGACCTCCACCCAGTCGGCCACGAGGCTCCAGTCGACGGCGCCGCGGTCGTTGCGTCGCCGCACTCGAGCATCACGACGCAGGCTCTCGCCGGCGCTGCGGTAGCTCACACCACGACCCACCTCGATGAGCGCACGAGCGATCTCGCGCGCGGTGAAGCTGTAGCGCCGCGGTGCCGGTGGTCCATCTCGAGGTGAGGCGGGCCGCTCGCACTCGGGACAGACCGCGAGGCCCTGCACCGGATCGGGTCGCGGCTGGTGCCGCGGCAGACGCTCGGTGAACGTGTGCTCGCCCTGGCCGTCGGCGCGCACGCAGCGATAGCGCTGACGCGTGCGCGTCGCGCGCTCCGGCGGAAAGGGTCTGGGCTGGCCGCGCCGACGCGCGTAGCGACGAGGGCCGTACGTCCCGAAGCGGACGGTGTGTCCTGCGTCCCGAGCGGACACGGCGGCAGCCCAGCGATTCTGGGCCGTGCCATCGAAGTTGGAGAGCCTAGCCGCGCTCGAGCAGGTCGCTAGGGCCGTTTGTCACATTCGGCGACACGTCGAGTTCTCAACACACGAACCCGCAGGGAGGCTCTAGCGCGTCTTGCCCGCGGGACGCCTCGTGGCCTTCAGCTTGAGGCGCGCGATCCGCGGATCCTGGAACGCCGCGCCGATCTTCTTGAACTCGCGACCGATCCGCGCCTGCTGCGCGACGCTCACGTAGCCGCGTCTGTCGCGGGACGCGAGCGCCCTGTTGATGCTGCGGAAGGACCGGAGCATCGGTCTCACCGCGGGGTGGGACGATCGCGCTCCATACACCACGGGGACCTTCTTCAGCAGCGCGCCGAACCTCTCGGTCTCCTTCACGACCTGCGAAAGCGTCGGCACGTCCTTCCCGAAGATCGGCATGGTCCGGAATCCTAGCACCCGTCCGCTAGGCTCTCTGCCGTGGCCGTGCTCCCCACCGGCACGCTCACGCTCATGCTGACGGATCTGGTCGCCTCGACCCGTACCTGGGAGGCGCAGCCACCCGCCATGCGGCAGGCGATGGCCCGGCACGACGAGATCGTGTACGAGTCCGTGGAGCGCCACCGGGGCGTGATGGTCGAGAGCGGGCGCGCCGGCGACAGCATCTTCGCGGTGTTCCGCGCGGCGAAGGACGCGGCCGCGTGCGCGCTGGAGATCCAACGGCGGTTTCGGAGCGCCGACTGGAGCGAGGCGGTCGCGCTGAAGATCCGCATCGGGCTCCACACGGGCGAGGTCGAGCTCCGCGCCGGACACTACTTCGGCCCGCCGCTGAATCGCTGCGCTCGCATGCTGGCGCTCTGTCACGGCGGACAGACGCTCGCCACGGAGGCGACGCGCCAGCTGCTGGTCGAGGATCCGCCAGCGGACGTCGAGCTCACCGACCTCGGGCTCCACCTCCTGAAGGACATCGCGCGCCCGGAGCGCACGTTCCAGCTCACGGACCTCCGCTACCCGGAGCGGTTCCCGCCGCTGCGGTCGCGGGCCGCATCCCTGACCAACCTGACGGCCGCGCTGAGCGCGTTCGTCGGCCGCGAGCGCGAGCTCGCGGAGCTGCGCGCGCTCGTTCGTGAGGTGCGGCTGCTCACCCTCACCGGCGTCGGCGGCTCGGGCAAGACGCGGCTCGCGGCGCAGCTCGCCATGAGCGTGGTCGACGACATGGCCGGTGGCGTCTGGCTCGTCGAGCTCGCCCCGGTCTCCGACGGCCGCCTGCTCCCGCGCACCGTCGCGACGGCGCTCGACGTCGAGGAGCAGCAGGGCCGTCCGCTCGTGGACACGCTCGTCGATCGCTGTCGCGGCCCCGAGCTCCTGCTGGTCCTCGACAACTGCGAGCACCTGCTGGACGCGGCCGCCGAGCTCGTGGAGAGGCTGCTGGCCTCGTGCCCGGATCTGCGCATCGTCGTAACGAGCCGCGAGCCCCTGAATCTCCCGGGGGAGACGACGTGGCTGGTGCCGCCTCTCGCGATCTCGGATGCGGTCCGGCTCTTCACCGTCCGGGCGCGGTCACGGTCGCTGCATTTCGAGCTCAGCGAGCGCGACGCGCCGGCCGCGGCGGACATCTGCCGGCGTGTCGACGGGATCCCGCTCGCCATCGAGCTCGCCGCGGCGCGCACCGCGACGCTGCCGCTCGGCGAGGTCCAGCGCCGCCTGGACCGCGGGCTCGCCCTGCTGACGGGCGGCAGTCGGACCGGACCACGGCGGCAGCGGACCCTGGAGGCGACGATCGACTGGAGCTATGACCTGCTCAGCGAGGGCGAGCGAAGGCTGTTCCGCAGGCTCGCGGTGTTCGTGGGCCGCTTCTCGATCGGGGCGGTCGAGGCGGTGTGCGCGGCGAGCGACCCCGCCGGCGACCTCGCGCTCGAGCAGCTCAGCCAGCTCGTGTCGAAGTCGCTCGTGCAGCGCGCCGGCGACGGGTACCTGTGTCTCGAGACCATCCGCGCGTACGCGCGCGCGAAGCTGGTCGAATCCGGCGAGATGGACGCGCTGCGCGCCGCGCACGCGCGGTACTTCCTCTCCGTCGCCGAGTCGCGGCGCCCGGGGGCGCTGGCGTCGTACCTCGACGCGGTCGAGGAGGATCACGCCGACATGCGCGAGGCCCTGCGCTGGTGCATCGGCGCCGACCCGGAGATGGGAGCACGCCTGTCGCAGGCGCTCTTCCCGTTCTGGCTCCTGCGCGGCTATGCCCTCGAGGCCCGGGCCTTCCTCGAGCAGATCGTCGCCGCGCTCCCCGAGACGTCCGCCGCGCGGACGCGCGCGCTCCTCGAAACGAGCGGCTTCTCCTACACCGCCGGTGACTTCGCCGGCGCGACGCGCATGATCGACGAGGCGGTCGCGCGCGTCCGGTCACTGGACGACGAGATCCTCGCGCGGGCGCTGGTGCTGCAGGGAAGCCTCTCGGTCGCGTCGGGCGACGCGAAGGCCGAGCGCTCCCTCACCGAAGCGCTCGACCTCTCCCGACGCACCGGCAACGCGCTGCGTGAGGCGGAGGCGCTGCATCACCTCGGGACGCTCGCGCTGGTGCGCGGCGATCACGACCACGCGCGTGAGCTGTACGGCGAGAGCCTCGCGGTGCGCCGGCGCGACGGGCGCCTCGACGAGGCCGAGACGACGTTCGCGCTCCGCGCGTTCGCCGAGATGCTGACGAACGATCTGGAGCGCGCTCGCCAGGACATCTCCGAGGCGCTCACGCTGTCGCTCGCGCTGCGCGACCACCGGGCCGCCTGGTCGCTCGACGTGCTCGCCTGCCTCGCTGCGCTCGCCGGAGACGCCGAGGGCGCGCTGCGCCTGTCGGGCGCGGCGCGCTCGCTGTTCGAGTCGACCGCCCAGCGGCCGCCCGCGGCGTGGGCGCGCTTCGCCGAGCCGCCCGTCTCGCGGGTGCGCGCGAGCCTCGGCGAGGCGGCGGCCCTGGCCGAGCTGGAGAGGGGACGGGCCATGTCGTTCGACGAGGCGCTGCACTACGCGCTGGACTGGATCGCCTCGCGGAACTCGGGGAAGTAGCGCTCGATCTCGGTGATGCGGAACTCGCGCAGGATGGACGTGCTCGACTCGCGCTCGAGGAGGAACGCGAAGGCGCGCCGCACGAGATCCGCCGGATCGCTCGCGCCGTAGCGCTCGAGGTCGGCGGCGGAGACGGTCACGCGATGCTCGGTGCGCTTCCCGCGCTGCGCGACCGCGACCGACACGATCCACACCGCGCCGCCGCGCTCGACGCGGATCTCGACGGCCACGAGATGCAGGCTACGCGGGCCTCACGGTCGGCGCACGCGGTCCATCCGCCGCCGCTCGCGCTTGGTGGGCCGGCCCATGCCGCGCTCGCGCCGCGGCGCGGGCGCCTGTCGCCGGACCACGGGCGGCGGCGGGCTGTGGTCGACGAAGCAGGCGGCGGCGATCGCGGCGCCGACACGCTTGTGGACGAGCGTGACGACCTCGACGCTCCGCGCGCGATCGGTGAGCGCGTCGATGCGGTCGCCGACCGTGATGTGCGTCGATGCCTTCGCGGCGATGCGATTCACGCGCACGTGCCCGCCGCGGCACGCCGCCGTCGCGGCGGAGCGCGTCTTGTACAGGCGGACCGCCCAGAGCCAGGCGTCTACACGGACGGGGTCGATGCTGGCATGCTGCCACCTGTGAGCGCCGCTCGTCTGGTGCCGGGGACGCTCGTGCTGCTGCTGCTGCTCGCGTCGTGCGAGCCGCAGACGCGCGTCTTCTCGACCGCGACGCCGACCGTGCCCCCGCCGACCGCGCCGCCGTCCTCCGCGCCGCCGACGGCCCGGCCGACCACGCCTCCGCCTTCGCGAACGGCGAGCCCCAGCCCCTCGCCGAGCCCCTCGCCGACCGCGACGGCGACGACGAGGCCGACCGAGACGCCGGGCTCGACCGGCGCGCTGCCGCCGATGCCGGCCCAGCCGTCTCTGCCGAGCGGGGCCGCGGTCGCCGCGAGCGGCTCGATCGTCTTCAGCGTGGGCGCGGGCCGCTCCTATCTGGTGGAGCCCTCGGACCTGGCCGGCCGGCAGGGCAGGACCGCGCCGCCCTGCGGATCGTTGGTGTGGACCGCGGCGTGGCGCGCGAGCCAGCCGCTCGTCGCGACCCTGTACGACGCGCGCTCGCGCTCGGACCTGGGGCGCGGTCGATGGGGGACCGTGGACAGCGGCTGCAGCGGCCTCGAGCTGCGCAACGACGGCGCCGCGTCCGCCGACGCCGAGCTCGTGTTCAGCGTCGGCTCGCGCTGACGGTGGGTCACTCGGCGTCGATCTGCTTGATGCGCGCCTTCACGATCTTCGCGACGAGCCGATCGGGCAGCGGACGGTCCACCGGGAAGCGCAGCGTCCCCTTACTCACCTCGTATGCCTTCACGTCCTCGGGTGCGACCTGCAAACAGGTGTCGTGAATTCGCGATCCACGGTCCCAATCTCACCGGATGGGGTCAAGCTGTACTCGTGGAACCTCGCGCGTTCTTCGGCCGACCAGCGATGTCCCACGGGAGAAAGTACGGCGCCGGCTCGGCAAGAAACTGCTCGATGCGGCGATCGAAGTTGGGATCCGACCAGCCTCGAGCAGCCATTCCATCGCGACCAATGACAGCGAGCGTGGTCCGTGGGTAGAGGAAGCGTCTTTCCCAGACGCGCTCGCGGACGAAATGACGCAGGCGGTCGTACGCATCGCGTCCAGCCTGGAACTCGTAGACCGATGGCTCGTGACCCACGTGGACGACACGATTCCGTAACAGGTAGAGCTTTTCCCAGCACGCCCCAACCGCCGACTCCTTGTCAGTACGGTTCCACGAGCCACCAAGGAACTGCGGCAGGATCGTCAGCAACAACGAGCGGAACGATGTTTCGGCGGCGACGCGCCTTTCGATGTCGGCCGCTGATTCTCCCTTGTCGACGAGAAGCAATCGCCAAGTCTCGTACAGCCGACTCTCAAGCGCGGTCTGCAGACCCACGACCGCATCCGCACCGTCGCCGCGAATGCCGCTCGCGCGCTCGGCGCGCAACACGAGCTGAACCGACCGTGAGAACGGCCGTCCGAGCGCGAGCGCGCGTGCGCCCCAGGCAATCGCCTCGCTCTCGCTCTTGAATCTCGTCTCGTACGGCTTGTACGCCGGAAGTCGACCGGGGTGCATCAGCATCGACGATCGGTAGTGCCACGCCCTTCCCCCAATTTCGTACTCCCCGATGTAGACGACGTTACCGAGCTCCTGCGTCGACACCGGATACACGTGCGGGTCATGGAAGACGAAGTTGTGGCTCCGCAGGAAGAAACCGAGCACACCGACGCAACGGTGAAACGGATAGGCGGCGTCCTCCACCTTCTCGAGCGAGAGTCGCGCGCTCGGCGTCTCCATCGAGATCCATTGCTCGTACGCGAGGCCGGGTAGGGCATCGACCTGCGATGACGGGAGCTCGACGCCATACATCGCGCGTAGCGCGAGCGGTGTTGTAGGGGACTCGATTTCGACCCCACCGGTCGATAAGTTGCAGACACGGATTCGAACGAATGGAGGCCCCGGAAAGAGCTTCGCCTCTCTGATGTCACCGTACGTGTCGGCGAGGATGAACCGATGGACGCCGCCGTCGCCGAGGCGTAGTGCAAACGGCAGGCGGGCAGCGAAGGTGCATAACACTGGATGGTCCGGCCAGGAGCGCACCTCATCGCCGGGACTGCTACTCGCGCCGACGCTCACGTGAAGGACGATAGTCGGACGCGGCACCACGCCCACCACGCAGGGGTCCGACACTTGTCGGCGGGAAGGGCGCGATTCGAACGCGCGAGAGCTTGCGCTCTAGCGGCTTAGCACGCCGCCGCTCTCAACCTGGCTCAGCCACCTTCCCGTGTGACCGCCGTCCGTGAGGCACGAATCGAACGAGCGAAGTGACCGTCGCGTGGTGCCAATCGGTGGGCCCAATCGGGTGCGCGAGGGTGCGCGCTGTTGCGCGCTGGTGCGCGACAATGCGTGTATCTGCACTCGGAGGGGTGGCAGAGCGGTCGAATGCGGCGGTCTTGAAAACCGCCAACACACCGCTCGCGCGGGCCGTTTCCCAGGCACTTGCGCACGCGATCGGTGCCATTCTCGGTGCCAATCCAGCGGTCAGCTTCCTCCCTGACGCAACGCCCCGATCGACCACGGCCCTTCACTCTTCGAAGACTATAGTCTTCAGCGCGGCAACGGCTTCGACACGAGTAGTCGCGTTCATACAAAGCGCCAAGCTTTGCAGGAGGTCCATACCTGCCGTCGGCATCGACTACGTCCGGGAGACGCGACGCCGACGATCGCGACGGAAGATCCCAGCCGGGTTGCACGGTCAGAGACGTCAGTCGCTCGCGGGGTCTCGTCCGCCCTCGTCCTGACTTCGGTCCGACCCAGACGAGAGCAAGAGCCCAGCGACTTCCTCGGCGAGTAGCGCGCGTCGCTAGGATCGGCTCGTGCGGCACGAGTGCTGGTGGTGCGGTGTGGTCCCCAACGAGGCTGACCAGCACGGGCGGGTGCGGAAGGCGCCGCACACGTGGTGGCGTCGGGACATTGATGGTGTGTTGGTCGAGATCTGCGGGCCGTGCTGGGAGCGGCGCGATCTGCAGGTCGAGCTCGGACGGCGGCGCGATGCGATGGCGGGCTCCCTAGCCTAGGCCGCCCAAAGCGGCCTGGCTCGAAGGGAGACCCTGCGATGCAGACCGCCTACGTCGAGACCTTCTGCTCCAACTGCGTGCTGCGCGTGACCGCCGGCCCGAACCTCGAGGGCGCGGACGGCGAGGGCAATTGGCAGTGCCCGTACGTCGAGGTTCAGCTCTTCTCAGTCCACCGCTGCCTCGCTGCGAACACGCCGCAGCGCAAGCTCGATCGCGTGATCGCGGCGCTGCGTACGGAGCCGCTCCCGTGGCTTGAGTTCTACACGCGCGAGGAGCTCGACGCATTCATCGCGTCGCTCGAGCGCGCTCGGGATACTGCCTTCGCGAAATAGAGAGCCTCACGTTTTGGTGATGCGTCATACGCTCTGATCCGCGTGGCCAACACGGGTGTGGGATCTTCGCGTGTTCGGCACAGGCGTCGCGCGCGGTCGCAGGCGCTACGCGCGCGGCTGCACGCTGGCGCCAGAGCTACGTTGACGCTCGCGATCGCGGCAGCGGGCGTTGGCATCTGGGCGTTCTCCCAGCCAGGAGCGGCAGGTCCCGGCCTCGGGCTCCTCCTGCTCGCCGTGAGCGCGGGCGTCGCAGGCGTTCTGAAGTGGCAACGCTCACGCTCAGTGCCACTCCGGGCCTTTCTTGTACCGACTCAGTCGCTTCGAGCGTTCTACGTAGCGGCGGGACTTGGTGCGCCGTTGGGCGTGGGGATCGTCGTGCTTGTCACGCTGCAAAGCTCACTCCCGCAGACGCGAGGCGCGACGGTCGCGATTTCGGTCGCCATCTGCGGACTTGCGGTCGGATACTTCGTCGATCACTTCGTCTATCGGATTGCGGTGTGGAAGAAGCGTGGGCTGAAGCCCGACGCGGCGCGGCTGATCGCGACGTTGCGATCTCGATCTCGCAACAAATGAGGAGCACACCAGGGTCACGAACGCGGTCAGCAAGGCGACGAGTCCGACGGCTACGTGCCGCGCATTGCTCATGTCACTGGCCACGAAGGTCACGACGACGACCGCGACGAACCCAGCAAGATCCCAGCGCGAGACACGACAGAGTGCGCGCACGAGCGCGCTGTCGCTCGACATACGTCAGTTAGTCAACGACGGCAACTCGCGGCGCGCGGACCTACGAAGCTGACAGCGTCAAAACCAGGGCAGCTTCTGGGCGAGCGCGATCGCAGCAGCGAGTGCAGCAGTGAAGCGTTGCGGCTCACCCCCGAAGAGGCCCGACTGCGGCAAAGGCCAGTTGGCGCCGCTACGCGCGAGCTCGTTCGTCGCCCACTCGGCCGGGCAACCCTCGTTGTGCATCCGGTAGCGCCAAGCGAAGGAGCCGATGAACCCGTCGGGAACGTATCCCTGCGCGGTCCAACTCGCGTGCAGGTCGATGCGCGCCATCGAGGAGAGCAGCTCGTAGTGATCGAACGCGCTCGCGTAGCGCTCGTCCGAGCGGAGTAGTTCGCGCAGCGGCTCACGCAACAGGTCGTGCAGGTGATCGGAGATCGGCGTGAACATGCGCCGATTGGGGTCGGCGGCCGGGTGCAAGAGCGTCTGGGCGTTCACGTCCTGGAACGCGTCGTGGAGGAACAGACCCGCCACCAGCGGCACGCTTCGCCCGTTCGGATCACGCGTCGTTCGACCGAACCAGACCTCACGTAGCGTCGCCCAGCGCTCACCCGCGAGCGCGCCGATGCCAGCCGCGTAAAGACACACGAGACCGGGGTACCTCCGCAGGGCGATGTACGCCGTGAGCCCGCTCTCGATCGCGGCGGTCTCCGCGATACGCTCGATCACGGCGCTGTAGAGCCGATCCTGCTCGGGACCAGTGCTGTGCGAGCAGCCGGTTGCGAGTAGCCCCACGAGGATTTCAACGGCGGCCTCGTACCGCGCCACGCGCCCCTGCGCCTCGTCGTTCGAGCCGGGCGCCTGCGCCGGAAAGCGCGCGGGCGCGATCGCCTCAGCCGCCCGTTCGGTCTCGATTTGCAGCAGATCCTCGAGTCGCAGGCGCGCCTGCGGATCGGGGATATAGCGTTTGAGCTCCGCGACCGCGGTCTTCACGCTCAGCGGGTGCGGCCGGTCTACCTCCTCGAGCGCGGTGACCTTCCGCTCGAGCTGCGTGAAGAATCGTTCGGCGTCGTGCCCGGCGATGAGCACGGCCTGGCGTGCTCGCACGAGCTCGCTCGCTTCGGGACTGAGTTCACCCCGGGCAGACCAGAAGGTCGTGAACCGACGGTTTGGCTGACGACGGATGGCCGACCGGAGCGCGTCATCCCAGGTCGCCGACCAGCCAGAGACGATCAGGTCGTGTTCATCCAGGACCCTATCAAGCAGCTGGTCAATCTCGGGCTCGTAGCTGCCAAGTTCCGCTGGCGTGTTGGTAGCCGCGCGTCGCGATAGTCGCCGTGGAGCTTGACGAGCACCGCTGGACTCTGGCCGAGCGGGCGCGCGCCGCGCAGAGCGTCCACGGAATCGATGACATCGAACGACACAGCGCGCTCCTCGAGCGCCTGCTCGATGAGCCGATCGAAGTTCGTCGTCAGGATGACGCGCACGTACTGCCGACGCACGAGCTCCGCGATCGCTCGGTGTGCGGCCGTCGGCACGCGAACACCCGAGGCGCGCTGCTCGTCCGTGGGTTCGATGTAGCGTCGGAGCAGCTCCTGGCGTTCGGTCTGGGTCCGCGCAACCTTCGCCATGACATTGGCGTACGTCGCCTCTTCGTTGAAGGTCTTGACGTAGTAGGCGACAGGATCCTCCGCAGCGTCGGACTTCTCGACTGCAGCGATGCGCCTTGATTAGATCGAGCACGATGTCCCAGCCCGTGGAATCCCTGCGGCTGACGACACCCCTGAGCCGATGAGGAGCGCGTACGCGCCCGCTGCCGTGCGCAGGGCGAATGCGAGCGCGGTGATCTGATCGAGGCCCATCAACACTCGCGCGCCGGCGTACGCGTCTTCGCCGTAGGCGGCACGTCAGGCACGCTTGACGGAATCCGACGCGCTGCCGAGACGGCGCTGTCCTAGTGCGTCCAGGCGGGAGGGGTAGAGCTCACCGTCAGGTCCGACGAAGAGCAGACCGAGTTGCTCCAGACGAATGCGCAGCGCGGTGATGCTCACGCCGATGTGTGTGGCGAGACGGAACACGGTCGGCCAGTTCTGGAACCCTTCGGCGTCGCGCAGCGCCTGCGTGAGCAGGTCACGTGGGATTAGTAGGCTCGCCGCGAAACTGTCCGCCTGCCACTCCGCCGGCGGGCGTGGACCCTCAGACGCGCGAGCGCAGACCACGTCGTCGTTCGTAACGGCCACCCGAGCGTCGGCTGCCCGACGAGCCCGGCGTCGATGTGCAGCGCCCAGGGCGCTGCCTCGTGGGCGAAGGTGAAGGATTCGGAGCCGGGGAACTCGCCGAAGTAGTCACGCGCGAGCTCGTTCACGACGACGGTGCGCAGCGCTGGCCGGAGCGCTCCAAGCACGAGCCCGTCCTGGGCTGGGAGTTCCTCCCAGCTGATCGCAAGCTCGAGCGTCCCCTCGATGATCGGCTCGATGGGCACCGGGAAGCGCTCGATCGGGCCGAACCGCGCAGCGTGTCGCGCGAGGAGCTCGGCGCTACGCCTTTCGAGGACGTCGGCTCGGATGAAGTGAACCGGTTTGCGCACGCGTCGTCCCTCCGGGGCCGCGCTCGGTGGCCCGCAACATCGCTTTGAACTGCTCGCGCGTGAGGTTGCCCCGCGCCATCCGGCGCAGGATCACCGAAGCTTCTGGCGGGAGGTCCGCGAGCCGGGATTGGAAGTCGGCCGGCACACGACGCGCAGCGCGGAGGAGCGTCTCGGTGTCTTGCTTGAGCACCCGCGCGATCACGAGGATCTTGTCCTCGCTGGGCGGCGGAAGCTTCTCGTTCTCGATCTTGCTCAGGTACGTGAAGTCGAGGCCAACGTCGTCCGCCAACTGACGCTGCGTTCGTCCCGCTGCGACCCGTAGGCTGCGAAGCAGCGGCCCGAAGCGCGGCTCAGCAGTCTCCTTCGGCATCCTCTTCCTCGTGTTGACTCACCGCTCAACGAGAGGCTAGCACTCGTCCTAGACTCGCACCGTGGCGAAGGGCGGAGGAGCTCCGACTCGGATCGCATCGGCAGTCGGAACGACGCCCTCCCGGAGTGCGGCCGAGACGACGTCCATCCATCTCGTAGCCGAGCACGAGACGCTCTTCGACCTGAACATCGAAGAGGTCCTCGAGAACTGGGAACTGCGGCATGCGATTCGTGAGGTGATCGCGAACGCGCTTGATGAGCAGCTGCTCTCACAGACACGGCCACCCGAGATCACTCGTGAGTCGGATGGATGGCACGTGCGCGATTTCGGCCGCGGCATCGAGATTCGCCACTTCACCCAGAACGAGAACCCAGAGAAGCTGGCCGCGCCGGCGGGGATCATCGGGAAGTTCGGTGTGGGGCTCAAGGACGCGCTCGCGACATTTCACCGACATGGAATCGACGTCCGACTTCGGTCACGTCACGGCAGTTTCCGGTTGGTGACTGCGGAGAAGCGTGGTTTTCGCGGCATCACGACACTGCATGTTGCCTGCGACGCTCGACCGGTGGATGTGGACGGCACGGACGTTCTCATGGGTGGGGTGTCGGCTGACGACGTCGAAGCAGCGAAGGGGCTATTTCTCCGCTTCTCCAGCGAGACTACGGTCGAGCAGACGCAGTATGGTTCGGTCCTGCGACGCCGCGATGATGGCGCGCGCGTGTACGTCAATGGCGTCTACGCGAACGACGAACCTAACTTCCTCTTCTCGTACAACATCACGAGCCTGACGCCCGCAATGCGCAAACGGCTGAACCGCGAGCGCGTGAACGTCGGTCGCACCACCTACACCGAACGCGTGGTCGCGATCTTGAAGCAGAGCACGAGTGAGGCGGTTCGAGCTGCGCTCAGCGAGCAGGCGCTGAGGTCAAAGGGCGACCAGTGCGACGAGATGCAGTGGCTGGAGGTGAGCCAGCTCGCGCTTAATGCCCTTCACGCATCTGGCCGAGTGACCTTCGTGACGGAGCAGGAGATGGAGGCGAGTCCCGACGTCGTGGATCAGATGCGACGTGATGGGTATCGCGTCGTACTGGTCGGCGAGGCGCAGCGCGCGCGCTTGCAGCAACAAATTGGCACGGGCGGTCCGTCCGTTCGCATCTTCGACGTCTACGTTGAGGAGTACAACGCGAGCTTCGAGTACAGCTTCGTCGAACCAGCGCAGCTGAACGCGAAAGAGCGAGCGGTCTTTGAGCTCACGCCAGCGCTGCTCGCACTCGTCGGTATCACCGGCAAGCGCGCCCCGCGAGTTCGTATCTCCGAGACGATCCGCGCGGATCGCTTCGACAGCGCCGGGGTGTGGGACATGAAAGAGGGCGCGGTGATCATCAAGCGGACGCAACTTGCGTCCCCGCGGCTCTTCGCATCGACACTGCTGCACGAGGCCGCGCACGCAACGACGCTGACGGTTGACGCGACACGAGAGTTCGAGGAAGTGCTCTCGACGTACCTTGGGGGCACGAGCATGGCCGCGCTATCTGGGAGGGTCGCTGCGGACACTGCAGCGTCGCACCCTGCTAGGCGCACGAGAGCGAGAGCAACACGATAGTGGCGCCCCAAAACCGGGAGATGCCTATCCTTCGGGGTCGTGGGGCGGCACCTCGGCGACGTCCTCAAGAACCTCGTCGCGAACGCTATCTGGTGGCTGCTCCCAACGGTGTTGGCGACTGCCGCTGGCCTTGTTGCCCTCGTGCTGCGCGCAGACCAGTCCGTAGCCGTGGCAGCGATCGCAGTTGTCGCCCTCGCCGCCATCGGCACACTTCTGGTGTTTTCGCGTCGGTCTGCGGGGACCCGTCCGGGCTCGGCGAACGTGGTCATCCGCGTGCATCAGGGGCAGCCTGAGGAGGCATGGCTCGAGTGGTTGCACCTCGAGGCCGAGAATATCGGACAAGAGCGCGCGCTCGGCGCCTGGATCCGCATGCGTGTTCTTTGAGGCTTCAACACGTGGCGGCTGGTGTGGACAGGCGTCCACGACAAAGTCGATCTCGAGCCTGGGTTGCCCGTGCAGATCCCACTCGTCATTCGAGCGCACGAGGGGGGCCACGCGGTCTACGGCGTCGCGCTCGAGACGGGGCGTGCGTGGTTAACGGACATCACGTTCCTGAAAGACGACCGAGCGCGCACGGAGGTCCGGCCTGCCTTCGGTCACCCGTATGAGGCGCGGCTCGACGTCACGGTGTTCTATGGGCATGGACAACGGAGCGAGGCAAGCTTCAACCTTGAGGTCCCTCGCTTCGAGAGCGGAGCGCGCATGACTGTCTATCAAGTCGCATAGAGCATCGCGTCAGAGGTGGCTCAACAGTCGTCGCTACGCTGTCCGTCGCGATGAGAAGTCTTAGGTCCGCTTCCGGCAGCTCGACACACCATCGTCGGTCCTCGCCGCGATTGATGCGGTGACGTTTGCCTGCGGCGGCCACCTGTCCGCAGGGCGGTGCCATTCGCGGTAGTGATTGCGGTGCGGTGGCCAAACGCGCGTGTTGCAGGCGTAGGGCGCAAAGGTCCGCTTCCTCGAGATCTGTTTCGATAACGAGCAGGGCCCATCCCCGTCCGAACATCGGCGGTTGATCCGCAGCGAACACGCCGAAGATCTCACCGCATGCGGTGGGAATCGGGCCCCCATCACGAAAGCCGTGCGTGAGGATTGAAGACACGTTCTCATTGGCGTCTCGTGATAAAGCCTCACGCGGGCATTCTCCGCGCCGAACATGGCGCTCTGGACGATCCTGTGGCACCGATTGCGGTCATTTCTCTTGCGGCGTAACGGCACCAGTGCTGATGGCGTGAACCGCCTGTCGCCGCATGGGGAGGGGGACGTGGTGGCCGATACGAGCCCGACCGTGAACAGCTCCCCAGGGGGAGGTCAGCCTTCCGCGGTCCCCCTGAGCGTCGGGATGACTGTCCTGGTTCCCGTCCACAGCATCGCGCTCCGTTTGCGGGAGCTTCCGGGGTTCTCGAACCAAGGCGAAACATCGCTGTACTCGATAGCGCTGAAGAACGGCGCAGCGTTCATCCGCGTACACGTGATTGCGCACAACCTTGAGGAAGGTGCACACGACGCACACGCCCGGCTGCTCAGGCGCGTGAAGTTCTACGTCACCGGACTGACCATGCTCACGTTCGGGCACATGTGGGTCGAGCACGTCCTTCTCAGTGAGGACCTCAATCTGATCTGGCGCGAGCCGCGCACGCTGGCGCTGGTCAAGGACAAGGAGATCGACGCCAGTGGCCCACTCGATCTTGAGGATTCGGACATCGCGTACTCCACGCAACTGGCGGGCTGGATAGCCGCCCAGTATCCGCAGGTGCTCACCTTCCACGCATCCGGCCTCTTCCTCATGCGCTCGAGTCTTGGATACCAGTACGCCGACTACTACTACTGCGCCGAGGCGGTCGTTGCCTTCTTCCGGATGGTCGAAGCCGTCACGGCACGCCGTTCCGGCAATCGCAGGCCCGAGCTAAAAGACGTGATCCGCGAGGCACGAACGATAGGAGTCGCAAAGGACGATGGTTCGTCCGAAGGCTCAGGCTTCAGTGAGGCCGAGATCACACAGATCTATGTCACGCGGAGTGGTCCGAGTGCGCACGGCGCAGAGCTCGCGGTCGTAAAACGCGAGGAGGCTGTCGAAGCGAAGCTCTTCGCCGAGATGATGGTGGTCAAGGACTATCTCGCGCGACGCGGAGGACCGATCGACGTTGGCGGCCGGTTCTGCGGTGGCGCGGGCCCGCGCAAGGATCGTGTGCCGCCAGGCGCTTCATAGGCAGAGTGCCGCCGTAGACTCCTGCGTCGTGCCTGAGAAGTCGCTTCCGCCGAGCCGGTTGAGCGGCTCGAAGATCGAGTTGCCCGCCTCCGTGCGGCAGGCACGCCGTGTACTGCCCAGCGGCGCTCGCAGACGCGGCCCTGCATGGAAAGCGCTACCACGCCTTCCACACGATGTGCGAATGCGGTCGCGCCTACGCTCGCAGATGATGCGAACCGGTGACGGCCTACCTGGCGTGGAAGGGCTCATTCGCGAGATCAACGGGCGACATGGCTCGCATTGGTCACTCGTCGGTCGGCTCGCCGGCGGCTATCAGCAAGGCGCGTTCGAGCTGCGCGAGGCTGATGGAACACGCGCTGTGCTGAAGTGGCACAAGGGGTACCTACCCGAGGCGCAGTTGCACGCGACAGCTCGGCTATTCGCGGACGCGCGATCGCATGGCTGGCCGACCTCGGCGTGGCTGCTGTACGCGCCGCTACCGAACGACGGCGCGTACATCGTCGAGGAGTACGTCGACGGCGAGCGCCCCCGGACGATCGACGAGCCGTTGGTCGAGAGACTCCTCGCCGCGGTCAACCTCCAGGCTGGTACCCGACCGGAGACCACTCAGGACTGGTCCAGGTACATCTATCGCTGTGTCTTCGAGGGCGAGGCAGGGCTCGCCGAGCGGATGCGCGCACGTCCGGAGACTGCAGTCCTGCAGCTCCGCCTCGAGGCGCTAGTCGCTCCCGCGCGCGGTCTCGCGCTGCCGGTCGATGATCTCGTGCACGGCGACATGGTGCTCAACAACATCGTCGTGCGCGACGGGCAGCCGGTCCTGCTCGACGCAGCCCATGCTGGTAAAGGCACGCGCGTCTACGACCTTGCCACGCTATTAGTGGAGACAAGCGTCGGTCGCGAATACGTTCCGCCAGCGCCCGGTGTGCGGCTACGCCTTGAGCAGGAGTGCCTCGCCGTCGCTGGCAGAGGCGCATTCGTCGTGAGCGTCGCCTGTCGGATGATGCACCTGCTCGTCTTCGGTGGCGTGAACTGGGGTGACGACGTGCCCGATTCCGTCCGGCGTTGCCACGCATTCCTCGACGAGCTCGAGTCGTAGGGCGCGCGACCGAAGCGCTCCTCGGTCCGATGTAGGAGTTTGCGATACGAGTCCGCACATGACTTGACTTGAGGGACCGTGGCCAACTCGCAGCAGCGGGCACGAAGACACCGGGACAATCACCGACGCGACGCGATCCTGCATCACGGTCGCGGACAAGCTCACGTCAGGCCGCGAGTTCAGGCCGGCGTCCGTCGCGGAGGAGCTTGCCCTCTACGCGATCATCGAGCGCGCCACCGGGCCGAGTGGGGAGGAGGAGTTCGACTTCGACGACTTCATCGACGAGGTCTTCGAGGACACGGACTTCCTCTGGTTGTTCGACGAGAAGTACAACGGGATCCAGCACACTCCTGCCCAGAACACGCTGCGCACGGCGAACCTCGACTTCGAGGACTGGTTCAAGCCGTTTCGCGACGATGAGCCTGTCCACCCGTATCGCTGGGAGCGCCAGTAGAGTCCGGTCCGTCGGGCAAACCTGAAGACAGCCGCCTCAATTAGCCCTGCAACGCCGTAGCCTTGTCCTGTGAGCATCGACGAACCGGGCTCGCTCGAGGCCCGCATGTTCCGCGCACGTGCCGTCGCGCGGATGGAGTAACTGCTCCCGCCTCACGTACTCGCTCGGTGGCGCACGGTTGGCTTCGATTTCGTCGAGCGCGGCGCGAAGCGGTGTGACTCTCCGCTGGCTTCCCGCCCTCTGGGCGCTATGGACTGCGCGCCTCTTCGCCTCTGCGGGTCGCTGTGACCTCGATGATCAGAGGCGCGCTGTCGACGGTGTCGGCGTCGCTCTCGAAGTGGACCCAGACCTCGTACGTGACCCGCACGAGCCCTTCGGGCCGCGGGAACGAGCCGCCGAAACTGACCCGCGTCGAGCCGGCGACGTCCGGCGAAGATCCGAGGACTCCGTACGAGGCGTCCCCCTCACGCCGGATGCGAATCTCAGCGCTGCCGCGCGTCGGAGGCTGCGTGAGGCGGAGTTCCGCACGCGCGCCGACACCAACCTCGGCGTCGGCGCGTGCGAGGGCGCTGCCCTGCTCGACGGTGAGCGTCCCATCGCCACCAGGCAGCACGAAGGCGGACCGTGAGACGGTCTCGCGCGCGGGTGCTGGTGCCGCCGCTGGTCGCCGCTCGAGGAGCACGACGCTGGTGCCGGCAGCCACGACTAGGACCGCTGCGGCGAGGCCCACCTGCACGAGACCACGCGGAAATGCGCGGTGAGGCCGAGCGCGCCGCGACGCGATTCCTACCCAGAGCGCATCGCTGTCACGAGAAGCGATCGGCGCTGACAACTCGCGGAGCCCGGTGCGAAGTCGCTCCTGGCGAGCGACGAGGCCGCGGCACGAGAGGCAGCCTCGAAGGTGCTCTTCGAGCGTGCGGGACACTTCGGGCGTGAGGCTGTGGTCGAGGTTTGCCGAGACGAGCTCCTCGACCAGGTGTCCGGCGATCCGGTGAGACCTCACCACTCTCCGCCCTCCTCCTCGTAGCGGCGCGCGAGCTCGCGACGGGCGCGGAAGAGCCGCGCCCGGATGGCGCCGACGCTGATCCGCTGGAGTTTCGCGAGCTCCTCGTACGTCATGCCCACGACCGACTGCATGACCAGGAGGGCCGCGTCCTCATGGCGCAGCCGCTGGAGCGCTCGCTCGAGCGGCCCGCGCACCAAGGGCGGCGGCGTCGCAGTAGCGCTCACTCCCATGCGACGCTCGCGGCGCAGTCGCGCCCGAAGCGCATCGATGGACGAGCGCTGGAGCGCGCGGAACAGCAGCCGGCGCGGCGGTTCGCGAAGCCCGCCGCGCGACCAGTACCGTGCGAGCGCGACGTACGCGTCCTGACATGCTTCCCTGGCATCCTCATCGCTCCCACAGATCCCCCGCGCAACGCGTAGTGCCTCATCGACCGTTTCGTCGTACAGCCGACGGAAGCCCTCGTCCGTGAAGCGTGGAACACCCGTGGCCTGCTCGTCTGCTTCGTACGTCGCTCGAACTCCCCAGAAGTTACGCGGTCGGCTCCGTACAGCCGTACGCAAGGGTGCCTGAACGGGCGTGCAACTTCTCGGCCCCTTCAGCGACGTACCGAGCAAGAGAACGCTTCCGGCACGCACTGGAGAGAGGGAAGAAGGGTTTGCCCGTTCGGATCAGGACACTCGCCGTTCTGGCGCTCATCCTCGCCGGACAGTTCGTTGGCGCATCGACGAGTCGTGCGGGCACGTTGTCAGAGGTCACCGACTGCTCAATCGACAACCAGACGCCGAGCATCTCGCTCGGCGCGCAGGCGCGCTACGTCGTTCATCTCTTCGGCGGGAACGGCAGCTACTCGATCTCCTTCGCCTATGGCGACGGCTGGGTCGACGCCGCTTCGGTCACCGGTCCGCAGGCGACGTTCGCGCACTGGTTCCAGACGACCGGCACCTTCACGCAGACGGCTTACGTGAGGTCCGCAGGCTCATCGGCGACCTGCTCGACTCAGACGCTGGTCTGGTGACGTGAAACCGAGCGGCAGAGGAGGTGACGATTGCGCACTCGCGCGTTCTAGACCTTGCGGCAAGAAGCTCACGCTCAGTCTGACCTCTAGGCACCTGACTGATTCCGAATCACGGAGGAGTGAGATGTCAGTTCTTAGGCGACTCGCGTACCCCACCATGCTCGCCCTTCTTCTGAGCGGAAGTTGGGCATTCAGCGCGACGGCGTGGAGTAGCTTCGGGGAGAGCTGCGGCAGCAGTTACCTCGTATGTGTGTTCGCCAACGACAACTACGCAGATCCTCACGCGACCACGAACGACAGCGACTCCAACTACTCAGGCGATGTCTATTACAACAGCAACGGCCAGTCGATCAATGACTCGATCAACTCGATGCAGAACTGGTACTCCGCCCAGGACGTGACGTTCCACGGAGACGCGAACCAGTCGGGAAGCTCGTTCTGCGTTGATTCGTTCTACGGGTACACCTCCATCAACTTCTTCTTGCGCGACACGTTTAGCTCGCACCAAGTTGGCGCCGACGACAATGCCTGCTAGCGATCGTCGCTGGTAGGGGCGTCGGAATCGTCGGGCTGCGATGAACGCCGAAACTCGTCACGGACGAAGACTCGGACCATCTGCACACCGTGGGGGGTGGCGCCTCGCCACTCGACGCATCGCGGTGGCGGTCGTCGTGGTCGCCATCGGGTTCCTCGGCTCAGCGTTCTCGAGGGCGGGCGCGGAGCCCCGGCCGTGGCTCGCCGATCCCGCCCCGCCCGCTGATCTCAAGACCGCCATCGCAGCTGTCTTCGCAGGTCATCCCTGCGTTACCGGTACCCAAGCCGAGGAGGCAATAGGCCCACGTCTCCTCGAGCTTGGGTACCGGGACTGGTCCGTGGCGCGAGGGACTGGCGTCAGGAGTGACGGTTGCGTCAGTTCGACGATAGACACGGTTGGACACCGCGTCGTCCTGATCATGGCCCTGCGGCCTGAGGTGAAACAGACCCTGGCTGCAGTCGCGGCCCGACTTCTGGCTGAGTGCCTCACGAAGGACCAGGCCGCTGCAGTGGTGAGCGCGGCGCTTGAGGACGTGGGCGAACTCGGATGGGAACTACGGACGGATGGTCCGATCGGCGGTCCGCTCGACCAACAAGAGCAGATCAAGCAACACGTGGCGCAGGGTTGCTTTATCTACTCTGGGACCGGCTGGTCCGCAGATGGGCAGCGGCGTTACTTCATCGCTGGCCAGTGAACACCCCGTGGCGTGCGTCGAAGCGAGCGCAGAGTGTCAGGGAGGAAAGCGTGCTCGATACCGTTCCTCTACGCATCGAAGGGTTCGGGCGCAGGTACAAGCGGAATCGCCCATGGGCCGTCCGGAACGCGTCCTTCACGCTACCTAAGGGATCGATCACTGCCCTCGTGGGCCCGAACGGAGCCGGCAAGTCCACACTCATTCGGTCCTGTATCGGATTCGAGCGGCCCGACGAAGGCCGCGTGCTGGTGTTCGGTGTCGACCCGTCGCGAGCGCCCGCCACGGTCGTGCGGAACGTCGGATACGTGCCGCAGACGGCGTCGCTGTACCGCGGCCTCAGCATCGCGGATCACCTCACGATCGCGGCCGCGGCGCGGCAGGCCTTCGATCGGTCATCTGCCATCGCCCAATTGGCTGCCGTCGGTCTCGCACCGACACGCATGGTCGGAGAGCTGTCCGGTGGCGAGCAGGCACAGGTCGCACTCGCTCTCGCTCTGGGCACGCGGTCGCAGCTGCTACTCCTCGATGAGCCGCTCGCCAGCCTCGATCCACTTGCACGACGAGATTTCCTAGCAAGACTGGTCGTCGATGTACGAGCCGGAGGGGCGACTGCGGTCCTCTCATCACACATCGTCGGGGACGTCGAGCAGGTCTGCGATCACCTCGTTGTCCTCGGCGATGGCCAGGTCATCCTAGACTCGCCCATAGAGCGCGCGAAGGCCGAGTACTCGACGATCCGTGCGAGTGAGACGGCTGGGCAGGACGCCGTCGGGTTCTTTAGCGGGCCCCACGGTGAACAACTGGCCCTCATACGGTCAGCGCAGTCGGGAAGCGCGACGCTCGAGGAAGTCGTGCTCGGTCATCTTGCCTCGGTTCGCCGAAGCCGAGCGGAGGCCGCTTGATGATCCCAGCCGCACTGGTGACTCTGAAGCAGCACCGTTTCGAGGTTGCGTTCGCAACACTCGCCGCGATCGCCGTTGCCTCTTGGGCGCTCGTGACTGAACTTCGTCTCACCGCTCTCGGGGTCTCCGCTCGGTGTATCGATGACTGGCTCATCACGGGACCCGCGGGACGCGAAGAGTGCGTCGGCGCGATGCGGGAGTGGGGATCCGTGCTTCATGCCGGCGAAGGCATTTTCAATGGTCAAGGACCCATCCCTACTTGCGGCGATGCCCTTGCTCCCATTCGTCGTGGGGCTCCTCGGTGGCGTCCCCCTTGTCGCACGTGAGTTGGAGGCACGGACCGCGCAGACTGCTTGGTCGCTCTTCCCCTCCCGAGCGAGCTGGCTGGCCCGGCAGCTTGCGCCGGTCGCCTTGGTGCTCGGCCCCGGCGTAGCGCTCGCTGCATTTGCTGCAGGTCCCGTCGCGGCGGATCGCGCCGCGTGGGGCTGGAGTGCGTCGTTGGACCTCGGTCTTCACGGGCCGCTCGTTCTCATCCGCGCGTTTGCGGCGTTCGGCATCGGCCTATTCACGGGCGCCGTCGTCGGACGCGCGCTACCTGCGTTCCTACTTGGGGCTGCTCTTTGCTTCTCACTGCTGACCGCGACGGGGTTGGTCAGAGATGCATGGAGAGCTGGCCTCGCGCCGGTCGTCATCGGCGAAGCGCCGCCGGCAGGAGGGGAGGTTGTCGTTGCTCCGCGTTCGATCACAACTGGGTACGAGTGGAGAGCCCCCGACGGAAAGCGAATCTCCTTTCAGGAGGCTCGGAGGATCGCAACGGCAGCGGGTGTGCCACTCCCGCGGGCCAACGATTCTCAAGACGTCGCCGCCGCTGTGTGGCTGGATGCTCACGGCTATCGGCTGTTGATCGTCGGAATCACCGATGAGATGGCCCTGGGCTGGGCGTCTTATGACGCCGCGATCTTCGGCGCTGTTGGCCTCATCTCTCTGCCCACGGCTTTTTGGCTCGTGCGACGGCGCCGACCGTAGCGACGAGTTGGCAGCGCTGCCAATTCATGCTCATCAAGAGTCACTTCGAAGTGGCGTGACCCGAACTGCGCTGGGCGGCTGGGCGGTGCTCCAAGCGCGAAGACATCTCCGACCTCGAGACCGCGTTGACCGTGTGGGTCGCGGGACCGATGATGCCATACGGCATGCCGTGGCCGATACGCTGTGAGCGTGGGATACCTCAAGGAACACACGGCTTCCAGCCCGGATTCTGTGTCTGTCGAGCGGATGCACGCCCCCACGCGGTGCGCTGGCGCGAACGACCTCGACGTGGCTGTGCGCATGTCCACGCAGTTCGCCGTTCGCTACTCCGCGGAAGCTGGTCGCTCTCGAGAACGACGAGAGGAAGTTTCGGTTGTGCGCGAGACATTCCGATAGAGACAGTGCATGAGTGTCGACCTCGTGAGCGGTGACTTCGCCGCGCTCGCGGCGATGCCCGCCCAGTTGAATTACCGCCCCCTGAGGCGCGCCTACTCCGTGCGCGAAGGGGACGTGGCCACTTGCCGGGATGTCATCCGTTTCGCCAGCAAGTGCTGGGGCGGGATCTTCGACCTGATCGCCGTCGAACGCGCAGATCTCAGCGGGGCGTGGAACGGTGACACTTGGTGGCTGCTCCACGCCCTCAGTCCGGACACCATCTTCGTTGCCGGCGGGAATGGCGATACGCAAGTAGCGCGGATGGAGCGACTGCGAGCAACAACCCACATTGAGATCGCGACCGTCCGTCGCCATCTGGTTCCTGCGCATGCCCGCCGTCCCTTTGTTCTGTCGGGAATCGGCACCACACCCGTCGCGGCACCTGGAAATGCCTTGCTCTGGCAGGCGGCGGCTTGGGGCGATGAGGCGCCATCACTCGTCGAACAGGACATGGATGCGCTCCTCGAAATCGAGGGCGATGAGATCCGCGTCGATGCTGATGGGGCGTGGCCGATGCCTATCGATCGCGTGATGTCGCAGGTTATGGCAGAGAACACGCTGATCGATTCGACTGCGCATGGCGTGCGTCTGGAGTCGGGTGAGAGCCAGATGCCGTTTCGCTGGATCTTCGTCCCGCTCCACTCACCCGAGGACGTATCGAGTATCGCGCTCTTCTGGAACATGCGAGCGCTACACAAGCCCTATCACGTTCGCGTCGTTCCGTGGCCGCTCTGGGCCAGCCGCGATGAGCTCGCGCCGCTCGAGCCGTTGATTAGGCACGGTATTGGTGAGGAGCGCACGACGGAACCTGACGTATTCGTCGCCTGCTACCGCGAGACGATCGCTGAGGCGCGGGCCGCACTCCCCAAGCTGTACGCGTTCGTCGAGCGCAAGGAGCACACAATCAGCGCACACTACTCGTGGCCGGCCCCACGCCGTCGAGCCGACGAGCCGGCGGACGTCGGCTTCGGAATCGTTCCACTCCCCGAGTTCGTGCGTCTCGCCGTCTCGACCTCTCGCGAGTACCCCATCACGGTCAGAGGCGAGTTGCGACTCAGACTTGCACCGCCGGACGCGGTCGCGCGAGCGGAGGGTTCGACCGCGCTGGATCTGGTGGACTTCCCACCGCTCATGATGCCGCGGGAGCCCGCTCTTGCTCAGCTCGTCCATCCCAACGCGCGCGCTAGCGGTGCGGACTTCACCTGGATTGGGAGTTTCAGTCCATCCGAGTTCCCGATCAAACTGCCCAGCGACGCCGAGGTGCTGCGAACGCTGACGGTACGCCGCGGTCTACCCGGCGAGCAAAGCGCGTGGGGTGAACTGGCGCAGCGGACGCTCGGTCTGGTCGGCGGCCTGCAGGGAGCTTCAATCCTCCAGGACGACATCGCCCTGCGCATCCTGCGCGCGCTCGCCGAGGTCGCCCTTGCCGAGAGCGGACGCCCGGTTCAGGACGAACGGACAGCGCTCGGGCTCGAGGAGATCTCTTCGCGCGTCTGGCAGGGCGAGCCGCGACGCGGCAAGGCCGACATCGCGCCCGCTCTCGATCGTTTGGTGAGCGCGCGCCTCGTCTTCGCTGGGATCCGCGTCCAGTGTCCCAGTTGCGGTATGTCCGAGTGGCGCATCGTCGACGAGATCCGCACCGCGATGACGTGCCAGAGCTGTCGCGCGCCCTTCCCGTTCGGGCTCCGGAGCCTGCGCTACGGACACCTTGAACCGACGTGGGAGTACCGGCTGAACGGGCTTCTGCAACGACCGATCAATCAGGGCGTGCTTCCCGCGATCCTCACGCTCAGGCTGCTAGCTTCGCGCGCGGCGTACCGCTTCCGGTTCACCCTCGGGCATCTCGTAGCGGATCTTGGCGAACTCGACGCGATCATGACCGTCGACCGCGAGCCAGCGGTTCTTGAGGTGAAAGACGGCAGCGAGCTCGACGCGTCAGAGGTCACGCGTACGGTCGGCGCGGCACGACGTCTCGAGGGCTACGCGATCTTCGCGACCGGCGCGGCCCGCTGGTCCGAAACCGCCACCTCCCTCCTTGAGGCCGCGCAATCTGTGGCAGTCTCGGGCAATCCACTTGTCGAGCTCCTCGTACGGGACCACCTCCTCAGCCGTGTGGCGCTGCCGGTCCGCGTTCAGCGACGAGGCCTTGTCGAAGCGCATCAATAGCTCGGTTGTGTTTCAGCAGGTGTCAAGAGGGCGCTCATGGAAGAGCGGTCCTGATGGTGTCGATCAACTGGCTCCAAGTGGAAGCAGGGGAGGCGCGAGCATTTGATCGAAGGCGTCGAGGAAGCCACGGTCGAGGCCCGCCTCACGGACGAGGAAAGAGAGCACCTCACGCGCGAGTCGTAGCGCGCGCTCGACGCTCATCTCGGGGTCGCCAGCGTCGACGAGCCTGCCGGCCAGATCCTGGGTCCGTTGCAGCGCAGCCAGCTGCAACGTCTCAAAGTACCAGGGTAGTCGTTGGGCCAACTCAGGCGCGTCGAGGAGTTGTCGAGTCAGGAGCGCGAGGTCCTTGGTGTAGTGAGGGAGTGGGCGGATGGTCTCGCGCATACCCGGCGTGATATGTACCCCTCCGCGCTCAAGCTCATCCAGCAGGTCGGTCAGCAACCGCGCGAAGTTCTGCTTCTCCCGCCGGCCTAGGATTCCCCCGCCTACAAAGTTCTCCACACCGTCGAGTTCGCGGTCGATCGCGTTCTCCAACACATGACGCGCACAGGCCAGCAACGCGGTCGCGTAGAGCTGGGCGATGTCCAGGAGTAGTGCCAAGTGAAGCGGTTCCTTCGCGTGCCACTGCCCTTGTGCGGACTTGAGATAGCCGATCGTCAGCTGCAGAGCGCGCGCCGGGCCGAATTGCAGGAACAGGTAGTCGCGAAAGCCAACGAGCTGATCGAATGCGCGCGGGAGCGTGCGAAGCGCGGCGTGATACCGTCCGACCGCCGGCTCGAGCGCGGCCTCGAATGCGCGCCGTGCGTCACCGACGCGCGGTGTGTGCGTGGCGAGCCACACTTCGAGCTCAGGCTCGGTGAAAGGGACGATGTGGCTGCGAGTTGCGAGCTCGCGTGCGCTGCGGGGGATCTCGCGGGCGACCAAGATCGCCGTCGCGCCCTCGAACTCGTCGCGAAGGCCCCTTAACCAGAGCACGCGATCGGTTCCGATCGCCGAGGTCGTGCAGTACGCGAGCGTGTAGGCGAGGCGGAAGTCGGGCAGAACCTGCATCCCAAAGACATCGAGATCCGTGTAACTCGTCGGTTGAACGCTTGTGTGGTTTTCGGAGACGTTCGCCAAGAGCACGTTCAGGCGCGTCCCCGCTCCCATCACGCGCAAGGCGCGCCGCACGGCGAGCTTTTGTCCCCAGTCGAGCTCACCCGGTGGCGTTGCCATTGGCTCCTTCTTGGCACGCGATTGGGCGCGATGTCGACGCGGAGTCCTAGACGTCAAGCGGCGCTCCGCCCTGAACGCTCACCAGGAGCTTGGTGAACGTCTTGTCCGACATCCTCGCCTGCACCTTCTGGTGCTTCATTGTCCACAGCGTGCCACGGTACTGCTGCGAAGAGCGCAGCAGGGCTTCGATCTCGGGCTGCGCCTGTGCGCGCTGATCGAGTGGTTCCCCGTAGCGAATGAGGTCCAGCGCGATGCGCAATGCACGCCTGTTGTCCTCAGTCGGGATGAGCTGCGCCGCGTACATGTTGCTGCTGGGGACCAAACGCACGATCCCCATGGACGCCAATGCTTGGTACTGGGTAGCAAGCTCGGGATGAGGGTTCAACATGTACGAGCGTCTAGCATCGCCAAGTTTCTCGAGGACCAGCTCTGGCCACTTGATCTTGAAGCGACGTCCATGGTGCTGCCCGTAACGCACTGCGGCCAGAATCGCCATCGCCTTCTCGGCCACGACCCTTTCGACTCCAGCCGGCGGCGCGGGCGGGAGCGAAAGAAAAGCATGCTCGCCGCTGACTCCGCGGACGGTCGGCGCCGTCAAAAGTCCGCGCTTGACCGCGGCCTGCATGGCCGCTGGTGCTTGCTCAAGCGGCAGACCCTGATAGCTGCGGATCTGCTTGAAGCCGGCGACGAGTTCCTCGTCATCAGCGCCATTGAAGATTCGGGCCAGCTGGTCAGGGCGCTCGAGCGTGAAGAGCGGCGAATGCAGGAGCGGATCCCCCGGCACGTCGTCAATCACCTTGATTAGCTGAGCGTCCTCGCCGAGACCGCGAATCATGGCCAGCGTCTCGGGATCGAGGCCGAGACTCGAGATCAGACGTGAGGATCGCATCGGTGTCGCCGCGAGCGTCTCGACGACCGCGAGGGTAGCCACATCGAACTCACTTGGTCGTTGCGCCTCGAAGCGTTCTCCAAGCCGCTGATAGAGGTCTCCAAGCGCGAGTTGCTCAACATAGAGGACCTCGCGATCGCGTCGACGCTGCACGCTGGCGATCCCGGCCTCTTGGAGATTGCGCAAGACCGAATCGAATGCGAAGCCCTCGATGCCGAAGTGCTGAGCAGCGACCAGCTGCAGTGAGTTGAGGTCCTCGACCTCCTGCTCGCGGAGCGTCGCCGACAGGCTTGCCGACCAGCCCGTGATCCGGGTGGCGCGTAGCTGCACCACCGGCGCGCTTGTCTGGTCGACGTTCAGCAGCCCCGATGTGATGTCCTGGCTTCGCGTCGCCCGGTCCCGCGGTCGCAAGTCAGCCAGCTTCATTCGACGATCCTCATCTACTGGAGACTGCCGACGGCAAGCACCGTTCCGCGCGGTGAATCCAAGCGCCTGGGTAGGGCGTCTGCTCGCCGGGCGGACTCGGCCGGCAGCGGGCGCATCCACATGGTGCGCCTTCCAGAGCCCGTGTCATTGTGACCGCGCTGGGTCGCACTGATACACGCGTCCGCTACGACAATCAGCTACGGATTAGGTCCGAAAGCGGACCGAGCGACGCGCGAGATGCGCACGTACTGAAGTTCGCCGACGAGCCGGTCGAGATGGTCGATGTTCTCGCCGAATACTACGCCGCCCGTGCCCGCGGGGATCGGCGGCGGTGCCTCGGCGCTTTGGCGTTGCAGCACGCCGTTCACGTAGAGACGCATGCGCGCCCCATCAGATGTGGCGACGACGTAGTTCCAGCCGACGCTAAGTAGGCACGGCGTCTCTCCGCGCATTCCCTCCGGAACGAATCCATCGATCGCAAACTCGAGGGCGCAGCCGCGAATGACCACGCGGTATTGGTCCTCCGGACTGCCGCTGGCGCGCTGCCGGCGCACCACGTGCATCGCGCCGGCTTGCCCCTCGTAGCGTACGTAGAACTCGATCGTGAGTTGCGACACGTCGAAGCTTCCCGACGGGCTGCTGACGCCCACGGTCTGGCCATCGAATCGGAGCGCCGGCCCCCAGCGACCGGCGCTGTCCCATGCCGCGTTGGTGAAGCTCGCATCGTGGCCCGCGCATACGTCGTGAGCGATCGAGCCTGACCCCTCCGTGATGGTCCATAGCGCAACGGCGTCGGCGTCACAGCCCAACACAGCTGGATTCGCGGTCGGTGCGGGCCCGGTTGGTCCGGTCGGACCCATTGGCCCCGTCGGTCCTGTGTCGCCCGTCGGGCCAGTCGCACCCGTGGACCCAGTTGGACCAGTCGGACCGGTTGCGCCCGTCGCACCTGTGGCGCCTGTTGCGCCGGTATCACCCATGGCTCCCGAGGCGCCCGTCGGTCCGCTCGCACCCGTCGGACCCGTGTTCCCGGAGGCACCCGTCGCACCAGTCGATCCCATCGCGCCCGTCGGACCAGTCGCTCCCGTCACACCAGTGTCACCCCTTGGACCGGTCTCTCCGGTGGCTCCGGTGGGTCCCGTCGCACCCGTTGCGCCTGTGGCTCCGGTCGCACCGGTTGGACCGCGCTGATCGATCGTCACGGAGCGTTCGTTGCGGCCGCAATAGCTTGAGTCGGCAACGATGCGAGCCGCGCCGGTCCTCTCGTGGTAGCAGAACGTCACGGTTCCGTCGGGTGCCGGAATCCCGGCAGTGAGTCCGGCGAGCGAGAATCCCGCGCCGAAGGCTGCCACCAGGGCCGTCAGGCCAAGCGCGACAACGAGCGCGATGCGACGCAAGCGGATCCTCCTTACCGGACCAGGAAGGGTTGGGTGACGAACGTTCCGTTCGCGTTCCGCCGGTACACACGGTCGCCGCAGTCGTTCCACACCATCGCCTTCCGGTTCATGTAGGAGTGCAACTGCGGTCTGTCGCCGCTGGACGGTTGCGGGATGAAGGTGTCAGTGCCGATCCCGGTAGAGACGAGGATGCTCTCGCCATGGTCGAAGGTCCAGTCTCCACCACTGGTCTGCGCCGGGAAGCGGTAGATGTGCACGTGCTGCTGCGCCGCGGTCTGATGGGTGATCATCCGATCGGCCAGCGTCCAGCGCTGTGCGCCGTCGTTGTTGATGAGGATCCGCTCCTCGTTCTCGTCCTTCGCGCCGGTCTTTGCGTTGCGGATCCGTTGGATACGTATCCCCGTCGGCTCTGCCATCCATACCCCCCCCCCCCC